>NZ_FRAS01000046.1 GCF_900142395.1 Hymenobacter psychrotolerans DSM 18569 | reverse complement strand
GAGCCGCTGAAACTCCGAGGGCGTCAGGCCCGTGACCTGCCCAAACTGCCGCGAGAGGTGGGCCGGGGAGCTGTAGCCGAGCTGTCCGGCCACCTGGGCAATGGTCAGCTCGCCGTAGCCGATGAGCTCCTTGGCCCGCTCCACCTTCTGGCGGATGATGAACTTCTCAATGGTCAGGCCTTCCTCCGAAGAAAACAGGTGCGACAGGTAGTGGTAGTCGCGCCCCAGGTGCTGGACCAGGTAATCCGAGTAGGTGAGCAGACGCGGGCCCGGCTCAGGGTAATGAATCAGCGTCACCAGCAGGGTCTTAATCTGCTCCACGAGCTGGGCCCGCGGGTCTTCGAGCAGGGCAAAGCCCGCGGCCTGTAGGCTGGTGCGCACGGGCTCCAAGTCCGGCGCCTGGCCGTCGGCAGTCGTCACGTCGGCCTCGCCCAGCACCACGCGGTGCACCTGCAGGCCCAGGGCCGTCAGGTCTTCCGTCACCACCCGGATGCACTGCGGGCACACCATGTTTTTAATCAGCAGCCGGTGGGTGCCGGGGGCGGGCAGCGAGAAGCCGGAGCGGAGTTGGGAGTTCATAATCGGCATCTATTTTACGACCAGGCTACCGCGCAGCATGCCCATGCCGCAGGTAAACGTAAAGGTACCGGCCTGCTGGGGCAGCAACTCTACCAGCGTCGTCTTAAAGGCCGGCAAGTCGCGGCGGATGCTGAAGTCGGGCATCAGCAGCTCTTCCGAGCAACTGTTTTCCTCGTCGCGGTAAAAGCTCAGTTGCACGGGCTTGCCGCGCTCGACTTCGATGACGTCCGGGGAGTAGCCACCCTTGACGGTGATGTCCACTTCCTGCACCCCGCTGGAGGTGGAAACGGCGCTGGCGGTCTGGCGGGCAGAGAAAAAGAAGTACCAGATGACAAAGGCCGACAGGGCCAGTCCCGTCAGGGTCACGATGATTTCGGCGGTATCCATAGCTTAGTTTTTAGCGGGGGAGAAGCTGCGCAGACGCAGCGAATTGGTGAGCACCGACACCGAGCTCAGGGCCATGGCGCCGGCCGCGAGCATGGGTGAGAGCAAAATACCGAAGAAGGGGTAGAGCAACCCCGCTGCCACGGGAATGCCCAGGGTGTTGTAGATGAAGGCAAAAAACAGGTTCTGCTTGATGGTGCGAATTGTCTGGCGCGAGAGCTCAATGGCCGTGACCACGCCCTGCAAATCGGACCGCATGAGCGTGATGCCGGCCGCTTCCATGGCCACATCGGTGCCGCCACCCATGGCCAAACCGATGTCGGCCTGGGCCAGCGCGGGCGCGTCGTTGATGCCGTCGCCTACCATGGCCACCACCCGGCCCTCGGCCTGCAGCTCCTTGACTTTACCGGCCTTGCCACTGGGCAGCACCTCAGCGAAGTAGCGCTTGATGCCTACTTGACCGGCCACCTGGGCGGCGGTCTGGGGGTTGTCGCCGGTCATCATCACCACCTCGATGCCCATGCCCTGCAGCCGCTTGATGGCGGCGGCCGACGTGTCGCGCACGGTGTCGGCCACGCCGATCAGGCCCACAGCTTGCTTGTTAACGGCGACGTAGAGCACCGTTTTGGCCTGGCCCAGCAGCTCGTCGGCTTGCCGGCGCACGGTGGGCGAGAGCGAAATACCAGCCTCGTCGAGCAGGCGGAAGTTGCCGATGAGCACGGCCTGCCCGTTGACGGATGCCTGCGCTCCTTTGCCCTCAATGGCCTGGAAACCCGTGGCCGGAATGGCCGGGGCGTGCTGGGCATCGGCGTAGCGCACCACGGCTTCGGCCAGCGGGTGCTCGCTTTGCCGCTCCACGGCGGCCACTACCTGCAGCAGCTGGGCCGCGTCCTGTCCCTCGGCGGGCACAAAGTCCGTCACGGCCGGTTCGCCGCGGGTGATGGTGCCGGTTTTATCGAGCAGCACGGTGTTGACCTGGTGGGCTTTTTCCAAGGCCTCGGCGTTGCGAATCAGCACGCCGTGCTCGGCGCCCTTGCCGGTGCTGACCATGATGGCCGTGGGTGTGGCCAGGCCCAACGCGCAGGGGCAGGCAATGATGAGTACGGCCACGAAGTTGACCAGGGCCAGCGGCAAGCGGGCTTCCACGGGCGCCAGGTCGAACCACAGCACAAACGTCAGAATGGCAATGACCACCACCGTGGGCACGAAGATGGCGCTGACCTTGTCGGCCAGCCGCTGAATGGGCGCGCGGCTGCCCTGGGCGTCTTCCACCAGCTTCACAATCTGCGAGAGCATGGTGTCGGCCCCTACCTTGGTTACCCGGAAGCGGAAGGAGCCGGTTTTATTCAGGGTAGCCCCAAACACCGGGTCGCCGGTCTTCTTCTCCACCGGCAGGCTTTCGCCCGTGAGCATGGCCTCGTCCACGGCCGAAGTACCTTCTTCGATAACGCCGTCGGTGGCCACCTTTTCACCGGGGCGCACCACGACGAGGTCGTTTAGCTGCACCTGTTCAATGGGCACGTCCACTTCCTGGCCGTCGGGCCGCACCACGCGGGCCGTTTTGGCCTGCAGGCCCATCAGGGCCTTGATGGCCGCCGAGGTCTGCGTCTTGGCGCGCAGCTCCAGCACCTTGCCCAGCAGAATTAGGGCAATGATGGTGGCCGTCGTGTCGTAGTACACCTCAGGCATGATGCCCCGGCGCATAAACCAGCCCGGCACCACGGTGGCCGCGAGGCTGTAGAGAAAGGCAGCCCCCGTGCCCACGGCAATCAGCGTGTCCATGTTGGCGGCCCGGTGCTTGAACCCGTTCCAGGCCGAGGTGAAGAACTCGCGCCCACTATAGAGCAGCACGGGCAGAGTCAGCACCAGCAGGCCGTAGTTCAGCCATTGCATGTTGACGCGGGCCATCATCGCGGGCCAGAGCATGAGCATGCTCAGCGGCATGATGATGATGGCCAGCACCGTCGCCACCCAGAAGCGGCGCTTGAGCTTAACGTAGGCCAGGGCCTTCTGCTGGTCGATTTCCGCTTGCCGGTCCGCGGCTGACGTATCGGGAGCCCGCTCGGTGACGCCATAGCCCGCATTAACCACTGCCTCTTTTAAGGTGGCGGGGCTGGCCTGCGCAGGCAGGTAGTCGATAGTCGCTTTTTCGGTGGCGAAGTTGACCATGGCCCGCTGCACGCCAGGCGTGCGGGTCAGGGACTTCTCGACGAAGGACGCGCACGAGGCGCAGGTCATGCCTTCAATGTCGAGGGTTTCGGTCTTGGTGGTAGGTTCCATAAAATTCACTGGGTTACTAGCCGGCCGGGAGTGGTTAGGCACTTCCGTAAAGCCTTGAACTATCCATACAAAGGAACGGGGAGTTCACGCCGGAGTTAGTACGAAATCCCTCTTCAAACTTGCATAATTTGTAGTGCTGCTGGCGTCCAGTAGCGGTAAGGCCGAAGCCAGCCGGCCGCACTTTCTGCGGCTGCCCTACGTAGGCGGCTAGTAAAAACGCCGGGAACGGCCAATTCACTTTACCCTATGACTGATTCCCGCTTTACCCGCCGCGACTGGCTGAAGACGGCCGCTTTGGCCACCACCCCCGTGCTACTGGGTACGCTACCGGTTGCGGGGGAGGCAGCCGCTCCGGCAGCGGCCGGCAAAACCCCGGCGCTGACGGCTGCTGAAATCGCGGCCATTGAGACGGCCATGGGCAAAAAAGGCACCTACGTAGACGCCCAGGCCACGCACAGCACGCCCTTGCCGCGCAACGACTTGAAGGTGACCATCAAGGGGGAGCCCGTGCCCATTGCCTTCGGCTTTGGGGGCTGGGTGGCCATCAAGCACACGCTGGACGGCAAGTCCGCCATGCTCATGAGCGACACGGTGCTGCTGCAGGAGGAAGTGAACCCTCTCATGTCGGCCGCGCTGGCCCAGGGCCTGGAAATCGGAGCCGTGCACAACCACTTTTTCTACGAGGAGCCGCGCATCTTCTATATGCATATCCACGGCATGGGCGCCCCGGCCGAGTTGGCCCAGAAGTTTGCCGCGGCCCTCAGGGACTCCAAGTTGCTGCCAGCCAATCAGCCCAAGCCCGCTGCCGCTACCGCCCCCGTTCAGCCGGGCAACAACGCCACGCCCAGCGCCGGCCCACCCACGGGTAAGGAACTGTTCGACCTGCCGGCGCTGGATAAGCTGGTAGGCTACCAAGGAGTCGTGAACGGACCTACCTACAAATACACCGTAGGGCGGGCCGACCTGCAGTCCCTGATGATGGGGACCGAAATGACCGCCGCCATCGGCCTGAACTCCTGGGCCGCGTTTGCCGGCAAGCAAGCCGACGCGCACATTGCTGGAGACATTGCCATGTTGGAGAGCGAAGTAAACCCGGTTATCAAAGCCCTTCGGGCGCACAACCTGGAAGTCGTGGCCGTGCACAACCACATGCTCTTCGACCAGCCCCGCATGATGTTTCTGCACTACTACGGCCGCGGCCCCGCCGCGCAGCTAGCCGCCGGTTTTCGGGCCGCCCTCAACCTGCTCGGCAAGGGCAAAGCACCCGTCGGCATGCCCATGAAGCATTGAAGTAGAAAAGCTGAGCGCGACCTGTTTTTGATGTAAACGGTCATTAATCACCGATTGTGATTTACATAATCATGTTTAGACCTTGCATAATTTTGCGGTCGAGGCTGTCGCGCTTTTAGCAGTACCATCCAGCAAAAGCTAGCAAATAACCATTCCCAGCCACTTAGGCCCGCTACGTGAAAGCAGGCTGCGGACCGTTGGGAAACTCTTTCGTTGGAAACGGGGTAAATAGGCGGTACCGCCTTTTCGTGGAGAAGTCTACTTTTGCGGTTGCTTAGCGCCTTTCATGTTCCGTAGCCTGTTCCCCTTCCGCCGTTTGCTGGCGACGAGCTTCCTGCTCGTCTTCGTCAACGTGTTCGTGGGCCAGTGCTACTGCGCTACCATCAACCCAGTGCTGGCCGCACCCGCGCCGGTGGCGAAAGCTATTGCCGTAGAGAAGCCTTCGCACCCCGGCTGTCATGGGCACGACAAAGCCCCGGCCCAGCAGAAGTCAACGAAGGCCAAGCACGATCATGCCCAGCACAGTTCCAAGCCTACGGGACAGGACGACTGCTGCCAGGACAACTCGGCCGCTATCCTCAAGTCGCTTGCGACGCCCGGCGAAAAGCAGCTGCTCGCGTCCGCGCCGGCCCTGCTGCCGGCCAGCAGCGACTTCTTTTTCCGGCCCGCTGCCGGACAGTGGGACCGCACCCATTCGGTCGTTCTGGTGCTCCGCGAGCACCTGCCCCCCAAAATACCCGACATCCGAATCTTTATTCAGTCCCTCACGGTCTGATTGGTTTGACGCGCACTAGGCTCGCCTTGGCATAGCTCTGCTATGTCCGGGGCGGGCCTTTGCGTTGTCGTGTCCGCCCGGCGCCCCGTTGCGCCACCCCTCCCTCATCTTCCTGGTTTTACCCTCGCCTAACAATGAAAAATTGTTGCGAAGAAGCCGGCGCACCCGCTCCCAAAGGCCCGGTTCGTCGCCTGCTTTCCTATCTGCTCTACGCGGCGGTAGCTGCCGTGCTGGGCTTTGTGCTCTGGCAGCAGTGGCAGGCCTAAGGCCGCGCTGAGAGCCCTGGCTTGCTAAAGCCAGCACCCTTACAAGTTCAACCCCCATTCCCCTTTTATGTACCGCATACCGCTTTCCCTGCTGGCCCTGGCCGGCCTGCTCACCACAGTTAGCTGCTCGTCCGAAACCGAGTCCAGCAAAACCGCCGACACCGTCACCACGCCCACCAACGGCCCGGCCGAAGGCACCGCCGAGCACGGCGGCGGCCACACCTACGCCTGCCCCATGCACCCCGAGGTGACCAGCACCAAGGAAGGGGAGAAGTGCCCCAAGTGCGGCATGAACCTGGAGCACAGCGACAAGGTGGCCAACGGCAAAACCTACGACATGAAGCTGGTGCCCACCCCCTCGCAGGTCACCGCTGGCCAGCCCACCACGCTGGCCTTCACGCCCGTGGAGACGGGCAAAGGCTCGGCGCCCGTGCCCCTGGACGTGGTGCACGAAAAGAAGATTCACCTCATCATCGTCAGCAAAGACCTCGGCCAGTTCTACCACGAGCACCCCGAGTATACCGCGGCCGGCGACTACAAAGTGCAGTACACCTTCCCCAAGGGCGGCGACTACGTGCTGTTTCAGGACTACACGCCCACCGGCTCGGGCCACCAGCTGGGCCGGCAGCCGCTCACGGTGAAGGGCGCAGCGTATGCCCCAGTCAAGTTCAAGAACGACGACATGCAGTGGGACAAGGACGGGTATAAGGCCACCCTCTCCTTCGACAAAGACCTGAAGGTCGGCCAGCTGCTGGGCATGAAGATTAACATCAGCAAAGATGGTCAGCCCGTGACGGATTTGGCCAACTACCTCGGCGCTCTGGGCCACGTGGTGGTCATCAGCGAGGACACCGAGCAGTACCTGCACGTGCACCCCAACGACCAGGCCGACAAGGGCCCGAACATCGGCTTCAACACCAACTTCGAAAAGCCCGGCCTGTACCGCGTCTTCCTGCAGTTCAACCACGCGGGCAAGATTCACACCGGCGACTTCACCATCAACGTGAAGGCCTAATTACATCGCTGTCTCCCCTTTCATTTTTCCACTGACCCAACCAAACCCATGAAAAAGTCCGCTTTTTTCCTCGCCGCCCTCTGCTCGGGCTCCCTGCTGGTTGCCGGCTGCAACAGCGACAAGGCCGCCGATTCGACGGCTACGACCACCGAAACGACCACCACGGAAGGCGCTGCCTCCGGTGACATGGCCGGCATGGACCACTCCGCCGGGGCCACGGGCAGCGCCGCGGGTGGGGACTCGCCCCAGTTGGTGGCCATGAACGAGATGATGCAAAAGATGCACGCCGGCAAGCCCAAGGGCAACACCGACCACGACTTTGCCCACCACATGCTCGAGCACCACAAGGGCGCGGTCGTGATGGCCGACATCCAGCTGCGCGACGGCAAAGACGCCACCATGCGCCAGATGGCCGAGAAAATCAAAGCCGACCAGCTCAAGGAAATCACCGCACTGGAAGCCGCAGCCACCCGCCTCGACAGCGCGCCAACCAACTACAAGCCCAATGACCCCGCCGACCCCTTCACCAGCAAGATGAAGGGGTCGATGGATGGCATGATGCAAAACATGCCCAAAACGGTGGCTGACCCCGACATGAACTTCAACATGCTCATGACGGTGCACCACCAGAGCGCCGTGGACATGGCCAAAGCCGAACTGGCCCACGGCAAGGACACCAATCTCAAGCAGATGGCGCAGATGATGATAGACGCCCAGGAAAAGGAAATCCAGCAGCTCAAAGACTGGCACCAGAAGAACGCCGACAAAATGTAGCCCAAAGGCAACGCCAACTTTTAACATTCCCACCCCCCCTCCCATGAAGATTTCACACATTCTCGCCGCCGCCCTGTTGCTGGCCGCCCCGCTCACCGTTGCCGCTCAGCACAGCCACAAGCCCGGCACCGCCGCCCACGGCCACAAGGCCGCCGGCGAATCCCACGCCCACAAATCGCCCCACGGCGGCACCGTGCGCACAGCCGGCAAGTACCACATCGAGTTGGTGCAGCAGGCCAGCGAAGTGCACGTGTACCTGCTCGACGCCAATGAAAAAACCTTGCCGCTGACCCGCGCTACCGGCACGGCCATGCTGCTGAGCACAGCGGGCAAAACCACCAGTGTGAAGCTGACGCCCACCGGCGACCATTTCGTGGCCGCCGTGCCCGCCGGCACCACCCTGCGCACGGCCATCGTGAGCCTGAAAGCCAACGGCAGCTCGCTCAGCGCCCGCTTTGAGAAGCTCGACAAGGCTGCCAAAGCCGGCAACGCCGTGTCGGCGGCTTACATCTGCCCCATGAACTGCGAAGGCTCGGCCAGCGCCCAGCCCGGCAGCTGCCCCAAGTGCGGCATGGCCCTCGTGAAAAAGTCATAGGCGGAGCCCCTGTACCGGACGCTGAGCGTCCGGCGTCTCTCCGTCCGGCCCGCTTGCTGCTGCAACGGCAGGCGGCCCACTGACTGGATTTAACCTGATTGTATGAAGTCTTTGACAATGAAACGCGGGCGCTATTGGCTGGCAATGCTGGTCGGCTTGCTGCTGGGAGCTGGCCAGCAGGAGGCGGCGGCGCAAACCGTCGTCAGCCTGGACAGCGCCGAAGCCCAGACCCTGCGCCGGCATCCCCGGCTGCGGCAGTCCGACCGGGAAATCGAGGAGCAGCGCGCCCTCAAGCGCGGCTCGTTTGCCCCCGCCAACCCGGATTTCCTGTTCGCAGCGCCCACGGGCGAGATGTGGGCCCCGGGCGTGGTGCAAACCATCGACCTGCCCAACGTGTACCGCCAGCAGTCCCGCGTGGCGCAGGCCGGCATTACCCTGGCCGAGCGCAACCGCGACGTGAGCCGGGCCAGCGTGCTGCGCGACACGCGCCTGGCGTACCTGACCCTGCAGTTTGCCGAGGCCCAGGTGCGGCAGCTCACCTACCAGGACAGCTTGTTCCGGGTGCTGCGCCTGGCCACCGAGCGCCTGTTCACGGCCGGCGAAGTCACCTCGCTGCAGCGCATCAGCACCGACGCCGAAGCCCGGCAGGTGACCGTGCTGCTGCAGCAAGCCACCGCCGACCGGCAGGCCGCCCAGCGCCGCTTGGGCCTATTGCTCGGTCGCCCCTCCGAAGCGCTGACCACCAGCACCGATTTGAGCCGCACCGGCGCGGAGCTGGCCCAAACCGGCACCGCACTTCTCGCGGGCCTGCCCGGCGAAGACAGCACGGCGCTCGTGCGCAGCCCCACGCTGGCCGCTGCCACCCAAAACGTAGCCCTGAGCCAGTCGGGCATCAGCCTGGTACGCGCCCGCCGCACGCCGGCGCTTACCGTGGGCTATCAAAACCAGGGCTTCGAAAACTCGCCTATTCGCTACCGCTTTCAGTTCGGCCTGTCGGTGCCCATCTGGTTCTGGACCTACCGCTCCCAGCTGCAGGCGGCCACGGCCCGCTCCCAGGCCGCCAGCTACCAGCTGCAGGCCCAGCGCCTGGAGCTGAGCTCCCAGTACCAGCAGGCCCTGGTCGATACGCGCAAATTCTCGGCCTCGCTCGGCTACTACGAGCAAACCGGCCTGCCGCAGTCGCGGGCCATCATCAGCCAGTCCCAGCGCCTGTTCCGGGCCGGGGAAGTGAGCTACCTGCAGCTCATTCTGAGCCTGAACCAGGCCTTTGCCATTCAGAATACCTACCTGACGACCATCCGGGACTACCGCCAGGCCCTCATCGAACTTAACTACCTGCGGGGTGAATAACATGAAACAACTGCTGATTTTGCTCCTGGGCCTGCTGCTCAGTGGCATGGCCTACGCCCACGGGGGCGAGGACCACGGCGACGGGCCCAAGGCCGGCACCGCCGCCGGGGCTACCTCCTTTTCCGTGGCGGCCCTGTCCGAGCAGTTCGAGGCGCTGCTGCGCTACG
Source organism: Hymenobacter psychrotolerans DSM 18569 (assembly GCF_900142395.1). GTDB lineage: Bacteria > Bacteroidota > Bacteroidia > Cytophagales > Hymenobacteraceae > Hymenobacter > Hymenobacter psychrotolerans. The sequence continues at coordinate 3,211 of NZ_FRAS01000046.1, read as the reverse complement.
AGCCCCTGGAAGGGGGTAAGCCCGCCGACTTGCGCCTGTTCCTCTCCGACTACGCCACCAACGCCCCCATCAAGGGCGCGAAGCTCACGCTCACCACCCCGGAAGATGCCACCCTGAAATGGGCCGTGACCGAGCAGGAGCCGGGCGTGTACCTCGTGGAAGGCCAGTTTCCGGCCAACAAGGCCTACAGCTTCGCCCTCAACATCGTGGCCGGCGAGACGGCCGACTTGCTCTTGCTCGAAGGCATCAAAGTAGGCGAAAAGCTGCCCGTGGCCGAAGCCCCGCACGCGGAAACGTCCGGGCTGTTTTCCTCCTGGAAAACCATCCTGGCCCTGGTCGGGGCCTTTGTGCTCGGCATTGGACTTACGGTCCTGCTCATGCGCCGCCGCCGTCCCGAGCCCGTGCTCCAGACTTCCGATCAGGCGTTGACCGCCAGCCGCCGCACCCCCCTCCCTTAATGCTACCCCGATATGAAAACCAAGCATAAAATCCTGGCCGCTACGGCCGCCGCGGGACTGGTACTGACGGTGCTGCTCCCTCCCCCAGGTTTGGTGCAGGCGCACGGCGGCGAAGACCACGGCGGCACGGCCAAAGCCAGCACCGGTGTGGCCCTCTCCGACGAGGTGCTGCTGCCCAAGGAAAGCCAGTTTCTGTTTAAGGTACGCACCAACCTGGCCGCGTACTCCACCACCTACAGCCGGGCCACGCTCTACGGCACGGTGTCGGCTGCGGCCGGGGGCGAAGGGCGCATTGTGGTGCCCCAGACCGGACGCATCGTGAGCCTGGCCGCGCAGGTAGGCAAGACCGTGCGGGCCGGGCAGACGCTGGCTGTCATCGAGCAAACCCTGGACGCCACCCAGCAGATTGGCCTCAGCACCGAGCGGGCCAACGCCCAAGCCGAGCTGCGCGCCGCCCAGCAGGACTACGCCCGCCTGCAGAGCATCGCCGACATCGCCGCCCGCAAGGACGTGGTGGCCGCTGAGCTGCGCCTGCGCCAGGCCCGCCAGAACGCCAGCATCTACAACGGCCAGGCCAGCCAGCGCCGCGTGTCCATCACCTCGCCCGTGAGCGGCACGGTGGACGTGTTCAACCTGGCCGTGGGCCAGCAGGTCAACCAGGGCGACGAGCTGTTTCGGGTCATCAACCCGGGCAAGCTGCGCGTCGAAGCCCAGGTGTTTGCCCAGGACCTGGACAAGGTGACGCCCGGGGCCGTGTTCCGCATAGAAGGCCTGCAGGGCCAGGCCGGCGTGCCCGCCCGGTTGGTCGTTTTCTCGAACGTGGTGAACCCCGTGAACCAAGCTCGCCAGCTAGTGCTGGAGCTCGACGCCCAGGAAGGCAGCGCCTACCGCGCCGGCCAGGCCGTGAACGTGCAGGTGGTGGGCCAGACCGGCGGCGGCAAGCCCCAACTGGTGGTCCCCACCTCGGCCATCACCGACCTCAACGGCAAGCCCGTGGTGTTTGTGCACACCGAGCCCGAGCGGTTTAAGATTCGCTTTGTGCAGCCCGGGGCCGTGAACGGCCAGCAAACCGTGCTGGTGCAGGGCGAAATCAACGAAAACGACCGGGTAGTGACCGCCGGCACCTACCAACTCAAATCCATTTACCTCAACCAATAAGTCCCGCTTCGCGGTGGCATCTTCCTTCCTCCCATGAAAAACCTTTTTGCTCTCGCGGTTCTGACCGCCACGCTTCCCTTTGCCACCGCCACGGCCCAAGCCCAGACAACAACCGCGGCTGGTTCCGCCGATGAGGCGGCCGTGAAAGCGGTGCTGAGCAAGTACCAGCAGGCCGTGCAAAAGCTCGATACCACGGGCACGCACCGCCTGTTCACGGCCAACTCCCAGGTGTTCGAGTCGGGCGGAGTAGAAGGCACTTACCGGCACTACGCCGAGCACCACCTGGGGCCCGAGCTCAAGGAGTTCAACGCCTTCACTTTCAGCGACTACAAGGCCGCCGTGCAGGTAGACGGTCCTTATGCTTTTGCGACGGAGACCTACACCTACACCATCAACCTCAAGAAAGGCCCCCAGGACAAGGAAGCCAAAGCGCCCATTGTCCGCCGCGGAGTGGCCACGTCGGTGCTGCGCAAAAACGCCGCCGGCCAGTGGCAAATCATGAGTACACACACCTCGGCCCGCACCCCCCGGGTTAAGAAATAAGACGAGCAGGGTGTGCCCTGTCCGCCCCATCGGCCCGCCATACGGGCTACATCGAAGTCGCCCCTGAGGCTCCTTCCACTTCGCGCTAATACCCCATGCTTGATAAGATAATTCGCTTTGCCCTGCAGAACCGCCTGCTGATGCTGGCCTTTGCCGTGGGCCTGCTCATCGCGGGCAGCTACACCGCGAACCAGCTGCCCGTGGACGTGCTGCCCGACCTGGACCGCCCCCGCGTGACCGTGTTCCTGGAAGCGCCCGGCATGGCCCCCGAAGAGGTGGAGGCCCTGGTGACGCTGCCCGTGGAAACGGCCCTGAACGGGGCCACCGGGGTGTCGGCCGTGCGCTCCAACTCGGCCATTGGCCTGGGTATGGTGTTCGTGGAGTTCGACTACGGCACCGACATCTTCACCGCCCGCCAGATTGTAAGTGAAAAGCTGCAGACGACCGGAGAGCAGCTGCCGCAAGGGGTGACGCCGGTGCTCGGGCCGATTTCTTCGGTCATGGGCCAGATTATGCTGGTGGGACTCTCGGGCGGCAAGCAAACCAATGCGGCCGACTTGCGCACGCTGGCCAACTACACGGTGCGCCAGCGCCTGCTGAGCATTCCCGGGGTGGCGCAGGTCATTCCCATCGGGGGCGACAACCTGCAGTACCAGGTGCTGCTGGACATGGCCCGTCTCACCGCCACCGGCCTGACGGTAAACCAGGTGGAAGAGGCCCTGCGCCGCTCCAATCTCAACACCACCGGCAACTTCTTCGACCGCAACGGCTCCGAGGTGCTCATCCGCAACCTGGGCCGCCTGCGCTCGGTGCAGGACATCGAAAACATCATCGTGGGCTACCGCGAGCAGTCGCCCATCCGGGTGGCTGACGTGGCGAAGGTGGAGTTCGGCGCCCGCTTCAAGCGCGGCGACGGCAGCGTGAACGGTAAGCCGGCCGTGATTCTGAGCATCGAAAAGCAGCCCGGCGCCGCCACCGTGGGTCTCACCGAAGCCGTGGAAAAGGCCTTGGTGGAGCTCAAGCCCTCCTTGCCCAAAGACGTGCAGGTAAAC
>NZ_FRAS01000039.1 GCF_900142395.1 Hymenobacter psychrotolerans DSM 18569 | reverse complement strand
CTGTCGAGGATGGCCGCCGTGGGCTGGGCGTTTTTTTTACCCGCTCGCGGGCTTCCAGCGTCAAACAACCACTCACGCGCTGCCAAGTGCCATCGGCGGTCCACTTGCCGAAATAATAGTACACCGTAGGCCAGGGAGGAAAGTCTGCCGGCACGTCGCGCCACACACAACCGTTTTTGAGCACGTAGAAGATGCCATTCACCACCGCGCGCAGCGGCCACTTACTCGTGCGCTGCACCACGAATAAGGGCGCTAACTTCCTCCACTGACGCTCCGTTAAGTCTGAACTATACCGCTTCTGCTGCATCAAGCAAAGCTAATCCCAGCTGATTAACTTAAACAGCTTCTTAGAATAGAGAGAGCCAAAACCGGGATAAGCAAAAGGGAGCCTTTCGTTCAGCTGGCCCATAGGCTGCAGAACGAAAGGCTCCCTTCTTACGCTTCTACTATCTAAGCTCTGAGTTCTAAAGTCTCAGTTCTAAATTCTACAGAAACTGTTCAATGTCGCCGGCGCCCTGGCGCACCAGCTCAAAGTCGTCTTTGGTGCAGTCGATGATGGTGCTGGGCACGTTGTTGCCGAAGCCACCATCAATAACGAGGTCAACCAAAGAGCGGTATTTCTCGAAAATCAGGTCCGGGTCCGTCACGTACTCATCCAGCGTGTTCTCGTCTTCCCGCACCGACGTGCTGACGATGGGGTTGCCCAGCTCTTTCACCAGCTGAATGATAATCTGGTTGTCGGGCACCCGGATACCCACCGTTTTGCGCTGGCGCCCGCCCTGGCGCGGCGCCTTCGAGCTGGCCTCGAAGATGAACGTGAACGGCCCGGGCAGGGCCCGCTTAATCACCTTGTAAGTGGGCGTCGTGATGCCGTGGGCGTAGTCGGAAATGTGCGACAGGTCGGAGCAGATAAAGCTGAGCATGGCCTTGTCGGGGTTCAGGCCCTTGATGCGGCACAGCTTATCCACCGCCTTGGCGTTGTGAATGTCGCAGCCGATGCCATACACCGTGTCCGTGGGATAAATAATGATGCCACCCCGGCGCAGCACATCTACTACTTGCTGAATGCGGTTCTGAGGCGGGTTTTCGGGGTGAATGCGGAGCAGCGTAGCGGCCATAGGAAAGCAAAGGAAGTTAGAGGAAAGGAGAGGGCTGCGCCGAAGCGCGGCCGGGTCGTGGCAAGGTAGCCCTTGTGGCAGACAACTGCCAACCTGTTCGTGCTTTTTGCCTCGCGGGTTACGTTTCAGCCTATTTCCCTCGCTGCGGGAGGCACTTCCGCCCCCACGGAAACCCGCTCCACCCCGCGGCGAATTACTTCCGCATGCCGGGGAATGACTTCCGGGGCGCGGGGAATGGTTTCCAGACCGACGGAAACGACTTCCGGGCCGTGGGGAATGAATTCCGGGGCGCGGGGAAACCCGCCTCGATAAAGCAAAAAAAGGCCCCGGCACATTGCCGGGGCCTTTTTGACTGTAGCAGCCAGATAAGGGGCTGACTATTGCTTCACAAAGCGGCGCGTGGCGCTGCCTTCAGCAGTCGTGATGCGCACACCATACACGCCGGCTTTTAGCGAAGCCACGTTCAGGCTGGTAGCATCGGCGGTAGCCACCGTGCGGCTAACCACCTGGCCCAGCGCGTTCATGATTTCAACCTGAGCACCCCGGCCGCCTTCTACGCGTAGCGTGAGCTGGCTGGTAGTGGGGTTGGGATACAGGGCCAGCGTTTTGGCGAAAGCCGGATCTTTGGCAGACTGCACAATCGACAGGTCCGAGAAGCGGCGCGGAATGATCTGGTAGCCTTCGGTGTAGGGCGAGCTGTTGTCGAACTGGCTGCCGATGCCCATGAGCAGGAACGGACCAGTAGGAGCCGGACGGCCTGCGAAGTCGGAGTTAGCCGGAATGCGCATCTGGTAGGTCTGAACGGTGGGGGTGCCTACCGTTGCTACGTCTACGTTGTAAGCCGTAGCCGCGCCAGTCCACTGGCTGGGCGTCACCAGTACTACGGGCGTAGCAATGGCAATAAACTCCGACTCTTCGTTCTCGGTGAGGGCGGCCGTAACGGCGCGGGGCAGGTACATGCGGCGGGCCGTGCCCAGCGACGTAATAGCCGTCATCGTGATTTGGCTCAGGCCGTTGAACTGACCCAGTACGCCCGTCACCAGCACCGAGTCGCCTTCGGTGAGGGTAGTGGTGCCGATGTTGGCAGCAGCAAACAGGCCAATACCACCCGTGTTGTCAATCAGCGTGAACTGGTAGCCAGCAGTGCGCTGGTTGGTGCCGTATACCGTGCCGCGGGCCGAAACCGTCTGGCCGTTTTGCGTGGGTACGCCGGCGGCGTCGTTCACCGTCAGGGCGGCTACCGTCGAAATGGTCGGGCCGGTAGGGGTGTCGTTGTCGGTGATGGTGACGGTGTACGTACCGGCATCCGTGGTAACCGAGCCAGCGGGCAGCGGATTCTGCAGCTTCAGGATGATGGTTTCGCTGGACTCCGCTACGGCATCATCCACAATGGTCAGGGTCACGTTCTGCGCGGCGGTGGTGTTGGCCGGGAACGTAACGGTCTGGGTAGTGTAGGTGTAGTCGGAAGGGGAGGAGGCGGAGCCGGCCGGCGTAGCCAGGGCCACTTCTACCGTCACGGGCTGGGCGCTTATGGTGCTTAGGCGTACGGGAATCTGGATGGTGCCCGCGTTTTCGGCAACCGTTACGGCGCCCGTCGAGAACGAAGCAACCGGTACGGTAGTGCCGCCAACCGGGGTTACCAGACCGTAGGTCCGCACGTTGTCGATGCGCCAGGAGCCGGCGGCGGCTTCTGCCGTGTAGCCGTATATGCGGAATTCCACCGGCGTGGTGAGGTTGTTGAAGCCGGCGGGCAGCGCTACTTTCTTGTTGGTGCGCGTCAGGGCATCATCCGGCACGTTCACCGTGATAATGTTAGAAGCGAAGTTGTCGAGGCTGGAGCGCACGGCCCAGTCGCGGATACCCGTGCCCGAACGGCGCTCATCCAGCAGCAGGCTGTCGAGCCGGAGCTGGAAACCCGTGGCGGGCTGCACCGAGAACGAGAAATAATCGGTGGCATCCAGGGCGCCTTCCGACCAGCCCGTGGCGGCAAACGCCCCGCCGCCGGCCGACGGCGTAACGCCCGCACCGCGGCTCATCACCGAAAAAGAGGCGTTGATGGGCTGCGCATCAACCGGGAACGTGGCTTCGTCACCGGCTGCGTTCAGGAAAGAGTACGTGGCCAGCTGCGCCTGCGCCGCCGAGCTGAAAAGGCCCAGCGCCGCAACCAGCGCCAGTCGCCGCCAGGGAGAAGCGTAAGAGTTCTGCATGCGTGAAAAAGGTGAAAAGGAATTGGGTAACAAACAAAGAATCAGGCTAAGGACGCAAACCGAGAAGGAAAGGTTGATGGAAAAAACGGAGGAGGTTGCCGAAGGCCTGCGCCGGGCTGCCGGGGCCCCATGTTGGGTGGGCCGCCGCAGGCGTTGCTGGCCAACTGTCCGCCTCCGCAGCCTGCCACTGCCGGATTCCGCGTACTTTTGAGGCACAAAGCTACTCCAAACGGTTTCGCCCGCCAATTTGCCCGCCGGAACTTCACAATCCGGTAACCTGACCACTCTCTCTTCCGATGGCCAAAACCCGCATCGACTACCGCGCCAAAGCCCTGAAACGCCGCAACCGTTTTGCGTATATCACCGGCGTTATCGGCTTGCTGCTCGTCACGTTCTCCTACTATTTCTATCAGGTGTTCTACACGCCCAACGTAGAAACCAAAGGCAAGCCCACCTACGTGGTAGTGCGCCGCGGTGAAACGGCCAAGGCGGTACTGGATTCCATCGAAGCCACCGGCGTCATCGTCGATAAGCTGAGCCTGCGCTTCGTGGCCCGGCTGCTCAAGTACGAGCAGCTCGTGAAACCCGGCCGCTACGAGCTCAAGGACGGCTACACCAACCGGCAGCTCATCAACGACCTGCGCACCGGCAGCAACAAGCTGCCCCTGATGCTCACGTTTCAGAACATCCGGCTGCGCGAAGACCTGGCCCGCAAGCTCGCTACCACTATTGATGCCCGCCCCGGGCAGTTCGACTCGCTGCTGAGCAGCCCCAGCTACACCAAAAGCCTGGGCTTCGACACGACGAGCGTGCTCACCATGTTCATCCCGAACACCTACGAACTGGCCTGGAACACGTCGGCTACCAACCTCATGGAGCGCATGAAGAAGGAGTACGAGAAGTTCTGGACGCCGGCCCGCGACGCCAAGCGCAACGCCCTGAACCTGAGCCGCGCCGAAGTGAGCACGCTGGCCAGCATTGTGGAAGCCGAGCAGCAGCAGCACGCCGACGAGCGGCCCCGCGTTGCGGGCGTCTACCTCAACCGCCTCCGGCGCGGCATGAAGCTGCAGGCCGACCCCACGGTAGTGTATGCCAACAAGGACTTCTCCATCAAGCGGGTGCTCAACGTGCACCTCACCAAAGACTCTCCCTACAACACGTATAAGTACGCTGGCCTGCCGCCCGGCCCCATCAACCTGCCCAGCATTGCCAGCATTGATGCCGTGCTGAACCCCGAAAGCCACGACTACCTGTACTTCTGCGCCAAGGAAGACTTCAGCGGCTACCACGCCTTTGCCCGCAACGAGCAGGAGCACCTCGTAAACGCCCGCCGCTACCAGGCTGCCCTCACGCGCAGCGGGATTATGAAGTAGGAAGTTGAGGTGCTGGTGGTGAATGAGCCGATGTGCATAGCCGCCGCTTATTCATCCTTAGCACATCAGCTCATTTAGCATCAGCACATCCCCTATGTACTCTTCCGACACCAAAATCCGCGTACGGTACGCCGAAACCGACCAGATGGGCTACGTGTACCATGGCAACTACGCGGCCTATTTTGAAGTGTGCCGCACCGAAGCTTTCCGGCAGCTGGGTATCAGCTACAAAGACCTGGAGGCGGAGGGCGTAGGTATGCCCGTAGGCGAAATCCGGACGCGTTTCCGCCGCCCCGCCCGCTACGACGACCTGCTCACGGTGCGCCTGCTGCTTAAGCAGCCCGCCGAAGGTTCCCGCGTGCTGTTCGAGTACGAAATCTACAACGAGGCCCAGGAACTGCTGACCGAAGGCCACACGTTGATGGTGTTCGTGAGCATGGCTACCGGCCGGCCCGTGCCTGTTCCGGCACACATCCAGGACAAGCTGGCGCCTTACTTCACCGACGACGAAACGGCCGGTCCGCTCACGCCGCCCAAAGCCCCCGTAGATGCTCCCGCGCCGGCTGCGTTTCTCAAGTAGAGTAACGGAGTAGCGGAGCATCTGAGTAGGTATTCCACAGCGCCCACGGCGCATACTGCTCCGCTAAAACGGTTACTCAGTTACTCCGCTACTCCGTTACTCGCTCCCATGCGCTTTCCCACCCGCCGCTACCATTTGCCCGATGTGCGCCGCCGCCGCAGCTACCGCAAGGCCATTGTGTTCCTGAAGCGGCTGCGCTTCGCGGGTGGGCAGGCCTCGGTGTATGACGTGGTGGACCGACTGCTGCAGGAAATCAAGCTCGACGGTATTGCTAAGCGCGCCTCCTACATGGCGTTCAACTTCACCATTGCCATCTTTCCCACCATCATTTTCCTGTTCACGCTCATTCCCTATATCCCGATTCCCAACCTGAATCTGGATATTCTGCAGTTCCTCTCCGACCTGATTCCGCGGGAGATGTACCTGGCTATTTCAGGCACCATCGAGGATATCGTGAACATTCCGCACGGCGGCTTGCTGTCGTTTGGTTTTGCTACGGCCCTGGTGCTCAGCTCCAACGGTATCATGGCGCTGCTCGATGCCTTCGAGAAAAAGTACCCTTCCTTCAAGAAGCGGACATATGTGCGGAAGCGCGTCATTGCCACGCTCCTGACCGTGATGCTGTCGTTGGTGCTGCTGGTGTCGGTGGCCGGTATCTTTTTCGGCACCTACATCATTGATGCGCTGGTATACCACGAAATTGTGCCCGAAACCTTCACGTCCGACCTGATTACCATCATCAAGTATGGCTCCGTGGTAGGGCTGTTTCTGCTGACCATCTGCCTCGTGTACTACTACGTGCCGCCCGTGCACGATAAATGGCCGTTCCTCTCGGCTGGGGCGGTTGTGGCCACGCTGCTGATTTTTCTGGTGTCGTTTCTGTTCATCCTCTACATCAAGATCTTCGACTCCTACAACCACTTCTATGGCTCCATCGGCACGCTGGTCGGCTTTATGGTGTGGCTGGATTTCGTGTGTATGACCCTGATTCTGGGGTTTGAAGTGAATGTGAGCATTGATGCCGTGACGGGAAGGTTGCGCAACGGTCCGTCGGGAGTGCGGCTGCTGAACCGGCTGCGCAGCCGGGAAGCAAAAATTTAGCCGCTGATAATCAGCGCCAAGGCAGGCACAAAGCGGAAAAGAGAGGCTGCGCCAGAAAAATGTGTGCGTAAAAGTTGTGGCAAGTGGCGCGTGCTGCTACTTTTGTCGTCCCAAACCACTCAGTTTGGACCCTAGAGAGGTGGCAGAGTGGTCGAATGCGACGGATTCGAAATCCGTTATACCTGCAAGGGTATCGGGGGTTCGAATCCCCCCCTCTCTGCATAGCTTTTTCAGCACGTGAAAAGGTTGTTTTATCAGAAACGCATGACGCATTCATACACTCAGAGGAGTGGCAGAGTGGTCGATTGCGGCGGTCTTGAAAACCGTTGAGGGTTAAACCTCCGGGGGTTCGAATCCCTCCTCCTCTGCGAAATGAGGTTTCTGATACCTGAAAGCCCTGCCCATCCGGCAGGGCTTTTTTGTTTTAGGCCCCGCCGGTTGCCTGGCTGAGCTGTCCGGTAGCGGGTTGCGGCATATGGCTGAGGTTCAGGTGGCTGAATTGAAGGTAGGTTGTGGAAAATGGAGGCTGGGTGCTTGCATTGCCGGGTGTCGCGCTTATCTTTCTAGCCGGCTGCCACACCAGTTGTCATCCGTAAGGGTGCTGTACTCAGCCGGAAACCTTCTCCTTTTCCTCCACCTACCTCCTTATTACATGGACAAACTTCTACATGTATCACACCGCATCTGGCGCACGGCGCTGCTGCTGCTGGCCGGAGTGAGTTGCTTTGTCAGTACCGCTCAGGCCCAGGCCGACACGTATCAGTTCTCGGCCACGCAGGGTGCCTTCACCCCACTTCCTGCTGCTGCTACTTCGGCCTCGGCCGTGGAAGACGATGACGCCATATCGGGGGCCATTCCCATCGGCTTCTCGTTTGCCTTCGACGGAGTGCCTTACACGAACGTGTACGCCAGCTCCAACGGCTTCCTCTCCTTCAACAGCGCGGCCACCAGCAGCCTGACCAACGACCTGGATGCGGCGTCGGCCAGCCTGCGCCCGCTGCTGGCTCCGCTCTGGGACGATCTGGCCGGGGAAGGCACGGGCAGTGCGGCCAAGTACCAGACGACGGGCACGGCCCCCAACCGTGTCTTCACGTTTGAGTGGCTGAACTGGGAATGGAACTACAGCGCCTCGGCCCCGGTCATTTCCTTTCAGGTGAAGCTCTACGAAACCAGCAACCGCGTCGAGTTTGTCTACCGCCCCGAAAACGGCACGCCTAACTCTGCTTCCGCTTCTATCGGTATCGTAGGGGCTGGCTCGCCGGTGTCGTTCCTTTCCCTCAACAATACCAGCGCTTCACCGACGGCCAGCTCTACTACGGAAACCACCTCGCTGAACACTAAGCCCGCGTCGGGACAGGTTTACGCTTTTCAGGCAACCAACTGCACGCGAATTTCCAATCTGACGGTGGGCAGTATTACCAGCAACAGTGCCTCTGTAACCTTCACGGGCGTAACGGGCGTGAACAGCTATACGGCTGTAGCTACGCCTGCTACCGGTCCGGCTGTCACCGTAACAGGTACTGGCTCGCCGCTGCAGCTCACGGGCCTGCAGGGTCTGATGCAGTATCAGGTGACGGTGGTCAGCAACTGTGGTGCCGGCCAAAGCTCGGCGCCGGTAGTCGCCACCTTCAATACGCTGCTGCCGCCTTCCGTCAATGATGAGCCCTGCAATGCCACTCCGCTGACTATCGGCACGGGCAACACGTACCAGACGACCAACTCTACTAATCTGGGGGCTACGGCTACGGTAGCCAACGGCTACTCCAACCCTGGCTGCACTACCGCCGCCAACCCCAAGGATGTATGGTTCAGCATCGCGCTGCCCGGGGGCGGGGGCACTACGGCTCTGTCGATTATAGCAACGGGCAATCCGGCCGGGCAGGTACGCCTGTTCTCAGCCCCCAACTGCAACGGGCCCTTCACGCAGATTGCCTGTAAGGGCGCTGCCGGCCCCAATACGGCCGCCGGTACGTTGGTGGCAACGGGCCTTGCCTCAGGCGCTATCTACTATGTATCGGTATCCGGCTTCGGCTCCAGCGACGCGCAAGGGCCGTTTACGCTGCAGGTGGGCCAAGGGGTGCTGGCCGTGAAAGGCGAACTGCCGGGCGGCGAGGTTTCGGTGTTCCCAAACCCCAGCACCAATGGCCAACTGATGGTGCGCATTGCCGGTGCCGCAACTTCTACCGCCCAGGCTACGCTGCTTAACAACCTTGGCCAGACGGTGCTCACGCAGCAGGTGAGCCTGCGTGCCGGCACGGCCGAGCAGCCGTTGTCAGTGAAAAATCTGGCTAAAGGCATCTACACGCTGCGCGTGCAGGTCGGCGACATTCTCATTGCCCGCAAGGTGGTGCTGGAATAGCTGATTGCCCAGCGTCTTGGGCTCGCCCCATAAAAAAGGGCCGTGAGACAATGTCTCACGGCCCTTTTTTATGGTTTCTGTCGTCTACGCTATTCTCCCTCGCCCGAGCCTTTAGCCAGCTCCGCCTGGAGGAAGTAAGCGCCGTGCTGTACCATCTTGAGCGTATCCGGCACGGGCTCCAGCAGCGTTACGGCCACCGTTCCGCCGTCGGAAGCGCCGGTAGCGGCTTTGTAGCGGTGGAAGGTAGGCTGGCCGGCAGCAGCAGTCTGCGCGAAAACGTAGCTGATTTCGCCGGCCTGGATGATGGCGTCTTCGGGGAGGGTGCGCTGGCGGGAGCCTTCGGTCTGGATGCTGCCGCGCACGTACTGGCCCGGAATCAGGTCTTCGCGGTTGGGCTCCAGGTGCGCGTGCACCGTGACGGTGCGGGCCTCGGGGTTGAAGGCCCGGCCTACCAGAAACACGCGGGCTACCATTTCCTCACCGGTCTGGCGGTTGGGGATAGTGAACAGGATGCGCTGGCCCACTTTCACGCGGGCAATATCCCGCTCAAATACTTTCAGCTCCAGATGCAGGTCGGAGCGGTCCAGGATTTCCACCAGCACGTCCTGCGGATTCACGAACTGCCCCGGATTCATGTTCACGGCCGTCACGTAGCCGCCCAGTGGCGTGGTTAAGGCCACGGTAGGAGAGATGTAGCCCGTGTTGAGTCGTGCCACCGAAAGCCCCAGCATCTGCACCTGGGCGGCCAGCGCGCGCTGCGCAGCCTGCTCGGTGGCGTAGTCGGCCTGAGCCTGCTGTAGCTTGCGCTTGGCCCCCACATCCTCGGCATCGAGGGTTTGCTGGCGGTCCAGCTCCTGCCGCAGAAACGCCACCCGCGCCCGGCTCTGCAGGTAGTCCTGCTGCACTTTCAGGTAGTCGGGGTGGCGCAGGATGGCCACGGTAGCACCTTTGGCTACGCGCTGGCCCGTCAGCACCTGCACCGACTGCACGTAGCCGCCCATTACGGCACTGATATCCACCCGATTCTGGGGAGGGACTTCAATGGTGCCGTTGGCCTGCACGGCGTTGGTCATGTTGCGCCACGCAAAGCCGCCGGTGCTGATGCCCGCAGCCCGCACCTGCTCCGCCGAAAGGCTGATTTTGTCGGCAGAAGCAGGTTTGGCTGGTGCTTCAGCCGGGGCTTCGGCCGCAGGCTCCGGTTTCGACTGGCAAGCGGCCAGCAGCAACAGTCCCGGGAAAAAAAAGCGAAGAAGAGTCATCGTTCGAAGAAGAAAAAGCCGCCTAGTTGTCGGTGCCGGCCAGCGCCTGCAGCGAAATAACGAGCGTGTTGTACTGAGTTATCTGGTCGAGGTAAGCGGCCTGCAGGTCCCAGGCCGGCTGGGTGTTCACCACGAATTCCACGTAATCAATGTCGCCGGCCCGGAAGCTTTTGTTGGCCGCATCCAGGATGAGGCGCGCCTGTGGCAGGGCCGTTTGCTGATAATACTCAAGGGAAGCGCGGGCCCGCGTGAGCTGCTGGCGCAGGCCGCTGAGCTGCGTGCTTAGCTGCAGGCCAGCATAACTGAGCTGCGCCGTGGCGGCCTGCTCGGCTACTTTTGCCGCCGCAATCCGGCCCCGTTGCGCGCCGCCTAGCAGCGGCAGCGCCACGCCAGCCTGCGCCACCTGGAAGCCGCGGCGCTTGTCGATGGTCTGGTTGAAGTAGCCTAGCCGCAGATCAGGCAGGCGGCGCAGGCGCTCCACCCGCGTCTGCTGCTCACTCACGGCCACTTCCTGCTGCAGCACAGCCAGCGTGGGGTTGGTGTCCGGCGAAATACCGGCGGTATCGGCAGGGGAGAGGACGGCTACCGGACTGGTAGTGGTGTCAATCAGAACCGGGCCGGGCGTGCCCAGCAGCAGGCCCAGCTGCTGCTGGCGCACCCGCACCTCGGTAAGCACCGTGAGCAGGCGGTTTTGCAGCTCCTGGGCCCGCGCCGCCGCCGACACCTGCTCCAACCGGTTGGTTTCGCCGGTGCGGTAGCGTACTTCGGCGGCCCGCGCCGCTCGCCGGTAGAGGCTGTCCTGGCGGCGCAATAAGGCTGAGCGGCGGTGCAGCGTCAGCAATTCGTAGTAGCTGGTCCGGATGGCGCGGTTCAGCTCGCGGCGCTGCAGGCGCAGGCGCTGCTCCGCGCTGGTGGCCTGGCCTTCCAATAGTTTGCGCTGCGCACCATAGAGCGTCGGGAAGGCCGTTTGCTGAATCACGTTCAGGCTCTGATCAGCGAGAGAACCGGAAATCTGGCCATACTGATAGTCTACCACCGTGCGGGGCAGGTCGTAGCCGGTGCGGCTGAGGGCACGCTGGCGCTCCAGCTCCAGCGTGGCGCTTTGCAGAAACAGGCTCTGCCCGAGGCCGGTTTGCAGGGCCTGCGTGAGGGTGAGCGGAGACGAAACAGGAGGCGCGGCCGGGGCAGGCTGCACTTTGCCCAGGGTATTCTGGGCCTGAGCGGTACCTGCCGCCAGCAGGGAAAACAGAAAAAACAGACGGTATATCATAGATGAAAAAGCAGCGTTAGGGCCGGCAGCAAGCCGCCATTATTCCGCCGTAGGGCTAGGCTCGCCATCTTTAGTGAAGAACGTATAGAGCACGGGCAGCACGACCAGCGTGAGCAACGTGGCCGAAATCAGCCCACCGATGACTACTGTAGCCAGCGGCTTTTGCACCTCGGCGCCGGCGGCGCCCGACAGTGCCATGGGCAGGAAGCCCAGCGCCGCCACGGTAGCCGTAAGCAGCACCGGCCGGAACCGCTCGGACGTAGCCCGCAGGGCCCGTTCCCGCACGCCCGCCACGCCGGCTGCCGCCAGCTCGTTGAGGCTGGCCACCAGCACAATGCCGTTGAGCACGGCCACCCCAAACAGCGCAATGAAGCCCACGCCCGCTGAAATGCTGAACGGCATGCCCCGCAGCGCCAGCGCCAGCACACCGCCAATGGCGGCCAGTGGAATACCGGTGAAAATGAGGGCCGCCTGCTTCACGGAGCGGAACGACAGGTAGAGCAGCACGAAAATCAGGAGCAGCGCCACCGGCACCGCCACCGACAGGCGCGCTTTGGCCTGCTGCAGGTTCTCGAACTGGCCGCCGTACTGCACCGTGTAGCCGGGCGGCAGCTTCAGCTTGCCATCCAGCTGCTGCTGAATGTCGGCCACGAGGCTTTCCACGTCGCGGTTGCGCACGTTCACCCCGATGTTGATGCGCCGGCGGGCATCGTCGCGCGAAATCTGCATGGGCGCGTTGCGGAAAGCCACGGTAGCTACTTCTTCCAGCGGTACTTTCTGGCCGTTGGGCGTGTCCACGTACAGCTGCCGGATGTCGGAGAGGCCCCGGCGGCGGCTGGAGTCGAGGCGCACCACCAGGTCGTAGCGCCGCTCGCCTTCGTACACCTGCCCGGCTACTTCGCCCGCAAAGCTGGTGCGTAGCAGCGTGTTCAGGTCCTGCACGTGCAGGCCATACTGAGCCAGCTTGGCCCGGTCGTAGGTGACGCGCATCTGCGGCAAGCCCACCATCTGCTCCACTTTCAGGTCGCCGACGCCGGCCAGCGGGCGGATGAGGGCGGCGGCCTGGTTGGCTTTTTCGAACAGCATGTCCAGGTCGTCGCCGTAGATTTTGATGGACACGTCCGACTTCACGCCCGAAATCAGCTCGTTGAAGCGCATCTGAATGGGCTGCTGGAATTCCATCGTCACGCCCGGCACGGCGGCCAGGGCGGCGCTCATCTTGTTGGCCAGCTCCTCGCGCGAGCCGGCCGACGTCCATTCGCTCTGGTCCTTGAGCACCACAATCTGGTCGGAGTCTTCCAGGGACATGGGGTCGGTGGGAATTTCGGAAGTCCCGATTTTGCCCACCACCTGCTCTACTTCCGGAAACTGGCTCAGCAGAATCTTCTGCACTTTGGCCGTAGTGGCAATGCTCTGGGCCAGCGAGCTGCCCGGCGAAATGCCCACGTACACCGCGAAGTCGCCTTCATCGAGCTGCGGAATAAACTCGCCTCCCATGCGCGCAAACACCACGCCGGCCACCACCAGCAAGCCCACCGCTACGGCCACTACCAGGGCCCGGGCCCGGAGCGCGCCCGCAATAACGGGCGCGTAGCCGCGGTGCAGAAACCGCATAATCCGGTCGGCGAGCGTGCCTTCTTCCTTGATGTCTTTGCGCAGCGCCCAGGCTGCCACGGCCGGCACGTACGTCAGGCACAGCAGCATGGCCCCGATGATGGCGAAGCTTACGGTGAGGGCCATGGGCCGGAACATCTTGCCCTCGATGCCCGTGAGAGCCAGAATGGGCAGGTATACCACCAGAATGATGAACTGCCCGAACAGCGCTGAGCGCATCATGCGGGTAGCGGCGGCTTCGGCCACCTGATCCATGGTTTCGTGCTCCGACTGCTGCCGGAAATGCACGAGGTGGAAAATCATGGCTTCCACAATAATCACGGCCCCGTCCACAATCAGCCCGAAGTCCAGCGCGCCCAGGCTCATCAGGTTCGCCGACACGCCGAAGGTGCGCATCATACCCAGCGCAAACAGCATGCACAGCGGAATCATGGCGGCTACCACGAGGCCGGCGCGCAGGTTGCCGAGCAGCAGCAGCAGCACCGCCACCACAATCAGGCCGCCTTCCAGCAGGTTTTTGCTGACCGTATGAATGGCTTTGTCGATGAGCTTGGTGCGGTCCAGGAAGGGCAGCACTTCCACGCCGGGCGGCAGGCTTTTCTGGATTTCGGCCACACGCGCCTTCACGCCCTTGATGGTTTGCTCCGAGCTGGCACCCTTCAGCATCAGCACGATGCCGCCCACGGTTTCGCCCTGGCCGTTGCGGGTCATAGCGCCGTAGCGCACGGCGTGCCCGAACCGCACGTCGGCCACGTCGCGCACCAGCAGTGGCGCGTCGGCGGTGGCCTGCTTGATGACGATGTTGCCGATGTCGGCCAGGGACGTTACACGGCCTTCGCCCCGGATGAAGTATGCGTTGGGGCCGCGCTCCAGGTAGGAGCCGCCGGTGTTGGCATTGTTGTCCTGCAGGGCCGCAAACAGCTCGGGCATGGTTACGTTGGCGGCGTTGAGACGGTCCGGGTCTACGCTTACCTCGTACTGGCGCACGAAACCGCCGAAACTGCTCACCTCCACCACGCCGGGCACGCCGGACAGCTGGCGCTTCACCAGCCAGTCCTGGATGTCGCGCAGCTCGCTCAGGGAGTACTTCTGCTCGAAGCCCGGTTTCAGGCGCAGCGTGTACTGATAAATTTCGCCGAGGCCGGTGGTGATGGGCGCCATTTCGGGCACGCCCAGGCCAGCGCCGAGGCTGGTTTCGGCGGTTTTAAGCTTTTCGGCTACCAGTTGCCGGGTGCGGTAGGTGTCAATGTCGTCGTCGAACACCACCGTGATGACCGACAGGCCGAAGCGGGAGCTGGACCGGATTTCGATGACGCCCGGCACCGTGCGCAGGGCCAGCTCCAACGGCACCGTGAGCAGCTGCTCCACTTCCTGCGCCGCCAGCGCCGGGCTTTGGGTGATGACCTGCACCTGGTTGTTGGTGACGTCGGGCACGGCATCGAGCGGCAGGTGCGCAGCTGAGTAGCCGCCCCAGGCCACCAGCCCCAGCAGCATCAGTGCGACCAGCAGCTTATTATGAATGCTGAAGGATATAATTCGGGAAAGCATGAAAACGAAAGTCGGTGGCGCCGGCGCCGCCACTATGCCGCCACCGGAAATAGCAGTGGCAGGGCATGGCAATGCCGGACAGAGAAAGGGGCGCGGAAGAAAAGCGCGAAAACAGGGGAGCCGGCCAACCTGGGCCTGGCAAAAACTACCGGCAACCGTTTCGCTCCGGCGCCCGCAAGTGCCCAAACTACAGCAGAGAAGCCGGCGGGCATGGGCAGACTACGCCCGGCAATGCCCTGCTGCTAGGCTCGGGGCGGCTGCAGCAAAGACATGCTGAAGCTGAACGCGTACAGCGGGCGCGACGCCACGCGGTAGGCGGGGGTGGGCCAGCTCAGGCGCTGGCCGGCCAGCACCACTACCCGCACCGCGGGCAGCACAAACGCCACCAGCGTGCAGTCGTGGTGGCAGCGCAGGGGCAGGTTGTGGTGGTCCTGGTCGTGGCTGGCGGAGTGGGGGTGCTGGTAGTGCGCGGTGGCGGCCCCGTAGTGCAGCGCCAGAAACTGGCCCAGCGAAAGGCTGCCCCCAGCTACCGAATGATGGAAACGGTAATGCTCCAGCAGCCGCGGCAGCTTGCCTAGCTCCGCCAGATCGTTCTGCGGAATCAAGCTGCTGGTCAGCATCAGCAAGCCCAGGAAGAAAGCCAGTACGGGTTTCATGGGGGCAAAGGTACGGCAGCGCGGCGGGACTGGCCGGAAAAACTACCGGCCGCCGGTAGTTTGTCGGCAGTTTGGCCTGGTTAACCGAAAATTCAGCCGCCCGCCTACCTCCCCGCACAACCTGAGCCATACGGGCGCGTAGATGCAAGGCTTTGCGGCTACAGGTGCTTTGCCTGGCTGCCGCGGGCTTGCTGATCTTTATGCTGAAATGGCTTTTGCGGAGTCTGGTGCTGCTGGTACTGGTTCCGTTTTCCGCGTCCGGCTACTCGGTGCTCACCCACCAGGCCAATATTGATTCTACCTGGACGCGCTGCCTCATGCCTATGCTGCAGAAGCGCTACCCCGGCGCCACCGAAGAGCAGCTGCTGGAAGCCAAAAGATACGCCTACGGCGGCTCTATCGTGCAGGACATGGGCTTCTATCCGTTCGGGTCGGCGCTGTTTACCAACATGACGCACTATGTGCGCAGCGGCGACTTTGTGCGCAACCTGCTCGATGAGGCCCACGAGCGGAACGAATACGCCTTCGCGCTTGGCGCGCTGGCTCACTACACCGCCGATATTATCGGGCATCCGGAAGGTACCAACCGCGCCATGCCTTCGGTGTATCCGGAGCTGCAGCAGAAATTCGGCAACAGCATCACTTACGAAGAAGCGCCCATTCAGCACACGCAGCTGGAGTTTGCCTTCGATGTGGTGCAGCTGGCCGCCGGCCGCTACCGCACCGCCGACTACCAGCGCTACATCGGGTTTCAGGTGAGCAAGCCGGTGCTGGAGCGGGGATTCCGGAAAACCTACGGGCTGGAGCTGGGGCAGGTGGTGTTCAACGTCGATCTGGCCATCAGCTCGTTCCGGTTTGCCGTGCGCAGCCTCATCCCGATTGCCAGCCGGGCCGCCTGGCAGTCGCAGAAAAAGGACATTCGGCGGCTAAGCCCACGTGCCCGCCGCCGCGAGTACGTGTACGACCAGAGCGAGCGGGAATACCGCAAGCAATATGGCACCGGCTACCAGAAGCCCGGTACCGGCGCGCGGGTGCTGTCGTATTTCGTGCGGGTGATGCCCAAAATCGGGCCGCTCAAGCCGTTTGCGTTCAAGCTGCCCACACCCGAGGCGCAGGAGCTGTTTAAGAAAAGCTTCCGGGACGTGATGCGCGAATACTGCCGCAAAGTAGAAGCCGAGCCCACCGACACGGCCGTGGTATCGAGGCAGCGCCTGCCCAATACCGACTTTGATACCGGCCAGCCCACCAGAGTAGGGGAGTATGAGCTGACGGATGAGGCTTACGGCGAGTGGCTGCGCAAGCTGGCCGACAACAAGTTTGAGGGCCTCACCGCGCCGGTCCGGCAGAATATCCTGGCCTTCTTCGGCCCTGACTCCAAGGCCCCTAAAGACAAAGACGAGAAAGAGGCCAAGACCCGCGCCAAAACGCTGGAAGCCCTGGCTCAGCTGCAGGCGCTGGAAGTGAAATAGAGCTGCTGAAACAGGTATGCGCGCGCCCGTAGTGGGATAAAACAGCAAGCGGGTTCCACCGTCCTAACCGATGGACCCCGCTTGCTGTTTGCCGCCCGGCCTAGAATTGACGGTAGGTCTTATAGGAACGGTAGTTGGGGTGGTGCAGCTGGCCTACCTTGTACTTCGGCGTACTGCGAAAAATTGACAACCGGAGAATAGGAGCGGCGGTAGCAGTAAATGACGCCAGCGTGCCGGCTACAACGAAAACGAGAGCCAGAAACAGGCGGCAAACAACAGCAAACATGTGCAACAAGCAGGTAGAGTACACTTCCCGCGTCCTGCCGCCGGCGTGGCGGTTTCGGCGAGGAAGTGCACAAATGTAGCTGCCGGTTTTGCGGCTCTTCGGAGCTTTTCGGTGAGCCTTTGCCACCATTCCACCAACCCTGCTTTCCACCCGACAAAGCGCCGGGAGCTCACGCCTACTGCCCGTTCTCCTGCACCAGCCCGCTGCTGAGGCGGCGCAGCACTATTTCGGCCTGCTTGGCCTGGTAGCGGATGTCGAGCAGGCGCACTTCGGCCTCGAGCTGGGTGCGCTGGGCTTCGCGCAAAGCCAGCGGCGTGAGCAGGCCCAGGCGGTAGCGCTCCAGCGTGATGGCCACATTTTCGCGGGCCAGCAGAATATTGGCTTCCTCCAGCTCCAGCAGCTGCAGGCGGTTCTGGTACTGGGCAAAGGCCTGTTCGGCTTCGGCTTCCAGGCTCAGCTGGGTCTGGGCGAGCTGCAGGCGGGTTTGCTCTTCCGTGATGCGCGCGTTCTGCTCCAGCCGGTTGCGGTTGAAGCCGTCGAAGAGGGGAATAGCGGCAACCACGCCGTAGTTAAATCCATTCGAGAGCGTGGTAGTGGTGCCCAGGTCGCGGGTGCCGGGCAGGAAGGCCGCGCCGTTGAAATTGCTGGTGCGGCCGTAGCCGGCGGTCAGGCCCAGCTGCGGAAACCGCTCGGCGCGGCGCAGGCGCCGGTCGAGGGTGGCTACATCGGTGGCGGTGCGGGCCTGCTGCAGGCGTGGGTTGTTCTGCGAAACGGCCTGCAGCACCGCTTCCCGGGTCAGGTTCTGGGCTACTACAATCGAGTCCCGGGGCTGGAAGTCGAGGTTGGGGTTGCGGCCCAGCAGGTTGTTGAGGTTGATTTTAGCTCTTTTCAGGGCCTCCTGCTGCTGAATCAGGATGGAGCGGTCGGCGTTGTAGTCCACGCGCGCCGTCAGCACTTCCACCTTGGCGCTCACGCCCACGTCCACCCGGGCCTTCGTCAGGTCGACGCGCGCCTGCCCGATTTTCAGCGCCTCCTCAATCGACTTGATTTTGCCCGACTCGCGCACTACCACAAAGTACGCATCCGTGATGTTGGCTACGTTTTCTTCCATCACGGCGCGAGTCACCTGCCGCTGGCCCTGCTCTATGGCCTTCAGCCGGTCGTAGGCAATGAACATGCCCAGCCCGTCGAAAATGGTCCAGGTGGCGGCCACGTTGGCGTTGAACTGGCGGGTAGGCACGTTGTTGTTGATGCGCGGGTCGCCCTGGCTGAACTCCTGCCGCACGTTGTTGCGATTGTAGGTCTGCACGAAGTTGCCGTTGGCTACCGGCAGTTGGCCGGCGTTGCCGCGGCTCACGTTGTTTTCCGCCAGCCGCTCATCCTGCCGCGACACCCGGATGTCGTAGTTGTTTTCGAGCCCGAGGCGAATGGCTTCGGCCAGCGTCAGGGGCGGGGCAGCAGGCACGGTTTCCGGTTTTGCCGTCTGTGGTTTCGACTGCGGCTCCGTGGCGGGCGGGCGGGAAGGCAGCGCCGGTTGCTGGGCCTGGCAGAGCAGTGGCGCAAGCAGTAGGAGAGAAGATAAGAAGCGGGCAGGAAATAGCATTCGGGTGGTTTAAATTGGGCGTCAGGCCTGATAAGGCCAACCTGGCGGGTGCGGTAGTGGTGGAGCTGCTTGGCCGGGGGCTATATCCCAGCAGTCGTTCCGGGCACTAAGTGGCTACGGCCGTAGCTTTCTTCGCCTGCTTCTGGCTGTGCTTTTTGGCCGTGGAGAAATACGAGTACATCACGGGCACCACGTAGAGCGTGAGGGCCGTGGCAAAGAACAGGCCGCCCACTACCCCGATGCCCATGGCGCGGCGGCTGAGGGCGCCGGCCCCGGTAGCTATGGCAATCGGCAGAATGCCCAGCATGGCGCACAGGCTGGTCATCAGAATCGGGCGGAAGCGGGCCGTGGCGCCTTCAATCAGCCCGGTCATGTAGTCTTTGCCGTTTTCCACCTGCTGGTTGGCAAATTCCACGATGAGAATACCGTTTTTCGTCACCAGCCCGATGAGCATGATAATGCCAATCTGCGAAAACAGGTTGAGCGTCTGGTTGAAGTACCACAGGCTCAGCAGCGCGCCGCTCAACGCCAGCGGCACCGTCACCATGATGATGACCGGGTCGCGGAAGCTCTCGAACTGCGCGGCCAGCACCAGATAAATCAGCACCAGCGCCAGCCCGAAGGCAAACACCAGCGACGAGGAGCTTTCCTGAAAGTCGCGGGAGGCACCGGAGAGTTCCGTAGAGAAGGTATCGTCGAGCTGCTTGTCGGCAATGGCCTGCATGGCCGCAATACCGTCGCCGAGGGTACGGCCGGGCGCCAGCGAGGCCGAGAAAGTGGCCGAGTTGTAGCGGTTAAAACGGTAGAGCTGTGGAGGCGTACTGCTTTCCGTCATCCGGATTACGTTGTCGAGCTGCACGAGCTGCCCTTCGGCATTCTTTACCGACAGCAGGCGCACGTCCAGCGGCTGGTTGCGGTCTTCGCGCGCTACCTGCCCGATAATCTGGTACTGCTTGCTGCCCCGGATGAAGTAGCCGTAGCGCTGGCCGCTCAGGCCGGCCTGCAGCGTCTGGCTGATGCTCTGCACGCTCACGCCCAGGCTCTGGGCCTTCTCCCGGTCGATGTTGATACGCAGCTCGGGCTTGTTGAATTTCAGGTTGACGTCCACGAACTGGAACGTAGGATTCTGGCGGGCGGCATCCAGGAATTTCGGCACGGCTTCGCGCAGCTTCTCGAAGTCCTGGGTCTGCACCACAAACTGCACCGGCAGGCCGCCACCCCCGCCGCCCCCGATGCTCTGGTCCTGCGACACCGAAGTACGGGCGGCGGAAAGGCCTTTCACGCCCTGGGTAAGCACTTTGGCAATATCGTCCTGGTTCTGCTGGCGCTGGTCGGCTTCCACGAGCAGCACCCGCGCAATGCCGGAGTTGGAGCCGCCCCCGAAGCCCGGCGATGTCACGGCAAACACGCTGCTCAGGTTGTTGCCGGTCGAGTCCATGGCCATCTTCGTGAGCTGGGCCATGTAGGCATCCATAAACTCAAACGAAGCGCCTTCGGGCCCGGTCGCATTGATGTTGATGCGGCTCCGGTCTTCCACCGGCGCCAGCTCAGAAGGCAGCGTTTTCATGAAAAACCAGATGCCCACGCCCGTACCGGCCACAATCAGCCAGGCCAGCCAGCGGTTGTTGAGGAAGGTTTTGAGGCTGCTTTGGTAGCCCCCAATCATGCCCTCGAAAAACGGCTCGGTCTTGCGGTAAAACCAGTTGTGCTTCTCTTCGCGCTTGAGCAGCACGCTGCACATCATGGGCGTAAGCGTGAGCGAAACGAAAGCCGAAATCAGTACTGAGCCGGCCACCACAATGCCGAACTCGCGGAATAGGCGCCCGGTAATGCCGGTCAGGAACACTACGGGCAGGAACACGGCCGCCAGCACCACCGTGGTACTCACTACGGCCATCAGGATTTCCTCGGAGCCTTTGATAGCCGCCGTTTTGGGGTCTTCGCCTTCCTCGATGCGCGAGTAGATGTTTTCCAGCACCACAATGGCATCATCCACTACCAGGCCGATAGCCAGCACGATGGCCAGCAGCGTCAGCACGTTGATGGAGAAATCCAGCAGGTACATCACGAAGAAAATACCCACCAGCGACACCGGAATGGCTACCACCGGAATGATGGTAGAGCGCCAGTCGCGCAGGAATAGAAAGATGATAACCACCACGAGTACGAAGGCCTCGATGATGGTGTGCTCTACCTCGCTGATGGATTTTCGGATGAACACCGAGTTGTCGAAGCCCGGCTTGAGCACCAGGTCACCGGGCAGGTCTTTGCTGTACTGCTCCAGGCGCTTGTTGAACTCGTCGGCAATGTCAATCTGGTTGGAGCCCGGCTGCGGAATAACGGCCAGGCCCACCATCGGCACGCCGTTTACCTTGAAGATGGTCTGGTCGTTTTCGGGGTACAGCTCGGCGTAGCCGATGTCGGAGAGGCGCACCAGGGAGTTGGCATCCCGGCGGATGATGAGGTTGTTGAAATCCTCGACCGTAGAAAGGCGGCCCATGGTGCGCAGCGTGAGCTGGGTGTTTTCGCCCTGCACGGCGCCGCTGGGCAGCTCCACGTTTTCGCGCGTGAGGGCTGCCTGCACTTCCACCGGCGCCACGTTCAGCGCCGACAGCTTCACCGGGTTCAGCCACAGGCGCATCGAGTATTTCCGCTCGCCGTATACCCGCACCTCCGACACGCCCGGAATCGTCTGGATCCGCTCTTTCAGCGTGTTGTTGGCGTAGTCCGTCAGCTCCAGCAGGTTGCGCTGCGAGCTGCTGAGGTAAGTCATGACAATCGGCTGCGAGTCGGCGTTGGCCTTGCTCACAATGGGCGGGTCGATGTCGCGCGGGAGGCGACCCTGCGCCCCCGAAACTTTGTCGCGCACGTCGTTGGCGGCG
This sequence comes from Hymenobacter psychrotolerans DSM 18569, assembly GCF_900142395.1. Taxonomy (GTDB): domain Bacteria; phylum Bacteroidota; class Bacteroidia; order Cytophagales; family Hymenobacteraceae; genus Hymenobacter; species Hymenobacter psychrotolerans. Next base: position 2,630 of record NZ_FRAS01000039.1, on the reverse strand, counting down.
GTTTCCAGGTCGGCGTCGAGGTCAAACTCCACCGTAATCTGGGTGCGGCCGTCGCGCGAGTTCGAGGTCAGGTTCTTGATGCCGGCAATGCCGTTGAGGGCTTCTTCAAGCGGCTCGGTCACCTGGCCCTGCATCACGTCGGCCGAGGCGCCGGTGTAGCTCGCCGACACCGTAATAATGGGCGGGTCGACGCTCGGATACTCCCGGATGCTGAGGTAGCGAAACCCAATCACGCCAAAAATCACGATGACCAAGCTCATCACGATGGCGAGGACCGGGCGGTTTATGCTAGTTGATGATAAGCTCATACGTCGTTTTCACGCAGTGTCTCGCAGTGGGTAGTGCAGTGTTTCGCAGAGGGGTGAACGGCCACCGCGAGACACCGCGCCGTCCACTGCGAGACACTGCGTGAAATAGTTACTTGGTCACGCGCACCGCGTCGCCGGGCTTCAGCTGCAGAATACCGGTGCGAATCACGGAGTCGCCCACGGCCAGGCCGTCCGTCACCTGAATGACTTTGTCAGAGCGAATCCCGATTTTGACCTTTTTGGGGACCATCTTGCCGTCCTTCACCGTGTACACGCTGTAGCCGCTGGCTTCCGGAATTACGGCCTCAGTGGGCACCTGCAGCGCATCCGTCGATTCGCCGAGCTGCAGGTTTACTTTCACGAAAGCGCCGGGACGCAGCTCGTCGTTGGTGTTGGCGTAGCGGGCCCGCACCGGCTGCGTGCGGCTTACGGGGTCAATCTGCGGATCGAGAGCGTACACCTTGGCCTTGTATTGCTTGTTGGTGGCCTCGTCGGTCACGCTTACCACGTCGCCGACGCGCACATTGGCGGCGAAGCGGCCCGGCACGGCAAAGTCAATCTTGACGGGCCGCACGCGCGAGAGGGTCGTAATTTCGGTGCCGGGGCTTACGTAGGTGCCCACCGTGGCCGTTGTCAGGCCCAGTACGCCATCAAAAGGGGCTTTCACGAAGGCCCGGTCCAGCGTGGCCCGTAGCGCCTGCAGCTCCGACTGCGCCGTGAGCAGCTGGTTGTTGGCCTGCTCGTATTCCTGGGCGCTGATGTATTCCTTGTCCAGCAGAATGCGCTGGCGGCGCTCCTGGTCCCGGAAGAGTTTGATGTTGTATTCCTGCTTCCGGATGCCGGCCTGCGCTTCGTCGGCGTTGATGCTGAACAGCAGCTGGCCCTTGCGCACCGGCTGGCCTTCCCGGATGTTCAGGCTGGTAATTTTGCCCGACAACTCGCTCTTAATCACCACCGACTCATCGGCCATGACCGAGCCGGTAGCGGCTACTTCATCGGCCAGGTTGGTGGCTTTCACCACGTATACCTGCACCGGCAGTTTCTGGCCGCCGCCCTTGCCGCCGGGGCCGGCTGCACCGCCTTTGCCCGCGCCGGCTCCTTTGCCACCGCCGCCCTTGCCCTCCGCATTGGGAGAAGGGAAGTACTTCATCTTGACGAAAACCAACCCCGCTACGATGGCCAGCGTCGCCAGAATCCAGAGGATTCGGCTGCTTTTACCGGCCGGGGCCTCCGCTACTTCTAGTTCTTCGTGTTCCTTGGTTTGCATAAACGGCAGATGGTGCCAACGTAAAGAGCTGGCGCCTATGGATAACGGTTGACAACGCTAACAGTCGGCTTTGGGTTTACTCTCAGCACAGATGAGAGAAGCCAGCGTGGGAAGACACAAAAAAAGCCTGCGGGTTGCAGGCCTTTTTATGCGGAAAGCGGTTCGTAGGGCCCTAAAAAGCCCTCCTTCACTACATTGCTTTCTGGTTGATATAATTTTTGGCGAGGTCATTTAGCTTGGTGTCCGTCAGCTGTTCTTCGTCCAGCGTCTGGCGCAGCAGCTGGGCGGCTTCGGTATAGCCCAGGCGCTCGGCATAGTGGGCCGCCGTACCGTAGCCAGAAATTTCGTAGTGCTCAATGCGCTGCGAGGCCGCAATAATGGCCGCATCCATCACCTCATCGGTGGCATTTTCCGACAGCGTTTTCTGGCCTTCCTTTACCAGGCCTTCCATGGCCTTGCAGGTTTCGCCATCCAGATCAATGTCCAGCGCCTTCCCGATTTTTTCGAGGCGGGCTACCTGGTTCATGGTTTCCTTAAGGTGCTTCTCGATGCCGGCCCGCAGGCGTCCGTCTTTAGCCGCGGCGGCCATCTGGGGCAGCGCCTTCACCAGTTGGTTTTCGGCGCTATACAGGTCTTTGAGTTCGTGCTGAAACAGGTCTTCGAGGGTTTCGAGCTTAGATGAGAAGATGGACATATAGGTACAGCCGTTTTAGAAGCTGTTTAAGTTAGCTTAGTGAGTCGTCGGATATTGGCTAGGTACAGCCAGGCGTTGGCGTGCTGGATTTTTCGTTCGTAGTCCTTGGCCAAGCGGCGGTTGGTACCGGCCCAAGCAATACTGCGTTCCACGACCCAACGCTTGGCGTGGATAAAAAAGCGGCCTTTATGGGCCACTACGCCCATCGGCACCTGTGCCTGCAGGCCTCGGCCCGCCAAGTGCTGGCGAAAGCGGCGGCCAAAGCCACCGTCCACGAACACGGTCTGCAGCCGGTCAAGTAGCTCGCTGCCCAGCGCCAGGGCGTCCCAGAGGCGGGCAGCGGTAGCCCCGTCGTGGCAGT
>NZ_FRAS01000018.1 GCF_900142395.1 Hymenobacter psychrotolerans DSM 18569 | reverse complement strand
CGTGGCGAACCACAGACGATGTCGAGTGCTGATCCGACTCGTGTGTACGAGCTGTTCAATTCCTTTTGTTCTACGCGTGGTCTTCAGCAGCCTCCCTTCCGAAGAAGTGAGCTACCAAAGCCCTTTCATTTGTCTTTCCATCCATTCAAAGAACGTGCGTCGCTTCTCGTGTGAAGCAACGTAGTGACTCATCTGCTGAGTCCGGGTCCCGGCTTCCGATCGAAGCGGGCTGCAAAGGTACACAACCTTTTTAAAATCGCAAGAAAAAGGTTGTTTCTTTTTCCTGCCTGCCCGGCCGTTTCTCGTTCGAAGCGCGGCGGGCTGCAAAGGTAACACCCTTTTTTGAGTTTCCAACTCCGGGCCGAAAAACTTTTTAGGGCTTTTCGTAGAGTCGTGGCCCGGCTTCCGGTTGAAGCAGGCTGCAAAGGTAACACCTCGTTTTCTTCGCCTGCAAGTAACCAGGCAAACTTTTTTTTCGAAGCGGGTTCCGTTTCCGGTTGAAGCGGGCTGCAAAGGTAAGTAGACTTTTCCGGGTTTGCTACCTGGGCCAGCAACTTTCTTTTCCGGGCTGATTCGGCCTGTTGCCCGTCCGCGTTTCGGATTGGGAGTGCAAAAGTAGTCGGTCGTTTTTTCCGGTGCAAGCCCCGGGGCCAACTTTTTTTATCGGCCGGCGCGTAGGGCGTGGCCGTGGCAGCGAACCGGGCACTGGCAGACAACTACTTAGCTCCTGCCCTTAGTTCACTCGCAGATCAAAAAAAGTTACCAACTCGCTATGACCGCCCCAAAAGGGCCTTTATGAAGCAGTATTCCCTATAAACGCCGACCTCCCCTACACTGCTGAGCATAGTAGGGGAGGTCGACTGAAGCCAAGATGAGTGACTCTTATTATATGTATTGGGGCTACGCTTCCACTGCCAAGCGCTGCTCTACAGGAGCGCCAGTGGTTTTGAGTGTGGGCACTACCGTTACTACTACATACTTAGAGGTAGGCGTATTGCTGGTTTTGGCCACGCTGGCTATTGGAACCAATGGATTGGCTTCGGGGAAATAGGCAGACACGTTGCCTTTGGGAATGTCGTAGGGGACGGCCACGAACTTCTCGACAGTGCGGGTTTCGCCTTTAAAGTGGCTGGTGATGTCGATGAGGTCCTTGGCGCCAATACCCCGCTCGGCCATATCCTGGGGATTCATGAACAGGACGCGCCGCTCGTTGAATACGCCCCGGTACCGGTCATTGTAGTCGTATATAGTAGTGTTGAACTGGTCGTGGCTGCGCACCGTCATCAGAATAAGCTGGTCCGGCTCCAGTTCGCGCTGGTAGTGCTGCAGCTCGGTGGTAGTAAAGTTGGCCTTGCCGTTGGGCGTGGTGAACTTCCGGTCGCGGGGACCATTGGGCAGGTAGAAGCCACCGGGGCGACGCAGCTTCTCGTTGAAGTTCTCGAAGCCGGGAATCACGCGGCTGATATGGTCGCGGATGACATCGTAGTTCTCGGTCATGGCAACCCAGTCGGCGATGTTGGTGCGGCTGCCGAGAGTAGCAATGGCGACACCGCTGATAATGGCCACTTCGCTCATCATCTGGCCTTCGAGCGGAATCAGGACGCCTTTGTTCTGGCTAACCACGCCCATAGAGTTTTCGCAGGAGGTCATCTGGTGGCCGGACTTCTGCATATCTACGTCGGCGTGCGTGAAGCAGGGCAGCAGCAGGCTGGTTTCGCCGGTGGTGAGGTGGCCGCGGTTGAGCTTGGTGCCGACAAACACCGTCAGCTTCTGCTTACGCATGCCTTCGGCAATGACTTCGGTATCGGGGCCGGCCCCCAGCAGGTTGCCGCCGAGGCTGAAGAACACCTTGGTTTTGCCTTTGTACATGGCTTTGATGGCCTCCACGGTGTCGTAGCCATGTTCGTAGGGAGCCTGGAAGTTGAATTCCTTGCTCAACGCATCCTGAAACGCCTTGGTGGGCTGCTCCCAGACGCCCATAGTCCGGTCGCCCTGCACGTTGGAGTGGCCGCGCACGGGGCAGGTACCTGCGCCACGCTTGCCAATGGCGCCTTTCATCAGGTGCAGGTTCACGATTTCCTGGATGGTCTGCACGCCCTGCCGCTGCTGCGTGACGCCCATAGCCCAGCAGGTGATGATTTTCTTTTTGGTGGCCAGCATATTGGCAGCCTCCAGGAGCTGGTCGCGGCTGATTCCGCTCAGCTCCTCGATATCCTCCCAGGAAGTGTTGCGGATATTCTGCTCGAACGACTCGAAGCCGGTGGTGTACTCGGCAATGAAGGCCCGGTCTACTACCTGGCCGGGGTTGAGGTCCTCGGCTTCGAAGAGGTGCTTCATGATACCGCGCAGCAGGGCCATGTCGCCATCCACCCGAACCTGCAGATACAGGTCGGTAATCTGGGTGCCGTCGCCCATCAGCGCGCCCAGTGCTCTGAGCGGGTTCATGAAATCCTGTGGGTTCTTGAAGTGGTTGAGGCCGGCTTCGATGAGCGGGTTGATGCTGATGATCTTAGCCCCGTTGCGCTTGGCCTTCTGCAGGGCCGTGAGCATGCGCGGATGGTTGGTGCCCGGGTTCTGCCCTATAATAAGGATGACTTCGGCCTCGTAGATGTCGTTGAGCGTAACGGAGCCCTTGCCCAAACCGAGTGTGGGACTGAGGGCCGCGCCGCTGCTTTCGTGGCACATGTTGGAGCAGTCGGGCAGGTTGTTGGTGCCGAGCTGCTTGGCGAAGAGCTGGAACAGGAAGGCGGGCTCATTAGGCACTTTGCCGGACGTGTAGAACACCGCTTCGTTGGGCGAATCCAACGCATTCAGATGGTCGCCGATGAGCTGGAAGGCATCGGGCCACGCAATGGGCGAGTAGTGGTTGTCGCCGGGGCGCTTGACCATGGGGTGCGTGAGGCGGCCGGCGTTGTTCTGGTCCCGGTCGGTCATCTGGGAAAGCTGGGCCAGGCTGTAGCGCGCGAAAAACTCCGGGCCGGCCGCTTTGTCGTCGGCGTCGGAGGCAGTGGCTTTGGCGCCGTTTTCGCAAAACTCGGCTACCGAGCGGTGGTCGTCGGGGTCAGGCCAAGCGCAACTGGAGCAGTCGAAACCGTCCTTCTGGTTCATTTTGAGCAGGCCACGGGTGCCGCGGTTCAGGCCGCCTTCGCTCCAGCTGAATTCCATGGACTTGATAACGGCCGTGACGCCGGCCGCTACTTTGGCGCGCTCTTCGAGCCGGATGCCGGTCAGGGCTTCGGGCGGCTGAGCCAGAATCGGGTGGGTATATTTTGCGTTAGCCACGTCTGGAGGGGTGATATTACTTTCGTCGCGGGCGGCCTGCGGGTCGGGGCGGTAATGGTCGGGAGCCGGCGCGGCGCCCTGGTCGGGCCGCTCCCCGCTTTTGGGCGCATTGCTGGCTTTTTGCTCGTGCTGCTTGCCTGCTTTGTTCGGGTCGGCAATGGGAGACTCTTCCATGGAATAAGGTCTTTCGGTGGGAGCAGAAATTGAAGAAGGCTAGTGCTTACAACCTAAGTCCTTCTCTACCAATATATGCAGTACTTGGTTGCCGGCCACTGGATAACTGCAGCGCAGGCTGATGGTTTCGGAGGCAGTCCACTCATCGGCTACGGCGGCCGGGACCTGCACCGTGATATGGCCCGGCGAATACGCCAATTGCAGCTCCAAGCCACCCAGGCCGGCAGCCCGTACCAACACATACGTCAGCGTATCGAGGGCAGCGGGCCCGAGCGGTACCACCGTTTGCAGCTGGCCGGTGCGGCCAAAGTCAGCTACTTCTTCCGCGGAGAGGCGCAGGCGCAGGGTGTTGTCTTCGAGGCGGAGTTTCATGGAATGCGAAGCGGAGGCAGGGTATATGAACGAAGTGGACGCTACATCAGGCAGTATTCAGGCCGGCGGTTCAGCCGGTGGCTCCTGCGTGATGCGCCAGCTGTGGCTGTAGATGTTGAACCGATTCTGGCGCACGAAGCCGCAGAGCGTCATACCGAAATTGTGGGCGGCCGAAACGGCCAGGGAGCTGGGAGCCCCGACGGCGGCCAGCACCGGAATACCCGCCACCGCTGCTTTCTGCACCAGCTCGAAGCTCGCACGGCCACTTACCAGCAGCACCGCGCCATGCAGCGGCAGCTGCCCGGCCAGCAGCGCGGCCCCAATCACCTTGTCGAGGGCGTTGTGGCGGCCCACGTCTTCGCGCAGCAGCAGCAGCTCGCCGGCCGGCGAAAACAGGGCGGCGGCGTGCAGGCCGCCGGTTTGCTCGAACAGCGCCTGGGCCGCCCGCTGCCGCTCGGGCAGCTGATGCACCACGGCCGCGGCTACGGCAGGCCCGTTGGTGGGCAAAACCGGGCAACTGGCCGCGTGCACCGCCTCAATGCTGGTTTTGCCGCACACACCGCAGCTGCTGCTGGTGTAGAAATGGCGCTCCAGGCGGGGCAAGTCGGGCACGGAGGTTGGGTTGAGCTCGGCCCGCACCACGTTTTCGCGCTCCTCTTCCTTCTTCACATCGGGACAGTAGATGACCCCTTGCAGGTCGTCGCGCCCCCGGATCAGGCCTTCGGTGAGCAGGAAGCCGGCCGTCAGCTCGAAGTCGTGGCCCGGTGTGCGCATCGTGACGGACAGCGTGCGGTGCTGGCGCTGGTTTTCGGGACCGTAACCGACGCGGATTTCCAGCGGCTCTTCGGCAGCCAGCACGTCGGAGGCTTCGGTAGCGGTAGAGCCATGCACTTTCTGCACGGTCACGTATTCGTAGCTGGTAGGAGGCAGAAAAACGGGAGTTGCCACTGAGAATCCGGATAGCCGATGAGGAAAACCGCGCCGAAGCAGCCAGCGCGTAGTATCTTAACCTTACGGGGCAGTTGTAAGTTTGAATGAGCCGCAGTCACCACACCCCGCCTTTCAGGCCGCCTATTTTCTCAGCTATGCTTACTACCGAAGAACGCCAGCGGTACCGCCGCCACCTGCAACTGCCCGAAATAGGGGAAGCCGGCCAGCTACGCCTCAAAAACGCCCGCGTGCTGGTGGTAGGCGCCGGCGGGCTGGGCTGCCCGGTGCTGCAGTATCTGGCCGCCGCCGGCGTAGGCACGCTGGGCATTGTGGATGCCGACAAGGTGGACATGAGCAACCTGCAGCGCCAGATTCTGTACGGCCCGGCCGACGTGGGCCAGCCCAAAGCAGCCACCGCCGCGCACGCTCTTCGCCAGCTTAATCCGCTGGTGCACACAGAGGTGTACAACTGCCGGCTGATGCTGGGCAATGTGCGGGAACTGGTGGCGCAGTACGATGTGGTGGTAGACGGCTCCGACAACTTCCCGACCCGCTACCTGCTCAACGATGCCTGCGTGAGCCTCGGCCGGCCGCTGGTATCGGGGGCCATCTATAAGTTCGAAGGGCAGGTTTCGGTGTTCAACTACCAGGGCGGGCCCACCTACCGCTGCCTGTTTCCGCAGCCGCCGGCCGCCAGCGAAGCCCCCAACTGCGAAGCCACCGGCGTGCTGGGCGTGCTGCCCGGCCTGGTAGGCACGGCCCAGGCCACAGAAACGCTGAAGGTGTTGCTGGGAATCGGGGAAGTGCTGGTAGGGCGGCTCTGGATGCTAGATGCGCTGTCGTTTCAGAGTCGGGTCCTGAAATTTCCGCGCCGCCCGGAGCAGGCTGCCATCAACCTGGATACTGCCAACCCCGCCGATTACGCCGATTTGTGCGGAGTCGGTATCAGCACGGTGTCGGCGGTAGAGCTGCGGGAACTGCTGCAATCGGGCCACCCGCCGTTTCTGCTGGATGTACGCGAGCCGGACGAATTTGCCGCTACGCACCTGCCGGGCGCTACGCTGTTGCCACTGGCTACCCTGGAGAAAGGCGTGGCCTCGATTCCGAAGCACCACCCGGTAATAGTATACTGCCACTCCGGCCGCCGCAGCACTCAGGCCATCGACCTGCTGCAGAACACGTATGGCTTCACCAACCTGCAGAATCTGGAAGGCGGCATACTGGCCTGGCAGGATACCGCTGAGAAGGTTGCCTGAGCGGCGAGTCTACCTGTATAAAGTGCCCCCCTACCCTATTATCCAGTCTGAAATACCCTGTATGCCCCTCACCGCCACCCGTCCTGCCCGCCCGCGCATCCGCTTCGACAGAAATGAGCTGGCGGGGGCTTTCGGGGATTTAGGCACTGATCTGCCGCTGCTCATCGGCATCATTGCGGCCTCGGGCATGGATAGCGCCGGGGTGCTGGTGATGTTCGGGCTGATGCAGGTGTTTTCGGGCCTCTGGTACGGCATGCCGATGCCGGTGCAGCCGCTGAAGGCGTTTGCAGCGCTGGTTATTGCGCAGAAAATTCCGGGGCGCATCATTTTTGGCGGAGGGCTGGCCATTGGCGTCAGTATGCTGCTGCTGTCGGTTACGGGGCTGATTGACGCGCTGGCCCGGCTGGTTCCGAAGCCGGTAGTGCGCGGTATTCAGTTTGGGCTGGCCCTGCAGCTGGCCACCCTCGCCTTAAAAGAATACGTGCCCGCCGACGGCCTGCCCGGCTACGCGCTGGCGGCGGCCGGCTTTCTGGTGACGGTGGTGCTGCTGGGCAACCGCCGCTGGCCGGCGGCCCTAGTGGTGCTGGCGCTGGGCGTGGCCTACGGGCTGGTTTTCAAGCTCGATCTGACCTCGGCTCAGCGGGCCATCGGGCTGCACCTGCCGGCCTGGCACGTGCCCACCACCGCCGATATCCTGACGGGTGCCGTGCTGCTGGCCTTGCCCCAGATTCCGTTGTCGCTCGGCAACTCGGTGCTGGCGACCCGGCAGGTGGTGCAGGACTATTTCCCGGAACGGAGTCTCACGGTGCGGCAAATCAGCTTCACGTATGCCCTCATGAACCTCGTGAATCCGTTTCTGGGCGGCTTTCCGGTGTGCCACGGCTCGGGCGGCATGGTAGGCCACTACACGTTTGGCGGCCGCACCGGCGGCTCCGTCCTGATTTATGGGGGCCTGTTTCTGGTGCTGGGGTTGTTTTTCAGCCAGGGTTTCCAGCAAATCGTGCAGATTTTCCCGCTGCCGGTACTGGGCGTGCTGCTCCTGTTCGAGGCTCTCACGCTGGCCACGCTGCTCCGCGACGTTGCGGAACACCGCCCAGATTTGCTGGTGGCGCTGCTGGTAGGACTGCTCTGCGCGGGCCTGCCCTACGGCTATCTGGTGGGCTTGCTGGTGGGAACGGCGGCGCACTATGCCATGCGGCGCGGCTGGGTTGGCTTGGGTAAATAGGCCCGCCGCTGCGCTTAGCCACCAATCGTGCTCATCGACTCGAAGCTGAGCTGATGCACAGGGCGGCGTTGCTCGGCCTCGAAGCCGTTGGCGGCGCGGTAGCGGAAGGCGTTTTTCAGGGCCTCGGTTACTTCTTCATCTGAGGAGCCGCCGCGCAGCAGGGCCCGCACGTCCAGCACGCCCTGGTCGTAGAGACAGGTTTTGAGGCCGCCTTCGGCCGTAAGCCGGATCCGGTTGCAGGTGCCGCAAAACGTGCGCGAATAGGCTGCAATGATACCAATGCGCCCTTGGTGGCCGGCAATGCTGTATTCGGAAGCCGTGGCGCCGGCGGGCGTAGGCACGGGTATGAACTCGCCCAAATTAGCCTCAAGATGCTGCCGGATGCGGCGGTGGTCCCAGGGCAGCGTGGCGGCGTGGCTGCCGCCGTTGAAAGGCATTTCCTCGATAAAGCGCACTTCTACCGGCAGCTCCCGCGTCAGCTCGGCCAAGGGCACCAGGTCTTCGATGTTCTGCCCGTCCATCACTACGGCATTGATTTTCACCTGAATGCCAGAGGCCAGCAGCGCATAAAACGTATCCAGCACCCGCGGTAGCTCGTCGCGGCGCGTGATGCTGGCAAACCGGGCGCGGTCCAGGGTATCGAGGCTGAGGTTGACGGCCTTCACGCCCAGGCGGGCCAGTTCGGGCACGTGCGGGGCCGTGAGCACGCCGTTGGTGGTCAGGCTCAGGTCGTCGAGGCCGGGAATGGCGGCGAGGCGGGCCATAAAGGGCACCAAGTCGCGGCGTACGAATGGCTCCCCGCCCGTCAGGCGCACTTTGCGCACACCCAGGCCAGTGAGCAGGCCAACCAGCCGCTCCATCTCCTCGTAGGTCAGAAGCTCCTGCTTAGGCATGTACTTGATGCCTTCTTCGGGCATGCAATAGAAGCAGCGCAGGTTGCACCGGTCCGTCACGGCCAGCCGCAGGTACTCCAGCGGACGGCCATGATTATCAAACAAAACAGACGGTGTGGCATCAGCCATAGCAACAAAACTAAAGAGGGTGGCTCAGTGCGAGCCGGAATCTGTCAACCAAAACGTAACATGCGCGCTGTGGTTCGGGTTTGAAATACGTACTGTTGCTATATTTTCCTTTCCCCGACCCTATGAACCTGAAAATAGCGCTTTTTGGCATTGCCAAAGAAATTGTGGGCCAGCCGGAACTGACCGTTACAGCTCCCGAAGGCCAGCCGGTACACCAGCTGCTGGAACAGCTCCGCACCGACTACCCGGCGCTGCGCCAGCTCAGCAGCCTGGCGGTGGCGGTGAACAACGAATACGCCGAAGATGCGCAGCCGCTGCAGGAGCGCGACGAAATAGCCCTGATTCCGCCCGTATCCGGCGGATAATAGCAGCTCTCGGGCACTACCGCACATCATGCTGCCGCGTGAAGCATCTCTGCGGCCTCGACCGGCGCAGTATGGCGGTCTTTCTCACCATTCTCCTCCTCTCAATACTCCCTTGATTCACATCGACCTGACTGACCAACCCATCGACGTGGCCGCCGCCCTGCAAAGCGTGGAAGCCGATGGGGCGGGCGCCATCAATACGTTTATTGGCACAGTGCGCAACCGGAGCACCGGCCGCACCGTGGTGCGCCTGGAGTACGAAGCCTACGACAGCATGGCGCTGCACCAGCTGCGCAAAGTAGCCGAGCAGGCTGCCGAAAAGTGGCCGATGGTGCAGAAAATAACCGTGGTGCACCGTAAAGGCACGCTCTACATCGGCGATGTGGCGGTGGTGGTGGCCGTGTCTACGCCGCACCGCGCCGAAAGCTTCGCCGCCTGCCAGTACATCATCGACACACTGAAACAGGTAGTAACTATCTGGAAAAAGGAGTTTTATGAGGACGGCGACGTGTGGGTAGCCGCCCATCCGTAAAACTCAATGCAGGCTACTAGCCCAGCTCTGCCCGGGTTTGGGCGGCTTCTTCGGGCGTATTCACGTTGCGTAGCTCTTCGGGCGCGGGCGCGGCCAGCAGCTCAATATCGGAGTTGATGAGCGACTTGCGGGGGCAGCTGTAACCCAAGCTCAGGAAGCGCAGCAGCGTGCCGTAGCTGCGGGGCTCCCAAATGGTGATAAGCGGCTCGGGCCACTCGTTTTCGGGGCTCTGGAAGGCCGTGGCCATGCGGCCCGGGTGGCGGTTTTCCAGCAGATGCTGCAAGGTGGCGGCCGACAGAAATGGCAAGTCGCAAGCTACCACCAGCCACGCCGCGTTGGGGTCGAGGCGAAAGGCGGAAAGCAAGCCGCTCAGCGGGCCTAGGTCGGCGAAAGTGTCGGGCAAAGGGCGCAGGCCGGCGTATTCCAGCTCCGTCGCCTGGTCGGGGCGGCAGGAAACGTGCACATCCTGGCAGAACGGGGCCAGCAGCTCGGCAGCATAGGCGCGCTGCTCCTGGCCGTGGTGGTAGGCGAGCTTGCCTTTGTCGTGGCCCATGCGCTGGCTTCGGCCACCAGCCAGCACCAGGCCCCGCACCGGCGGCGCAGCGGCACGCCATTCCTCCAGAATCAGCTCGGCAATGGCGGCGGTATCGTGCAGGGGCAATAGTGGCACGGCAGCTTCCTGCAGATGAGCCCGCAAGTAGGCCGGTACTTCCGTTACGCCGTCGGGCAGCAGCAGGGCGCGCACATCGGTGAGGCGGTCCAGCTTCTTTTCCACGGGTTTGGCCGGGTCCAGAATCACCAGCTGCTGCCGGGCCCGGAAGTGGTTGCCGTTCACCAGCACCAAGCCCTGATGTTGCAGCAGCTCCGGCTGGCTAAACCGGTCGAGGGGCCGCTGCACATCCAGGCGGGTGAAGGTGATTTTGTCGGTCAGCTCGGCGGCCGCGCCGGCTTGCAGTATGGCGTCCTGGCCGCCGCTGCCGCCCTGGGCCGCATCGTCGCCGGCGGCGTGGTCGGCATCCACGTAAGCTACCCGAAGCGTATCGGCCAGCACGGAAGTCAAGCGGGCCGCCAGCTCCTTGATGCGGCCGCACGGAGCCCCCAGAATGGCCAGCTCGTGGCGGCTGAACTCGCCGATATTGGGCCGGGCCAGCTGGGCGTGCTTGCTGCGGGGTTTGTTGGCGGCTGAATTATCCGGCATGATGAAAGTCCTGTTTGCCGCCGGTTTTGCTTACGAGGCGGGTTTCCTGAATAAGAATGTCGTGCGACAAGGCCTTGCACATGTCGTAGATGGTGAGGGCGGCCACCGAAGCGCCGGTCAGAGCTTCCATTTCGACGCCGGTTTTCCCGGTTACGGTGGCCGTACACTCAATCAGCACGGCATCGGGCCCGTCTACTTCAATCGTCACCTGGCAGTTGTCCAGGCACAGCGGGTGGCACAGCGGAATCAGCTCCGAAGTACGTTTCGCGCCCATAATACCCGCCAAAATAGCCGTCTGGAACACAGGACCCTTGCGGGTGGGCAGGTCGCCTTCCTGCACCAGTGCCATGATTTCGGGGCCCAGCACTACGCGGCTGCGGGCCCGGGCCACGCGGCGGGTCGGCTGCTTGGCGCCGACATCTACCATGGCGGGCTGGCCGGACGCATCCAGATGGGTAAGCTTCGGGGAATCAGACATAGAGGAATCGAAAAGTTTCGGGCCGCAACCACAAGCAGGTGCGCCGCCAGAAAGCCAAACGCGGCGCAGAGGCTGGAGTTTCAGGTGCTGCTGCACAAACAACCGCCCGGCCCAGCCGTTGGTTACTGGCGCAAGCTACAGCTTGCCCTACATTCGTGCCTATGATTTCCGTTGCAGAAGCCACCCGCCTCATTGCCGCTACCATCCGCCCATTGGGCGTGGAGTACCTCTCGCTGAGCTTAGCCGCCGGCCGCGTGTTGCGCGAAGACCTGCGCGCCGACCGGGACTTTCCGCCCTTCAACCGAGTGGCTATGGATGGCATTGTGGTGCGGTTTGCGGCTCTTGAAGCAGGCCAGACGGAGTTTTTGGTTGAGCGGACGCAGTTTGCCGGCCAACCACCGGAACCACTCCAAAACCCGCTGGCGGCCGTCGAAATCATGACCGGGGCGGCACTGCCGGAAGGGGCCGATACCAGCATCCGCTACGAAGACCTGACTTTCCGGACCGACGAAGCCACCGGCCGGCGCCACGCGCAGGTGCAGGTGCTGCCACCACGCGCGGGCCACAACATCCACGCCCGGGCCGCCGACCGGCACCAAGGTGACTTGCTGCTGCCGGCCGGCACTGCGCTGGGCCCCACGGAACTGGCCGTGGCTGCTACTATTGGGGCCGCCACGGTGGCTGTTACGCGCCGCCCGCGGGTGGCCGTGGTCAGCACCGGCGACGAGCTGGTGCCCATTTCGGCCACTCCCTTGCCCCACCAGATCCGGCGCTCCAATGGCCTGATGCTGCAAGCCGCCGCCGATACTGCCGGAGCCGTTACGGCGCTTTTCCACTTCAACGATGATGTGGCAGCGCTGCAGCAGGGCCTGCCGACGCTACTGGAAGAGTATGATGCCGTGGTACTGAGCGGGGGCGTCTCGAAGGGCAAGGCCGATTTTTTGCCGGAAACCTTGCGCGGGCTGGGAGTAGAACAGCGGTTCCATGAGGTGCAGCAGCGGCCGGGCAAGCCGTTCTGGTTTGGGCAGCACCCGGCCGGAGCGGTGGTGTTTGCGCTGCCCGGCAACCCGGTGTCGTCGTTCGTGAATTTTTACCGGTATGTGCAGCCGTGGCTGCTGGCCGTGCAGCAACCGGCCGCCGTGCCCGGCCCCGTGCCCGCCGTGCTGGCCGCCGATGTGGCGTTTCGGCCGGCTCTCACTCACTTTCTGCTGGTGCGCCTGGAAGATGCGCCCGACGGCCGGCGCCTCGCGCACCCCGAACGGGCCGGCGGCTCCGGCGACCAGGCCAGTCTGCTGATGAGCAACGCATTTCTGGAGCTTCCCGCCGAGCAGGAGCATTTTCCGGCGGGCACAGTGCTGCCCGCGTGGCGGTTTCGGTAAAGCCCGCACCAGGCGCTTTACCAGCCTCATTATCCTTCAAAGTCCAGCCCGCAGTGGAAACAGTGGCACTGTGGCTTTTCGGGGTCCAGGAGCCAGAGGCGCAGGCGGGTGAGCAGCGTGTGGCTGGGCTCGGGAGTCTGCTGGCAGACCACATCGGTGTGGTGGCAGCGGGGGCAGCGGACGGTGTCCGGCGTGGTGGATTCGTCTTCGGAAGAAGCCAGCGCGTGCATGGTGGGGCGGCCCGCCTCCAGTACTTCCTGCGCCGCCGGTAGGTCCTGCTCCCGCACGTGCAGCCGCACCCCACCCGAAATGGGGCCGTAGGGCCGGTTTTCATTGCTCAAAAAGCACGGAATGCCGGCCGCATCCAGCTGGTTTTTGGCCAGGTGCGCCGAAATAACATTGGCAAAAGAGGCCAGCAGCACAATCGGGGCATGGGTGGGCTCGTCGTACATGGGCGCCAGGGTTTCAGATAAAACAAAAGAAGCACCCTTTCGGGTGCTTCCTTCACTGGCCGCAGCTTTTTTTCTGCGGAGCCGGCTTATTGAAACAGTGCCAACGCCTTGATAAAGGTCTGAGACACGCCCCAAACCAGCGGAATGCCGACAAAGAGCCAGGCGAAAGCCACGGCGCCGGTAGAGCTGGGAGCGGCATTCGAATCGGAAGTGAGAGGTTTTTGGTCCATGAGTTCAGCTGTAGAGGATAAGACAAGTGCAGGCTAGGCCGCTGTTTTTTTGGCCGGTTCCTTCTCGAAATACTGCTCTGCGACGGGCCGCACCAGGAAGTTGGCAATCAACCCTACCACCAGCAGCCCAGCCATGGTGTAGAACACCGACTGATACGCCGCCGCGCCTACCATGCCGTTTTCTTTGGCGTTGGAATGCAGATAGTTGACGATGACGGGACCCAGCACGCCGGCCGTGCTCCAGGCCGTGAGCAGGCGGCCGTGAATGGCGCCCACCTGCAGCTTGCCGAACAGGTCGGAGAGGTAGGCCGGGATGGTAGCAAAGCCGCCGCCGTACATGCTCAGAATCACGCACGTCACGACCACGAACAGCGTAAGCTGCGCGCCGGCTCCCAGTGTAGGCACCAGCGCATACAGCAGAATCCCCAGCCCGAAGTAGATGGCGTAGGTGGTTTTACGGCCCATTTTATCGGAAGCCGACGACCAGAAGAAGCGCCCCAGCAGGTTGAACAGGCTCAGCAGGCCTACGAAGCCAGCGGCAGCAGCGGCCGTTACGCCCCGGCCGGCGCCCATCACGCCATCGGAGAAGGACTCCTGAATAAGCGGCGAGGCGGTTTCGAGCACCCCGATACCGGCCGTCACGTTCATGCACAGCACCACCCAGAGCAGCCAGAACTGGGGCGTTTTGATGGCATTGTCGGCCGTAACGTTGCCGGTCGTAATCAGGGCGTTGTGTTCGTTGGAAGGCACGTAGCCCTCCGGCTTCCAGTCGTCGGCCGGCACCCGAATGGTCCAGACGCCGAACTGCATGAACAGCAGATAAATCAGGCCCATAGCCAGGAACGTGGCGGCCACGCCCAGTGTGCCGGTGCCGGCCGCCTTGAAGTAGTCCATGAGCGTTACGGCCAGCGGCGAGCCAATCATGGCGCCGCCGCCAAAGCCCATGATGGCCATGCCCGTAGCCACACCGCGCCGGTCCGGAAACCACTTGATGAGCGTGCTCACGGGCGAGATATAGCCAATACCCAGCCCGATACCGCCCACAAAGCCGTAGCCGAAATATACCAGCCAGATGCTGTGCAGGTGCACGCCCAAAGCCGCAATAAAGAAGCCGCCGCCAAAGCACAGGGCCGAGGCCATCATGGCCTTGCGAGGCCCCACCCGTTCCAGCCACGTCCCGAAAATAGCCGCCGAAAGGCCCAGCAGCACGATGGCAATGGAGAAGATAACGCCCAGCTGCCCGGGAGTCCAGTCGGCGGGGGCCGGCGCATCGGGGTTGCCGCTGATAAGAGCGCCGAGCGGCTTTTTGAATACGCTGAAGGCATAGGCCTGCCCGATGGCCAGATGAATTGCCAGCGCGGCCGGTGGAACCAGCCAGCGGTTGTAGCCGGGGCCAGCCACCGTACGGCTGCGGTCCAGTAAAGAAGCTTCTGCCATGTGAATGGTGGGTTTGGTTGGAAAAAGGGGGTTCAGGTGCGCAGCGGATGCCCCGCGGGCAACCCTGACTCTGAGGAAGATAATTGGCTTTGTACGCGGATTGTTGGCAAATACCCAACTATTTCTTGCTAAGAAACTATAGCAGCCTACAGTGCAGCTTCTCCTGCTCAGGCTTTCCGGCTTCCCTGGTTCCAGCCTGTCCCCTACTGTTCGGCGGCTTGGTGCCGCAGCCAGCCTTTCGGGCCCGGGGCCCGGGAGCTTTTCAGAAAGTCTTCGATGCCCTGCGCCATTCGGCGGGCCATCTGGCGCTGCTGCTCGGGGTCGGTTAGCCGCTGCTCATCTTCCGGGTTCGACACAAAGGCCGTTTCTACCAGCGCGTTGGGGTATTCGGTGGGGCCATTAAGGCCAAAGTTGAAGTTGCCGACCAGTCCCCACCCCTTCAGGCGGGTTTGCTGCATGCGCCCATACAAGGCCTGCGCCAGCGGCCGAAACGCCACGTAGCGGTAGTAGGTGCTGGTGCCTTGAGCGGCAGCACTACCGGATGAGTTTACGTGAATACTGACCAGCAAGGCTGGCCGCCGCTGGCGCAGCAGCTGCACCCGCTCGGCATTGCCAACCGTGACATCGGCGTCACGGGTCATGAGTACGCGGGCGCCCTGGCGTTCCAGCTCCCGCCGCAGTTGCCGGGCAATGGCCAGCGTGAGGTCTTTTTCTCGGGCTCCGCTTGGGCCGATAGCGCCTACGTTGGTGCCACCATGCCCGGCATCCACGGCCACCACAAGTCCTTTCAGCCGCAGGCGGGCGGGTGGGCGCGACACCTGCACCAGCAGCGTATTTCGCTCATACCGAATATGGTAGCCCCAGCTTTGCAGGTGGCGCAGCGGCAGCACCATCCGAAACACATCGGGCTGCGGCTGCTCGTAGTATATGGCACCCAACTCCCGCAGGCCTGCGCGCTGCGTTATCCAGTTGGTGTTGGAGGTAGCCCCGAACACATCAATTACGAGCCGGGCAGGATTCTGGAGCAGTTGCGAGCGGTAGGGCAGGCGCTGAGTAAGCGGCAGGCGCACATAGTCGTAGAGCGAGTCGCCGGCCACGCTCCAGGAGCCGGTGAGCGAGGCCGGCTGAAAACCGCCCGCCGGAAGCAGCCGCACCGTTTCCAGCGGGGCCCAGGCGTACTGGCCTTCCGCCAGCCGCACCCGATACTGCCCGGCCACCCGGCCCACCACGTGCAGCACCACAAGCGAATCGAGGTAGCCGAGCTTGGCGCCGCCCAGCCGGTCTTCGCCCAAGCCGTAGTTGAGGTGGGCTAATGCACCCTGCGTAACGGCCAGCTGCGGCTGGTTCGGGGACAGCACGCGGACCGGAGCGGCCGTTTGCAGCGAGTCGTGGCGGCCGTCGGGCAGGCGCAGGTGCAGCCACAGCGGCCGGCCACCGGCGCCACCCAGCGTATCGGTGGGCTGCACATGATAGGTGGCCTGATAGATGCCAGCCACGCCACCAGCCTGCTCGGGCGGCAGCTCCGTCATGGGCAGGCCGTTCAGGAACGATGCCTGCCCACCGGGCGGGCCGGCCAGGCGCAGCTGCAGGGCGTCGCCGGGGCTCAGCCACAGCTCACCGGCCGGCAGCGTTTCGGCTTTCCGGATCAGGCGCTGCGCGCACGCAGCAGACAGATTCAGCAACAGGAGCAGCAGGGCCAGGCCGGTGCTTCTACTAATAAGGGTGTGTTTCATTGCAGAAAAAAAGCCCCGCACAACGCGGGGCTTCTAGTTAGGTGGTCGGCGGCAGCCTACTTGTCTTTCACGGCATCACTCAGGTCTTTCACGTCGCGGCTGGTTTCGAGGGCCGTGAATTCGGTCTGCAACGCCCGGATGTGTAGCTCGTCGCGGCCTTTGATGTCGAGACGGATAGTGCGAAACCGGGAGTTGAGGCGGCGGCTGAGCGCGGTAGCGTAGTCCCAGTCGCGCTGGGTCCACTGCTTGCGGTTGGTGCGCACCTGCTGCATAAACTGCACAAACGCCGGCTCAATGGTGGTGGGCGTGAGTTGCTCAATATCGCCGTAGCTGCCCAGCAGCTGGCTGGCGAAGGTGCGGGCGGCGGCCGTATCGAGGGGCTGGCGGTTGCGCTGCCGCGACACCGAATCGAAGCGGGCGGCGCGGCGGCCCACGGTGCGCAGCTTATCGGCGGCGCGGTTGGCCAGCGTGTCTATGTTGCGGGCTTCTTCGCGCACAGCCTCCTGGCGCTCACGCGGAGTGGTGTCGCAGGAGGCGGTCAGGAGCAGAGCAGCCACACTCGCGGCTGTCAGGAGGCGGAAGTTCGGGGACGAGTTCATGGAGGCAATGTACGCAAGCACCCCAATCCGGGGTTAGCCTTCTGCCAGACAAAGCGGCAACCTTAGCAGATATACCGGCCTAGCGCTGGGTCTGGAGCTTAAACGAGAAGGGCAGCTCGTAGACAACCGGCACGGCCCGGCCATTGAGCCGCGCCGGAATCCAGTGGGCCGGAATGGTGCGGCTCAGGCGCAGCGCTTCTTCGTCGCAGCCCCCACCAATGCCCATCAGCACTTTGTGGGAAGTAGCGTTGCCCAGCGTATCGATGGCAAACGAAACAATGACCCGGCCCTGAATATTGCGGCGCTGGGCCGGCTCAGGATAGTTCAGCTTGGCCATGTAGGCGGCCAGTGCCGCTTCGCCCCCGATAAAGAGTGGCGGCTGCTCTACGCGTGTGCGGGTCCATTGGCCGAGCTGCACTTCGGCCTCGTAGGGCACATCCTCAATCGGGCGGCAATACCCGAGCTTGTTGGCCGTGTGGCCGTAGCGCTGCACCAGCACCTGCCGGCCGTCGCGCGTGAGGCTCGAATATTCCCAGATGCCTACTTTCTTGCCTTTTTCCATTTCCCCGCTTTCCAGGTCGCTTTTGCGACGCTGGGCCTGCGCGGTGGAACTCGGCCCTGCAAATAGCAGGGCACAGAGTGCTGCCGAAGAGAAGAAGTGTTTGATACGCGGGTGGAAAGAAGGTGCAGATAGCCGGGTGGGGCAGCCTGTATGCGCTTTCCTCTTGCTGACGATGACGGGCATTTCGTAGGGCCTGGCTGCTGTGGCAGCGTGTTGGCTTACTTCATACCACGCCAAAGTACCGGAAGAGGCATGCTTACAGACCGGAAATTTACCAGCATTCCCAGATATATACAACTTCAGGCCAACTACCCCAGCCGGCCGCGCAGATCGTGCAGCTGCGCCTGCAGGCCGGGCCAGTGCCGGCACAGCTGCTCCAGGCGCAGCAGCACCCGCAGTGCCCCGGCTTCGTCGCCGAGTATTTGGAGCATATTGGCCCGGCCGCTCAGGGCCCCAAAGTGCCGGGGCTCCCGCCGCAGCGTTTCCTGAATATCGAGCAAAGAAGCCCGGTATTCTCCCCGCAGATAGTAGGCCGTAGCACGCTTGTTCCAGCCCTCCGCGTAGGCTGGAAGCTCCTCTGTCAGCACCGTAAAATCGGCAATGGCCCGGTTGTAGTCGCCGGCGGCCATGGCCCGCATGCCGGCCTCCAGGTGCTTGTCCAGCAGCTGGTTGCCGGTAGTCAGCCAGAGCTGCCAGATACCGTTTTGCAGAGCTTCTATCTCGGCAGGAGTAGCAGCCTCACGCAAACGCGCAAACAGATCATCCAGCGTATCCAAGGGCAAACCGTGAGAAGTGAAACAACAAGCCGGAATACGCAGATGACGGGGCGACGGCCACCGGCTCTCCCATCTCGACTAAAACAACGCCGCCGCCACCCGCCGGATGCTCTCCGACTTGCCCATGCTGTAGTAGTGCAGCACCGGCACACCGTGGGCCATCAGTTCCCGGCTCTGGTTGATGCACCACTCAATCCCGATTTCGCGGGCTGCCGCGTTGTCCGGGGCCAGATGCACGGCATCGGCCAGCTCCTCCGGAATGTTGAGGTAGAAGGCCCGGGGCAGCATGGTGAGCTGGCTTTTGGTGGTCAGGGGCTTGAGGCCGGGGATGATGGGCACCGTAATGCCCGCCTCACGGCAGCGCTTCTCGAAGTTGAAGAACTGCTCGTTATCGAAGAACATCTGAGTCACGATGTAGTCGGCGCCACGGTCTACCTTGTGCTTGAGGTAGCGCAGGTCGGCCCCATAGTTCGGCGACTCAAAGTGTTTCTCAGGATAGCCGGCCGTCCCGATGCAGAAGTCAGTAGCCCAGGTATCATCCTGCTTTTCATCCAGATATGCTCCCTTGTTCAGGTCAGCCACCTGCCCAATCAGGTCGCAGGCGTAGGCGTGCCCGTCGGGGTCGGGAATGAAGCTGCCTTCCGATTTAATTGGGTCGCCGCGCAGAGCCAGCACGTTGTCGATGCCCAGAAAATGCAAGTCGATGAGGGCGTTTTCGGTTTCTTCTTTCGAGAAGCCTCCGCAGATGAGGTGCGGCACCGTATCCACATCGAAGCGGTTCTTGATGGCCGCGCAAATCCCTACGGTGCCAGGGCGCTTGCGCACCGTTTTCTTCTCCAGCAGGCCATTCGGGTGCTGGCGGTACACGTACTCTTCGCGGTGGTAGGTCACGTCGATAAACGGCGGCTTGAACTCCATGAGGGGCTCAATGTTCGAGAACAGGTTCTGGATGTTCTCGCCCTTTTTCGGGGGCAGCACCTCGAAGGAAAACAGCGTCTTGCCGTCGGCGCGGGTCAGGTGTTCAGTTACTTTCATATAGAGCACCAGCGGGTAGCCAGTGAGTCGTAGGAGTAGTAAGCAAGTTCCGCCCCTCAGAGGAGGGTTAGGGAGTAAGTGGCCTAGAGGGCCGTTACCGGTACGCTGGCGGGGTCGTAGTTCAGGTTGGGGGCCAGCCAGCGTTCCAGCTCAGTCAGCGGCATGTTCTTGCGCTCGGCAATGTCCTCTACCTGGTCCTTGCCGATGCGGCCGAGGCCGAAGTAGCGGGAATCAGGGTGGGCGTAGTAGAGGCCGCTGACCGAGGATGCCGGGTACATGGCCAGGTTCTCGGTGAGACGGATACCCGTGGTGTTCTCCGCGTCGAGGAGCTCAAACAGGGTGACTTTCTCGGTGTGGTCGGGGCAGCCTGGGTAGCCGGGGGCGGGGCGTACGCCTTTGTATTTCTCCTGAATGAGGTCTTCATTCGAGAGGTTCTCATCGGCAGCATAGCCCCAGAACTCTTCGCGCACGCGCTGGTGCAGGCGCTCGGCAAAGGCCTCGGCGAGGCGGTCGGCCAGGGCTTTCACCATGATGCTGGAGTAGTCGTCGTGCTCCTGCTCGTACTTTTCCAGCAGCTTCTCGATTCCTAGGCCTGCCGTAACAGCAAACCCACCAATGTAATCTTCGCGGCCGGTTTCGCGCGGAGCCACAAAGTCGGAGAAGGCCAGGTTGGGCACGCCGGGCGCTTTCTCGCTTTGCTGGCGCAGAGTGAAGAACTCAGTCTGGATTTCCTCGCGGGTGTCGTCCTTGAAGATCTGGATAGTGTCGTGGCCGACGGTGTTGGCGGGCCAGAAGCCCACCACGGCGCGAGCGGTGAGCAGCTTCTCGTCGATGATTTGCTTGAGTAGCTTCTGGGCGTCGTTGAAGAGCTGGGTGGCCGCTTCGCCCACATTCTCATCGGTGAGGATGCGGGGGTAGCGGCCCTTCAGCTCCCAGGTCTGGAAGAAAGGCGTCCAGTCGATGTACTCAGCCAACTCCGCCAGTGGGTAGTCTTCCAGTGTTTTGGTGCCCAGGAAGCTCGGCTTCACGATGCGGCTGGTTTCCCAATCGGCTTTGAAACCGTTTTCGCGGGCGGCTTCGATGGTCAGGTAGTTCTTCTCGCGCTGGCGTTCGGCATAGTCCTCGCGGAGCTGACGGTACTCCTCGCGCACCGTGCGGGCGTACTCTACATCGGCGGTGCCGAGCAGGGCCGCAGCTACTCCTACCGAGCGGGAGGCATCGTTCACGTGTACTATGGGGCCGGAATAGTTGGGCGCAATTTTCACGGCGGCATGCAGGCGAGAAGTAGTGGCACCACCAATGAGCAGCGGCGTTTTAAGGCCGCGCTTTTCCATTTCCTGAGCCACGTACACCATTTCATCCAGACTCGGGGTGATGAGGCCACTGAGGCCAATCACGTCTACCTGCTGCTTCACGGCTTCGTCCAGAATTTTCTCCAGGGGCACCATTACGCCCAGGTCCACAATGTCGAAGTTGTTGCAGGCCAGTACCACGCCCACGATGTTCTTGCCGATGTCGTGCACGTCGCCTTTCACGGTGGCCAGCAGGATTTTACCGGCGGTTTGCCGGTCGCCGCTTTGCTTATCGGCCAACAGGTAGGGCTCCAGGTAGGCCACCGCCTTCTTCATCACGCGGGCCGACTTCACTACCTGGGGCAGGAACATTTTGCCCGCGCCAAATAGGTCACCCACCACGTTCATGCCAGCCATCAGCGGGCCTTCAATCACTTCGAGTGGCCTAGCGACTTGCTGGCGGACTTCCTCGGTGTCTTGGTCGATGAACTCCGTAATGCCTTTCACCAGGGCGTGCTGCAGGCGTTCTTTCACCGGCAGGCTGCGCCAGGCGTCGGCTACTACCTCTGTTTTGTCCTTCTGCTTTACCGTATCGGCAAAGTCAACGAGACGCTCAGTGGCATCAGGGCGACGGTTCAGCAGTACATCTTCTACCAGCTCCAGCAGGTCCTTAGGCACTTCGTCGTACACGGCCAGCTGGCTGGGGTTCACGATGCCCATATCCAGGCCGGCCTGAATGGCGTGGTAGAGGAAGGCGGAGTGCATGGCCTCGCGCACCACGTCGTTGCCGCGGTAGCTGAAGCTGATGTTGCTGACGCCGCCACTGGTGAGGGCGCCGGGCAGGTTCTGCTTGATCCAGCGGACGGCCTCGATGAAGTCCAGCGCGTAGTTGCGGTGCTCCTCCATGCCGGTGCCTACCGTCAGAATGTTGGGGTCGAAGATGATGTCCTCGGCGGGGAAACCCACTTCGTTTACCAGAATGTCGTAGCTGCGCTGGCAGATTTCGATGCGCTTCTCCAGTGTATCGGCCTGGCCGTTCTCATCGAAAGCCATCACCACCACGGCGGCACCGTACTGGCGCACGGTGCGGGCGCGCTCCTTGAAGGTTTCTTCTCCTTCCTTGAGCGAAATGGAGTTGACGATGCTTTTGCCCTGCACGCACTTGAGGCCGGCTTCCAGTACGCTCCACTTCGAGGAGTCAATCATAATCGGCACCCGCGAAATGTCGGGCTCCGAGGCAATGAGGTTCAGGAAGGTGGTCATGGCCTGCTCCGAATCGAGCATACCTTCGTCCATGTTCACGTCGATTACCTGAGCGCCGCCTTCCACCTGGTCGCGGGCTACTTGCAAGGCGGCCTCGTAGTTGCCGGTCCGGATGAGACGGGCGAAAGCTCGGGAGCCGGTCACGTTGCACCGCTCACCCACGTTCACAAACAGGCTCTCGGGGTAGATGCCGAAGGGCTCTAGGCCACTCAGGCGAGTAGCTTTCGGTAGCTCGGGCAGTTTACGCGGCTGGTATTTGTCGGCCAGGCGGGCCAGCTCGGCAATGTGCTGGGGTGTGGTGCCGCAACAGCCGCCTACCACCGTCACGAGGCCTTCCTTGAGGTAGTTTTCCACTACGCCCGCAAATTCCTGGGCCGACTCATCATAGCCACCAAACGCATTCGGCAGACCGGCGTTAGGGTAAGCCGAGATGTGCACATCGGCAATGCGGCTCAGCTCTTTGATATATACCTGCAGCTGATCGGCGCCGAGGGCGCAGTTCAGGCCCACGCTCAACAGGGGCAAGTGTCGAATCGAGTTCCAGAAGGCTTCCACCGTTTGCCCCGAAAGAGTGCGGCCGGAAGCATCGGTAATAGTGCCGGAAATCATGACGGGCACCACACGGCCGCCTTCGTCGAAGAACTTCTGCACGGCGTACAAGGCCGCTTTGGCGTTCAGCGTGTCGAAGATGGTTTCGATGAGCAGGGCGTCGGAGCCGCCATCTACTAGGCCGCGCACTTGTTCGTGGTAGGCGGTGGCCAGCTCATCAAACGTCACGGCCCGGAAGCCGGGGCGGTTTACGTCGGGGGAGAGGGAGGCGGTGCGGTTGGTGGGCCCGATGGCGCCGGCCACGAAACGGGGCTTATCGGGGTTCTGGGCCGTAAACTCGTCGGCTACTTCCTTGGCAATGCGCGCCGACTCGTAGTTGAGCTCGTACACGATGTGCTCCAGGGCGTAGTCGGCTTGGGCGATAGTGGTGCCGCTGAATGTGTTGGTTTCCACCATATCGGCCCCGGCCGCGAAGTAATCGGCGTGGATGCCTTTGATGATATCGGGGCGCGTGAGGCTGAGCAGGTCGTTGTTGCCGCGCAGAGGCTTGGGATGATCCGCGAAGCGCGAGCCGCGGAAGTCAGCCTCTTCCAACGTATGACGCTGAATCATGGTGCCCATGGCGCCATCCAGAATCAGGACGCGCTTAGCAAGAATATCGTGGAGCGGGGAGGTAGTGACGGTCGGCATATCGGCTCTTCAGGTAAATAGGCAACTCAACAATGCCTATCCAGAAAGAGCCGTGCGGGAAGCGCGTCCTGTTCTTATCTTCTTCCAGACCGCCAAAACGGTTTGAAAAGGGAATTAGCACCTTGTTTTATTTCAGGTTGCTAAGACGTCGTCGGGCCCAATCCCTCGGTCTTTCTGGATAAGTAACTCTGCGAAGATACTAGCCAGGGCACGGGAAAGCAACTCAGACAACCAAAGCGGCGGCGCCATCTACCTGCCAGCGCGGCTACACGATCCGCCCCCTCCTATATAATCGCCGGTGCATGGTGGCGATGCTACAATCCGCTGTTTCCTTCTCCCTGCCGGCCCACGACAGAAGCTGGATTGGCTCTGAGGGAACATCATCCGGACACTGGCAAAACATTCATGTAGCAACACCGGTTGCTACATGCCGAAACAGCACATAGCTGTTTCCTACATGTTGTCTTTATCATGAGCCAGACCACCAACCTGTTTACGCCCGTGCAAGTGGGCGCCATTACTTTGCCCAACCGCTTCGCCATGGCTCCCATGACGCGGAGCCGCGCCACCAACGAAGCCACCGCCCCCACCGATTCGGTGGTGAAATACTACGTGCAGCGCGCGTCGGCGGGCCTTATCATCACGGAAGGCTCGCAGGTGTCGCCGCAGGGTGTGGGCTACATCAACACACCCGGCATCTATACCGAAGAGCAGGTAGCCGGCTGGAAGAAAGTGACGGATGCCGTGCACGCCGCTGGTGGCCGCATTTTCGTGCAGCTGTGGCACGTAGGCCGTGTGTCGCACCCGTTCTTCCACAAGGGCGAGCTGCCGGTAGGCCCCTCGGCCATCAAGCCCGAAGGCGCCAAGGCCTTCACCGGCCAGGGTTTTGAGGACGTGCCGACGCCCCGCGCGCTGGAATTGAGCGAAATTCCGGGCGTTGTAGACCAGTTCCGCCAGGCGGCCCGCAACGCCAAGCTGGCCGGCTTCGATGGCGCCGAAATCCACGGCGCCAACGGCTACCTGCTCGACCAGTTCATTCAGGACGGCTCCAACCAGCGCACCGACGAGTACGGCGGCAGCCTGGAAAACCGCAGCCGCTTCGTGCTGGAAGTGGTGCAGGCTGTGGTAGATGAGCTGGGCGCCGACCGGGTCGGTATCCGCCTGTCGCCCCAGGGCAGCGCCAGCATCCAGGATTCTGATCTGGTGAAAACCTTCAGCTACGTAACCGAGCAACTCAACAAGTTCAAGCTGGCTTATCTGCACGTCATTGAGGCCCTGCCCGGCCACCCCATGGCTCAGCCGCAGGCACCGGCCGTAGCGGCGCATCTGCGCAAAATCTTCAACGGCACCTTTATTCTGAACGGCGGCTATACGCAGGAAACCGCCGAGCAGGCGCTGGCCAACAACGAAGCCGACGTTATTGCCTTCGGTGTGCCGTTCATCGCCAACCCCGACCTGGTGGAGCGGTTCCGCATCGGCGCGGCCCTCAACACCCCCGACCCCGCCACGTTCTACGTGCCCGGCGACAAAGGCTACATCGACTACCCTTCTTTGCAGGAGCAGGGCGTGGACATGAAAGAGCCCGTCGATTATCAGAACAACTAGGCGGCGAAACCCGCTCTGCTTTCCTGAAAACCCGTTCCGGCGCCAGCTGGAACGGGTTTTTCTGTATCTGGCAGACTTGCTCTAAGGAACTTCTGAGGCATAGCTGCGCCGCAGAAAACTCACTGCCACCATCCCAAGCCACTGTATAAGGCAGCCCGTAAAAATTTCGCCAGCGACTCAGAATTTCTTACAACCGCGCACCCCAATTCTGTATCTTACGCCAAGTCTGCCCGCTGCGTACTTATTCTATTGGCCTATTTCCCTTGCGTCTACTATACCCGCGCACCTTCTATTTTACCCTCTTCGCGCTGGTTTTGCTGGCTGCGCCGGCTGGCTGGGCGCAGCAGCTACTCGTGACGGGCCGCATTACGGAGGCCGCTACTGGCAAGCCCGTTCCATTTGCCTCAGTATTCGTGCCCGGCACTACTACCGGCGCCACCGCCGACGAAAACGGCCGCTACCAACTCAGCACTGCCCCTGCCGATACGCTGGTGGCCTCGGCCATGGGTTTTGCGCCGGTACGCAAGCCGCTGAAACGCCAGGATGCCCGCCAGACCCTGGACTTTGCGCTGGGAGCCGGCGCGGTTTCGCTGGGCGAGGTGGTGGTGCGGCCCCGCGAGAATCCGGCTTACGTGATTATGCGCCGCGTGCAGCAGCACAAAGACCGCAACAACAAGCTGCGGCTGGAGGCCTTCGAATTCGACTCGTACAACCGTACCGAAATCAGCCTCAACAACCTGCCTGAGGAGGTGAGCCGCCGCAAAGTGCTGCGCCAGATGACCGCCGTAGCCGACAGCATGGGCCTGGAACGCGGCGCCGACGGCAAGCCGGTGGTGCCCATTTTCGCTTCCGAAATGCTTTCCCGCTACTACTTCCTGCGCCAGCCGGTGCGGCGGCGCGAGGAAATTCGGCACACCCAGATGCGCGGCATGGCCCCGCGCGAAGGCTCGGTGGTGTCGCAGGTGACGGGCTCGTCGTTTCAGGACTGGGACTTCTACCGCAACTGGCAGCAGATCATGGGCAAGGACTTCGTGTCGCCGATTGCCGACGGCTGGAAGTTCTCCTACGAATACGAGCTGCAGGACTCGCTTTTCATCGGCGGCGACTACTGCTACCAGCTGGCCGTAGCGCCGCGCCGGCCGCAGGATCTGGCCTTTACCGGCACCATCTGGATTACGGCCGACACCTACGCCCTGCGCCGCATCGACGTGCACATCAGCCCCGAAGTCAATATCAACTTCATCGACCAGATTCGGGTGTGGCAGGAGCTGACTCCAACGGCCGCCGGGCCCTGGCTGCCGCTACGCACCCGCGTGGTGGTCGGCATCCGGCCTACCAAGCAGAGCACCGGCGTAGTAGCGCGCTTCGTTACCGTCAACTCGGCTTTTGAAGTGCAGAAGCAGCACCCGCTGGCTTTCTACGACCGGCCGCTGGAAACCGTGACCAATGCCCCCAAGCTGCCGGCCAACTTCTTCGACCAGCACCGTCCCGATTCGCTGTCGGTGCAGGAGCAGCGTACGCTCATGGTGCTGGACTCGGTGCGGAAGCTACCGGCCGTGCGCTCTTTGCTGGAAGTGGCGGATATCGTGGTGAACGGCTACTACCGGGTGGGCAAGTTTGATGTGGGGCCCGTGCTGGCTACCATCGGCTACAACAACATCGAAGGGCTGCGGCCCCGCATTGGCTTCCGCACCACACCCGAAATCAGCCGCGACTGGACGCTGCGGGCCTACCTGGCCTACGGCACCCGCGACGGCCGCTTCAAGTACGGCGCCCGCGCTACCCACGTGCTGGAGCGCCGCACCTGGACCACCCTGGGCCTGGAATACCGCCACGACTTGGACCAGGTAGCCCTACTCGACAACGACTATGCCCTCGAAAACCCGCTGTTTGAGGCCTCGGCCCGGCTCGGCAACATCGACCGGGGCCGCCCGCTGTTGCGCGACCTGTCGTCGGTGTCGTTGCAGTCGGATTTGTTCCGGGGGTTCACGCAGAAGGTGACGTTCCGGCACCAGCAGTTCCGCCCGCTCTACCGCTTTGCGTACTACACCGAAGAGCCACGCGTGGGCGCCCCAACCGAAAGCCGGTTCGGCCTGTCGGAAATCGTGCTGGAGTCGCGGTACGCGCCCGACGAAGTGCTGGTGCAGAACGAAAATCAGAACCGCCGGCAGTCGGTGGGCGTGAAGCGCCTGCCCGTCACGACCCTTCGCTACACGCTGGGCCTCAACCGGTTTCTGGGCGGCGACTTCCGCTACCACAAGCTCAATCTGCTTGTGGCGCAGAGCGTGCGCCTGGGCCAGCTGGGCCGCTCCAACTACACGCTTGATGCCGGCTACATTCCCAGCACGGTCCCGTATCTGGTTCTGAAAGCCCACCTGGGCAACCAGTCGCCGTTTTTCAACGCCGGGGCCTACAACCTGATGCGCTACTTCGAATTTGTGAGCGACCGGTACGTAGCGTTGCGCCTCGACCATCACTTCGAAGGCTTCCTGCTCAACTCCATTCCGGCCCTGAAGCAGCTCAACTGGCGCCTGGTAGCCACCGGCAACGTGCTCTACGGGGCCGTAGCCAGCGCCAACGATGCCATCATCCCTCAACTAGACCCCGAGAGCGGCCAACCGCTGCCCCGCTTCCAGCCGCTGGGCCGCCTGCCCTATGCGGAGGTCGGCTACGGAGTGGAAAATATTTTCCGGGTAGCCCGCGTTGACTTCCTTCACCGCCTCACCTATCGTAACTCGCCGGGGGCTCGTAACTTTGGGGTGAAATTCAGCTTGCAGTTCCGACTATAGGGCCCGGCGGCTCCACGTTTGGTGAAACAACTTGGCACGGACCGTCTTCCCGGCCGAATGCAACCGTTGAGCTGGTTTCAAGCTCCTTAATGAATCAAACTTCTCCGCTTTTTGTAAGAGAACTTATGGCATACGAAGTAGACAACCTGACCCTGGCCGAAGCCACCCGCCACGCTCCCTTTGTGGACTACGCCCGTTGCGTCGACGCCAGCCAACGCCCTTATAACCACGTAGGTGACTGGCCCGAAGAGGGCGGTTTGTACCCTGTGCGCGTGGTGGATTCCCGCACCGAAGGCATGGGCCTGATCCATGTACTCGGCTTTCAGGGCGAAGCCCCTTTTTATAACGCCTTTGCTCCGCACCGCTTCGAAGTCATCCTGACGGTGTGGCTAAACTAAGCCTATTTGCTCCTAACAGAACGGGCCGGCCTACATCGTGTAGGCCGGCCCGTTCTGTTAGGAGCTCCGGATAACGCCGGGCAGACCCACCTGAAAAAGAACGACCCGGCTGCCGAAGGGCAACCGGGTCGTCTGAGGTAGCGGGGACTGGACTCGAACCAGTGACCTTTGGGTTATGAGCCCAACGAGCTACCAACTGCTCCACCCCGCACTGTTTGGTAATGCAAATGTAAGAGTGTTTTTCGGGGAAACACTATCAAAGGTTACAATAGGCCTGCGTTTGTTGCTTGCACGCTGACTATCAGCCGGAAAAATTCATCGTTCTTTCGCGCCTAGAAGCGGCTGGTAATGCCAAAGTGGATTTTGCCGGCGCCCAACGCCAGCTTTTGCTGCTGGTCGCGGCCAAGGGCGTACACGAACTGGAACTGCCCGGCCCCAGTGCGGAAGCTCAGGCCCACTCCCAGGCCGGTAGGCGTATTTTCATCCGAAGCCGTTTCGATATCGAGGCGGAGGTAGCCCTGGTCGGCGAAGGCGAAGACGTAGGCATCGGGCCCGGTGAACTGCCGGTATTCCAGCGTGCCGATGGCGTACTGGCTGGCGTAGAAATTCAGCTCGTTGAAGCCGCGCAGCGTGGCCAGCCCGCCTACCCGAAACATGTCATTTAGAAACAGGCGGCGGTTGAACAGCGCTTCGCCCCGCACCCGGACCAGCAGCACCCCGCCCCGCCCGATACGGTTGTAGCGTTCCAGCCGCGTGCTCACGCTGACCTGAGTAGTGCGCAGCGGCAGGCTGGAATAGAGCTCTTCTTTGAGTTGAGCGTTTTTGCTGATGATTTTGCTGCCCACCGCCGCCTGCCCGCCGGCCAGCACGCCGGTCCTTGGGAAGTACGGGTCGTCGAGCGTGGTCCAGGTATAGTCGAGGCCGTAGGAGGTGAAGCGGGTGTCGATGTTGGGCGGCAGGGCCGTGGCGAGGCTATCGACGAACAGCAGGCGGGAGCTGCGCCACTCCGTGAAGAAGCCGATGCGCCCGGCCCGCGCCGTCGGATACGTGACCTGCAGGCGCGGCCGCAGCGTCTGGAAGGCGTTGACGGGGTCGGTCTGGCGGTAGAGGTTGAAGGTGCCGCCCAGCTCCAGCGGCGTCCCAAAAAGCGTGGGGTGGCTATACTGCGCGTCCAGCTGCTGGGAGTTGGCATCTACCTTACGCCACTGCAGCCCCAGCCCTTTGCCCCCGCCCTTGATGTTGCGCAGCGCAATAGTTACGTCGCCGGTAAGCTGCACGCGCTTCTGGCCGAGGATGGGCGTAGGGTTGGGCAGCACGCCCACAATGGCATCGAACTGGTTGGCGGTACGGTCTTCGAGCAGCAGGTATACCCGGGCCCGGCCTTTGGCGAAGCGGACTTCGGGCTCAGCCTTGAGCTGCAGATACGGCAGCTGGCGCAGGCGGCGGGCAGCTTCGTCGATGCGCTGCTGGCTGAAGGGCTGGTTGGGGAAAATCTGCAGATACTTGGTCAGGAACCGTTTCTTGGTCTTGGTATTGCCCACAATCTGCAGCGAGTCGAAGACGATGGCCGGGCCCCGTTCCAGCAGCACCCGGCCCTCAATATCGGAGCCGCGCAGCTGCACCGAGTCGAGGCGAACGGTAGCGAAGGGGAAGCCCTGGTTTTCGGCCTCCGTAAGAACCCGCTGCTGCAGCCGGCTCCACTCCTGCGGCTGAAACGCCTGCTCCCGGTACAGCTTTTCGCGGTAGCCGGCCCGGGTCAGCAGTCCGTCGCCGAGGTTGCCGTTGCGCAGCCGCGCCCACCGAAACTGTTCCCCGATGTAGAGCCGCACCCGCACCGTGTCGCGCCGCCAGCGGATATCGTCGGCGGAAGCGGTGAGGTAGCTCTGGCTTTGCAGGGCCAGCACCAGCTCGCGCACTTCCCGCAGGGCCGTCAGCGAATCAGGCACCACGACCCGGGTACGGTAGCGGCGCAGCACGGAGCGGTCGGCGGCTTCAGTATCGAACACCAGCACGCGGGGCCGCCGTACGGGCAGTGCCGCGCGGACTGGCCGGGCTGGCCGGACCGAATCGGGGCGGGTGGCGCGTTGCGTGCTGTCGGGCCGCAGGGCGCGGGCTGTGTCCGAGGGCAGCGGTGCCTGGACCGGCGGCAGATTCAGGTTGAGGGGCGTGGTTTGCGCCCACGCGCTGCCGGAGCTGCCCATCAGCAGCCAGCACCACAACACCCAGAAACCGAAGAGGCGGCCGTACATTTGGGAACACAAACGCGAAAACGCGCATTTAATTTCCCGAATGTACTTCCGCTCCTGCGAGCGGGGCAAAACCGGCAGGCACTACCGCTCCGGATGCTACTGCGTACGGCCGCGCCCCCGCGCCCCCTTCCATGCCCGGACTCTACCTCCATATCCCTTTCTGCAAGCAGGCCTGCCACTACTGCGACTTCCACTTCAGCACCAGTATGGCCCTGAAAAGCCGGCTGGTGGAAGCTCTGACGCAGGAGCTGGCATTGCGTGCCGATTACCTAGGCCCGCAGGCCACGCTGGAAACCATCTATTTCGGCGGGGGCACTCCGTCGTTGCTCACAGCGGCTGAGCTGGACCAGATTTTCGAGGCCATTCACGGGCACTTTCGGGTGGCGCCCGATGCAGAAGTCACGCTCGAAGCCAACCCCGACGACCTCACGGCCGAGAAAGTACGCGAGCTGGCGGCTTCGCCCATCAACCGGCTTAGCATCGGGCTGCAGAGCTTCCACGAGCCGCACCTGCGCCTGATGAACCGGGCGCATTCGGCGCAGGAGTCCACGGCGGCGGTACGGCTGGCGCAGGACGCGGGCTTCGGGAATATTTCGGTGGATCTGATTTACGGCGTGCCGGCAGACAGCCACGCCATTTGGGAGCAGGATATGGCCACGGCTTTTGCGCTGGGCGTGCCGCACCTGTCTTGCTACGCCCTCACCGTGGAGCCCGACACCGTGTTTGGCCGCCGCCAGCAGAAAGGCACGTTTCGGCCCCCGCCCGACGATTTTGTGGCGCAGCAGTTCGAGATGCTGCTGCTGGAAATGGCCCGCCACGGCTATCAGCAATACGAAATCAGCAACTTCTGCCGGCCCGGCCGCGAGTCGAGGCATAACTCGGCGTACTGGCGCGGCGTGCCGTATCTGGGCCTCGGGCCCAGCGCGCACTCCTTCGATGGCAGCAGCCGGCAATACACCGTAGCCAACAATCCGCAGTACGTGGCGGCGGTGCTGGAGCGGGGCGAAGTGCCGGCCACCGTGGAGCACCTCACGCCCCTGGACCGCGCCAACGAGTACCTGATGACCAGCCTGCGCACCGCTTCCGGCACCGACCTGCGCCACCTGCGCGACACACTGGGCGTAGACTTGCTCGCGCAGCAAGCCGCTTATCTGCGTGAGCTGCAGGACACCGGCCTTGCCAGCCTCAGCCCGGATAACGTGCTGCGCCTCACCGACAAAGGCAAGCTGCTGGCCGACCACATCACGCTGACGCTGTTCCAGAGTGCCGACTAGATGCGGTGCCGGCTAGTCGGCAGTACGGGTAAATTTCTTACTTTCTTACCGCGCTTGCTCTCTGGCAGTTTGAGCCGGCGCGGCGGCGTACGTGGCATTTTAGGTGGTGCGGCGCGGCAGAATCTGAAAAATCCGCGTAATCTTCGATTATGAGAAGACTGATTGATGCCCTGGCCGACGACACAGACTTTTTCATCGAGCAGGTGCAGATAACTGCCATTGTGTTCGATAATTCGGATGACGTGACCATCTGGGGCACCACGCACTTCGACCAGGAGCCGCACTTCTTCCACCTGGGCCTGCAGTTTCAGCAGCTCGATTTGCTGCTTCGTCTGGCTGCCGACCGGGCCGGCAAGCTGCAGGAAGACGTAGCCGAGGCGCTGGCCACCGTCACGGAGTGGCCCTGCCTGCTGGAATACACCTCGGAAACGGAGCCCCCCGTGCCGCTGCCCAACGTAGCGCTGAAACTCTCCTGCACCTACCCCGCCGATGGGCCTTTCGAGGAAGGTGAGGAAGAGGACGAGGCGGAGGAAACCTTCGACATCAACGTAGACCCGGAAACAGAAGACGCGGAGGAATTTGAGGCCGGCATGCCCCACAACATCTTCTATCTGGAAGGCGTGTTTCTGCGCGTGGAGCCGTAAGTAACGCTGCTTAGCCAGCAGCGCACTACCCTTGTCACACAGTATGTTCTATCTTATTCCCGGGCTGGGCGCCGATGAGCGGGTGTTCCGCAACATTCTGCCGCTGCTGCACGGCCCGGCCCAGGTGCTGCACTGGCTTACGCCCGCCCCCGACGAAACCCTGCCCCAGTACGTGGCCCGCATGGCCGAGGCCATTCCGACGGCGCAGCCCTGCCTGCTGGTGGGCGTGTCGTTTGGCGGGGTGGTGGCGCTGGAAATCTGCCGGATCCGGCCGCTGGCCCGCGCCATACTGGTGAGCAGCGTGCCCGATGCCAGCTGCCTGCCGCCGCTACTACGCCTGATTCGAGGGAGCCGAGCGTACCGGCTGTTTCCGCCGCAGTGGCTGAAGCTGTTTCCGCGGGCCGGGCAGTGGTATTTCGGGGTCAAGGAGAAAGAATATCCGCTGTTCAAGGAGATTCTGCGCGACATGGAGCCGCGCTACACCCGCTGGGCCATTCACCGCCTGCTGCACTGGGACAGCACCAACGTGGGCCGCGGCATCCAGATTCTGGGCACCCACGACCGAGTATTTCCGCCCGGCCCCACGCCCGTCGACTACCTTATTCGGGGCGGTGGCCACTTCATGATCATCAGCCACGCCCAGGAAATTGCCGACATCCTCAATCGGCTGGCAGTTGAAGAAACTGAGGTGATGAAGCAATGAAGGAATGGTGATGAGGTGAATTGGGATGAGGTGAAAAGTGACGTGATGCTCACGAAACCCTATTTTGCTTCTTCACCTTCCGGTCGTCCCCTGTCACCTCATTACGGCCCACGTCATCACGTCATCACCAACTAACAACCAATGCTCGCCACCTACCCGCACCACGGCCGCACGTTTTCCTTCAACCCGGCCGCACCGCTGGATATTTCGCTGCCGCTGGCGCCCGGCGAAAACCAGGTGAACTGCTTCTGGGCCGAGCCGGTGCAGTTTGATGTGATTCGGGTGGGCAGCTTTGTCGGCAGCGTGGCCGAGGGCGGCAGCACCAACTACAAGCGCGTGCACCTCACGCCCCACGGCAACGGCACCCATACCGAATGCTACGGCCACATCTCGCCCGACCCGCAGGCGACGCTCAACCGCAGCCTGCGCCGCTTCCTGTTTGTAGCGCGGCTGGTATCGGTGCAGCCCCGCCGGCAAGCCGATGGCGACGAAGTAGTGCTGCTGGAAGATTTTCGGCGCGAGCTGGAAGGCGGCCCCGATGCTGCTGTGCGTCCTGAGGCCATCATCCTGCGCACCATACCCAACCACAAAGCCAAGCGCACCCGGCAGTACTCCGGCACCAACCCCACGTACCTGGAGCCCGCACTGGCGCACTATCTGGCCGAGCATCATATTGAGCACCTGCTCCTCGACCTGCCCAGCGTAGATCGGGAAGAAGATGCCGGACAGTTGCTGGCGCACCATGCGTTCTGGCAGTACCCGCACGCTACCCGCCAACACGCCACCATCACGGAGCTCATCTTTGTGCCCGACGAAGTAGAAGACGGCCTGTACCTGCTCAACCTGCAGGTCACGAGTCTGGAGCTGGATGCCAGTCCCAGCAAACCAGTGCTCTACGCCCTGACCTGACAAAGCCGCAACGCAAAAAGGGACGCCCCGCGAGAGGCGTCCCTTTTTGTAGAACGAGAGCAGTCAGAAACTACTCGGCAGCAGCTACTTCAGCTACTTCGGCACCGGCAGTTACTACCGATACGAACGAACGGTCTTTGCGGCCCTTGCGGAACTGCACCGTGCCGTCTACCATAGCGAACAGCGTGTGGTCCTTGCCGATACCCACGTTCTGGCCGGGGTGGTGCTTGGTGCCGCGCTGACGCACGATGATGTTGCCGGCAATGATGCTCTGCCCGCCGAAGATTTTAACGCCCAAACGCTTGGATTCCGATTCGCGGCCGTTGTTGGAGCTACCTACGCCTTTCTTGTGTGCCATGGTATTGTTAAGTTGAGAGTTATCAGTTGCCGGTTGCCAGAACGTTGTAGCCGAATCCTAAACAGACTGGCAACTGGCAACACAAAACAGGCAACTCAATTACCCGATGCTGTTGATCATTACTTTGGTGAACTGCTGACGGTGGCCGTTCAGCTTCTTGTAGCCCTTGCGGCGCTTCTTCTTGAACACCAGAACTTTGTCGCCCTTTACGTGCGCCAGGATGGTGCCCGTAACGGCTACGTCCAGCAGCGGCGAACCAATGGTGATGGTGCCGTCGCTATCCGTGAGCAGTGCTTTACCCAGCTCCACCGTGTCGCCGACATTGCCAGCCAAGCGGTGGGCGTATACAAATTTATTGGCTTCGACTTTCGTCTGCTTCCCAGCTATGTTGACAATTGCGTACATCGGCGTCTTCGCGGTTTCTGAAAAATGGAAGGCAAAAGTAGAAGGATCATTTCATATATCCAAACCCTAACTCACTAAACATCATTACACAGGCCTTCTGAGCCTCTGGGCAGGGATATAAGAAGAACACGCCAGCGGGTACGCGAATAGCTTTTTTGTGGAAAACATTGATTGTCCACAGATGATTTGTGGATAACTTTTCCAAAATCGGGCTTTTCACTATCTTTTTTGGGTGTTTTTGGGAAAGACCACTACTCCCGGGAGAACAGGCTATACTCAAAAATTAACAGAGAAAAAACGGGTTTGCCTCACCAGGCATCCCATCAGAGGGGGTTATATTTGGTGCTCCACCCCGCAGCTGTGCCGGCCTGCCCACCTGAACAAACCGGTGCGCGGTGGGGTTGTCAGCCGCCGGATTGCCTCTGCCAATCCGCTGGTTTTGCCGCATTATTCACCCGTTACGTCTTTGCTTATGGAACCCTTGCTCACCGAAAACCCTAACCGCTTCGTCCTCTTTCCCATCCAGCACAACGATGTGTGGCAGATGTACAAGAAGGCCGAGGCCTCGTTCTGGACCGCTGAGGAAATAGACCTGTCGCAGGACCAGAAAGACTGGGAAAGCCTGAATGATGGGGAGCGGCACTTCATCAGCCACGTGCTGGCGTTCTTCGCGGCCTCCGACGGCATCGTGAACGAGAATCTGGCCGTGAACTTCATGCAGGAAGTGCAGATGGCTGAGGCCCGCTGCTTCTACGGTTTCCAGGTGATGATGGAAAACATCCACTCCGAAACCTATTCCCTGCTGATTGACACCTACATCAAAGACCCCAAGGAGAAGGACCGCCTCTTCAACGCGCTGGAAACCGTGCCGTGCGTGAAGAAAAAGGGCGAGTGGGCCATCAAGTGGATCAACTCCGAGAACTTCACGGAGCGCCTGATTGCTTTTGCCGCCGTGGAAGGCATCTTCTTCTCAGGCTCGTTCTGCAGCATCTTCTGGCTGAAGAAACGCGGCCTGATGCCCGGCCTGACGTTCTCCAACGAGCTGATTTCCCGCGACGAAGGCCTGCACTGCGACTTCGCCTGCCTGCTCTACGAAAAGCACCTGCAAAATAAGCTGCCCGAGAGCCGCGTGCACGACATCATCAAGGACGCGGTGCAGATTGAGCAGGAGTTTGTGACCGATGCGCTGCCCGTGAACCTCATCGGCATGAACGCCAAAACCATGAGCCAGTACATTGAGTTTGTGGCCGACCGCCTGCTGGTGAGCCTGGGCTATAGCCCCATCTACAACGCCACCAACCCCTTCGACTTCATGGAGATGATTTCGCTGCAGGGCAAAACCAACTTCTTCGAGAAGCGCGTGGCCGAATACCAGAAGGCCGGCGTGATGAGCGAGCGGACCGAAAATGCCTTCTCGCTGGACGAGGAGTTTTAAGCATTTCACTTCCTGAGACGAAAGCCCGAAGCTCACTTGCTTCGGGCTTTTTTGTGGCCATATATAGTCCGATTGGAGTAGTGCGTTAGGATTCAGTATGATAAAATGGCTATACCACTGGCTGAGCCAGAAGCTTCGTTGGGTGAATATTGGGCTAGCCGTAGTGGCATACCTAGCCAACCTGCTGTTGCTGCAGGTGTTTTGTCAACCCGTGACGTGGGCAACGGCGGTGTTAGTGGGGTTTCTCGGCGCTTTCCTTGGCTGGCCTTGGCTACGGAAACCAGTGCCCCTGTTGCGCTACCCAGCGCTATTTCTGCAAGGCGTGGGCCTACTGGTGTGCGCTTATTGCAGCTGGTTCCTTGGGCTAAGCAGCTACATTCTTAGTCTGGTGACCGGGTTTCTGCTTGTCCCGCTGCTCGCCTGGGTGCCCGTGTTTTTTGCCGCCCAGATAGTACATAGAGCGCGGCGAAGCCCGCTGCCGGGTGCGCGGGCAGTGGTAGCGGCGGGCATGTTGACAGCCTTGCCGGTGGTGGCGTGGGGCGAATGGCAGTATCAGCAGGTGGTCCAGGCAGTTCGGCAGGTGCCACCAAACCAGCACGACCGGTTCTTAGCACTGGCAAACGTGCTGCCCCGATCCTACATGACCGAGCGGCTGGTAGGCATTGGATTTCGGTATCATCTGCTGGCGGAGTACATCTATGACGGCTGGCGCCCGCCCTTGCACGACCCACTCGTGAACGTGCTAGTGCGGTGGCATGGGCACCACCCGATTCCATTTCACTCGCTGAATGAACAGGTAGCTATGTATCAGCAGCTGTTTCCGGGCTGGCCGGTGAAGGCGGACTGCGTGTGTGCTTTCACCTATGATGGCCGCTCTTACTACCGCTGGCGGCCGGGCATTGATAGCTGGGGGCCGCCGGATGCCGCTCTAAACCCTAGGCAGTAGCAGGCTCCACAACTACCTACAGACAATAGCACTTCCCCGCCAATTTGCCAACCTGAAATTCCTGGCGCAAGCCCGGCTATATAGCTGCCCCTGAATCACGAAAAAGCGGCTGAACTGCACTGTTTTACGCTTATGTGGAAAACTTCTGAAAAGAAGGTTTGTCCTACAACCCAGATAGAAATATCTTCCGCTATCAATGCATGCTGCCCGCCGCTGAACGGGCACTTTTGGCGCCTCTTCTGAACTATTGCCGGGCTCTTGGCTGAGCCGGTAGCAACATACTCCAACACTCCACATCACACGTCTATGCTGGTACTCAAACGCGACGGCCGCCGCGAATCCGTGAAATTCGACAAAGTCACGGCCCGCATCGAAAAGCTCTGCTACGGCCTCAACCAGAATTTCATTTCCCCAATTGAGGTAGCCAAGAAGGTTATCGACGGGATTTACGACGGCGTGACGACCGTGGAGCTGGACAACCTGGCCGCCGAAACCGCCGCCTCGCTCACCACCAAGCACCCCGACTACGCTATTCTGGCTGCCCGCATTGCCGTCAGCAACCTGCACAAGGTCACCAGCAAGTCGTTCAGCAGCACCATGAAGCGGCTGCACACCTACGAGGATCCCAAAACCGGCGAAAACGCGTCCCTGATTGCGCAGGACGTGT
The DNA here is from genome assembly GCF_900142395.1 of Hymenobacter psychrotolerans DSM 18569. Classification (GTDB taxonomy): domain Bacteria; phylum Bacteroidota; class Bacteroidia; order Cytophagales; family Hymenobacteraceae; genus Hymenobacter; species Hymenobacter psychrotolerans. Next base: position 61,837 of record NZ_FRAS01000018.1, on the reverse strand, counting down.
GGGAAATCGTGCACGCCAACGCCGCTACCCTCGACTCGGCCATCATCTACGACCGTGACTACAACTACGACTACTTCGGCTTCAAGACGCTGGAGCGCTCCTACCTGCTGCGCCTCGACGGCAAAGTGGTAGAGCGGCCCCAGCACATGATTATGCGCGTGGCCGTGGGCATTCATAAGGAAGACATTGCCGCCGCCATCGAGACCTATAACCTCATGTCGGAGCGGTGGTTCACGCACGCCACGCCTACGCTGTTCAACGCCGGCACGCCCAAGCCCCAGCTCAGCTCGTGCTTCCTGCTCACGATGAAGGACGACTCCATCGAGGGCATTTATGACACCTTGAAAAACTGTGCGTTGATTTCGCAGAGCGCCGGCGGCATTGGTTTGGCCGTGCACAACGTGCGCGCCACCGGCTCCTACATCAAAGGCACCAACGGCACCTCCAACGGCCTCGTGCCCATGCTGAAGGTGTTCAACGATACGGCCCGCTACGTGGACCAGGGCGGCGGCAAGCGCAAAGGCGCCTTCGCCATTTACCTGGAGCCCTGGCACGCCGACATCTTCGACTTCCTGGACCTGAAGAAAAACCACGGCAAGGAGGAAATGCGCGCCCGCGACCTGTTCTTCGCCCTCTGGACGCCCGACCTGTTCATGAAGCGCGTGGAAGCCAACGGCGACTGGACCCTGATGTGCCCCAACGAGTGCCCCGGCCTCGATGAGTGCTTCGGCGAAGAGTTTGAGAAGCTGTACTCGAAGTACGAGCGGGAAGGACGCGGCCGCAAAACCATCAAGGCGCAGGACCTGTGGTTTGCCATTCTGGAAAGCCAGACCGAGACCGGCACGCCCTACATGCTGTTCAAGGATGCCGCCAACAGCAAGAGCAACCAGCAGAACCTGGGTACCATCAAGAGCTCCAACCTCTGCACCGAGATTATGGAGTACACTGACGAGAACGAAATTGCCGTGTGCAACCTCGCCTCGCTGGCCCTGCCCCGCTACGTGCGCCCCGACGACGCCGGCAACCTCATCTTCGACCACCAGAAGCTCTACGACGTTACCTACCACGCCACGATGAACCTCAACAAGGTCATCGACATCAACTATTACCCCGTAGTGGAGGCCGAGCGTAGCAACCGCCGCCACCGCCCCATCGGGCTGGGCGTGCAGGGCCTAGCCGATACGTTCATTGCCCTGCGCATGCCCTTCGAGAGCGACGAAGCCAGCGGCCTGAACAAGGACATCTTCGAGACCATCTACTTCGCGGCCATGACGGCCTCCAAGGACCTGGCCATCCGCGACGGCCACTACGAAACCTTCCCCGGCTCGCCGCTGAGCAAGGGCAAGTTCCAGTTCGACCTCTGGAACGTGACGCCGGACTCCGGCCGCTGGAACTGGGACGCGCTGCGCGCCGAGGTAATGGAGCACGGCGTACGCAACTCGCTGCTGGTAGCGCCCATGCCAACGGCCTCCACGGCCCAGATCCTGGGTAATAACGAGTCGTTTGAGCCGTACACGAGCAACATTTATGTGCGCCGCGTGCTCAGCGGCGAGTTCATGGTGGTGAACAAGCACCTGCTGAAAGACCTGGTGAAGCTGGGCCTGTGGAACGAGCAGATGAAGACGGCCATCATTGCCGCCAACGGCTCGGTACAGGACATTCCCAACATCCCGCAGAACATCAAGGACCTCTACAAGACGGTGTGGGAGATTTCGCAGCGCCGCATTATTGATATGTCGGCCGACCGGGGCGCCTACATCTGCCAGAGCCAGAGCCTGAACCTGCACGTGCAGAACGTGAACTTCGGCAAGCTCACCAGCATGCACTTCCACTCGTGGAAGAAGGGCCTGAAAACCGGCATGTACTACCTGCGCACCAAAGCCGCCGCCGACGCCATCAAGTTCACGGTGCAGAAGCAAGCCGCCGAGACCCTGGAGCCGCTGAACGTATCGGCCCAGAACGCCTCCGACATGGCCTGCTCCCTGGATAACCCGGACGCCTGCGAGGCCTGCGGGTCGTAGAAAAATATTTAATCACCTCAAAAGCAAAAGAGCTACTTTTTAAGTAGCTCTTTTGCTTTATGAAGTTAAGAAGGATATGGAAAAATTTGCTTTAAAAAGAGAATCAATTCTCAATAAAATTCCTACGCAATTAGACCCACGCCAAGCATTTCTAATAGACGGAATTCGGATTTCATTTGAAATAATTGAAGAGGAACTCGTTTTACTTGAGCACAAACTTTCAATATTCAGTACCGAAGATGCACGGCCTAGAATATCTTCTCTTTTTACAAGTGTGTGGAACATTATTGATAGCTCTGCAAGACTAAAACGTATGCTTGAGTCCATAGGTATATTTTCGATTGAGCCGGCCATGAAGAACTTGTTTGATGAGATTTTTTTGGTAAGACATACTTTTCAACATCTGGATGAACGCATCGATGAATTATTTATAGATAAGGGAAACCCAATTCTAGGCCAACTCAGCTGGACGTATTCTGTTTCTGCTGAAGAAATTAAAATGTTTATGGTAAAATCAGGGATTGATCACAAGCATAATCCACAAAGAATAAGTTTGAATTTATTGTCAAACTACAGAATCGGAATCAACGAGTTGGCATTAACAGCATTTAAAAGGGTCGGTAAAAAGGTGTTCGCCACAACGGAAATTCAATTTGATTCTCTTATTCAAAACTTAAATATGCTTGTTGAAGCAATAGAAGCTAGACTTGAAAACAATAACGTCCTATTTTCTGCAACAGCCGGATTCTCTAATACTAGGCATTGGGTTGGATTAGTGAATCAACTAAATTGCAGCAAGGCTTCTAACGGAGGACCTCATATCAATCAATCTATTACATACGATGATTTCGGTTTAATTAATTTTGAACAGACATAAACAGAAGTAACAAGCTCGCAATGGGTGTTTTGAAATAACTGGAGCTTCGCCAGCCGCTGCCGCCTCGGGCGCGGCTGGTTTGTTTCTGAGCGTACACTACTATCGTATTTTAATAGTAGTTATACGTGCGTCAGTGGAAGCTCTGAGAAGCCCCCAGAGCGCCGAAACGAATGTTTCTATCCCCTGAGGCCGCCTCAGTGCCCGAAACCGAATGGTTTGGGTGAGCGAGGCGGCCTCAGGGCTTCCAACCGATTGGTTTTGGGCCGTGAGGTCGCCTCAGGGCTCCGAACCGAATGGTTTCAGGCAGTGAGGCGGCCTCACGGCTCCGAAACCATTGGATTTGCGGAGTGAGGCGGCCTACTGGCCTGAAAACAGTTGATTTTGCGCGGGCAGGTATAGTGCAGCTTGCGCGGAATCAATATCTTATGGCCAGTATTCACTTTACCCCATTATCTATGCTTACCCCCACTACCGAGGGTCCGAACGCGGCTCCCCAACCCCCCACCATCCAGCGCACCAGCCAGCTGCCGGCCTCCGATGTGGCGCTGTCGGCGCTGGCGACCAAAGCGGCCGATGCCTGGACTACCTCGGCGCTGCCGCCGCTGCTGTGGCTTTCCAAAGCCGAGTTCACAACGCTGGCCGCCGCCTACGCCCAGGGCCGCGACGCCGCCGATGCCGCCGGCGACCAGCGCAGCCCGCAAAGCCAGCGCCTCAAGCAGCTAGATAAGCTATTCGACAAACACCTCCGGTACGTGAAAGGCTACCTCGCCGAAGCCCACGACGAAGACGAGGGCCGCAGCTACTACCCCGAGTTCGGAATTACGCGCGAAAACAAAGTATACAGCCTGCCCAGAGCCCGCACCGAGCGGGTAAAGTCGCTGAACAAGCTGCTGAAGGCCCTCCCGGCCCACGACCTGGACAAGAAGAAGTACGGCACCGCCTTCTGGCAGCCGCTGGTGCAGGAGTACGCCCAACTGGTGCAGGCCAGCACCGACACGGCCGGGCAGCGCAGCGCGCAGGTGAGCAGCAAAGACCAGCACGAAGCCAAGGTGCGCAAGGCCCTGCGCGCCCTCATCCATCACCTCAAAGCCAACTACCCCGACACCTTCGAGGCCCAGCTCCGCGCCTTTGGCTTCCAGAAGGAAAGCTACTAGGGTATAGAGCGTCCTGCTGAAGAACGTCATGCTGAGCCTGCCGAAGCATCTCGCGTGCTGACGTTACTTCACTAGCCCAGGGTTTAAACCCTGGGCTACGGAGCGGTTGCCGGTTAACGATTTATCAACGTCAGCAGGACGTTCTACTTTTCCCTGGCTTCCCTGGCGCGGGTGTAGTCGAAGCCGTAACCCGTGCCCACCCTAAATGAAGGGGAGGCTGCACCTCCACTGCCGCACCGCGGCAAACCAACACCGCGCCGCCTGGGGAAATCCGGGCGGCGTTGTTGTGATAGTCAGGCGGTTTTCTTCGGAAAGCGGGCCGCATTGAATACCATATTTACTTACTATTGAAGCACTATACACTCACCTTATAGCTGGAAAGAATAATGAAATGGATTCGTCGGGTGCTGCTGGTGGTGCTGGTACTGGTTGTTGGGTTTGGGGCAGTTATGGTCTGGACGGCGTTGCGCACGGAGCGGCCGGTAGGCTTCCAGCTGGCGCGGGCCACTGACCCCGACGGCAAACCCCTGGCCGTGGGCATCTGGTACCCCACCCAGGCCCGCCCCTGGCCGACGACGTGGCTGGGCCTGGGCCTGATGGAGGTAGCCGCCGATGCGCCCGTGGCGGGCCGCAGCCTGCCGCTCGTGGTGATTTCGCACGGCAACTCCGGCGGCCCCGGCAGCCACGCCGACCTGGCCCTGGCTTTGGCCAACGCGGGCTACATCGTGGCGGCCCCCATGCACAGCGGCGACAACTACGCCGACCAAAGCGCGGCCGGCACGGTGGGCTGGCTGGGCGGGCGCACCCGGCAGCTGCACGCCACCCTCGACTACCTGCTCACGAGCTGGCCGGGGCACGCGCAGATCAACCCCGAGCGGATCGGGGCGTTCGGCTTCTCCGCCGGCGGCCTGACCGTCCTGACCGCCGTGGGGGCCCAGCCCGACCTGCGCCTGATTGCCAAACAGTGCACTGAGTCGTCGCCGGAGGCTATCTGCAAGCTGCTCCGCGCCGGCAACTCGCCCTTGCTGAACCCCGCTGAGGCGGCGAAGGGCAACCGCTACCAACCCGATGCGCGCATCAAGGCCGCCGTGGTAGCCGCCCCCGGCCTGGGCTTCACGATGGGTCCCGGCGCCCTCGCGGCCGTGCGGGTGCCGGTGCAGCTGTGGAGCGGCGACCAGGACACCGTGGTTTCCTATGCCACCAACATCCAACAGGTGCGGGAGGCCCTCGGGGCCGGGGCTGAGTTTCATGCGGTGCCGGGGGCCGGGCACTTCTCGTTTCTCGCGCCCTGTGGTCCGCTGGCCCCACCGCTGCTCTGCACCGACCAGGGGCAGTTTGATAGAACAGTCTTCCACCAAAGCATGAATGCCAGCGTCATTGCCTTTTTCGAAAAGGCCATTCGCTAAGTGTGGGGCGCAGGCCGTTGCGCCGACTTGGCTACCGCCTGCGCTGACGCGGGTGCAGCGTCAACTACCTTCTTCCTGGTCATCACACGGCGCCCAGAAGGAAAGCAACCAGCGGCGCTTCCTCTTTCCTTCCTGCTTCTACTCTACGCCCGCATCCTCGGCCCCAGCCGGAGTGCGGGCGTAGTGGCGTTGTGCGGCGCGGCTAGTTGAACGCAATGCTGGTAATGACGCACCGGCCTTGTTGCTGGGTGGTGGCAAACTCCCATTCCGGGGCGCATCAACGCGCATCAACGTGTGCATGTTGCCGCTATACTACCTGCCCGACTTACTGCTGCTCCGCCGGCTGGCCGGTGGCGGCTGCGGGAAGATTAGGTCTGGCCCCGCGGGCAGGTAGCCGGGACAGCTCAGCATCAAATATTTTCATAATGCCTGCCACCTGTTTATTATACAAATCAAAATATATTAGCGGTGCTCATTCTGCTACTGTTCAGGTGCTATATCCAGCTAGGTATTTTTCGGGTCGGCTCCCGGCTGCTGCCCCGAAAAGAAGGCGAACTATGCCCGCACAGAAGCCCTTGGGCATTACGCGGCTCTTGCTGGCCCATGACGGAAGTCACGCGCAGCTGGCGGGAGCTGTCCTCCACCCCGCTTCGCCCTTCCACCCACCCTTCTTTTCAATATGAAAAAAATTCTATTCTTTGTCATCATTCTACTAGCTACCGTCCGGCATCTGCAGGCGCAGCAGCTCACCGTAGCGCAGGACGGCAGCGGCACCCACCGCACCGTGCAGGCCGCCCTCGATGCGGTGCCCGTCGGCAACAAGTCGCCGATTACCATCTTCATCAAGAAAGGCACTTACAAGGAGAAGCTCAACCTGGCCAAAAAGCAGAATTTCGTGCGGCTCGTGGGCGAGTCGGTTGAGGAAACGGTGCTGGTCTACGACGACTACAACGGCCGCGTGGTGGAAGGCTCCGATAAGCCGCTGGGCACGTCGGAGGCGTCCTCGTTCCGGGTGTTCGGCAACGACTTCTCGGCCGAAAACCTGACGTTCCAGAACTCGGCGGGCCTGCTGGGCCAGGCCCCGGCCATGTGGGTCTACGGCGACAAGGCGCAGTTCCGTAACTGCCGGTTCCTGGGCTTCCGCGACACGCTCTACGTGTATGGCTACGGCAGCCGCCAGTACTACCAGGACTGCTACATCGAAGGCACCACCGATTTTATTCTGGGCTCGGGCACGGCCTGGTTCGAGAACTGCACGCTGTTCTGCAAGCCCAAGGGCACCTGCATCATGGCCCCCTCCACCCCCGACACCGTGACGTTCGGCTTCGTGTTTCAGCGCTGCACCATCACCGGCAACGCCCCCGACGGCTCCTACTTCCTGGCACGGCCCTGGAAACCGTTCGGCAAAGCCGTGTTCCTGAACTGCGAGATGAGCCCGGTAGTAGCGCCCAAAGGCTGGGACCATTGGGGCAAGGAAGACAACAAGCAGGAGTCGTTCTTCGCCGAGTATAAGTCAAAAGGGCCGGGCGCCTTACCCAAGCAGCGGGCTTCCTGGTCGCGGCAGCTCAACCCGCAGCAGGCCGCGTTCTACACGCCCAGCTCGGCCATGCACGGCTGGTCGCCTTCCCTGGCCGAATAGGGCTGCGGCTTCCGGCAAAAACAGGGTTCAGGAGTGAAACAACGGTATTTTCGTCTGCGTATCAGGGGCGCTTGTGTTCGTTTGTTTCACTTCAACCTTTCACAGCCATGGCTATTCAAAAGTATCAGGACTCGTTTTCCGATCTGTCCTCTTCGAGCTTCAGCACCATGCTCGACCGGTTTTTCAGCGACTCGCTGGCCTCACGCGGCCGCGTCAGCAGCTTCTCGCCGCACCTGGACGCCTACGAAACCGAGAGCAGCTATGAAGTAGAAGCCGCCCTGCCCGGCCTGAAGCGCGAAGACATCAAGGTGGATTTCCACCAGGGCCGCCTCACCATTTCCGGCGAGCGGAGCTTCCGCAACGAGCAGAACCAGCGCCGCTACCACCTGGTGGAAAGCTCCTACGGCTCGTTCAGCCGCTCCCTGCAGCTCCCCGACACCGTAGATGCCAGCCGGATTGAGGCCAGTTTCGAGGACGGGGTACTGCGCGTGAGCGTGCCCAAGGACGAGCAGAAAACCCGCCGCCACCAGATAGAAGTGCGCGGCGCCCAAAGCAGCACTGCCCAGAACCAGGGCCAGATGTCGGAACGCCTCAGCGAGCAGGCCACCGACGCGGCGGTGCAGTCGGGCCAGAGGGGCGGCGGCACCGAGCAACGCAGCGGCTCCGCCGCTGCCGCCGAAATGAAGAAGCGGCCCAAAAGCTCCGGGGTAGGCGCCTAGCCAATCCCGGCACCAGTAGAGCAAAAGAGGGCCTTGCCGCTAAGGGGCAGAGCCCTCTTTTTGTGTCAGCAGGCTATCAGGCAGCCCTATTTTTGCTGCAGCAGCCACGCCACTGCTTCCGCATCGGTTTCGAAAGAGCGATACGTAAGGGCTGAGGCGGGAGCCTGCGTTGTGATATACGCGGTGGCCAGGCGCACCATCACGTCGGTAGAAACCACTACAGCGCCATAGCGGTAGCCGGCTTTTACTGCCTGGGGCAGCCATTCCTGGGCCACCCACTCCTGCTCCTGCGCGGAAAAAGGGGGCATGTTCAACTGGTTGATAAGGATGCGGCTCCACTGGTTGTGGCTCAGGCCGCGCATCATGTGCACAAATACGGCCCGGGTGTCTTCGGGCTGGCGCATCACCGGGTTCCAGGTAGTGCGCAGAAAACCAGCCGGGTCTTCTTCTACCCGGCCAGCAGCATTCTCAAAATATACGCGCAGGCGAAAGGCTCGATCCATAACTATAAAGGTAATACCGGTACCTACATCTATTGTTTGGAGGGCTAGCGTTTCTTCAGGGCTCCGGTGCTGTAGTATCCGGTAGGCGCGACTTCCAACTCTGGTATCTTGTCTGAGCAGCCATGCCGATGCTGGGGACATTGTGCCAGCAATAATACCTTGCACAGAAGCGCCCTATACGGAAAAAGCCCCCAGCATTGCGGCCGGGAGCTTTTTTGTGTAGACGTACGTGCACTACTGTTTTTTTCCGGGGGCGGCAGCAGGAGCCGGGGCGGGTGTAGCCAGCGGCGGAGCGGGCACAGGCTGGCGGAGCAGCCGGTCCTGGTCGGCGGTGGCTTGGCGGGCCGGCTCGCCGGTAAGGCCCGGCGCGGTGTACTTACCGCCCTGCCCCGCAGAAGTGCTGGTAGCGCCAGATGCGGTAGATGGCGCCGGCATAGGCGTATTGGGCGGCGGTACCTTCACGGCCCCCAGCTTGCGCTGCGTAGGAGCAGTAGGAGTTCGGTTTTGGGCAGTAGCGGCGCTGCCAGCTAGTAGGCTCAGCACCAGCGTCGTGGTAAGCAGATGGTATTTCATAAGGCAGGAGCATAGGATTCAGCTTCCTATACGGCGTTGCGGCCTGCCTCGGCCACCCAGCGGCCCACCGTTGCCCCTACCGCACTATTTACTGACTAGCCTAAAAAAAGCCGCCGCACCTTCCCAGTCAGGAAAGTGCGGCGGATAGCAGCAGCAATAGGCAGCTTACTCGACGCGCTTGGGCATGGTTCCCGTTGGGGCATCTACCTTGATGACGCCTTTGGGGGCAACTGCTTTCTGCTTTTGCTTGCGCATGGCCTTGCGGCGGGCGGCCCGGCGACGGAAGAAGCCCAGCTTGCGCTTCTTGCTGCGGCTGTTGCCTTTGTAGCGCTTGTAATTAGGCCGTGGAATGGCGGTGCTTTCCGAGGTGCCAGTTAAGGCAATGGCTTCGGCTTCAGGGGCTGCCTGTACGGCGGCGGGCTCCAGCAGTGCTATCAGCACGCACATGAGCAATAGTATTATTTTATTCATACAAGGAGGGAAAGGAGACTGTTGAGTCGGCGTCGTAAGCAGGCTTGCCTGCTCAAACGAGCTTACTCCACGTAATATTGGCCATTTTCGGGCCAATTTTCTGCTTTATATCTATAGTCCTATCCATTTTAGGATAAGGGCTATATTTTAACATTTCTTATATCCGGGGTGGCCAGCGCCGGAATTAATTCCGCGACATAAGCCAGCGCACTGCCTCTCCTTCATCTATGAACTGATTGAGCGAGCAGTAGTCGCCGTGGGTGTACGGCAGCGCAGGCAGTGTATCGTCGTGTACATGGTCGGCCTGGTAAGGCGCAATCAGGAAGGCCAGGTAGACGTGCGCGTTCAGGTGGCGGCGGAGGGTGGGATAAAACTCGCTGGTGAGCCAGTGCACATCGCGCACATCTACCTGTACCCGGCGGCGCGAATCCACCAGCCAGCGGGTACAGCTGGCACAGGCAGCGGCGTAGCGCAGCATTTCCTGGTAGCCGGCCCGCAACTCATGCGACTGTGTGGGGCGGGTCCAGCGGGCGGCCACAATGCCCAGGTCGGGTCGGTGGCTCAGGCTCAGAAAGTCAAGCTGATTGGTTGGCGTCATAGACAGTACGACCGGCCAGGTCAGGGTGCGGATGCGCAGAATTACGGCTTCTTGCGGCTTTGTGTTCGAATGCAGCGCTGCAGACCACGCTCAGCACCCCGATGGGCAGGCCCCGCTGCTACAGCCGCAGCCGGCGGCTATCGGTCATGTCGATGATGTCCTGCAGCTCGTCGGGGCTGATTTTCTGCTCCTGCGCCAGAAACAGTACCAGCTCCTTATAAGAACCCCGGAAATAGTCGGTTACCAGTGCTCCTAAGTGCTGGCGCCGGTATTCCTCGGCCGTAATGCTGGGCACAAACCGGTAGGTATTGCCGAGTTTGCGGCTGCTCAGGTAGCCTTTGCGCTCCAGATTGCGCACGGTAGAAGCCAGCGTAGTGTAAGGAGGCCGGGGCACCGGCAGCAGCTCCATCACTTCTTTGATGCAGCCGCCGCCAAACTTCCAGAAGCCACGCATAGCTTCCTCCTCCGAGAGTGATAATCGTTCCATATTTCTCTACGAAATTTTCGTAATTCTACGAATAAATCGTATTAACTCATTCACAGCAACTTGCTGTATCTATAATATTTTGGCCGCCGGTTTTTTTAATCCTGCTGGAGCCAGGAACAGGCTGATGCCAAGTCCTCGAAAGCGGCCATGAAGGGCTGGGGCGTGCTGATCAGGGTAGCGTCCAGGGAAAAGCGAGCTGCCAGGGCCTGCGGATAGACGCAGGCGAGGTAACGCACGCCCTGCTGCGCCAACTGTGGGAACAGCGCCTCGCCAGCCCACTGCTCCCGACCCGCCCAGCTCGTAGCCGCGAACTGGGCATCATTGAGGAGCTTGGTGCAGGGCTGCTGCTACAGGCACTTTAGTAGCAGCTCCCAGCCTCCGGCTGCGGCCTCTTCTGAATAGCGGCCGCGCCAGCGCACATATAGCCACCGAGCGGCGGCGTCGTGCCAGATCTGCACCGCGCTGGTAACCCCCAGAAGGGTTGTGCCGCTGTCTTCTAAGGAATAATGGCCAGTAAGTGAATCGGGCTAAAAGTATGGGTTAAATAGCAAACAGCCAGCAATTTGTTGCATCCTCTTTGGGCAAGCCACCGGGCTGGCCCGACGGTGGCGACACAGCCCATTGGTAGTGGAGCAAGCGGCGCTGAGGCGGCCTCAGTTTCCTGCTGCGGTGCTTATCAATTATAAAGCAGGGCCGCCCACATGAGGCGGCCCTGCTTTATAATGGTGCAAGACGAGTAAACCCTGCGGCGGGCTTACCAGATCTTGGCCCGCTCACTTTCGCTGCGGACCATCTTCTGGCCTTCCTGGCAGCCAAAGGCTTCGTAGAACTGCGGCATGTTCATGAGCGGCCCGATGGTGCGGTACTGGCCCGGCGAGTGGGGGTCGGTAAGGATCTGCTGGCGCAGGGCCTGCGGCCGGATGTTCTGGCGGCGCAGCTGGGCCCAGCTCAGGAAAAAGCGCTGCTCCGGCGTGAAACCATCAATAACGGGGCGCTTGCCGGCGCCGTACTGCTTGTCGAGCTGCTTCTGCAAAGCGCCGTACACAACGGTAAGGCCGGCAAAGTCAGCCAGGTTTTCGCCCATGGTCAGCTTGCCATTCACATACACCGAGTCCAGCGGCGAGAAGGCGTCGTACTGACGGCCCACCACGGCGGCGCGTTTCGTGAATTCGGCCGCGTCGGCGGGCGTCCACCAGTCGCGCAGGTTGCCCTGCGAGTCGTACTGGCGGCCCTGGTCGTCGAAGCCGTGCGTGATTTCGTGGCCGATTACGCCCCCAATAGCTCCGTAGTTCACGGCATCATCGGCGTTAGGATCGAAGAACGGCGGTTGCAGGTAGCCGGCCGGAAACACAATTTCGTTCATCGGCGGGTTGTAGTACGCGTTGATGGTGGGCGGCGTCATGCCCCATTCGTTGCGGTCAATCGGGCCGCCGTACTTCTTCACGTTCTGGGCGTAGTTCCACTGCCGGGCCGCCAGCACGTTCTGCAGGTACGACTCGCGTGAGATGCTCAGGGCCGAATAATCCTTCCACACGTCGGGGTAGCCGATTTTCACGCGCAGCGCGTTCAGCTTTTTCAGGGCCTCCTGCTTGGTGGCGTCGCTCATCCAGGTGTTGGTCTGGATGTGCTCGGCCATCGACGCGCGAATGTTGGTCACCATGTCGAGGGCCTTCTGCTTGGCTTCGGGCGAAAACGCCTTGTCCACGTACAGCTGCCCGAAGGCCTCGCCCAGGGTGGCATCGGTGGCGGACAGCATGCGTTTCCAGCGTACCGGCTGCTGCCGGGCCCCGCTCTGCACCTGCGCAAACCGGAAGGCTTCGTCGCTGTAGGCCTTGGGCAGCGCCGAAGGCACCGAGCTGACGAGCTGCCAGGTGAGGTAGGTTTTGGCATCGGCCAGCGGGGTGGCTTTCATCACCGCGCTCAGCTCCTGAAAGAAAGCCGGCTGGCCCACAATCACCTCTTTGGCCGCGCCCAGCCCGTTGGCAGTCAGCAGCACCGGCAAGCCCACGTTGGGGTACTGGCGCTGGAAGTCGGCCACGCTCATCTTGTTGTAGTTGGCCTGCGGGTCGCGGAGCTCCACGCGGGTTTTGCTGGCCTGGGCCAGGCGCTTTTCCAGCGCCAGCACCGCCTGGGCCTTCTGCTTGGCCGCCGCCTCCGAATCCCCCATCAACCGGAACGTGTTGGTCATGTAGGTGATGTAGGCCGTGCGGATGGTCGTGGAGCGGGCGTCGTCCTTGAGGTAGTAGTCCCGGTCGGGCATGCCCAGGCCGCCCTGGTTGAGGTTGACGGCGTACACGGTGCTGTTTTTGCGGTCGGGCCCGACGCCGGCCCGGAAGAAGGCGCCGGTACCCAGCATCTGCTGGCGGGCCAGGGTGGCGTGCAGGCTTTTCAGGTCCTTGATGGCCGCAATGCGCTTCAGCTCCGGCTGCAGATACGTCAGGCCCGCCTTTTCCAGCGCCACCGAATCCATGCCGGACGCGTAGAAGTCGCCGACCTTCTGCAGGTTGGTGCCCTTGGGCGCGGCCGTGTTGGCGGCGGCCTCCTCCAGAATCTGGCGGAGCATGGCCTGGGTCCGGTCGTTGAGCAGGTTGCGCGGGCCCCAGCTGGAGGCATAGCCCGGAATTGGGTTGTTTTTCAGCCAGTTGCCGCCCGAAAACTGAAAGAAATCCTCACACGGCGAAACCGACGGATCAGTGTCCTTCGGGTCGATGCCAACACCTTTAATAGAGGCTACCGTTTCGGTAGAGGCTGCCGGGGGCGCGGTGGCAGTGGGCGCGGTCTGGGTGGAGGCGCAGCCGGCCAGTGCCAGCAGGGCCGCGGTGCCCCAGGGCAATAAGGAGTTGGTGTTGGTCATGGGAAAGCAGAGCGAGGGTTGATGGAGTACGTGGGCTAAGGTCGCAGGCGAAGGGCAACAGGTTGCGGCCCGCCCGTTTCGGCTGCTACCGGGGGCGGGCCCGCAGGTACTGGTCGGGCCAGGTGATGGCCGCGCCCAGCTCGTGGGCGGCGTGCAGCGGGAAGTACGGGTCGCGTAACGACTCCCGGGCCAGCAGCACCAGATCAGCCTGGCCCGATGCCACAATCTGCTCGGCCTGCCGGGCCTCCGTTATCAGGCCGACTGCGCCCGTGGGCAGGCCGGTTTCGCGGCGCACCCGCTCAGCAAACTCTACCTGGTAGCCCGGGCCCACGGGAATGGGCGCTACGGCTACATTGCCGCCGGTAGAGCAGTCGAGCAGGTCAACTCCCTTCTGCTGCAGAATGGCGGCCAGCGCCACCGTATCCTCGCTGGTCCAGCCGCCTTCGGTCCAGTCGGTGGCCGATACGCGCACCAGCAGCGGCAGGTGTTCGGGCAGCACGGCGCGGGTGGCTTCCACTACTTCCAGCAGCAGCCGGATGCGGTTGTCGAAGGAGCCGCCGTACGCGTCGGTGCGGTGGTTGCTCAGGGGCGAAAAGAACTCGTGCAGCAGATAGCCGTGGGCCGCGTGCAACTCAATCACCTCATAGCCAGCCGCCAGCGCCCGCACCGTAGCCGCCTGAAAGTCGGCCACTACCTGCCGGATTTCGGCCAGGCTCAGGGCGTGCGGGGTGGGTTCTTCGGGGGTGAAGGGCTCGGCACTGGGCGCTACGGTGGTCCAGCCGCCGGCCTCGGCGGGCACTACGGCGCCGCCTTTCCAGGGGCTGCTGTGGCTGGCTTTGCGGCCCGCGTGCGCCAGCTGAATGCCGGCCACCGCGCCCTGCGCCCGGATAAAATCGGTGATGCGGCGCAGAAACGGCACGTGCTCATCTTTCCAGATGCCCAGGTCGTCGGGGGTGATGCGGCCTTCGGGCGCTACGGCCGTGGCTTCCTGAATAATCAGGCCCGCCCCACCCACGGCCCGGCTGCCCAGGTGCACGAGGTGCCAGTCGTTGGCGAAGCCATCCTGGGCAGTATACATGCACATCGGCGAAATAGCAATGCGGTTGCGGAGCGTGATGCCGCGCAGCGTGAGGGGCGAAAACAGACTTGACATAACAAAGTGGTTGTTCGATACAGAAGCGAATAACTCCCGGCTAAGGGTCTGGGTTTTCGGGCCGGCGCCAGAGCGGCGGCCGGAGCGGCGGTTTGAGGCGGGGCGAGGCTTTGTTCTCGGCTTCTTCGGGTTGAGGCGCATTTTCACGGGCCGGGTGTCGAGCGTCACGGTTTCCATACGGTCGGCAGGAGTTGCGGAGCCAGGGCGCTCAGCAGAAGCAAGAGCACAAGTAGCTTTTTGGTCGTCATGGCTGATGAAATAACGAGCACACCAGAAACACTACTTTCTAACCGTCAGGCCTTAATCCTGCTGTTTAAAGCCGGGTGAGCAGCGGGCCTGCTGCAGCGGCAACACAAAATCCGGCTTTTGGCAAACATGTGGCGCGCTTTGGGGTAGTAGTCTGCGAATCCTTTTTCGGCCCCTCCCGGCCCGGCTTTATGCGCACCATCAAGCAGCAGCATCGCGCCATCAGCGCCCCCATCGACGACCTGGTTACGTACCGCGCCCTGCCCACCCGCGCCGTCGAGCACCTCGACCCGTTTCTGTTTCTCAACCACCACGGCCCGCAAACCTACCCGGCGCCCAACCGGGGCCTGCCCTTCGGCCCGCACCCGCACCGGGGCTTCGAAACCGTGACTTTTATTCTAAACGGCGACATCATGCACCAGGATTCGGGCGGGCACCAGAGCGTCATCGGGCCGGGCGGCATTCAGTGGATGACGGCCGGCAGTGGCCTGATTCACTCCGAAATATCGTCGGATGAGTTCAAGCGCACGGGCGGGCCGCTGGAGATTCTGCAGCTCTGGGTGAACCTGCCGGCCAAAGACAAAATGACCGCGCCGCACTACACCGGCCTGCAGGAACCGGAAATTCCGACGGTTTCGCTGGATGAAGGGCGCGTGCTGGTGCATGCCGTATCGGGCGAGTGGGCCGGCACGGCCGGCGCCGTGCAGCCCCTGGCCGACGTGCAGCTGGCTACCATCAACTTCCAAGCAGGTGGCCGGCTGAGCCTGAGTATTCCGGCGGAACGCACGATTTTCTTCTACACCATCCGGGGCCGGCTGCGCGTGAACGGGCAGGAAACCGAAGCACGCCAGCTCGTGGAATTCAATTATGACGGCGACGAGCTACAGGTGGAAGCCTCGTCGGATGCGGTGCTGCTGCTGGGCCACGCCCGGCCGTTTGGGGAGCCCATTGTGGCGTATGGCCCCTTCGTGATGAATACCGAAGCAGAAATCCGGCAGGCATACCAGGACTACCAGGCCGGCAAGTTCGGCGTCTGGCAAGGCTGAGCCACCGCAGCCTGGTTTTTTTGAAAACCAGGAATTAATCAGGCTCCTCACTAAGGTAAAACAGTGCTGAGGGCGTCTGCCAAAACAGAAAGTGCTGCCGGCTTGCCGGGAGCAGCCCACCCGGAGAGCCGGTTTTCGGGTTTCTGTTTCCTAAAAGATTGTGCACAACCTTTCTGCTTCGTACATTTGCAACCGAATCAGTTACACTTCCCTCATGAACACCCGATTTGCCGTTGCCACGCACATTCTCGCTTATCTGGCCCATGCCCAGGGGCAACCGGTTTCGTCGGAGGTGCTGGCGGGCAGTGCCGGTACGCACCCAGTAGTGGTGCGCCGCCTGATGGGGACGCTGCGCACAGCCGGCCTCGTGCGCACCCAGCTGGGAGCTGGCGGTGGGGCTTCACTGGCTAAGCCGGCTACCAGTATTTCGCTGCTGGATGTGTTTGAGGCCATGCGGGAGCGGGAACCCGACCTGTTTGCCGTGAACAGCACCAACCCCAGCACCCACTGCGACCTGGGCCGCGTGATGCAGCACACGCTGGAAGACATGCTGGGCAGCGCCGAACAGGCCCTGCGCAACGCTCTGGAGGCCGTGTCGCTGGAGCAGGTGATGCAGGAGCTGGCTGCCCGCCTGCCTGCCAACTGTGGCTGCCCCGGTGCCGCCGCCTAAGCTTTCCGTTGCCTTTACATGTAACCTTATCAGTTACTTACTTTCCTCAGGCACTACCCTCGTGCACACCCAAACCATCGTCGTGGCTCCGCTCAGGGTCTGGTAGCCGCGACTCCTCCCGTATGAAAAAGATATTTAGGATGATGCTTGTCATCCTGCTGGGCGCTACCGGCAGCATTGCGCTGCTACACACGCTCCTTCCCCAGACTACCCCTACTTCCCTTCCCGCTACTCTCACTGCCTACCTCGAACAGCCTACTGCCGCACCACTACCTTCTGCTTCTGTTGGCACCGCCATACCGGCCCAGGTGGCTGGCCGGGTCTGGGAGGTATACTTTTCAGTGGGCCAGCACGTGCGCAAAGGCCAGGTACTTGTGAAGGTGACGGAAAAGCTGCGTACCGCCGAGCAGCAGCGGCTGCAGGTGCTGCTCAACCAGCGCCAGCAGGCCTATACCGCCCTCACGGCGCAGCGGCCGGCGGCCACGGCAGCAGCCCTCACAGCGGCTGAAAACCTGGTTTCGGTAGCCCGGCAGCGGCTTGCGGCTTCTCCTTCCCAACTGAGCTTCCTGTTCGTAACGGCTCCGCAGGACGGTATTGTGGCAACGCGCACCGTAGCGCCCGGCGACTATCTGGCCCCTGGCACCACTGTCGCAACGCTGGCTGACGCCCCGGCCAACGACACCACCCTGCTGCTGAGCGTCAATTAATTTTTTATTCCCTGCTTTCTTTCTCCATTCCATATGGAACAGCTGATTCAATTTCAGGTGGAGCGCATGCTTCGCCGCAAACGCCGCAACACGGCTCTTCAGCTTCAGCCTACTTCCCGGCTGGTACACGACATTGGCCTCGACTCCATCGACCTGATTGAGTTGACGATGAACCTGGAGCACCGGTTTCACATCGAAATACCGGATGCTGAGCTGGAACAGCTGCGCACCGTGCAGGACGTACTGGACTGCGTCGATACGCACCTCTCCGCCAGCCACCCGTACTAGGCCAACACCGGTCAGGACTTTGCTGATGGGCCCCGTTACTAACCCGGTAGCGGGGCTTTGCTTTTCCGCCTGCCCAGGCTGCCAGAAAGGCCTCAACCTGCATTATAGCGCGGTTCCGAAAAACTGGTGCAATGGTTGCGTAGCGGCTCGCTCAACCCTCCGTACTTTTGCGGTTCCCCTTGCCTGCCTTGCCTTTGATGAGCGTTTTTTCAGAAGAAGTACATGATTTGCTGACGGAAGCCGGCTGGTACGCTGGTCGGGCTGTCTCGACGGACCTTTACCAGCAGGAAACCGCGGGGCTGCAGCTGCCATGGCTGCCGGCGGCGGCGGCGTTTCTCAGCGAGTTCGGGGGCCTGCACTGCTACTTCGCCCGCCAGGACCTGGGGGTAGCGCGCATGCAGTTTGAGGTGCAGCAGGCCGCTACAGTGCTGTGCCTGGACCGCCTGCGCACCGAGTACACGCCGCGCGTTCCGGGCCGGGCCCTCAGCATTGTGGGGCAAGCCTACACCGACCCGCTTTGCCTGCTGGTAGCCGCCGACGGCAGTTTCTACGGCGCCTGCGACGAGGGCCTGTACTATATCGGGGCCACTGCCGATGAGGCCCTGTCGGCTATTGTGCTGGATCTGCCCTTTCAGGACGCCTAACGGCGGCTTAAAACACGGGTGGCCCGTCGCGCCGCTGCCGGTCCAGCCATTCCAGCGCCACCCGCTCGTCGATAAACCGGTCGGAAATAAAGTTCTTGCCCTCGAAGTAGCTGGCCGGTGGAAAAGCGCCATCGGCAGCCGAGTCGCGCAGGTGGATGGGCGGCAGCAGATACGCCAGAGCCGCGTAGCCGCCCAGCTCACGCTCCATGCGAGGCAGAAATTCTTGTACCATCCAGTGGGCCCCTTCCCGGTCGGTGTTGTTGCGGCGGCGCACATCCAGCAGCCACTGCCGGCACTGGTGCTCTATGGCCGCCTGCAGCAGCAACTCGTAGCCCTGGCACATTTCCGCCAGCGTAATCACCCGCATCCAGCGGATTACCATCATTTTCAGGTCGGGACGGTAGGAGATAGTAAGGAAATCGGGCACGAGCACGGCAGGAAGCTGGACAGGAAATGTAAAGCTAAGTATGCGGCAATTGTTTCCGGACACGCCATTTCTGCGGCCGGGCCGCCCTACTACGCCCGGCCCCGTATATTTCGCCCATGATTCCGCTGATAACTCATACCCCCCGACTCACGCTGCTGGCCGGCAGCCGGGCCCTGCTTACTGCTGAGCTGCACAAGCCGCACTACTTTCCGGTACTGCTGGGAGCGGCAATGCCCGCCGACTGGCCTCCGGGCGAATACGATGAGGAAGCCGGGCGCTATTTTCTGGCCCAGCTTACGGCTGGCGGCCGCACGGCTGCCGGCTGGTATGGCTGGTACGCCATTCTGAAAGCCACGGAACAACGGCCCGCCACATTAGTGGGCGCGGGCGGCTTCTGGGGCCCGCCCGATGCCGCCGGCACTGCCGAAATTGGCTATTCCATTTCAGCCGACTGGCGGGGGCAGGGTCTGGCCACCGAGTTGGTGAGCGGCCTGATTCAGCAGGCCGCCAACACCGGAATGGTACGCCGCCTGCTGGCGCACATTCGCCCCGATAATGCCGCCTCGCAGCAGGTGCTGCTCCGCAACGGGTTTCAGCTCACCGACCCCGACACGGAAGGCCGAATGCGGTTTGAGCGGGAGGTAGAGCCTGCGGCTCCCGCTGTTTAGCCTCATCTGCTTCTCATTTCATCCGCACTTATTTACACGCTATGCTACAGGGACTTCGCACGGTGGTATATCCGGTTGGCAACTTAGAGGCCGCCAAACAATGGTACGCGCAGGCGCTGGAGCAGGAACCCTACTTCGATGAGCCGTTTTATGTAGGCTTCACTGTAGGCGGCTATGAGCTGGGCCTGGTACCGGATGCGCCGGTGGCCGGGCAGAGCGGCCCCATTACCTACTGGGGCGGAGCAGACGCAGCAGCGGCCTATGCTCGCCTGGTGGCACTGGGAGCCGTTTCTCACGAGCCTGTTCATGATGTGGGAGGCGGTATTCTGCTGGGCTCCGTGCAAGACCCGTTCGGCAACCTGCTGGGCGTGATTGACAATCCGCACTTCCGGCTGCCGCACTAGTCTGGCTTTTAGTAAGAGGCAGGCGTAGCGGTGGCAAGGAGCGGCTTCATAGCAAGTCACAAGGCCACTATTAGCGACACAATGTCGTGGAGTGCTTGGATTTACCGGCAAGGCACGGCCATTATGGCCGGATCAAACATAGTCAGCAGGCAAATCGTTGTTGGTACATGCTTTGCACTAGCATCACCACAACTGACTGAGGAACACACTATGAACCTGATAAGCCGAAAATTCATCCGTAACCTGGCGCCGCAGCTGGATCTGCTCAATACGCTGGGTGGGGGCATTGCGCAAGCCCAGATGCGCGTGGACAAGCAGGAACAGGGCGTGGTCATTCGGGTGGCCGCCCCCTCCGTGAGTCCTGAAAACATCCACGTGGTGCTCAACAACAGCCGGCTGTCGGTGTTTGGCGAATTCCGCCATCAGCCCGAAGACCAGCTGGCGGCGCCGCTTTTCACCCGCGTACTGGATCTGCCCGTCAACCTCGACCTGACGCGGATTGACGCAGTGCATGAGCAGGGTGAGCTGCGGGTACGCATTCCGTACGCCGACCCCAGCAGCCAGCAGCGCGAAATCGAAATTAAGCAGCGCTAAGCACAACGCCGCTCCTATAACGCCGGGGCCGACCGGTAACCTGTTTCACCAGCCACTGCTTGCGCAGTGGCTTTTTTGTTGCCCTCCTGGCTTGCCGGACTCTACAAAGTATCAGGCCATTATCATGAACACTACCACAAAACCGGCCAGCAACGACAGGTAGAACCAGCCCATAAGCTGGGCGCGGTGGCGGCGGGGCAGCTGGTTGCTGAGCGTAAGCACGGCCCCCACCACCAGTACCAGATACAGCAGCAGCACTATCACTGCTTTGGCCCAGTTCGGCACGATGGTATTTTCGGGCTGGTACTGGTCGGGCATGCCCAGCGGCGACGTAACCCAGCCCAGCAGATAATAGGCGGCCACCTCAAAAGCTATAAAGCTGAAAGCGCCTGCCAGCAGCGCCAGCGGGCTGGATTTTTCGGTTACGTCGGCCATATAGGGAAGGTAGAGAATAAAGAAAAGCGAAGCTCACCGGTGCAGAGCGGCGCATGGGCCGCCCGGAAATATCCTCCTTAATATCAGCCAGTTATTTACCCAGCACCTCGGCCGTGCGCGTCTGGATATAGAGCTCTTCCACCTTGGTGCGGGCCCAGGGCGTACGGCGCAGAAACGCCAGCGCCGACTTTACACTGGGATTCACGGCAAAGCAGTTCATGCGCAGGCGCTGGTCGAGGCCGGGCCAGCCGTAGCGGCCGTGCAGGTACTCCACAATGGAAGCCAGCGTAACGCCGTGCAGCTCACGAATCAGGTGGCCGTTTTCGTCGCGGGCTTCTTGAGGATGGGGGGTAGCAGACATAAGAGCAGCGGGTAAGGAAACAGAAGCAGCAAGTTCGGGAAAAAGCGGCACGCGGCACCTTTTGCAGGCTGCAGGCACTACAACCGCCGCCCCGGCGTTACTTTTGCCATGACTACGCTGATGAGACGCCCCGCCACTTCTGCCCGCCGACGCGCCCCCGCCCGCCCGCTGCTCCGCTGGGCGCTGATGCTGCTGGTACTGGGTGGGCTGGTGTTTTACGGGCTCTATCGGCGGCAAGTGAACCGGTATGCCCGGCGCACCTGGGCCACGCTGATCAGTGGCCGCCTCACGGGCCGCGAAAAGACGCCCCTGCTCGACGGCTACACCGTACACGGCATCGATGTGTCTGCTTACCAAGGCCGTATCGATTGGCAGGAAGTCGCTACCCACAACGTCCGGTTTGCGTTCATCAAGGCCTCGGAAGGCGTTACGCTGCGCGATGCCCGCTTCCGCCGCAACTGGGATGCGGCCCGCCAAGCCGGCGTGCACCGCGGCGCCTACCACTATTTCCAGCCCAACTACGACGGCACGCAGCAGGCCAACCTTTTCACGCGCACCGTGCCGCTGCAGCCCGGCGACCTGCCGCCCGTGCTGGACGTGGAGCACGCTGAGTTTCATGATGTGGCGTATATGCGCCGCAACGTAGCTACCTGGCTGCGGCTGGTGGAGCGCCACTACGGCGTGCGGCCCATCCTGTACTCCAACTACAGCTTCTACAAGCGCTACCTGGCCGGCCACTTCGACAAGTATCCGCTGTGGCTGGCGCACTACGAGGTGAGCCAGCCCAGCCTGCCCCGCGAGAAATGGATTATCTGGCAGCACTCCGATGAGGCCTACATCCCCGGTATTCGCGGCACCGTAGACTTCAACGTGTTCCAGGGCAATTTCGAAACGCTGCTGGCAATGCGCATTCCTGCCAAAGCCGGCAAAGCGCCCCACTAGTCCGGGCAAAACAGGGGCGCGGGCTCAACCGTATCTTGGCGGCCCCTACGCCGTATCCTGGCTGGGCCGCGGCCTCCGACTCACTTCCATTGCGCATGAACAAGCTTCTTTCTCAGGTTACTTCCTCTGCCCTCCGCCTGCGCCTTGGCCGGCCTGCGTTGCCCCTGGCCGGGCTGCTTGCGCTGGTGCTGGCCTCCTGCGCCGGCGGCGGCACGGGCTTCACGCAAAGCGGCAACGCCTCCTACTACGCCGACAGGTTCAATGGCCGTAAAACCGCCAGCGGCACCGTTTACCGCGCCAGCCAGCGCACCGCCGCTCACAACACGCTGCCCTTCGGCACAGTTGTCAAGGTCACGAATCCCCGCAACCACCGCTCCGTCAAGGTAACCGTCACCGACCGGGGCCCGCACGCCAAAGGGCGCATCATCGACCTCTCGAAGAAAGCCGCCCGTAAAATCGACATCATTGATGCGGGCGTGGCTCCCGTGCAGCTAAAGGTGATAAAAAAGGGCTAGGCGCAGCATATTGATCAGACTAACAACCCTTTACCGCATGCGAATCAGAAAGAAAGTAAGCTGGACGCCGCCGGCCGGTACCAGCCGTTTTGTGCAACTGGAAGCCTTTATCAAGGCAGCCGAAGCGCAGCACTGGTCGGAAGCCGAGGTGCAGTTTGTCATCAACGAGGTAGTAGAAGCCCCCGACGAAGCCGAGGCGCAGGACATCTTGCAGGACTACACGCAGCGCTGACCAGCACCAGCACACGAAACGGGGCGCCCGAAACTACAGTGGTTTCGGGCGCCCCGTTTCGTGTGCTGATAGTAAGATAACGTGCTAACAGCTAGCGGCTTTTCTTCTTGCCATTCTTGCCGTTTTTCCCTTTCGGGTCCAGCAGCGCGGCTTTGGCCAGGCTGTCCTGCTCGGCCTTCATAGCGGCGGTAGTCAGGCGGCCCGTCAGCGACATGTAGTCGCCTTCTTTCATGGTAGTGGTCGTGCCGTCGGGCAGGGTCAGGGAGCCGTCAGGCCGGATTTTGGTACCGTTGACGAGGGCCGTTTCCTGCAGCACCGGATTGGTGAGGCCGCTTTGTGTCAGAATCACTTTGCCGTCTTTCATAACGGCGCCGTCGCGGGTGGCAGTGCCTTTGCTAACTACGCGGCCCTTCGGCTGCACGGGCTTGCGAGGAGGCAGTTTAGTCTGGGCCTGAACCGCAAAACCGCCGGTAGCCAGCAACAAAGTGAGAACAAACGTTGAAATCCGCTTCATGCAGAGAAAATGGAGGAAAATGTGTGTGGGAATGAAAGCGTGATTTACAAAAGCCGGGCCAGGAACGTTCCGGCAACCAACACGATTTATGCCTCGTTTGAAAAGAACCCTGATCTGCGTGCAGTAGCCGTTGTTTTTTTGTCTTTTTCCGACCTTCCCTCAGTCTCCTCATATGTAGCTCAGCTGGGATTCTCAGCGCTAACTACTAAACCTCTACCCTCTTTCAGATTTTTCCCCGTGGATTACAAAGACTACTACAAAATCCTGGGAGTGGACAAAACCGCCACCACCGACCAGATCAAAAAGGCCTACCGGAAGCTGGCCCGGCAGCACCACCCCGACGTGAACCCCAACGATGCGGAAGCCGAGCGCAAGTTCAAGGAAGTGAACGAAGCCAACGAGGTGCTGTCGGACCCGGATAAGCGCCAGAAGTACGACCAGATGGGCGCCGACTGGCAGCGCTATCAGCAAGCCGGCGCCGGTGGCCGGGGCGGCTTCGACTGGGGGCAGTACCAGCAGCAGGGCGGCCGGGGCGGCTTCAGCGGTGCCGACTTTGGCGAAGGGGGCGACTTCTCCGATTTCTTCAGCTCTGTTTTCGGCAATATGGGCGGGAGCAGCCGGGGTAGCACGCGCGCCGGCGCCGGCCAGGACTATCAGGCGGAGCTGGAGCTGACGCTGGAAGACGCCTACCAGGGCGGCCCCCGCACGCTCACGGTCAACGGCAAAAAGCTGCGCATCACCATTCAGCCCGGCGTAGAAGACGGCCAGACCATCCGGCTGCGCGACCAGGGCGGCCCCGGCCGCAACGGTGGCCCCAATGGCTCCCTGTTTATCACGCTGCGCGTAGCCCCCGACGCCCGTTTCGTGCGCAACGGCTCCGACCTTACTCAGGAAGTGAAAGTGCCCCTATACCGCGCGCTGCTGGGTGGCGAGCAGGTGGTCGAAACGCTGTCCGGCTCCGTCAAAATCACCATCAAGCCCGAAACCCAGAACGGCACCCGGTTGCGGCTGCGCGGCAAAGGCTTTCCCGTCTACAAGCAGGCCGGCCAGTACGGCGACCTGTACCTGCACCTTACCGTGCAGCTTCCTCAGCACCTCACCGGCCAGGAAAAAACCCTGCTGCAGCAGCTTGCCGCCCTGCGCCCCGAGTAAACCCGTCAGTAGCCCGCCCTCTTACCCTATCCGAAACTGCCTGCCATGGAAACGCACCGCATCATCATTACCTACCATGAGTGCGCCAGCCAGTACGAGCTGAGCGAAAACGACGTGCGCGGCTTTGTGGAGCTGGGCCTCCTGGAGGCCGGCCCCGGCCCCGACACTATCCGCGACGAGCCCGACCACCTGGCCCGTCTCGCCCGCCTGCACCATGAGTTGGGCCTCAGCCAAGAAGGAATTGACGTGGTGCTGGCCATGCGGCAGCGGCTGCTGCACTTGCAAGCCGAACTGGCGTATCAGCGGGGCCGGGCCCGGCAGCTGGAGCACCTGCTGCGCAGCTCCGGCCCGCTACTGGATGCCGACGACCTGTTGGCCAGCTGAATAGCGCCGCCTGGCGAAGCACAATATGGCCGGTAGCTCACCGCCTAAAGCAGCTCCACGGCCAGCGCCAGAGCGGTACCGGCCATGGTAGCGGCTAGTTTGGGAAGGTTGAGCCGGTGTTCCGGGCTGGTTTCGAACAGAATAGTGGTAGATACATGCAGGAAATTGCCGGCCACAAAGCCCAGCAGCGCCGCATACAGTCCGCCCGTGAGCAGCTGCTCCAGCACCACGTAGTTGCTGACCACAATGCCCACCGGCGCGGCCAGTGCAAACAGTACCAGAAACGGCAGCGCCCGCCGGAAACTGCCCAGCCGCAGCATAAGCGCGGCCATCAGGGCGAAGGCCGCCGGAATGTGGTGCAGCGCCACGCCCGTCAGAATAGCGTAGAAATTGTCGCTGACGGTGCCGGCCTCGGGGGCTTTCACCAGAATGCTGCCTTCCAGAAACGAGTGGATGATGAGCGAGAACAGCAGCAAAAACGGTACGTGCCCGGCGTGGGACGTATGGTGGTGCACATGCCCGTGCTCCACCCCCTGCGAAAATACCTCCAGCACCAGTTGCCCAAAGAAGCCCGCCAGCACGAAATACCCGATGCGGTGCATATCGTCGGGCTCCAGCAGCAGCGCCTCCGGCAGCAGGTGCGTAATGGTGAGCGTAAACAGGTAGGCACCGCTGAAGGCCAGCAGCGGCTTCATCCAGACGGTGCTGGCCGTGGGCACCAGTCGCGTAGACCAGCCCGCCCCCAGCACGGTAAGAAACAACAGCAGAACAGCAAACCACATAAGCGAATCAAACAAGGGAGCTACGCGCCGGGCTTCTGCACTGTTGCGGCCCGCCCGGGTTGTCTGCCCGACAACAGTGGCGTGCGGCAAGGCCGGCACAAGCAGCGCATTGGCTTACTTTTTTAAAATGAAGACCATCCGCGGGCTGTTGGCCTCATCGTACGGAGTTAGGCGGTAGTCGCCGAATACTTCCACCAGCCGCAGGCCCGCCATCTGGAAGTACTCCTCAAACCGTTCCCGGCTCAGGGCGCGCACCCGCTCTTCAAAGTGCAGCATCTCGCCATCAGGAGCCTGAAAGCTGATTTCCTTCACGATAAAGTCGTGGTGCAGGTGGCGGTGCAGATGAAAGTCGATGCCGTTGACGCTCTTTTGCTCATGCGCCACCAGTTCCCGCACGGTGCGCTCGGTATTCATGAAGTCGATGACCATTTTGCCGCCCGGCCGCAGCGCCGCCGCCGCGTTGCGCAGCGCTACCACATTTTCGCTTTCCTGCCGGAAATAGCCAAAGCTGGTGAACAGGTTGAACACGAAATCGAACGGGCCGTACGGCAACGCCTCACGCATATCGTGCACATGGAAATGCAGGTGGTCGTGGGCGTGCTCCTGCGCCGCCGCAATGCTTTCCGGCGAAAGGTCCACGCCGGTCACATCGTAGCCACGCTCGCTCAGGTAGATGGCATGCCGCCCTTTGCCACAGGCCAGATCCAGCAGCGTGTGGTGGGGCTTGGGGTGCAGATACTGAAGCAGCCCCTCGAGAAACTCTCTGGCCTCCGCCTGATTCCGGTCGTGGTAGAGCAGGTGGTAGTAAGGAGAATCGAACCAAGTGCTAAACCATTCCGGCTCTGCGGCAGTGTGAAGCGTCATAAGGCAAAAGAAGGCAGGCCACCCAGGTAGCCTGCCGGCGGCAGGAGAGAAACGGCTATTTTTGCAACAATGTTACAAAAAATTCCCGACAACAGCTGTTCCACCCGCCGGGCTGCTTGTGCAGTTGCCAGACAGGTGGAACATCGTCTGGGAGAATTACTGGACGGAGGGCTGGGCCGCCGGGTTGGGCTGTAGCGCCATTTCGCACACCGGGCATTTGCCTGGTTTGTCGCTGGCGCTGCCCTCACAGTTCATGGGGCATACGTAGGCCGCGGCCACTACCGGGGTGGCCGTGCTGTCGGGGGTGCTGGCGGCAGAGGCTTCCGGCGTACCAACGGCCGCAGGGCGGCTTTCGCAGCTAGCCAGGCCGGCGGCCAGCAGCAGGGTGGCGGCCAGATGGCGTAAGGAAAGAACACGCATGGCCCGCCTACTTTTTCTTGGCAGCGGGGTCGGCTACCGTAGCTTTTTCGGCTGCCGTTTCGTCGCTGCTGTTTTTCAGCGTTTCCTCAGCATTAGCAGAGGTGGCGTGGTCGGCCGAGGGCTTCTCGCGCTGGTCCAGGGTTACGTGCGAGCTGATGGGCTCCGCAATGGCTCCGCCTTTGTGCTGGCTGGCGGCGGCTTCCGTGTGCTGGTCGAAGTTGTCGGACGAGCGGGAGCCGGGCTCCACCATATCCAACGATACTTTCTTGTCGGGGCGCAGGTCGGAAGGTTCGCTGCTGCAGGCCGACAGGGAAAGGGCGGCTACGGCCAGGGTAGAAAGCAGAAGGTGCTTGGTCATGAGAGAAGAAGTTAACTAGACTGATTACGAAAGTGCCTGCCGGAAGGGCAGACGCTTATTTGGTGTCGGCGGCCGCCTCGGTGGCGGGCAGCAGGTTCTTGCGGCGCAGCAACGACTCGAACAGCTTCTGGTCGTTGGGCGAGTTGAAGATTTTAAACGGAATGTGCAGGAACATGGGCGTCTCGAAGGTACGGGCTATCCAGGCGCGCCAGCCGGTAATTTCGGCCGGTACTTCCTGCGTACGGAACCACAGCACATAGCCGTCGGGCTCGCGCTTCACGGTGCCAATCATCTCCCAGTTTACGCCCATGCCGCGGCCCTCCTTCTCGTTCTGCATCAGCCCGATCTGGCGCTGATCAATCACATAGCTCATGCGCTCGAACAGGGGCTTGGTCTGCTCTACCTGCGTTACGGCCGTTACCTGGGAGGAGCGTAGCAGCACATACAGCAGGGCCAGCAGCAGGCCAGCCGCCAGCCACCACCACGAGGGCCAAATGGCCGCCGGCAGCACCCCGAGCGCAAACGGAATCAGGGCGTACCACCACTCCTTGCGCCACACGTGTCCCATGGCCATGCGGGTATACATGTTGGAGTCGAGCTGGTGCTTTTTGGTGCGGATAGCCAGCGGTGAGCCGGCGGGCTGCTGCTGCTGTCGGTAGCTCCCGCGTTGGTTGGGAAGTTGCATTTCGTAAGGTGAGGGAAGAAGGAAGTAAATGAGTGAGTTGATTTCTGTCAATGAATCAGGGCAGCGGAATAATCACTCATTCGCTTACTCACCCACTCACTCATTTTAATAGGCTTTCAGGCTCAAATCGAGGCTTTTCGTGGAATGAGTAAGCGCCCCGACCGAGATATAGTCGACGCCGGTAGCGCCGACTGCGGCAATGGTTTGCTCCGTGATGCCGCCACTGGCCTCGGTGGCAAACCGCCCGCCAATCAGCTGCACGGCTTCGCGCAGCTGGGCCGGCGGCATGTTGTCGAGCATAATCCGGTCGATGCCGCCGGTATCCAGCGCCTGCTGCACCTCAGCCAGGCTGCGCGTCTCTATTTCAATGGGGAGCTGGCGGCCCGTGCGGGCCAGATAGGCCTGCGTCGCTTCAATAGCCTGCCGGATACCGCCCGCATAGTCCACGTGGTTGTCCTTGAGGATAATCATGTCGAAGAGGCCATAGCGGTGGTTGACGCCGCCGCCAATCAGCACCGCCCATTTCTCGCAGAGCCGGAAGTTGGGGGTGGTTTTGCGCGTATCGAGCAGCCTGGCCTTGGTGCCGGCCAGCAGGCTGGTGAGGTGCGCCGTGTGCGTGGCAATACCGCTCATGCGCTGCATGCAGTTGAGCACCAGGCGTTCAGCCGTCAGGATGCTCTGGGCGCGGCCTTCCACGGTCAGCACCACGTCGCCGTGCTTGATGCGGGCACCATCGGCCAGCAGCGGCGCTACCTGCAGTTCGGCATCCACTTCCCGGAAGATCATCAGGGCCAGCTCCACGCCCGCCAGCACGCCTTCGTCCTTCACCAGCAGCCGCGCACGGTTGCGGGCGTCGGCCGGAACAGAGGCCAGCGAGGAATGGTCACCGTCGCCTACGTCTTCGCGCAGGGCAGTACGGATGAAAGTGGTGAGAGCTTCGGGGGTGAGGTAGGGGGCGTTTTGCACGGGGCAAAAATAGCAAAAACGCCCCATTAACCGGCCATTAGCGGCAATGCCAGTTTAGTAGCGCCGTAGAGCCCGCAAAGCCCGAAATGCAAACCGCCCCTGCCTCCGGATACGGGAAGCAGGGGCGGCACCGGGGCAAACGCTCGGCCGGCTTACAGCGGCTATTCCTTCGTAAAGTCGATGGCATTGATCAGCGGGCGGTTGCCCTCCTGCTTCATCTTGACGAACATGCGGTAGGCGCCGGATTTGCTGCCGTACTTGCCCACCGCGTAGGGCTTGCCGTCGTTGCTGCCGCCGGAATGCACAAATTCAAAGCTGACGGGGGCGTTCCGGGCAAAGAAATCCTTCATCACGGCTGCGGCCTGCGTGGTGCTGTAGCTTTTCTTGTCGCCATCGAAGCTGATTTCGACGGTGGGGCCGAACTGCTGGGCCAGCGCTTCGGCCGAGCCGCTTCGGATAGCAGTCCGAACCGGCGCGAACGGGTCGCTCTGGGCCTGCGTGACGCCAACAAACAGCGTGAGCCAGTATAGCGTCAGGGAGGCGAAGAGTAAGGTTGGTTTCATCAGGTTTGTGAACATACATAGCTCTATACGAGAACTATGCCAGATTGAAATCGGGAAAAAGAACACCAGACCGGATTCGGGCGGCGCTTCCGAAAGAACGGGTATTTCCTGGCCATAAAAAAGGCCCCAACCTGGGTTGAAGCCTTTTCCTGCCAGCGAAGCCTGGGCCGGTCATTCCTTCGTGAAATCCATCGTATCGATGCGAAGGGCGCCGTTGCTGTTTTTCATCTTGATAAACACCCGGTATGGGCCCGATTTGCTGTTGTATTTGCCGATGGCATACGGCACGCCGCTCTGGCTGGTGCCCTGGTGCACGATTTCGAAAGAGGACGGGGCCGTTTTGGCGAAGAAGTCCTTCATCACAAACTCGGCCTGCGTAGCACTGTAGTTCTGCCGGTTGTCATCGAAGCTCAGGCCCACCGTAGCCCCGAAATACTGCGACAGCTCGCGGGAAGAGGCATTGCGTAGCGCACTGCGTACTGCTCCGAATGCCTCGCCCTGGGCCTGCACCACCACTGAGGACAGCAGCAGCCACAAGAGCAGAAAGGCGGGAAAGAAGATACGTTTCATCTTAGAGTAAAGAATGCTTCATCCAGTGCGCGAAAATTATGCCAGCCTCTTCTTATACGGGAACCAGGCATCAGGTTATTTTTCGGAAAGCAGCCAAGATAAGAAAATGTGGCCGGTCCGGTGCCGGAAGCCTATCTTTGCGCTCATGGACAAACAGGTAGTGTTGGTGATTCTGGACGGCTGGGGTCTGGCGCAGAATAAGGAGGTTTCGGCCATCGACAAAGCCCAGACTCCCTTCGTAGACTCGTTGTTTGAGCAGTTTCCGCACAGCAAACTGCAGGCTTCCGGCGAAGCAGTAGGCTTGCCCGACGGGCAGATGGGCAACTCGGAGGTAGGCCACATGAATATCGGGGCCGGCCGGGTTGTTTATCAGGATCTGGTGCGCATCAATAAAGCCATCCGGGAGCGGAAGCTGGGCCTCGTGCCGGCGTTGGAAAAGGCGTTTGAGTACGCCCGCCTCAACAGCAAGCCCGTGCACCTGATGGGCCTGCTCTCCGACGGCGGCGTGCATTCCCACCTCGACCACCTCAAGGCCCTGTGCACCCTGGCCCACGATGCCGACGTGCACAACGTGTTCATTCATGCCTTCACGGATGGCCGCGACACCGACCCCAAAGGCGGTGTGAGCTACGTGAATGACCTGGAGCAGCACCTGCAGCGCGGCGCCAGCGGCAAGATTGCCTCTATTGTGGGTCGCTACTACGCCATGGACCGCGACAACCGCTGGGAACGGGTGAAAGTGGCCTACGACCTGCTGGTGAACGGCAAAGGCACAGCCTCGCAGAACCTGATTCAGAGCATGCTCGACTCGTATAAGGAGGGCGTGACCGACGAATTCCTGAAGCCGATTGTGAAAGTAGCCGCCGACGGGCAGCCCCTGGCGACCATTCAGGAAGGCGACGTGGTTATCTGCTTCAACTTCCGCACCGACCGGGGCCGCGAAATCACGCAGGCTCTGACGCAGCAGGATTTTCACGCCTTTGAGATGCATCGGCTGAACCTGAACTACCTCACCATGACCAATTACGACGCCACTTTCACTGGCGTCACTCCCATTTTCGAGAAAGATAACCTCGAAAACACTCTGGGCGCGGTGCTGGAAGCTCACCACAAGACCCAGATCCGGATTGCGGAAACCGAAAAGTACCCGCACGTCACGTTCTTCTTCTCGGGCGGCCGTGAGGTAGAGTTTACGGGCGAAACCCGCATTCTGCGCAACTCGCCCAAAGTAGCGACCTACGACCTGCAGCCCGAAATGAGTGCCTTTGAGCTACGCGACGCGCTGGTACCGGAGCTACAGGCCCGCACCGCCGATTTTGTGGTGCTCAACTTCGCTAATACGGACATGGTGGGCCATACCGGCGTGTTTGAAGCCGCCGTGAAAGCCGCTGAAGCCGTAGACCAGTGCACCAAAGACGTGGTAGAAACCGCGCTGGCAGCGGGCTACGCCTGCATCGTTATTGCCGACCACGGCAATGCCGAGTTCATGGTGAATGCCAACGGCACGCCCAACACGGCGCACACCACCAATCTGGTGCCCTGCATTCTGGCTGACACCAGCTACCACGGCACTCTTGCCGATGGCAAGCTCGGCGACATTGCCCCCACGGTACTGGCCCTGATGGGTATTCCGCAGCCGCCCGAAATGACCGGCACAAGCCTACTTCTGCCCACTAGTACTCCTGCCGGTGCCTAATCGGAGCTGGGTTATCGGGGCAGTGGTGCTGCTTTCCGCCTGCGGGCAGGAAGATGCTACTGTGCGCCCGGCGGGCATCAACCGCAAACCAGAATACTTCGACGTGAAGGCA
Source organism: Hymenobacter psychrotolerans DSM 18569 (assembly GCF_900142395.1). Lineage (GTDB taxonomy): Bacteria > Bacteroidota > Bacteroidia > Cytophagales > Hymenobacteraceae > Hymenobacter > Hymenobacter psychrotolerans. The sequence continues at coordinate 30,137 of NZ_FRAS01000018.1, read as the reverse complement.
CTGCTGGATGAGCAGGTAGCCCGGCTCAACCGCCAGCAGCCGGTAGTGCAGAAACAAGTGCAACTGCGCAACGGGCGCATCGAAACCAGCCAGGTGGCCAACACGGACTGGAGCAAGGAGCTGCAGATTTTCTACCAGGCCGACATCAACAAGCCAGCTTTGCGCGGGGCCTACTCCATAGCCAATTCGGCCTCCAACGATTCGGTGGGCGGGGCGCGCACCTACACGCTCAAGGCTGGTAGCGAGGCTCCCGTAGCCTCTTTGGCTGTCAGCAAAACGGGGGAAGCCAGTGACGCAACGCAGGAAGTAGCCGCCCTGATTCGGCAGGACAACCCCCTGTTTTTCAGCCAGAAGCGGCTACGCCTGCGCACAGTTGATGGCACTCTGACCAGCTACAGCGTGCAGGGCGTACAAAAGCTGGTGTTCTTCGATACGGTGCGCTACTCCGTGCAGGTGCGGGTAGTGAAGTAGGAGCCCTTTCGGAGCCTTAGTCCCAGTAGGGCTGCACGTGCGCTACGCTGGGCTGGCCCGCCGTAAACGTCGCCGACACATTATTGGCCCGCTCGGTGTCGCGGATGCGAAGCTGGTTGCAGGGCCCGCCGTTTTGCCGCGCCGACTCGGTAAGCGTGAAGCGCAGCCGCTGCCCGTAGCTGGGCCGGAAGTTGGTGATGATGGCCAGCCGCAGCAGGTCTTTCTCAAACGTGCGGTAAAACTCGAACTGGTTTCCCTGGTGACGTAGTACCAAAATGGTATCGGTCTGGCCGGCCACATGCAGGTTGGCGAACGGCTTGCGTGAGCTCACCTTCGCCCCGGCCCGGAGCAGTTCCGCCACGGTAGGCTCGGCCCCGAAGGGCTGCCCGGCCAGCGTGTCGTTGGTGAGGGTGCACACGGCTTTGGGAGTGGCAGCCGGCCGCTGGGGCGCTTTAGCCGCTGGCGGGCGTTTGGCCGGTTTCGGTTCCGATGTTGCTACCACTTGGCTGTTGTCGCCGGGGCCACAGCTCAGCAAGCCCAGCGCACTGTAGAGCAGTACAGCGGGCAGGCCTTTGGAAGCGGACAACAGCAGAGCGGAAAGCATGGCGTGAACGGCAGGAATTTTCTCCTCATACGCAAACCGAGCAGCGGTGGCCTGCCTAACTACCAACTATTCTGCCTGATGCCCCCGTAGGCTGCTATTCCGCGCCCATAAGCGTGGCCACCACCCAGCGCCGGCCGCCCTGGTTGCGGTGCTCTCCCAGATAGATGCCCTGCCAGGTTCCCAGCGCCAGCTCCCCATTGGTGATGGGCACACTCACCGCATGGCCCAGCATGGCCGCCTTCAGGTGGGCCGGCATATCATCGGGGCCTTCCTGGGTATGGCGGAAGTAGGGTGCGTTTTCGGGCACTGCCCGGTTGAAATACGCTTCAAAATCAACCCGCACGGTGGGGTCGGCGTTTTCGTTGATGCTGAGACTGGCGGAGGTGTGCTGAATGAAAAAATGCGCCGTGCCCACCCGCAGCCGCTCCAGCTCCGGCAGCTCCGCTACCAGCAGATCAGTGATGAGGTGAAAGCCCCGCCGCACAGCCGGCAGCCGCAGACGCTTCTGAATATACACCATACAATCAGGGGTTTACCCGCTCATAGGCTCCCAGGTCGGGCGTGGCCGTATTGCGCACCTTAAACAGCAGGTCGCGCGGCACGAGTGGGTTGTACACGGCCTTGTTGCTGGCCGGCGACAGAGTATCGAGGCGGTAGTCGTAGCGGCCGGCCGAATTGTCGGGGGCGCTTTTGAACTTCGGATTCTCGTTGATAATGTTACTTAAAGCGGCATTGCCCAGGCCCGGCTTGCCCGGCGCATCGGCAGCCGAGGCGTACTCCCGCGTCCGGAGCAGACTGTTGCGGATATCAATGCTGCCGCGGTACAGGTCACTGTTGTCGAAGAACAGCTCATCGGGAATAGAACCCCACACAATGGAATTCCGGATGCGGATGCTGGTGGAAATCGGGTTGCTCAGCGGCTCGTCGGAGGCCGGCTCGGTGGTGAAGTGCAGCGAGGCCGTTTCGCGCCGGAAACCGGGCGTATAGTTGGCCACGGTGCAGTGGTTCAGGTTGAAACTGCCGCCCCCGATGCCCCGCACGGCATACTCACCGCAGTTGGTAAACAGACAGTTGGTCAGGTCGAAGTCGCCGGAAAGCCCGATAACGCCGCCGCCGCTGCCGTTGCCGCTAAACGCCAGATTGGCCCCGGAAATGTTGCGGAACACCGAGTTGCGCACTGTCACGGAGGGGCGCGGCAGCTGGTTGCGCACGTTGGCAATGACCAGCCCAAACGCCGCATTCTTGATTTCCGTGAAGTTCAGCACGTTGTTGCGGCTGCTGGCATCAAACTGAATACCAGCCCACTGCCCCGGAATGTCGCTGTAGAATGGCTCCAGCCGGTCGCCCTGAAAGCGCACGAACGTGGCGGTGTCGGTGGGGGCCAGCTCGGTGGCGGGGCTCGTGTTTTCGTTGATGAGCAGCGTGCCGCGCACGAGTAGCGCAGCCCCGGCGTGCGAGTAGATGCGCGTGCCTGGCTGAATCCGCAGCGTGACGCCCGCATCCACCACCACTACGCCGTAGATAACGTGGGGCCGGTTTTTGGGCCACGTAGTGTTGCGGCTGATGCGCTCCTCCGGGCCGTGGAAATAGGCGTTCTGGCCGTAGGCTACCAGCTTCACGTCCTGCTCGTTGCCGTTCGTCGTGAACAGGAGCTGCTCGGCGACCAGAAAGGGTGTATTGATGTTACCGGCACCGAGGCGGGCCTTCACCAGAATCAGCAGGCTGTCTTTGCCCCGAATTTCGATGCCGCTGGCCGCCTGCCGCTCATCGCCATTGATAATGAGCGAATAGGTGCCGGGGTTGGTATCGGCCAGCCGGATCTGGTCCACCTTCACGGCGCGGCTGTTGCGGTTGTACACCCACAGGCGCTTGCTCACGGTGCCTACCTGCGCAAAAACGGTATCAAACAGGACCGTGTCGCGCGAAAACTCCAGCTTGGCGCTGGCATCCGTTATCAGCAGGTCTTCCTTCGGCTCACAGCCCGGCAGCAGGCACAGCAGCGCCGAGCAAATGAATAGCAGCGGGAGTAAAAAGCGCATAGAAACAGGCTAAAAAAGAACGTCATGCTCCGGCAAGCGCAGCATGACGTTCTTACGCGTCAAAGCAACTCAACGAACTAGAGGCAAACTTATTACGACACGCCTTCTTTCAGGCGCTCGGCGCTTTCGGCGAGGCGCAGTTGCTCCACGAAGTCGTCGATGTTGCCGTCCATCACGCTGGCCAGGTTATACACCGTGAAGCCAATGCGGTGGTCGGTTACGCGGCCCTGCGGATAGTTGTAGGTGCGGATTTTGTCGGACCGGTCGCCGCCGCCAATCATGTTTTTGCGGGCAGCGCCTTCGGCTTCGTTCTTCTTGGCCAGCTCAATTTCGTAGAGGCGCGAGCGAAGTACCTGCAGGGCCTTGTCGAAGTTTTTGAGCTGCGACTTCTGGTCCTGGCACTGCGCAACAAGCCCGGTGGGCAAGTGCGTGAGGCGCACGGCCGAGTACGTGGTGTTTACCGACTGACCGCCCGGGCCCGACGACATAAACAGGTCCTTGCGCACATCGTTCATGTCAATCTGCACGTCCAGCTCTTCGGCTTCCGGCATCACGACGATGGAAGCCACGGAAGTGTGGATACGGCCCTGCGTTTCGGTAGCAGGCACGCGCTGCACGCGGTGCACTCCCGACTCGAACTTGAGCTTGCCGTATACGTCCTCGCCTTTCAGGGCCAGAATAATTTCCTTGTATCCGCCCGAAGTGCCTTCGGTGGCGTCAATGAGGTCCATTTTCAGGTTATGCTTCTCGGCGTAGCGCATGTACATGCGCTGTAGGTCGCCGGCGAAAATGGCCGCCTCGTCGCCGCCCGCACCAGCCCGGATTTCCATGATAACATCCTTGGAATCGTTCGGGTCTTTGGGGATAAGCAGCTCTTTAATAACGGCTTCCAGACGCTCCTGCTCCGGATAGAGCGTTTCCAGCTCTTCCTTCGCCATCTGGCGGAAGTCTTCGTCCTTTTCCGTGGCAATGACCTCCTTGGCGCCGTCGATGTTGGCCAGCACGTTCTGGTAGGCCTTGTACTCGGTCACGATTTTGCCGAGGTCCTTGTATTCCTTGTTCAGCGTCTTGAAACGCTTCATGTCGCTCATGGCGTCGGGCTGCGTCAGCAGTTCGCTCACGTCGTTGAAGCGCTGTTGAATGGCCTCCAGTTTATCTAGCATCTTGCCTTCAGAGAATTGTATTTGCAACTACAAAGGTACTGAAAACTAACACGCCTGCCAGGGGTGCCGGTTCCGGGGGCACAGCCGGCCACCAAAGCTCCCCTGAAGGCGCCGCCACCAGTTCCCGTTCCTTACCGGGAAACGCTGAAGCTGGCGTGCCGGAGTTGGTGCCGGCCCGACCAAACAGCGGCTTCGCTTGTTTATCTTGCCCTTCCTTTCCATTATCCCTCGCTATGCGCCACCTGTTTCGTGCGGCCGGAGCGGCCCTGTTGCTGCTCACGGCTGCCTGCCGCCCCGACCAGATTGAGCACCTCAAAGACAGTAAGCGCATCGGGATAGAAGCCGAAAACTGGCAGGTGAAGCGCATTATGCCCGAAGACCTGCTCCGCGCTACCCGCTGGGCCGGCGACTCGCTCACCAGCCACGCCGACCGGGAGCTGCGCCGCGTATTAGCCCAAAAGCTGGCTGAGGGCGGAGTAGCGGCGGCCCTGCCCTACTGCCGCCCCGAAACCTTCCCGGCCGTAGACTCGGTGGCCAAAATTCTGCAGGCCAATGCCCGCCGCGTGAGCAGTAAGCCCCGGAACCCGGCGCACCTGGCCGAGCTGACGCCCGCTGACCTGCAGCCCGATACCGCCCGCCAGATTGCGCGCCCCAACACCGAAACCTTCTTCTACCAACGCCCTATTGCGGTGAGCGACGCGCTGTGCCTGCGCTGCCACGGCGAAGTGGGCCAGGACATCAGCGCCACTGACTACGCCCTCATTCGCAAGCAATACCCGCAGGACCAGGCCACCGGCTACGCGCTGGGCCAGAGCATGGGCGTGTGGCGCCTGACCATGAAGCGCCCCGGTGTGGCTGAGTTCTGGACGATGAAGACCCGGAAGCTGCCGCGCAACCAACGGCCCCACTAACCACCTGGCTACCCGCCTGGTGCACATTTCTGTCCTGATGTTATTTTCATCCACTTATCTGCCGGCTCTCTTGGCTGGGGCCGCGCTACTTGCCAGCCCGGCCGCGTGGGCACAGCGGAACCTGCCGGCCAAAGCGCCGCTCGACCAGTGCTTCCGGGTGCTGGGCAAAGACAGCGTGGGCTTTTTCTATTCCGACGACTACGTGCTGACGCCACCGGGCTGCGCCACCATCCGCCGCCACACCCGCCTCGACAGCGCCGGCCGTTTCCTGGGCTACGTGCGCGACTACCGCATGACCAACAACCAGCTGCTGCTGCAGGGCAGCTACCGCGAAGGCCGCAAGGAAGGCGTGTTCGAAACCTACCACGCCACCGGCGAGTTGGCCGCGCGCGGGCGCTACCTGGCCGGCCGGCAGGTGGGCGACTGGGCCTACTGGTATCCGTCCGGCAGGCCACGCCAGATTCTGAGCTTCCGCAACGGCCAGGACCCACTGATTCAGCAGTTCTGGGAAGACTCGGGCAAGCAGCTGGTGAAGGATGGCAACGGCACATGGTACCGCCAGGAGCTGGGGCTACAGTTGCAGGGCGCCGTGGTGCAAGGCATTCCGGATGGCCGCTGGCAGCTTCGCCGGCTAGTCGATCAAACCCTGGTTGCCCGGGAAACCTTCGTGAAAGGGCATTTCCGCAACGGCGTGCTCATCGAGCAGATGGAATATTACAACGATGAGTCGCGCCTGGACCTGGCCGACTGGGACACCTACAGCAAGGCCGAGGCGTACGAGCTGGGGCCAGAGTGCCTCACCGCTAAATAGCCGGGCTGCCAGCAGTTTTCCTAACCTTCGGGCGCGTTTTGCAGTTTGGGGCTGATATGACTACTCCTGATTCTACCTCTGCGCCCGTCGTTATTATCGGAGCTGGCATGGCCGGCCTCACCTGCGCCAACTACCTGCACCGGGCCGGGCGGGCCGTGGTAGTGCTGGAAGCCGCCGAAGCCGTAGGCGGCCGCGTCCGGACTGATGTGACGCCCGAGGGCTTCCGCCTCGACCATGGGTTTCAGATCCTGCTCACCAAGTACCCGGAAGTGCAGCGCCTGCTCGACTACGGAGCCCTGAACCTGAAGACGTTTCAGTCCGGTGCTGTCATTCGGTTGGCTTCGGGTCAGGAAACTACGCTGCGCAACCCCTTGCGGCAGCCGGCCGCAGCCTTGTCGGCGGCCGTATCGCCGATTGGGAGTCTGCCCGACAAGCTGCGCATTGCCAGCTTGGCCCAGCACGTAAGCCGCCGTAGCAGCGAGGAGCTACTGGAACGCCCTTCTACCGATACGCTCACGTTTCTGCGCCGCTACGGCTGGAGCGAGCATATCATCGACAGTTTCTTCCGGCCGTTTTTCGGCGGTGTGTTCCTCGACCGTAGCCTGAGCACGGGCAGCAACTTCTTCGAGTTTGTATACCAGCAGTTTATAGAAGGCGAAGCGGCCATACCAGCACTGGGCATGCAGCAGATTCCGGAGCAGCTGGCTCAGCGCCTGCCCGCCGGAACCGTACGCCTGAATACGCCCGCCGAAGCCGTGGATGGCACCACTGTCCGGTTGCGGGGCGGCGAAACCATAGAAGCGGCCGCCGTGGTAGTAGCTACTGATGGCAACACCACCGCCCGGCTCCTCCCCCACCTGCCACAGCTGCACGCTACCGCCTGGCGGCGCACGACCTGCACGTACTTTTCGGCCCCAACTTCGCCCGGGCAGCGGGATAAGCTGCTCCGCCTGAACGCCGTGCCGGGCCAGCTGGCCCACAATGTGAGCTTCCCCTCCGATGTGTCGCCGGACTATGCCCCAGAGGGCCGCACGCTGGTTTCGGTGAGCACCCACGGCGAGCATGGCCTTCCCGAAACTACTCTCACGGCTTTGCTGCGCGCGGAACTCATGCTATGGTTTGGGGAAGGTGTGGCCAAGTGGCAGCACCTGCGCACCTACGACCTGCCTCATGCGCTGCCCGTATACCCGGCCGGCCAGCCGCCTCGCCAAGAGCTGCGCCTCACCAGCACCCTCTACCGCTGCGGCGACTACACTGCGTATCCATCATTGAACGCGGCCATGGCTACCGGCCGCGAAGTAGCAGAGATGCTGCTGTCCTAAACGCTAACCCAGACCGGGCAGTGGTCGGAGTGTACCACATCGGGCAGTATACCGGCCGCCGCAACACGGGGCACCAGCGCCGAATCTACGAGCAGGTGGTCGAGGCGCCAGCCTACGTTGCGGGCCCGTGAGCCGGCCCGGTAGCTCCACCAGGAGTAGTGGCCGGGCGCGTCGCCGTGGTGGTGGCGGAACGAGTCGGTGAAGCCGTCGGCCAGGAAATCCTGGAACCACTGCCGCTCTTCCGGGGTGTAGCCGGGGCTGTTCTGATTGGCCTTGGGGTTGTGCAGGTCGATGGCCGTCTGGCAGCAGTTGAAGTCGCCGCCAATAATAAGCCGGCGGCCTTCGGCCCGCAGCTGCCGCACATAGTCGCGGAAAAAGTGCAGCCACTCCACCTTGAATGCCTGCCGCTCAGCCCCGCTTGTGCCGGAGGGCATATACACGTTCAGCACCGACAGGTCATCGAAATCCAGACGAAGCACGCGGCCTTCCATATCGTACAGCTCGGTGCCACAGCCTTCTGCCACAGCCGTGGGCGCGATTTTCGAGAAGGTAGCCACGCCGCTGTAGCCCGGCTTTTGGGCCGGGTGCAGATACGCGGTGTAGCCCAGCTCCGTGAAGCCCGACACGTCGAGCGGCTCACGGCCGGCCTTTATTTCCTGCACGCACAACACATCCGGCTGCGCTTCCCGCACCCAATCGAGCAGGCCTTTGCTGAGCGCCGAGCGCAGCCCGTTCACGTTGTAGCTGATGATATTCAATGCGTGAGTTGTTGAATGAGTGGATGAGTGAATTCTTGAGTGAGTGAACGTCTGTCATCCTGAGCCTGCGAAGGACCTTCTCACGGCAGTTGTTCCCGCGTGAGAAGGTCCTTCGCGCCGCTCAGGACGACAGAAAGTGTAGCTACTCGTCGCCCATTTCGGCGAAATACTCCAGAATGTGCCATTTGAGCATCCGCTCCTGCTCTTTCAAGCTGGCAAACGGAACGGGTTTCAGCAGCCGGAAATGCGGCCAGCCTTCCTCATCCACCTGCTCCAGCTCGTAGTAACCTGAAAGGCTGAACAGGCGGCAGGTGGCAATGTGCATCAGGTCCTGCTTCTGCTCCTTCGTGAAGGGCCCCGCGCCCTGCCCCAGCTCCTGCACGCCAATGAGCAGCAGCAGCGCGTTCAGGTCGGGCTTTTTGCCGAACCGCTCCCGCATCTGGTTCATAAACTCCCACCAGCGTTGCTCGAACTCGGTTTCGGTTTCGTCGGGGTGCATCGTGCTCATACCTCGTGCCGGTGTTCGGGCGCGGCTTCCACGGCCTCCGTTTTCAGGATTTCCCAGTACTCCACGGCGCGGCGGAAGTGCGGTATCACGATGCTGCCGCCGATGAGGTTGGCAATGGCAAACACCTCGTAGATTTCCGCGTCGGTGAGGCCTTCCTCGTGGCACTTGCCGAGGTGATACTTGATGCAGTCGTCGCAGCGGAGCACCATGGAGCAGGCCAGGCCCAGCATTTCCTTGGTTTTTACGTCCACGGCACCGGCCTGGTAGGTGTTGGTATCGAGGTTGAAGAACCGCTTGATGACCTTGTTATCGGCCGCCATGATCTTCTCGTTCATGCGCTGGCGGTATTCGTTGAATTCAGTGACCTGAGACATATCGGTGATGAGGTAAGAAGGTGATTAAGGAACGGCGAAGGACAGCGCTTCAGAGCATACGACCAAGCAACTGTGCCGGCAAATTGCTACTTTCCATTCGGTTCGGGTAAACCACAAAATTAGGCGGAAGTTCACCCGCTACAGCTTCTGCATTTTTATCTATCTATTCCTGTAGCAACTATGCGCGCCGCTGCTGCCACTATCCTTTCCGACTTCTGGGGTCTGATTTTTCCGCGTACCTGCCTGGGCTGCCAGGAGCCGCTGGCCCGCGGCGAAGAGCACCTCTGTACCAGCTGCCGCGCCCAGCTGCCTTACACCGACTACCACCTGTTGCCCGAGGCCGCCAACCCACTGGCCCGCCGGTTCTGGGGCAAGCTGCCGGTGCGCCATGCCCTGAGCTACCTGCGCTTCCTGCGCCGCGGCCGGGTGCAGCATCTGTTGCACCAGCTCAAATACCAGAACCAGCGCGACGTGGGGCTGGCCCTGGGCCGCTGGTACGGCCACGACCTGGCCCGCGCCGGCCTCTCCTTCGACCTCATTGTGCCCGTGCCGCTACACGCGCGTAAGCTGGCGCAGCGCGGCTATAACCAGTCGGACCCGTTTGCGGAGGGCCTCTCCGAAGCGCTGCATACGCCCTGGCACGCTACCGCCCTGCGCCGCACCAGCCACACCGATTCGCAGACCCGCAAAAACCGTGTGCAGCGCTGGCAGAACGTAGCCGAAGTGTTTGAAGTAGCCGACCCGGAAGCAGTGCGGGGTAAACACGTGCTGGTGGTTGACGATGTGCTGACCACCGGCGCCACCCTCGAAGCCTGCGCCGCCGTGCTCCTGGCCGCCGGCGCCGCCGAAGTCAGCATCGCCACCATTGCCTGCGCGGATAGGTAACTGAAATTTTTAGGGAGTACAGCACTTGGATAAGCAGCACAAAATCTATACCCTTACCTCATTCTACGTGACTTCCTTTTTTTCTCCTATAATCCTTCCCTGTATGAAACACAAGTACCCCCTCCCCGCTTATTATTCTTAGCCGTACTGCTTCTGCTGGGCTTGCGGAGTAGCGCCCAGTATATTCCTATGCAATGTGCAGTAAGAGCAGACAGCAGCGGTATTTCATCTGTAAAAGAAAATCCTAGCAATCCTGTTTTTCTTTGTCCTGAAATACAAAACATCAGGGTGAATATTCACTTTCTCCAGCACGACAACGGCTCAGGCAATTTTGCCGCAGAGAATGACGGTAAGCCTGGTATTCCTAGCACTGCCACAAATGGTTACGAATAACGCAAAAGGTCTGATATGGGCTTGTAACAGTGCTATGGACACAAACCCAGCACTAAACCTAGCACCCGGTAGCATTTGAGACAAGCGTTTGTCCTAGCAAATCCGCTTCTGCAGCAAGTTTTATTGTTCCCACTTTCAATAATCAGCAGCCATGAAAATCATCTATTCATTGTCTATGGCAAGCTTGATGCTATTGTGGCACACAGTAAGTGCTTTTGCCCAAAATCCCCCCGGCTGGGCGTGGGCCAAACAAATTGGAGTGTTCACCAGTAGTCAAACGGCGCGTAATAGCGTAGCAGGGTTGGGGCACGATGCAGCAGGAAATCTTTACCTAGCAGGCAACTATGTTGGAACTCCTATATTTGATGGCCTTGCAGCCTCAAATTTGGGTGAATCAGATGTATTCATTGCTAAATATAGTCCTGGAGGTAGCCTCATTTGGCTTCGGGCCTTGCAAAGCACTGGCATTGATGTAACAACGAGCCTAGCCGTGGATGCAAATGGCAGATGCACGCTAACGGGCAATTTTGGCAGCGGCAGTGGGGCTAACTTGTCTTTTTCTAGTTTTGGAGTATCCACTACGTTAATCGGGGCGGCGGCATTAGGCTTGCCTGCTTCCAACAACTCGTATGAAGCACTCTCATTTGTAGTGGCCATTGACGCCACTGGAAATTTGCTTTGGGCCCACAACCCTTCCCCTACGTATGGCCTAACCATAGTAGCCACACACTTGGATAGCAGCAGCAACTGTTACGTATCAGCAAATACTTCTTCGCAAAGTGCTCTTGTCGTTACTGGGCAAAATCATCCAGCTGTTGGGGTGTACGACGCTGTGCTTATTAAATACAATTCAGCTGGCCAGCCAGTTTGGACACGCCGGGTGGGTACGCTAGGTGGATATGCCACTGCTGCCGCTGTCAAAACAGATAACAGTGGTGCTGCATACTGGCTTGTAGGTCACAGCGGTACGTTAACAGTAGATCAGACAACCGTTAATGCACCTGCTAACGGTACCAACAGTCTCGTGAAGCTATCTGCTGCCAGCCGGGTGCGCTGGATAAAAAACAACTTATTACGTGTTGGAACGGCCAATGCTGTAGACCAGCTTCTACATACATCGGCCAGCGACAACACCATTTACCTGTCCTGCAACAGTAGCGGAGGAGCCATTTCTTTTGATAGCCCAGCCAGCCCGCTTGTCGTGCCAACCAATACGTACACCGGATGTGTAGCCCGCTGTGATACTGCCGGCCAGATACAATGGGTAAAGCCTGTTTTATCTGCAACTAATGTAGCAGGCGGCTGGCAGGGCCCACTTAATACAAGTATTAAGAACCTGATTCCCGATGCAAGTGGTTACACAGTAGTTACTAGTACCTCTAGGGCCGGCACCACTACCTTTAGTGGTTTCGGAGCGTCCTTTAGTCCTTCCGAAGGTGGCCTTATAGGCATCGCACATTTCAACGGCAATACGCACTTGGCCGATTGGGTTCGTGTTGGCGGTGTCCCGGCCTCGCTTCAGCAAATAGGTGGCGAAGCCAATGGCTCAACCGTAGATTCGGGCGGAAATGTATTTGTAGCAGGCGCATTCGCTGGCACCGCCCGCTTTGGTGGTACTACTCTAACATCAGCTACCATTGCTTATCCGGAAATTTTCTTCGCCAAGCTCGACCAGACTGTGCTCAGCAACCGCAAAGCCGCCACTGGCCTGCGCTGGGCGTTGTACCCCAATCCCGCCCGCCACTCCGTGACGGTAGCTGACTTGCCGGCATCTGTCCGCCTGCGCCTCACCGATGCACAGGGGCGCACGGTGCGGGTGTTCGGGGCGGCCGTTGCGCCGGGCCGGCGCCAGCTGCCGCTTTCTGGGCTGGCTCCCGGCCTCTACCTGCTGCACGCAGAAGCAAACACCGGCATCTATATGCCGCAAAAGCTGCTGATTGAGTAGCGAATCATGGTTCTTCAGGCAGGAAAAAGCCGGGCGACTTGTCCGGCTTTTTTCTTTTCCATACTACCCTGTTGCAAACTCCTTCAGAATCGGGCTGCTGAGCCTTCCAACTAAAGAAGGCCCAGCGCTTTACAGGTGGCCCGCCAGACCACCTTCCGGCCTGGCTGCCCTGCTGACCACCGCAGCCTGAGCAGACTAAAAACGAAAGGGCTGCCCTGGTAGGGCAGCCCTGATAATCGTCCGCGAAGTCCGTGTAGCTTACTTGTTCGAGCCGGCGTTGATCATGGCGCAGCGGAAACCGATAGTAGCGGTTGCCGAATCTTCGGCCATGAAGCGGCGCGTGCCCGGCGACAGCCAGTAGGCTACGTCGCGCCACGAGCCGCCTTTGTACACACGCACGTGGTCGTCGATCAGCGACTGGTAGCCTTTCTTGTCGTACTTCTCCGAGGGGTCGAGGAAGCCGTTGCGGCGGAAGGGGTTCAGGTCTTCCACATCTTCAAACGACAGCGGGCGGTAGATGTCCTGCACCCACTCGTTCACGTTGCCCGACATGTTGTACAGGCCGTAGTCGTTCGGCGGGTAAGCGTAGATGTACTCCGTAATCATGGCGCCGTCGTTCAGCGAACCGGCAATACCAGCGTAGTCACCGCGGCCGCGCTTGAAGTTGGCGAGGAACTGGCCCATTTTGCCACCATAGGGGTTACGTACCTGACGGCCATCCCATGGGTAAATGCGCTTGTTTTCCTGGTTTTCGTTGCCGGTTTCCTGGGTGCCGATAAGGGCCTGCGCGGCGTATTCCCATTCAGCTTCGGTGGGTAGGCGGTAGTTCGGCAGGGTGTTGCCGTTTTCGATGGCAATCCGGGTTTTGCCGTCGCCGTCGGTGCCTTCAGCAGCGTCGCCGCCTTTCTTCTTTTTCTTGAACAGGCCGCCGCCTCCGCCGCCATCGGCGTTAGCAGCCAGCGTTTCGTTCACCTTGGCCGTCCGCCACGTGCAGTAGTCGTTGGCCTGTAGCCAGCTTACGCCCACCACAGGGAAGAAGCGGAAGCCGGGGTAACGCAGGTAGTAGTCTACGTACGGGTCGTTGAACGACAGTTCGCGGGCCCAAACAGTAGTGTCGGGCAGAGCCGACTGATAGAATTCTTCCGACGAGTCTTTGCGGATATAGTGCAGATACTCAAGCCAGTGGATGTTAGCTACTTCCGCTTCGTCCATGTAGAACGAGGCGATGGTAACGGTGCGCTCCACGTTGTCGTGGGTCATCGTTACGTCTTCTTCCTGCGAGCCCAGCACCGTACGGCCGCCTTCGATGAAGATCAGGCCGGGACCTTCCGGAATGCCTTTGTAGTCGGCTACCTTCATCCCCTCTTCGGTATTATAATCGATGCCCGTCGTCGAGCTGTACTTACCGGGTTTGGTAGCAGTGGGCGGACCGCTTTTGCAGGAAGCCAGGGCGCAGGCTCCTACGACCGCAAAACGCAGGTACTTGGAAAAATTCATGATTGAGTTGAAACTACCTGTTAGAAAAGAGGTTAGGCAAGGCAAGTTGCTGCAATAATACAACAATTCAAAAGGATGGACAAGGAGGCGCCGGGGAATTTCTGCGTTTGAGTCGGCGCCATGCCGCTTCCAGCGAATCAAACGCACGCAGGCTCAAAGATATTTCATGCGCCCCGCCTAAGTCGGCACTCAAGCTGCTCAGGGCCACATCATAAGCGTAGCCGACCCGGAAACTGCCCACGCTCACGCCGGCAATGGCGGTCAGAATCTGCTGCGGGCGTGGGGCGCCGGGCAGCGGAATGCCCCGGTACAGGGCGCCCAGCGTAATGGGCGTCACGGTTGCGTACAATCCGGCCTCAGCGCGCTGCGAGCCGCCCTGCCGCACATAATGCACGGTAGGCGTCACGCTGATTTCGCGGTAGATGCGCTTTTCGGTGCGGCGCACGAAGTAATGCTTGTAGCCGGTGCTCAGCTCGTAGCGGAGCGGCAGCGTGCTTTGGGAGCGAAACCCTAAGTCAGGCTGATTGAGGTGATGCCCGGCCACCGACACCCAGAAGTTCTCACTATATAGAATAAGGCCGGTGCCCAGGCTCAGGTAGCTGACGGGGTTGAAGTCCAGCGGCTCGCGGGTGGTGGGCGCCGTGGAGCCATCCTCCGAAAGCTGGTCGCCGAAGACGAGGTTGCCGTAGCTGATGCGCTGGTTGCCGAAGCTGGCCCGCAGGCCGCCGCTGAAAGCCAGGTTTTCGTTGATGCGCGAGTGATAAGCGTAAATGCCGCCTACCTCGAAACGGGTGTAGCCGAGGCCACCGGTCCGGTCGTAGTTCAGGAGCAGGCCGGCGGCGCTGTGCTGGTCTTTGAAGCGCAGGTCGGCGGCGAGCTGACTGGTCTGGAACGTGCCGGCCAGCGTCGGGAACTGGTTGCGGTAGCTGAGCGTGAGGCTGGCATCATCAAGCAGGCCGGCGAAGGCCGGGTTCTGGTGCAGGCGGGTGGCGTAAGGCTGAGAGAAGTACAGGTCCTGGGCGGTGGCCGGCAACGTCAGCGCGACGGCCGCCGCCGTAAGGGGCTGGCGCAGGCGGCGCGGCACACGGCAGCCACTGATATTTCTCCGTCGGAATAGCCCCATCATCAAGCTGTTAAACGCCGAGCTGCCCCGATTCGTACGCGGCCAGTCATCTTTGCGGAAACTAAATTGTCGATTTCCCTGCTCAATAACGGTATATCGGCCCCATAAATCGACCAAACGCCTGATTTTGCAGACCAGGCCTGCGGGGCTGGCACGCTGAGGCTGCTACTTTTGTAGCAGCTCGCCGGGGCGCCGGTGGGCAGCGGCGGCAGTATTGCCGAAGGCTGGAGGTCCGTCCAAAGTGCAACCACGGCGGGCGGTGTGCTATCTGCTAAGCAGGTAGCGGCTCTGAGCATTCGGCCAGCGCTGCAGCGGCTTAGCAGTAGGCTGAGCTTTGTTTTTCCTTCATCACTCTTTCAATTATGCGCAAATTCTGGATTGGCTTACTGATTTTTCTGGTGGTGCTGGTAGCGGCGGTGGCCCTTACGCCGCTGTTGTTCAAAGACAAGATCAAGCAGGCCCTTGATAAGCAGCTGGCCGAGCGGATAGATGCCAAGGTGGAATACGACCCGAGCAACGTCAGCCTGAGCCTGCTGAGCACCTTCCCCGACCTGGCCCTGGGCATTGATGAGCTGCGCGTAATCGGGCAGGACTCGTTTGCGCGCGACACACTGGCTTACCTGCCGTCGTTTCGGGTGGGCATGGATTTGATGAGCGTTATCAGCGGCGACCAAATCAAGATTAAGAGCATTCTGCTGGAGCGGCCCGCAATCAGTGCGAAGGTGCTGAAGAGCGGCAAGGCCAACTGGGACGTGATGCTGTCGGACTCGGCGGCCGCGGCCAAAGGGCAGGACACCACTTCGCTGAACCTGGCCATCAGCAAGTGGGAAGTGAAGGATGGGCACCTGCGCTACGAAGACCGCACTTTGCCCTTCAAGATGGAGCTGCGTGGCCTGAACCACACCGGCTCCGGCGACTTCGCCAGCAACGTCTTCGACATGGTGAGCCAAACCACGGCCAACCAGTTTTCGATGGCCTACGACGGCACCGAGTACGTGAGCAAGAAGAAGCTGACCGCCGACGTGACCATGGCCATGGACTTGGACAAGATGCTGTTCACGTTCAAGGACAACAAGGTGCAGCTGAACGACTTCCCGGCGCAGTTTGCCGGTTCAATCGGCCTGCCGAATGCCACCGACATCACCTACGACCTGACGTTCAAGGCGCTGGAAACCGACTTCAAAACGATTCTGAGTCTGGTGCCCGGCGTGTATACCGAGCAGTTTAAGGATGTGCAGGCCGGCGGCAAGGTGGCGTTTGAGGGCTACTTCAAGGGCGTGCAGAACGAGGTGAAGATGCCCGGCTACGGCGTGAATCTGCAGGTGAAGGACGGCATGTTCAAGTATCCGCAGCTGCCGCAGGCCGCCAAAAACATCAACGTGGATATGGTGGTGGACAACCCCTCGGGCTTCACCAACAACGTGAAAGTGAATGTGAAGCAGTTTCACCTGGACCTGGGCGCCAACCCAATTGATGGCAACGTGGCCATTGATGGGCTGGAGCCGATGAAGGTGGACGGCCGCGTGAAAGCCAACGTGGACCTGGCCGAGATGATGAAGGTGTACCCGGTGCAGGATTTGCTGCTGCGCGGCAAGCTGTTTGTGGACGGCACTGCCAAGGGCACTTACTCCAAAACCCAGATGCCGGTGGTGCAGGCCAAAATGAACCTCACCAACGGCTACGTAAAGAGCAAGCAGTTTCCGGCCCCCATCGAAAACCTGACCGTGGCGGGCGTGGTGACCAACCCGACGGGCCAGCTGAACGACACGCGCGTGGACATCAGCAACTTCCGGATGCTGCTGGAAGGTGAGCCGCTGGAAGGCCGTGTGAGCACGCAGGGCGTAGATAAGCTGCGCTTCGATGCCGACGTGAAAGGCACCGTGGACCTCACTAAAATCACGAAAATCTTCCCGCTGGAAGGCATGACCGTAACGGGCCGCCTGAACGGCAACGTGGCCGCCAAAGGCAACATGGCCGACATCGAGGCCGGCCGCTACCAGACGGTGGTGGCCTCAGGCACAGTGAATGCGCAGAACATTACCTACAAGAGTGCCGACCTGCCGCAGGGCATGAAGGTGACCAAAGCCACGGCCACCTTCAATAACGACAAGATTGTGCTGCAGAACATGAGCGGCTTCGTGGGCTCGTCGGACATTGCGGCTTCGGGCACCATCAGCAACTACATGGGCTACCTGTTTGTGCCCGGCCAGCCCTTGCGCGGCAACCTGACCGTGAATTCGCAGCGCTTCAACGTGAACGAGTGGATGGTAGACGAGGTATCGGCCATGCCGACCAAGGGCGCGGTGGCAGCCACCAAAGCCCCGGCCGCCGCTACCAAAGCCGACGGCGTGCTGCAGATTCCGAAAGAGTTTGACCTGACGCTGAACACCACCGTGGGCCAGGTGATTTACGACAACCTGAAGCTGGAAAACGTGAAGGGCACCGTGGGCGTGCGCGACCAGACGGCCACGCTCAACGGCCTGACGTTTAACACGCTGGGCGGCGCGTTTGCCACCACCGGCTCGTACAGCAGCAAGGATTTGGCGCACCCCAAGTTCAACTTCGGGCTAAACATCAAGAACCTGAACTTCCAGAACGCCTTTTCGGCCTTCAACTCCATCAAGACGCTGGTGCCGCTGGCCGACAACCTGGAAGGAATCTTCTCCACCAACTTCAACGTGAGCGGCGAAATGGGGCCCGACATGATGCCCAACTACAGCACGCTCACCGGCAAAGGCCTGTTTGAGGTGGTGCGCGCGGCCGTGAGCGGCTCCCCGGTGATGAACAAAATCAGCAGCCTGACGCAGTTTCAGGAGCTGAAGAGCTTCGCCGTGAATAACAAGGATGTGGCGGCCGAAATCATCAATGGTAACTTCATCGTGAAACCCTTCGACCTGAACGTGGGCCAGATCAAGATGACGGTGGGCGGCTCCAACAACATCAGCAGCGGCGGCCTGGAGTACGTGACGGCCCTGAACGTGCCTACCGGCAAGCTCGGCAACCAGCTTAGCGGGCAGCTCACGCGCCTCACCGGCGTCTCGGACATCAAGGGCACGGAGCGCGTGACGCTGGGCCTCACCATTGGCGGCACTGTGAGCAACCCACAGGTGAAGCTGAGTACCGGCAGCGTGAAGGCGCAGGCGAAGGACATCGTCACCAACATCGTGCAGGCCAAGGTAGATGACGCCAAGCTGCAGCTGCAGGCCAAAGCCAAAGTAGCCCAGGACAGCCTGCAGCGGGAGTTGCAGCGCAAGCAGCTGGAGCTGCAGGCCAAGGCGCAGCAGGAAATCGAGAAGAAAAAGCTGGAGGCCCAGGCCAAGCTGAAAGAGCAGGCGACCAAAGGCCTCAACTCGCTGTTTGGCAAGCCCAAAACGCAGCCCGCCAAGCCCACTGAGCCAGCTTCGGCCCCCGCTACTACCCCGGCACCAGCCAAAACGGACACCACCAAAACCGGCGGATAGCACAAACCGGAGAGCAATAGAAGTTTACCCAGCAACGTTCAGGCCGTCAGTCGGCCCGTTTGTTGCCGCACAACGGAGCAGCGCGGCCGCCGTATACGCCGCACTGCTCCGTTTTTGCTTTCTACCACTTCGCTTTTCCAAGCCCATGAAACTGACCCGTTTTCTTCCCATAGCCCTGCTGGCCGCCCTGTCCTTCACTGGCTGCAGCAAAGACGATGACTCCGCCTCCGGCAACACCAAGCTGGAAGTGCGCCTCATGGACGGCCCCGGCGACTTTCAGCAGGTAGTGCTGGATGTGCGCCAGATTGAAGTGCACCTCCAGGACGAAAACAACCCCGACGGCTGGCAGACGCTGCCTTTCCAGGCCCAGACCATCAACGTGCTGGAATACGTGAATGGCCGCTCAGCCCTGTTGGTCAGCACCGATTTTGAGCCCGGCGACCTGAAAGAAATCCGGCTGCTGCTGGGGCCCGACTCCTACGTAATCGGGCGCGACGGCCAGCGCTACGACCTGAAAACGCCCAGCGGCCAGACTTCCGGCGTGAAGCTGAAACTCGACAACGTGACCGTGCGCCCCGACCAGACCTTCCAACTGCTGCTCGACTTCGACGTGGCCAAATCCATTGTGGAGCGCGGCAACTGGCGCCCCGGTAACGACAAAAAGGAGCGCTACCTGCTGAAGCCCGTCATTCGCGTGCTGGCGCAGGAGTTGCGGGCCAGCTTGCGCGGCACCGCTACGCCGGCTGCTGCCCGGCCGCAGGTACTGGCCATCCGCCAGTCCATCACGCCCGCCGACACGTTCAGCACCGCCACCGATGCTACTTCCGGGGCCTTCCAGTTTAGCGGTCTGCCCTCGGGCACCTACCGCGTCGAGCTGTTCCCGACGACTACCGCCCCCACCGGCCAGGCAGCTTACCGCGTTGTGACCCGCACCGGCGTTACGGTCGTGAACGACCAGGTGACGGATTTGGGGTCCATTCCGCTGCAGTAAAGCATTCTGGCGCATCTACAGCAAAGAGAAGCCCCACCTGCCATATTCGAGGTGGGGCTTCTCTTTTAAGGCTACTTTCCAGATATGGCTACAGCGTTTGCAACAGCGCCAGCAGTTCGCCTTGGGTGGTCTGGGTTTTGTCGTGGGCATACCAGCCGTGCACCTGCTCGGCGTACTCTTCGTGAGTGGCGCCGCGGGCTTTCAGGTCTAGTAGCAGCTTCTGAGCCGGAGCCGGGCGGGGGCCCCAGTTGGCGGCTTCCGTGAGCGTGTCGGCGTGCAGCACCACCAGCTTCGGGATGGAGCGGGCGCCATCCGTGAGGTACTGGTCCATCAGGTCGGGGTGCTCGTCGCGGAGCATGTAGTGCGTCGTGATTTTGCCTTCCGAGGCCAGCGCTATGGCTTCCAGCACCGGCACAATCTGCGAAGCATCACCGCACCAGCCTTCCGTGATGATGAGCCACGCGTACTGGCCCTGCATCCGGTTCAGAGTGGTCTGCACGGCGGGCAGCAGCTGCACCGTTTTGTCGAGGCGCTTCATGCGCTGCACATTCAGGCGGGTGTAGTCGGTCAGCTCCTCCGACTGCTGGGGGCCGGTGGTCTTGCCGTCGGCCAGCAGCTCATCAATCAGCAGCCGGTAGCTGACGTAGGAATAGGCCGTGGCGAGGCGTTCGGGCGTGAGAACAGGAACAGGCTGGGTCAGGGAAGTGGTGGACATTCTGTGAGCAGATGAGTAAGCGTATAAGGGGCTTCACGGGTAGCCATGTTATACAGGCTTGAATGTACGAGCATTTTCAGCGAATTATTTCCACCCAGCCCCGGTAGACTCGGCCGTACGTTTCGTCACGCAGGTAATAATAATACACTCCCGCTGCCTGCTGCTCGGCCCGCCAATCGTTCGTATATGCTTCTGTCTGAAACACCTGCCTTCCCCACCGGTCATAGATAGAGAGCCGCATCACCCTTGAAGACGGAGCCACGATACGGAATACATCATTCTTACCGTCTGCGTTGGGAGTGAAAACATTTGGTATTTCCAGTGGGGCACACTCCACCTTGCGCACCCGCACCGTAGCCACTGTCGTATCGCAACGGGTGCGGATAAGTAGCCGATAAGTGCCGGGCTGCCGGATGCTGTACTCCGTTTCCGGGCTGCCATCAGGCCATTGGTACGTGATACCTTGGGCGGCAGGCGGCACACGCAACACGAGCCGCTCATCTGCGCAGACAATCGTGTCGGCGGGAAGGCGGGGCGGCACGGGTGCAGCCAGTCGGCGTACCCACACACTGTCCCGTACGAGGCAGCCGTCGGCGGTGCGCGCCGTGAGCCGGTAGAGGCCAGCCGCCGTAACCGTACGACTTGGGCCATTGACTCCATCAGTCCATTGGTAGTCCTGAAAGCCGGCGCGGGCAGTAAGCAAGCGTGGCTCATTAACACATAGCTCCACGGGCGGCAGCCCTAGCAGCCGGTGTCGGGCGGGGTCGTAGAGGCTTACCTCCACCGTATCTGAAACAGTGCCACAGCCAAAGTTGGCCGTAACGATGTAGCGGCCCGGCTGGCGCACAAGCAGCGTGGGCGTGGTGGCACCCGTGTTCCAGCGGTAGCTGCTGAACCCTCCCGAAGCCGTCAGGGGTACGCCCGCGCCGCTGGAGGTGCATAGAAACTGGTCGGGCCCGGCCGTCAGCGTCAGGCCGGCTGGCGGCACGGCTTCCACCGACACATCGTCGATGGCGTAGATGCTAAGTGACTCCCGGCTGCCGGGAGAAACAGGCGGTACCGGATATAACGGTTGGGTAGTTACCAATTGCGGTGCCCGGAAATTTCCCAATGTCAGGTACTCTTCGCCGCCCTGTGCCACGAATGTTCCAGTAATCCGCTGATAATGTAGCGTGTCCGTCAGCAACATACCGGGGGGCGTGCCAACCTGCGCCGGGTAGCCAAGTAGCGGCCGAGAATTTTGCTGAACGGGAGGCACAACCGAAAGATACGCTTGGAGTGCATCGCAGGCTAGGGGGACACGCTTAGTGACGCGAAATTCTTTTGTCCAACTCAGCCGCGCATAGAACGTAACGCGGTAGGTGCAGCCTGCTTGCAAAGGGTTAGCTAGGCGCGTCTGCGCATAGGTGCGGCCCTGGTCCTGCAAAGGGTGGTTATAGGCTACAGGCTGCAACAGAACGTATGCTCCCCCATTGCGCGGTGTGTACCAAGTAGTATCCCAGGGCTCTCTAGGTGTCTGCGGAAAACTATAAAATGATTTATTACATTTTAGAACATGCCCAACGTATAGATCAGTACTTGGACATACCCAACTGTTTGCCCCAGTTGAGTTGCAACTTGACCCAGTACCAACATTAGGGAGCATACGCGCCCATCCTACACAGTTTGGATTGTACTGAGTGCAGTATAGGTACTGCTCAAACCCTGGATTTCTAACCAAATTCTGCCCATAGCTTGGTAGCACCAGCACCACCAGCAATACAGTCAACCAACTTCGCATCACCCAACGCATAAGGGGCACCCGGCCGAAACCGGGCACCCCGTGTACATTCGCTACCACTGTTTATTGCTCTGTTTTCTGCAGCCGGCCTGTTGTCACCTTATCCGTAACCAGCCGGTAGTAGTAAAGGCCGGCCGGTAACGTGGAGGTGTCAAAGATGATGCTTTGCGCACCGCTGCCATAAGGCTGCTTGTCGAGCACCACCAGCCGCTCCCGGCCCGTGGTACCATCCAGAATCTGCAGGCTTACTGGTCCGGCTGTGGGCAAAGTAAACTCCAACCGGGCCTTGCCTTCCTGTAGTGGGTTCGGGTACACGGTCACGGGTGCGGGGGCCGTGCCGCCTCTGTACAAGCGAGTATCTGGCTGGAAGTAGCCAATCACCGGCGCTGAGGTACCGCAGCCGTTTGTAACGGTGAGGGTGAGTTTGAACGTAGTATTGAAGTTTCCTTCCTGCGCGAAGAATGGCCCGGTGTTCGGGTTGCCCGGCACCGGATTGGCGTTGGGGTTGCACCCACTGTCATAGATAAGGCTGTTGAGCGCTACGGTAGAGAGCATGACGCCCGCCACATCAATGGGTGGCGACTGGCACACCAGTAGGTCATACTGGCCGGTGGCCGGATTATAGCGGTCAAAGCGGACGCGAAACGAGTCATAGGTGCCCGTGCTGAACGTAACGTCCAGCCCGCCTCCGTAGGCTCCCAGCTGCGTGGGTGCGGCCGGATTGGCGGAAGGTGTCAGCTGCGTACCGTTGCCATAGTTGAAACGGAAGCCCGCCAAAGCCGCCGTCAGGGCATTGACGCGGACCAGACCACCTGCCTGCTTGGTTTTGCCGCATTGGTCGCGTCCCCGCACCAGTATCTGGTAATAGCCGCTGTTGGTACTCAGGTAGCCGTTGTTGAGGGTACGGATGTCCGCAGGCAGCGCCGTCAGCAACCCCGCACGGAAAAATTGTTTCATAAAAAGCTGATTAAAAGATGAATGATACTACATCCAAGTAACCGCTTTTTTCTATGAATAAACCTATGCTGATAGAAAAACTTATGCCTGCCCGGACATATCCCAGGCAGGCATAAAGTAGTAACTAAGAGCGTGTTTGGAAATTTGCGAAAACGCCGTTTCTGTCATGCTGAGTTTGTCGAAGCATCTCTACCGCTTGGTTGAAAAGCCTCATACGAAGCGGTAGAGATGCTTCGACAAGCTCAGCATGACGTTCTTTTATAATTCCCAAACACGCTCTAAGTGTCCCTCCTACAGGCTCACCGTTTCTTTGCCGGCCGCCGTCAGCGCGCGGCAGTAGGTGATGTAGTCGGTGTTGATGGGTTCGAGGCCGTTTTCGCGCAGGCGGGTAGCCACCTGGGCCCGGTGGTAGTTGGCGTGCACCGGCACGTGCGTGAAAATGTCCGACACCTGGCTGGTGTAGCTTTCGCCCGCCGAGTTGGTGTAGGAAATCAGGCGCAACTGCTCGGCTTCGTCGGCGTTTTGCACGTACTGCCGGAAGCGCTCCGACGTTTGCGCGTGCCAGTGATGCAGGCCGGCCAAATCGTGCTCCTGCCACACTTTCACGGGGCTGGGCGTGGCCGTGAGGCGGCCGAGCCAGATGGCCTGCGCATTGAGCACATGGCTGAAAAGACGCAGGCAGACGGCCGGAATTTCCTGGCCGTTGGCCACTAGGCCATCGAGGTGGCGCAGCAGGGTTTCGTTGGCCCACACGTTGTAGGCTCCCAGCTTTTCGTTGGTATTTATCATGGTACTTGGAAATGAAGGCCAGGCGTAGCGGTGCAGTGTTCACCCCCCTTAGCTACCCGGCCTGGACTTACTGCCTGGGGTCCTGCCAAACCAGCTTTTCCTCCGTTTTGTTTTTGTTGAAATCCGCACAGTTTCCGTCGCCGCGGCCCGTAAAGCCGCCATCGGGGTGGCAAATGAGCTTGCCTTTTTGGTCGTAGAGGTTGGTAAACTGGTCACAGCACGGCGACGTTTCGTAGTACACCACGGCGTCGCGGTAGCGGTAGCGCAGAATCTGAATGGGTGGGTTCTGCTTTTTCTCGGCCAAGTGCGCGTCAATCTTAGCCCGCAGCCAGCCCGGGCGGGCCGTGGTGTCAAACGCCGCTACGGGGGCGTCGGGCACGGGCGTGGTGGTGTTTTTGGCCGTTGGGGCCGGCGTGGAGGTGATGCCCGTAGTGCCCGTGGCGGGCGTGTCAGTAGGCGTCGTGACGTTGACGTTTTTCTGGCAGGCAAATCCGAAGAGCAGCAGACTTACCGCCGCAGCCGGCAAAAACGAATAGGAGCGCATAAGCACGGAGAAAGAGGGCGCGAAAGTAAGCAGGCCGGCTCAAAAAGCCAGTCCTATACCCGAGCTTACGCCCTCCCGCGCCGCAGGGTTCGGCCGCTACGCCCCCAGCCAGGCCCACGCCCGCGGCCCGAATACCAGCAGCCCCACCGCCAGCGCCGCCACGGCCCCCGCCAGCACGGCCCCGGCCGCCACATCCTTGGCCCGGCCCGCCAGCGGGTGGTACTCCGGCGACATCAGATTCACGACGGCTTCAATGGCCGTATTCACCAGCTCCAGGCTCCAGACCAGGCCCACGGCCAGCGCCACCAGCGCCCACTCCCAGCGCGCCAGCCCACAGTACCAGCCCAGCCCCAGCACCGCCACCGTAGCCCCCGCATGAAACTGCAGATGCACCTCAGAGCGCAGCGCCGCCGCCACGCCCCGAAAGGCATAGCCAAAGCTGGCGGCCCGCTGGCGCAGCAGCGCCGGAAAGCGGCGGGGCGGGAGGTGGGGGTCAGGGTTAGCCACGGGCGGTATTGAAGGCGCCGAAGACGGTATGGCGCAGCTGCTCCCACTCCGGCCGGATGATGCTGAACAGGATGGTGTCGCGCCGGATGCCGCCCTGCGTGGGGCGGTGGCTGCGCAGGCGGCCTTCCTCGGTGGCGCCCATCTGCCGCATGGCGTTCTGCGACTTGTGGTTGCGGGCGTCGGTTTCCAGCTCCACCCGCTCGCACTGCAATTCGTCGAAAGCATAGCGCAGCAGCAGATGCTTGGCCGCCCGGTTGAGGCCCGTGCGCTGAAAATCCGTCCCAATCCAGGTGTAGCCGATGCTCAGCCGCTGCTCGTGGGGCACTATGTTATAATAGCTGGTGCTCCCCGCCGCCCGGCCGGTTTGCTTGTCGATGATGACAAACGGATACCGCAATGCCTGCGCCCGGCCCTGCAGCGCGGCCGCCACGTAGGCGTCCAGGCTGGCCCGGTCGTCGGCGCGGGTGAGGGTATAGCGCCACAACTCCGGGTCGGCGGCCGCGGGCAGCAGCAAGTCCGCGTCGGTAGCTGTCAGCGGGCGCAGCAGGGCGCGGCTGTTTTCGAGAATGATGTCAGCGGAGAAGTCCATGCGGGCAGCAGCTACAGTACGGAACGTAAAGATGCCCGAAAAACCGAAACGCCGCTGCCCCGGAGTGGAGCAGCGGCGTTTCGGTTTGGCTAGCGGTTGGCTTACTTCTTAATCTCGCCCACCATGTCCTCGGGCTTCAGCCACTCGTTGAACTGCTCCTCGGTGAGGTAGCCGAGCTGCAAAGCCGTTTCCTTCAGCGTCGAGCCGTTTTTGTGGGCCGTCTGGGCAATTTCGGCGGCTTTATAGTAGCCGATGTGCGGGTTGAGGGCCGTGACCAGCATCAGGCTGCTGTCCACGTGCTTCTTGATGTTGGCTTCCAGCGGCTCGATGCCCACGGCACACTTGTCGTTGAAGCTCACGCACACGTCCCCAATCAGGCGGGCCGAATGCAGGAAGTTATAGATCATCACCGGCTTGAACACGTTCAGCTCGAAGTGGCCGTTCATGCCGCCGATGTTGATGGCCACGTCGTTGCCCATCACCTGCGCCGCTACCATGGTCATGGCTTCGCACTGGGTGGGGTTCACTTTGCCGGGCATGATGCTGGAGCCGGGCTCGTTGTCGGGGATGTGCAGCTCGCCGATGCCGGCGCGCGGGCCCGAAGCCAGCAGACGAATATCGTTGCCGATTTTCATCAGCGAAGCAGCGACAGTCTTAAGGGCGCCATGGGCTTCCACAATGGCGTCGTGGGCGGCCAGGGCCTCAAACTTGTTTTCAGCGGTGATGAACGGCAGGCCGGTGAGGTTGGCAATGTGCTTGGCGACGTTTTCGGAGTAGCCGGCGGGCGTGTTGATGCCGGTGCCCACGGCCGTGCCGCCCAGCGCCAGCTCGCTCAGGTGGGCCAGCGTGTTCTTGATGGCGCGCAACCCGTGGTCGAGCTGCGACACGTAGCCGCTGAACTCCTGCCCTACCGTCAGCGGCGTGGCGTCCATGAGGTGGGTGCGGCCGATTTTGACGATGTGCATGAACTGCTCCGACTTGCTTTTGAGCGTGTCGCGCAGCTTCTCGATGCCGGGAATGGTGGTTTCGACCAGGATTTTGTAGGCCGCAATGTGCATGGCCGTCGGGAACGTGTCGTTGGAGCTCTGGCTCTTGTTCACGTCGTCGTTGGGGGCCAGCACCTTTTTCTCATCCGAGAGGCTGCCGCCCTGCAGCACGTGGCCGCGGTAAGCCACCACCTCGTTCACGTTCATGTTGCTCTGCGTGCCCGAGCCGGTCTGCCACACCACCAGCGGGAACTCCTTATCGAGTTTGCCTTCCAGGATTTCGTCGCACACTTTGCCAATCAGCTCGGCCTTTTCGGCGTCCAGAATGCCGGCGTCGCGGTTGGTGAGGGCGGCGGCTTTCTTGAGGTAGGCGAAGGCGCGGATGATTTCCTTGGGCATCCGGTTGATGTCCTGGGCAATCTGGAAGTTGTCGATGGAGCGCTGGGTCTGGGCGCCGTAGTAGGCGTCGGCCGGCACCTGCACGGTGCCCATGGTATCTTTCTCGGTGCGGAACTGAGTCATGCTTCTAATGGGTGAGAAGAGAATAAGAGTACGGGAAAGCGCGCCGCAAGCCGGCACGGCGCAAAAGTACGCAACTGCCTACGGCCCGCCACGGCAACCCCAAAATTCTGCGGCCCGGCATTCCGGCCACCGCGGCCGCGGCCTCGTATAGCCGGTTTTAGGCAATCATCCAGTTAGCATTTCCATGAAAAAGACCTTCGAAGACGAATCTGACGCGCTGTCGGCCAAGCCCGAGCAACCCACCACGTCCCAGCCTTCCGCCGTGACGCCGCCCTCCCAGGAAAACACGGCTCCTACGCCTCCTTCGGCCCAGGACATCAACACAAACCCCAATCAAACGCCCGTGCCCGTAGCTGGCAACGGTGCCCCCGACTATAGCCAGGTAGAAGTGAAAACTGAGCCCGAGCTGCCCACCCCCGACAAAGCCGGCGGCAGCGCTACCGAGCCCGAAAGCGGCGGCGGCTACAGCGGCTAGCGGCTACATGGTGAAAAGGAGCGCCTGCTCTGCTACGCCTATGCGGGCCGGCAGAGTAGGCGCTCCTTTTTAGGGTCCTCTTATTGCTGGTCAGCAATGCGGAACGGCACGCTGATTTGCACCGTGCGGGCCGTGCGGCGGCCATTCACGACGGCCGGATGCCAGGCCGGGCCTTCCTTCAGCAGCCGGATGGCTTCGGCATCACACTCTTCCGTGAGGCCCTTCACCACCTTGATATCCTGCAGCGCGCCATCGGTATTCACCACGAAGCTGAGCTTGACGCTGCCTTCCTTTTCGTCTTTCAGGGCCTTTTCCGGGTACTCCAGATTGTCGCGCAGGTAGTTGCGGAATGCCTGCTGCCCGCCAGCCGGCGTGGCGGCCAGATCCATCGGCGCCGGGGCCTTTTCGCGGCGCACCAGCACGGGCGTTTCCGTTGGTTGCGGAGTCAGGGCCAGCACCACGGCACCGGAGTCCGTTGGTACCGGCAGCTCCCGGGAAGCGTAGCCGGCGTGGTCGAAAGCCAGCGTTGTGGTGGAAGCTGACACCGTTACCACAAATGAGCCGTCGGGGGCGGTGGTCACGCCGGTATCTACGCCGTTGGCCCGTATGCGCACGCCGCCTAGCCCGTTGGCCCCCTTACTATCGGTCACGCGGCCCTGCACTGTGCGCGTTTCGGCGCGCAGCGCATTGGCATCTATGGTCCGGGCCTTTGCCATTTTGCTGATGGCGCTTGGCGCGGCTGCCGCCTGCATGCGGGCTGTAGCGGCCCTGCTTTTGGCATAGGTTTGGGCTGAATCCGCTACGGCCTGCCTCGCACCTTCTTTAGCAGCTACGTCTGCCTTGTCGGCCGTCATCGATTCAGTCTCTGCAGAGGCGCCCTGCACAGTCTCCATTGAGGCAGTAGTGGGCGCAGGGGCACTGCTCATGGCAACAGCATCGCTCAATTCAGGTGCTGCACCGGCTTTCGGCGGCGCTGCCTTTGCCAAGCGGCGGGTTTTCAGCGGCTTCGTATTCAGTGCCACGGCCGGAGCAGAAATTGTCGTTGCCACGGCGGCAGAAGTTTCCGCAGCCTCAGTTTCAGGAGCTGGCGGAGTTGCAGCAGGCGGAACGGTGGCATACGACTCGGGAGCAGAAGCCGGCTGACGCAGAGCACCAGAAGACGCCGCAGCCGGTCCTTCGGAGGAGCGGCGCAGGCCCAGCCATACGCCAGTGCCCACCAGCAGCAACAGCACCACGGCCGCCAGCTGCCGCCACGGCCACATCGGCACCACAGCCGGACCTGCCGTATCAGGTTCCAGTTCGGCTACGCGGGCCCGCAGCCGGGCCTGCAGCCCGGAAACGGCCTGGTCGGTAGTGGCGAGGTCGGTTTGCGACAGGCCTTCCAGCACATCGGCGCAGCGCGGGCAGGCCTGCGTATGGCGCTCTACGCGGTACTGCTCAGCGGCTGGCAGCGTACCGGCCACGTACTGCCGCAGCACCGCCAGCGGCAGGTGCTCCCCGGCCGAGCCGGCGGGCAGCAAAGAGGACGGAGACTGATTATCGGGCCGCATCGGAAGAGAAAGACGAAGGCGTAGAGGAAGGAGGTGATTCGAGGTGGCGGCGCAGGTTGCGCTTGCCGTTTTGCAGATGGCTCTTTACCGCATTCAGGTCGTAGCCGGTTTCCTGGGCAATGTCGCGGTAGCACTTCTTTTCGAGGAAAAACAGCTCCAGACATCGTCGTTGGCCGTCGGGCAGGGTGGCCAGCGCGTGCTCCAGGGCTTGCAGGCGGGCTTCGTTGAATCCGGCTTCCTGAGGGTCATCCTCCTCCAGATGCCCGGCCACCGCCGATTCCATACTGGCCGCATCCGGAAAGTGCAGCACCAGCCCGCCGCCCCGGTCGGGGCCGGGGCGCTGCCGGGCCCGCAGCAGCATGAGGCAGTGGTTGCGGGCGGTGGCGTGCAGCCAGGCCGGAAAGTTGTCCACCTCGTGACGCCGCAGCTTATCTACCAGCTGCTCAAACAGCTGCATCACAGCGTCCTGCGCATCAGCATCGTCGCGGAGGTAGCGCCTACAAATGGCAAACACCTCCGTCATATGCCGCTCGTACAGCACGCCCAGGTCCGCCACCGCACCCTGCTCCCGATAGCGCGCCAGCAGGGCGGCATCAGGCAACTCGGTGGGAGCAACAGGACGGCGGCGAAAAAACATAATGATATACCAAGCCGGCCAGTAGCCCGCAGCTGTAGCCAAGATACAGCCCAAACGCAGAACCCGCCTGCTCTTCGCACGGAAGGCAGGCGGGCTCACTACTCAGGTTCTATGTTGCTACTGGCTACACGCCGGCCACCACTTCTGCTTTGGGAGCCCCGGCGAGGATGTCGTCGGAGGCGAAGTCGGCGAAGCGCTGGAAGTTGTGCACAAACTTGTGGGCCAGCTCAGTGGCCGTCTTGTCGTAGGCTTCTTTATCGGCCCACGTGTTGCGCGGGTCCAGGATGTCGGTGGGCACGCCCGGCACCGCAGCCGGCACCTGCACCCCGAACACCGGGTGCCGGTGGAAGTCCACCGCGTCGAGCCGGCCTTCCAGCGCGGCCGTAATCATGGCCCGCGTGTAGCCCAGCTTCATGCGCTGGCCCACTCCGTAGGCCCCGCCGCTCCAGCCCGTGTTGATCAGCCACACCCGCACTTCGGGGTGCTCGTCCATCTTCTGGCCCAGCATTTCGGCGTAGCGGGTCGGGTGCAGCGGCAGGAACACCTGCCCGAAGCAGGCCGAGAAGGTGGTCTGCGGCTCGGTGATGCCCATCTCCGTGCCCGCTACCTTGGCCGTGTAGCCGCTCATGAAGTGGTACATGGCGTGGCTCTTGTCCAGGCGGCTGATGGGGGGCAGCACCCCGAAGGCATCGGCCGTCAGGAAGAAGATGTTCTTGGGCGAGGGGCCCACGCTCGGCTCCACGGCATTGGGAATGAAGTGAATCGGGTAGGCCGTGCGCGTGTTCTCCGTCACGCTCTTGTTGGCGTAGTCCACGGTGCTCGTGCCGGGC
>NZ_FRAS01000058.1 GCF_900142395.1 Hymenobacter psychrotolerans DSM 18569 | reverse complement strand
GAAGAAGCGGCTCCACCATGTCCCATAGCTCATCCGATACCAGTTGCTTTGCCATACCACCAGCATACGAAAACCGGTTTTGTTAGGTGCTCTTAAATGCCTCGGGTGTGTGGCGCGGCATCACCACCACGGCCCGCATACCGGCCCGGGCGCAGTAGGCCGCCATAGCCACCCCGGCATTGCCGGCCGTCGGGATAATGCAGCCCGTTACGCCCAGCTCTTTAGCCTTGGAAATGGCCATGCTCAGCCCGCGGGCCTTGAACGAGCCAGTGGGGTTCTGGCCTTCGTCCTTGAGTTGCAAATCCTGGAAACCGTAGCGCGCAGCCAGTCGGGGCAAGGTCAGCAGCGGCGTCCGGCCTTCGCCCAGCGTTACCCGGTTTGCCTCATCGAGCAGGGGTAGCAGGGCGGCATAGCGCCACATGGAGTTATCCTGGGACTGAATGCCGGCTACTTTGGCAAGGGGCTGGGCGCAGCAGTCGGAAACGCGCTGCAGGCTGAAGGCGGAGTACGGAGCGCGGCAGGCGGCGCAGTGCAGCTTTTGCAGGCGCGAGGTAGTAGCAAGAAGAGTGGACATAGCGTGGAGTTCAACGCAAAACTGCCCTTGGGTTATGCCTCCTACAAACGGCAAATTGGAATAGGCTATTCCTGTTTGGAATAGTAGCGCCGTGCGAATTGCACGAATTCCTTGTAAGGCAGATTGTTCTCAGTGCCTTTGCGCTGCACAAAATCGAAGTGGCGCACCAGGTTCAGGTCGCGGATGGGCACTTCCATCAGTTCCCCTGCTGCCAGCTCTTTCATGACAGATTGCCGGGGCAGAAACGCCAGGCAGGTATCTACCCGCACAAAGTTCTTCAAGGCCTCAGTGCCGCCCAGGCGCACTTTCACGGGCAAATCTATCAGCCTGATGCCTTTTTCTGCCAGGGCTTCTTCCAGAACCGCCAGGGTGCCGGAGCCCGTTTCGCGCAGGGCCACGGGCACCTGCCGCAGGTACTGGGCCTGCAGCTCGCGGCGGTGCAAAGAGTTGCGGCCGGAGCACACTGCTACTACCTCGTCGGTGAGCAGGGGCGTATAGGTAACGTTGCTGACTTTGTGAATCCCCTCGATGATGCCCAGGTCGACTTCATGTTCCAGCAGGGCCTTCAGAATATTCTCGGAGTTGCGGTTTTTGAGCGTGAACTGGGTATGCGGGTAGTGGCCCCAGATAGGCCGACAGCACCGGCGGAATTACGTAGAGCGAAATGGTAGTGCTGGCCCCAATGACCATGTGCACCTGCGGGGAAAACGTGGGGCTCAGCTCCGTGAATTCCTGATGCAGCTCGTGCTGCAGCTGCCGGGCCAGCAGCAGCTTGCGGTACAGCGGCTCACCGGCCGGCGTGAGCTGAATGCTGTTGCCCAACCGCTCAAACAAGCCCGTTTTGTAGTGCTCCTCCAGCGCTTTCACCTGCTTGCTCACTGCGGACTGACTCAGAAACAACGTCTGGGCCGCCTTCGTGAAGCTGAGCTGCCGGGCTACTTCCAGGAATATTTCGTGCGGGTGGGAAAGCAAGGCGGTGAATGTACGCGCCCGGCTGGGCTTTGAGCACAGCAGATGATAATACATACGTGCTGGAACGCCAGCTCCCACAACCCACTTCACGTATATTTACTATTCTGCCAAAAGCCCGCCGCCATGCCGCCTATCACCAGCCTTTCCCAGCTCGACCTCACCAAAACCTACACCTACGCCGACTACCTCACTTGGCAGCTTACGGAATGGGTGGAGCTCATCCGGGGCAAGGTGCGCCCCATGAGTCCGGCGCCGCAGTCCACTCACCAGACCATATCCTTTAATCTGAGCACCAGTATCGGTGTGGCTTTGCGCGGCAAATTGTGCCGGGGCTTTGCCGCGCCGTTTGATGTGCGCTTGAGTAAAATAACTCCCAATGGCGATGCTTCCATCGAAACCGTGGTACAGCCGGATTTGTGCGTAGTCTGTGACCTGAGTAAAATCGACAAGCGCGGCTGCGTGGGTGCCCCCGACTGGATTATCGAAATTCTGAGTCCCGGCAACTTCGCCCGCGACACCAAGGAAAAGTTCGACCTCTACGAGGAAAATGGGGTAGGCGAATATTGGATTGTTTCGCCCGGCGAGAAAAGCATAGCGGTGTACGTGCTCCAGGACGGCCGCTACCACGTGCGCGGCGAGTTCTACACACCCGGCCCCATCCCGCTGCACACCCTACCGGAATTTAGCATTGAGTGGACGGAGGTGTTTGAGGGAGCGTAGCTAATCTAGCCATTATCTGGGTGCCAGATTGCATAGCTTGAATCACCTGAGGATGCTATGAGTAGGATGCCACCTTCTGCCACATCACCTCCATCTGATAATTGCCAAGGTTCATAACCATCCTCAGAAGTGCCTATAATTCTAAACCACGAACCATCCTCAAAATGCACTTCTAAATCGGCATTAGTAGTGCACCAAGCATCTACAACGCGTTTTAGATTAACACTATTCATACCTAGCAGTATTCGCTCGTCCAGACTTAACTGCTCGTGCTGTTGAGGATAAAATATCATATCAGAACTTATGTAAAGCTCCATATCATCGGATCGGTCGTTTCTAAAGTGTATAAAATGCCCTTGATGCAACACGCCAAAGCTTTCTACACAAGCATTCACTAGCAGTGCCTTTATTATCTGATTAGCTGCTGCGGTAGCATTGAGGTGGTCCGATTACGCTGGACAGTTTAGGGCGTTAAGTGGAAGAAACTGTTGATGAGCGTGATACGGTGTCTGGTAGCCAATACTGGAGTGC
>NZ_FRAS01000045.1 GCF_900142395.1 Hymenobacter psychrotolerans DSM 18569 | reverse complement strand
CCTGCCGCCAGGCAGTGTACTGCGTCAGGACCTGGGTCTGGTGGGCCATACCCCGGCCGGCGTGGTGGTGGAGATGCCCCACAAGAAGCCGCCGAAGCGGGAGTTGACCTTCGCTCAGCAGCTGTACAACCACTTGCTGAGCCCCTTACGCGTGGTCATCGAGCATGCCCACCGGAATGAAGCGCTTGCGCATGGTACAGGACACGTTGCGCTTGCGCGGCCAGTGGCGGCGCGACACGGTCATCGTGGTCGCCTGCGGGCTGCACAACCTACGCGTGCGCAGTCCCCTGCGCCTCTACGCGCCCGATAAATTCCCCAAACTGTCCGAATAAGGTTTAGTGATTAGCGCAGAATAATCTGCTTTCGGTCGTAGCTCAGCACCGTGAATACTCCCACGCCGCCCTGCACCGTGCTCCGGATGCCGGACGGCTGCGCAAACGGGTTGCCGTTGGCATTGCGCGCGTCGCTGACGGACTGCCGGAACAGGTAGTAGGGCTGGTCGATGTGGTAGAGCGTGACCAGGAGCGTATCGCCGGCATCGAACTGGTAGCTGGTGCCCACCGTGAAGAGCTTGCCATTGTTGAGCCGGTCATCGAGGGTGAAATCCCGCTCCCGCTCCGAAGAAATACTGTCCTTATGAATCTGGAGGCGGTAGAAATCAGTGCTAGCGGCCGGGTCCTGGAAGGAAGCCAGCAGGTAGGCTTTGCGGTCTTCAGCCGGCCGGTCGTTGAACTTGTACTCCAGCGAATCGATGGGAATGCGGCTGGGCATGGTGGCCGTGCCCGTCACGCGGCGGCCTTTGGTGTCATACACTTCCAGCCCAAACGTGTCGCCGGGGCGGGCCACCAGCGGGCGCCGCCCGATGTGGGTGTAGCCTTTCATCTGGACGGAGTCGATGCCGGGCTGGAAGCGGAGTGTGTCGCGGCGGCCGGAGGGCAGCGTCAGCACCACCGTCACGTCGAGCGGGAGCACCGGAATGGGGCTGGCCAGGTAAGGCGTGGTTTCCGTGACGGTGAGACGCGGAATCTGGCCGTCTTCGAGGTAGCACTCCGTCACGAGCTGGGCCGGCAGCGCGGGCAGCTCCACGTCAATGTCCTTCTGCAGGTCGCAGGCCGACAGCAGGGCCAGGGGCAGCAGGGCAACGAGCGGGCGTACAAACGGTGGAAGGTACTTCACGGAGCGGGGAAAGTCTGACACGAAAAACGGTAGCATATGACGGCCGGGCAGAAGGCAGGGGCGGCGCATCCTCATCAGAACTTGAAGTTGTACGTGACGGCCGGGATGGTGGGGAACAGCGACACCTGCCGGGCCCGGTAGCCAAGCACTTGGCCCGTGTCCTCATTCTCCAGCTGGTCGAAGTACACGAAATAGGGGTTGCGGCGGTTGTAGGCGTTATACACGCTGAACGTCAGGTCCGATTCCGGGAACCAGCGGTTGGGCTTCAGCTTCCAGACCAAGCCCAGATCCAGGCGGTTGTAGGGGGCCAGGCGGAACGAGTTTCGGTCGGGGTAGATGGGCGCCACCGACACGTCGCCGCCGAACACGTCCTGCACGCTGAAGCGGCCGGCCGGCAGCGTAGTGGCGTTGCCGGTAGTGTACACGAACGAGCCGGTCAGGTTGAGCCGCTCCCGCAGCTGGTGCAGCACCACTACCGTGATGTTGTGGCGCCGGTCGTAGTTGGGGTAGAACGTGCGGCCCTCATTAATGCCGCTGGTGCCGCGCTGGGGCAGAAACTGGCGCTTGCTCCAGCTCAGCGTGTAGCCTACCCAGCCCGTAGTGCGGCCGGTTTTCTTTTCCAGATACAGCTCGTTGCCGTAGGCCCAGCCCTTGCCAAACAGAAACTCCGAGTCCAGGTCGGGATTCACGAACAGCTGCGCGCCGTCCTTGAAATCCACCTGGTTCCGGCTCCATTTGTAGTACACCTCGTTCGTGAGCAGGTATTTGCCGTCGCCCAGCAGAAAGCTTACGCCGGTGGCTACCTGCTGCGAGCGTTGCGGCTTCACCGACAGCCGCGACGGGTACCAGATGTCGGTGGGCAGGGTGGCGCCGGAGTTCGTGACAAGGTGCACGTACTGGTACATCAGGGCGTAGCTGGCCTTGAGCGAGGTTTTGGGCGTGAGCGAGTAGCGGGCGGAGCCGCGCGGCTCCAGACCGCCGTACACATCGGAGCCGCTCCGGAAACCGGTCAGCCGCACACCATAGTCGAGCTGCAGCTTATCGGTGGCCTTGAAGTTGTCGGAGGCGTACAGGCCGGCTTCCTGCCCCGAGTATCCTACATCGGAGCCCAGATTGAGGCGGCCGTCGCCGGAGCCGGCCTGCAGCCGCCCTACGCCAAAGCTGTGCTGAATTACCTGGGCCCCGAATTTGAGCGTGTGCCGGTCGTTGGGCGTGTAGTCGAGGTCGGTGCGCAGGGCCAGGTCCTGAATGTCCGACGACAGATTGAAGCTAAACTGGTCCAGCGCATTGGTGATGCCGTACTGGTAGCGCGTGTAGGAGGCCGTGGTGTTCAGAAACAGGCGCTTGTTGAACACGTGGCTCCAGCGGGCCGCGCCCACCGTGTTGCCCCAGCTGAAATTGAAGTTGAAGCCGCCCTGCGAGTTGAAGCCGAAAATGTCGCGCCCGTAGTAGCCGCTCAGAAATATCTGGTCCTTTTCGCCCAGCTTGTAGTTGCCCTTGGCGTTGAAATCGTAGAAATAGTAGTCCGGAATGGGGTTGTAGTCCGGGTCGCCCTCGTTGAGGTTGTTGAGCTGGCGCGTAAATACGTCGAAGTAGGTGCGCCGCCCCGACAGGATAAACGAGCCTTTTTCCTTCACAATCGGCCCTTCCACCGTCAGCCGCGACGAAATCAGGCCGATGCCGCCGCTGGTCACGAACTTCTGGTTGTTGCCCTCGCGCAGCTTCACATCTATCACCGACGAAAGCCGGCCGCCGTACTGCGCCGGAAACCCGCCCTTGTACAAATCCACGCTCTGCACGGCGTCGGGGTTGAACACCGAAAACAGCCCGAACAGGTGGTTGGGGTTGTACACCACGGCATCATCCACGAGCACCAGGTTCTGGTCGGAGGAGCCGCCGCGCACAAACAGGCCCGAGGTGCCTTCGCCGCCGTTCTGCACGCCCGGCTTCAGCTGCAAGGTTTTGAGCAGGTCTACTTCGCCAAACAGGGCCGGCAGCAGCTTGGCCTCTTTGGTCGTGAGGCGCTCCACACTCATCTGGGTGGTTTGCAGCTTCTGCTCCAGCGTGCCGGAGGCTTCCACCACCACTTCGCCCAGCGTATTGGCAGATTCCGGCAGCAGAAACGACAGCCGCTGACTGCGGGTCAGGTTTATTTCGCGGGTCAGGGTTTCGTAGCCGATGAAGGAAACCACGACCTGGTGCCGGCCCTCCGGCAGTACCAGCCTGAAGAAGCCGGCCGAGTCGGCGGTGGCGCCCGCCACGAGGCTGGGCACGGCCACCGAAGCCCCCGGCAGCAGCTCGCGGGCGGCCCCGCCGCGGATATAGCCGCTTAGCGTGTGGCGCTCCTGCGCCTGCGCGGCCGGTACACCCACTACCCCCCAGCTAAAGAGAAAACCAATCAGTAACGGTAAAAAACGCATCGGCACGAGTAAGGACAAGCACGGCAAAGGTACGCCGTATGGGGTGCCCAACACCGGCCGGGCCGGATAGTTTCAGGGGTGGCGCCGGCCGGTGCTTACCGGGATGCGCTTACTGCAGAAAGGGTTGCACGGCCTGCGTGAGCTGCGCGGCCGGTACGGCCCCGGCCTGCCGCCACACCGGCTGCCCCTTATGAAACAGAATAAGCGTAGGAATGCTCTGCACCCGAAACTGCTGGGCTGCCGCCGGGTTGCGGTCCACGTCTATCTTAATGACTTTCAGCTTGCCCTGATGCTGGGCGGCCACCTGCTCCAGAATCGGGGCCATGGTTTTGCAGGGGCCGCACCAGTCCGCAAAAAAATCTACGAGGACGGGCATGCCGGGGCTGTTGATGAGTTCTGAAAACGACTTTTTAGCCATGATGCGGTACAGTAAGGAAGGAAAAGCTGCTCCTGAATACGTAAGCCGGGCAGGCCAAGGACTACAGCACGCCACAAAAAAAGGCCCGGCGCTAGAGCACCGGGCCTTGCAGAAGCACAAGTAACGGAGCCGTTACTTCTTCTTGTTGTCTAGTAGGGTCACGTCGTTGGCGGTTTCGGGCAGCGAGAAGCGGCCACCCACTACTTTTTTGCCGCCTACCTGGCATTCCCAGACGTAGCGGCCGGGCCGGGCCTGGGCCGCCTCGCCGGTTTCGGTTTTGAAGTAGTCGGACTCCGTCGCCTCCGATGGGAAGATGACATCAATGCCGTTGCGGCCGGCCGTTACCTGCTTCACGAGCACATACGCTTTGCCGCTGGTTTGGTCCGTGACTACAAACTTGGCGGAGTACTCGCCCAGCTGCCCGAACTTATCCATGACACCCATCTTGATGTAGGCATCGGTGGAAACCATCCAGGTTTGCGCCTTGGCGCCAAGGGGAGCCAGCACCAGTAGCGCCAGTACCAGGCCGGCCGCGCGCAGGGCTGAAGTCAAGTGGTGGAAGGTCAGAGAAGTAGAAACGCGCATAAACAAAAAGGTAAAAGGGTAGAGGGCAACAAAGAACTGAAATGTGGTGGAAACTCACTGTATAGCCGGTAGCGTACCATGAGCGCAACCAAATATAGAAGTATTTTGACATGGCCCGTATACAGAAAAATTATTTTTTTACTGAACTGTGGTTTGCTTGTTATCAGGCAGATGTACTTCGCCAATTGCGCTGCTCATGTCCCGCCGTGTCAGACCGATACCACCGCCCGCCACCGCTGCCTCACCAGCGCCTGAGGGTACCCGCTGCGCACTCTGCGAGCGGGAGGTGCAGCACACGTCGCGCCACCACTTGGTGCCGCGCGAAGAGGGCGGCCGGCACGGCCCCACCGCCGACCTGTGCCAGCCCTGCCACAGCAGTATTCACCTGCTGCTCGACAACAAAGAGCTGGCCCGCGACTACAACTCGATTGAGGCGTTGCGCCGGGCCGAGAAGCTGCAGAAATACCTGCACTGGATCCGGCGCAGCCGCGTCGAGCGGATTTCCAACCGGCGCGGCAAGGGCTGAGGCACGGCGTGCTGCTTTGCATTAAGTTTGCCTGCGGCATTCTTGTAGCACCCACTTCTCCTCCGTGAAGCAATTTGTTTCTTTTCAGCAGTTCCGCCGCCAGCCCACTATTGTAGTAGACAGCACCGGACTGGGGGCGGCCCTCACGCTGGCGCACTGGCGTGGAGCAGCCACGCCCGAGCTGTTGCGCGACGATACCAGCGCCGGTTCCGTGCTCCGGGCCCTGCACCACCCCGAAACGCCGGGAATGGAGGCCACCGCCGTCACGGCCAACCACTTCGATATCGACGGGTTTGTGGGGGTGTGGGCCTTGCTGAACCCGCAGCAGGCGCTGCGCCACGAGCACCTGCTGCGGCTGGTGGCCACGCTCGGCGACTTCCGCGAAATCAACTGGCACGACCCGCTGGCCGACCACGCCCTGCAGCTGGTGTGCTGGCTGAATGCCGAAGAAAAAGCCCGGTTCTACGAGCCGTTCGGGGCTCCCGCCCGGCGCCGCCGCGAAGATGAAGCCTCAGCTGAAAAGTTTGCGTGGTTTCTGCCGCGCTTCGCGGAGCTGCTGACGAATCCGGAAGTAGGGCGGGCCGCCTGGGAGCCGGAATACGCGCGGGTGAAACAAGGTGTGGCAGCTATAGAGAGTACTGCAACCATCGTGCGCCGCTACCCCGACATCGGGCTGACGGTGGTGCGCACGCCCGAGCCGCTGCCGTACTACGCGCTGTTCAGCCCCAGCCTCGGCACCGATATGGTGCTGAGCATCTACGACGGCCAGCGCTACGAATTCGAGTACAAGTACACCACCTGGGTGGATCTGGCAAGCCGCCCCACGCTGCCGCGCCTGCCGCTTGACGCGCTGGCCGCCCGCCTCAACCCGCTGGAGCAGACACCGCGCCACTGGACCTTCGATAGCATCACCGACACCGGCCCGCTGCTGCGCCTGAGCGGCAAGGAGCTGTCGAAGCCCCAGCGCTACGCCGACCCCGACCAGCGCCCGATTCATGCGTCCTCCATTACGCCGGAGCAGCTGGAAGAAGGAGTTGTGGCCTTCTTCCGGACTGGCTACGCCGGTATCACGCCGAAGCGGTACTGGACCTGGGCGGAAATTAAAGCGGCCGGCGCGGACTTGGCTCCCGGCTCCTCTCTTTTGGAGAAGGGCCAGGGGTGAGGGCCGGCGCTACACGTCTTCCCCGAAGCCCAGCACCCGCAGCGAGCTGATGCCCCCGGCACCCTTCTGCACACTGATTTGGGTGCTGATGCGCTCCTTCAGTCCTTCCACGTGGGAGATAATGCCGATGGATTTGCCGGTGCCCTGCAGCAGTTCCAGCGCCGAAAGGGCCACGTCCAGGGTTTCAGGGTCGAGCGTGCCGAAGCCTTCGTCAATGAACAGCGTGTCGATCTGGGTGCGGCGGCCGGCCAGCTCCGAGAGGCCCAGCGCCAGCGCCAGACTCACCAGAAAACTCTCGCCGCCCGACAGCGAGTTCATCGTGCGTGCTGCGCCGGCCTGGTAGTCGTCCTGAATGAGCAGGTCGAGATGCTGCTCGGGGTTGCGCAGGATGCGGTACCGGTCGGTGAAGCGGTGCAGGTGGCGGTTGGCCAGGTCCACGAGGCGGGCCAGCGTGAGGCCCTGGGCAAACTCGCTGAACTTCTTGCCATCGGCCGAGCCGATCAGCTCGGCCAGCTCGCGCCAGCGGCGCGCTTCCTGCTGCTGTTTCTCCAGCTGGGCGGCCAGCGTGGCGTGGCGCTCCTGCCCGGTCCGGTGGGCGTTCAGGCGCTCCTGGCGCTGCCCTACCTGCTGATGCAGCGCCGCCAGCTGCTCGCCGGCTGCCGCGAGGTAATGGTTTACCGCATCCAGGGGCTCAGGCGTGAGGCGGCGGTTTTCTTCGGTGGTTAGCTGCCGGGCGGTTTCCTCAACGGTTTGCGTGGCCAGCGCTACATCCTGCTCGTGGCGGCGCAGCTGGCTTTGCAGGGTGTGCAGCTCGGGGTCGGGGAGGAGCAGGGCGGGTAGGGCAGCCGGGTTGGGGGCGAGGCCGGCGGCGGTGAGGCCAGCCACCAGGGCCGCGTGCTGCTGCTGTTGGGCCTGCTGCTGCTGCCGGGCATCCTGCTCGCGCTGGCGCAGTGTATTGGCTGCTACCGCATAGGCAGTTTCGTGCTGTAGTAGCTGCTGCTCGGTGTGGCGGTGCTGCTGCTCAGTTATGCGCACGGCTTCTTCCAGCTGCTGCCGGGCGCGGGCTACATCGGCATCGGGCAGCAGTGCCTGGCGCTGTTGCTGCTGCCGCTGAATGGCGTGGTGCTGATCAACCAACTCCTGCTTGCGGACCTTCAGCCAGGCCTGCAGCTCCTGCTGGTGCGCTTCGGCTTTGGTGGCCTCCACGCTCACGCCGCCCAGCGCCTGCCGGGCATCGTTGAGCTGCTTGGTTTGCAACTCAAGCTCCAGGATGCGCTGGCGGGCCAGCTCCATCAGGGCCTGCCCGTTTTCGTTGGTGAATGGCAGACTGAAGTACTGTGCCTGGCTCTGGATAGTGGTCCGGACGGGTAGCACCTGGTCTTCGGCGTCGGCCAGCTCTTGGGCCAGCTTGCCAGCTTCTTCGGTGTAGGCCAGATGCTGGCGGGTGGCGGCTTCGTGCTGGGTCTGGGCCTGGTGCAGGCGCTGCCCGGCGGTGGTTTGCTGGTCGCGCAGCTCGCGCAGCGTCTGCACCAGCAGTTTCACTTCCTCGGCGGCGGTTTTCTCGGCGGTTTCGGGGAGCAACTGAATGGTACCGGCCGGTGCAGCAGCAGGCTCGGGGCCCGTCTGCTCCAGCATCGTCACGTAGGTATTGAGACGGTTGAAGCGTGCGCCCAAGGCCCGGACCTGCTGGCTGAGCGTTTCTTCCCGCTGCAGGTCGCGCTGAAACGAGTCCTCGCTTACGCCCAGTACGCCGGCCATGTAGGGGTGCTCCGTCGCGCCGCACACGGGGCAGGGCTGGCCGGCTTCCAGCAACAGGCGCGTTTCGGTGTGCGAAAGAATCAGCTGCTGCATCTGCAGGCTGCGCCGCAGGTCGTCCCAGTGCTGCTGTTCCCGGTCCTGCTGCTGCTGTAGGCTGCCCACGTGGTAGCGCAGCCGCTGCAACCATTCGTCGCGGGTTTTGCTGGCCTCTTCAAAGCGGGCGGTATGGGCCAGAAGCTGTTGGCGAGCGGCATCAGCGGCCAGTTGCTGAGTAGCGGCCTCGGTGGCGGCTTGCTGCTGCCGCTGCCGGGCTTCGTGCAGGCGCTGGCTTAGCTGGCCAAGGGCCGTCTTCAAGCCCGCCCACTGCTGCAGGTTTGCCGAAAGCTCGGGCAGGTCGGCGGCCAGCTCACTGACTACGGTATTGAGCAGCAACCATTTTTCGGCGTCCCGGACCTGCGCCTGCAGCGCGCTGGCCTGTTTGCCGGCCTGTTCGGCCGCCGCTTTCAGGCGCTTGCATTGCTCGTTTTTTTCTTCGTACTCCGCCTTGCCCTGCGTGAGCTGGCGGCGCGCCTCAGCCATCAGCAGATCCAACTGCTCGGCCTCACGCAGCTTGGGCTCCTGCGTTTTTTGGGTGGCGGTGGCGGCTTCGTGGGCTTGCTGTGCGGCGTTGCGGGCGGTTTCGGCGGTAGCGCGTCGCTCCTGCAGCTGCGGCAGCTGAGTGCGCAACTGCTCCGCTTCCTGCAGTACCCGCGCCACTTGCCGCTCGGTCTGGCGCAGCAGGGCGTGGTCGGTGGCGAAGGGGGCCGCCTGCTGGTGCAGGGCCAGGCGCTGGCGCAGGGGCGCCAGGGTTTCGGCCTGCGCGGCCAATTCCTGCTGACGCTGGCCGGTGGTGTGGAGCTTGTCGCGAAGCTCCTGCAGGCGCAGGTGCCACTGCCGGGCCTCGCGCCATTGCTCCTGGGTGGCGGTAGCCCGGGTAAGCTGGGTGTTGAGGTCGTGCAGCTCGGTTTCCAGGTGCGTTGCTTCCTCCGGAGAAAGCAGCGTCACGCCCTCCAGGCCCTGGCGCAGCTGCTCTACCAGCAGGTTTTCCTGCTTGGCCCGCTCGAAGGCCGCCCTGGAAATATCGGAGTATTTGCGCGTGTCGGTAATCTTCTCCAGGAGCTGGGCCCGCTCGCCGGCGGGGGCCTTCAGGAAGCGGGTGAAGTCGCCCTGGGCCAGCAGCACGGAGCGCAGAAACTGCTTGTATTCGAGCCCACTCAGCTCGGCGATGCGCGGCGGCACCTTCGACTTGTAGGTTTCCAGAAACGGCCAGGTTTCGGTGCCATCCTCGGCCACTTTCCGCTCGCTCAGCTCCATGGCGGGGGGCTGCAGATTACCCTCAGGACGCTTGCGGGCCCGGTACTGCCCCCATTTGCTGCGATACTGCCGGCCGTTCACCTCAAACTCCACCTCGGCCCAGCTCTCCCCGGTGCCGTGGCTCATCACGTGCTCCGGCCCGCTGCTTTCGTGGCGGGGCACCTGGCCGTAGAGGGCCAGCGTAATGGCATCCAGGATGGTGGTTTTGCCCGCGCCGGTGGGGCCGGTTATGGCAAACAGGCCAGCATCGGAAAGGGGAGTCTGGCTGAAATCAACGGTGTGCTCTCCGCGCAGGGAATTGAGGTTGAGAAAACGGACGCGAAGAATTTTCATGCAGAAGCAGTCGGCGGCAGAGAAGGGCGAACAACGGCCGGCTTATCCGCTGGGAAGCCGGTCCGGAAACTCAAAATTACGCCAAAACCGGCCAAGCACCGCCCCCAAATCCGGCCTGCTGGCGTGCGCGGCGGAAATAGTCGTATACTGGTGTAGCATATTTACCAGAAATAAAAAAATAAGCTACACCCGTCTGTAGCATATTTTTAAAAAACAATTGATACGCTACACAGCTATGGGACGAAAAAGCGGCCGACATGAATCGTTGCCGGGACTGGTACGCAAGGTGTTCGGGCTGGACCAGGCCACGCTGGGGACGTATCTGCGCCTGAGCCGGGTAGAGATGGGCCACTACGAAAGCGGCCGGCGGGAGCTGCCGGAGCCGCTGCTGACGCGGCTGCTCCCCCTGATTCTGGCCGCGCAGGCGGCTAAAACCGAGCCCCGGCCGCCCACCGAGCCGCCGCCCACCCTGGCCCCGCCCGACCCCGAGCCGCTTCGGGCGCGCGTAGACTACTGCCAGCACCGCGCCCGGCTGTTGCGGGCCTCGCTCACGAAGCTGACGGCCCGGCAGCAGGCCGCCACCCGGCTGCAGCAGGCGTTGCCGGCACTGCTCGCTGCCGCCCCCGATGAAGCCGCCCGCCGCTGGCTGCTGCGCCGCCAGGAGCAGGCCACCGCCGACCTGGATGCCCTAGAGGCCGCCCGCTACCATGAGCTGCGGGCCCGGCTGCTGGGCCTGGAGGCAGAAGCGGCGGCGCTGGTGGCCGCGCTGGGCGAGGAGGGACCCGTAGAGGGCTAGGAGTGCGGAAAACGGCTACTTTGGTTTCCTGGGAAGCACGCGCTGCTACACAAGCTTAATTTATTGCAGGACTAATAATTGGATAATGAAAGCCATCTTGACTTATGCCCTTTTGTTTATGCTGGTACCGTATTTGGGCCTCGGCCAGTCCGGAAAAAGCGTGTACAAAAATCTCGTGACCAAGAAAATACTTCTGGGCAGTTCATCGAAAAAGCCCGAAGGAATAGGGTATGGCTATTTTATAAATGGAAAGCGAGTAGATAAAATAGCGTATGATAGTTTTCAGGGTAACTCGCGCTACATAAAAGAATGCTGCCCCTGTATTTTGCAGATGTATAACTCGGATGGTCGGTTAGTGAACGAAGGTGTACGATGCACGGATGCGCCGGTAGGGTGGTGGAAGGCCTATTACACTACTGGAAACCTGAAAGAGAGCGGGCAGTTTAAAGAAAACGACAGCGGCAACTGGGATAATCTGTGCGACAGAGGCTATTGCGGCGTCAAGGTTGGTCGCTGGACTTATTTCGACGAACAGGGCAAAACGCTTTATAGCGAAGATTGGAAGGAGGGTGAGTTTGTGCGACAGCTGCCGGAACAGCTGATACCGGAGCTATGGAAAGTTGATTTTCTACTTCAGGGGCAGAATGCGAAAAAGCTGCCTTTAACTTTAGAGCAGATTTCGGAATTGCAAATTGTTTCTTATTATAAAAACAAAATAAGGCCGGAGCCTACAATAAAACTTCTCATTGAAGCAAGTGGTCATCGGCCTTTTGTGAGGGAAATAGTATTTGCAGAGTTGAAGAGCCTTGATGCACGTAAATTATTATTGGCATCTGGCATCCCAGCTGATAAGCAGCCTCGATTCACTCTGGAGGTTTTCAACAGCAGAGACAAAGTTTATAGGCTGTTTCTCAACATCGTCAGGTGATAGAAATCTGGATAGTGCCCGCCCCACAGCCTTACCAGCTTCAAAGCGGCCCCTGAAGGCGAAATGGATGCTACGGCTTCGGGCTCTACCGACTCACCAATTCAAATACTTCGCCACTGGTCAGCTCATAGCGGATCAGGCCATCCTGCTTATCCCAGAAAAACGCCTGCAGCTGCCCACCGCCATAGATGGTGGCATTCT
The DNA here is from genome assembly GCF_900142395.1 of Hymenobacter psychrotolerans DSM 18569. GTDB lineage: Bacteria > Bacteroidota > Bacteroidia > Cytophagales > Hymenobacteraceae > Hymenobacter > Hymenobacter psychrotolerans. The sequence goes on along the minus strand of NZ_FRAS01000045.1, from coordinate 1,500 downwards.
GGCCCTGCCGGAAAACGTAAGCGGCCGGGTAGGTTTTGCCGGTGGTGCTGAGGGTGCAGGCCTGCTGCTGCAGTTTGGACGTAATCTGGCCCTCCCTGGAGGCGGTGAGACACTCCAGGCCCGCCACGCTGAAGGACAGGTCGGCGGGTCGGTCGGGGTTGTTTTTGCGCAGGTTCACCACGAAGTCCCGGTTCTTTTCGTTGTATACGGTAGCGGGCCGCAGCACAATCTGGGAGAAAATGGGCTGATAGCGGCCGGATTCCATCCAGTTGCAGTCGGTGTTGGTGTGCCACTCCTGCGGCTTCAGGACCGTAGCCGTATTGGTAGTGCCCCGGTTGCTGCGAAAAACAACCTGCTGGCCCTCGGTATAGGAGCCCAGCCAGGCGCGTTCCTCGGGCAGCAATGCCACTTCCTGGCACGTAACGCAACCTGTGAGCACAAGAGCGAGGGAGGAAAGCAGCTTTTTCATACGCAGTGCCAGCTAATGACCGACCCGTGTATACGCGTCAATCCGGCCGGCGGGCTTGTTGCGGAGTAGTAGCCCATGGTAAGCCGTTCCGGAATCAGCCTTCCGGAAAACGTAGAGAACTTCTACCTTCCCAGCGTTAATGCCACTCCAAAGCAAATGAAACTCCTGTCACTGGCCGCGCTGCTCCTGCTGTTTGCCGGTGGCTGCGCGCCGGTACGCCCCGTTGCCACGACAGCCAACTCGCCCGTGTCGCCGGAACTATACCGCACCATTGCCCGCCTCGACAGCGTCCTATTCGTGGCCTTCAACCAGCACGATGTAGCCAAGCTCCAAACCTTCTTCGCCGAAGACCTGGAATTCTACCACGACAAGGGCGGGTTGGCCAATTTCCAGCAAACCATGCAGGGCTTCCGGAATCTGTTCGACCAAAACAAAACCACCAGCCTCAACCGCCAACTCGTGCCCGGCACCCTGGAAGTATACCCCATCAACAACTACGGCGCCGTGGAAACCTGCCAGCACCGCTTCTGCCACGTAGAAAACGGCAAAGACGACTGCGGTACCTTCAAAAACATGATGGTGTGGCGCCTACGTGACGGGCGGTGGCAGGTGACGCGGGTGGTGAGTTATGGGCATTGAAAAGTTGATTCGCATTGATAGGTAGATTGTTTTTGCAACGTACAGAACATATGAATAAGATACCGATGGCTTTGCTATACTCCTGTACATTATGCTTTTGTAGTATTCACCAAGGAACTGCCCAAATAGTAAACCTTATTCGGACAGTTTGGGGAATTTATCGGGCGCGTAGAGGCGCAGGGGACTGCGCACGCGTAGGTTGTGCAGCCCGCAGGCGACCACGATGACCGTGTCGCGCCGCCACTGGCCGCGCAAGCGCAGCGTGTCCTGTACCATGCGCAAGCGCTTCATTCCGCTGTGGGCATGCTCGATGACCACGCGTAAGGGGCTCAGCAAGTGGTTGTACAGCTGCTGAGCGAAGGTCAACTCCCGCTTCGGCGGCTTCTTGTGGG
>NZ_FRAS01000044.1 GCF_900142395.1 Hymenobacter psychrotolerans DSM 18569 | reverse complement strand
CGGGCTGGAACGATACCTATATGACCCAACTTCTAACCTGCGCCCGCCAAAACGGCCGGGCAACGGCTCCCTAAATTTGATGCGTAAGCCCTGAGTCCGCCTCTGAGTTGACCATTCTGGCGGTAGTCCTAAGTTAGCTCATTCGGCGCTCACTGGCGTGGACGGTTTGTAGTAGTTTTTCCATCTTCTCTCCAACGGCCCCCAACTGGCATGGGCTTGATTGGGGCTCTGCATGTCGCAGCTCAGGTGGGGCCGTTTGTAGTTGTAGAGAAACACGGCTTGTTCCAGGTGCTGCTCCGCCTCCCGCAGCGAGTAGACCGGTTGCTGGCTCAGATACTCCTGCTTAAGAATGCCGTTCACGCGCTCGGCAATGGCGTTTTCCAGCGGATCAGAGTTCTCCGTCATGCTGACCTGGATATGGAAGGGAGCCAGCGTGTCCAGATATTCCTGGCTGCAGTACTGAATGCCCCGGTCACTGTGGTGAATCAACTGGCTCCCCGCCCGTTTACTGATCTGCCGTAGGGCCATCTCCAGGGCACGGCGCGCGTGCACCGTGGCCAGCGTATCGGCGACGGCAAAGCCCATGATGCGGCGCGAATAGGCATCGGTCAGCAGCGAGATGTACAGGCAGCCGGCCTGGGTGAACCAATAGGTGATATCGGCCACCCATACTTGGTTGGGCCGCAGCGGCGTTAGGTCCCGGATCAGGTTGGGATATTTGCGGAAACGGTGGCGGGAGAAGGTCGTCAGGGCCTTGCGGCGGCGCTTTCGGATCAGCAGGTTATGGGCTGCCAGCAGCGAAAACAGGGCATCCCGTCCCAGCTTGATGCCTTGCTGACGTAAGTCCTGCTCCAGCAGGTAGTAGAGTTTGCGGCCGCCCATCCGACCGTGCTCCTTGCGCAACTGCGCGACCTGCTCCAACACATAGTGCTCACGCTCTTCGCTGCTCCACTGCCGCGTTTGGTGCTGATAAAAGGCCTGGCGGCTGAAGCCAAGTACTCCGCTGATCCGCCGCAGGCAAAAGTGCGGACAGCTTACTCGCAGGAGCTGGACTACTTGGTAGCGGACTTTTTTTCGATGCTCAAGCCCAGTTCCTGCTCGGCCACGCGAATCACGTTTCTGTAGTAGAGCACCTGCAATTCGGCTTGTTCAAGCTGTTTCTGCAACTGCTTGACCTGCCCGGTCAGCGCATCCGCATGCTGCACCACGTGCTCAACGAGCGTGGTAGGCGGCTTTTTCAGATTGTCTTCCATGGCTTGGGTACGGGCCTGCTCTTCCTGGCGGACACGTTCCAGCCACTTGGTCACGGTCGAGCGGGTGAGCACCTGGTACTTGCTCATGGCTGACTCAATCGTATGCCGGCCGCAGGTAATTTCCTCGACCATCTGGCGCATTTTCAACTCGTGCGCCTGCTTGCGAAACAGAAATAAGTGTTCCATCTGACTGAGAGTGATGGTCAACCTATTTTAGGACAAGACATTATGGCGCGTACCCTCCCCTTGCTCGATGCGGCCCAGCGCCGCGAGTTTGATTCGCCGCCGAAGTTCACCACGCCGCAACGGTCCTTCTTCTTTGCCCGGCCGGAGTGGGCCGAGCCACTGCTGCGGGCGATGAGCGCGCCGCATATGCGCGGCGGTTTCCTGCTGCAGCTGGGCTACTTCAAAGCCACCGGCCGGTTCTTTCCGGTGGATCGTTTTGTGGCAGCCGACCGCACCTATGTGCAGCAGCAATTGCGCCTGGATTCAGTGGACTGGACTCGCTACGATGTCAAAGCCGCCTTTCGCCACTGGCCCCTCGTCCTGCACCACTTAGGTATTCTTCCATTTGAGCAGGTAGCGTCGGTGGCCCTGGCCCAGGTGACGCACTTTGCCCGGCAGCAGATGAACCCCACAGCCGTTTTTCGCTCAGCGGTCGACTACCTGCGGGCCCACCGCTGGGAAGTGCCGTCGTATGCCACGCTGGCCGGGGTGGTCACGGAGGCTTTTCGCGCCGTGGAACAGCAGGTCACGGCCAGATTGGCCCAGCACCTGACCCCGGCTCTGTGTGCGCAGCTGGATGCCTTGTTCGCGACAGAAGACGCGGCCCCGGCCGAACGCAACCGGCCTTACCGGCTCACCACGCTCAAACGCACGCTGGAACTGATGCGCCCGGCGGCCATCCGCACCAACGTGCAGGACTACATCGTGCTCAAAGCCTTGTTCGTGCAGCTGCAACCGCTGGTCCAAGCGCTGGATTTATCGGAAGACATGATTCGCTATTATGCCCGCTACGTGGAACGGGCACAAGTTTTCCAGGTGCGGCAGCAGAGCGAGAAGAAATACCTGATGTTGCTCTGTTTTCTGGTCTATCAGTATTACCAGGTGGGTGACCTGCTGACGGAAACGCTCCAGCAGGCCGTACAAACCCACCGCAACGCCGCCCAGCGCGAGCATCAGGCGCGGGTCTACCGCCAGCAGCAGGACACAGCTGGTCAGCTGCGCCAGGTGCTCGACGGCGTCATCGGTCACGGGGCCGCGTTGCAGCAGTTGGAAGCAGTGGCCTTCTCCTTTGCCCAAACCAACGAGCAGAAGGTGGAGGCCTTGCTGGCCTGGCTGCAGACTCCGGACGTCGCGGCCTTCGCGCAGCTGCGGCACGCGGCCCAGCAGCTGCGCAAAGCGGGCGGGGGCAGTACCACCGGTCCCTACTATCAGGTGGTGGAGGAACGCTCCCGCGCCCTGCAACGCCGGCTGGGCGACATTCTGCGGCTTGTCGAGTACGAGGGCCCGGCCGACAGCCCCCTGGCCCAGGCGCTGGCGAGTTTTCGCGACCGGGCCGGACAGCTTAACAATAAGCTGCCGGTGGCGTTTTTGAAGGCAGCGGAGCGAGCCGCTTTGGAGCAGGCCAGCAGCCCCGTTTCGCTTTACAAGGCCCTGCTGGCGGGCCACGTCGCCGACCACCTGAAAGCGGGCAAGCTAAACCTGCTGCACTCGCTGAGCTTCCGGCCCTTCGACACCTACTTGCTAGACGAGCTGACGTGGACGCAACAGCGGGAGCAGCTGTTGGAGAAAACTAATCTGACCCACTTGCGCGAGGCTGGCCCTTGGCTGGATGCGCTGCAAACCCGGCTGGCCGCCGCGTTTACGCACACCGTCGAACGCCTGCAGGCCGGCACTAACCCCGGCGTCCGCCGGCGCGCTGATGGCCGGCCGCACTTCGTCACCCCCGCCCGCCCGGTAGACGCCGAGGCCCTGGTGGAGGCCCCCCTGTTTCCGGGGCCGGGCAGTATCTCGCTGCACGAGGTGTTGCATACGGTCAACGCGCAGTGCCGCTTCACCGACTGCCTGCAGCATTGGTCGGTCCGGAATCGCCCGCCCCGACCGGCGGACCGGCTCTTTTTCGCTGCCGTCATGGCCTACGGCTGCAACCTGGGCCTGCCCCGCATGGCCCACGCCACCCGCCACGTCAGCCAGGCTACGCTGGAAAACACGGTCAACTGGTATTTTTCGCTCGACAATCTGCGCAAAGCCAACGACGCGGTGGTGGCCCTCATAGGCAAGCTGCCGGTGAGCCGCCTGTTTCGCCGCCACCCCGACCAGACGCACACTTCTTCGGACGGGCAAAAATACTACGTGGCCGTGGATTCGATTCACGCCACGCACTCCTACAAGTACTTTGGGCAGGAGAAGGGGCTCGTCTCCTACAACTTTCTCGATGACCGACACCGCCTGTTTTACTCGGTGACGTTCAGCTCCTCCGAACGGGAGGCCCCCTACATGATTGATGGGCTGCTGCACAACGACGTGGTGGAATCGACGCTGCACAGCACCGATACCCACGGGTTCACGGAAGTCAATTTCGCGTTGACCGAGTTTATTGCCGTCGCCTTTGCGCCGCGTATCCAGTCGTTTCAGGAGCAGCAGCTCTACGCTTTTGCCGGCATGGACGTGCCCGATGTGGCCGCGTTTGGCTTGCGGCTGGGCAAGCCCCTGGACCGGGCAGTGATCGAGGCCCAGTGGGAAACTATCCTCCGCCTGGTGGTGAGCCTGAAACAGAAGCATGTCACGGCCTCGACGCTGCTCAAGCGGCTTAACTCCTACTCCCAGCAGCACCCCGTGTACGTGGCACTGCGCGAGGTCGGACGGGCGGTCCGCACCGAGTTTTTGCTGCGCTACATGGACGATCAAGAGTTGCGCAAACGCATTGACGACCAGCTTGACAAGCTCGAAAGCACCCACCAGTTCGCCCGCGCCGTGTTTTATGGCCAAAACGGGCAGCTGCACTACGCCGGCAAGGAAGAGCAGCAGGTCGCCGATACCTGCAAGCGGCTGGTACAAAACGTGATTGTGTGCTGGAACTGCTTGTACCTCAATCAGCAGCTGTTTCAAGCCCCGCCCGCCGAGCGCCAGGCGCTGGCCAATGCTATCGCGTGCCGCTCGCCGGTCAGTTGGCAGCACGTCAACCTGCAAGGAGAGTTCGATTTCTCGGAGGAAGCGCTGACTGATGCGCTGCACTTCGATTTGGAAGCTTTGCTGACCGTGGAATGGGACGTAAAAGCTCCTTCTTCCGAATTGTAGCCGGCATTCGCATTCTACACGATGCTATCGAGTATCAAATGCGATTTTTGGACCAAACTTTTAAGACAGGCCACTTTACCAACCTCTAACTCCTTACCTCCACGCTTTTGTCATGGAACAGTCCGCCGGCCCCACCAACCGCGAGCGAGCCGAGCGCGGCCAGACGTCTACCCTGTGGGGCATTGGGGCCAACGTGGCCCTGGTGCTGGGTAAGGGCACGGCCGGCGTCCTCGGCCACTCCTATGCCCTCATTGCCGATGCCATCGAGTCGGCTACGGACATCATCAGCTCCGGCATCGTCTGGCTCGGGCTGCGAACTGCGGCGCGCGAGCCGGATGAAAACCACCCCTACGGCCACGGCAAGGCTGAGCCGCTGGCTGCCCTTCTGGTCGCCGGGGCCCTGATGGCCGCCGCGGGCTTTATCGCCTACGAAAGCATCTTGCGCATTCAGACGCCGCATCAACTGCCAGCGCGCTTCACGCTGGGGGTGCTGGCTGTGGTCATCGTCATCAAAGAATTCCTCTACCGCCGGGTGCTGCGCGTGGGCAAAGAAGTGGACAGCGCCGCTGTCAAAGCCGATGCCTGGCACCACCGGGCCGACGCCATTACCTCCTGCACAGCGTTTGTAGGCATCAGCATTGCCCTGCTGGGGGGGCCGGGCTACGAGAGTGCCGATGACTGGGCCGCGCTGGTGGCCTGCTGCTTTATCGTCTACAACGCTTATCACATCTTCCGGCCCGCCTTTGGAGAAATAATGGACGAGGCACCGGAGGGCACGTGGACGGAAGATATTCGGGCCCTGGCCGAAGGCGTGCCCGGAGTGGTGGCCACTGAGAAGTGCTTTGTGCGCAAAATGGGATTAGAGTTCTTTGCTGACTTGCACGTCATTGTCGACGGCAGCATCAGCGTGCGCGAAGGCCACGCCATTGCCCATGCCGTCAAGGCCGCTATCATGCAGGCCAAGCCCGCCGTGTACAACGTACTGGTGCACATCGAGCCGGCATCATAGGGCTATTCTTACCGCTGACTTCCTGTTTGCTATGAAGCGAGGTTTCTTTCTCTTTTTGCTGCTGCTGGCGGCTCTGATGACCGTCAGCGCTTGCAACGGGCGCCGTGACACGGATGAGCACGAGCAGGAAACCCACGCAGCCCGGCCCAAACCGGCGCCCGTGGCTACCCGGCCCAACCTGGCCGACTCGCTACAGCTCATGGTCCGGCAGCTGGATACCGCTCGCCGCATCGGTTGCTACGACGAGGACTTCGCTCGTCTGATGAGCCTGCACCACGCCGGGGCCCAGCGCCTGGCCGGGGTCGAAATTTCCCAGGGCAAGGACTCCACCCTGCGGGCCATGGCCCAGCACGTCGTTAAAAGCCACGAAAAGGACACGCACGTGTTGACGCTGGCCCTGCGGCGCGACCCGCCCGGGGGTCAGGAGTACCGGCCCGGCAATGCCCGCGACCCGTTTGTGCGGCGCATCACGGCGGCGCTGGCTCCGCTGCGCCAGCTACCCCCACTGCCCGGTAACGTAGACGCCGACTTTGCCACCCTCATGCAGGTGCACCACCGAAGCGGCGTGGCCCTCGCCCAAACCGAGCTGGCTTTCGGCCGCAATGCCGAAGTAAAGGACGCCGCCCGGCGGTTTGTTCGCGACCAGCAGCAGGAAATCAAGCAGTTTCAGCGCTGGCTGCAAGCCTACGCCTCTGCTTCTGGCAAGTAACAACTCCGTCACCGCGCCATGCAAACCTTGTTGCTTCCCGATGCCTTGCGGCCCCACTTTTACCAGGAGCTGCAAGCCGCCCGGGCCGCTTACGCTCGGCAGGACGCGGCCGGCGCGTTTCACCACTTGGAGCGAGCCCACATACTGGGACAGCGCTGGGCCGTGTCCCACACGCACGTGCACCTGCTTATGCTGCTACACGGCCTGCAGACGCGCAACCTGCGCGAAATCCTGGGCCAAGTGCCCCGCATCGTGTTTGGGTTTCTGGGCTCACTGGTCGGGCGGGTGCCCACGGGCAATACCGGGGGCGCTAACGTGAAAGCGGAGCAACCGATGCCCATTCCGGTGGACCTGCAGGCGCTGTTGGCTCCTCATAAGTAGTCCGTTGGCACCCCTAGCCCTAAAGCAAGCTGCTTTCCGCGCCTCATCTAATTGAGGGACTACCGGTGCTCTGTCAACGCTGTACCTTGCTGGCATGAAGCATTCTCTACTTTTTCAGCTGCAGGTACTTGAGCCGCCCGCAGGTGTGCAAATGGCCGTGCAGCGGGGCACTAGCGAATTGATTCCGCCGCTATTTTCGACCCCGGAACGGCTGGTATTTGAGGTTTTATTAACGGTCAGCCACCCCACGGGCGGGGCACCTCCCTGGCTGGTCGGACCGTATGCGCAAGGGCCTGTAGGTGCCCGGTTTCTCTATGTCAATGCGGGCACTTACGCCGGGCAGGCCGATTCGGGGTGGTCGCGCCGGGCGAAGGTGCCACTCCCGACCCTCACGCCCGAGCTGCTGCAGCACGTGTTGAGCAGCCCCGAACTCGTCATGCAGGCCGCTATCCTGGGCCAGGCGCGGGATGGCGGGCCGGCGTGCGCCACCGTGCGGTTACTGGGCAACGGGTGGGTTGCCGCCCCGGCAATTGTAGCGCTGCGTATGGGTGCTTAACCGCAGCAGCCTTTCGGGCCAGCAGTTTGAATGGGCGGGCAGGGTACCGTGCCGTAGGAACAGTACACGCAGCAGTCGCCGGCCAGAGGCTTGAGCACGGTGTGGCAGCTGGTGCACTCGTAGAACCACTGGCAGGCGTCGGTGGGCATCTGCTCGGCCTGCGCGTGCTGGCAGACGGGGCAAGTGAGCACGGAGGTAAGGGTGACGGGTTGGGTGAGCATCATGGGGCGGTGGTTAGCGTGTGGGGTGCTGGACGTGGTAGCCGGTGCTGTTGATGGCGCTTTCGACCTGGGCGGTTTGGGCTTGGGCGCTGTTGTAGCGCACCTGAGCGGTGGCCTGGTCGTAGGAAACGGCCACGGACTGTACGCCGGGCACTTGCTGCACGGCCTGCTCGACGTGACGGGCGCAGGCCTCGCAGGTCATGCCCGCGATGCGGTAGGTGCGGGTTTGCCAGATAGGGGCGCCGCCGGTGGCGGTGGCCACGGAAACAGTAGGCTTGGTAGTGGGGTAAAGCGCGGCGCCGTAGTAGGGAAAGGCCAGCAGAAGGGCGGCGAGGATGGTGACGGACGCCAGAAAGCCGGTGGACTGCATGAAGGAGCGTTGGGCAGGCACTGCGCAGCAGTCGGCCGCGGCTGGTGCGGGGCGCAGCTGGCGGTACCAGGCGAAGCCGAGCACGCCTACGGTCAGGGCCACTAAATAGAGGCGGTAGGGTTCGAGCCAGGTGAAGGAACTGGCGGCCCCTCCTAGTCCGCCGACCACGGCCAGCAGCGGGGTGATGCAGCAGAGCGAAGCGGCCAGCGCGGCCAGCAGGCCGGCGCCAAACAACGACTTGGAGGGTTGGGCGGGGGCGTTGTTCATTGGGCGGGTTCGGGTTGGGTGGCAGTCAGGCGAGCCAACAGCGGCTGCAGCACAGTCAAATGCTCGGGGCTGAGGGTGTAGAACACGGTCTGGCCCACTTTGCGGGGGGAGACGACGCCGCCGTCTTTGAGCTTGCGCAGGTGCTGCGACACGGCCGAAATCGTCATTTGCAGCACGTCGGCCAGGTCGCACACGCACAGTTGCTCGTCGGCCAGTAGAAAGAGCATTTGCAGGCGCACTTCGTTGCCGGCCAGGGCCAGCACACTAGCCAGCGAGCTGAGCGCGGGCGCGGCCTGGGTCAGTCGCTCCTGGCACTGCTGAATGTGGTCGGTGTCGGCAAAGACTCGAACGCAGGGGGTTGGATTCATTGGGAAGTAAGGCTAAACGCCTACTATTGTATTTAAGCGAATGCTAAAGTACGAGGAAAGGTTGCAGCTGTTGGTAAATGCCAGTGGCCGAACGTGGCGACCCGCAACAAATAAGCAGCTAGCACTTGACGGACACCCCTAGCGGCTTCGTACTTGCCAAAAACAAGAGCCTATGCTTCCCAAAGACCTCACCCGCGACCTGAAAAGCCGCCTCAACATGCTGGCCGGCCAGCTGCAGGGCATCGGCAAGATGCTGGACGCGGAAAACATCGAGCCCGACCAGGTGCTGGTGCAGTTCAAGGCCGTGACCAACGGGCTGAGCAGCGCCGAGCACCTGCTGCTGGATGAGGTGTTTCGCAAAGGCCTAGCCTTGCAAATCGTGGACGTGGTGGGGGCCTGCCCCGGCGACTGCCAGGATGCGGGGCGCATCGAGCAGCTCCGCCGAGAGTTTCCGAACCTGAGCGAGGGCGAGCTGACGCAGAAAATGCGGGAGCTGCGCGAGATTGGCGGGCGGCTGGTGCAGCACAACGCCGGGCTTGAGAAAAAAAGCGAAGAAAAAGCTTGACGGACACCGGGGGAGCGAGCGGAGCTTTGTCTTGTTGTTTTTGTTATCCTATCCCCTGCCGTATGAAACGCATTGTAGAAGTATTCACCGCGGGCTGCCCGCTGTGCAGCCCCGTGGTTGAGCTGGTAAAAAGCACCGCTTGCAGCAGTTGCGACATTATTACCCACAACCTGACCGAAACCGAAGCTGGCAACCCGGCCCTGCGCCGGGCGCGGCTGCTGGGCGTGCAAACCCTGCCGGCCGTGGCCGTGAACGGCACGCTGTTGGCGTGCTGCCAGGGCGGCGGCATTACGAAGGAAGCGCTGGAAGCGGCCGGCATCGGCCAGGCGGCCTAGCCCCCGACTTGTTGCGCAGGGCACGGCCTGCGTTTTTCTCATGGTCCCGACTGCCGTACCGGCGGGCTACCCTAACCCTTCCGTTTTATGAAACAGAAAGTGTTGATGTTGAGCACGGCCGTCCTGTTGGCCGGTGGTGCGCTGTTTGGTTTTACCAGCCCCGCAAAAACGGCGGACTGCCCCTTGAAAGGCACGCCCGAGTGCCCGCTGGTGAAGAACTGCCCGGACAAGGGCACGGCCGCCTGCACGTTGGCCGGTGTGCCCGCCTGCTGCGCGAAGAAGTAAGCAGCTGGGTTGCTGCCTAAAAAGCCGACTCCTGGAAACAGGGGCCGGCTTTTTGGTTTGTTCGAGGGTTGTTATTTGAGCAGGTAGCAGGAGAAAAGGCCTGCGCTCGTGCGGATTAAGCTGGTTAATTCCTCGTCCGGGTAGCGGTTGCCGGCGGAATAAGCTTCGGCCAGGGAAGGCGGAATGTGAATGATGTTCACGGTGTAGAGGCCCGGGCGGTTGTGGGCGTAGGGCGGAACGGGGGGCGGCAGCGTGAAGCAGTCGTTGGTGCGCTGGATGTCGACCTTCATTACTTCCACGGCCATCTGCATGGTGGCCTGGTCTAACATCTTCCGGCCGGTGGGCGTGAAGCGGATGGGGTCGCCGCAGCCGTTGAGGATTTGTTCGATGTGGCGGATGACTTGGAGGTAGCTCATGGTAGTAGGCAACGAGTTGAAGCTACCTGTTTTCGCTTTCAGTCAGCTGGGGCTAACGGACCGGCTTTGAAAGGGCGGAGGCTGCAATTACGTCGAGCGCAACCTGACCAGCGGCCAGGATGGGGCCGTCTCGCAGGAGCGGATGTTGGAAGTAGGGCCGGATTTCGAGCCGAAGCAGGTGCTGGCCTGGGGACAGGGCTTTTTCGCCGCCGTTGGCCAGGAACCGGTACCAGAGCGCCCGCCCCCACTCGCTGGCCGGGTGGTCGTCGTTGAGCAGGGCCTGGTGCAGTACCGTTTCCTTGTTTTTACTGGTTGGGTCGACGGCCCCGGCCGGCAGGTTGGCGAGGTATATCAACTGCTTGTCGACGTAGAAGCTGAACTGATAGGTGCCGGTGCGGGCCAACTCCTGCTGGGGCAGGTGGGGCGCCAAGCGGTGCAAGGCTTGGGTGAGGGACGAACCGAGAAAAGCGGTGAAATACAGCCCGCTTCGGGGAGCTAGGGGGTAGGTGCTTAAGCCGATGTACGCCGCGCCCGGGTAGCCATCGACGGGAACAGCGGTCGGGCTAAAAAGTATCTGCCCGGTGTGCGTTTGGTGGAAGCCGGGGGTGGCACCGGTGAAGGGCACTGGGGACGCCTGCTGCGCGAACAGCGGCAGGCTCCAGAGCAACGCAAGCAGGGACAGCAGGCAGCTTTTCATGGCAGGGAGGGGACGGCCAACGAGAAAAAGTATCTATGTCGCAAACTTACGACATTTAATGCCGTATATTTGCGACATACTTCTGCCTTTCGATATGACGTACGCCAAGACCGCCGCTTTCACGCAGGAACAACAGCAGCTAGCCCGCGTGGCCAAGGCCCTGGCGCACCCGGCGCGGGTGGCCATCATCCAGTTTCTAGCCAGCAAGCAGACCTGTATTTCCGGGGACATCGCGGCCGAGCTGCCGCTCGCGCGCACCACAGTGTTTCAGCACCTGCAGGAGCTGAAGGCAGTGGATTTAATACGCGGGGAGATTGATGGGCTGACGGTGTGCTACTGCCTCAATACCGAATTGCTGCAGCAGGTGCACCAGCAGTTCACGGGCTTTTTCCTGGAGGCCACGGCCGGCGCGGTGTGCGGGCCGGAGGATGCCTGCAGCTGCTAATTTATTCTCACCGGTAACGCTGTCGCCATGAACACGCTGCTCTTTTTCGACATCCGCGGGCTGGCTGCTGCCGAGCTGTGGGCCTATGGAACGGGCGCTCTGGTGGTCACGGCGGTGCTGCTGGCTTTGGTGCTGAACCGGCAATTCGGGCTGCTGCTCGTGGGGTACGTGGCGGCGAGCGCCTGGGGCATCGCGGGGGCACGGCTGCTGTTCGTGAGCCAGGCCTCGGGCGTGGCGGCGGGGCTGGGTTTGGCCTTCTTTTTTGCCCCAGCCGGGCACGGCGTCTACCGTCTATTTGTGCAACGCCGTGCGCAGACCCTGGAATACTTCGGCTATTAACCCCTGATTGCGCCCATTACAGGGCGTGTGACTTCTTTTTCTTCTTCACCCAATTTCCTCCTTTGTTATGAAAATCTCCGAAATGAAGCAGACCCTGGCCGGGCTGGAAAGCGTCAACTTCCGCTTGCCCACTGGCGAGCACCTGCCCGCGCACTTTCACGTGACCGAAGTGGGCTTGGTGAGCAAGCACTTTATTGACTGCGGTGGCGTGGAGCGCAAAGAGACCGTGGCCAACTTCCAGCTGTGGGAAGCCGGCGACTATGACCACCGCTTGGCTCCTCAGAAATTCCTGCACATCCTCAACCTGTCGGAGCGCATCCTGGGTAGCGGAGACCTAGACATTGAGGTGGAATACCAGCAAGCCACCATCGGCAAGTTTGGCCTCACCTTCGACGGCGCCGACTTCGTGCTGACCCAGAAGCAGACGGCTTGCCTAGCCCAGGATGCCTGCGGCATTCCCGATGCCCAGCAGTTTGCGCTGCCTCAGCTGCAAGCGGCTTCGTGCTGTACGCCCGGCGGCGGTTGCTGCTAAACGCCCCTGAACGGCGCTGCCCTCCCCGGGTGGCGCCGTTTTACTACCCCTTCTCCATACCTACCTTCTTTCACCTTCTGATGACAATTGCCTTTTTCTCCGACGTGCACGGCAACCTGCCAGCGCTGGAAGCGGTGCTGGCCGACATGGAGCAGCGCCGGCCGGACATGATGTTCTGCCTGGGCGACCTGGTGGGCTACGCGCCCTGGCCCAACGAAGTAGTGAACGAGGTGCGGCGGCGGGGCATCCCGACGCTGGCCGGCAACTACGACCAGGGCATTGGCATGGCCAGCGAGAACTGCGGCTGCGCCTACAAAACGGACGTGGAGAAAGACCTGGGCGCACAGAGCATCGCCTTCACCAACCAGGTGGTGGGCCAGGACGAGCGGCGCTATTTGCGCTACCTGCCCAAGCACATGCGCCTGGACTTCCAGGAGGAGCCCTGCACGCTGAGCTTGCTGATGGTGCACGGCTCACCGCGTAAAATCAACGAGTACCTGTTCGAGGACCGGCCGGAGAGCAGTTTCCTGCGCATCCTGCAGGAGGCAAATGCTGATATCATGCTGTTTGGCCACACCCACAAGCCCTACCACCGCACCTTTGCCTACGAGCACGAGGGCGAAACCCGTTACCGGCACGCGCTGAACATCGGCTCGGTGGGCAAGCCGAAAGATGGTGACCCTCGGGCCGCCTACCAACTGGTGCACCTCGACGAAAACACGAAGCTCAGCGACCCTGACAGCGTGCGCTCGGAGCTGATTCGGGTGGAATATGACGTGGAGAAGGCCGCCCAAGCGGTTGAGGCCTCGCCGCTGCCCAACGAATATGCAGACATGCTCCGCAAAGCCTACTAACCCATTCCTGCCATGACGATTATACCGATGACGGAAGCGCACTGGCCGGCGGTAAAGGCCATCTACGAAGCGGGCATTGCCACTGGTAATGCCACGTTTGAAACGCAGGCGCCCGCCTGGGAAGCCTGGGACAAGGCCCATCTGGGCCATAGTCGGCTGGTAGCGGTGGACGAGGCCGGCACGATGCTCGGCTGGGCAGCGCTCTCGCCGGTGTCGAGCCGCTGCGTGTACGGCGGGGTGGCCGAAATCAGCGTGTACATCGCGGCCGAAGCGCGGGGCAAGGGCGTGGGCCGGCAGCTGCTGCAGGCCCTCATTGCGGACTCGGAAGCCCACGGCATCTGGACGCTGCAGGCCGGCACGTTTGAAGAAAACAAAGCCAGCATCGGGCTGCACACTCAGGCCGGGTTTCGGGTTATTGGGCACCGCGAACGGATTGGCCAGCACCAGGGCGTGTGGCGCAACACGGTGCAGATGGAGCGGCGCAGCCCGACCGTCGGCGCCGCTTAATATAACAACTTCTTATGACGACTGTAAATCAACCCTTGACTGCCGCGCCAGCTCCCGCTGCCCTGGCGGAAAAGAAACTCTCCGGCCTGGACCGGGGCCTGACTTTGTGGATATTCCTAGCCATGGCGTTGGGCGTGGCGCTGGGCCACTTCGTGCCCGGCATGAACGACGCGGTGAATTACTTCTCAGTGGGTACGGTCAACGTGCCGCTGGCCATCGGTTTGATTCTGATGATGT
>NZ_FRAS01000038.1 GCF_900142395.1 Hymenobacter psychrotolerans DSM 18569 | reverse complement strand
TGGCCGCCTGGTGTTCTTGCAGGGCATTGCTTTTCAGGTAGGTGAGCAGAAAAAACAGCTTCACATCGCTGCCCGCCAGCACCGCCGTCGGCCGTTCGCGGTGAGCCGGAAACTGCCGCCGCTTCCCCGCCAGCGTATGCCAGCGGTGGTGCCGCTCCCAGGCCGGCGCGAAGGCGGTGAGCAAGTCGTCAAACTCGGCCACGTGCAGGCTGGTCAGGGCCAGAAACTGCCGGGGCCGCTCGCGTAAGGCACGGTAATCCATGCCCAAATCTACGGCTGCTCCTCGCGGATTAACTTAGCCACCTTTTCCGAATTAGGTCTAGTGAACCAGAGTAATTTTGATTTATCTGAACTACAGTTTGACTGCTATGATGCAAACGTGAAAATTCAGATACCTAGCGGCTTCAGTAAGCTTCATTACAATTGGTATGAAGAAGGATATATACTGACAGTAGACTATCCGGATAAAAGCTACGTATGGATTTTATGCGGAGGTAATGCTGTATTGCAGATACCTAAAAGAACTAAGAAGGGGAGCTATTATCGGAGAGAATACAGTGAAAAAAACCACTTCACGATTACTTACAACAGAGTGTCGGAGGACAAATTAGCTGTATTCAATTATGCCTTTGATAGTTTAAAACAGGCGGAAAAATAGCTTGTCTACCTACCTTACCAGCTTCAACGCCACCTCCTGAAGCTGATGCCCCGCCTTTCCTTCCTTGCTGCGCTGCTCCTGGCAGCCGTTCCCGCCCTCGCCCAGAAAGCCAAAACCACCGAAAACCTGGTGCAGTACGCCAAGCCGCTGGTGGGCACGGCCCGGATGGGGCACACGTACCCGGGGGCCACGGTGCCCTTCGGCATGGTGCAGCTCTCGCCCGATACCGACACGCTGAGCTACGAGCTGAACGGCAAGTACAACCCCCGCGTGTACGAGTACTGCGCCGGCTACCAGTACGCCGATAAAACCATCGTCGGCTTCTCGCACACCCACTTCAGCGGCACCGGACACTCCGATTTGGGCGACTTTCTGGTGATGCCTACCACCGGTCCGCTCCAGCTCAACCCCGGCACCGCCGACCAGCCCGAACGAGGCTTCCGCTCCCGGTTTTCGCACCAGAACGAGGTGGCCGAGCCCGCCTACTACCGCGTCAAGCTCGATGACCACAACATTCTGGCCGAGCTGACCGCCACCAACCGGGTGGGGATGCACCAGTACACCTTCCCGCAGTCGGAGCAGGCGCACATTATTCTGGACCTCACGGCCGGTATCTACAACTACCCCGATAAGAACGTCTGGACCTTTGTGCGGGTGGAAAATGACTCGCTAATAACCGGCTACCGCCAAACCCACGGCTGGGCGCGCACCCGCACCCAGTACTTCGCCATGAGCTTCTCGAAGCCGTTTGTGAGCTACGGCAGCCGCAACCTCTCCCAAAAGCAGGTGTACCGGGGCTTCTGGGGGCGCTTCGACCAAACCAAGAACTTCCCCGAGCTGGCCGGCGAGCAGCTGCGCCTGTTCTTCGATTTCAAGACCACGGCCGGGGAAAAGGTGAAGGTGAAAATGGCCTTGTCGGGGGTGAGCACCGAGGGGGCGCTGCGCAACATGCGGGCCGAGGTGCCGGGCTGGGACTTCGAGGCCGTGAAGCGGGCGGGGCAGGCGCTGTGGCAGCAGGAGCTAGGCAAAGTAGTGGTAGAGTCGCCGAAGCGGGCGGACAAGGAGAACTTCTACACGGCCATGTACCACGCCGCCCTCAGCCCCACCACCTACATGGACGTGGACGGCCAGTACCGCGGCCTCGACCAGAACATTCACAAGGCCGAGGGCTTCACCAACTACACGTCGTTTTCGCTCTGGGACACCTACCGGGCCCTGCACCCGCTCTACAACCTGCTGCAACCCAGGCGTAACGCCGACATGGTGCAATCCATGCTGGCCCACTTCGACCAGAGCACGATGCACATGCTGCCCATCTGGAGCCACTACGCCAACGAAAACTGGTGCATGATTGGCTACCACTCGGTGCCCGTCATCGTGGATGCCGTGCTGAAAGGCGTGGTGCCCGCCGACCAGGCCCAGCGCGCCCTCGATGCCTGCGTGACCACCGCCCACCAGCAGCGCTACGACGGCATCAGCTACTACGAGCAGCTGGGCTACGTGCCCGAAGACAAAAGCGGCTCGTCGGTTTCCAAAACGCTGGAATACGCCTACGACGACTGGTGTATTGCGCAACTGGCCAGGAAGCTGGGTAAGACGGATATTGAAGCCGAGTTCAGCAAGCGCGCCCAGAACTGGCAGAACGTGTACGACCAGCGCATCAACTTTATGCGCCCCCGCCTCGCTGACGGTAGCTTCCGTCCGCGCTTCGACGTGCTGAGCACCCACGACCAGGGCTTCATCGAAGGCAACGCCTGGAACTACAGCCTCTACGTGCCGCAAGACCCCGCCGCACTCATCGCCAAAATGGGCGGCGAAAAGAAGTTTCTGCCCCACCTCGATTCGCTGTTCACCATGCACCTGCCGGACAAGTTCTTCGCCGAAACCGAGGACATCACCCGCGACGGTATCATCGGCAACTACGTGCACGGCAACGAGCCCGCCCACCACGTGGCCTACCTCTACAACTGGACCAGCCAGCCCTGGAAAACCCAGGCCCGCGTCCGCATGATTCTGCCCAAAATGTACCGCCCCACGCCCGACGGCCTCGGTGGCAACGACGACTGCGGGCAGATGTCGGCGTGGTACATCTTCTCGGCGCTGGGCTTTTATCCCGTAGCGCCCGGCTCGCCGGAATACGCCCTCGGCAGCCCCGCCGTGCACGGCGCCACCATCAACCTGGAGAACGGCAACACCTTCCGCATCACCGTCAAAAACCAGAGCGACAAAAACGTCTACGTGAAGGAAGCCCGCCTCAACGGCCAGAAACTCACGCGCCCATTCTTGCAGTATGCCGACGTGGTGAAGGGTGGGGAGCTGGTGTTTACGATGGCGGGGAAACCATACTAGTTTATAAAAAATGGGGCTTGAGCTTTTTGTATTCGCAACGCTGGTGCTAAGTATACTTTCGTTTTTCGCTTGGCGCTGGTTAGTAAGTAAGATAACTGAAAGAAATATTTATAAAAATATCTTATCCGTTGTTTTGGCTATTTGTACTATTTCTGTGCTATTCTTTGCTATTATATGTGTGTTTCTGTTTTCGCTTAGTTATTACCCCAAGCATGATTTCGATAGTAATGAATGGTTAAAAAATCCAGAAAAAAGATATGAGATGACGACGAATATGATAGAGAGTAAATTATTAATAGGAAAGTCGAAGGAAGAAGTTAGTAGGTTATTGGGCAATGAACGAAGACTTGAATGGACTAAAGACGGTTTAGATTGTTGGCAATACTATATTGGCGATAAACCGACGTTTGGTATGGATTTAGACCCTGATGCCATAGATGTGTATTTCAAAAACGGGAAGGTCGTGCGGGTATATGAGCATGAAACTTAATTTCTCCTTTGCCTCTGACTAGCGTAATCTTGTAATATAGAGCAAAATCAAAAGTTAGGAAATGAACGAGCCGCAAAACGAAACCCCAAACCAATCATCTACTGTCACCCCCAAAGTGACAGGCATAGGCGGTATTTTCTTCTTCTCTTATAACCCGAAGGAAACGCGGGAGTGGTACGCCCACAACCTCGGGATGGAAGTCAACGACTGAGGCTCCACGTTTGAGTCGCGCAGCATGGACAACCCGGAGCAGGTGAACTTCCTGCAATGGAGCCCGTTCCAAACCAGCAGCGACTATTTCGCGCCGTCCACCAAAGGCTTCATGATTAACTACCGGGTGCAGAACATCGAAGGGCTGGTGGCTCAGCTGAAAGCCAGCGGCGTAACCGTGCTGGATGACATTGCCAGCCACGACTACGGCAAGTTCGTGCACATTCTGGACGCCGACGGCAACAAGGTGGAGCTATGGGAGCCAAGTCGGCAGTAGCATCGGCACCATTCAGCGCGGCAGCCAGATAGCAAAACGCCCCGCTTCACGTCTGAATTGGCGTGGAGCGGGGCGTTTTGAGTTGCTTTGGTAGCTACTCTATTTGTTGCCGGTGAAGCTGGGCGTACTGGCGTTTCTGTTTTTGTTGCGGCTATACAGGTAAGCAGCACCCGCCGCTAGCAGTGCGCCGCCTAGCAACTTACGGCTTCCACCGGATCGAGCAGGCGTGTCATACGTTCCGGTAGTAGGGTTAACGGCAGTGCGTCCCCCAAACAGGCCCGAAATCAGGCCACCAAGTGTACCGCTCGGGCGGTCAGAACCAAATATGCTCATGATTGACAAGGGAAAAATGGTGTAAAGGCTCTAACGCAACTCAGGCGTGAGGGGTTGAGGAAAATTGCGGCCTCCCAGATTGGTGTAGGGGCGGGGACAAGTCCCGCTTCATACAGTGTCAGGCCAGCAACTCCAGCAATTCCTGCGGCGTGAGCGACTTTAGTAACGACGCGTCGGTTTTGATAAGGTCGTGGGCCAGCTCCTGCTTGGCTTCCTGCAGCTTTCTGATTTTGTCCTCAATCGTATCGGGGCAGATGAGGCGCACGGCCACCACCTTACGCATCTGGCCGAGACGGTGGGCGCGGTCAATGGCCTGGTTTTCAACGGCCGGATTCCACCACGGGTCCACGAGGTACACGTAGTCGGCGGCGGTGAGGTTGAGGCCCACGCCGCCTGCTTTTAGCGAAATCAGGAACACGCGCACCGAGTCGTCTTCCTGAAACGCCCGCACGGCAGCGGCCCGGTTGCGCGTCTGGCCCGTGAGCTGCTGGTAGCCGATGCCGCGCCGCTCCAGCTCCGGCCGAATCAAATCGAGCATCCCGATGAACTGCGAGAAAACCAGGAGCTTATGCTGCGGCGCTTTGCTCTCAATTTCCTCCAGCAGCACTTCCAGCTTCGCCGATTCCGACCCGTACGATTCGGCATCGGCAAGTAGGGCGGGAGCATTGCAGATTTGGCGCAGGCGGGTGAGGCCCTGCAGAATATGCGCGCTGTTTTTGCGGGGCGAGTCGGGATGCTGGCCCAGCAGTTTGGCTCGGAACTCTTGGCGGCAGGCCTCGTAGATGCGGCGCTGGGCGGCGCCCATCTCGCAGTACAGCACCATTTCGGTTTTGGCAGGTAGTTCGGACGCTACCTGGGCCTTGGTGCGGCGCAACACAAACAGACTAATTTTGCGCTGTAGCGCCCGCGCATGTCGGCCATCCTTGAACTTGTCGATGGGCGCGGCAAACTGGTCTTGGAAGTGCTGGCGGCTGCCCAGCAAACCGGGGCAGGCAAACGAAAGCTGCCCGTACAGGTCGTAGGTGTTGTTCTCGACCGGTGTGCCCGTCAGCACCAGGCGGTTGCGGGCCTGCAGCAGGCAGGCGGCGCGGTAGCGCTGCGAATCGGGGTTTTTGATGGCCTGCGCCTCGTCCAGCACAACGTAGTTGAAGCGGTAGTCGCGCAGCCACCGGATGTCTGATACCATGGTGTTATAGGTAATCAGCACGATGTCGCAAGCGTCGAAGTCCGGCGCCTTCTGGCCGCGCCCGGTGCCCTGCAGCACGTGTATCCGCAGCGAAGGCGCGAACTTCTGCACTTCGGCCTGCCAGTTGAATACCAGCGACGCCGGCACCACTACCAGGTTGGCCGCCGTGTGGCCCTTCTCGCGCAGATGCAGCAGGAAGGCCAGCACCTGCACCGTTTTGCCGAGCCCCATATCATCGGCCAGGCAGCCCCCGAAACTGAAGGTGTCGAGGAAGTTGAGCCAGTTGAGGCCCTGCCGCTGGTACTCGCGCAAGGTGGCATGCAGCCCCGCCGGCACCGGCACGGGCGCAATGCCGGTGAAGTCGGCGGCAGCGGCGCGGTAACGGGCCAGCTGGGCCTGCGCGGCGGGTGTCAGAGCTTCCGGTTCGTAAAGCTCAGCGAGGGTGGCGAAGCTGATGCTGGGCGTACGAATCCGGTCATTCTCGACGTGGCCGGCGGCAAACCAGGCCGCGAATTTCGCCATCCATTCCTGGGGCAGAATCCCGCGCGTGCCGTCGTCGAGCTGCACATAGCGGCTCTTGCGGCGGACGGCCTGCTGCAGGTGCTGCAGCGTGACTTCCTGCCGGCCAAAACGCACGCCCACGGCGGTATCAAACCAGTTGGTTTCGCCGGTAACGCGCACCGTAATGCGGGCTTTGTGAGCGTTGAGCGTGTTCTTCTTCAGTGCATTGAACCCCAGAATGCTGATGCCGGCACTGCGCCAATCCTCGAAGGCTTCCAGAAACCACGCTTCCTGCAAAAACTGCGTTTTGGGCACATACAGCGCCTCCTGCTGCAACTGCTCCTGAAATTCGGGGTAGTGGCGCAGCAGCGCCGCCACAAACCGGTCTTCGGCGGCGGCATTCCGCGCCAGCACAAACGGCCGGCCCAGCTCATCCACGGCCAGCAGCTGCCGCCTCGACAGCACGGACACTTCCTTCGTGCCGTAGCGCATCACGGGCAGCAGCTCCACACCCGGCCCGGCATCGGAGAGGTAGAGCAGCAGCTCCGGCGGCGCATCGAAGCCGCTGGCGGCGCGCTGCTCGGGCGTGGCGGGCCGCACGTGGGAGTAGGTGATGTGCAGGCGGTCTTCCAGCGCGGCCAGCACCTCCTGCTGAAACTCCGCAAACTTGCTCTCGTGAATCAGCAGCGTGTTGTTGCGCTTCTGAAAGAACTCAATGACCCGCCAGGTGGCCGCGTCGTCGAGCAAATACAGCGCTTCTGGTGTCGCCACAAAATAGTCGTAGCGGATGCTGAGCGTCTTGAGGTCGTGGGGCTGGTCGTGGAGCAGCAGCTTGCCACTCACTTCATAGTATTCATCGAGCCGCGCCACAGTCAGCCGTAGGTCGGTTTTGGATTGCCGGATGGTGACGGGGCTGATGGATTGCGCCGTGATGTTGTCGGAAATGGCCGCGTTGTGTGTGTAGAAGCTCACGCCCGCCGGATTCAGCACCACGGCCCGTAGCGCCTCCAGGGTAGCGGCAGAGCGGCTGTCCTCGAAGTTGCGCTGAAAGAATGCTACGGCCGTGTAGAACTTGATTTCCTCGGCCAGCTGCAGCCGCCAGACACTCTCCAGCGGATTGAGCAGACTGATGGGGTTCTTGAGTTTGCCCGAAGTCGTCAGGGCGGCTTCGGCCAGTTGCAGCGTCAGGTGCCCGTAGTACTTATGGCGGCCCAGCACCAGCAGCTGCCGGCTTCCCAAAGGCGCCACCAGCGGCGCTGGTTTCGGGGGCTGCAGACGCGCCACGAGTTCCTGTTTGGTTGCGGCCGTAACGGGGTAGAGGGCGCTCTGCTTCGGAACTACCGTTACGGCCGCCGGCTCTACATACAGTAGGGAAAAATCGGCATCCAGGTCTGCGGCCCGCTCCAGGCCATAGTCGCGGGCGGCGGCGCGCAGGTGCTGCTGGCGGGCCTGCGTATCAAAGAACAGCCGCAGCTCTTTGCGGTGCAGAATGCCCAGTAGCACTACCGCTTCATGCTCGCAGAGCGTTGGCTGCACGCTGGCACAGGAGCAGGAAACCAGCAGGTTATGGCCCGCCTGCTGCACCGCCACCACGGGCAGTTGCCGGGAGCTGCTGGTGTGGCCGGCAGTAGTGAACGTGCCATAGTCGAGCTCCAGTGTTTCGGGCCGGACGGCCGCCAGCATCCGGGAATCGGCCTCCGGCAGAGTAGCGCAATGCAGCCACACCACGGCGCTGGTCAGTTCCGCCACGCTCATGTGCGGCAGGGTGTAGCGGTGCAAATCGGGCGGCAAGGAGGTCGGCATGCAAAAGCGGCGGCGGACGTCCGCACGTTTGGTAAGAATAGGCCGGCCAAAGCTGTCAGGCTACTGTCCGGCCGCCGCAACAGCGGCCCGTAGCGGCGCTATATCCGCTCCAGCAGCTCGTCGAAGGTGCGCAGCAGCTCGGCACGGCTGGCTTCGGGTTCGGCTTCGAGACGCTGCTCAAACACCTCACGCTCCGTAAAATCGTGGAGGCTGCGGGTAAGTGGGGCATCAGCTTCTTCCTCGTCCTGGCCCAGCGCGCGGAGCTTTACGAGACGGAAATGGCGGCGCGCCAGCACTTCCAGCTGCTGGCGGTCCAGGGCCTGAATAACAGCCAGCAAGGCGTCGGCTACTTCCAGCTGCGTCAGCTCCGAGTGAATCTGTACGTCGGCCCAGGCGGGGAGCTGGTAGCCGGTGTTGTCGTAGGTGGTGAGGCCCGTCGTTACTTCATCCAGGGTGCCATGAAAGCGCACGAGCCGCCGTGCGCCCGGCACCGGCAGACTTTGCAGTGCCGCCAGCTTGCCGCCCGCAAAATCGAGCAGCAGCACTTCCTTGGGGTGGTCTATTTCGGAGAAGGACAGCGGGATAGGGGAGCCGGAGTAGCGGATATGTTCCCGGCCGCCCACCCGCTGCGGGCGGTGCAGGTGGCCCAGCGCCACGTAGTCGAACACCACCGGAAAATGGTCGGCCGTAACCTGCCCCAGATTGCCCACGTGAATGGTGCGCTCCGAGTCGGAAGGGGCGGCGCCGGCGGCGTAGAGGTGGCCCGTAGCCAGCACGGGCAGGCCCAGGTCCTTGAGCTGCCACACCTGCTCTACTTCCGAAAGGCGCAGATAGTGGTCGGCAATGCCTTGCTTGATGCGGGCTTCGCGCTCCTCGGCCGTTTCGCCGGGCACGGAAAGGCGCACGTCCCGGTCGCGCAGAAAAGGCACGGCGCATACTACCAGACCGGGCTGGCCGGCGGCATCGTCCAGCACCAGCACCTGCTCCTCGAAGCACTCCGGCACGCAGCCCACCACGTGCACGCGCAGGTGGCGCAGCAGCCGGGCCGGGGCGTTGAGGGTGGCCGGCGAGTCGTGGTTGCCGCCCACCACCACAATGTCGCGGCAGCAGGTGCCGCGCATGCTCAGCAGAAAGGAATAATACAGCTCCAGCGCCTGGTTAGAGGGCGAGCCGGTATCGAAAACGTCGCCGGCCACTACCAGCACTTCCACCTGCTGCTCGCGCACCGTCTGCACCAGCCACTCCAGAAAGTGGCGGTGCTCGTCGGTCCGTTCGTGCCCACTGATGAAGCGCTGGCCTAAGTGCCAGTCGGCGGTGTGTAGTACGCGCATTGCTGATAAATGAACTCCAAAGATAACGGCAAAGCAGGGCTTCTACTTCCGCAGAAAGCACAATGGCCCGCGAAGAAAGCTCCGCGGACCATTGCCGGTAAGTGGTAAGCTGGCCGGCTCCGCGCCGGTTAGTGCACCGCCTGGGCCTGAAACGTGGAAATGGCTTCCCCCAAATCATAGACCGTGGCGCCGGGCAGCGCGGCCTGCACGATGCTGGCCCCGGCCGCCGAGCGGTAGCCGCCGGCGCAGTGAATGAGCACCGGCTTATTGGTGGGTACCTCATGGGCCCGCTCGCGCAGCTCCGGCAGCGGAATCAGCAGCGCATCCTCGAAAATGGGCTGCTGGGCCTCCGTGCGGTTGCGGATGTCCACGATGGTGAAGTCGTGGGGCTGGTTACGCACGTGCTCCACATCCACATCGGGGCTGGTAGCCGACAGTTCCCGGGGCACCAGCATAGCGCCTCTGATATTGCCTTCGTAGCCGATTTTGGCGGTTTTGCGAATCACCGTGTCCAGGGCAATCTGGGAGTCAGCAATGAGGTAGAACGGCTCCCGGGGGCCCACTACCGAGCCCAGCCAGGTTTCAAACTTGCCGCCGTCCATCAGGTTGATGGCGCCGGGCAGGTGGCCCGCCCGGAACTCGGCGGCCGGCCGCGTGTCGATGATGAGCACCCCGGCTTCCAGCTCGGCGTCCGGCATGAGGCGGGGCACCGCCCGGATGCTGTCCTCGAAGGGCAGGGCCCCCTGCTTGTTGAGCACCACGTCGTGCCCGAAATACTTGGGCATGAACGGCTGGTCTTCCAGCAGCACCTTAATGAACTCGTCCTGCGACATGGGCTGCAGGGCGTAGTTGGTTTTCACTTCCCGGCCAATGGTGCTGTCGAGGTCGGGCGAGGTGGTTTTGCCGCACAAAGAGCCGGGGCCGTGGGCCGGATACACCTTGGTGGTAGCCGGCAGCGTCATGAGTTTGTGGCGGGTGCTCTGGTAGAGCTGGGCCGCCAGGTCTTCGCGGCTGTGGCCACCTACGTTGTCGTCTTCGCGCAGGTCGGGGCGGCCTACGTCGCCCACAAACAGCGTGTCGCCGGTGAATACGGCGCGGGTCTGGGCCATGTCGTCAATCAGCAGCACGCTGATGGAGTCGGGCGAGTGGCCGGGGGTGTTGATGGCGTGCAATTCAATGGTGCCCAGGCTGATCCGGTCGCCATCATCGAACGACTGGTGGGGGTAGCCGGCGCGTACCAGCCGGCTGACGTAGATGGTGGCGCCGGTTTCCTGGGAGATTTCCAGGTGACTGCTCACGAAGTCGGCGTGGGGGTGGGTTTCAATGACGGCAACGATGCGGGCGTCGTGCTCGTCGGCGAAATCGTAGTAGGGCTGCGGGTCGCGGGCCGGGTCGATGATGGCTATCTGGCGGCCGCTACGGATGGCGTAGCTCGCGTGGGCCAGGCCTTTGTCGTAAAACTGCTGAATCTGTACCGACGCGGTACTACTGGGCAGAGGACTCATGGGGTTTGGATGTGGTGGAGTGCCGCCAGCTTCGGGCGGATTTCTTCAAATGTATCATCTAAGATAACCGGAACAAGCAAAAAACCTCTCATTCTGGAAAAGCCGGGTCCACGCGGGGCTGCACGGAGACGGCCGGCGCCAGCCTGGCGGACTCCTCGGCAAACCCAACAGGGCAAGCAAGCATCTTTTGCCGGCCGATGAAGTCTATGCAGTGGTTTTGGCCAGTTGGGCGGCAGCAGGCGGCTTTGTTTATATAGGCTGTCGGCAATTCTCACTAATCGGAGGGTGGCGCCTTGCGAAGTGCAGAAACGCCTATATTCGGGGCCTCGCAATGGCTTGCAGGCCGTTGTGTTTTTCTGTTTCTACCACTTACTTCTCTTTTTCTCTCACCAAACCTGTATGGCAAATATTTTCGCCAAAAAACCACTGGCCCAGCTGCTTGGCGAGGCTAATTCTACCGGGCACGGCACGCTGAAGCGGACGCTGGGCGCCGGCAACCTCGTTGCGCTGGGCGTGGGCGCCATTATTGGAGCCGGCCTGTTTGTGCGCACGGCCGCTGCTGCCGCGCAGGCTTCCGGACCAGGCGTTACGCTGGCCTTCGTGGTAGCCGCCATCGGCTGCGTGTTTGCGGGCCTCTGCTACGCCGAGTTTGCCGCCATGATTCCCATTGCCGGCTCGGCCTACACCTACGCCTACACCACCATGGGCGAGTTTGTGGCCTGGGTTATCGGCTGGGCCCTCATTATGGAGTACGCGCTGGGCGCGGCCACCGTGTCCATTGCCTGGAGCGAATACCTCAATAAGCTCTTAGAGGTCTTTGGCACCAGTATACCGTACAGTCTGAGCCACTCGCCCTTCGAAAGTGCCGTAGTAAATGGCGTTACGGAACACGGTATCATCAACCTGCCCGCGCTGCTGGTAATTGTGGCTTTGTCGCTGCTGCTCATCAAAGGCACGCAGGAGTCGGCTATGTTCAACGCCATTGTGGTGTTCCTGAAAGTGGCTATTGTGTTGGTATTCATTGCAGTTGGCTGGCAGTTCGTTAACCCGGCCAACCACACGCCCTATCTGATTCCGGAAAACGCTCCGCCCGTGCTGGACGCGGCCGGCAAGGTGGTACGCGAGTACACCGACTGGAACAAGCACGGCCTGGGCGGCATTCTGGGTGGCGCGGCCATCGTATTCTTCGCCTTCATCGGGTTTGATGCGGTAAGCACCGCGGCGCAGGAAGCCAAAAACCCCAAGCGCGACATGCCTATCGGTATTCTTGGCTCGCTGGCCGTGTGCACGGTGCTCTACATCCTGTTCGGCCACGTGCTGACGGGCGTGGCCAACTGGCGCGAATTTGCGGATCCGGCCAAAGGCGGCGAAGCTTCGGTAACGTATGCCATCAAGGCCCACATGCCGGGCTTCGAGTGGCTGAGCACGGCCGTGACGGTGGCTATTCTGCTGGGCTTCTCGTCCGTAATTCTGGTAATGCTGATGGGCCAGAGCCGCGTGTTCTTCTCGATGGCAAAGGATGGCCTGATGCCGAAAGCCTTTTCTGAGCTGCACCCGCGCTTCAACACGCCCTACAAGTCCAACCTGGCGCTGCTCGTGTTTGTGGGTGGTTTCGCGGCCTTCGTGCCCGGCTCACTGGCCGGCGACCTGACCTCGTTCGGTACGCTGCTGGCTTTCGTGCTGGTGTCGGCCGGCGTCTGGATCATGCGCCGCTCCGACCCCGCACAGCCCCGGCCGTTCCGCGCGCCGTTCTCGTCGCCGTCGTTCCCGTTTGTGCCGATTATGGGCATTCTGGTGTGCACGAGCATGATTATGGCCCTGGACGGCTTCACGCTGAAAGTGGCCATGGGCTGGATGATTCTGGGCTTCATCGTCTACTTCATTTACGGCAAGCGCAACTCTATGCTGCAGCGTGGCATTGTGGTAGTGCCCACCGAAATGGAGGAAGAGCAGGCTTTCATCGAGCCGCTCGATAAGAAATAGGCGCACTCCACGCCCCACGAAAAAGCCCCGCCGGATTTCCGGCGGGGCTTTTTTAATGCCAAGGTCAGTGCGTGGCTAGGCCGGCTTCACTTCGCTCTGCAGCTTGAGCACCCGGTCGCCGTTGGCCTGCACAATCAGATAGGCGGGGTTCTCGGGGGTGCCGTGCCGGGTGATTTCCGCGCCCTGCAGCTTGCGGGTCACAGATTCTTTGTGGGTTTCCTCAATCTTGCCGGTAGCCGTGCCAGTGCCGTATTTCCAGGTAACAGAAGTGCCTTTGCGCATGGTGAAAAGGGGTAGATGAAGTGC
Organism: Hymenobacter psychrotolerans DSM 18569; assembly: GCF_900142395.1. GTDB lineage: Bacteria > Bacteroidota > Bacteroidia > Cytophagales > Hymenobacteraceae > Hymenobacter > Hymenobacter psychrotolerans. The sequence continues at coordinate 14,021 of NZ_FRAS01000038.1, read as the reverse complement.
CGCGGGAGGAGCAGGTCGATTTCCTTATACTGTGGGCTGCCGGATTGCGTTGTCAGGCGTTGTCGGTCAAAAGGGAGCTTGTGGCTGATTAGCAAAGGTTTAGGGCTGTCCGGTATGGGGGTCTCAAGTCACTGCTGCGTCTTTTGCAATCAACCGCAAGGTGAGTGGGCTTGGTAAAATGCAAATGAATCTATATTATGAAATGTACATGTAATTGCTGTAACTTTCCTTTCTCAATGCTGATGAATGGAGAAGCCAGCTTTGGGCTCGTCTACTGTGCTGATTTGCCTTCCACCACCTGCCTATGAACGCATCATTCTCTGGCCCTGGCTGTATCAACATCCTGCTGGTTCATGACCAGCAGATGATGATTGAAGGCATCAAAACGCTGCTGCGCGACGAAGCCGATATTGTGGTGGTTGCTCAGGCTGGAACTGGCCCGGAAGCCTTGCACCGCCTGCACCAGCACCCCGAAGTGACCTTGGTTATCGTGGATCTGAACATGGCGCGCACCGCCGGAGTGGACCTGACGCGCAGCATCCATAGCAGCCACCCGAAGGTGCGTATTCTGGCCCTGGGCATGTCGCACGACCACACTTCCGTGACGGAAGTGCTGCAGGCTGGCGGAGCTGGCTACCTGCTTAAGAATACGGGCAAGGAGGCACTGTGCGAAGCTATTCGGGCAGTGGCGGGTGGCCGCGCGTACTTCAGCCCAGAGGTGGGAGCCATGCTGCTCCAGCATATGCCGATTCCGGCGAACGGCCATCGTAGCCTGCCAGCAGAGCAGCCCAGCACACTCACGGCCCGCGAAACCCAGATTCTGCAGCTGATAGCGCGCGAATACTCCAACTACCGCATTGCAGAGCAGCTGTTTATCAGTGAGCGTACTGTGGAAACCCACCGGAAAAACATCCTGGCCAAAACCAACTCGAAGTCGGTCGTGGGGCTGATTCAGTACGCGCTGCGCCATAAGCTCATTTCCTGAAGCGCTGCCGTCCTAGCAGGCGCTATAGTGGCCGGAGTCTTCGCCTGCTGGGTGGAGGGTCCGGCCATTGTCGTTGAGGCCGGCCGTGAAGTCTGGCGGCCAGCTTCTGTGGGCAGTAAACAGCTTGTGCCTACGTACTGGCACGGAGGAAAGGTAGGTGCTGGTACGGATACGTGTATCCGCAGTAGTACGTATTTACATTTATTTAAGAAAAATATACCTTAGCATCGTTCAATCAAATGGTAATATGTTTACATTTGATCAATGGTTCAGAATTGATTTCCGCATGACTGTTGCGGTCTTTTTGCGCTGCTTGGCTTTTTGTTCGCTCCTCGTTCCTCACCTGCAACTACACGACTCATGGCTTCGAAAATCCTCTCCTTCATTTGTCACGTTCCCGGCATGATGCCCGGGTCTTACCCTTCCGTTCCAATGGCAACTACTACTAAACCAGACCGCAAGCCCGAACAAAAAGCCCAGAGCAGCGGACACTTCACGGCCATCTACGAAAACGACCGGTTCGTGCGTTTCAAGTACATCAGCAACGCCCAGTAGCAGGCGAGCATGTAAACTGCTTGCGGCTACAGTGGGCCCGGCGCTATCCTATCCACCGGAGAGGGCGGCACCGGGCCTGCTGTAGCCGCTGTGTTTGGGCTAACTTGCGGCGCGCATCCACCGTTTAGCTGCCCATGATTTTGTCCCTGTTTCGCTCTCTGCTGTTTGCCGTCGTTTTTTCCTGTCTGATAGCAGGGCCGCTTCAGGCCCAATACACTTCCACTGCCCCCGAGGAAAATGCCTGGTACGGCATTGTGGCCCGCAGCAGTGGCCGCTCCCTTGATGTAAGTAAGGCCTCGACGGAAGCCGGCGCCGCTGCGGTGCAGTGGGAGTTTACGCACCCAGCCAGCCAGCAGTGGCGTTTCGTGCGCATCACGCCGGGCGGCGAGTACTACCGTATTGAGGCCCGCCACAGCGGCAAATGCCTGACCGTAGATAAGCCCGACGAAAATGCCCCGCTGGTGCAGCGGCCCTGGTCGGGGAGTTTCTACCAACAGTGGAAGCTGGTGCCCAGCGGCCCGATTGGCAGTGTGCAACTGGTGGTGCGCGGCAATGAGAAGTGCGCGGCCATTGCCAACTCCGACAAGTTTAACGGGACGCCGGTGGTGATGCAGCGGCCACAAAACCGCGCCAGTCAGCAGTGGCGGCTGTTTCAGCTGCGCCTGAACATAGACCCCAGCCAGCCAGGCTACGGCACCCCCGAGCCGCTGGCCTCCCTGAACTCCAATGGCAACGAACTGCACCCCGTGCTGGCCCCCGATGGCAGCGCCCTCTACTTTTCGCGCACGCGCTTTGCCGGCAACACCGAAGGCAACACCGAATCCGGCGACGTGTGGGTGAGCACCTCCGCCGACCAGGGCCGCAGCTGGGGGCCGCCTACCCGCCTCGATGCTTTGAATACGCAGCAAAACAACGGCGTGATGGCCGTGGTAGGCGCTCAGGGCAACACGCTGCTGGTGCGCGGTACCTACGAGCGGGATGGCAGCTTCCGCGACGAAAGTGCGTCGGAAGTGCCGCGCATCCTGCCGAAGGGCACGCGGCCGGCGCCTCTCGAAATTGCCAATTATTACTCCGCCGGGCCGGCTACCACGTTTTTTATGACCGCCGACGAGAAGGTGCTTCTGCTCTCCCTGGAGCGGGGCGACTCAGAAGGCAGCAACGATTTGTACGTCAGCCAGCGGGCTGCGGACGGTATCTGGGGAGAGCCGCGCAGCCTGGGCAACGGCATCAATTCGCCCGGTTTCGAGTTTGCGCCCTGGCTGACCCCCGATGGCAAGACGCTCTACTTCAGCTCCCTTGGCCACGCAGGCTATGGCGGTTCCGATATCTTCGTCAGTACTCGTCTGGACGACTCCTGGCTGCGCTGGAGTACCCCGCGTAACCTGGGGCCGTCCATCAACGGGCCGGGGTTTGATGCCTATTTCTCCCTGACCCCTGACGGAAAGCAGGCGTACTATGCCTCGGCGCGCACGCCCAATGCCCCCGCCGACCTCTACCGCACCGCCGCCGGGGTGCCGCCCGTAGTAGCGCCGGCCGACTCGGTGCCGCCGGTGGCCGTGGTGGCCAATCCGGCCGTAGACCCTCGGACGCTACTCACGGGCGTGGTGCGCAATGCTAAAACCCGCGAGCTGCTGGCGGCCGAAATCCGCGCTATCCGGCTCGGAAATGACATTGCCTTCAATGCCACGGCCCGCAGCGTAGCCGGTAGTGGCGCTTTTCAGGCCACGCTGCCGGCCGGCCGCTACCGTCTCGTGGCCACGGCGCCGGGTTTCCTGACGGCCACCGATACCGTAAGCATGACCGGCTCACGGAGCGTAGAGTTGCTGCTGGTGCCGGCCGCCGTGGGGTCGAGCCTGGAGCTGCCTACGCTGATCTTCGCGCAGGGTAAATTCACGTTGCTGCCTGCTTCCTACGCCGAACTTAACCGCCTGGCCCGTACTTTGGCCGACAACCCGAAGGTGAATATTCGGCTGGAGGGCCACACCGACAACCAGGGCAATGCCGACCTCAACCAGAAGCTTTCGGAAGACCGGGTGGGCGAAGTTCGGCGCTACCTGATTACGCGGGGCGTGGCTGAGCAGCGCATCAGCGTCGTTGGTTACGGAGGCACCCGCCCCCGCGCCAGCAACGACAAGGAGGAAACGCGCCGCCTCAACCGCCGTGTGGAGTTTACGATTGTGAAATAAGCAGCGCTATTTTGGTCATATCGGGCGGGGCGTCCGGTGCCGGCGCAGTTGCGTAGGCGTATAAAGCACGCGTACTGCTGCACTGCCTGACAAGGGCCGGCGTACTGCGCGGGCTGTTCCAACAAGATTCTCGTTTGTATGCGGGCTACCATCATCCGGCAACTCGATCTGCCCAACCTGCCTTCCGCCTCCGGAGTGGAAATTCTGGGCGAAACGGTGTACATCATCGGCGACGACTCGCCGTATCTGTACCGCTTCGGGGCCAACGAACTGCAGCCCGGCCAGGCTATTACGCTGTTTGATACGGCGCATTTCAGCAGTGGGCGCATTCCGAAGGCCATCAAGCCCGACCTGGAATGCCTCACGGCCCTGACCGATGCCCGGACCGGCGAGACGGGCCTGCTGGCATTTGGCTCGGGGGCCACATCGGCCCGCGAAGGTGGGTTTTGGGTCCCGATTGGCAGTAAGCCGGCCGCCGTGACGGTATATCCGGTGGCCCTGGCGCCGCTGTACGCGCGGCTGCGCGAGCTGCTGCCGGCCGGCGTCACGCTCAATCTGGAAGCGGCGGCGGCCAGCGCAACCGAGCTGCTGCTGTTCCAGCGCACGGTGGGGGCGCAGGCCGGCAACTTTATCTACCGGCTGCCCCTGGCCGCTACCCTCGACTACCTGCAGCATCGGCAGGCGCAGCTGCCACCGGTGCGGGCGCAACATTTCAGCCTGCCTGAAATTGAGGGCAAGCCCGCGGGCTTCTCAGGGGCCTCCTTTCACGGAGGCCGCCTGTTCGTGACTGCCTCCGTGGAAGACACCACCGACGCCGTGCTGGACGGGGCCGTGCTGGGCAGCTTCGTGGGGGTGCTGAACCCCGATAAGCCGGCCGCCGCGCTAGCCTCGTTTGCGCTGCTGCAGCTGCCTGATGGCCGGCCCTACCGGGGAAAAGTGGAAAGCGTGGCGGTGCGGCGTACCCTCGCGCAAGGCCGCTACGAGCTGCTGCTCGTAACCGACGATGACCAGGGTGGTTCTACCGCAGTGTTGGTAGAAATGCAACTGTAGCCGATAGGCCCGGCTGGCACAGGCAGCTCGCCTCAAGCAGATAGAATAGTACGGTGCAGGGAATTTACTGCGAGAGAAAATGGTTGAAAGGCAGCATGTTTTACCGCTTTTCAGCTTTCACATGATTCTCTTCAACACTCGTTTTCTGTACCCGGTAAGTGCCGTGAAACTGCAGGAGCAGCAAGGGCTGCTGCCCGCCGAGTTTCTGCAGACAGTACAATTGCTGCGGCCATTCCTGGAGAAAGAAAAGGCCTATGGCGAGGTGTGTGCCACGCACGTCACTTCGCCCCGGGGCCGCCAGCTGGTAGTGCAGTACCGCAAAACGTACTCGCCGCAGGACGGCTTTGTGGTGGAAATTCTGGATGCCGAAGTAGTGCGCCCGCTCGCTCAGGCAGCATAGCTTCGCTCGGCCGAAGTCAGGAAGCCCTGGTTGGTGGTGGTGCCATTTGTTTGGGTACCGCCGTCGGCCGGGGCTTTTTTGTAGTCTGCAGGTCAGGCCCCGCGCCGCCAGATGAAGCCATCCAGCACGTAATGCGTGGCCTGCGGGAGTGCCAGCAGCGGCACCAGCAGGGCCAGCCCCAAAGAGTCGGATACGGAAGGCAGCTGCTGGAAGAAGCCGAACACGCCAGCATGCTCCCGCCATACCAACCCGTCCCAGATGCCCTCCTCCAGGTAAGCCAGCCCAAACAGGAGCCCCAGAAAGAGGGCCACCCCGTAGCGCCCGTGCCACCAGTGGCGGGCGGTTTTGTGCGCCGGCGCTGCAGGTTGGCTGGTCGCCCAGACGAGTGCCAGGTAAGGAATGCCATGGGCAACCACGTTGAGTAGGGTGAACGCCAGGTCGCCGTTGAAGAGCACGATGCCCCCGTACCAGGAAAGGGCCGTGCCCAGCAGCAGCAGGTTGCGCGGCTGGTTGAACCGGCCGCTTCGGCGCCAGAGGCGGAACTCCTTCAGACAGTAGGCGCCTAGTAGCGCGCCATACAGCCCCGTGAGCACCGCCCGGCCCATCGGCCAGTCGTACTGAACAAAGTCGCCGGCTACAAACCAGTTGAAGTTGCGCGGCGACGACAAATGCCACCACAGCAGCGGGTAGAGGGTAGCGGCATATATCAGGACGGCATCGAGCTGCCGGCTGCCCGCCGAAGCCTTTTCCTGCCGGGAATACAGGCGCAGAAACCCGTACTGCTGCCGCACAAAGTGAAACACGGCCGCATACGCCAGCACCCGCCAGAACCAGAGCCCACCCGCCCAGTGCAGTGCAACCCCAGCCACGTAGCAGCCCAGCGGAACCAGCCACAGCAGCGTGCGGAAGCGCCGCCGCCGCACCGGGTCGAAGTAGGTGCGGAACAGGGTGCTATACACATGGGCTACATCAATCAGCACCACCAGCGCCACCCAGGCCCACACCGGCATGCGGCTGGAAGACCGGAACACCGGCGGCACCAGCGCCACTACCAGCAGCGCCAGAAACGGCGGCCCCAGAATCCAGAGCCCATCGAAAGCCGCCGAACGAATCCAGGGCTGGGGCTGCGTAGGAGAGGTTGTGCCGGGCGTTTTCATACGGGAACGACCATTGCGTGGGCGGCCCGAAGACCCTGATAGAAAGCTTCCTCGAAAATAGACATGCCGCTATAATCGGAGTGGGCAAAGAAAATGCGCTGCCGCACCGGCCGCGACAGAGCAGCCCGCTCGGGGCCCCAGAGGTAGCCCGGGGTAGGGGCTACCATGCCGTGCCCCCATACCCAGGCTTCCACCCGCTGCACAAACGGCGTAGCACCCGGATGCAGATACTCCAGCTCGGCCAGGATGCGGGGCAGCCACTCCGAGTAAGTCGTCTGGTATGCCTCGCGGCGGGCCTGGGCCGGTGGTGCATCGGTAAGCGGCCAGTATAGCGTAATCACCTTCGGGCCGTCGGCATACTGCGCGAGCTGCTGATGGTTGGCATTGACGTAGCCTACCGATGCGCCCCCGTAGCCAACATTGTCCCAGCATAGGGGCTGGCCCTGGCCCTGCGGCAGCTCTGTCACGGTGAGGTTGGCCACCAGCCACGGCGCATGCTGGAGCGGCTGCGCGGCCACCGGTGCTCCGGCTACTCCACTCAATAGATGCTGCGCCACAAACTGCGGAATGGCCAGCAACACCTGGCGGGCCCGAATGCGCATGGTGCGGCGGGCCGTGGCATCATACGCCAGCACTTCCACGCCCTGCGGCGTTTCGCGGAGCTGGCAGGCTACCGTGTGCGACAGGATAGTGCCTGTGCCCTGCCCACGCAGCTGCTCGGCCAGAAAGCCGTTGCCCTCCGGCCACGTCAGCACATCAGACGCGGTGGCATTGTGGGCACGGCCTTTGCGCGCCGCAAAATAATGCAGCCCCGCCCACGCCGACACCTGCGCGGCGGTAGCGCCATAGTCGTCGCGGCAGCCGTAGTCGAGGTACCAGCGCAGATAAGGGGAGGTGAAGCCGTGCTGGTCGAGGTAAGCGGCGAAGGTGAGCTGGTCGAGGCGGCGGAATTGCGGGTCAGCCGAGGACTGGTCAAGCGGGATGGCAAAGGCGTCGCGGCCATCGGTGCCGCGGGCGTGTTTCAGGCCGTCAACCAGCTTGAAAAAACGAGCCATCTGCTCCCGGTCGGCGGCCGGCACGCCTACTTCGGGCACCAGACCCTGCTGCCAGTGCCCATGCAGCAGAAGCCGTTCCTCCGGGTCGTGGCAGAGGTGATACTCATTGTAAACAGGTAGCCCCGAAGCAGCGTCGAACCCGGTGATGACCCCGGACTCGCGCAGAAAAGCGAGTAGCTCGTGGTTGCGCTCATCGGGCACGGGCAGGTAGTGCGCGCCCCACGGATACGCCGAAACGGCGCTTTGGCCGCTGGCTGAGTTGCCACCCGGCCGGGCTTCCAGCTCCAGCAAAAGTGGCGCGTGGCCTTGCCGGGCCAGCTCGCGCCGCGCCGCCAGCCCCGCCACGCCGCCGCCTACAATCAGGATGTCGGTGCTGAGTTCCTGGCTGGGCGCCGGCAACCGGCCGGGGGTGCGCAGCAGATGGCCCACGGCGTGGTCGGGGCCGCGCAGGCCGCCCCGGATGTGGCGGGTAGCTGAATCCGCCGGGCTGCAGCTTTCCAGCAGCACGCCCGGCCCCAGCAGCAGCCCCGCCACGCCGGCCCCGGTGCGCGCCAGAAACTGCCGGCGACTGAGGTCGTCAGGCGGTAGCGGGGGAGAAGAGGAGGGCGGCATCATACAGTATCGGAACGGCGGGACGAGGGCGGCTACTGCGCGTAGGGGCCCCAGTCTTCCTCAAAATAGCGCACCAGCGCCTGGTTGTTGAGCTGGTTGATATCGGTGGGTACTTCGGCCATGTCGGGCGGGAAGTCGAGCATCTGGCGGATGGTGACCGGCGTAACGTAGCGCAGGCCGGGCGGCAGGGGGCCGGCATCGGGGCGCCAGTGGCCGTTTTCGCCTGCCAGCACGTAGCCCCACTCCCCAAACGAAGGCACGTAGCAGTGGTAGGGGATGGTGTGAAAACCCGCTGCCCGCAGCGTATGCGCAATACACCAGAACGACTGCCGCGCCACGTACGGCGAGGTGCTTTGCACCACCAGCTTGCCGCCGGGCGCCAGCAGCCGGTGCAGCTCCTGGTAGAAAGCCGCCGAATACAGCTTGCCGATAGAGTAGTTGGCCGGGTCCGGAAAGTCCACAATCAGGCAGTCGTAGCGGGTAGTGTCCTGGCGCACCCACTGGTAGGCATCCCCGTTGATGACTTCCACCCGGGGGTTTCGCAACGACTGCTGGTTGAGGGCCGTAAGCAGCTCGTTTTGCCTGAACAGGTCCGTCATGCCGCCATCCAGGTCTACCAGCCGAATCTGGGTGAGGTGCGGATATTTCAGCAGCTCGCGCACGGCCAGCCCGTCGCCGCCGCCCAGCACCAGCACCCGGCGCGCCTGCGGCAGCGCCTGCATGGCCGGATGCACCAGCGCCTCGTGGTAGCGGTACTCGTCGCGGGAGCTGAACTGCAGGTTGCCGTTCAGAAACAGCCGCAGCTCGCGCTGGTTTTTGGTGAGCACAATGCGCTGATAGATGGTGCTTTTGGCATAAATCACCTGGTCCTGGAACGCCAGCGTCTCGGTGTAGCGCTGAATGCGGCCGGCGTAGCCAAACGTAACGGCCAGGGCCAGCAGCGCCGCCGCCATCAGGCCCGCGAAGGAGCGGCGGTAGGGGCGGGTTTCGGGAAACCGGTACAGCGCCACGGCCGCCACCACCACGTTCAGGGCCCCAAACAGCAGAGCGGTGCGCATCAGGCCCAGCTGCGGCACCAGCACCAGCGGAAAGATGAGAGAGGCCAGCAGTGCCCCGATGTAATCGACGGTAAAAACTTTGGAAACCAGGTCTTTGAACTCGAAGCGGTTTTCCAGAATCCGCATCAGCAGCGGAATTTCCAGCCCCACCAAAATGCCCGTCAGGCCCACCAGCGCGTACAGAATCAGGCGAAAGGAGGCCACGTACTCGAACAGCACAAACAGCAGCGGCGCCGAGAAGCCGCCCACCAGCCCCACCAGAATTTCGAGCCGGATAAACCATTTCAGCAGCGGCCCGCCCAGGTAGCGCGAGAGCCACGAGCCCACGCCCATAGAGAAAAGGTAGGCCCCGATGATGGTGGAAAACTGCGTGACCGAGTCGCCGAGCAGATAGGAGGCCAGCGTGCCCGCAATCAGCTCGTAAATCAGCCCGCAGGTGGCAATAACGAACACCGAACCCAGCAGCAGCACCGACTGGGCTTCCTGCCGCGCGGTGCCGCGCCGGGGCGCGTCGGGCGGGGCTGCTACCGGTGCTTCCACGGCGGCATTACCCATGAATGGCGGAGCTGATAATCAGGGCCACGGCAATCATGAAGGCGGCCCCCATAATGGCCAGGGCCGTGTTGTGCTCCTCCACAATTTCCCGCCACAGCATGCGCGGCGTGAGCTTTTCGATGACTACGAAGGACACCACCAGAATCAGGATGCCCAGCACCGAGTAGATAACGGATGCTGCAATGAGCTTGAAGTTGAGGTATTCCATGGGAAGGAAATAAGTGATGCGCTATTTGTGATAGAAGCGGGCGTGCCCCCCGCGCGCCGACGACGTGCGGGCCCCTTCCGGGTTTTCATTGTCGTCGCCGAGCAGGCGCGTGCCCGTGAGGCCGGCCCACACAAACACGCCGTAAGCCAGCAGGGCCACCAGCACGTAGTAGCGAATGGCGAGTAAGGAACGCAGAAAGTCCATGCGGCAGAGCAGAAGGTGAATCAGGAATTGTCTTCGGGGCCGTAGTCACTGTTGCTCCAGCGGCTGTATTCGTGTGTGCGTCGGCGCAGGTACTGAATGCCGGGGTACACGGCCAGCGCCAGCAGCAGCAGCACGGCATTGGACTGCAGCGGCGTGTGCTGGCTGGCATAAATGCTCAGGGGCTGGTTCATACCGTTTTCGGTGACGGGGTAGAGCGTCAGGTGGTACTTGCCCGACGGGATGCCGGCCAGCGTGGCGCCCTGGTCCCGGTCGCCCTCGCTCCAGCTTTCCCCATCCTCAACGCCCGCGTAGAACTCCAGATTCTTCGTGAATTCGTAGCTCTGGCCGGTTTGCTCGTTCACCAGCGTCACGGGCACCTCCAGCCATTGGTTGTAGAGCTCCGAAGAAGCCAGCCGAAACTGCAACGCCGCCGGCCCCTCTATCTCAAACGACTTCGACACCAGTACCCGGTTGCTGCCGGCCGCTACGGCTTCCGCATCGGTGCCGGTGGGCACGGTTTCGCGGCCCGTGGAAAACTTCTGCAGCAGCACCGTTTTTTCGGGCTTGATGTAGAGCAGCGCCAACTGCGTGACAATGACCAGCAGCGCCATGCAAAGGCTGAACGTGCGCAGCGTGGGCCAGGAAGTGTGAGCCGGCCCCGGCTGCACGGCGCCCACACCGTTGCGGAACGGCATGCGCTGGTTGGGCACCTGAAACCCTTCGGCTATTTCCGATGGCTCTATGTGAATGCCCTTGTACCAGAGCGCCGGCTTATGGCCCAGCTTTTCGCGCACCAGCATGTGGGGCGGGGCAATATATTCGGTGACGGTCAGCTTGGCATCTTCCCGGATTTCCCAGTCGAATTCACCTTCCGCAAACACCACATGGGCTCTGTAGGAATTGTAGATTTCGTAGGTGGCATCCTCATCGGGAATGTGGGCACCGCGGCGGGTAGGCTGGCCTACCACCTTGTATTCGCGCCCGGCGGGGCCTATCAGCATCCAGTGGCCCTCATACACCGCCAACTGGGTATAAATGCCGGTTTGCTCGTGGCGCAGAATGTACTCCTGCCACTGGGCAGTACTGCGTTCTTCCTTGCGCTGCATGAAGCCCATCACGCGGTACTGCTGCCCGCGCAAAGTACCCACAGTGCCCGGCTGCAGCACCAGCTGCTGCTTGCCGGCAAACCGTCCCAGGCTTACGGGGTCATTGTCGCCTTCGGCCTTGAAATAGGTGTGGCAGCGCGGGCAGGCGAAGAAAGTGCTGTTCACCAAATCGAAGTACGGCACGCCGAGCTTGCATTTCGGGCAGGGCACATGAGCCGGTGCCTCCGGTCGTGCGGGCAGGCTGCTCATCGGCGCACTTCGGTTTTGCTGATTTCCGCGCCTCCGAAAAAGGCTAGCGTGGCGGCGTACAGGGCCCGGGCCCGGTCGGCGTTGTCACGGCTGTAGTTCGAGAGAAACACGTCGAAGGTCGCCTGCCCGTGCTCTGGCCAGGTATGGATGCTCAAATGCGACTCGGTGAGGCCGATAACGGCCGTAAACGAGCCGTTGGGGAAGGTATGGTACACTTCGCCCACCTTGGCCAGGCCGAGCTGCGCAATCTGCTCATCGAAGAAGCGCCGGCAGGCCGCCGCGTTGGTAAGCGGGCCGGCAGGAGCAGCAAAGGTGGCCAGCACGTGCAGGCCGGGCGAATAGGCAGACATAGCGGAATACAGGACCAGGATAGAGGCAGCCAGCCGAAGCCGGCCCGCACCCCGGCAATATTACACAGACGGGGCCCAACCGCGCAACGACCGGGCCCGTATCTGTTCAGCTACGGGCAGCCCGGCCCCGGCCCCTACCCTGTGAGGCCGCTGTGCCGGTGTCGGCGCAAGCCGCTACCTTTCGCTCCCCAACCCACTTCTACCCCCGACTTCCTCTCCATGCAAATCACCCGACTTGAGCACGATTTTCTTGGCGAACGGGCCATTCCGGACAACGCCTACTATGGCATCCAGACGCTGCGGGCGCTGGAAAACTTCCATATAACCGGAATCCCTCTCAAATCGGAGCCGCTGTTTGTGCAGGCGCTGGCCTACGTGAAAAAAGCCGCGGCGCTCACCAACCGCGACCTGGGCGTGCTGCCCGAACCCATTGCCGCCGCCATTGCGCAGGCCTGCGATCGGGTAGCCACGGGCGAGTTCGACGACCAGTTCCTGACCGATATGATTCAGGGCGGTGCCGGCACTTCCGTGAACATGAACGCCAACGAGGTAATTGCGAATGTGGCCCTCGAAATAATGGGCCATGCCAAAGGCCAGTACGAGTTCTGCCACCCCAACAACCACGTCAACTGCTCCCAGTCCACCAACGACGCCTACCCAACCGCGTTCCGGATTGCCCTCAGCAACAAGCTGGTCGGCTACAGCAGAATGCTGGGTGAGCTGGCCGATGCGTTTGCCGAAAAAGGCACCGAATTCCGCGACGTACTGAAAATGGGCCGCACACAGCTGCAGGATGCAGTGCCGATGAGCATGGGCGACGAATTCCGCGCCTTTGCCACGAACCTCCGCGAGGAGTTGCTGCGTATCGAGGACAGCCGCCGCCTCATCAGCGAAATAAACATGGGTGCCACCGCCATTGGCACCCGCGTCAATGCCCCGGACGGCTACGCCGAGCTCGTAACCCAGCACCTGCGCACCATCACCGGCCTCGACCTGAGCCTGGCCGGTGACCTGATAGAAGCCACGTATGACACTGGCGCCTACGTGCAGCTTTCCGGCGTGCTGAAACGCACCGCCGTGAAGCTCTCCAAAATCTGCAACGACCTGCGCCTGCTCTCGTCGGGGCCGCGCACCGGTCTGTTCGAAATCAATCTGCCGCCGCTACAGCCTGGCTCCAGCATCATGCCCGGCAAGGTGAACCCCGTGGTGCCCGAGGTAGTAAACCAAACGGCTTTCTACGTCATCGGGGCCGATTTGACCGTGACCATGGCCGCCGAGGCCGGACAGCTGCAGCTGAATGTGATGGAGCCGGTTATTTCGTTTGCGCTCTTCACCTCCATTTCCTACATGACCAATGCCTGCCGCACGCTCCGCGAAAAATGCGTGGTGGGTATTACAGCCAATGCCCGCCACACCGAAAACCAGGTGCGCAACAGCATCGGCATCGTCACGCAGCTGAACCCAGTGCTGGGCTACGAAGCCGCCGCCGAAATTGCCAAAGAAGCCCTAAAAACCGGCCGCTCCGTTTATGATATTGCCGTAACCGAGCGCAAGCTGCTAAGCCAGGCGAAGTGGGACGAAATATTCACCTTCGAAAACCTGATCCGCCCGGGCTTTATCCAGTAAATCCCATTTCACAAGGCAATAAAAAACTCCTGGTTTGCGCCAGGAGTTTTTTATTGTACTCGGAGCCGGGGTACTCGCAACTACTTTCGGAAAGCTCTTAACTTCCTGATTTGCTATTCATTAACTCCGCGTTTCAGAGTAAGTGTATAGTGCCAAGGTGAGGTGGGTCGGGTCCTGGTTAAAGTTAACGGGATTTTTCTGCCACTGGGCGCAGACGAATTCATGCGGTGTCAGGCCGCGCAAGGTCTTGAGTCGTTTGGCGTGGTTATAGGCCAGCAGAAAGGTCTGCAGGTGCTCGTTCAATTCGTGGGTTGTCTGGTAATGGTAGCGTTGGACCGTCGCTTCTTTAATCGTGCGGTTCATGCGTTCGACCTGGCCATTGGTCCAGGGATGACCGGGCTTAGTGAAGCGGTGCTCGATGCCGTGCTCGGTGCAGACGCGGTCAAACAGGTGGGGCAACGCCCAGGGCTGGTGGCGCATGTTGCCAAATTGGATGCCGTTGTCGGTCAGCACCGTGTGCACCCGGTACGGCAGCTTGGCCAAGACCCGGCGCAGAAACTCCGCCGCGGCGAGCTTGGTGGCCTGGGGCTGCAACTCGGCAAAGGCGACTTTGCTGGTACGGTCAATGGCCACAAACAACTACTGGCGGCCTTCTTCGGTCTGCA
>NZ_FRAS01000035.1 GCF_900142395.1 Hymenobacter psychrotolerans DSM 18569 | reverse complement strand
TGGCTGACACGGGCCTGCGAAACGCCAAAACTGGCCGCCTGGTGTTCTTGCAGGGCATTGCTTTTCAGGTAGGTGAGCAGAAAAAACAGCTTCACATCGCTGCCCGCCAGCACCGCCGTCGGCCGTTCGCGGTGAGCCGGAAACTGCCGCCGCTTCCCCGCCAGCGTATGCCAGCGGTGGTGCCGCTCCCAGGCCGGCGCGAAGGCGGTGAGCAAGTCGTCAAACTCGGCCACGTGCAGGCTGGTCAGGGCCAGAAACTGCCGGGGCCGCTCGCGTAAGGCACGGTAATCCATGCCCAAATCTACGGCTGCTCCTCGCGGATTAACTTAGCCACCTTTTCCGAATTAGGTCTAATAAACCAGTTGACACCGCTGCGCTGCTTGCTTTGCGCAATAGCGGCATTAATAAGGGCTAGGCTGCCCCACCCGACGCTGCTTTCTTTGTCTGGAGCCATAGAATACTGCTTCGCTTCAAAGTAAAACGATGAGGGGGCCGGGTACTACGCCCGCACGGCTTCTTCCAGGATGCTTTCCACCCAGCTTTTGCCCCAGTCCTCCAACTCCTGCTCGGTCCAGATCTGAGGGTAGAAGATGCGGCGCTGGAACTTGGGAGGCAGATATTTCTTCCAGTTGGTGCCGCCGGTAGCGGCCAGCGACGTGGGGTGCCGCTCCAGGTAGCGCACCGCCGACTTGAAGTGCATCAGCGGCCAGTTGACGTTCACGTTTACGTCCAGCTGCTTGAGCTGGCGCAGCAGCCGCGGGTTTGCGCGCTCCTCCGCCGGCAGGCGCTGGATTACGCTCCACACGTTCCGCTCGTGGTATTCGGCGGCGTGGGCAATCAGCTGGTGGGTGTACTTCTCCTCGAATTGAACGAGGGTAAGCGCCTTTGCGCCAGTTTCTTCTACGGTGGCACCAGCCTTCCAGTAGATGCAGCCCATCAGTTCGTCGTGGGCGGCGGCTTCGCCCAGCAGGCGGCGCTTTTCCTTGTCGAGCAGGTTGTCGATGTTGGTGCTGGCAATTTCAATCATGCGGTACTGCACGCTCTGAAAGCCGGAAGCGGGCATCAGCGACATCCGGAACTTCAGAAACTGCTGCTTGTCCATGCCGTCTACCATCACATCAAACGAGTCGATGAGGTTTTCGAAGTAGCGGTTGATGCGGCCCAGGCGCAAGACCAGCTCCTGCACCGTGGGCTCCTGAAGCTGCCCGATTTGCTCGTATTCGCAGAGGCAGAGCTTGAAATACAGCTCCGTAATCTGGTGATACATGATGAAAATTCGCTCGTCGGGAATCTTGGTGAGGGGGCGCTGCAGGCTAAGCAGCGTATCCAGGCCGATATAATCCCAATAATTTACATAGTCGGCATAGTAAAGGCCTTCAAGGTAAGCAGCTAAGTCCTGACTGTCAGCGGCATACTTTTCCTGTAGTCGTCGGAGCTGCTCAAAAACGGCAGGCGAAAACTCATCCTGTGGGGTGGGCATAGGGGGCTGGGTGGGTGGAAAGGAGGGTGAATCCGATGACAAAGAACGAAAAAGAGCCCGTATCTGCCAGCCGGAAACTCCCGGCTCACTCTTCGCGCCCAACGCATGTAGCTACAGGTTTTTGCGCCTGATAATTGTATCCATCCGTGCCGGTAATGGGCTGGTGAATTGCTGCCGCGTGCTGCTCTAAGATCTAACCAATTAGCCAGGGTGCCAGCATCAGGCATCCACTTCCACTATAGATGAATTTAATCCAACTAATTGGCTGCATATCTATATAGGTAAATCGAAATTTGTGCGTGCGTACCCTTGCCGCAAGCAACGGTGCGGCTCCGCCAGGCATCTATACGCAAAGCCCCCACTGGCCTTCCGCCGCGGCCAGTACCAGCCACGAATGCCGGCAACGAAAAGCCCGTGCGGTTTTTATTGCGTGATAGTCGCCGAATCCGATACCTTTACCGCGCATATGGCCGAAAAAAGCAGCATCTTCGACATGATTGGGCCGGTAATGATTGGGCCCAGCTCGTCGCACACCGCCGGGGTAGTTCGCATTGCGCGGGCCGCTATCCGCATTCTGGGCAGCGTTCCTACGCACGCTACCATTACGTTCTACAACTCCTTCGCCCGCACCTACGAGGGCCATGGCTCCGACCGCGCCATTGTGGCCGGGCTGCTGGGCATGAACACCGACGATGTGCGCATCCGTGAGGCCTTTGAGCATGCCCGGGAGGCGGGCCTGCACTACACGTTTCAGGGCGTCGGCAATGCCTCCACTATGCACCCGAACACCATCCGGGTGCAGCTGCGCGATGAGCGCACCGGCCAAGCCGTGGAAGTAGTAGGGCAGAGCCGCGGCGGCGGCGTCATCCGCATTGTGGAGGTGGATGGCTTTCCGGCCGACTTCTCGGGCAGCCTGCACACGCTCATCCTCGATGCCGACGACGCCAAAGGCTCCATTGCCTTTATTGCCTCGGTTATCGCCCACGACGACTGCAACATTGCGACCATGCTGGTATCCAGGAAAGGCAAGAACGAGGTAGCCCGGCAGTTTATCGAAATAGATTCCGCCATCAAGAGCATCACGCTGGAGTATCTGCGCCAGCTGAGCTGGGTGCACCGCGTCACCTATATCCCCACCATCGATTAAAAGAGCGAGCAATAATTCGCCAGTCTGAATATATTTCAGCCCCGGATCCTGCCGCCTGACTCTTGCTTCCGGCTCTGCCACTCTACACTCTCTATGAAAGCAACTGCTACGCCGCTGCCGCGCACCCTGGCCGGGACCACTGCCTTGCTGCTGGCTGCTCAGCTCACGCTGGCCCAAACCACGCCGCCGGCGCAGCCCCCGGCCGCCGCTCTGGCCCAGCCCGCTACGGCTGACGGCACTCCCTTCACGCTGCAATCGGCGGTGGCGTATGCCCTGGAGCACAACCTGACCGTGCGCCAGAGCCAGCTCAACGCCGAGCTGAGCGACGTGACGCAGCGGGCCGGGCGCGGGGCGCTGCTGCCCACGGCCAACCTGAGCGGCAGCCAGACCTGGAACTACGGTACCGGCCTCGACCCGCTCACCAACGACTTCGTGAGCCAGACCATCCGGTCCAACAACTTCTCGGCCTTTTCGCAGATTACCCTGTTTTCGGGGTTTCAGCTGCGCAATACCGTCAAGCGCAACTCGCTCGACTACCAGGCCGCGCTAATTGATATTGAGCAGGCCCGCAACGATTTGTCGCTGAACGTGGCGTCGGTGTATCTGCAGCTGGTGCTGTCGGAGGAACTGATCCGGGCCAACCAGACGCGCGTCAACAGCAGCCAGCAGCAGATTGAGCGCACCCAGAAGCTGCTTAAGGCCGGCGCTGTGGCCGAAAGCAACCTGCTCGACAGCCGGGCGCAGCTGGCCTCCGACGAGCTGACCGTAGTGACAGCCCAGAACCAGCGCGACATTGCCCGGCTGCAGCTCATTCAGCTGCTGAACCTGGACGCGGCCGGTGCCGCCAGCTTCCGCATCGACCTGCCCCAGCTGGCCGACCCCGACGATGAAGCGGAGTACGCGGCCGAGCCGGGCGCCATTTTCGAAACGGCCCAGGGGCTGATGCCCGAAATCAAGGCTGCCGACCTGCGCGTGCGCTCCGGCCAGCTGGGCGTTGATGTGGCCCGCGGGGCGTATCTGCCGCGCCTGACGTTTGGGGCGGGGGTGTTCACGGGTTTCTCGTCGTCGCGGCTGGCCCGCGTGTTCAACGGCGACTCCACCTCGGCCATCCCTATTCCGGTGGTGCAGTACGTGAATGGGCAGCCGGTGCCTACCACGTTTGCGGTGCTGCAGCCCAAACAAGCCATTCCGGACCTGCTGCCCGCCAAGTTCTCCGACCAGATCAAGGACAACCTGGGCCGGCAGCTGCAGTTCAACCTGACGATTCCTATTCTGAACGGTTTCCAGGCCCGCACCAATGTGCAGCGGGCCCAGGTGACGGCCCGGCAAGCTGAGTTGCGCGCCGAGCAGACCCGCCTCACGCTGCGCCAGAACATTCAGCAGGCTGCCGCCGACGCGCTGGCCGCGCAGCGCCGGTTCACGTCGTCGAAGCGGCAGGTGGAAGCCCTGACGCTGGCGTACCGCAACGCCGAAATCCGCTTCAACAACGGCCTGCTCAACGGCACGGAGTTCAACATCGCCAAAAACAACCTGGCGGCGGCCGAGTCGACGATGATTCAGGCCAAGTACGAATTTATTTTCCGCAGCAAAGTCCTCGACTTCTACCAGGGCCGCCCGCTGGCGCTCTAAAAGCCGCTGCAACTCCGGCCGCGTAGCTCTGCGGGCCGCTACCTCATTCATTCACTCATTGGGATACATGAAAAACAACCGCTTACTCTACATCTTGCTGGGCCTCGTTATCGTGCTGATAGGAGGCTACGTGGTAGGCAAAAAACAGGGCTGGTGGGGCAAGCCCGCCGGCACCGAAGTGACAGCCGCCAAAGCTGCCACGGTCAATATTGTGGAGCAGGTGAGTGCCTCTGGCAAGGTGCAGCCCGAAACGGAAGTGAAAATTTCCCCCGACGTATCAGGCGAGATTATCGAGCTGTATGTGCAGGAAGGCGACTCGGTAAAGAAGGGCCAGCTGCTGCTGCGCATCCGCCCCGACAACTACCAGGCCCTCGTAAACCAGCAGAGCGCCGTGGTGAACACGCAGCGCGCCAACGTGGGCCAGAGCCAGGCCCGCCTGCAGCAGCTGCTGGCCAACGCCAAGCAGACCGAGCTGACGTACCGCCGCAATGCCTCGCTCTACAAGCAGAAGGTGATTTCGCAGGCCGACTACGAAGCCGCCAAGGCCGCCTACGATGCCTCGCAGGAAGAGCTGAACAGTGCCCGCGCCAGCATCCGGGCGGCGCAGAGCAACGTGGCCAGTGCCCAGGCTTCGCTGGAAGATGCCCGCAAAAACCTCAACAAAACCACCATCTACGCCCCCGTCAGCGGCACCGTGAGCAAGCTGAACGTGGAGAAAGGCGAGCGGGTGCTGGGTACGTCGCAGATGGCGGGCACCGAAATCATGCGTATTGCCAACCTCAACTCGATGGAAGTGCGCGTGAACGTGAACGAGAATGACATCATCAACGTGCACCTCGGCGACTCGGTAGACGTGGAAGTTGACTCGTATGCCAGCAAGGACGAGAAATTCCGTGGCCTCGTGACCAGCATTGCCAACACCGCCAAAGATGCCCTCACGGCCGAAGCCGTTACCGAGTTTGAAGTGCGGATCCGGCTGCTGCCCGACTCGTACCGCCACTTGCTGCGCACCGTAAACGGCCGCACCGTGGTACCGTTCCGGCCCGGCATGACGGCCTCCGTCGACATCATTACAGACCGCAAGACCGGTGTGCTGAGCGTGCCGCTGTCCGCCGTCACGACCCGTTCCGACAGTGCCATGGCCGCCAGCGCGGCTGGTTCCGGTGGGCCGCGCGTGCGGGTGGGCGTAGGGGGCCGCGGCAGCAGCGGGGCGGCCGAAGCCAAGCCGGCGCCAAAGGCCGCCGATGTGCAGGAAGTGGTTTTCGTCATCCGGGACGGCAAAGCGGTGCTGACGCCGGTTAAGACCGGCATCAGCGACTTCCAGAACATCGAAATCCTGAGCGGCCTGCAGGTCGGCGACCAGGTGGTAAGCGGGCCGTTCCGGGCCGTGGCCAAAACGCTCAAACCCAATGAGGCGGTAGTGGTGAAGGATGCTAAAAGCCTGAACAAAGAAGCGCTGAAGGAAACGGCGGAACAAAGCAAGTAAGCCCCTGAAAGGCTGCGTGGTGGCCCGGCAAGGGTTTTTCAGCGCGGCCCCGGCCGGAGAGGCGACGGTTGAACCCCAACCGTCGCCTCTCATTTTTTTTAGCTAAACTGCCCATCCAAGCCCGAAACAGCCCGGGCGGGTTTCTCGCCGATGAGGGCCTAGCTGGTGCAGGGCTTGCGCATTATCTTCATTACTTCTGCTTCCCTTGGAAAAAATAGCCATGCTGGGCGGCGGCTCCTGGGCCACCGCACTCACCAAGATTCTGTCTGAAAACGGCGCGCAGGTCGGCTGGTGGCTTCGCTCGAAAGACGATGTGCAGCACCTGCGTACCACGCGCCACAACCCGCGCTACCTCTCGTCGGTGGCCCACGACCTGACCCGCGTATTTCCGTCTACCGACCTGGAAGAAACCGTGCGCGAGGCCGACTGGCTGGTGCTGGGCGTGCCGGCAGCCTTTGTGCAGAGCGTGCTCGATAAGCTGGACCGCGACGCGCTAAAGCATAAGCGCGTTATTTCGGCCATCAAGGGCATGATTCCGGGTAAAAACGTGCTGGTGACCGACTACGTGGCCGACCGATTCCGGCTGCCGCCTTCGCGGCTGGGCGTAGTGGCCGGGCCCTGCCACGCCGAGGAAGTGGCCCTGGAAAAGCAAAGCTACCTGACCATCGGCTCGCCTGACCCTACGCTGGCCGAGGACTTCTGCCGCCTGCTGCGCAACCGCTACGTGAAAGCCAACCCGGCCGCCGACCTGGATGGCATCGAGTACTTCGCCGTCATGAAAAACATCATTGCCCTGACCTGTGGCATTGCGCACGGCCTCGGCTACGGCGACAATTTTCAGGCGGTGCTGGTGAGCAACGCCGTGCAGGAAATGCGCCGCTTCGTGCACGCCCTCAACCCGCAGCCCCGCGACCTGTCGGGCTCGGCCTACCTCGGCGACCTGCTGGTGACGGCCTATTCGCAGTTCTCGCGCAACCGTACTTTCGGCAGTATGGTCGGCCGCGGCTACAGTGTGAAGTCGGCGCAGATGGAGATGAACATGATTGCGGAAGGCTACTATGCCGTCAAGAGCATCTACGAAATAAACAAGCGCCTGCAGGTGCCCATGCCCATCACGTCGGCGGCCTATCACATTCTCTACGAGAAGATTGCGCCGGCCGTGGAAATCGAGCTGCTGAAGGAAAAGTTTAAATAAGCCGGCGGGCTGGGGTTGCATCTGGTTGCTAGCCAAGACGCTATACCGCAAACACGAGCGTCCGTATAGGGCATGGGCCGGCACTGGCCGGCACTTTCATCACCAACCACCATCCTATGGGCACCTGGGACTACTACAATTTCGATAACGACGCCGCGGCAGACTTCGCCGAAGAATTCCTGGAAGCTCCCAACGAAGCCGTGCTGTATGAAGCGCTGGCAACGGCCGGTGAGGAAGAAGGCACGCTGGAAGCAGCCGTAGCCAGCGAGGCGCTGGCGGCCGCCGAAATTGTGGCGGCCATTCTGGGCCGCCCCGCCCAGAACATTCCGCCGGGCCTGCTGCCCGCTATTGCGCGCCTCGACGCCGGCGCCAGTGAGGACCTGCGCGAGCTGGCCGAAACCGCCGTGGCGGCCGTGCTGGAAAACTCGGAACTGCAGGAAGAGTGGGCCGGCCGGAGCGACTACGCCAACTGGCAGGCACTGCAGCAGGATTTGCTGGAGCGTTTAAAAGAAGAAGAATAGCCGGGTATGAATTGGCTGATTCTGGCTGCCTGCGCCGCGCTGTGCATGGCTCTCTACAACCTGTTTATTAAGGCGGCGGCCGGGCAGGTGCACGAAATGGTGGGGGCGGTGGTGCTGCAGGTGGTGGCCGCACTGGTAGGCGCGGTGCTGCTGCTGAACCTCTACCTACGCGGGGCGCTGCCGCCGGTGCTGGCCACTGGCCGGGGCCTCACGCTGGCCGCGCTGGCGGGCCTGGCTATCGGGCTGGCCGAGATACTGACCTTTGCCGTGTACGGCAAAGGGGCGCCAGCCTCGGTGGGGACGCCGCTTATTGTGGGCGGCTCGGTGCTGCTGACGGCGCTGCTGGGCGTGCTGGTGCTGCGCGAGGCCCTGGGCTGGCAGCAGGCCGTCGGGATGCTGCTGGTGGTGGGAGGAATTGCGCTGCTGGCCCGCGGCCACTAACCACCTTATCGTTCCGGAGTTGCTATTGCGCCGTGCGTGGGCCGTAGAAAACGCCCAGCGCATCCTCATAAACGGGAACATAGTGGCTGGCAACCCAGTCCGGCGGAGTCGTGCCGCGCTCCAGCACCACCAGGTCGTAGCGAATGGCAGGGTCGGCCTTGGTGTGCAGCAGCAGGGGGCGGTTTTCCAGTAGCGCGTAGTGATGCATAAACAGCTCGTGCCAGGGCGAAGCCAGAAATACGCGCCGGGCGTCCCAGCCCGTAAGCCACTCATAAGAGGACTCCAGCTGGTGCTCGCGCTGTTGCTCGGAAACTAGCGAAGCGGCCTGCTGGATCTGTACGTAGCCGGCATAGCCACCAATAAGGAGCATCAGCAGCAACTGCCCGGCCACCGGAATCCGCGCCAACCGGAGCAGACCGGCCCCGGCTATGCCCAGCGCCATGCTGCTGAAGCAAGCCATAAAGAGCAGTACCCGCGCTGGCACCAGCACCTGCTGCACGGCCATCAGCAGCACCGGCACCAGCAGCAGCAGCGTAATGAAGGCCAATATGGGCCGGAGTGCTGGCTGCTTCCACCACAGCAGCGGCAGTGCCAGGCCCAGTACTGCTACCACCGCAACGCCCAGGTAGGACGCACCCGCCAGCGTATCGGCCAGCACGTGCAGGTAGCCGGTATAATTCAGCCAGAAAGTAGCGGGCAGCAGCGGCGCAACGTAGCGGTTGCCCAGCAGCTGCGGGAGCCCTGAAACCACCATAACGGGCAAATACAGCAGTACCGCTGTAGCAGCAACAGTGGCGCCGGCCACCGCCAGCCGCGCCAGGTCCGGCCAGCGGCGCTGCTGCACAAATCCCGCCAGTAGCCCCAGCCCCAGCGCCGCCAGCGGATACACAAACGTCGGGATGGTGTAGAGGCCCAGAATGCTGCTGCTAATGAACACAGCCCAGGCCAGCCGGGGCCATGGTGCCCGCCGCCACAGGGCAAGGGCCGCAAAAAATGCCGCCAGCAGCAGGGCCAGCTGCAGAAAGTAGCCCCGCCCGGCCACCGCATAGAAAACACCCAGCGGCGAAAACCCAAACAGCCCGATGCCCAGCGTGGCCGCCCGAAACCCCAACTGCCGGCTGAGCAGCAGGTAGGCTCCGGCAGTAGCCGCCACCGCCACAACCAGCGTAGGCAGGCGCATGACCAGCCGCAGATTATGGCTGAGCAGGCTCAGGGGCCAGCAGAGAAAATTGAAAAGCAGGTGGTTGTTGGGAATCGGGTAGAAGCTGCTGATAGCCAGCGGGCCCTCGTGAATAAAGTAATCGAAGGAAGCCGCTTCGTCGGTGCTGATGGGGCAGACGATGAGGTACCAGAGCCACGTCAGCAGCAGCGCCACCAGCAGGCTGCCCCCAACCAGCTTTTCCGGGGTGCTCAGGGTGGCCGGCAACTGCCCCAGCAGCGCTTGCACTTGCTGCCATTCCGCGTGTAGCAGGTGCCCTTGCTGCCGCAATGAGTGCCGAAGCAGCAGCAGTGCCCCGCCACTGGCCAGCGCCACCGCTGCCAGCCCTCCGCGAAGCAGCGCGTAGCGGGCCGGCGTAAGTGCCAGCGTCAGGTGGTGGAAGCTGCCTTCGTGATAGGTGATGCCGGACAGCACCTGCACTTGCTCGTAGGAGGCCGGCCCGAAAATCAGCAGCAGGAAGCCGCTGCTCAGCAGCAGGCACAGCAGGCCCGGCAGCAGCAAGGGGCGAAAAGACATGGCAGCGGGCAGCTAGTGAGGCAGCAGATCTGTCCCGGCAAGTTTGGTCAGCTCTTCCCAGACGCGGTGTACCGGCAGGCCCATCACGTTGAAGTAGGAGCCCTCCAGCCGGGTCACGGCAACCATGCCAATCCAGTCCTGCGCACCGTAGGCGCCGGCTTTGTCCAGCGGTTGATACTGCCGTACATAAAACTCTATTTCCGAGTCGGATAAACTACGGAAATAAACCCGGGTCTGGTCGGAAAAAACCACTTGCTGCCCGGTTCCGGTGAGCAGGCATACGCCCGTGAACACGTCGTGGGAGCGGCCCTGCAGGCGCTGCAGCATACGTACGGCCTCGGCCGGGTCGGCGGGCTTGTTCAGCACGTCGTCATCGAGGCAGACGATGGTGTCGGCCGTCAGCACTACCTCGTCTGGGGCCAGGGTGGCGCGGTAGGCGGCGGCCTTATAGGCGGCCAGATATTCGGCTACTTCGGCGCGGCGCAGGTGCTCGGGGTACGACTCGTCTACTTCCTGCAGACGTACGGTGTAGTGCAGGCCCAGGTCCGTGAGCAGCTGGCGGCGGCGCGGCGAGTTGGAGGCCAGAACAAGGTTCATATCAGAAACAGAAAAGAAGGCAGAAGCAGGCTGGCAGCCCGCAATCAGCTGGCGGTGCCGGTAGGTGCCGGCGTCAGGAACTCGGCCAGGAAAGGATGGGCAGTTTCAGAAGCTTCGATGCTGCTGAACAGGAAGCCCCCGATGGTTTTGGGGTAGAAGAACGTGGATTTGGGCGGCATCACGGCGCCCGAGTGGCAGACCCGCTCCACCTCGTCCATGGTTACTTCGTTGGTGATGAAGGCCGCGCGGGCCTGGCCGTGGTCTACGCGCTGCAGGCATTCGGGGAAATTGCGCACGTAGGCTACGCCGGGCCACTGCCGTTGCGCATCGGGCCCCACTATGCCCAGCACCTTTTCCAGCACAAAGAAGTGCAGGACCGTCAGATCCAGCGCCTTCACCTCGGGCGTGGTGTTCCAGCTGAGCTGCGCGTGCACCTCAGGCCGCAGCCGCACTTTGTAAGCCTGCCCCTCGCCCAGATACAGGCCAAACGCCCAGGGCTTGCCGGCAATCAGCTCCGGCAGGTCGTAGGGGTCCTCTTTGGGCAGCACGGTGAAGTAGGGTTCCAGCCGGGCCAGAAACTCGGCATCGGTAAGCGCATCGGGCAGCTCCAGCAGCAGGCGGTGCGTGGGCAGGATGCGCAAATCGTCGGCGGCGGCGTTGGTCAGGTACATCAGGTGATAGTTCCAGCCCTCGTAGCCGCTGGCGTCCGGCGCCGCCGCCTGGCGGGCCTGGCGGTAGGCCAGGGAGCCTTCGTAGCGGTGGTGTCCGTCGGCCAGAATCACCTGCCGGGCAGCCAGCACCTGCTGAAACCGCCGGATAATGGCGGCATCCTGAATCACGGCCAGCACGTCGCGGGCGCCCTGGTAGTCTTCCTCCGTCTGGTAAAGAGGCGTGCGGATGGCTTCGTCCAGGTACCGCTCCAGCTCAAAGTCGTCGTCGCGGTAGAGGCCGTGCGTGGCGCTGCTCTGAAACTCAGTGCGGGCCAGTAGCTCCGCCCGGTCATTGACGGCGGCCGGCAGCGTGTTTTCGTGGCGCAGCACCACGTCCTCCGACCAGTCGTAGGCCCGGATGTGGCACATGAACCCCTTGCGGCAATACTCGCGCGGGCTGCCCGGCAGCCGGAAATACTGGTAATAGGCGTAGATGCCCGGCAACTCATCCTGGCGTAGCACGCCGGCTTGCTGCCACTCGCGCAGGCGCAGCAGGGCCTCGCCGGCCGCATCGGTACCACGCGGCACCGAAAGGTGAATACTGTTGAGCGGGTTGCGGTAGAGCGCCTCCCGCTGTTTGGCCGATACCACGTCAAACAGCGGCGAAACGTACTCGTCGATATGCTGGCTTAGTGTGGGGTTGTAGCGCCAGCCGCGCAGGGGTTGAATTTCAGCCAAATCTGTTTTGGGTGAATGGTGATGGGGTGAGTAGTGACAGGTGACAGGTAAATGGTGATAATGAGGTGACAGGGTGATGAGAAATCAAGGTGCCAGGCAAAATGTCTGCCATTCACCTCATCACCATTCACCCCATCACCGAGCATTACGGGGCCAGCCGGCTCAGGCGCCATGTGTCGCCTTCCAGCTCGTACACTATCCGGTCGTGGAGGCGGCTGGGGCGGCCCTGCCAGAACTCTATGCGGTGGGGCCGTAGGATGTAGCCGCCCCAATGCTCCGGCCGCGGCAGCGGGTCCTGGTCGCCAAACCGGTTGAGCACGGCCGTTTCCTGTTGCTCCAGCTGCTGGCGGCTTTCAATCTTCTGGCTCTGCGGCGAGGCCCAGGCGCCAACCTGGCTGGCCCGCGGCCGGCTCTGAAAATACTCGTCGGACAGGCTGGCGGGCGCTTTTTCCACGCGGCCTTCCACCCGTACCTGCCGCTCCAGCCCGGGCCAGAAGAACGTGGCGGCAGCCAGCGGCCGGGCGGCCAGCTCTTGGCCCTTGCGCGACTCATAATTGGTGTAGAACAGCAGGCCAGCGTCATCGGGCAGGCCTTTGAGCAACACCACGCGGGCCGAGGGCTGCCCCGATTCGCTGACGGTGGCCAGCGTCATGGCAGTGGGCTCGTCGAGCTGGGCCTGCAGCGCCTCTTCAAGCCAGCGGCGGAACTGCAGCACGGCGGCGGGCAGCACATCAGCTTCAGAAAGGGTGCGCTGGGCGTAGGTTTTGCGCAAATCGGCCAGATGCGGGTCTATCATCAGAAGATGCTGGGGTAGAATGAAGCAGAGCAGCGCGCCGCTGGCCGTGAGCATAGGAGGATGCCCGCGGGTGGGCGGCGCGTTTGAGCCTGCAAGGTAGCATAATGATGATATGCGGGAACCTGGGCGGCCTTCTCTGACGTAAACCAACCAAGCGGTGGGCGGTTCACGAAACGTCTGCCACTGGCCGGAGCGGGTGGCGGGCCGACAGGCCGTCTGGCCAAGGCAACCTGTGGGCCGCCCGCCGACTCTTTGGCTATACCGCCCGGCTTAGTATCATGTATAATCCTTCTGCCATGCCGCGTCTTCGCTCCAGCAGCCTGCTCATTTCCCAGCCATTTCTCGGCGACCCCAACTTCGAACGGACCGTGGTGCTGATCTGCCGCCACGATGAGCAGGACGGCACGTTTGGGCTGGTGCTCAACCGGCCTTCCAGTCTATGCCTGGGCGACGTGCTTGAGCTGCCCGAGGGTACGCCGGAGGTGCTGGCCCGCCAGCCGCTGCTGCTTGGAGGCCCCGTGCAGCCCGATACCCTGCATTACCTGCACCAGCGCCCCGATATTCCGGAGGCTGTTCCGCTGGGGCAGGATGTATACTGGGGCGGCGACTTTCACGTTCTGGTTGGGCTGCTGCTAAGTGGCGACATGCAGCCCGAGGCCGTCCGCTTTTATGCGGGCTACTCCGGCTGGACGGCCGGGCAACTGGCCACTGAGGTTGGGGAAAATGTTTGGATTGTGCATCCGGATGCTGCCGGGAAAGTCTTTACTTTGGACAATGATGCTTTCTGGCAGGCTATTCTGCGCGAGAAAGGCGGCCGTTTCCGCGCCCTGTCCAACTACCCTTTGGACCCTCGTCTCAACTAACCTGTTTTCTTCCTTCGTTGCCCGTCGTGCCGCCTTGCTGCCGGCCGGGCCATTTCATCTGAACTTATGCTACCTGAAAACGATAAACCTGCTTCCGCCAGCTCCGACGCCAACGAGGAGTCGCCGATGAGCATTCTGGAGCGCCGCCTGGCCGAAATCAAGTCGAAGCAGGGCGGCGAGCCGGCCGCGCCTGCTCCGGCTGCCACTCCGGCCGCCGACATCGTAGAGCGCCCGGCCACGGAAACACACCCGCAGCCTGAGCAGCCGGCCGGGGCCGGCACCGCCGAAACTCCTGCCGCCAGCGCTGCCACCGGCATTGCGCCTTCTACGGTAGCAACAGTGGTGGCCCCGCCCGCGCACGCGGCTGAGCTGTCGGAGCCGCAGGCCCGCGCCGAGGCGCACTACGGCCAGCCAGGTGCCGAAGCAGCCGCTGCTATGCCTGCTTCCCAGGCCCTGCCCGAGCCCTCTTCCGTAAGCGCCGAGCCAGCCGTTCCGGCCAGCACCGACGCTACGCACTCAACCGAAACTCCCAGCTCCGCCGCCATTGATGAGTCGGGCTCTCCGGCGCATACCCCGGACCCGGAGCGCCCTACCATCGAGCTGCAGTCTGCCGCCGACCTGGAAAACGCCCCGGACGAAGTAGCGGCGCTGCCAACTTCGCAGGAAACGCCGGCTACCGCCGAGAATACCCCTGCCGAGAATACACCTGCCGAGCCCGACCACGGAGCCGAAGAGGAAGAGTTTGTGCCGGAAACTCCGGCTCCTGATTTTGCTGCCCTCGATTTGCCGGCGCAGGCATCGTATCTGCTGGGGCTGCTGCGCCGCCCCGATGCGCGCCAGAACCGCAAGCAGATTACGGACCTTTACCGCCAATACGATACGGCAGTGCAGGCCGGCCGCACAGCGGCCCGTCAGCAGTTCACGGAGGCCGGCAATGCCGCCGACGACTTTGCCTATGCCGGGCCGGAAGGCCATCAGGAGCTGAGCAAAGCCATGCAGGAGTTCCGCGAAAGCCGCGTGCGCGACGCCAAAGCCGAAGATGAGCAGCGGGCCCTCAACCTGGCGCACAAGCAGGAGCTGTTGTCGCAGCTGCGGCTGCTGGTGGAGTCTGCCGAAACCAAGGATAGTTCGGCCCGCATCAAGGCACTGCAGAACGATTGGAAAGCCACGGGGCCAGTGCCGCAGAAAGACGCCCAGGAACTCTGGAACTCGTATCACGCGCTGCTCGACATCTTCTACAACAACCGCGGCCTGTTCTTCGAGATGAAGGAGCTGGACCGCCGCCGCAACCTGGAGGCTAAAGAGGCGCTGATTGTGCGGGCCGAGGCATTGGCCGGGCAGTCGAGCATTAACAAGGCCCTGACGGATCTGCGCCAGCTGCATGAGGAGTGGAAGCACATCGGACCCGTGCCGAATGAGCAGCGGGAGCCGCTGTGGCAGCGCTTTCTGCAGGCCTCGGAGCTGGTACACAACCGCAAGAAAGAGTTTCTGGATTCCCGCTCGGCCGCCGAAAACGCGAACCTTACGCGAAAAACTGCCCTGCTGGAGCAGCTCAGGCCTTTTGGCGAGTTTGAGACGGAGCGCGTAAACGAATGGCGTGCCAAGACCGATGAGCTGCAGAAACTCAAGGAGGAGTGGGACGCCGCCGGCCTCGTGCCCCGCGACAAGGCCGATGCCATGAACAAGCAGTTCTGGGGAGCCTACAAAGGCTTTTTCCAGCGCAAAAATCAGTTCTTCAAGGCCCTCGACGAAGAGAAGAACAGCAACCTAAAGCGTAAGCTGGAGTTGATTGAGCAGGCCGAAGCCGCCCTGGCCAACCCGGACTGGGAACAGGGCCGTGAAATTGTTATCCGGCTGCAGAAAGACTGGAAGCTGATCGGGCGCGTGCCGGAAAAGCAGTCTGACAAAGTCTGGAACCGTTTCCGCACTGCCTGCGACGCCTTCTTCGACCGCAAAAACCAGGAGCAGAAACAGCGTCAGGACAAAGCGCAGCAGCTAAGCCAAGAGCAAAATGCTCACCTCGATCAGCTGGCGGAGCAAATTGCCGCACTCTCTGCCGACGAGCCCGGCACGGTGGAAGGTTTCCGCCAGCATGTGCAGCAGTGGCAGGCACTGGGAGCCGCGGAGCGCGCCGATGAGCGTTTCCAGACCTTGATGGGCAAATACCTGGACACCGTGCCCGGCCTGGCTTACGCGGAGCGCGCTGATTTGCTTTTCAATTTGCAGGTAGAGCGTCTGAAGTCCGCCCCTGACTCGCAGCAGCAGCTTTATAAAAAAGAGCAGTCCTTGCGGCGGGAAATCAATGAGTTGGAAAATGATATTTCCACTTTGAAAACCAACTTGGAATTCTTTGCGCGCTCTAAAAACGCTGCGCAGCTCCGCGAAGAATACCAAGGCCGTATCGACGAGGCCCAGGGCCGGATTGAAGGTCTGAAAAAGCAGCTCCGCGTCGTTCGTAGCTAATCGACTTTTCGTTTAAAAATAAAGCCCCGGCTTCTGTAGAAGAAGCCGGGGCTTTATTTTTAAGTAGAGGCAGCGTGTTATGCCGCGGGCGTTGCATTCTTTGGCTTACGGCCCCGCTTGGCACCACCCGGAGTTACCGTGCGCGGCTTACGCTCCTTCACGGTCGGCTGGTAGTCATCAGCCAGGATAGTATCCATATCTTCTACTGCCTGATTGAGGTTGCGAATAGCGGCTGAAACAGTACGCAAGGCCTTGCGCAATTCCTTCTTAACAACGTCGCTGTTTTTCGCGTTTTTCAATACTTCTTCGAGTTGGCTTAGGTCGAGGGCCATGCGTTTTATTTTAGTGAACCGGTGAGAAACTGTGACAGGCGTAATTATGCTGTGCGCAAACCTACCAAATATTTCCCATTACGGTAGACAACCGTATTCGACCGTCGTTTACTGCAATATTTTTTGCGTTGTATTTATTATAGTGCACGCCAGTAGATAGTACGTTATTAAATAGCAGACACGGCAGGTTAAATTCTTTGCGGTTCCTACTGCGTTAAGCGCATTCAATAGAGTATTTGCTTTTCATTGAAGCTGTTTACAACAAAAGAGCTCTGCCAAGTGGCAGAGCTCTTTTGTTGTAAACAGCTTGGGGGTATTACCAGTCACTAGGCTGTATAACTGCCTTTGCTGTAACGAACGAAGAGCCAGGAGCTGTTGCATGATTAATACGCAGCGTGCGTTTGGCAACACCATCCACCAAAATAATGGCTTCCAGAGAGCTGTTGAGTGGGGCCCGGGTGGTGCGCAGATTCTCGAAACTTATAATTGTGGTGAATTTATAGGAAATCGGTATCTCGCCTACACTAATCACATCTGCTATATCCTGTTCCGGAAGCAAGGTGCTGAAGTTATTCAATACCGTCTGGCCGTCGGCGCTAACTGCCTCGCCGGATATACGCGCGCCCAAATCGGTGAGGTTGGCTCCTTTGTATTGAACCTGTACGGTATGGCTGGTGGCAGTTGGTTTGGGGTCGGCATCCTGTTTCTTTTCCTCATCGCTGCAGCCTGAAGCAACAGCAAACAGCAGCCCTAATACTGCATATCGGAAGTGGGATAGTGGTTTCATAATTTAAAGATACGCATTAATCAGGGCTTGTGAGGAAGGGAGAAAATCTGCAGAAGTAGGCTGAGGTTGGATAGAGTGCACGGTGATTTATGAAGCTGCTCAGCTCCGGGACGTAGGCCGTGAGAGCAGCCAGGCGCGGGCGGCGGCCTCGTCGGGGAAGTAGCGGTACTCCAGCTGCAGATGCTGCACCTGGAGGCGGATTGAGTCCATGGCCAAGCGGGCAAATACGTCCCGGGCCTGCACAACGGCGCCGAAGCGGTAGCCGCCTTCCACCAGAGCCTGCGGCAGCCACTGTTCAGTCAGCCAGGCTTGTTCCTGAGGAGTGAAGGCCGTCATCTGCTGCTGGTCGACCATCATCAGGCCGCCGGCCTGGCGCGTGAGCAGGCGCTTGGTATGCTGGAGTAGGCCCTGCCAGACAGCCATTTCCCGACGACCGGGGTGATACGTGAGGCGCACATAACCATCGACGTCCTCTTCCACACGGCCGGCGGCGTTTTCGAAGTACAAGCGGTTGGCAGAAGGCGGTAAGACGGTGGACATATGGCAGCAACAGGGTAAGAGCAGTCGAATGAAGGAGCAAAGATAGACGCCGGAATAAATGCACGGTTCCTGACAGAATGGAAGACAGAATACTGAACATGCACGTGAGAACGGCTCACCGAGCCGAGTTGCCAGCAATTGCTAACAATACCCATACTTACAGCCAACCTTCCTGCTGCCCTGTGTTTCAAGGATTGCGCCAGAGCCGATATCTTGGCTGCTATATGCGCCTCATCTCCTTCAACTCCGCCATGCTGGCTGCCGTCCAGGCTGGCCGCAAAACGGTTACGCGAGCATCCGGGCCGAGCAGGTGCGCAGCCTGCGTGACGCCGATGCGCTGGCCGAGGGTATCGACTCCATAGAGAAGGAAGGACGCGTATCCTGGGGTAGGGTAGAACCACACCCCGGCACCGCTGGCGGTTTCCGGTGGTATAGTACCCCCACGGCTGCTTTCCGGGGCCTACTAGATTCCATCTATCCGACGGCCTGGACTCGGAATGAGTGGCTGTGGGTTGTGGAATTTGTGCGGGTATCGTAAATACTTATTGCCGGGCAAAGGTACGCTTTGGCAAGGCCGTAGTTTCTCACTGGCAGGTGCGTTATCTTCGTCGCAACGCATGGTAGTCACCCCGCCAACGCCTTGTCTGAAAAGACGAAGCCCCAGCTGGTGGAACAACCGGGGCTTCAGGAAGTGGGTGTTACGAGCACCTTACTCCCGGGGAAAATGGGTAAACGTGCGAAAGTGAAACACGCTGGCAAGGCCAGTAGATTTCACGTCCTGCTAGAACTGTGCAAGGCAGTGCTAGCAGGGGCGGTTCGGGCCGTGGTTAGCCACTGGCTCGGACACTAGAGTGGCGGCGGTCAGGGCTTTCGGGCGTTGGCCGCCGTTTATATGGTAAGCCAGTCCGAACGACTGACAAATTAATACAAAGTGTTACAAATATAGATAACATAACGCAATGGCGGTACCCAAAGTTGAGCGTAGTACAAGTCAAGAAAAAAGCCCTTGCAAATCAAAGATTTACAAGGACTTTTTCTATCAGTGAGCCTCCTGTCGGGGCTCTTTACTATACACCGGAGCGCTCGGTAACTGTCATTCTATCAGGCGCTTACGCGTGCGTAAGCGCCTGATCATTTTCATAGGGTAGCGTCAGAGGTAGCACCTTCATCCAGATGACGCCGCACGGTGCCCCGGTCAAAGCCCAACTCCTCGATGACTTCCCACAGCCGTTCTATCGTCACGTCCGGCGCGCTGGGTATATAGCTCGACACGTAGCCCCGCACGCGCCATATTTCCTCGATGTCCCGCGTTTCCATGTGGTAGGGTCTGCGGTGCGCGTTGTCCGAATACAGCACCACTTCATTATCACTGCCGCGAACCTGGTCCTTGATGCGCTTTAGCATCACCGTCTCAGGCGTTACGACTACATATACTTCCCCCGGCTCCAACAGCCGCAACTCATCCACGCGCGACGTTATTACAATGTCCCGGTGGTTGATGGTGGGCTCCATACTGTCGCCTGATACCTCAAAGGCCCGGTACTCGCCCCGGTCAAAGCCCGGTATCTTGAAGTTGCTGAGCTGGCGTACAAACACGGCCTCATTGTGGCTCACCGCGTAGCCCGCCTGAGCAGGTATCGGCACGAACACCGTGTTTTCCTTGCCTTTTTCATCCACGGTCACCACCACCACCTTGTCACCGCGCACGACCTGCTGCAGCACCGCCGACTTCGGCGCAGCGTCGGCCTTCGCCGCTGCTCGCAGCATGGGTCCTTTGCCCATTAGCAGCCAATCCGGCGAAGCATCTGGAAACTCGGCCAGTAAGTCTACCAGCGTCTCGTACGACGGCCGTACCTCTCCGCTCAGCACTTTGTAGAGCTTGCTCGTGCGTGAATAGCCCAGGCGCTGATTAGCCTCATAGGTGCTAATACCGTGATGCTCAAAGAGTTGCTTGATGCGTGCCCCGGTGTCACCGTCCACCCCAGCCGGAAGTTTTTTCTTCTGTGACTCAGCCTGTTCCATAATTGTACGCGTTTTTATTACACAGTATGCTTACTAATTACCTTAGTATGCGTTACTTGTGGTAATGATACATTCAAATGTACTAAACGCATAACAAAATGGAACAGTTGCCTAACAATTTTTCACAAACTCCCACGCTTCACGGATTGGTGAAGTCCCTGGGACACAAGACGGACATCGTTGCCGCCGCCCAAAAAATTCTGGCGGAGCGCGGGCACGAGTACGCCCGGAGTACCATCTATAGCACAATCCAGCGCAACGGCACCAACAACCCGACTATCGAAATGGCGGTGCTCGATGCGGTGGAGGCGGAGAAAAAACAACGTACCGAACTGACTGCCCGCCGGCAGGCCCTTAGCGCATAAGTATGCAAGCCGTCATCATCATTCCCGAAATGGAGTGGCGGCAGCACCTGGCCCGCCTCGATAAGCTGGAGCAGGCCGAAGCCGCCCGCGTTGCCGCTACCACCACTAAACCTGATGAGGTACTGACTACTGCCCACGCCGCCGAATATATCGGCCTTTCGGTCAGTGCCTTGTTGCGTGCCCGTCGCGCCGGCCGCCTGCCGGGCGTGCGACTCAATGAGAAGGACTGGGGTTTCCGCCGGTCGGTGCTGGAGGCCTATCCGCGCCGCTACCACCGCCTTACGGTGCAAGCCGCATGAGCCGCGTAGTTGTTTCCCTGTTCGACCATTCGGGCCGGTTTACCGAGCCCTGGGCCGCCGCCGGCTACGTCTGCTACTGCGTCGACGTGCAGCACCCGCCCGGCGAAACGTGGCAGGGCAACGTGTGTCTGGTCGGGGGTGACATACGCCGCTTCGTTCCCCCGCCCGGCCCCGTGGCCTTCGTGGCTGCCTTCCCGCCCTGTACCGATCTGAGCAATGCCGGGGCCCATCTGTTCCGCGTGAAAGGGATACGCGCCCTGGCTGCCGCTCTCAACCTGGTGGGTGCCGCCGCCGACCTGTGCCACCGCCTGGGCTCACCCTACTTCCTGGAAAACCCCAGGGGCCAGCTCCGCCACTACTGGCGCGAGCCCGACCATCAGTTTGATCCGTGCGAGTACGCCGGTTGGCTCGAAGACCCGGAACCCGAAGCCTACACCAAGCGCACCTGCCTCTGGACCGGCCACGGCTTTATCATGCCTGACAAGCGGCCTGTTTTTCCCATCAAAGGCTCAATGGTGGATAAGGTGCCCGGCTCGAAGAACCGCGCCAACATTCGCAGCCTCACGCCCCGCGGCTTCTCGGCCGCTGTCTTCCACGCCCATCACCAAGCACTACAGCCTGTATGAAACGGAGGCTATGCAGCACGCCGGGATGCTTTAAAACGGCCAAGGCGGATAGGAAACGGTGCGCGACGTGTGATGCCCATACTAACCCGCTGCGCTACGCCTACCGGCACCTGAAGGCCAACGCCAAGCGGCGCGGCAAGCACTTCGACTTGACGCTGGATGAGTTTGCCGATTTCGCCCGGCGCACGGAGTACCTGACCAGGCGGGGACGCACCGCCACCAGCTACCATATTGACCGGATAGACCCCACCCAGGGCTACACGGCCGGAAATATCCAAGTACTGACCAACCGGGAGAACGTGCTGAAGCAACGCACGGAAGGCAGCTGGAACCCGGCGCGGCGACAGATGGAGTTTTACACATTCGTCAGCGCGGCAAATCCCTATGCAGATGTCCCTTCCTGAGCGGCCCCGTGAATTACGTCCAGCAAACCCGTACCGCCCACGAGCACCTGAGCGCCCGCCCCGACGCCCGGCCCCACCACGTCAGCCTGTATTGGGCCCTGTTTTTCGCATGGAACGCCGCCCGCTTCCCCGAGACCCTGCCCCTGGACCGGGAGGCGCTGATGCGGGCAGCCCACATCGGCAACAAAGACACCCTACCCGCCACCCTGCGCACCCTGTCCGACTTCGGCCTGCTAGCCTACCGGCCCAGCCGCAGCGCCGGCGCAAGTTGCGTGGTGATGGTCGGCTTCGGCGGCCCGGTTCCCCCGGCAGTGGGGGCACCGGCCGGGCCAGGTTCCCCCGAAAGTGAGGCAACCGAACCGGCCATGGTTGCCCCAGAAGTGGGGGAACAGTACCCCCAGAACCGGGGCAACCTAACCGGGGAGGTTCCCCCAGAAGTGGGGGAACACTCCTTATATGATAAAACAGGTGATAGTGTAAACAGTGTAAACGGTGCCGCCGCCACGTCCTCAAAAAAAAATAGAGGTGCTGGAAGGGGAGGGGCTTTCAGGCGCGGAACTGTTCGACGACACCGCTCAACCTAACGGTGCAGGCCCGGCCCGGCCGACAGCCCCCAAAAAGAAAGTTGCGCCAAAGAAAAAGGGGGTAGAGGCTGATACCATCCGCGCAGCTGCCACCGCCCCGCGCGCCGCTTCCGGCCGGGGCCGCCCCGCACTACCCGAGCTACCCTTCAGCCGGAGCCCCATTGCCCAGGTCGAAACCTTCATAGCCGCCTTCGCCGGCACCGACTACCAGCTGGCCGACCTGCGCCACTACCATCAGCTCGTCGCCACCTGGCGCGACAAGAATACCGGATTAGAGCCCACCCGCCGGGATTGGGTTGCCACCGCCAAACGATTTATGCTCAATGACGCCGCCGACAACCGCCTCAAACTCGCCCCGGCCCACCACGCCGGCCCCGACGCCCACGACCCCGGAGCATTCTTTGCTCGCACTGGCTTTAAGTCGAAGTACGACCGGTAAGCTGGCCAGCACCCCCAACGATAGCGCCCGCCTCGTGCTGGCCGAGCTGTCGGTAGGGCTGACAGTGGCCCAGGCCGCCGTTGCCCCCAAGCTGTTCCAGCTGCGCTACAAGTACGGCGAGGAGGTATTGGTCAAGCTGCTGGTCGTCATCCTCCGGGCCTTCGTGGATAGTGTCCGGGTAGCCGATAAGCCCGACGCGGCCGACATCCTGGAGATGGCCGACACGCTGGCTCAGACCTACACCCACGACAGCGTGAAGGATATAATCTTAGCCCTCAAACAAGCCCGCACCACCGGTACCAAGTTCTTCAACGCCCTCGACCCGGCCACCATCTACGGCGTGCTTAACACTTACTTCGAGAAGAAGGCTCGGTACCTCGAAAACAGCCACCTCGACCGCAAAGCCCAAGCCATCAGCCAGGAAGCCGTAGCCCTCCACCAGCTCAAACAAACTGCCCCCGCGCTGGTGCAAAATGTGGCCCTGACGATTCCCGATAGCCACCCCAACGCCCAACACCTGCGCGACAAGCTCACGCTCATCAAGCAGAAGTACCGCCGCGGCCTGCTCACCCAGCAGCAGGCCGAGCAGCAGC
This sequence comes from Hymenobacter psychrotolerans DSM 18569, assembly GCF_900142395.1. Taxonomy (GTDB): domain Bacteria; phylum Bacteroidota; class Bacteroidia; order Cytophagales; family Hymenobacteraceae; genus Hymenobacter; species Hymenobacter psychrotolerans. The sequence continues at coordinate 9,001 of NZ_FRAS01000035.1, read as the reverse complement.
GCCACGAGGTGCAGCAAGCCATCCACCGCCACCCCCGGCCCGACTGGCAACCCTCCCAAGCCGCCCAGCAGCAGATAACCCGCCGCCACGCCGCCGCCACCCGCCGCTTCGCTGACAAGCTGGAAATTGAGAATCCGAAGCACCTCGGCGCATGAACACTGTCACCTACTACCGCGCCACCTGTGGCAGCCTTTACCGCGTGACCACCACGCCCGCCACCCGTACCCGCGCTGCCAGCTGTATGCAGGACCGCTGCAGTACCCACGCCCGCGTGTTCAGTCCTGAATATCCCACGCACCCCGCCGAAGTGGCCCGTTTGGTCGGCATTGGCTCATCTGTCGAAATCCCCGCCCCATGAAGCCCCAGCCCCAAACCCCGCTCGAACTCTACGACCTCAAAGCCGACGAAATAACCGCTCATATTCTCGGCTACCTCAGCGCCAAAGGAGTCGTCGCCTGGGCCCAAGACAACCGAGGCCGCTACAACTCCAAAACGGGCCGCTGGTACCCTCATCCGAACAACCGGGTAGGTGTACCTGATATTCTCGGTTTCCGTCGCTTGGACGCCAAGTTCATCGGGGTAGAAGTGAAGGCCGGTAAGGATCGGCTCAGTGACCATCAAATCGAATTTCTCAACGAGCTGAAGGCGTGCGGCGGCTTCCCGTTCGTGGCCTACAGCTACGAGCAATTTGTACAGTCATTCGAGCGAAGGGGCTTGCACAAGATTTCACGCTGCACACGCTGCGAAGAGTGGCCCGACGCCTGCCAGTGCCCCGCCCCAGCGGCCCCAGCCACCCCCGACGATACTCCAGCACCGCCTGCCCCAACGTGCCTACCAGGCCACACCGTCACCAACGACCCCCAAGCCCCCTACCACCATGCGTAAAATTCCCGGCCTCACAACCTACTTCGGCGGTATGCTACTTTGCTGACCATAATTTTGCTGGTTGTGTCAGCGGGTATGACATGGGCCACCGAGCCATTAGCCAAACGCAAGGTATCAGGATAGCGGATATGGTGATGTAGGTTCACGCTGGTGAAAAAGAGCGTGTCTAGTACTAATACCGTGTCCAAAGCCAAGTCGTATTTGGGAGTTTTTACTTGTAGCTGATGCCGGCCCGGCGTCACGGTGAGCCAGTGTCGGTTGAAGGAATCTCCGGTTTGGTAGGGCGGGCCACTATGCACGTTGCCCAAGGTGGTATCTACTACCAGCACTCCGTCGCAATACACCTGCATCCGGGCACTGTCCGGCCGGCCGGAATCGGTGCTGTGATTATTCACATCCAGCGCCACCTTAATAGTATCCGGCTCCGGCTGCCGACACCCGGCCATGCCCACTGCCAATACTCCCAGGCAAAGCATTTTGTACATGGCCTCTACTGCGTAAGGGGGGTAGGAATGGTGATGCCACGCCCAATATTGGTGCGCGTGGGTCGTACGTTCGTGCTCTTGCCAAATGGAGATTCCATGTCCCCGGTCGTCACCTGGAAGTTCGTGCGCGTCATGAGGGAGCCTCGCTTGGTAAAGCTAAAGAACAGTTGTTCGCCCGAAAACGTGGGCTGCGCAACGGTGCCATAGGACATAGCATTGCGCGGGTCCCGGTCATTGCCGGCAAATTCATCCTCCCATGTGTGCTGCAGCCCCATCGTATGCCCTATTTCATGCACGATAACCTTCGCCATGCCGGCTACACCCGTTTTGCCCACGTACAGGTGTGACCCGAATTGCGGGGCTAAGCCGCCTAGTGGCCCACCGTCAGCGTTGACACCTATCATTTGATCTACCACAATCAGTTGCAGCTTGCCAGCCGTGTTTTTGTAGTCGTACCGCTCCGTTACATTAATATAGCCAGGCACAAACTTGTAGAGCATCTTTTTCGCGTTCAAAGCCCGTGCCGCCGTGGCGGGAGTGTACGTCTGTTCCACTGCCAAGCGGAAGGCTCGCTCAACCGCATCGGTCAGGCCCGATACTGAGCCAGTGGATATATTATACAACTCGGCTTTGAGGTTCACTCGGATGATAAACGTGGTGGCCAACTTAGTGTCCACTACTTGCAGTCGGTCAAACGAAACCCCTGCCGTAACGGAGGCAGGCGAAGAGGCTACTGGTCGCGCCCCACTATGCAGCGCCGCTGCCCGCCCACTCGGCGCCGGTGGCGGCGTTGGCCGGCCCTGATGCAGGGCGGCGGCCCGTCCTGTGGGTTTGCGGGTAGGCTGTTGCGGACGCCCCTGGTGCAGGGCGGCGGCGCGTCCCTGCGGCCGGCCGGCTGGCAAATGGAATAAGCTCATGTAACACGGAATAGAAGTAGTGGAGCAAACGTAGCGAAATTTATGCTGCCTCGTTAGCCCTTCGCCGCACACTGGCTTCTTTCCTAAATCCCATTACCTTAGCGCAATAACAGCCCGGCCATTTTATTTTTTATCGCCCTCAGGACGGCTGTTTGATTTCGTTTCTCGTGTTTCTCTAGCTGCATATATGGCCCGACAGGTTACCCTCGACGTGCGGTGCGCCGGCCGCTTACTGGCTCCCGGCACCGATTTTCATTCTTTCACCCTCCACCAAAGTCTGTTCGCGCCGCACACGCTGACGCTACAGGTGCCCTTCGACCATGTGGAGGGGCCGCTGACCGGCTTTCTGACCAAGGCCCCCGAGCAGCTGCTGAGCCAGCCCGTCGAGGTGGCCGTGGAGGCCGATGAGGCATTTCACTTCAACCAGCGCCAGACCCTGCAGTTCAAAGGCCTGGTGGCTGAGCTGAGCACGGGTCAGGATTCCGACTACAGCAGCAGCGTGCGGGTGCAGGCCTACAGCCCCTGCTTTCTGCTCAGCGACGGCCTGCAGAAGCGCACCTTCGTCAACCAGACCCTGACGGCCATCTTCAACACCGTCCTGCAACCCTACCCCGGCAACCTGCTGGCCCGCAGCATTACGCCTACGCACCAGGCCCCGCTGCCCTACGTGGCACAGTACGAGGAAACCAACTACGCTTTCCTGAGCCGCCTGGCCGCCGAGTACGGCGAATGGCTCTACTACGATGGCACCACGCTGCGCCTGGGCGCCCCGGCCAGCAGCGAGGCCCACGACTTCGAGGCCGACGGTGAGTGGAACGGCTTCCACTTCGGGCTGGCCCTGCGCCCCACCCGCGCCGTGCTCTACGACTATGATTACCAGCAGCACCAGCACAACACCGGCAACACGGCCAGCCAGCAGGTGCCCGGCTTGCAGCAGCACCGCTTCGGTAAAGTCGTGCTGGACAAGGCCACGCAGCTGTTTCAGCAGCCCATGCATGCGTCGGCCGAAGTGCCCGGCGCGACGGCCGCCCAGCTCAACGACGAAGCCAAAGCCTTCAAAGCCAACCGCGCCGCCGACCTGGTAAGCGTGCAGGGCTACAGCGACCAGCCCGCCCTGCAGCTAGGCGGCGTTCTGTCCATTCGCGGCCAAGGCTTCGGCACGCACCAGCAGGCCGAGGAAAGCTTCGGCACCTACCGCATCATCGACATCACGCACCACGTGGACGCGCTGGGAAACTACCGCAACTCGTTTACCGCTATTCCGCACGTGGTGGATATTCCGCCGGTCAACCCCCATCAGCTGCCGCCGCAGGGTACGCCAGAGCTGGCCGAAGTCATCGACGACAACGACCCGCAGAAGCTGGGCCGCCTGAAGGTGCGCTACCACTGGCCCGTCGAGAACAAGAAAGCGGCCGAAACCGACTGGCTGCGCGTGCTCACGCCCTACTCCGGCCACGGGAAGGGACACTTCATGAAGCCGGAGGTGGGTTCCCAGGTGCTCATCGGCTACCACCAGAACCTGGCCGAGCAGCCCGTGGTGCTGGGCAATATGTTCCACGCCCAGAATCCCCAGGGGGCCAGCTACTCGCCCGCCAAAAACGGCCTGAAAGGCATCCAGACCGCCGGCGGCAACAAGTTTGTGATGCTGGATACAGCCGGCGCCCAGTCCATTCTTATTTCCAACTCCAATAAGAAGGACACGGCTATAACCATCAGCTTCCAAGGTGATGGCAGCATTGACATCAAAACCAACGGGCCGATCAATCTGACGGCGGGAAAAGACATTACGCTGCAGTCGGCGAAAAATATTACGCTGCAGGCCGATGAAAGCATCAGCCTGATAGCCAAGAAGAAGGTCAGCGTGCAGGCCTTGGAGGAGGACGTTGCCTTGCGGGCTCAGAAGGAAATGTTACTTACGGCGGTAAGCGGCGACTTGACCCTGGAAGCCGCAGCGAAGAAGACGATGGTGAAAGCCGCGAATAATGTGGAAGTAACCGCAACCGGCTTAGTAAAGCTCAACGGCTCGGACGTAAAGCTGAACGGCTAAACGCAGTAGTCCCACTTTGCCATAGAGTTGTCAGCCTGATTTCCTCTTTTCAATGAGCGACTTTCGTCTCGCAGGTTCACCTTTGGGGTCGTCGGCAGCAAGTTCGGCGCTGCCGGTTGGCAGTGGATTAGTTCAGCAAGCCGGGAGCAGCCGCACGGTGGAGCGGTTGGCACACTACGGGGTTTTCCACTTGCCAGTCCGGTTGGAGCTGCGTCCGCCGCCGCATCCGCTGGCCTACGAAGTAACGACCCGCTGGGAAGAACGTCGGTATGGGGAGGTAGCCCGTTCCGTCATCAGCAAACACCTCACGCTGACCGGGACGTACCACGGAGCCCGGTTGCTGCTGTCTTGGACCACAGCCCCGCCCACGCTGCGCAAACCCGACCTGCTGCCGCTGGAAGAAATAATGCTGCTACTAGCAGGCATCTACCGCCACTTGGTCATCGAAACGTCGCCGGCAGGCCAGCGCCTAGCTGTAGCCAACCATGCCGAAATTATAGCAACTTGGGCCGACATCAAGCAAGAGCTGCTTGCCCGCTACGGCGAAGCCGACGCGCTGACGGCCTCCTTACGGGCTGCGGTGGAGGCGCAGGTGCAGGACCCCGCCCGGCTGCTGGACTCCTTACACCATGACTATAGCCATTCGCTGCTGGTAGCCAACCTGTATCAGCAGCGGTTTGAAAGCGGATTTTGCTACACGCAGGCCCGAGCCTTCCCGCATTTTCTGGCTGATACCGCCGTATGTTTCCAGGAGCAGTTAACGTTGGGCGAGCCCACGGTGCCGGGCCGGGCCACGCTGCACCTGCGCGGCCGGCTCGATGAAGACCGCACCGACCGGGCCGCCGTGGCCCGGCAGGTGGCGGCGCTGCTGGCCTTGTCGCCCAACCCGGCGCCTGTTGGCCCACCCGACCCGGCCACGCTCACTTTCGCCTACCACGCTACCTACGACCTGGACCTGGCTACCGGCTGGCCGGTATCCGTGGCAGCCACCGTGACGTGCCAGAGCCCGGCAGGCTATACCAAAGAATACGACTTAACCGTGCAGCAGCTATGAGCCAGACCGGACAAGAATACGTGTGCAACGGGGCCCTGTGCCGCTGCGACAAAGGCAGTCTGCCCAGCCAGTTGAAAGTGCTGACCAACCCCACGGTGTACGTGCAGGGCAAGCTTATGGCCACTACGCTCGACAAGGTATTTATGCCCTTCGGCACGTGCATCGTCAAGAACAACACGCCCTGCGTGCCGATGCTGCTCATGTGGGAGAAGTACTTCGACAAGGTGAGTCTCATGACTCCGGCTCAGCACCCGCTGCTGGAGAAGAGCACCATCCGCTGCGCCATCGGCGGGCAGGTGAGTGTGATGAGCACGCTGCAAATTAAGGTGCCGGGCCTGCCGCCGCCCCCTCAGGTGGAGGGTGTACGCACGGCCAGCATGAGTTTGTGCCCGCTGCTGCTCAACCAGCAACCTACGCCTAATCCTTCGTAAGCATGGGAACCGTTTTCAACAGCCTGCTGGACGGGCCGCCCTCAGGCATTGGCAAAGTGGTAGTAGGCGAGGAGCCTGAAACCGACGACCGGGAGCCGGTCAGGATGCGCGTGGCCGTGTTCTTCGACGGCACCCAGAACAATCGCACCAATATTGAAACCCGGCTGGCCAACGTAACGGCCACGGTGGTAACTATCAATGGCCGGCCAGTGGAGGTGAAAGGGAGCTACGACTCCTCTTACTCCAACGTGGCCATCATGGAGTACATGAACAACATTGAGGACGACCAAACCGAGGTGTCAGTGTACGTGGAGGGTATTGGCACGATAGACAACGAGGCTGACGACAAGGACGGCCTGGCCTGGGGGTCGGGGCCGACCGGTATTCCGGCTAAGGTAACGAGGGGAATCACGGAGGCAACAACTAAAATAAGTGAGGTTTTAAGACGAACGGAAAAACGGTTGGAAGCCCTGACGGTAGACGTGTTCGGTTTCAGCCGGGGGGCCGCGGCGGCGCGGCACTTCGTGGCCCGGCGCACGGCCGAGTTCTTCAGCCAGTACCCCAACCTGAGCGCCACCCTGGGCGTGCCGCCCGAGGCCATCACGCTCAACTTCGTGGGCGTGTTCGATACGGTGTCGTCCTACGCGGGCGAATCCGAGCGCGGGACGCTGGTGCGGGCGCTGGGCAACGTCATCTTCGACACGTTCGGCGACGACGTGGACGAGCTGCGCCTGGCTATGCACGGGGCCCCCATGCGGGCCGTGCAGTTGGGGGCGGCCGACGAGTACCGCAAGAACTTTGCCCGCACCACCATCACCACGTCCATGCAGGCCGGCGTGGGCTTCGAGTGCACCCTGCCCGGCGTACACTCCGACGTGGGCGGCAGCTACAAAGAGGAAATGGTGGAGACGAGCGTGGTTGACACCTACGAGCGGGAGCGCCTGCTGCGGGAGGGCTGGTACGTGAACAACGACGAAGAAACGCAGCTGCCCGAGCCCTCGGGCTTCTGGGTGCGGGCGGGCACGAGTACCCGCACGACGGGAACCCGCACGGTGCGCCACCATTACCAGTTCATCCCGCTCTCCATCATGATGCAGCTGGCCCAGAAGTTTGGCGCTACCTTCAAGCCATTTGCCGACGATTTTGCCGCGTATGAAGTGCCGGATAACTTGAGCGGCCTGAGCGGGCTGATGCACCGCTACGTGCTCAGCCGCCACGACACGGCCCTGAGCGAACCGGCCAACTACGTGCTGCCCAAAGCCTACAAGTGGGTGCGCAACCAGTACCTGCACCGCTCATCCGTCAAGGGCTGGGGCGATATGGACGCCATTACGATGGGCGGGCGCGAAGTCGATAACCTGCCCGCCCGCCAAATCATCTCTGACTTGCCCTCGCGCTAGGGTAGGCCTTCGTTAGTTTGTATGAGTTGCTTGCTCTTGTTCTGCCGTTTACTCACTGCCCTGGTGCTGGCCGTGCCCGCCTGCGGGCAGTCGCAAGCGCCGGCCACGGCTTCGCGCCAACCTGTTTCTTCCGCTATGTCAGACTACCAGACCGACAAGTTTCGCCTCAGCGCCTCGCCCTGTGCAGCCAAGGGCTACCCGATGACCATTCAGTTCGGAGCTTTCGTGCGCTCGGACGGCAAGACGTTCAAGGTGCCCTCGGGCCACACGTTGGAAGGCAGTTGGGGCAACTCATCCATCGGGTGGGCCGTGGGCGACGAGTTCCAGCCCGCGCCCGAGAAGCTGGAAATCCTGTATTTCTCGTATCTGGAAGACACATTCTACGAGGGCACATTCGCTTTGCCGCAGCAGCGCCTGCACGAGCTATTACAAGCCGGCTTCTGGGACCTGGAGAAAAAACAACACACCACTTATACTTCATTTACTGTGTGCGTGCTGCCCAAGGGCGCGGTGGTGGTGTGGCTTGTCGGAGCAGGGCGGCAGGTGCTGGTAGGGCGCTACCAGGCGGCAGCGTCCACCGTGGACTTCCGTCGCTTCTACCCCAAGTCCGACCGGGTGAATATGCTCAAAAACAAGATAGCCGCCGCCCCGTCTGCTGTGCAGGCTCAGCTCAAGGCCGGCACGCTCAGCCCTCGCCAGTGGGATGAATACCTGAAAACGTATTCCTGGCACGTGGCTCTGCCCCAATTCGTCACGCTCTACAACTACCGCGTCAACTTCCTCAGCGCCGAGTACACCAGCAGCCCTGACACGCAGGACATGGCCCCCTACCTACGGGCTGCGCTCACCCCCCAGGCCCGCCCTTTGCCCGCCAAATTCTCGCTCTACGTCACCGACGAGGCTGGTCATAAGTATTCGCTCAAGACGGACTTCGACGAAGCCGAAACCCAGGCCGTGTTCCAGCAACTGCACCAAGCCCACCCCGCCGGCCCGATTACGCTGCATATCGAGACGGACAAGTACGTCAAGGCCGCCACGCTGGTGCTCGAAAGCGGCGGCCAGCGCATCCCGCTCACCAAAAGTCCGGTGCGCATCATCGCCCTCAAGTAACGCCGTGCTTTCTTCTTGTTTCGTTATGCTGACGCGCTGTTGGTTGCTGGCAAGTCTCTGGCCCACCGGTACCCGCAGCCTGGGGCTGTATATCACGGACGAGGCTGGGCATAAGTACGTGCTCAAAGCCGGCCCTATGGACGAGGCCGAAACCCAGGCTGCTTTTCAAACGCTGCACAAAGCCCACCCCGCCGGCCCGATTACGCTGCTTGTAGACGAGAACAAGGAAAACGAGCTGACGGATATGGCCGTCAGGATCGTCGCCCTGAAAAAGTAAGCTTGGCTGGTGGCGAAAAACGGTTCAACCAAGTTGAGTACGTTATGCACCTGATGTTACGCACGACCTATACCAGCTTGCTGGAAAGGTACTTTGGGGTGGTCTAGTGGAAACGGACAGTGAGCTAAGGTAGGGTGGTTTTCAGGTCTTGTTCAAATTGGTGGGGCGAGCGGTAGGCCAGGGCAGAATGGCGTCGGTCGAGATTGAAATAGGTGTCGAGGTAGTGCGCCACCTCCAGGCGGGCTTCTTCGAGGGAAGCGAACGCCGTGCCTGGGGGGAGCAGCTCGGTTTTGAGCGTGCTCCAACCGGCTTCGGCCTGGGCATTATCATAAGGGTTTCCAGGCCGGCTGAAGCTGGGCACGGCCCCGGCTTGGGCGATGCGGACCCGGCAAGCG
>NZ_FRAS01000036.1 GCF_900142395.1 Hymenobacter psychrotolerans DSM 18569 | reverse complement strand
GCCGTGACAGCGCAGGGATTCGCCCTCAAACTGCTGCTGTTCATCTTCACCCACACCCTCGCTCAACTAGGCGCATAGACCGCAACTTGGGTTAAGTAAGAATTCAGCCAATAAGAAATGGGCCGCTCTGCTTCACTTATGCGAAGCAGAGCGGCCCATTTCTTATTGGCTGATTTATCGGCCGGAGCCGTCCCGGTCGAAGGCGTGGCTTCCGACGCCGTGGCTGGTTTTGTCTTTCAGCTCGGGGGCCGGCCCGACGTCGTTGTTGCGGCTGGTGTCGTAGAAGCGGGTGCGGCGGCGCAGGCCCGCCACGCGCGACTCATCGCGCACTTTGTCTTCGTGCGGCCCGCCGTAGATAGCAATGAACGGACTGCGCCGCACCGAGCCGCGCAGCTCAAACTCGTCGTCGCCCTGCAGGCCGTGCAGCTGCACGGTGCGGGTTTCGGCCGGATGAAAGACGCGGCGGTACAGCAGCGAGTCGGGCCGCTTGGCAGAAGGCTTCAGCTCATACACCGATACTACCGTGGCCGTGTCGTTGAGGCGCTCCACCACAAACCGCTCGTCGGCATCGGTGCCGGCCACCAGCACCGTGCGGGCGCGGAGGCGGTAGTAGTCGGCGGCGGCTTTGGGCAGCGCGTCACGGCGGGCCTGCAGCGCCGCAATCATTCTGGGGCCTTCCTGGCGAAACACGGCCTGCGGCAGCCCCTGCCGCACTGCGCTGGTAATCACAGAGTCGGAGAGGCGGCGCTGCAGGTCGCGGGCGGTGGCCAGGTAGGTGCGGCGGTCCAGCTCGGTCAGTACGTGCGCATCGATGTAGCGGGAGTTGCGGGTGTAGCCCTCAATGCTTTCGTAGCGCGGCCCGAACGTCCGGAACTTCGGCACCACCTTGCTCACCAGCCACGACAGCACGCCATCATCAAAGCGGAAAAAAACCTGGTCCCGGTCCTGCGGAATCGGTTCCCAGCGGGTCTGGCCCTGCGCTTGCGGATACGCCGCCCACGTCCATTGCCCTTCGTGCCGGTCCCAGTCGCCGAGCCAGAGGTCCAGCAGCCGGGCGCGCAGAAAAGCAGCTTCGTGCACCGTGTTTTTGGGTGACTTGTAGCGGGCTTCCAACATAGTGTCGCTCTCATCCAGGTCGGTGGCGCCGGGCAGGCGGCCGGCTATGTTCTGCTTGCCTTCCAGCTTTTCTTCCAGCAGCACCACGCGCCCATGATACCGGGCCGAAGCTTCCCCGAAGCCGGTTTCATCGGGCCGCACGTAGTAGGCCCGCGGCTTGGTGTGGCGCACACCGGCCGCCTCGGCCAAGGGCGGTACCACAAAGGCCCCATACGGGTGGCCGGCGGCCGTGGCGTCGCGCACCAGATTCAGCACGAAGGTGTGGCGCAGGACTTTGGGCAGTGTGCGGTACGGGTCCTTATCAATGGAGCGCAGGGCATAGCTGCGGCCATCGGCACCCACCACCGTCATGCTGATGGTTTGAAACCCGCCCCCGATTTTGCCGGCCCTCAGCCCGCCGGGCACGGTAGTGGCGGCATCAAGCACGGGCAGCGTAACTGGTTGGGCCCAGGCCGTGCGGTGGTGCTGGCCCAGCAAAAAACGGCCAATAGGGCCACGGCGGTAATGCCGGCCGGCCGTGACGACCACGCTGTCGGGGCGGGCAGCCAGAGCGGTGGGCTCGGGGCGGGCATCGGGCTGAAAGAACTTCTGGCGGGCACAGCCCGCCGTCAGTAACAGGCAAAAGGGGAGAGAATAACGAAGGATCATGCGGGGCAGTAAGCGCGGCTGGTGGGCTATGTAACGCAGATACGGCGGAGTTGTTAGCGCAGCCCGGCCGGGATGCCCAATGCGCGTCGCGGCCGATTGTTCGGGGGGGGCAGCCAACCCCTGCTGCTGTGTTTACGGTATAAGATAGGCCGCCAGCCCGGCGGCCGCTAATTGCTTTGCCGCGTGTCTCGTATTCCTCTACCACTCCGGAGCCTGCTGTCCGGGGGCCTTTGTGTCGGGTTGTTGTGCCATGCCTGCTCTTCGCCGGCCGCGCCGCCGGTAGCGCCGGCCGTCCAGATTCTTTCCGACTCAACGGTGCTGCTGGCTGCCGGCCCGCACTACAAACGGTCGGGGCTGCACACGTTTTTCTGGGGCAAGCATTACCGCGACCTGTGGGCGCTGCCCGTTACGGTGCCTGTGCTGAACCTGCGTACGGTGGTACCCGGCGGCCTCACGCCCATCCGGGAAGGTGGCTCGTTCCAGACCAAAAACCTGCGCCTCGTTGACAAGAATGGAATCCAGTACGTGCTCCGCTCCGTGGACAAGGATGCAACCAAGGCACTGCCGGAAGGCCTGCAGGACGGCCCCGTAGGGCGCCTGATGAAAGACCAGACCAGCGTGATACACCCGTACGGCGCCTACATCGTGCCGCTGCTGGCCCGCGCGGCTGGCGTCTACCATACCAATCCGCGGCTCGTGTACATCGGCGACGACCCGGCCCTGGGCGAGTACCGCCAAAGCTTTGCCAATGCGCTGTATCTGCTGGAAGAGCGGCCCGAAGGCGACCAAAGCGGGGTGACCAGCTTCGGCAACTCGGCGCTGGTGGAAAGCTCCCGCAAGGTGTTTACCAACCTGATGGCCAGCCCCCGGCACCACGTAGATGCGCGCCGCTACCTGCGCGCCCGCCTGTTTGATATGTGGCTCGGCGACTGGAGCCGCCGCGAAGACCAGTGGCGCTGGGCCAGCTTCGGGCAGCCGGGCGGGCGCGTGCAGTATCGGCCTATCCCGCGCGACCGGGACCACGCCTTTTTCAAGTTTAACGACGGCGTGTTTACGCACATAATTGGCTGGCTGAAACCGAATTATCAGACGTTCGACGAGAAAATCCGCCTTTCAGACGTGGAAGGGCTGAACCGGGCCGCCCGGCCCATGGACAAGTCGTTGCTGGTTTACCTGAGCCGGGAGGATTTCCGCCAGGTTGCCGACTCGGTGCAGCAGCAGCTGACCGACGCCGTGATTCGGGAGGCGCTGAGCGTGTGGCCCAGGGAGGTATATGCGCTGGCTGGCGAGGAGTTCCAACGCAAGCTCAGCCAGCGCCGCCACCAGCTGCCGGCCGTAGCCGACAAGTTTTACACGCTGCTGGCCCGCCACGTAGAGGTGCCCGGCACCGATGCGCCCGAGCGGTTTGTGCTGGACTCGCCGGCGCCACAGCAACTCCGGCTCTGCGTCTACGCAATAGGAACCGCCCGCCCCGACAGTCTGCTCGGGCAGCGCACCTTCCGGCCCAACGAAACCAACTCGCTCAAGCTGTTCGGGCTGGGCGGCAACGACGTGTTCGAGTTCCGTGCGCTGCCGCCATCCAGCATCACGGTGGGCGTGTATGATGGTGCCGGCCAGGATGTGGTGGTGGGGCCGACTGCCGCCACGCATACCCGCACCACGGTATTCAACAGCGGCGACGGAAACGTAATTGCCGTGCCCAAAAGCGTGAAAACTGAAAAGTACCGCCCCGAAGCCGACGAATTTGATGCCGCTGGCTGGCTGCTGCGCCACCGTCTTTTCTAACAGCCGCCCTGCCGGGCGTGCTCATGGCCGGCCTAGGCGTCGGTGGTTTCCAGCCAGTGCGCGGCGGCGGCACAATCACTGAAATGGGCTATCTGCAGCCCCATGTGCCTGTGTGCCTGCCGGCCCAGGTGCGTAGCGGCCAGACGAGCGTACATGTCCTGTGAACCCACGATTGCGCAGCAGCGGTACTGCGCTTCCCGCACAGCTCTCGGCACCCAGTCGTGCACCAGCCACTCCCGGTCGCGGGGCATGATGGCGGGCAGGAGCTGGTGGTCGGTCAGAACCTTGTGCAGGCGCGCCTCCTTGAGCAGCAGCAGCGTCTGCTCGTACACCTGGCGCAGATCCGGGCTGAACATGGGAGCCACCAGCCACTCCACCCGCACATAGCGGCCAGGCAGTTCCACTACGTGGGCAAGGCGGTTATGAAAATACAGCGACTCATGCGCTGGGTAAATGAGCTTGTTCATCCGGGGCAGGCCGAAGCGGGTTTACAAGGGCAGGCAGGGAAGATGAAGCAGCAGAAATATAGGGAGCAGGGCAGATACCACTAGCCTACGTCCCACGGCCTTCCGCCCGGCCGGTGCTGAGCGGAGCAGCATCAGGGCTGCAATACAAAGGAGGTGTTGCGAATCCAGCTTCGGGCTGCCTCAATTGTGGGAAAATAGGCGGTACTGAGCGGGGCCATACTTCCGGCCCGATGCATCACCTGCGTCACGCCCTGGCGGTTCAACACATCCTCCGACTCCACAATAGCCATTTGCGTGATGTTGAGCGCTGCGAAGCACGGAAACCAGTCGTTGTTGAGCCATTTCTGGTCGATGGGCCGGATGACGCGCATGCCACGCAGGTTGCCAATCCAGGCCCGAACCTGGTAGAGCTCTGCCAGGCGCAGACCTTCCTCCATGCCGGTGCGCAAATCTGCACTATTGGCAAAATCCAGCCACTCCAGTTCCAGCGTGTGTCCAAATCCATCATGATGCATAAGCAGATACGAAGACGTGAAGAGCGTTTTCATAGGCAGGCAGAACAGGAGCGGAACAGGAGGGCCGGCAAGCCACGAATTGAATATAGCACATTGAGAATTGTAAAGAAAGATTTGTCGGGCAATCCATACCCGGCACAAAAAAGCACCCCGCCGGTGGGCAGGGTGCTGCAGAACTGACAAGCGAGGCTACTGATTAAAAACCTTGACTTTGTCTTTGTGCTTGGTGCGCAGATATTGCCGGATAATCTGCTGAGCGTCTTTATTGTCGTTGTAGCGCGTAATAACGTCCCGGAAATCAGCCAGCCGCCGCGCCGAAAACGACTCGGTGTCTACGTAGCCGAAGCCCATGTACCGGCCATTTTCAACCAGTACCACGGTTTTCTCATCGGCCCGGCGGCCCTGGCCCAGCACCACAAACGTGCCGTGCTCATACGTGAACGACTCGATGGCCTCTTCCACGCGCTTATTGTACTCTTCGGGGGGCTCCAGGCCCAGGCACGCGCCTTTGCACCGGTGCACCTGATAGTCGAAACACGCGCCTTGGGTTTTGTACAGGTCACAGAGCTTCTGGCAGAGGTTGAACTTGGAAACCTTGTGAAACAGGAAGCCCTTGGCTTTGAACTGGTTGCCCAGTGCAATCAGCGGGTGCGACTCGGCGTGGTCGTCGGCGCGGCCGTAGTAGAGGTGCTTGTAGCCCTGCTCATCGGTGCGCAGAAAGATGCCGGCCGGAAACACCGAGCGGCGCAGCTTGCGGTTGTAGAGCGGCTTCAGGCGCTTGATTTCGTGCGACTCATACAGCAGCGCCACCAGCTCCGAGCCGGTCAGTTCCCAGGTAATATCCGAAATAGAGTTCTTGAACTCGATGCTCTTGCGCGACTTATAATCGACGGCGAAATGCTGCTGAATGCGCTTGTAAATATTGATGCTCTTGCCTACATATATCACCTCGCCCTGCTCGTCGTGGAAGTAGTATACTCCGGCCTCGTGGGGCAGGGAAGCCACTTTCTCAGGCGTGATGTTGGGCGGCAGCAGCGCCGTCCGGATGGCTTCCTGCACCGCCTTTACCTTGCGGGCCGACGGCTGCTTGGTAGCCACCGCGCCAGCTGTGGCCTGAGGAACGGGCCTGCGGCCGGCTGGGGCGTTGGCATCCACGGCGGCCAGCGTGTCGGCAGGGGAGAGGCCGGGCTTCGTGAGGGCCTCTTCCTGCTGGCTGATTTTCAGCAGCCGGTCGAACAGAATGGCGGTGGCCGCCGCGTCGCCGGCCGCGCGGTGGCGGCCCTGCAGCGGAATCCCGATGTTCTGGCACAGCTTGCCCAGGCTGTAGCTGGGCTGGCCCGGCATCAGCGAGCGGCTCAGGCGCACCGTGCACAGCGTTTTGCGCGAATAGTTGTAGCCCAGGTCGCCGAACTCTTTCTTCAGGAAGGAATAGTCGAAGCGTACGTTGTGGGCCACAAACACGCAGCCTTCCGTCATTTCTACCACTTTGCGCGCTACCTCATGAAATTTGGGCGCATCGCGCACCATCTCATCATTGATGCCGGTGAGCTGGGTGATGAAAAAAGGAATGGAGCGCCCCGGGTTAATCAGCGTATCAAACTGGTCCACTACTTTTTCGCCATCGTGAATAAAGATGGCTATTTCCGTAATGCGGTCCTGTGCGGGCTGGCCCCCGGTAGTCTCAAGGTCAATGATGGCGTACAAAAGCGGCGCGGTATCAGGTAATAAACAATGCTAATGCAATTGGTAACAAAGATACATCACGAGAGGTTGCAACGGCCCGCCGCCAAGGGCAGCACCGTTTGGCGGGCGCACAAAAAAGCCCGCTTGGGGCAGGCTTTTTCAGATGGAGAAGCAGGAGTTGCTTAGCGGGTGGCTTTCTGCTGGGTTATCCAGTTCTTGTCGGACAGGATGGAGCCGTGCTGCTGCTGAATTACGGAGCGGGCCTCGGCCGGCAGCTCCTGCGACTTCAGCGCCGTTTCGTAGGATTGCAGCGCCACGGCGTCGCCGTTTTCGCACTCGCCCAGAATAGCCGAGTCGTTCTGGCCCGTAATGGCCGATTTGATATTGATCCAGCCCCGGTGCACGGCGGCGGCGGCATCGGCTATCGTAGCTTCAACCGTGCTTTCGTGCTCCGGATTGATGCCCAGCTGGCGGGCGTGCTGGGTGAGGTCGGCGGCAAACTGGGCCCGCTGCTGGCTCATCTGGCTCAGCTTCGATTTCAGATCAGCGCTGGAAACTTCTTCAGCGGCTTCCTGATAGCCTTTTGCGGCCGTTTTGTTGATTTCGACCAGGTCGTTGTAAGCGCGGGCGGTTTCGCTGGTAATAGCTGCCATGATGATGTGCGTTGAGTTAGAAAGGAGGAACTATGTGCCGGGCCTGCCGGGAAAAGGCGGCGTAGCTGAAGTCTATACTTGCCGGAGCGGCTGGGAGTTGTAAGGGCCGCAAACAAAATTCTGGCTTGCCCGAGCGCCACCGGCTGCCAGCGGATAGCGCCGGAAGGTTGGCCGGCAACCCGAGAACCGCTACTTTTGACAGCCCTGCCGGCTTGCGAGCTGGGCTGTCGTACTCACTATTTTATGTTTCTGGTGTCCATTGAAAACCCGTCTGCCCCGTATCTGGTGCTTCCACGTACTGGCGAGGCACATACCGGTGTCACCATGGCCCTGGAGCCCGGCCAGCTTTCCTTCCCCGTAGTGCGGGCCTGCTGGACTTATACTACGACCGCCACTGGGCTACAGCAGGAGTTGGTAAATGACAATGACAGTGGCCGCCTGAGTAGCTGGTATACTACGGGTTTGGATAAGCAGGGCGTCCTGCCTACTATGGCGTTGCGGCCGCATGCTGAGGCCTGTTGTATCCTCAACTATGCCGCGTTGCGGGCATTAGCCCTTCCATTGGCCGCATGAGCCGCCGCAACCAGCCAGTACGAGTAGAGCCCTATACTGTAGCGCACGAAGCGGCTTGGGATGCGCTGATAGCCGCCTCCGACAACGGCCCGTTTCTGTTTCAGCGCTCCTTTCTCACTTATCATCAGGACCGGTTTCAGGATCGGTCGTGGCTGGTGTGGCAGGGCACGGAGCTCGTCGCAGTTTTTGTGGCCGCCACTGCCTCTGCTACAGATGCACCCCATACACTGGTAGCGCACCCCGGTCTGCCTTACGGGGGCCTGGTGACGGTTGGACTACCGAAATACACGGAAATAGAAGCCTGGCTGGAGTTGCTGCGTCATGCGTGGCGGGCAGCCGGATTCCGGCAGCTGCTGCTCAAGCCCGTACCGCGCGTCTTCTGCCGCCGTCCATCCGACGTGCTGCCGTTCTGGCTGTACCAGCAGGATGCACGGCTCAGTGCGCGGGAGTTGAATTCCGTCATCGACCTGACGCAGCCGTTCCGCATCGGGACGTGGCGGCGTGGCAACCTGCGCAAGGCGCGCAGAAACGGCGTAGCGGTGGAACCTACGGCCGCTCTTTCGGATTTTGCCGCTTTCTGGCAGATTCTTGCAGACAATCTGCAGCACGCACACGGACGCCAGCCGGTACACACTCTGGCCGAAATCAGGAATCTGCACAGCCGGAACCCGGGGGGCCTGGAGCTGTGGGTGGCCCGCGTAGAGGCAGAAGTGGTGGCCGGGGTCCTCGTGTTTCAGGATGTGCGCCAGGGGTTTGTGCATGCGCAGTACATTGCCGGCAGCCCATTGGGGAAGCAGACCGGCGCCGTGGATGCCATTCTGGCCGAGTTGCTGCGCGTGAAGCAAGGGCCGTTCCAACGGTTTTCGTTTGGTATTTCTACCGTGCGGGGTGAGGTGAACTATGGCTTGCTGAATCAAAAAGAGGGCTTCGGAGCTACGGCCGAAACCACAGACACCTACACCCTCAATTTGTAAGCAGAAACGCTGGCTTAACCGGTTTATGTAGCGCTATTCCTTGTTCAGCATTCGTCGCCAGAGCTTCTGGAAGGCATTGGGCTGGGTAGTTTCGGGCTTGGTAGAATCCTCGCCCTCGGCCGTGTCGCCGAGCAGGAAACCCCAGGGCTCGGTGGCCTTGTTGGCATCCAGCACTACTTTGGCCACGGCCATCAGCGGAATGCTCAGAATCATGCCCGGCGTGCCCCACAGCTCGGCACCCAGAATCAGGGCCAGAATAGCGGCCAGCGGGTTGATACTGACCTGCGAGCCGGTTATCATGGGCGTGATGAAGTTGCCTTCCAGAAACTGCACCACCACAAATACCCCGACAACCAGCGCCGCCTGCACCGGGGAGCCGGTTTCCACCAGCGTAATGATGGCCGGCACAGTAGCTCCAATCATGATGCCGATGTAGGGAATAATGGCCAACACCGAGGCGAAAATGGCGAAGAAGATGGCAAACTTCACACCCAGCGCCAGCAGCCCGATACCGTTCAGCACGGCCACAATCACAATCACCTTAAACAGCCCCGAAATGTAGGCCTGTACAACCGTCTGAATACTGTCGACGGTGTGCAGCACGGCCGTGCGCTTGTCGGGCGCCACAAACCGGAACATGAACTGCCGCAGGTGGTCGCGGTAGAGCAGCAAGCAGAAGATGTAAATGAGCACCTGCGCCAGGTTGCTGAGCACAGCCGTGGTGGTGTTGAGGGTGGTGCCCAGGTAGGAGCCTCCGGATTTTTTCAGCGTCTTCACCGTCGTTTCCTTCAGGTCGTCGATGCTCATGGGCTTGTAGCCGAACTTCACGTGGGCCCATTCCTGCGCCTGGTTGAAAAAGTCCATCATCTTGGTCTGCAGCTTGGGTAGCTCGCTTTTGAACTGCGCCAGCTGCGAGCCAAACCCCAGGATAACGCCCGCGAAAATGGCCAGCACCAGCAGCAGGCACAGAATGATGGCCAGCACCCGGGGCAGCCCCCGTAGCTCCAGCCACCGGCAGATGGGCAGCAGCAGCAAGGTGAAGACCGCCGAAAACAACAGCGGCAGCAGGATATCATCGAGCACCTTCAGGGAGTAGACCAGCAGCACTGCCCCCAGCAGAAAGAAGGCAAACTGGATAATGGGTGTCTGCCTGACCACCGGATTGGGTTTGTGCCCCGATGGCGGCAGATGGTGTTGGGCAGCGGGAGTAAGCATGTTGCTAATAAAATTGGGAGAGAGAAGAGAAGGGAAACTGGTTTAGGCAAAACAGGTTGCCGGATTAGCGCGGAACAAACCGCCGCTGGCTTGGGTTGAAAGAAGGATTTTTGCTAACTTTACTAGCGAAAGGCGGCGCGGAAAAGGCCAATTTTCTGCGTTATTTTACCTCGAATTTGAATCCCGATTTTCTGATGGCTGAAGAACAGATATCCGTTGCCACCCACGGCTACACCGAAGACAGCATCCGCTCCCTCGACTGGCGCGAGCATATCCGGTTGCGGCCCGGCATGTACATCGGCAAGCTCGGCGATGGTTCAGCGTACGATGATGGCATTTATGTGTTGGTGAAGGAAGTCATCGACAACTCGATTGACGAGCACGTAATGGGCCACGGCCGCACCATCGAAATCAAAATCTCCGACCACCGGGTGCAGGTGCGCGACTATGGCCGGGGCATTCCGCTGGGCAAAGTGGTGGATGTAGTCAGCAAAATCAATACGGGCGGCAAGTACGATTCCAAGGTTTTTCAGAAGTCTGTGGGATTAAACGGGGTCGGTACTAAAGCGGTTAATGCACTCAGCAATTACTTTCTGGTGCAGAGCGTCCGCGACGGGCTGATGAAGGCAGCTGAGTTTTCCCAGGGCATTCTCACCAACGACCCAAAGCCGGTGAAAACCAGCCAGCGCAACGGCACGCTGATGACGTTTCAGCCCGACGACACGATTTTCCGCAACTACCGCTTCATCCCGGAGTACCTGGAAAATCAGATCTGGAACTACGTCTATCTGAACGCCGGCCTGACCATCAACTTCAACGGCCAGAAATACTACTCCGAAAACGGCCTCGCCGACCTGCTGGCCCGCAAAGCCGACCCCGAGAGCCTGCGCTACCCGGTCATTCACCTCAAAGGCGAGGACATTGAGCTGGCCCTGACCCACGGCAACGATTACGGCGAGGAATACTACTCGTTCGTGAACGGGCAGTACACCACGCAGGGCGGCACGCACCTGGCCGCTTTCCGCGAAGCGGTGGTGAAAACCGTGCGCGAATTCTACAAGAAAGAGTACGACGCGGCCGACATCCGGGGCTCCATCATCGGTGCCATTTCGGTGCGGGTGCAGGAGCCGGTGTTCGAAAGCCAGACCAAAACCAAGCTCGGCTCCATGAACATGGGCCCCGACGGCCCCACGGTGCGCGGTTTTATTCTGGACTTCGTGAAGGAGTCGCTGGACAACTTCCTGCACAAAAACCCGGCTACGGCCGAAGCCCTCAAAAAGCGCATTGAGCAGAGCGAGCGGGAACGGAAGGATATGGCCGGCGTAAAAAAACTGGCCAACCAGCGCGCCAAAAAAGCCAACCTGCACAACCGCAAGCTCCGCGACTGCCGCTTCCACCTCGGCGAAGGCAAGCAGGAAAATGAGGCCCTGACCACGCTCTTCATCACGGAGGGCGACTCGGCGTCGGGCTCCATCACCAAGAGCCGCAACGTGGAGACGGAAGCTGTGTTCAGCCTGCGCGGCAAGCCCCTGAACTGCTTCGGGCTGAAAAAGAAGATTGTGTACGAAAACGAGGAGCTGAACCTGCTCCAGCACGCCCTCAACATCGAGGAAGGCATCGAAGGCTTGCGCTACAACCGCGTGGTCATTGCCACCGATGCCGACGTGGATGGCATGCACATCCGGCTGCTGCTGCTCACCTTTTTCCTGCAGTTCTTCCCCGACCTGGTGCGCAACGGCCACGTGTTCATTCTGGAAACGCCGCTGTTCCGCGTCCGCAACAAGAAGACGACCATCTATTGCTACAACGAGCAGGAAAAGCAGGCCGCCATGCGCCAGCTGGGCCGCAACCCCGAAGTCACGCGCTTCAAAGGCCTCGGCGAAATCAGCCCCGACGAGTTCGGCAAGTTTATCGGCGACAACATCAAGCTCGAACCCGTTATTCTGCAGTCGGACCGCAGCATTCAGCAGGTGCTGACTTACTACATGGGCAAGAACACGCCGGCCCGTCAGGAATTCATCATCGACAACCTGCGGCAGGAGAAAGACCTCGTTACCTCCGATGTGCTGCCGGTGGCGGAAGTAGCGGAGGAAGATTTGGCGTAATTTTAAGTTTTCCTCCGGGCTGGCTGCCAGCGCCGGGGAGAGGTACAAGAACAATAAGCGTGGCAAGCGCCACCCCCCATCGTGTCAGAAGAGAACAACCCTCACACCCCCGATTCAGTTGAAGCCGCCGACCTGTTCACGGCCGGCGACACCGTTGAGTTCGGGGCTGCTCCCGCCGAGCTGGCGGCGGTAGCCGGTCCGGCCGGCCTCCCCACCGACTCCGATGAAGAAACCGTGACGCTGCTCGGCGAAATGGCCGCGGCCGAAGCCTCCGGCGAGGAGCCGGATGTCGAGGAAGCCGCAGAGGAAGAGCCGAAGTTCGCGCCCGGCGAAACCATCCACGACGTGGCCACCGTGAACGGCATGTACC
This sequence comes from Hymenobacter psychrotolerans DSM 18569, assembly GCF_900142395.1. Lineage (GTDB taxonomy): Bacteria > Bacteroidota > Bacteroidia > Cytophagales > Hymenobacteraceae > Hymenobacter > Hymenobacter psychrotolerans. The sequence goes on along the minus strand of NZ_FRAS01000036.1, from coordinate 18,745 downwards.
AGAACTGGTTTCTGGACTACGCCAGCTACGTGATTCTGGAGCGCGCCGTGCCGGCCATTGAGGACGGCCTCAAACCGGTGCAGCGCCGCATTCTGCACGCCATGAAGGAAATGGACGATGGCCGCTTCAACAAAGTGGCCAACGTCATCGGGCAAACCATGCAGTACCACCCCCACGGCGACGCCAGCATCGGGGATGCCATGGTGAACCTGGGCCAGAAGGACCTGCTGATTGAAACCCAGGGCAACTGGGGCGACATCCGGACCGGCGACGGCGCGGCCGCGCCGCGCTACATCGAGGCGCGCCTGAGCAAGTTCGCGCTGGACGTGGTGTTCAACCCCGACATTACGGAGTGGCAGATGAGCTACGACGGCCGCAAGCGCGAGCCGACGACGCTGCCCGTGAAGTTTCCGCTGCTGCTGGCGCAGGGCGTGGAAGGCATTGCCGTGGGCCTGAGCACCAAGATCATGCCCCACAACTTCCGGGAGCTGTGCAAAGCCTCCATTGATGTGCTGCGGGGCCGCGAAGTGCAGCTGTTTCCGGATTTCCCGACCGGCGGCCTCTGCGACGTGAGCAACTACAATGGCGGGCTGCGCGGCGGTAAAATCCGGCTGCGCGCCACCATCGAGAAGGCCGACAGGACCATGCTCATCATCCGCGACATTCCCTACGGCACCACCACCACGGCGCTGATGGAAAGCATCGTGAAGGCCTCGGAAGCCAACAAAATCAAGATCAAGAAAGTCGTGGACAACACGGCGGCCGAAGTCGAAATACAGGTGCACCTGCCCACCGGCGTGAGCCCCGACCTGACGATGGACGCGCTGTACGCCTTCACCGACTGCGAAATCAGCATCTCGCCCAATACCTGCGTCATCATCGAGGACAAGCCGCGCTTTGTGGGCGTGGAGGACATGCTGCGCCTCAGCACCCAGAAAACGGTGCGCCTGCTGGAGCGCGAGCTGGAAATCCGGCAGGAGGAGCTGCAGGAAAAGTGGCATTCGGCTTCGCTGGAAAAGATTTTCATCGAAAACCGTATCTACCGCAAAATTGAGGAGTGCGAGACGTGGGAAGAAATTCTGCAGACCATTGATGCCGGCCTGAAGAAGTTTGTGCGCATCGAAGGGGAGAAGCCCAAGGCGAATGACACGCGCATTGTACTGCGCCGCGCCATCACAGAAGACGACCTCACGCGCCTCACCGAAATCCGCATCAAGCGCATCAGCAAGTACGACGGGTTTAAGGCCGACGAGTACATCCAGCGCCTGGAAACCGAGCTGGCCGAAGTGGCCGACCATCTGGCGAACCTCACGCGCTACGCCATCAACTATTTTGAGGGCCTGCTGAAAAAGTACGGCGCCAGCCGCGACCGGAAAACCCAGCTGCGCACTTTCGACGTGGTGACGGCCCAGAAAGTGGCCGTGGCCAACCAGAAGCTCTACGTGAACCGCCGCGACGGTTTTGTGGGCTACGGCCTCAAAAAGGACGAAAGCGTGGAATACCTCTGCGACTGTTCCGACCTCGACGACATCATTGCCATCAAGCGCGACGGCACGTTTGTGGTGACCCGGATTGCCGAGAAAACCTTCGTGGGCAAGGATATTCTGCACGCCGGCGTCTACAACAAGAACGACGACCGGCTGGTCTACAACATGGTGTATCAGGACGGGGCGTCGGGCATCAGCTTCGCCAAGCGTTTCCTGGTGACGGGCATCACCCGCGACAAAGCCTACGACCTGACCAAAGGCACCAAGGGCACCAAAACGCTCTACCTTACGGCCAACCCCAACTCCGAGTCGGAGGTGGTGAGCGTGCAGCTCTCGGACAAGGCCCCGGCCCGCGTGAAGCAGTTCGACTTCGATTTTGCCGAGCTGGCCATCAAAGGCAAAGGCTCGATGGGCAACATCGTCACGAAGCAGCCCATTAAGAAGATAACCCAGAAAAGCCTGGGCGACAGCACGCTGGGCGGGCGGGAAGTGTTCTTCGACAGCGTGGTGGGCCGCCTCAACCATGCCGGGCACGGCCGCTACCTCGGCACCTTCGACACCGACGACATGCTGCTGGCCGTGTACAAGGACGGCAGCTACGAGCTAACCCCGCCGGAACTGTCGCTGCACTTCGAAATGGCCAATATGGTGCTGCTGCGCAAGCTGGAGCCCGACACGGTCATCAGCGCGGTGTATGTGGAAGGCGAATCGAAAGTGCACTACGTGAAGCGGTTCAAAATCGAGACCAGCACGGCTTCCAAGCGGTTCGGCTTCATCTCGGAAACCAAAGGCTCGAAGCTGCTGGCCGTGACGGCCAACCCGGAACCGGAAGTGGAAGTGAAGCTGCAGCGCGACAAAAAAGCCGACAAGGAAACCGAAAAAATCCGGCTGCACGAGTTCATTGACGTGAAAGGGTGGAAGGCCATGGGCAACAAACTCAACTACTTCCGGGTACACGCCGTGACGCTGCTCACCGACGAAGGCCCCGAGCCACAGCGGCGGGAGGCCAAAAAGAAGGCAGGCCCGGCCACTATTCCGCGCCCAGCCGCTGAAGCGCCGGCCGCTCCGCTGCCCGACCTCGCCGGCCCCGTCGATATTTCCGCCGCCGATATAGCCCAGGCCCAGGAAGTTCTGAAAACGCGAAAGTCGCAGCTGAAGCTGTTTTAGCCTGCAGAAAAGCCCCGCACCAGCCAGTTGCGGGGCTTTTTCGTGAACTTGCGGCACGCTTGCCTGTTGGCAGCCCGAAACCCGTTTGGGTATGGGGCATCCGGATAAAAACTGCAGTTTTGCGGCTCAGTCTGCGCTTGTTGTTTGCATGGTAGTGCCCGTGGGTCGTTTGTTATTGCTGATACTGTTGGGAGCCTGCCTGCTGGCGCTGCCAGCCGAGGCGCAATGGCGCAAGCCCAAAGCCGCGCCCAAGAAACCGGCTGCCGTCGAAAGCGCCACCACGGCGCAGGTAGCCCGGTTGCTGCAGGAAGGGCAGGAGCTGCAGGACAAGTACAAGGAATCGGAGGCGCTGGGCAAATATGAGCAGGCCCTTGTCCAGGCCCCGGCCACCTACGAGGCCCTGTGGCGGGCGGCTGTGCTCAGCGTCCGGATTGGCGCCCGCTACACCGATGAAACCCGGAAGATGGCCTACTTCTCGGCCGCCCGCCTCTACGCCAGCCGGGCGCTGGTAGTACGGCCCGAGGGCGCAGAGGGCAACTATGCCGAAGCCCTGGCGCTGGCCAATCAGGCCACGCTGCTTACGGCCCGCAGCCGGCTGCTGTCTTATAAGGAAATGAAGCCCTACGTATTCAAAGCCGTGGCGCAGCGGCCGGGCTTCGCACCGGCCTGGCAGCTGCTGGGGCGTTGGCACTACCGCGTGCATCACTACAACATTCTGGAGAGGGTGTTCAGCCGGATATTTCTGGGCGGAATGCCCTCCGGGGCCAGCACCAAAGCGGCCATTGAGGCTCTCACCAGGGCGCATGAACTGGAGCCGGCCCGCATCGAGTATGCCTATGATCTGGCCCGGATATACTTGAACCAGGGCTATCAGAATCAGGCTGTTGCGGTGCTGCAGGATGCCGTGGAGCTGGCGCCCGTAACGGCCGAGGAGCTCGAAATCAGCCGCCGCTGCCGCAAGCTGCTCATCCAGTTGAACCGGCGGCTGGTGAAGCAGGTGCACCGCCACCTGCGCGGCATCGACTAACACCCACCTACGGCCAGCCGGCCGGCACACTGTATCTTTGGGCCATGAGTGCCTCCGTTTTCTTTTCGCCCTTATCTGTGCTCCGAGCTGCCCGGTACCTGCTACTGCCCGTGGTGGCCTTGGTGGGCGTATCCTGCAGCTCCGGAGCAGAAGAGCAGCCGGAGCGGATGGTCGATTTGAAATCAGTGCAGAGCGGGCCGAAAATCCAGGCCGAAGAGTTGGAGGGCGCCATTGCCCGCCAGCCCCGCAATGCTTCACTCTACGCCCGCCGGGCCGCTTTTCGCCTCGATGCCGGACAGGTGGAGCCAGCCCTGCGCGACATCACCCAGGCGCTCAGCCTCGATGACACGCCCGGCGAGTTCTACTTCCTGCAGGCCCGGGCGCTACGAGCCCAACACAAGCTGCAAAGCGCCCTGGCCGCCGCCGACGTGGCCTCGCGGCGCGGCTATGCTTCCGCGGAGCTGAACCTGCTGGTGGGGGAAACCCATTTGGCGGCCCGCCACTACCAAACGGCCATCGACTACCTCGACCGGGCCCTGCAGCAGGAGCCCGACCACACGGCCGCCCTCTTTTATAAGGGTGTCGCCTACGTAGGGCTGCGAGACACGGCCCAGGCCCTGGACTACCTGCGCGCCAGCCTGGCCCGCGACCCCCGCCAGCCCGAAACGCTGCACCAGCTAGCCTTCCTATCTAATGCCTACCGCCAGCCAGCCAACGCCGCAGTGTACGCGTCCCGCGGCCTGAAAATCGCACCCGATTATGGCCCGCTCTGGTACGACTACGGCCGCCAGTTTGAACTGCAGAATCAGCCTGACAGCGCCGTGCGCATCTATGCCCGCACTGTGCAGCTCGATACTACGTTTTACCGTGCCGACTATCGGCTGGGGCTATCCGCCTTCAAAAGCCGAAAGTATGCGGTAGTAGTGCCCCACCTGCAGCGGGCGTTACGCCGGGCGCCGCGGCTGGCCGGTGCCCGCCAGATGCTGGCCGAAAGCCTCGAGAGCCTCGGCCGCTACCCCGAAGCCGCCGACCAGTACCGCCGCCTTGTGGCCGAAAACCCCGGCAACCGCCACTGGACCTACAAAGCCTGGAAGGTCGGCAACCGGGCCAAGGGCATCATTGTGGATGAAACCCCGCGCCAAACCGTCGAGCCCATCGAGCCGATCCAGATTCAGCGGCCGGGCCTCCCGGGCTTAGGTCTGTAGGCGGAGGCAGAGCGTCGGTAATCCGCGAGGAAACCAGCTGGTGAAGGGCCGGGCGGGCTTTCTGCATTTCGCCATTTCCTTAACTTGCGGCTTCACGGCTGTTTGTATAGCCATTATCTCCCCAATTCCATGCTTAATATCACCCTCCCCGACGGCTCGGTGCGCCAGTTTGTAGATGGCGCCACGGGCTACGACGTTGCCGCCGGCATCAGCGAAGGCCTCGCCCGCAATGCCCTTGGTGTGCGCGTCAACGGCGAAGTGCGCGACCTGCACCGCCCCATCGAACAGGATGCCCAAGTGGCTATCCTGACCTGGAACGACCCCGAAGGCAAGTCTACATTCTGGCATTCCTCGGCTCACCTCATGGCCGAAGCCCTGGAAGCCCTGTATCCCGGCGTGAAGCTGGGCATCGGCCCCAGCATCGAAAACGGCTTCTATTACGACATCGACCTGGGCGAAGGCCGCACGATTTCCACGGATGATTTGCCGGAAGTCGAGAAGAAAATGCTGGAGCTGGCCAAAAAGAAAAGCCAGTATGAGCGCAAGGAAGTAAGCAAGGCCGACGCCATTGCCTACTTCACCGAGAAGCAGGACCCCTATAAGCTGGACCTGCTGGAGCGCCTCGACGATGGCTCCATTACGTTCTACACGCAGGGCGACTTCACCGACCTCTGCCGCGGCCCGCACATCCCCGATACCTCGCCCATCAAGGCCGTGAAGCTGCTGAACGTGGCCGGAGCCTACTGGCGCGGCGACGAAAAGAACAAGCAGCTCACGCGCATCTACGGCATTACGTTCCCGAAAGCCAAGGAGCTGACCGAGTACCTGGAGCGCCTGGAAGAAGCCAGGCGCCGCGACCACCGCAAGCTGGGCAAGGAGCTGGAATTGTTTGCGTTTTCGGAGAAGGTAGGAGCGGGCCTGCCCCTGTGGCTGCCCAAAGGCACCGCCCTGCGCGAGCGGCTGGAGCAGTTTCTGCGCCGTGCCCAGCTCAAGGCCGGCTACCAGCCCGTCGTGACGCCCCACATCGGCTCCAAAGAGCTGTACGTAACCAGCGGCCACTACGAGAAGTACGGCGCCGACTCGTTCCAGCCCATCAAGACGCCAAACCCGGGCGAGGAGTTCTTCCTCAAGCCCATGAACTGCCCGCACCACTGCGAAATCTACAAAACCAAGCCCCGCTCGTACCGCGACCTGCCGGTGCGCTTCGCCGAGTTTGGCACCGTATACCGCTACGAGCAGTCGGGCGAACTGCACGGCCTGACGCGCGTGCGCGGCTTCACGCAGGACGATGCGCACATCTTCTGCCGCCCCGACCAGGTGAAGGAGGAGTTCCTGAAGGTGATTGACATTGTGCTTTACGTGCTCAAGGCACTCGACTTCCCCGATTTCACCGCCCAGATTTCTCTGCGCGACCCCGAAAACAAAACCAAGTACATCGGGACCGACGAGAACTGGGAAAAGGCGGAGCGGGCCATCATCGAAGCGGCGGCCGAAAAAGGCCTGACTACGGTAACGGAACTGGGCGAAGCCGCCTTCTACGGCCCCAAGCTCGACTTTATGGTGCGCGACGCCATCGGGCGCAAGTGGCAGTTAGGCACTATTCAGGTGGACTACAACCTGCCCGAGCGGTTCGATTTGGAGTACGTAGCGCCCGACAACTCGCGTCAGCGCCCTGTGATGTTACACCGCGCGCCGTTTGGCTCGCTGGAGCGGTTCGTGGCTGTCCTGATTGAGCACTGCGGCGGCAATTTTCCGCTATGGCTCTCGCCCGAGCAGTTTGCTGTACTGCCCATTTCAGAGAAGTACCAGGACTATGCCCAGCAGGTATACGACCAGCTGGTGCAGGCCGAGCTGCGCGGCACAGTAGACCACCGCGACGAAAAAATCGGCCGCAAAATCCGCGACGCAGAGGTTTCCAAGGTTCCCTATATGCTCATTGTAGGCGAAAAGGAGCAGGCCGAAGGCATCGTGTCGGTGCGCCGCCACGGGCAGGGCGATGTGGGCTCCATGCCGATTGGGGAGTTTATCAGCAGCTTCCAGCAGCAGGTAAATGATATGATGGACGGTAAACCGGCCGCTACGGTCAGCTAACCCGTTTCATTGACCTTCTGACGTAGTTACGGCAAGCCCTCACCATTGCATATGGTGAGGGCCTGCTTTTGGAAGGAAGCCGCCCTGCACCCGACCGGAACACGATGGGGCAGCCCACAGAAAAAGGACATTTTCAGGGTGATTTTATATAGTCTTTGTTGAGGGTTTGGAAAAAATGGCGGATATTTGCCCGCTGATTGAACCCAACAGGATGCTCCTGCGTCCTAATCAATCTTAGCACAACCCGACTTTCACCTTAAGGAGAAAAAGCCATAGCAACCCCTAACCGCCGCTATATCCCTCGCGCCCAGGTCGAGGAGCCGTTTAAAATCAATCAGAAGATTACGGCCCGCGAAGTCCGTCTTGTTGGCGACAACATCGAACAAGGCATCTATTCCATTGAGCAAGCTCGGCGCTTTGCTCAGGAGCAGAACCTGGACCTCGTGGAAATTTCGCCCACGGCTGTACCGCCCGTGTGCCGCGTCATCGACTACTCGAAATTCAAGTACGAGCAGAAGAAGAAAACCCGCGAGCTGAAGGCCAAGCAGACCAAGGTCGTTATCAAGGAAATCCGTTTCGGACCCAACACTGATGACCACGACTTTGCGTTCAAGCTGAAGCACGCGCAGGAGTTTCTGCGGGAGGGCGCCAAAATCAAGGCGTACGTACACTTCGTAGGCCGGAGCATCGTGTTCAAGGAGCGGGGCGAAATCCTGCTGCTAAAATTTGCCCAAGCCCTCGAAGACCTCGGCAAAGTAGAGCAGCTGCCCAAGCTCGAAGGCAAGCGGATGTTCCTGTACCTGGCTCCCAAAGCAGTGGCTCCGGCAAAAACAGCCAAGCCTGCTGCCCCGAAAGAAGGCAAAGACGCTCCTAAAGAGGCTAAGACAGCTGCCAAACCGGCCCCTGCTGACAACGCCGCCGAATAGCTTTTCCGGGGTTTCGGCCCCATCTTTTGCGCTGGCGTACCGGCCCTAGGCAGCCGGCCGCCGCAGTTTTTCACCCTTTACCATCACCACAATGCCGAAAATGAAGACCAAGTCCGGCGCCAAAAAGCGTTTCTCGCTGACCGGCACGGGCAAGATCAAGCGTAAGCACGCTTTCAAAAGCCACATTCTGACCAAGAAAACCACCAAGCAGAAGCGTGCTCTCACGCACGTTGGTCTGGTTAGCTCGGCCGACATGAACCGCGTGAAGGACATGCTCAACATCTGATTATTGACGACTGAGAGCTACGTTCTTTTTGGAGCAGGAGCTTCAGTCAGCAGTTAATAATCACCCCTTACATTTTTCACCAGGCGTCCGGCTGAAACAAAGCTGCGGCAATAGTCCGCCGCCGGCCGCCAAAAAAAACTGGTTATGCCAAGAAGTGTCAACCACGTGGCTTCGCGCCACCGTCGGAAAAAAATAATGCGTCTGGCGAAAGGCTATTATGGCCGTCGCAAAAACGTATGGACCGTTGCTAAAAACGCGGTTGAGAAAGGCCTGCTCTATGCTTACCGTGACCGTAAGGTTAAGAAGCGTGAGTTCCGTGCCCTCTGGATTCAGCGTATCAACGCTGGCGCGCGTGAGCACGGCCTGTCGTACTCGCAGCTGATGGGCGGTCTGAAAAAGGCTGGTATCGAACTGAACCGCAAGGTTCTGGCCGACCTCGCCCTGAACCACCCTGCCGCCTTCAAAGGCATCGTGGACAAAATCAAGTAGGCCTCACCTCCTACTGATAAGAAAGCCTGACCCCTGCGGTCAGGCTTTTTTTGTTTGTTTTTTCTTTCAGCGTGGTAGGAATATGCTGATTATAAGCATCTCATTTATAGCTGGTATCACGCCATTGCCTCCAGCAAGGCTTCGACTTCCCGGATTCTAACCTGCTTGCCTGCTTCGCGCCGGGAAATTGCTGACGGAGTCCAGTAGTGGTGCTGCTGGAGAAACCGAAGCTGCATGCGCTGCCAGGCCTGCTCGCTACCAACGATGCCCCGTGCGAACAACTCGTCGCGCAGACTTTGGCTGATGGGCCAGAAGTCAGGCCGCCCAAGGTAATCCAGGTCGGCATCACAAAGAATCTGCGCTTCTGGAAGGCCGCCAGGGCTCTGCGGTACCTGGGTGGCCATGATTAATTCGCAGATAAAGTCGAGCTGGGCAGGGGTATAGCCAAAGTCTGGCAGCAGCTGGTGCACCAGTTGGCAGCCGGCGGCTTCGTGGCCCGCATAGGTGGTCAGAAAACCCGCATCGTGATAAAAGGCGGCCGTACGGAGCAGAGCCAGCCGCTCAGGGCTGGTGATGCCCTCGGCAGCGGCCAGTACCTGGGACTGCGCTACTACGTCAAGCGTATGGTGCGGGCCGTGGTAGGAGAGGCCGGCGGGCAGATGATGGCGAAGTTGCTCGAGGATGTGAGCTTCAGCTCGTTGGCAGTCCATGGAGGCGCGAAGTAGAATTGGCAGACCCAATAACAGCAAAACCGGGCGAACTGACGTGCCTGGCCGTTATCTTGCGGCAGCATCGGGCCGGGTGGCCCCTTACCACAATCCGGAATGACGCTACTTGAACGCTGGCAACGGCTACTGGGGATACGTGCCGAGGAAGGCCGTACCGTCGGGCTGTTTTTTCTGCACAACTTCCTGCTGGGCATCGGCACTATTCTGGTTTACGTAGCGGCCAACGTTATCCTGCTCGAAAACGACCCTGAGCGCAGCCTGCCGCTGGCGTATGGGCTGTCCGCTCTGGCTATGATAGTGGCCGGCCGGATTTATGCTCACTTCGAGCACCATCTGGGGTTGGAGCGGGTGGCCGTACGCGTGCTGCTGGCCGTAGTGGCGCTGATGGCTGTGCTAGGGGTGCTGGTGGCCGTAGGAAATTCGGTGGCTGCGTCCGTCGCCATTATGGCCGGCTACCGGGTAATCTATCTGCTGACCAACCTGGAATTCTGGGGCGTTTCAGCGGTGGTATTTGATGTGCGGCAAAGCCGGCGCCTGTTCAGTGTGATTAGTTCCGGCGACATGCCGGCCAAGGCGTTAGGGGCGGTGCTGGCTATCCTGATTCATCACCATACTGAGCTACTGTGGCTGTTACTGCTGGCGTTTGCGGCCTACATTGGGGCGCTGCTGGTGTTGCAGGCTACCAGCCGGCACCATGTGGTAGAAGCCCGGCCAACTGCGCGCGCCGCCCGGCAAGGGGGAGTAGCGCCGGGGCTGCAACAGTGGTTCGGGAGCAGCCAGCTGGTGCTGACGATGTGCCTGAGCATGCTGCTGATTGCGGCCGTAACGACGGGTATCGAGTACTCATTTTTTGTCAATGTCAAGCACAAGTTTCACGACCAGGCGGCGGTGATGCGCTATGTAGGCACGGTGCTGGTGGTCACGTATCTGGCGGCGCTGGTGTTCAAGCTGCTGCTTTCCCGCATCACGCTGGATCAGGTAGGAGTGCGCTGGATGCTGGTAGCCCTGCCCGCCCTGATGCTGGCCGGACTGCTGCTGGCGGGGCCGCTGTGGCTGGGGCAGGCGGCGGGAAATACGCTGCTGCTGTACTTCTGTGCCCTCTACCTCACGCTGGAAGTGTTGCGCCGGGCCGTGTTTGATCCGGTGTTTCTGGTGCTGTTTCAGCCGTTGTCGGCGCCGGAGCGGTTGCAGGCCCACACGCTGGCCAAGGGCTTATATGAGCCGTTGGGCATGGGGCTGGGGGGCCTGCTGTTGTTCGGGCTGCACTGGCGGCCGGAACTGAGCGTGTGGGCGCCTTTTCTGTGGATGGGCCTGTTTATGGCCGGGGCACTGCTGCTGCTCTACCGCACCTATGGCCATTATCTGGGGGAGCTCCAGCACGCCCTGAGCCGTCGTTTTGTGCAGCATGATGAGGACACCGTCCCCCGGACCTGGCCCATCGACCTGCCTGGCGCTGAGGCCGAAGAAGCCACGCCGGACAGCATCCTGGCACTTGTCGAACAGCTGCCGGGACGCACTACGCACACGGTCGCTGCCGAGCAGCTGCTCCGGCTGGGGCCATCCACCCTGCCCATACTGGCTCCCGTGCTGCTCAGCAGCCACTCGGAAGTGCTGGTGCGGCGCCTGGCGCAGGTGTGCGGGCACCTGCAGGTGCCCGCGAGCCGGCACGTGCTGGTAGCCCTGGCCCGCGAGCCGGAACTATACAAGCGCGAAGCAGCGCTGCGGGCCCTGCGCTACTTTGCACCGGAACCAACTGACGCCCCCATCTTCCAGGAGTTGGTGCAGGACGAACTGCGGCGGGCCCAGCACTTGCTGCAAGGGCTGGCCGCCACCTCTGACTCCGTATTGGCCCGCAGCCTGAATTATGAGCTGGTGCGGCTGCAGCAGCGTCTGTTTGGATTGCTGCAGCAACTGTATGCTCCGCAGCTGATTGCCGATGCCCAACGCGGCGTACAGAACGCAGCTCGGGAGCGGCAGGCCAACGCCCTTGAAATTCTTGACAACCTCATCGACCGGCCCATCTACCAGGGGCTGCAGGCCCTGCTGGAAGTAGCGCCGGCCACCGAGAAAGTCCGCATCTTCAACCGGCTGGTGGGGCCGGTGCCGGGCGCGGCGCTCATTGTGGACAGCATTGTGGCGCAAGGCGAGGCTGCCTTCACCGACTGGACGGTGAGCGTAGCTCTGCGGCAGTGGCAGCCTGCTGTTGCCACTGCCGTGCACGTGCTGCCGCACCTGCACAGCACCAGCCTGCTGGTGTGGGAAGCGGCATTTCAGGTACTAGACCACTTAGCTGCTCAGCAGCCGGAAATCTACCGCCAGCTGCTAGTCGGGCATCCTACATTAACCACCCTGCGCATGAGTCATTCTGCTGCCATTTCTACCATCTCGGCTGCTGAGCGTGTGGCGCTGCTGCAGCGGACTGCGCTTTTTGCCGCAACTCCCGCCAACGTGCTCAGCAGCATTGCACCCATTATGAAGGAGGTGCACTTTCATGATGGCGAGCTGCTGTTTGCGAAAGGCGACCTGGGTACTTCGCTGTTTGTTGTGCAGGCCGGGCAGGTCCGGGTTTTTGCCGGTACGCAGCAGTTGGCCACCTTTCTTCCCGGCGACTTTTTCGGCGAGCTGGCTCTGCTCGACGCTGAGCCCCGCTCGGCCTCGGCCGCTGCCCAGGGCCCGGTGGTGGCCTTCCGGATAGATCAGGAAGACTTCTATGATGTGATGGAAGAGCGGAGCGAAGTGCTACGCAACATTCTGCGGGTGCTTTGCCAGCGCCTGCGCCGTCAGAACGAAAAGGCAGTGGCTGAATAAGTAGTGACTTAAAGCGCTGAGGCGCGAGAAGGTGCTAATAGCAGAACCCGACCCACTAAAAGAAAGGCCCTTGCTGCAACCAGCAAGGGCCTTTCTGACTATGAGCAAACGTGCTTGTGGTGCTGGTATACGCTACGCCAGCACCTCGTAAATCATGACGGGCTGCGCCTTGTTTTTCAGAGTGACTTCGTGCAGCGCGCGGCACTGGAACGACTCCTTCACGCGCTGGTAAGTAGCTTCCGTAATGATAATCTGGCCCGGCTGGGCCGCGGATTGCAGGCGCTGGCTCACATTCACCGTGTCGCCGATGACGGTATAGTCGAGGCGTTTGAGCGAGGCCGAACCGATGTTGCCCGATACCATTTCGCCCGTGTTAATACCGATGGAAATCTGGGGCTGGTAGCGGCTGCCATTGGGGAGCATGTCTTCGTGCTCCTGCAGCGAGGTGCGCACGGCCAGGGCCGCATCCATAGCCCGGTCGAGGTGGAAGTCGCCGCGGAAAACGGCCATCACGGCATCACCCATAAACTTGTCGACGTAGCCGCCCTGCGCAATTATTTCGGTCACCATCTGGTCGAAATAGCTGTTGAGCAGCGTCACGACATCGGCCGGCGGCAGAACTTCGGCCAGCGACGTAAAGCCGCAGATATCGACGAACAGGACGGTGGCATCTACCATCTCGCTGATCATCAGGGTGTTTTCGAAGCCGGGGCGGCCCATGAAATTGAGCACCGTCTCGTCCACGTACATGCGCAGAATGTTGTTTTCCTGCACGGCCCGTAGCGTCTGGCGCAGCTGCTGCACATGCTGGGCGGTTTTCTCCATCGTCACTTCCAGGTCCGTAAAGTCTACGGGCTTGGTCACGAAATCGAAAGCGCCCCGGTTCATGGCCGTCCGGATGTTGTGCATGTCGCCGTAGGCCGACACCATCACGGCCTTGATAACGGCGCTGGTGTCGGGCAGGCGGCTGAGCAGCGTCAGGCCATCCATCACGGGCATATTGATATCGGAAAGGATGATGTCGATATCGGGTTGCTCGTGCAGCTGGTCCAGGGCTTCCTGGCCGTTGCCGGCAAACACAAATTCGTATGCTCCTTCCCGAATCTTGCGCCGGAATTTCTGCTTGATGAGCAGGGCTAAGTCGGGCTCGTCATCGACGACAAGTACTTTAGTTTTCATGGATGCCGATTGTAGTGAGCTTTTCCCTGAGAGCCGCGAAGTCTACGGGCTTGGTCAGGAAGTCGTTGGCGCCCAGTTGCAGGGCCTGCTGCCGGCTTTCGGTGTCTCCGTAGGCCGTAATCATCATCACCTGCGGCGGACTGGGCGGCGGGGCGCTGTATTGCTGCCGAATACGCCGCAGCAGTTCCAGCCCACTCATGCCGGGCATGTTGATGTCGGACAGAATCAGCACAACCTCTGAGGCGTGCGCCTGCAGAAACTCCAGTGCTTCTTCGCCTGAATAAGCAAAGGTGAAGGAAAATTCTCCGGCGCGGATTTCGCGCCGGAACCTCTGCTCAAACAGCGCCCGAACGTCGGCTTCATCGTCTACTACCAATATCTTCATGCCAAGTAGAATTTGCGGTTATCAAGTGTACGTGGTGCTCAGGCGGGCAGCGAAATGATAAACTCCGTGTATTCGCCTTCTTTCGATTCTACGGCCAGTGTGCCGCCGTGTCCCTTCGTCACGATGTCGTAGCTGAGCGACAGGCCCAGGCCGGTGCCTTCGCCGGTGGGCTTGGTGGTGAAGAAGGGCTGGAAGATTTTTTGTTGCAGGCCCTCCGGCATACCGATGCCGTTGTCGCGCACGCGCACCTCCACGGTATCGTTGGGGCCGCGCCGGGTGCTTACGCTCACGGTAGGCATATAGCCGTCGGCTTCCGATGCGGCTTCCTTGCGCTTCTGCACGGCATAAAACGCATTGGTAAACAGGTTCAGCAGCACGCGCCCCAAGTCCTGCGATACCGCCTCCACTTTGTTCAGGTTCTGATCGAAATCGGTGTGCAGCGTGGCATTGAAGGCCTTGTTTTTGGCGCGAAGCCCGTGGTACGCCAGCCGCAGATACTCGTCGGCGAGGGTGTTCAGGTCGGTGGGTTGCCGCTCGCCGGAGCTGGCGCGGGAGTGCTCGAGCATGCCGCGCACAATGCTGGCGGCGCGCTGCCCGTGGTGCGTTATCTTCTGCAGGTTCTGCTTCAGGTCGGCCAGCAGCTCGGCTTCCAGGGCGGCGTCACGGTCGGGCCGCTGCTGCTCTTCTTCCAGCTCGCCCACCAGCTCGCTGCTCACGTCCGAGAAATTGGTGACGAAGTTGAGCGGATTCTGAATTTCGTGGGCAATACCGGCGGTCAGCTCGCCCAAGCTGGCCATTTTTTCGGCCTGAATCAGCTGGGCCTGCGTGGTGCGGAGCTCGGTCAGGGCCTGCTGCAGTTCGTGGGCCTGGGTTGTGAGGGTGGCCGTGCGCTCGGCTACCAGCCGCTCCAGCTCAAGGTTCTGGGCCTCAATCCGCTCTTTGGCCTTGGTTTCTTCCTCGCGCTGCAGCCGCTCCGCTTCCAGCGTTTTTTTCTGGCTGCGGGCAATGAATATAAAGGTGACCAGCCAGATCAGGGCAAAGCCCTTCGACGTCTCAAAAATGTCGTCATACTGCTTCATCAACTCCCGGCCCGTCACGGCCAGGAGCAGCTCAATGGCCGAATACACGGTGTAGGGGGCCAGGGCCAGGAGCAGCGTGCGGGCTGGGCGGTAGTGGCGCACCCGAGCCAGCACAACAAGAATAGAGGCCAGCACGAAAAGCATGTACAGCTCATCCAGCTGGTCCGTCTGGTTGCCTTTCCAGCCCAGCGCCAGTGCCAGCAGGCCCAGTACTACCCCCGGCCCCCAGATATAGTTCAGCAGCCCGTTGAGCCGGGGCAGGCGCGTGGGCAGGTCCAGAAACCGCCGAAGCGCGCGTATAATCACCAGCACCATCAGAATACTGATCAGGAGCGAAGTATTCAGGCTCATAAAAAGTGGCGGTCAGAAAGAGGAGGAGAGGGCCGTAGTGGGCCAGGTTGCCCCGGGCGGTGCAAACTAGCGTTTTGTGGCGTAAGGCGCTACTGCTGCGTGGGGCGGGCGTCGTCTTTGCCAGCGGCCCAGCTGCTGGGCAAAGGCAGCGTAATCTTCACCACGGGGTTGCTGGTGCGGACCGGACGCTTAAGTGCCGCTTTCTTGTCCTTGTTGTCGTTGCCGGAAAACAGAATGCTGGCATATTCCTTCACCGTGCCGATGGTAGAGGGCAGCGTGAGCGTGACGACCAGCTGGCGCTGCGTTTTGGCTTTTGCGGGCGGCGCCTGCGGCGGCAGGCTCTGCGCCAGGCCCTCAGTAGCCGGCACAGCTGTCAGCACAAGCAAGAGTAGCAGCGCAAATAACTTCTGGCGTATCATCGGAACTAGTAGCCGGCGGGCAGGCTGGAGCAGACTCCATAAAATGCTCCCGGCGCTCATATCAGTCAGCAAGGTACCATGCCTTGCCGCCCTATCCAGTGGCTAGGCTGATTTTCGGACGGCGGCAAACAGCGCTGTTCAGAAGATGCAGGCCCGCACGCCGGGGTTGCCCGGGCAGCACGGCTACTCACTGGCAGGGTGCCGGGGCGCAGGAGGGAGGGGGCCGGCTTAGCGCCGGTCGTAACGGATGGTAAAATCGGTGCGGGAGTAGCGCGGGCCGCTTTGAATGTACTGTCCGCGCAGGTGCAGGTCAAGCGTCCGGGCTCCTACGTTGAGCAGGGTGTAGGAGCGCTCCGGCGGCAGGCAGGTAAGCTGCGCACCCGTGCGGGTATAAGGCGTAATGCTCTGCGTCACACCCCGCTCATCAATGTACTCCAGCTCGGTGCCAGTAATGCGAAGCGTGGCGTAGCCGGCCGCCTGCGGAGTAGTAGGCTGGTACACTACCAGCACATTGTCCTGCCCATCATACTCAATGGGCTCTACCACCCGCACTTGCCAGGTGCCTTCCAGGGCGGCCGCTGGTTCGGGCTCTGGGGTGCTGTGCCCGCAGGCTACCAGAACCAGCAACAGGATAAATAGGTAGCGTGGCATATAAGAAAAACGGGTTACACTAGCATAGGCCGCTAATGTAACCCGTTTTCTTGGTTCTGGCAGCAGCGCAGCCGGCGTACGGCCCGGTATGCTACCCGCTTTGTGCGCTACCCGGAGATAGAATCGGTGAGCTGCGTGAACTGGCTATGCTGCTGAAAATGGGCTTCATTCTGCCAGAAAGCCCGGCATTCCTGCCGTAGGTTTTTCAAAAAGTCTTCCTGCCGCCGCAAGGCTCGCCATTCGCCCATGCCCAGCTGTTCGCACAGCTTGTAAAACTGGTCGCCCTGTCCTTTATGGCCTCTGACTTCCACCAGGCAGCTCAGTAGAGGACGGCCTGCGGCATGTTCGGCCAGCGAAAGTTCTTTCAACAGTTCTTTCAGCTGACTTTTTTCGTGCGCGGTATCCAGATTAAGACCCAAATCAGCCTCCTGCACCAGATTCTGGTAGCTGGTGGTACCTACTTGGTTGCGGGCAAAAAGAATCAAATGCTTACGAATCCTGTCTAGCATGTTGGTTGGGAAGGTGGAAAATATGAAAAAACCTGTTGCTGTACCTCGAAAAGTCAAACAACAGGGTATACTTTTCCAAAACCGTACCAATATATCAAAATGCCCTAATGGATGCTGTAAAGCAAGAGTGAGCAATCCGTTTAACAAGTCTTTGCCGGATATTCAGCAGGGGAGAATTAAGATGTTTATGAGGTGAAATTATGAATAATCTTATGTGATGCCTTGCAAGGGTACTTGATGGATAGCCGGCACGTACCGTAAACAGCAAGCCGCCTTGGCAGGAGACTTCCGCAACAGGCGGGCAAAACGCTCGGCCCTGTAGCTGTCCTACTGCAGATTTAGGCGATGCAGCCTAGGAGGCCCGAAATAGCTCTTCGCAGCAGAAGTGTCTTTGCACCCTAAATGTCCTGCATCATGCGTTTTTCCTTTCCTGCTTCCTGGCTGCTCAGCGGCCTGCTGGCTTTTGCCAGTGTGAGTTGCCAGAAAAAAGATGAGGCCGCGCCCGAACCCGAGGCCGTGCAGCTACGCTACACGCAAACCTACTGCGCCGACCGGTGGGGTAGCGCCAGCGGCACGCAGCAAGCCGAAGCCGCCGCTACAGCCTATCTGCTGCAGCAGGGCATCACGGCCAAAGTAGTGGCCCAGGCCATCAATCCTCCGACGGTGTGCAACGCCTGCAGCTGCACTACGGGGGTAGTACTGGTCGCCAGTGTCCGGCCATCAGATGCGCCGGCTCTGCTGGCACTGGGCTTCACGCAGTAGCAATACACGCCCGGATTTTCGCTCACTTTTGCGGGCCGGTAAAAAATGCGCCCTGCCGGCTGTTCCAAAGCGCATTCCGGTAGTAGAAGCGGAATTGAGGGGCTGGTATATCGCCGCTTGGTAATACTGCGGCCTGTCTCAGCCGGATGGAGCGCTGCGCTCAGGCCAGCTTTCTGCGGTTGTTGCAGAAAATAAAAAACGGCCTCTCCGCAATGGAAAGGCCGTTTTTGCAAGTAGCGGGGACGAGAGTTGAACTCGTGACCTCAGGGTTATGAATCCTGTGCTCTAACCAACTGAGCTACCCCGCCGGGTTTTTGGTGCTGCAAAGGTAAGGACAAGATTTGTACCGGCGCAAGCCTGCCAACAAAAAAAACCCGTGTATATTGGCTCCCAACCGGCATTCTTTGCGCCGCCGGGCCAAGTACCTTCTTCAGTCTGTTCTGCTTATGCCCCTTTCTGCCACTCGCCTCAAACATCGGTTTACGGTCGAATTTCCTATCAACGCGTCGCCTAAAATTCTGTACCCGTATCTGGCTTCGGCTTCTGGCCTCTCGCAGTGGTTCTGCCAGGACGTGCGCCTCGACGAAGACCACCGCTTCAATTTTATCTGGGACAATCAGTCGCACTTTGCCGAGATGAACTCGCATCGCACCAACCGGTCAGTGCGTTATGTGTTCCTCGACCACAACAAGCGGCATACGCCCGATGCAAACTACCTCGATTTTACCCTCGAAGAGTCGCAGCTCACGCAGGAGGTATACCTGCGGGTGCTCGATTACTCTGAGGAAACCGATGAAACAGAGTTGCAGGAAATGTGGGATAGTCTCATTCTGAAGCTGCGCGAACTGGTAGGCGGCTAAGAGCACCTAACAAAACCGGTTTTCGTATGCTGGTGGTATGGCAAAGCAACTGGTATCGGATGAGCTATGGGACATGGTGGAGCCGCTTCTTCCGCCAGTTCCCCCGCGTCCCAAGGGCGGGCGGCCGCGTGTGGACGACCGGGCCGCGTTAACGGGTATTCTGTTCGTGTTGCGCAGCGGTATTCCGTGGGAGATGCTGCCGGCGGAAATGGGCTGTGGCTCGGGCATGACGTGCTGGCGGCGCTTGCGCGACTGGCACGAGGCCGGCGTGTGGCAGCGCCTGCACCAGGTGTTGCTCGACCGGCTGGGCCAAGCCGGGCAACTCGACTGGTCCCG
>NZ_FRAS01000032.1 GCF_900142395.1 Hymenobacter psychrotolerans DSM 18569 | reverse complement strand
TGACACGGGCCTGCGAAACGCCAAAACTGGCCGCCTGGTGTTCTTGCAGGGCATTGCTTTTCAGGTAGGTGAGCAGAAAAAACAGCTTCACATCGCTGCCCGCCAGCACCGCCGTCGGCCGTTCGCGGTGAGCCGGAAACTGCCGCCGCTTCCCCGCCAGCGTATGCCAGCGGTGGTGCCGCTCCCAGGCCGGCGCGAAGGCGGTGAGCAAGTCGTCAAACTCGGCCACGTGCAGGCTGGTCAGGGCCAGAAACTGCCGGGGCCGCTCGCGTAAGGCACGGTAATCCATGCCCAAATCTACGGCTGCTCCTCGCGGATTAACTTAGCCACCTTTTCCGAATTAGGTCTATTATACCGCTACACTCGTGTCACCCGATGGTGGTTTGACTAGCTACTGCCGATGATAGGCAGATTATGGCCAATAGCGCACAATACCGCGGGAGCTACTTATCTTTCGGACTTATTCTTTTGGCCCCATGATTCTCCGTTTTTCTCTGCCCTACCGCACTGCGTGGGGCCAGCGGCTGGTAGTGTGCGGTTCTGAGCCAAGCCTTGGCCAGTGGAACCCCGACCATGCTCTGCCGCTGCAATACAACCCCGACCTCGGACGCTGGAGCCAGGAAATCAGCCTGCCTGATGATGCGCCCGGCACTGTAGAATACAAGTATATCCTGCTGGAAGAGCAGAACGGGAGCCAGCAGTGGGAGTGGGGGCCACGCCGCACCGCGCCCTACGATGGCCGCCAGTTCAGCCGCTTGGTACTCGAAGACTTCTGGCGGGCACCCGCCCAGCCCGAAAACGAGCTGTTTACGGCGGCCTTCACGGAAGCCCTTTTCCGCAGGCCGGCCCCGGCCAAGGCCAAAGCCCCGGCTAAAGCGGCCCGCGTAGCCGATTCGGTGGTGCGGTTCCAGCTGGCCGCGCCGCGCGTAGAACCGGGCCACCAGCTCTGCGTGCTCGGTTCTGATGCTGCGCTGGGTGCCTGGGATGCCCGCAAGGCGGTGGTGCTCTCTGATACCGGCTACCCTACCTGGACGGCCGAAGTGGCCCTGGAGCAGCCCGACCGCGCTGCGCAGTATAAATATGGTATCTGGGACCCGGCGGAGAAGAAAATCGTGGTGTTGGAAACCGGCGACGACCGGATACTGCCCCCCGCCCCCGACCGCCGGACCCTGCGGGTGCGCGCCGATGAAGGATTCCGCTACCCCGGCTCGTGGCGCGGAACCGGCGTGGCGCTGCCGGTATTTTCGATGCGCAGCCAGCGCGGCCTTGGGGTAGGGGAGTTTCCCGACCTGAAGCTGCTCGTAGACTGGGCCGTGGTTACCGGCATGAAGCTGGTGCAGATTCTGCCCATCAACGACACAGTAGCCACCCACACCTGGGTCGATTCGTATCCGTACGCCGCTATTTCGGTGTTTGCTCTCCACCCGCAGTACCTCAACCTCGATGCCATTGCGCCGCTGCAGGACGCCGGCGCACAGCGGGAGCTGGAGCAGCTGCGCGAGCAGCTGAATGCCAAGGACTTCGTGGACTACGAGCCGGTGATGCAGGCCAAGTGGAAGTTTGCGCGCCTGCTCTACCAGCAGCAGAAGCAGCAGTTCCTCGCCGACCCGGCGTTCCGAGCGTTCCGGGAGGCGCAGAAGCCGTGGCTGGAGCCGTATGCGGTGTTCTGCGCCCTGCGCGACCAGTTCGGCACCGCCGACTTCCAACAGTGGCCCGACGAGTACCGCACGCCGGCGAAGGTGGCTGAGCTGGTGCAGGAAGACGCGCCCGGCTTCGATGAGGTAGCGTTGCACTTCTTCACGCAGTTTCACCTCGACAAGCAGCTGCTCGACGCCGTGCAGTATGCGCGCCAGCACGGCGTGGTGCTCAAAGGCGACCTGCCCATCGGTATCTACCGCCATTCCGTGGATGCCTGGACCCAGCCCGAGCTGTACCACATGCACCAGCAGGCCGGTGCCCCTCCCGACGACTTTTCCACCACCGGCCAGAACTGGCGCTTCCCGACCTACAACTGGGAGCGGATGGCCGAAGACGGCTACGCGTGGTGGAAGCAGCGCATGGGCACCCTGGCCCGCTACTTCGACGCGCTGCGCATCGACCATATTCTGGGCTTCTTCCGCATCTGGGAGATTCCCGCGCACTCCGTGGAGGGGCTGCTGGGGCACTTCTCGCCGGCTCTGCCGCTGCATCAGCACGAAATAGAGCAGCGCCTGGGCTGGTTCAACTACGGCCGCCTCTGCGAGCCGTATATCCGCTGGCATAGCGTGCAGCAGCTCTTCCACGGGCAGGCGCAGGCCGTGTTCGACGAGTTTATGGAGGACGCCGGCTACGGTGCTATCCGGCTGAAGGAGCACGTGCGCACCCAGCGCCAGATGGAAGCGGTGTTCGGGCAAAAAATAGCCGCCGACCCCACCAACACCGACCACTATACGTGGCTGCGCACCGGCCTCTACAGCCTGGCCAACGAGGTGCTGTTTGTGCCCGACGACCTGCGCCCCGACCACTACCACCCGCGCATTACAGTAGAAAAGTCGGTATCGTTCCGGGAGCTGAACGAGCAGGACCAGCACCGCCTGCGCGACATCTACAACGACTTCTTCTTTCGGCGCCACGAGAATTTCTGGCGCGAGCAGGGCCTTACCAAGCTGCCGCCCGTGCGCTACGCCACCAACATGCTCATCTGCGGCGAAGACCTGGGCATGGTGCCCGCCTCGGTGCCGGGCGTGATGAAGGAGCTGGGCATGCTGGGCCTCAACATTCAGCGCATGCCATCCAACCCGGAAGTGGAGTTTGGCCACCCCGATGCGGCGCCGTACTTATCGGTTGTGAGCCCAGGCTCCCACGACATGAGCACGCTGCGCGGCTGGTGGGAAGAAGACCACGCCACCACGCAGCGTTTCTTCGAAACCATGCTGGGCCACTGGGGCGAGCAGGCGCCCTACCACTGCGAGCCGTGGGTGGCCCGCGAAATAGTGGTGCAGCACCTGTACTCGCCGGCCATGTGGGCCATTTTCCCGCTACAGGATCTGCTGGCCATGGGCGCCGAGTTGCGCCGCTCCGACCCACACGAAGAGCAGATCAACGTGCCCGCTAATCCGACTCATTTCTGGAAATACCGGCTGCATCTGCCCCTGGAGACGCTCTTGCAAAAAACTGGCTTTTGCCAAGACCTGCTCGGGCTGAACGAAGCAAGCAACCGGGTAAAGTCCTACTAGGCGGCAAAGCTTATTTTTCCTGGGCAATGCCTCAAAAGGGCTCCTTCAATGCGAAGGAGCCCTTTTTATTTTTTCATTACTGCTAAATGCAACTGCCTCGAGAAAATCGTACCGCACAGGAGACTTTTTTAAAGCTTCTCAAGCTCAGCTCTCCCCAACCGCTAACTAAGGCATTTTAATGCTTCCCGCTGCGAGAATGGTGTTTCATCTTGCGAAAACTGCTGTTCAGCGAAAACGCCCTTCGGGTGCCTAAGGGCCCCTCTGATTTTGCGGACTGGGAGCCTACTGCTGTGGTCGTGCTTCTGGCCTGTTCCCTCTGTTTCAGACACTTTCTTTTTCTACGAAAACAATCTTACGAATTGCAGTGATGCTGCTGCTGGCCTGGGGTCCGCTGGGGCGGGCTGCTGCTCAGGCGCAGCAAATCAGCCGGCTGACGTACCGGGAGCCAAACTCGACCAGCACCACCGACGTGGAGAAGCGGGCGGCTACCGAAACAGTGGGCGGCACCAGCTTCACTTACGGCAACTACAGCAGCTCTGCCACGGGCAGCACCACCAACCCGATTACGGAGATATTTCAGCTCACAAGCGACCAGCAGGGAATTCAGCTGGACGCCCGGATGCTGATCTGGCGCCAGAACAACCAGGGTGTAGCGCCGGCCGCTCCCAGCACCGAAGTAAACCAGAACACCACGTACGCGGCGTTTGTGACGCTCACCTTCACCCGCGACGTGACCAACCTGCGACTTGTGATGCAGGACATCGACAAGGGCACGCCGGCCGATGGCGGTAGCAACTTCACCGACCAGGTAGCTTTCCGGGCCCTGAACGCCGCGAACCAGTACGTAGACCTGACCGGTTCCAACATCGGCTACGGTATCAACGGCGCGAACACCTCCAGCACCGTCAACACGTTCGACGACAACATCACAATTGGCGGCGTTGTCTACGATGCTATTCGGGGCACCGACCTGAATGGTGAAGTAAGCAGCAACCCGAGCCGCAATGGCAACGTGACGGTGACTTTCCCGCAGCCCGTACGGACGGTACGTCTGGCGTTCCGCAACCTGAACACGAGTAACCCGATTCCGACCGGCCAGACGCAGCTTCGCCTGCAAACGTTTGGTATCGAAGAAATTTCGTAGAATGCGCTGGCCGATGTGTCGACCACCATTACGCCAAGCGTAACGAATACCACGGTGAAACCAACCAGAACCAGTTCCTCTTCTCGATTCCGCTGGCTTCGCTCACGGCGGCCCAGCGCACGGCCCTCACCACGGCCGGCGTGCAGCTGACGGCCACGGCCACCATTACGGCGGCTACGGCTCCGGAGCGCGGCACGTCGGAATTCTCGGGCAACGCTCCGATCCGGCAGGCTCCTATTGCCGCCAACGACACGGACAGCACCACGCCCGGCACGGCCATCACGCTGACCGTAACCACCAACGACCAGAACAGCATCGATCCGGCCACGGTAGCCCTGAACGGGCTGGCCGCCGGCGGCACTACGGCAGTAGCCGTAACGGGCGGCACGTTCCGGTTCCTGAGCAACGGGCAGGTACAGTTCACGCCTGCGGCCGGCTTCACGGGCGTGGCCACGGTTCCGTACACGGTAAACAACACGTCGGGCACGGTGTTGAACACGGCGTACATTGCCGTGACGGTGCGCAACCCCAGCATCGACCTGGCTACTACTATTTCGGCTCCGGCCAACAACACGGCCATCAACGGCGGTGCGGCCCTGACCTACACCGTAACGGCAACCAACAACGGCCCCTCGGTGGCTACCGGCGTAGCTACTACGCTGCAGCTGCCGGCCGGCCTGACCAACGGCGGTGCTACCGTAGCCATTACGGGCGGTGCCAACGCCGCCTCCGCCACCTACGACAATGCCACCGGCCTGGTGAGCATTCCGGTAGGCACTCTGGCCGCAGGCAACACCCAAACCTACAACGTGGCCGTATCGGCTATGCCGGGCAGCGGCCCGATAACGGCTACGGCCAACATCAGCGGCGCCGGCACCGAAACCAACACGACCAACAACACGGCAGCTACCACCGTAACCGTGAGCCCGCGCTACGACGTGGCCACGACCATCAGCGGCCCGGCTACGAGCGTAGTACGCGGCAACGAGGTGACCTACACCGTCACGACCAGCAACCTGAGTGCTACGGCTGGCTCCGTATCGTCGGCCCCGAACGTGGTGCAGACAGTACAGCTGCCGGTCGGCCTGACGGGCGTGTATGCTTCCAATGGCGGCACCTACAACGCCGGCAACGGCGTGGTGACGTTCCCGGCTATTGCGGCGCTGCCCGTAGGCCAGACCGTGGTGAATTCCATCAGCTTCGTGGCCCCATCGGCCAACTTCGCGGCCCTCACGGCTACCGTAACGGCGGGTGCTGCCAGCAACAACGCCGGTGACATCAACTCGCCCACGAGCGGCGCGAACAACAACACGGCCAACCTGAACAACTCCACTGCCGCCGTCACGACGGTAGCGGGCGGTACTGCCGTAAACGTGTACACCACCATCAGCTCTTCGGCTGCCGTGGTAGCGCCCAGCGGCTCCGTAACGTTCACTGTTGTGACCGGCAATGCTGGTCCGGCTTCAGCCGCCGGTGTACTTGAAACGCTGCAGCTGCCGGCCGGCCTCACCGCCAACGGCGCCGTGACGGTGTCGGCGGGTGGCTCCTACAACAACACGACCGGCCTCGTGACCTTCGCGGCCATCGGTACGCTGGCGCCGGGCGCTACCAACCCGGCCGCTCAGACCGTAACGTTTGTGGCTCCCACGCAGGGCTTCGTGCTGGCTACGGCCACGGCGTACACTACTTCGGCTGATGTGCTGCCCGCCGACAACCTGGCGCAGACCAAAGTGGAAATCAGCCCGCGGGCTGACGTGGCTACCACGCTGGCCGGCCCGGCCACGGTGGTTCCCGGCCAGGCCGTGACGTACACTGTCACGACCAGCAGCAACGCAGAAGGTACGACCTCGGGTGTGGTGCAGCGCGTGCTGCTGCCCGCCGGCCTGACGGGCGTAACGGTATCGAATGGCACGTATGATGCGGCTACCGGTATCGTCACTATCAGCTTTCCGAATGCGCTGGCCAAAGGCTTCACGCAGACCAACTCCATTTCCTGCATCGTACCGGCCGGGGCCACCAGCTACGTAGCCACGGCCAGCGTCAGCAGCAGCACCCCGGAAACGGTTCTGACCAACAACTCGGCCACTGTAGCCACCACGGTTCAGGCTGCCGTTGATGTGCGGGTAGCCGTGAGCGGTCCGGCTTCGGCTCCGGCCGGCAGCCCTGTCACCTACGTTGTAACCTCGACCAACAACGGCCCTTCGGTGGCTACCGGCGTAGCTACTACGCTGCAGCTGCCGGCCGGCCTGACCACGAGCGGTGCCGTAACGGTAACCGGTGGTGGCAGCTACGATAACGCAACGGGTCTGGTAAGCTTCACGACGGTGAACGTACTGGCTAACGGCGGCAGCTACTCTAACTCCGTAACGGTGGTGATGCCGGATGCCAGCCAGCTCAGCGGCGTGGCCCGCGTAAGCTCTGCTGCGGCCGAAACCAACCTCGACAACAACGTAGCTTCGGTAGCGACAACCGGCGTGGCTCCGACCGGCGCTACGGCTGCTACCACCCCTAACTTGGCTACGACCATCTCGGCTTCGGCTGCCACGGTAGCGCCGGGTGCTGCCGTAACCGTAACGGCCAGCTTCTCGAACGCAGCCGGCTCGGCTACGGCCAGCACCGTGACGCCGAGCATTGCGCTGCCTGCGGGCCTGAGTGCTTTCGGCACCGTGACGGTAGTGGGCGGCACGGGCGGCAGCTACGACGACGCCACGGGCCTCGTAACTTGGAACAGCGTAGGTACGCTGAACGGCACTACGCTCATCACTTTCCCGGCTATCAGCAACCAGACGGCCGGGGTAGCAGGCCAAATCACGAACTACGTAAGCTTCACGGCTCCTGCCGCCAACTACACCGTGACGGCTAACCTGACGCCCGCCAGTGCCACTGGCGACGTAACCGGCAACAACTCGGCTTCTGTAGCTACGGCTATCAACCGGGCTCCGGTAGCCTACAATGTGGTGAACTCGCTGCAGACGCCGGAAGCCAACACGGCCGGCCCGCTGCTCATCTCGCCGCTGGTTGCCACCGACGCCGATGCCACCCAGACGCTGACCTACACCATCACGTCGCTGCCCGACGCGGCGGCTGGTGACCTGTACCTGGGTGCCACGCGCGTAACCGCGCTGAGCCAGGTAGCCAGCCTCTCAGCCACGCAGATTGGTACGTTGCGCTTCGACCCGGCTGCCGGCTTTATTGGCAATGCCTTCTTCAACTACACCGCTACCGATAACGCCACCACTGCGGCCGGAACGTCTATTGCGGCCACTTCCAACACGGCCACCTACACTATTGCGGTAGGCCAGGATGTGAATTCAACGTACGCCAGCACCACGCTGAAAGGCGGAGCCAATCCGTACCAGAACAACGACGTTATTGCCTTCGTGACGGATGCCAACGGCGCCCGCTACACCAGCGCTGGTGTGGTGTATGATGTTGCCACCGGTGCGCTGGTGAGCGGGGCCAGCAACGGCCTGCCCACCACCGGCACCAACGCCACGACCGATGCTGCCGGCACCACGCTACTTGCTTCTCTGGGCCTGACGCTGAACCCGACGACCGGCCAGATCTTTGTGTCGGACCGCACCAAGCTGCGCACGGCCGGCACCTACACCGTTTCGATAACGACGGTGGATGTGAACGGCGGCACGAACACGCAGAACGTAACCTTCAGCATCGGTACTCGGCCGCTGCCCGTAGAGCTGAAAGCCTTCGATGTGACGGCCCAGAACTACGACGCCAAACTGTCGTGGAGCACGGCTTCGGAGAAAAACAACGACCACTTCGATGTGGAGCGCAGCTTCGATGGCCGCACGTTTGAGCGCATCACGCAGGTGCGCGGCCAGGGCACTACCACGCAGGCTACTGCCTATGCTTTCACCGACGTGAACGTGGGCCGCAAGCAGCAGGGCCTGGTGTACTATCGCCTGCAGCAGGTAGATACCGATGGCACGGCAGTCTACAGCCCGGTGCGTACGGTGAGCTTCGCGGCCCGCGCTACTGCCGAGGTGAAGCTAAGTGTGTTCCCGAACCCGGCCACCAGCCAGGACCGCACCGCCACGCTGGACCTGACTACGCTACCCGCCGGCACTTACCAGGCTACCCTGCTCGATGCCACCGGCCGGAGCATGGGCACCTACCAGGTGCAGGGCGGCGTGAACAAGGCGCTGGACGTACTGGCTCTGCCCAGCGGCACCTACATCGTGCTGGTACGCGGCAACAACCTGAACCTGAACGTACGCCTGGTCAAGGAA
This sequence comes from Hymenobacter psychrotolerans DSM 18569, assembly GCF_900142395.1. Lineage (GTDB taxonomy): Bacteria > Bacteroidota > Bacteroidia > Cytophagales > Hymenobacteraceae > Hymenobacter > Hymenobacter psychrotolerans. Next base: position 26,554 of record NZ_FRAS01000032.1, on the reverse strand, counting down.
TAGTATTTCAGACGCCAAGAATGGAAAAGCCCTGCCGGGATTCGGTAGGGCTTTTTTATGGTTTGTAGCGCCAGGCGTACCACTCACAGAAATGTCTCAACCTATACCGCTGCCTGCCGGTATACGTAGGCTGTTTTCTTTCCCTGTTAGCTGCTTTCTATGTCCGGCCCCGCTGTTTCGCCTTCCTCTGTTGCTCCCCATCCCCGCCGCCACCGGCCCCCGGCTACCCCGCTGCTCGACTATGATGTGGTGATAATAGGGGCGGGCAGTGCCGGACTCAGTGCGGCGCTGGTGCTGGGCCGCTGCCTGCGCCGGGTGCTGGTCTGCGACGGGGGCGCCCCGCGCAACGCGCCTTCGCCGGGCGTGCACGGCTTCCTTACCCGCGACGGTACCCGCCCCGCCGACCTGCTGCGCCTGGGCCGCGAACAGCTCCTGCCCTATACCACCGTAGAGCTGCGGCCCGCGCGCGTGCTATCCGTCGAGCCAATGGCCGTGGGGTTTGAGCTGACGCTGGAAGGCGAATCCGGCCGGCGCAGCACCTGCACGGCGCGCAAAGTGCTGCTGGCTACCGGCGTAGAAGATGAGCTGCCAGTGGTGGAAGGCATGCGCGAGTTCTGGGGTACCGGCGTGCTCCATTGTCCCTACTGCCACGGCTGGGAAGTGCGCGACCAGCCGCTGGCCGTGTACGGCCGCGGCAAATCCGTTACCGGACTAGCCCTGCTCGTCAGCCGTTGGAGCAAAGACGTGGTGGTATGCACCGACGGCCCCGGGGGCCTCACCGACAACGCCCGCCGCCGCCTGCGCCGCCAGGGTATCCAAGTGCGCGAAGAAGAAGTTCGGCAGTTGGTGGGCACCAGGCGGGGCGAGCTGCGGCACATTGAATTTCAGAACGGCGACAAGCTACCCCGGGCGGCCGTGTTCATCCACGCGCATCAGCACCAGCGCGCCCAGCTGGCCGAGAAGCTGGGCTGCCGGCTCACCAGTAAAGGCAGCGTGTGGGTCGATAAAAACGCCCAGACCACGCTGCCCGGCCTCTACGCCGCCGGCGACAACACGCCCGGTACGCAACAGGCGCTGCTGGCCGCCGCCAAAGGCAGCCAGGCCGCCATCTGCATCAACGAGCAGCTCACCCGCGAAGAGTGCCCCAAGTAGTGGAGTGATGAGTTGGTGGGTTGGCGGTCGAGGCGTAACATTTGAAACAGAAAGCCCTTACTACGCAGCTCGTAGTAAGGGCTTGTCTTTTTTCAGAATCCAGCCTGCTCGGAAGGCGGCTGGATTCCACCACTCCACTATTCCAGCACCACGCGGCGGCTGGTGGTCTGGCCTTCGGTGCTGAGGCGGAGCAGATAGATGCCGGGCGCAAGGTTGCGCGTGACAAGTTCGGTGCGCGAGGTGCCGAGGCTATGGCGGGCCTGCTGGCGGTGTACCGGGCGGCCCAGCGCATCTAGCATTTCTACCTCCAGCACGCGGGCCGGACCGGTGATTTCCAGCGTCAGCGGGCGGGTGGCCGAGGCCGGGTTGGGGTAGAGGCTCAGGCTCAGGTCGCGCAGAGCGGCTACCGTAGACTGCGGCTGCCGGATCGTGAGCGTGACGGTCGTGGCGCTGCTCACGCAGGCATTCACCGAGTCAACCACATAGTAGGTGTACACTCCGGCCGTCGTGCGGCCCGTGGCGTACGAGTCGCCGGCAAACAGGCGCTGGGTGAGGGCGGCATTGCCGAACCACACGCGGGTTCCCACGGCACCAGTGCTGGCCGTAGCCGTAAGCGGGGGTACCGGCTGGCCTAAATCTATAACCAGGCTGGCGGCGGTGGGAGCGGGCAGAGCCGTGGGCGTGAACTCCAGCGCCCCGATGTCCGGCGTGGTAGCGTTTCGGGTAGAGCCCATGAAATCAACCGGGAAGTTCGGAATCGGTCGGGCCCGGCCGTTCAGGTCGCAGCTGCGGTTGAATACCGGGTTGATGGAGCCCGGTAGGTTGCTGGCCAGATACGCCCGCGTAGCCACACTGGCCTGGTCCTGGCCGGTAGCCGTGCGCAGGGCCGCCAGGGTAGGGCGGGCGGCGCCATTCACGTACGCCAGCGTGCTGTTTGGCCCCACTGCCGAGTAGGCGTTGTTGTCGATGACGCTGAAGGGCGAGGCCGCAGAAGCCGAGTACAGGGCGTAGGTCTTGCCGGCAGTGGCGGTGGTCGTTTGCTCGTTGGCGAGGATGTTGTTGAGCATTTCCACGCCCGTTACGCCCGTGTTCAGGGCTACGGCTGCCGTAATGGGAGTAGCGCCGCCAGGCAGGTTGCCGGTCAGCCAGACGGTGTTGTAGTAGAGCTTGTAGCCCCCGCCCGATGCCGCGTAGATGCCATGCGGCGTGAATGTGAAGCTGTCATCCCCGTTGCTCAGAATGCCCGAAATCATGTTGTTGAGCACCGTAACATTGGACGCCGTGCCCGTGGCCGCCAGCCGGATGCCATAGGCGCCATACGTATCGAGGGAGGCGGTGCCGGTCTGGGTGATGTCGGAAATGCTGTTGGCCGCCACGATGCCGTTGCTGCTGGTGGTGCCCACCACAATGCCGGCGGTAGCGCCGCCGCTGGCCCGCGAGACACCGGCAATGGTGTTGTTGAACAACTCAAAATTGGTGGTGGCCAGCACCACAATACCACTGGCGCCCACTTTGTCGGCCGCTACCGTAGAGCCGATAAGGTTGTTGTTGGCCACAAAGCCCGTGCTGTTGCCCTGCACCTGAATGGCTGTGGCGGTGCGGCTGATGGCCGAACGACGAATGCGGCTGAGGGCCGTGCCGTTGAAGGCCACGCCGTACGCCGTGGCCGAGCTGGCTGCTTTCAGGTTCAGATGGCTCAGCAGTACATTGCTGCCCGATACGAACAGCGCGCCACTGCTGGCCGCGGTGCCGTTGTTGGTAAAGGAAAGCCACCGGCTGCTGGAGCTGCCCGCATCTTCCCCCGTAATCGTCACGTGGCTGGCATCCACGATGAGCAGCGGCGTGGTGGTAGTGGCCGGGGCCGTAAACGAGGTGGCCGACAGTCCGGCCCGGAACGAGAGAATGGTCACCGTATTGACGGCGCTGGAGCCCGGGTTGGGGTTGATAGTAATCGGGTAGGTTTCGTTGGGGTAGGTAGCGTCCAGCAGGCGCAGTGTCAGGGCACCGCCGAGTTCCGTGTTGTTCAGGGCCGCTACGGCTGCCGTCAGCGTGGGGTAGTCGGCGGTGGGGTCGGTGCCCACGGTTTTCACGCCGCTCAGCAGGCCCAGGATCTTGTAGAAGTTCGGCCGGGTGGGCGCGCTGCTGATACTGGCCACCGAGGTAGCCGCGAAGCCCGCGCCGGGCGAGGCACTCACGTTCGGGGGCGTGCTCAGGTCCTGCGCCGCCACGAAGTACTGAATCGTGTCACCGATGGCCGGAGCCGAGCGGAGCTTGTTTACCTCAATCGTAAAGCTATAGCCGGGGCCGGGAGGCGCGCTTGGGCCCGCATTCACCCATTTCCAGCCGTTGCCGGTGGCATCATTCGGGGCCGTGAAGACGTTGGCATCGGTGCTTTTCTTGTAGTAGAGCCGCGGGCCGGTAGCCGCCGAAACATCCACGCCCGAAGGGTCCTGAATGGCTACGCTGCTCAGGCTGCGGTTGCCGGTGGTGGCGCTATTGCCCAGTGGCTGATACGCAATGGTCGGGCCGCTGATATCCACGGCCGTAAACGTGCCCTCATCGGCACCCAGGTCGGGGCGGGCAATGGTGCGGGCGTCGCCGTCAATGTCCGTCGGGACGGGCAGGGGCGAGGCCGCCAGCGAGCTGCCGCCGCCTTCCACCTGCGTAGTCGCGCCGGGCTGGATGTGCGGATCCGTGGCAGGGTTCACAAACGGCACGTTTTCCGTCACGGAGCCCTGCTCGGCCGGAGCAGCCCGCAGCTTGTACTGCGCCAGCGTCTGGTCGACGGCCGGTGTGGTGGCTACTCCGTAGAAAATCGGATTCTCGGCCGAAGGCGTACCGGCGTAATACAGGTTGTTGCCCGTGGTTGGTGCTAGATTGGTGACTACGGCCGTGCTCTTGAAGAAGGCCGCCGCTACCCCGCCGCCGCCAGCCGGCAGCCCGGCCACCAGGTTCACGAAGATGTTGTTGCGCAGGTCCACCGGCGGTGTGCCCGAAATGTAGAAAGCACCGCTCTTGTTGGTGGGTACCGTAGCGGTGTAAGTCAGTACCACCGTGTTGTGGTAGCAGTAGTTGTTGGTGCCGCCCCGGAAGCTCAGGGCCCGCACCGAGGTACCCGCCGTGCTGCCCGGCGCCTTCACGTCGTACACGAAGTTGTTGAAGATGTAGTTGGTGGTGCCGCCGTTGATGTCCATGCCCGAAGCAAAGCCGTTGGCCCCGCTCGACAGGATATCATAGGTGCGGTTGCGGCCCACGCGGTGCAGCACGCCGCTGTTCACGAAAATGGCCTGTGCCGCCGAGGTGCTGCCGGTGCCCACCAGCCCGTGCACCCGGTTGTCGAGTATGTCGGCTGAGTTGCTGGCGCCCGTCGAGTAGATGCCATACACCGCGCTGGCCCCGTTGAGCGTGCTGATTTCGGTGTTGGAAACCTGCGCGTTGGTCTGGGAACGAAGATAAATGCCGTACACGATGCCCGTAGCACCGCCCGATGCCGCCCCGATGTTGAGCACGCGGCTGGGTGCTCCGCCCGGCAGCTGGCCTATCTGGTTGCCGTCGTCGGAGCTGCTGGTGGTGGCGTCGAGGTTGTAGCCGTAGTAGCAGTCCTGCACCGTGTTGGACAGGAAGCGGTTCTGGTTGTTGCCGCCGTCCTGCACGTTGATGCCGTAGGCGCGGGTGGTGTTGGCGCGGTTCAGGTCGATGGTGGCATTCTGCACCGTGTTGTTGGTGGCGCCGTTTTTCAGCCAGAAGCCATACTCCAGCTGCTGCGCCGCCGTGGTGTTGGCCGCCGCATCGTTCACGTCAATACCGTCGAAGGTCACGTAGTCGGCGCCGTCCAGCGTTACGGCCGCGTCGGTGGTGCCGGTGCCGGTGCCTTCCAGCTTCGGGTTAGCCAGTGGGCCGTCTTTGCGGAAAAGGATAGGATTAGCCGCCGTGCCGCTGGCCGTAATGGCGGGCACCAGCTCCGGAAACGTCACGCCGCTTTTCACCAGAAACGTGACGCCGCCCGCGCCCACGCCCTGCGTGTTCAGGGCCGCTACGGCTGCTCCAAAGGTGGCGTAGTTGCCCGCGCCGCTGCCGCCCGGGTCTATGGTGCGGGTGCCCGTCAGCTGAGCCATGGCCGCGGGGCTAATGCCCAGCGCCAGAAGTGCGTAAAGAAGTTTTTTCATGCAACAGGTGGGGAAAGGTGGTGTAGAAGGAAAGGTAGAAAAAACTGACTAATGCCAATCACTAGAGCGGGATGCCTGAGCGGTGGCACAGCCAAGCCCGACGTTTTTGCGTAAGCCGGAATCCACTCTGTATATCCCGCTATGGCTGCCAAAAAAGCTACCACGTCGTCTACACCCGCTGCCGCCTCCAAAGGGGCGGCCAGGAAATCTGCCGCTACGCCGGCCGCCAAAAAGGCCGCCAAGTCGGCGGCCGAAGCCCCCGTGCCCGTGAAGCGGCCCACGGCCAAAGACATGAAGCAGCACGCCCAAAAGCTGCCCTACCCGGCCAAACAGGCCGACATGAAGCTGCAGCCGGGCATGAACTTCAGCACCTACCGTCCGGCCGGCAAGCTCCAGGACAAAGTAGCCCTTATCACCGGTGCCGACTCCGGCATCGGGCGGGCCGTGGCCGTGGCATTCGCCATGGAAGGCGCCCACGTGGCGGTGCTGTTCAACGAAAACGTGGTGGACGCCGAAGAAACCAGGCGGCTGATAGAAGCGCAGCAGCGCAAGTGCATCCTGCTGCAGCTGGACGTGCGCGACCCGGAGCAGTGCCGGCAGGCCGTGCGCCGCACCCGCGCCGAGCTGGGCGGCCTCAACATTCTCGTCAACAATGCTGCCTTCCAGATGAGCCAGGAGAAGTTCGAGGACATTCCGGAAGAGCAGATCCGCCGCACCTTCGATACCAATATTCTGGGCTACATCTGGATGGCGCAGGCGGCCGTGCCGCACCTCAAAAAAGACGACTGCATCATCAATACGGGCAGTATTGTGGGCCTTACCGGCATCCCGATTCTGATTGACTACGCCAGCTCCAAATCCGCCATTCACGCCTTCACCAAGAGCCTGGCCACCCACCTCGGCGAGCGGGGTATCCGGGTGAACTGCGTGGTGCCCGGCCCGGTCTGGACGCCCAACATTCCCGGCACGATGCCGCGCGAGGAAATCGAGAAGTTCGGCTACGAAGTGGCCCTGGCGCGCCCCGGCCAGCCCGAGGAACTGGCGCCCGCCTATGTGCTGCTCGCCTCGCAGGACGGCTCGTTTATGACCGGCTCCCTGGTGCACGTGACGGGCGGCAAGATGAGCAGCGACCAATAGCGCAGCCTGCAGCTGCTAGTGGTTTGACAGAAAGATACTTTCTCCGGCCCGGGGAAGGTGTCTTTTTTTGTTCTATTGATAACCTTCCGGGGCGCAGGCTCGTCAGTAGCAAGGTAAGCTCATCCAGGCGGCTTCCCCTGTTTTCTATGCCCCATTATCCTGAAGGCACCGTGCGTGCCTTGCTCGAATCTGACCACGTAACGCCCGCCACCCGCACTGCGCTGGAATCCCGCCTTGCCGCTCCGGCCCACTACGAGGCGCAGTTCTTCGATGCCGATACCTACGCCCTGCTGCGGGCCGTAGCGGCCCGGCTGTTTCCGCAGCCGGACCGCGCCGAGCCCATCGAGCTGGCCCCCGCCATCGACCAGCGCCTGCTGGCCGGCCGCGCCGATGGCTGGCGCTACGATGCCATGCCGCCCGACCGGGAAGCGTACCGGCTGGGCCTCGGCGGCATCAACCAAACGGCCGAAGCGTTGTTTCACCAGTCCTTCGTGAGCCTGCCAGCCGCCGACCAGGATGCCGTGGTACAGGCCCTGGCCGATGGGCAGGCGCAGAGTACGAATTGGGCGGAGGTTTCGCAGAAATACTTTTTCGAGGAGCTGCTGGCCGAGCTGACCGAGCTGTACTACGCGCACCCCTTGGCCCAGGAGGAAATCGGCTACGTGGGCATGGCCGACCAGCCCGGCTGGCAGCGCCTCGGCCTGAATGAGCGCGAAGACCGGGAACCGCCAGAGCAGCTGAGTAACGGAGTAGCTGAGTAACAGAACGGCTCAGTTGCCTGCCTGCCCGGCAGCTCCGCACAACCCACGTCCTCAACCAGCTTACTCCGCTACACGACCGCCACACGTATGACCGGCGCGAAGTGTGCCCACATCCTCAATCTGCTTACTCCGCTACTCAACTACTCAGTTACTCGCTAAGATGCCCGACGAAGAAATTCTCGAAGAAGGCGTGCTGAACCCGGTGCAGCCCGAAATACAGGACCCTTTGCTGCAAAGTCTGCTGGCTGAAAACGAAGCCTGGGCCGCGTCCACGGAGCAGGAGCAGCCCGCCCCACTTCCCGACCCGACGGATGAGGTAGACTGCGTGGTGATTGGTACCGGCGCGGGCGGCGCGCCTCTGCTGGCCCGCCTGGCTATGGCTGGCCTGCGCGTGGTAGCCCTGGAAGCCGGCCCCCGACGCGACCCGAAAACCGAGTACGCCACCGACGAAAAGGCCCAGAATTTCCTGTTCTGGAACGATGAGCGGCTGTCGGCGGGCCGGAACCCGGTGGCGTTTGGCAAAAACAATTCCGGCACCGGAGTGGGCGGCTCCACGCTGCACTACACGGCCTACACGCCCCGCGCCCACCGCGGCGACCTGCAGCTCTTCACCGACTTCGGCAAAGGCGTAGACTGGCCCTTTGGCATCGAGGAGCTGGAACCCTACTACGAGGAGCTGGAGCACTTTCTGGGTATTTCGGGGCCCACGCCCTACCCCTGGGACCCGGCGCGCCGCAAAGGCTACCCGCTGGCCCCGCTGCCGCTCAACGGCGCCGCCCAGCTCATGCAGCGCGCCTGCGCTCAGCTGGGCATTCAGACGTCGCCGGCGGCCAATGCGGCGCTGTCGGCGCGGTACTACCAGGAGGGTATCGGCTGGCGCGAGGCCTGCACCAACCGGGGCTTCTGCCAGGCCGGCTGCAACCGTGGCGCCAAGGCCAGCATGGACGTGACGTTTCTGCCCCTGGCCGAAAGCTACGGCGCTGAAATCAGGGCCGAGGCATTTGTAACGGAGATTGAGCGCGACGCCCAGGGCCGCGTGACGGGCGTGGTATACGAGCAGCATGGCCAGGCCGTGCGCCAGCGCTGCCGCCACCTGTTTCTGTGCGCCGGCGCCGTAGAAACGCCGCGCCTGCTGCTGCTCAACGAGCTGGCTCTCACCAGCGGACAGGTCGGCAAGCACTTCATGGCGCACCCCGGCATGCAGGTCTGGGGCACGTTCCCCGAGGACATCCGGCCCTACAAAGGCATTCCCGGCGGCCTGATTTCCGAGGACACCCACCGCCCTAAAGACGCTGACTTTGCCGGCGGCTACCTGCTGCAAAGCATCGGGGTGATGCCCGTGACGTTTGCCACCCAGATGGTGCGCCAGCGCAAGCTCTGGGGCCAGCCCCTGCGCGACTACATGCGCCAGTACAACCATGTGGCCGGCATCAACATTCTCGGCGACTGTCTGCCGCACGCCGATAATTTCCTGGAGCTCAGCGACGAAAAGGATGCCCGGGGCCTGCCCAAGCCGCGCCTGCACTTCACGGCCCAGGAAAACGAGCAGCGCATGAACCGCCACGCCGAGAAGCTGATGCGCCGGATCTGGGAAGCCGCCGGCGCGAAGGATATCTGGGCGTTTGAGCGCTACGCCCACGTCATCGGGACGGCGCGCATGGGCCTGAGCGGCGACGACGCGGTGGTGAATGCCGACGGCCGCGCCTTCGACGTGCCCAACCTCTACATCTGCGACAACTCCGTATTTCCCAGCGCCCTCAGCGTCAATCCAGCTCTCACCATCATGGCCCTCAGCCTGCGCACCGCCGACAAATTTCTGGCAAACCTTCGATAGTGCTTAGTGCCTAGTGCTTGGTGCTTAGGTATTCCTCCTTGAATTGATAGAACAGCCTAGGCACCAAGCACTAGGCGCTAAGCACCAAACAATGAAGTCTTTCCTCAGTCATATCAAAGAGAAGTACGGCGACGGCAACTACGAAGGCGACCAGTACGGCGGCGCGGCCGGCCACGACGGCTCCGGCCTGCCCACCGACTCGCCCGGTAACTTCATGTTTGCCACCGGCATCGAGTGCTCGTACCCGACCATTGCGAATGGTACCATCCGGCGCGATTTGCTGGCCGAAACCGACCACTACAACCGCTACAAGGAAGACCTGGGCCTGGTAAAGGAGCTGGGCCTGAAGGTGCTGCGCTACAACCTGCCGTACTACCTCATTCACAAAGCGCCGGGCAAGTTCGACTGGGAGTTTGCCGACAAGGCCATGGCCGAAATCCGGCGCCTCGGCATCACGCCCATCCTCGACCTGATGCACTTCGGGGTGCCCGACTGGATTGGCAACTTCCAGAACCCCGAGCTGCCGGTGCACTTCGCCGAATATTGCGGCGCGGTGGCCCGGCGCTACCCGTGGGTGCGGTTCTATACGCCTGTTAATGAGATATATGTAACGGCGCGGGCCTCGGCCAAAGACGGTATCTGGAACGAGCAGCTCAAAGACGACCGGGCCTTTATTACGGCCATGAAGCACTGCGCGGCGGCCAGCATCATGGGCAACCAGCAGATTGCCAAGTACCGGCCCGACTGCATCATCGTGCAGAGCGAGTCGGCGGAGTACATCCATGAGATGCGCGCCGTGCCCAGCCCGGAAATCTGCCTGATCAACAAGCTGCGCTTCCTGTCCCTGGACCTGCTGTATGCGCACCCGCTCGACTCGGAAGTGCTGCTCTACTGCCTCGACAACGGCCTGACCCGCCAGGAACTCGACTGGTTTATGGCCGGTGAGCCGCCCGGCTACCAGATTATGGGCAACGACTACTACGGCCGCAACGAGCGGATTATCAAGCCTGATGGCAACTGGTGTGCGGCTGAGGACGTGCTGGGCTGGTACACCATGACCCGCCAGTACTACGAGCGGTACCGCAAGCCCGTGTTCCACACCGAAACCAACACCTTCAACGCCAAAGATGCCGAATGCTGGCTCTGGAAGCAGTGGGTGAACGTGCAGCGCATCCGCCTGGACGGGGTGCCGGTAGTCGGATTCACGTGGTACAGCCTCCTGGACCAGCTCGACTGGGACATCAGCCTCGCCGAAAAGCGCCTGGCCGTGAATGCCTGCGGCCTCTACGACCTGGACCGCCGCATTCGGCCGGTGGGGGAGAGCTACAAGATGATGATTCGGGAGTTTGGCCAGATTACCATCATGCCCCACGGCGAAATGTTCGAATTCACGAGCCGTCCTGCTACTCTGAAAGTAGAGAACTAAATTGCCGCTTCTGAAGCGGGGTGCCTGGCAGTCTGTAGCTTACGTGGTGAATGGTATATACACTTTAGTTAATTGTTTGCGCAGGATTGTGTAGGTTGGGGGCGTCTTCCGCTATTCCCCACTTTCCCGATTCTGCCCTATGAAAAAACGCACTTCCCGCAGTTGGCCTCTGGCGTGGATGGCCGGCCTGCTGGCTCTGGGGGCCTGCAGCCCCAAAGCAGCATCCGTCGCAACCACCAGCGCCACGCCGCCGCCCACCACCGAAGCAGTTCCGCAGCCGGCGGCTTCCAGCTTCCGGATTCCGGTGGAGTACTACACGCTGCCCAACGGCCTGAAAGTGGTGCTCTCGCCCGACCACACGGCGCCTACGGCCACGGTAGCGGCCTACTACAACGTTGGCTTCCGCAACGAGCCCCGCAACCGGACCGGCTATGCGCATTTGTTTGAGCACCTGATGTTTCAGGGCTCACAGAACCTGGGCAAGATGGAGTTTATCCAGCTGATTCAGAAGAACGGCGGCGTGCTCAACGGTTCCACCCGCTTCGATTTCACCAACTACTTCGAGGTGGTGCCTTCGCACAAGCTCGAAACCATGCTCTGGGCCGAAGCCGACCGGATGCGCGGCCTCGCCATCACGCAGGCCAACCTGACCAACCAGCAGGGCGTGGTGAAAAACGAGGTCCGCGTGAACGTGCTCAACCAGCCCTACGGCGGCTTTCCGTGGCTGGATATGCCGCAGTTTGCCAACAAAAACTGGAACAACGCCCACAACTTTTACGGCGACCTGAAGGACCTCGACGCCGCCACACTCGCGGATGCGCAGCAGTTCTTTAAGACCTTTTATGCGCCCAACAACGCGGCCCTGGCCGTAGTCGGCGACTTTGAGCCGGCCGAGGCCAAAGCCTGGATTGAGAAGTACTTCGCTAACATTCCGGCCGCCACCCAGCCGCCCAAACCCGACATTACGGAGCCGCGCCAGGAGCAGGAGCAGCGCTTCACCAAGGACGACAAGCTGGCCACCAAGCCCGCGCTGGCTTTCGCCTACCACATGCCCGACCGCAACACGCCGGAGTACTACGCCCTCATCCTGCTCGACCAGATTCTGCTGCAGGGCAAAGACAGCCGCCTGTATCAGGCTATGGTGCAGAAGCGCGGCCTCACCGACAACGTGAACGGCGGCATCAACTACCTCGGCAACGCCTTCAACTACGCCGGCCCCATGCTCTGGATGGGCGACCTGGTGTACGACCAGTCCGTGAAATCCGACTCCGTGGTGAGCGTGCTCGATCAGGAAATCAGCCGCCTCGCCAAGGGTGGCATCGACCAGAGCACGCTGGATCTGGCCGTGGTGAAGCTGCGCTCCAGCCTCTACGACCAGCTTTCCGGCTCCGACAACTTCGGGCGGGCCGATATGCTGGCTTCGTTTGCCTTGTTCGACAACAATCCGGCCCGCATCAACGAGCTGGAAAACGAGTTCCGGAAGGTGACGCCCGCCATTATGCAGCGCACCATTCAGGAATACCTGCGGCCTACCAACCGGACCATTCTCATCGTCAACCCGCTGGCTAAAAGCTAATGTATCGTATGAAAACGCTGTATTACGGGCTGCTCAGCGCCGCCCTGCTGGCGGCCGGCCCGGTAGCCGTGGCCCAGAAAGCCCCGGCCAAAGCACCCGCCAAGAAACCCGCTCCTGCCGCCGCCGCGGCGGCCCCCGCCAAGCCCAAGGAAACGCCGCCGCCCGGCGGTACGCCCCGCGACTTTACGCTGCCGGCCAAAGAAGAATTTACGCTCAGTAACGGCCTAAAAGCGCAGCTGGTACCCTACGGCGAGGTGCCCAAAGTCACGATGATGGTGGCCATTCAGGCTGGCAACGTGCACGAAGCCGCCAACGAAGTGGGCACGGCCGACCTGCTGGCCAAGCTGCTGCGCGAAGGCACCGCCACGCTGTCGGCCAGCCAGCTCGCCGACAAGATTGCGCGCATGGGCGGCTCCCTCGAAATTTCAGCCGGCGCCGACCAGACCAACCTGTGGGCCTCCTGCCTGAGCGAGTATGCGCCGGAGCTGGCCGCGGTGCTGGCCGATGTGGTGCAGCACCCCACGCTCCCCGAAAGCGAATTGCCGCGTATCAAGGCGGATTTCAAGCGGCAGATGAACCTGGCCCGCGCCCAGCCCGGCACGCAGGCCCGCCAGAAGTTTGCGGCGGCGCTCTACGGCAACCACCCCTACGGCCGGCCGCTGCCCACCGACGCTGAGATTGATGCCCTGACCATGGCGCAGGTGAAGGCCTTCTATCAGAACCAGTACGGGGCCCGGCGTACCGCCATTTTTGTGGCCGGCAAATTCGATAAAGCCGCCCTGCGCGACGCCATTACCAAAGCCTGGAGCGAGATGCCGCAGGGCCCGGCGCCGCGCATCGAAGTAGCCAAGTCCCAGATCCGGCCCGACGTGACGACGCTGGACCGGCCCGGCGCGCCGCAGTCTACCATCGTCATCGGGCTGCCCGTCGTGGACCCCTCGCACCCCGACTATATGCGGGTGCGGGTGATGAACTCGCTGCTGGGCGGCTCATTCGGCTCGCGCATCACGCGCAACATCCGCGAAGACAAGGGCTACACCTACTCGCCCTACAGCTACCTCGAAACGCACTACCGCACCGGCAACTGGAGCCAGAACGCCGATGTGACCACCCAGGAAACCGGCAACTCGCTCAAGGAAATCGTGTATGAGATTGAGCAGCTGCAGAAAACGCCGCCCACGGCCGAGGAGCTGAAAGGCATCCAGAACTACGAGTCGGGCTTGTTTGTGCTGCGCAACTCCACGCCCGGCGGCATCATCGGCCAGCTGAACTCGCTCAACCTGCACGGCCTGCCCGACAGCTACCTCACCGAGCAGGTCAAGAACATCAATGCCGTGACGCCGCAGCAGGTGAGCGAAACCGCCCGCAAGTACGTCCGCCCCGAGGCTATGACCATTGTGGTAGTCGGCGACAAGAAAATCATCGACCCCCAGATCAAGAAGTTTCAGGCCAGCCGGAAAAAGGCGCTGTAGCGCGCACCCGGCGCTGTGTGCCCGTCAACTGGAGTTTACCAAGGCCGTTCCGGCTACCCGGGGCGGCCTTGGTGCGTCCGGCGGATTACGGCTACAGTGGAAAGCTCAACTGTAAACAGGCTTGCTGTCAGCTGAATGCGCTGGCCGGGCTCGGAAATGCGGGTGCGCTCAGGCGGAAGAAACGGCTAGTGCTGAATTTTATAAATCGGCGCCAGCGCACGGGAAAAGCCGTTTTTGACGGGAAAGTATTTCCGCCCGAAAAGAAATAATGTTTCAATGCAATACGGGGATGTTGTTATTGAGAAGAAAGAAACTAACTTAAAATTGAATTTGGCCACCGGCTTGAAATGATATGTTTTCTGTTTTTTTTCTAACCCTCTTTCCCTAACTGCATGCGAACAGATTTCTACTCACCCGTTTCCTGGCTGACCAGCGGGGCACGGACCCGGCTGACAGCGCTGGCTGCCGCCTTACTGCTAGCGCCGGCTGCCTGGGCCCAGGCCCCCGCCAACGACAACTGCTCCGGCGCCATTGCCCTCACTGCCGGCACCACTTGTACCGTTACGGCTGCTACCAACCTGAATGCCACGGCCTCGACGGGCGTGGCAGCACCGGGCGCCAACTGTTTCGTGGCTGCTACGCCCGTCAGCAACGACGTGTGGTATAGCATTGTGGTGCCCGCTTCCGGCGGTATCACGGTAACTACCAGCGCCGTAACTGGCTCGTTGGTGGAAGATACGGGCATGACGCTCTACACCGGTACCTGCGGCGGCACGCTCACGGAGGTTGGCTGCAGCGACGACGCATCGGGCTCCACTCTGTTTTCGAGTGCTACGGCTACGGGCCTCACGGCCGGCGCTACGGTCTATGCCCGGGTGTGGAGCTTTGGGACTACGCCTACGGGTGCCTTTGGTATCTGCGCTACCGCTGCCACTGCCGTTACTGCTCCCGCCAACGATGATTGCGCCGGAGCTGTTACCCTGACCCCAGGCGCTACCTGCACACCAACCAATGGCACGGTAGCTGGGGCAACTCAGTCGCAGGCACCTATTCTCTGCAACGGTTTCACGGCTACCACCGCCCGCGACGTATGGTACACGTTCACGGCCACGGCTACCACGCACACTATCAACGTAACGGGCACCTTTGACGGGGTGCTGGAAGTGCTGGGCGGCTCCTGCGGCGCACTCACGAACGTAGGCTGCTCCGACGCTACGGGCAATGCCGAAACCCTGACGCTGACCACGCTAACCGTAGGCACGACGTACAAAGTGCGCTACTATCCGTACTCGGCTACCGTAGCCAGCAGCACGTTCAGCATCTGCATCGCGCCGCCGCCATCCGCGCCGGCCAACGACAACCCATCGGGAGCGGTTGCCCTGACCATCGGCGCGACGTGCACGCCCGTAAACGGTACCAACGCCGCCGCCACCACCACCACGCCCAACGGCTACGCCAACCCCGGCGCGGCACCGTACACCTGCGGTATTGCGGCGTCTCCCAAAGACGTGTGGTATACCTTCACGACGGCCGCCAGCGGTGCTGGCAGCACTGCCGTTACCATTCAGGTGACGGGCGCTCCGGCCGGCTATATCCGCATCTTCTCGGCAGCCAGCGCAGCTGGTCCGTTCACGGAGCGCGGTTGCGCTGCGGGCACCACCAACAACACCGTTTCGGCTCCGCTGACGCTGAACACGCTGACCCCCAGCACGACGTACTATGTATCGGTAGCGGGCTACGGCTCGGCTGATACGCAGGGTGCTTTCACTATCTGCGCCGTGGCAGCTACTCCGCTGGCCGCCAACGACGCCGCTGCGCAGATTATCTATTCGGTAGGCAAAGCGCCGGTATCGGCTCCGCAGGTAGTGCAGGCCGTGGTTCGCAACGCCGGCTCCGCTGCCCTGACCAACCTGCCTGTAACCCTGAACGTGACCGGTGCTACCACTTTCACCGACATCAAACTGGTGCCCACGCTGGCTCCCGGTGCTACGGCCACGGTAACCTTCGCCGCTTACACTCCCGCCACGGTAGGTACCAATACCCTGACCGTATCGGTGCCTGCTGACGGTGGCAACACCAACAACAGCCAGACCTATACGCAGGCCGTGACGGCCAACAGCCTCTCGTACATTGACGACGCGCAGCCGCTGAACGCAACGGGCGTAGGCGTATCATCCACGACCCCCGGCGGTACGCTGGCTGCCCGTTACTCCATCAACAGCGCCTCGACCATAGGTGATGTGAAAGTGACGTTCACGGCCAGCCCCACCACCACGTCTACCTATCAGGTGGTGATTCTCAATGCCACGGCCACGGGCACGCCCGGTACCGTCATCTTCACCTCGCCGACCCAGACCCGCCCCACCGCTGCTGGTGTGGTAACGGTTCCGGTAACGGGCACTGTAGCCGTAAACGGTACTTTCTATGTGGGCCTGAAAGAAATTTCGGGTAACGTAGGCGTAGCCTATCAGGTAGAAGACCCGCTGCGTCCGGCCACTTTCTACTACCAGACTTCGGCCACCGGCGCCTGGACTGATGTGAACACAACCACGCTGAAAACCCGCCTGGGCATCGAAGTAGGGTTCAGCACGCGTGTGCTTTCTACCAACAGCGCCGCGCTGTCGAAAGCCATCAACATGTTCCCGAACCCGAGCACCGGCCAGGTAACGCTGGACATTCAGGGCGCTCAGGCCAAAGCCGGCATGCAGGTAGAAGTTACCAACATGCTGGGCCAGGTGGTACACACGGCTGCCGTACGCGACAATGCCAAAAACCAGCTCGACCTGTCGAACCTGTCGAACGGCCTGTATGTGCTGCGCGTGAAATCCGGCTCCGAGTACACCGTCCGTCAACTGGTCCTGACGAAGTAGGAGTTCAACTCAGCCGCTACGGCCGATAAAAAGCCCTGCCACTACTGGCAGGGCTTTTTTGTGTTTGAGCCCACAAATGGCAACCGACCCGGCGGCGGCTGCCGTTAAGCCTAGCAGCAACCGGCTTTTGCGGCTTGCTCCCTACACTATGCCTGATTCCGATTCGCCTGTTTTTCTCTGCCTGCACTACTGGGCCGGCTCCGGCCGCGCGTTTGCGGCCCTAGCCGAGCAACTGGCCCCCGATTACCGCCTGCTGGCGCCCGACCTGGGTGGCTTTGGAACTGCCCCCGCCCCCGGCGGCGGCTATACGCTGGCAGCCTACGCCGATGCAATAGCCGCCTACATTACAGCACAACACTTGCGAAGCTATGTGCTGGTGGGGCACAGCATGGGCGGGAAAGTGGCGCTGCTGCTAGCGGCCCGGCAGCCGCCGGGGCTACGGGGAGTAGCCTTGCTCAGTCCTTCGCCTCCCACCCCGGAACCCATGACCGACCAGGACCGTGCTGCCAGCCTGCGCGCCTGGGGCCAGCGCACCGAGGCCGAGAAATTGCAACAGAAAATAACGGCCCGCCATCTGCCGGCAGCCACACGCCTCAAGATTGTGGAGGACAACCTGCGCACTTCCAGGGCAGCCTGGGATGCCTGGCTGCTACACGGCAGCCGCGAAAACATAGCTGCGCAGCTCTGCACCATACAGGTGCCCTGCACCATTCTCGCCGGCGACCTGGACCGCGTGATGTCGCCGACAGTGCACGGGCTGGAAACGCTGCCGCTGCTGCCGGAGGGCACACCGCTGGAAATTATTGCCGGAGCCGGCCACCTGCTTCCCTACGAGGCACCGGCCGAAGTGGCAACACTGCTTCGGGCATTTGCGCAGCGGCTGTAGCCAGCCGCTGGCGCGTCATCTGTTTTGTGCTGCTTATGGCTTTTGTTACCCGTATGCTGGCGGCCTGGCGGCAGAACCAGGCGCATTACCTGGCCGAAGGGCTGGGAATAGCCTTTTTCGTGCTGTGCGCCGGGCTGCTGACTATGTTGCTGGAGCATCCTGCATCAGCAGTGCATCAGGCACTGCCTGGCAGCGCGTGGCTGCGGCGCGGCCTGCTGGGCGCGGCTATGGCGCTGGTGCTGGCCAGCATTGTATACAGTCCGTGGGGCAAACGCTCGGGCGCGCACATCAATCCGGCCGTGACGCTGGCCTTCTGGCAGCTGGGCAAAATACGCACCCCCGATGCCCTCTGGTATGGTCTGGCGCAGGTAGCTGGCGCTATTGGGGCCGCTCAGCTGCTGAAGCTTACGCTTGGCGAGTTCTATGCGCACCCCGCCGTGCGGCATACTGTAACGGAGCCCGCCGACCTGCCGATGGGCGACGGTATAGCATTTGCCGCTGAGTTCGTTATTTCTTTTCTGCTGATGTGGGTGCTGCTATACTCGCTTCACTCCCAGGCGCTGAAGGAAAAAACCGGCTGGCTGCTGGCCGCCCTGCTGGCGGTATACATCCTCTTCGAAACGCCACTGTCGGGCATGAGCCTGAATCCCGCCCGAACGCTGGGCACCGCCGTAGCAGCCGGCCAGTATGAAAGTGTGTGGCTGTACTGGGTGGCGCCGCCTGCGGCCATGTGGCTGGCCACAATACTGTTTCGCCGTTTCTACCGGGGGCAGGAGCTGGCGTGTGCAGTTCTGGCGGGCTGTGCCCCGGTGCCAGGCTCACTTTATTTTCAGGACAGCGAGGAGCCGCCGCAGTACCCCGACAAGCAGGCTGCCCGCTGACAAGGAGCCGGGCGGGGCCAACTGAGCTCTGAGCGCACTGCTCTAATCGAGTGCCCGCTCCCGGAACAAAACGTAGCCGATGTGCGCAAATACCCCGAATTTGTTTTCCGGGTCGTCGTAATGAATGAATTGCAGGGAAGCCGGCCCCACCGGCGTCTGGTACACGAAGCCGGTCATGGCGGTGAGGTAGGGGCGGCTGATGGTGGGCCCGCGTTTCGGCAGCAGCGGGTTGGCCTCAGTTCGTTCCCAGGGGCGGAAAAGCGTGTGGGCGTACACCTCGGTCCGCCACTCCAGCGGCCCCACAATGGCCTTGATGTAGCGCAGACCCACCGCCGCGTAGGCAGTACCCCGGTACCGGTCCAGAAACAGGGTGCGCGAATCCGGCAGCGGCAGGAAGGCCGGCGCGGAAGTCAGCGACGAGCGGTAGGTGGAAAACTGGCCCTGCGTAGTAGCCACGGCATCCAGAGTGTAGCCCCACGCATGCACGCGCCGCCCCACCGAGTCTGTTTTGTTGAACGTGAAGTACTGCTCGGTATAAAGACGAGCCTGCAGCCACTTGTGGTCTTTGCGGCGGCCATCCAGTCCTTCGGCCGTAGAGCCGGGCGTGTATTTTTCCTCGGCCACTACCCCCCGGAACGTAAACTCAGCCCGCCGGCCACTCACGGCGTACTGGCGCCGGTTCAGAGAGTTGCGCTGAAACTGCACGGCCCCGGTCAGGCCCTGCAGGCGGTTCTCGTCCAGAGCGGCGTCGCTTCTGATTTCACTGGTATTGGCAAACTGGTCGCGGGTGGTGAACAGGCTTCCGCTGATGATGTAGCGGCTGCGGTAGTTGGGGCTATAGCCGATTACGAGGCCGGTTTTCAGGTCGCGCTGCAGTAGCTGCGTATTCTGGGCGCTGCTTCCGAGTAGGCCGCCCGTATCCTGGTAGTTGAAGTTGTTGAACGTAATCAGCGGCTCGAAGTAGAGTGGCGCCTTCCCCGGCACGCTCACCCGAAACGAGCCTTGCGCCCCGTTGTAGAAGCGCCCGATGGTGGCGTTGGCCTTGATGGTGTAGAGGTAGCGGTTGAGGTAGCGGTAGGCTCCGCCCAGATAGAAATTGCTCATGGAGCGCGAGGAGAGCAGCACACCCAGGTCGGCGGTCAGGTTGCTGTTCTGGCGGGCGTCCAGGTTCATCACGTAGCCGTCCTGCTTGCTGTCGTAGCGCACCCGCGGATACACGTTGTTGAAAAAGTCGTTGTTGACCAGGCGGTAGTAGCCTTCCTCCACGTCGCCGGGCGAGTAGCTGGAGCCGGTGCGCTGAAAAAAGCGGCGGATAAACTCCTGCTGCTGCCGCGGCACACCCTGCACGGTTATTTCCTTGAAATCGGGTTTGGGGGCCCGCTCCTGAAACGCTCGGCGGCGCTGCTGCAGCGCCACCGTATCTTCGCGGCGCTGAATGCGGGTCCGCAGCAGGTCCAGCTTGCGTTCCGTGGCCTGCTCGCCCAGGGTCAGCAGCTGCTTCACTTTGTTGAAGTCGGCGGCCGTAATGCCCTCCAGATCGGGTTGAATGAATACGCCGTTGCGGCCTACCGAGGTAGTATCGGCCCCGTTGAAGCCCACGAACAGCAGCGTACTGGTTAGCAGGGCATCGTCTTTTTCCTTGGGGTACTTATTGAAGGCCACGTCGCCCACGTTCACCCCGATAATAACGTCGGGCTTGAACTCGTCGCGCATTACCCCGGTCGGGAAGTTATCCACCACGGCCCCGTCGAACAGGTAGCGGCCATCGGCCTGCCGGATGGGGCGGAAGGCCAGCGGAAAGGCCATGGAATTGCGAACGGCATCGGAGAGCGAGCCGCTGCGCTGCACCACTCTCTCCCGCGTGAATACCTCCGAAGCTACGCTGCGGTAGGGCACCAGCAGCTTGTCGAAGTTGTAGCCGGAAATAGCGCCGGCCGGGGCCAGCATGGTAGCCAGCACGTAGTTAAGCGTCACATCGTCCACGAGCTTAGGCGTCACGCGGGCCTTAAGGGTAGAGTCCAGGGCCAGACGCAGGTGCAGGGCGGCGGGGTCGTAGTCGCCGTCGTAGTAGTTGTACACCTTGCCTTCCAGCGGCTGCCCCGACACCCAGTTCTGAAAGTCGGGCTTCAGTACAATCTCCTCTATTTCCTCCGGCGAGTAGCCGGCCGCGTACATGGCCCCCACAATGGCTCCCATGCTGGTGCCCACGATATAGTCGATAGGAATCTGGTTCTTTTCCAGCACTTTCAGCACGCCCACGTGCGCCAGGCCCTTGGCCCCGCCTCCTGAAAGCACCAGGCCCACTTTCTGCGCCTGCGCCACCGGCACGGCCAGCAGCAGACTCACCAGGAAAAAATGTAGAAAACAGTACGTTTTACGCATAGAAACAGAAGCAATAGCCCCACAGTGGGCGTCGCCTTCCTACGCAGGGGCAAAGGAGTAGTTGCGGGCCACTGCAGCTGCCCGGCTACTTAATAGAATTGCGGAGATATTACGGGCACCGGGCGACCAGGTACTGGTAGGTTTCTGGACTGCCTTGGAGAGCCGGCCGGAGCAGCAAAAAAGCCCCGTCAGTATAAGTGGCGGGGCTTTTGCCTGGTTGTCGGATGGTGCTCAGGGAGCCAGCCAGGCGCCCAGCGGACCGGGAAGGTTGCGCAGCACGGTGAAGAGCAGCACCAGGCCCACCGTGCCCCAGCCCAGCCACGGCCGGTACAGGAAAGTGAGGCGGCGGGGCGTGCTGGTGAGGCGGCCCCGTACTTCTTCCAGCAGCCCAAACACCACAACGGGGGCCGCAAGGGCGGCCAGCAGATTGAAGCCGATGGCCTGCACCACGTGCCCATGCAGCAGCGCATGCAGGGCCCGCTGTGTGCCGCAGCCGGGGCAGTGCAGTCCCGTCAGCCAGTGCACCGGGCATCGGGGAAACGGGTAGTGGGCCGGGTTGAGGCGGAAATAAAGAACGGCCAGCGCCAGCCCGGCCAGCAGACCGAATGCTGTAACGCCAGCCGTTCTTCGGGTAAGTAGCATGCCAGGTACCGTGAGTTGCTTAGCCGCTGAAAGCGCCGAGTATCACTCCGCCAAGACCGAGAACGAAGATTATCACAATGGGTATTGCAATCTGAAGTACCGCGCCGATAAGACCGTACTTCACCCACTTTCCGGCGTTGAGGGAGGCTTCCTGAGCGCCGGCGTAGTCGCCAGCCGCTACGCGCGAATTGACGTTGGCGGCGTTGATAATAGCTACAATGCCGAAAGGCAGACAGCAAAAAATAGTCACCAGAATAGATTCGACGAGCCAGTTTTTAGGCGGTGGGCCACCAACGGGCGGCACGCCGGCCGGCGAAGCGTAAGGTTGTTCCATGCAGCAGGAAAAGGGGGTAAGTGGTTTGGATATCGAAAAGTAGATATTCCTTGCGCAATCCCCAACAGAGCAGCTTGGTGCTCACCATTTCTTGAAAATGACGTACACGGCCGCCACCAGCAGCCCAAAGCCCAGCAGGTGGTTCCAGGCCAGCTTATCGGTCTTGAAGACGTACACGGCGCACAGCGTAAACACCGTCAGCGACACCACTTCCTGAATCACTTTAAGCTGAAACAGGCTGAACGGGCCGCCGTTTTCCTCGAACCCGATACGGTTGGCCGGCACCTGAAACACGTACTCGAAAAAGGCCAGCCCCCAGCTCACCAGTATCACGCCCACCAGCCCCAGCCCATGCAGCCACGAAATCTTCTTGAACTGCAGGTGCCCGTACCAGGCAAACGTCATGAACAGGTTGGAGACGGTGAGCAGCAGAATGGTGGTCAGGCCTTTCATGGGCGCGGAAGCTGAATAGTGCGAAAACAAAGCACTGTATCTACTCGCAACCGGGCAACTAAGTTAGTCCTCGTGGCCGGGCACGGCGGCCTGAGGGGCGGCCTGTTGCAGCTCCTTGGCCTCGCGCGCCAGCCGGAGCTTTTCTTTTTCTGAGGGCTGTTTGGGCAGAGCGTCCAGATTTGGCTGGCCGGCATCCACCCAGCAGGTGTACCAGAAGGCCCCAATCAGGCGCTGGGCCAGCCGCATCTGCCGCTCCACCTGCCCCGAAAGGCGCTGGTGATACTCGCGGCTGAACTCGCGCGAGTACACGCGCACTGTCTGGTTGCCGCGCTCCTCAAACCCAAACTTCTTGTCTTCGGGCATCTTCGCCGTCAGGTCGCGCTCAAAGCTCAGCACCGAATCGACGGCGGCATTGGAGCGGGCCACGGCCGCCCAGATGGTTTCGGAAGGCCGCTCGATGTAGGGAGCCGGGCCGGTGAAAAAGTCGTAGTTGGCCGCCAGGATTTCGGGCAGCCGGGATTCCCACAGGCCATGAATGCCGCGCTGGCCCGTGAGCTGGCCGTTGTAGTTGTGGGTGGTGTGCAGCGGCACGCAGGCATCGGCAATGTAGTGGCCCATATCGGCGGAGAGGCTCAGAATCCGGTCGGCGTCGCGCTGGCGGAACGCTTCCGTGAGCTGGCCTTTCATGCGCACCACCTGCCAGGGCACAATGCCGTGCTTCATCAGCGAGTCTTCCCCGAACTTAGCCACGGCATCGGCGTAGGAGCGGGGCAGCCGGGCCAGGGCCGAGTCGCCATAGATATCCACGTCCAGAAAGTGGCGGGCGGCCTCGCCGGGCACCACTGAGCGCCGCGAGTCGGGCCGGGTGGCGTTTTCGGTCAGGTATTCGATGTTGGTTTTGTAGAAGCCCATCATTTCGGGCGGCAGCGTGAATACGGCCAGCCGGTTGATGAGCCGGTGCCCGAAAAAGCCCCACGCCTGGGGCCGTTGCGGCAGTAGGAGCAGCCCCAGCAGAGCCAGCAGAAATAACGGCTTTTTCATAGCACAGACAACCACAGCAGGTACACTAGATATAGCAGGCCACTGAAATAAAGCCAGGGAGGCAAATTGCAAAAAAAAGGGTCGCATCCAACCCGGTGCGACACTCTTCCTACTGGCTGTGCTGCTGACGCTTACCGCCGGCCCTGCCCCGCGAAACGCATGCGGTAGTCGGCATTCACGTCGCCTTTGCTGATGCGCGTGAGCTTGCCCTTGATGAGCTGCTTCTTGAAGCCCGAAATCTTGTCGGTGAACAGCACGCCTTCCAGGTGGTCGTACTCGTGCTGAATCACGCGGGCCGTCATGCCCGAGAAGGTCTTTTCGTGGAGCTGGCGGTTTTCGTCCTCGTAGCGGATCAGGATGGTTTCGTGGCGGTACACCATTTCGCGCACGCCCGGAATGCTCAGGCAGCCTTCCTGAAAGCCCCATTCCTCGCCGGTTTCGCTCACCATCTGCGGGTTGATGAAAACCTGCTTTACGCCCTGCTCCACTTCGGGCAGCGGCTCGCCGGTTTCCTCATCCTCGGTGTCAATCATCGGCTCCGAGTCAATCACGAACAGGCGTATGCTTTTGCCTACCTGCGGGGCGGCCAGCCCGACGCCGTGCGCGTAGTACATCGTGTCGTACATGTCCTGCACAATCTGCTTCAGCTCATCGGCCGGAAAATCGTGCGGAATGTCTTTGGCGCGGGCTTTCAGCACCGGGTCGCCGAAGGCAACTATGGGGTAAATCATCGGGATTCGAGGAAAGATTGCAGAATAAGGGTCGCCGACACCCGGTCGACGGTGGCTTTGTCGCGGCGGTCTTTTTTGCTAAGGCCCCCGGCCAGCATGGCCGCGTGCGCCATGCGCGAGGTATACCGCTCGTCTATCTCGTGCACCGGCACCTGCGGAAATTCCTTGCGCAGGCTGCGCATCAGCCCTACTACGGCGCTGGTGCTGTCGGTGGCTTCATTAAGCAGGGTGCGGGGCATGCCTACCACCAGCGCAGCCAGCGGCTCCCGCAGGTGGTACGCCTTCACGTAGGCCAGCAGGTCCTTGCTATGTACGGTGTCGAGGGGCGTGGCAATGAGCTGGAGCGGGTCCGTCACGGCCAGCCCTACGCGCTTGTGGCCATAGTCGATGGCAAGAATACGGCCCATTGCAAAAGCGGTGAGTGAAACCTGATACGCAGCCACTACGGCCGCCGCCCCAAAGATACGACGACCAGCCAGAACCGATGGTACGCAAAGTCGTATCCAACAGCCGGGCAATCCGGCTCACCGAGTGTTTCGTAAGATTCACCGAAGTGTTTTGATCTTCATATAATCATAAACTTAGTTTTGTGTCGTATTTGCAGGCAACCGCGCAATTTTGCACCGGATTTCGGGATAAATGGGAATATATTGGGCTAAAGGAAGATGAAATTGCATTGTTATTGGATAATTCATATTGACTAATGCACCGCTCGATTTTCTTGGAAAAGTTTCAATAGATTTGAAATCCTGTGCTTTCCTTCAAGTTTCTTTTATAGCCTAAACACTTACTCTCTCAGCGTCTTATGGCAGTCGGGTTCAAGACTCAGCCGGTGCTTTCCTCTGAGCCCGTGCCGCGCAATTCGCGGCGCCGGGTGCAGCAGCCGTTGCTGCTGGCAGTGGTGCTGGCCTGTGGAGTGCTGCTCGGCGCCAACCCGTTCCGGCCTTCCAGCCAAAACCCCGATGGCACCGCCCGGGGCTACCTGAAGTTCAAGGAGATTCTCAGCTACGTAGACCGCGACTATGTGGACTCCGTGGATGCCGAGGCGCTGTCGGACTACGCCATCGGGCGCATGCTGGAGCGCCTCGATCCGCACTCAGTATTTATTCCGGCCAAGCAGCAGCAACAGGCCTCGGCTTTTCTGCAGAGTGATTTTGACGGGGTAGGCGTGGAGTTCAACATCTTCCGCGACACCGTGACGGTGGTAGCACCGCTTAGCGGCGGCCCCGCCGAGCAGTCGGGCCTGCAGCCCGGCGACCGTATCCTGGCTATCAACAACGAACGGGTTTCCGGCAAGCAGCTCACAACCGAGCAGGTATTTGGCAAGCTGCGCGGCCCGCGCGGCTCCAAAGTGCTGCTGCAGCTGCTGCGCCGCGGCCAGGCCAAGCCGCTGAACGTCATGCTGACGCGCAACCGCATCCCCAATAACTCGGTGGATGTGGCGTATCTGCTGGACGCTCAGACCGGTTACATCAAAATCAGCCGCTTTGCCAGCGGCACCTACGACGAGTTCAAACAGGTCCTCGGCGACCTGCGCCGCCAGGGCATGACTAGCCTTGTGCTGGATTTGCGCGGCAACCCCGGCGGCTACCTCGACCGCGCCACCAAGCTGGCCGACGAGTTCATCGGGGGCACGCGCAAGATTGTGTACACCGATGGCAAAGGCGACCAGTACGACACCCAGACCTATTCGCGGGTGCTGGGCGAGTTCGAGGAAGGCCCGCTGGTGGTGCTCGTAGACGAAGGCTCGGCCTCAGCGGCAGAAGTAGTGGCCGGCGCGTTGCAGGACCACGACCGGGCGCTGGTGGTGGGCCGCCGCACCTTCGGAAAAGGCCTTGTGCAGCAGCCCATTGCGCTCAACGATGGCTCGGAGCTGCGCCTGACCATTGCCCGCTATTACACGCCGTCGGGCCGCAGCATCCAGAAATCGTATAGCCAGGGGCTGGCTGCCTACGAGCAGGATCTGCAGAACCGCCTGCGCCACGGGGAGCTGTTCCACGCCGACAGCATCCATTTCGCCGATTCGCTGCGCTACCAGACGGTGCATGGACGCACGGTGTACGGCGGCGGCGGCATCATGCCCGACCTGTTTGTGCCGCGCGACAGTTCGGCCTACTCCGCCTACTACACGCGCCTGCAAAGCCACAATCTGGTGCGCGAATACGCCATCAACTACTTCCAGAGCCACCGCACCGAGCTGGAGGCCCTGCGTCCGGAGCAGTTCCTGAGCACCTTCCGTATCTCGGATGGGCAGCTGCAGGAACTGGCCGAAATTGCGGCCCGCGACGGAATGCCCGCCAACCCAACGCACCTGCGCCGCTGCGCCAATCTGCTTCGTAATCAACTCAAAGCATACATTGCGCGTAGTGCGTATGGCAAGCCCACGTACTACGCGGTGCTGAAGGAGCAGGATGCGGAGTTGAAACACGCCCTACAGGCGGTAGCCGACGGATCGGCGAATCCCATGCAGAAATTATCGATGAAATGATTCATTAAACCTTATTCGGACAGTTTGGGGAATTTATCGGGCGCGTAGAGGCGCAGGGGACTGCGCACGCGTAGGTTGTGCAGCCCGCAGGCGACCACGATGACCGTGTCGCGCCGCCACTGGCCGCGCAAGCGCAGCGTGTCCTGTACCATGCGCAAGCGCTTCATTCCGCTGTGGGCATGCTCGATGACCACGCGTAAGGGGCTCAGCAAGTGGTTGTACAGCTGCTGAGCGAAGGTCAACTCCCGCTTCGGCGGCTTCTTGTGGGGCATCTCCACCACCACGCCGGCCGGGGTATGGCCCACCAGACCCAGGTCCTGAC
>NZ_FRAS01000009.1 GCF_900142395.1 Hymenobacter psychrotolerans DSM 18569 | reverse complement strand
AGGACGCAGTACATTGCAACAGTCTGTTCGCGCATGAGTGGCAGGGGCTTGGGAGGTCAGAGACCCAAACCTAGCCTGTTCACGCCGAACAGACTTTTTTTATGACCGCAATAGCCCGCAACTTGGGTTATAATAAGCAACGACCTGCGCCTGCCACTATTTCCGCCGGCACCCGGTGCAACCCGGTATCTTTGTCCCAATGAATCTTTCTGACTCTACCGCCGCTTCTACCACGCCCGCCGAGGCCCTCGAAACCCGCATCCGCCGCAAGCTCACGCGCCAGCATTTCATGCACCTCATCGGCGCCGACCTGACCCGCATCGAGCCGGGCCGGGTGGAGGCCGAAGTAACCCTGCAGCAGCAGCACCAGCAGCACACCGGCTTCGCGCACGGCGGCCTGGTGGCTACCATGGCCGACCTGGTAGCCGGTTTTGCGGCCGTTACGCTCGTGCCCGAGGGAACCGGCGTTGTGACGGCGGAGCTGAAAACCAGCTACCTGCACCCCGGCGTGGGCCAGAAGCTGCGCGCCGTGGGCTGGGTGCTGAAAGCCGGCCGCCGCCTGCACTTCTGCGAGTCGGAAGTGTGGTGCGACGATAAGCTGATTGCCAAAGCCACCGCTACCATGGCCGTAGTGGAGCCGCATGGGTAGCCTGCGGCGTAGCGGCGGAGCTACTGCCGAGTAGTTGCGTTTTTCTGCGCGGATTATCTGCTTGAGTGGTGCATTTTGGGCCTGAAATGGTGTTCATGTACATGGAGCTGAAGCCGGAAAATGCCCAGCTCGCCGTCCTCCCCAACCACTCAATTTCTCCCGGCTTCTCCTTTTAAAAGCAAGGGGCGCCCGCCCTGGCTTTTTGCGCTAGCTTTGACCTTCTTATGCTCTCCATCCGCACTCCTTCTGTCCGCGACTATTTCCCCTACGAACCCACTCAGGATCAGGCCACGCTGTTTCAGAAGCTGGATGTGTTCCTGAAAGACGACCTGCCTGGCCGCAAGGCCTTTGTGTTGCGCGGCTACGCGGGTACCGGCAAAACCACCGTGGTCAGCGCCCTGGTGCAGTGGCTACACAAGCTGGGCCGCAAATACGTGCTGATGGCCCCCACCGGCCGCGCCGCCAAAGTGATGAGCGGCTACGCGGGCGTGCCGGCCAGCACCATCCATAAGAAAATCTACCGCCAAACCAGCGGCTCCACCAGTTCCAACCTCTCGTTTCAGCGCCAGCCCAACCGCGCCCAGGACACGCTGTTCATCGTGGATGAGGCGTCCATGATTTCCGATGAGAAGTCGTTCGGCGAAACCGGCCTGCTCGACGACCTGCTCAATTTCGTGTTCGAGAAGCCCACCAACCGGCTGCTGCTCATCGGCGACACGGCCCAGCTGCCGCCCGTGGGCCAGCTGCTCAGCCCCGCCCTCGACCCCGAGCTGCTGCGCCACCGCTTCCGGGCCACCGTAGACGGCGTGGAGCTGCGCCAGGTGATGCGCCAGGCCGAGCAATCGGGCATCCTGATGAACGCTACCGTGCTGCGCGAAGAGCTTCGCCAGGAGCAACCCAACATTCAGTTTCATACCCGCGGCTACTCCGACCTGTTTCAGATGGGCGGCGACAAGCTGGAAGACGGGCTGCGCTGGGCCTACAAAAACTTCGGACACGAAAACACCACCATCATCTGCCGCTCCAACAAAAACGCCAACCAGTACAACCAGTACATCCGGCGGCTGCTGTTCGAGGCCGAAGACGAAATTGAGTCCGGCGACTACCTGATGGTGGTGCGCAACAACTACTACTGGCTGCCCAAGGACTCGGAAATGGGCTTTCTGGCCAACGGCGACTTCGTGCAGGTGGTCAAGATCATCCGGCGTACCGAGGAGTTTGGCTTCCGCTTCGCCGATGCCCGCGTGCGGTTTGTAGACTACCCCGACGAGCCCGACCTGGAAATCAAGCTGCTGCTGGACACGCTGCACACCGAAAGCCCGGCCCTGCCCGCCGACCGCAACAAAGAGCTCTACGACGCCGTGGGCAAGGATTACGACCACCTCACCACCAAGAAAGACAAGACGGCCGCTCTGCGCAAAGACCCGTTTCTGAATGCCCTGCAGGTGAAATTTGCCTACGCCCTCACGTGCCACAAGGCCCAGGGCGGCCAGTGGCAGGCCGTTTTCGTCGACCACGGCTTTCTGAAGGAAGATATGGTGAACTCCGAGTTTGCGCGCTGGCTGTACACGGCCGTTACCCGGGCTTCGGAGAAGTTATTTCTGCTTAATTTCAACGCTAAGTTATTGGCGGAGAACCCCGAATAAGCGCCGCTGTGAACAAATACTGCCAGTTGCGTGGTTTATCTTCATGTGCGCTTCATCAAGCCGGCTGAAAACTGGCATTTTACTTGCGCCACCCGGCTAAACCAGTATTTTTGTTTTCAACAACACCCTAACGCAGTACCCCCATGAAAAAAGTACTTGTACTGGCTCTGTCGCTGGCTTGCGCTGGCTTTGCCGCTCAGGCTCAGACGGCTGCCGTGAAACCTGCCAACGCGCAGACGAAAGTTGCCGGCCCGCAAATTCAGTTCGACGAAATGAAGTACGACTTCGGCGCTGTCAAGCAAGGCGACGTGGTGAAGCACGTGTTCAAGTTCAAAAACACTGGCACGCAGCCCCTCGTGATTTCCAACATTGGCGTGAGCTGCGGCTGCACCACCCCCGAGTGGACCAAAGACCCGGTGATGCCCGGCAAAACCGGCACCATTACGGCTAACTTCAACACGGCCGGCAAGCTGGGGATGCAGAACAAGGTGCTGACCGTAGAGTCGAACTCGGCCAGCGGCAACGCCATGGTGGCGCTGGTAGGCGACGTGAAGGAAGCCACCGCCAACTCGGCCCCCACCATGACCGTGGAGAAAATGGAAAACATGTCTGCCGCGGACAAGATGAAAGTGAAAGCCGACGACAACAAGCTGAAAGCCAAAGCGAAAAAGTCGTAAGACAAAGCACTTCAGACGTAAAAAAGGCGGCCCGCACGATGCGGACCGCCTTTTTTGCGTGGTGCCTGGCCGAAGCTACGCCTGCCGGGCTGCCAGCAGCAAGGCAATCCAGCCGCCAATCAGCAGCAGGCCGCCGATGGGCGTGATGGCGCCCAGCTTCGTGATGCCCGTGAAGCACAGCGCATACAGCGAGCCACTGAAAATAAGCACGCCCCCCACCCACAGCCAGGCCGCTGTGCCGAGCAGGCGTAGCTCGGGGCGGGCCAGCAGCAGCACGCCCACGGCCAGCAGGGCCAGCGCGTGGTAAAACTGGTAGCGCACGGCAGTTTCAAACGTTTCGAAGCGGCCGGAAGCCTCCAGCATAGCCCGCAGGCCGTGCGCTCCGAAAGCGCCGATGGCCACGCCCAGCCCGCCCAGCAGGGCCGCGAGTTGCAGAATGAGTTTTGCAGTCATGAGAGAGAGAGTAAGTGAGTAGCGGAGTAACTGAGTAAGATGTGCGGGATGTTGGTGGCTGGCTGGTGGGCGGGTGACTAGTTCAGGCTTGTCCGTCGCCTGAATAAGAACTCCGTTACACAGCTGCTCCATAGTTCCGGGCTCCAAAAATAGCGCTGCCCACCCGGATAAGCGTGCTGCCTTCGGCTATAGCCAGCTGGTAGTCGGAGCTCATGCCCATGCTGATTTCACGGAAGTCGTCAGCCTCAGCGAAATAGCGCGCTTTCAGCTGCCCGAAGTAGCTGCGCAGCTCCCCGAACTCCTGACGCAGGCGGGCCTCATCGTCGGTGTTGGTAGCAATGCCCATCACGCCGGTCAGGCGCACGTGGCGCAGGCCCCGGAGAGCCTCCGACTGCAAAATTTCCTCGGCCTCAGGCAGCGTCAGGCCGGTTTTGGTTTCCTCGGCGGCAATATGAAACTGCAGCAGCCCCTGGATAACCCGGTTGTGCTTAGCGGCCTGCTTCTCTATTTCCAGCAGCAGCTTCAGGCTGTCTATGCTCTGAATGGTGTGCACGAACGGCGCAATGTACTTGACCTTGTTGGTTTGCAGGTGCCCGATGAGGTGCCACTCAATATCGGTAGGCAGCTCGGGCTGCTTGGCGGCCATTTCCTGCACCTTGTTTTCGCCGAAAAGCCGCGCGCCGGCTGCGTAGGCTTCCTGCAGCTTCTCCACCGGGTGCGTTTTCGTGACCGTAACGAGCCGGCAGCCGGAGCCTTCGAGTTGCTGCTGAAAAAAGCGGAGGTTGTCAGAAATGGACATGTAGCAGGGAATTGGCGGTGGTTAATTGCTGGAAGCTGATTGCCGGGTGTGTACGGTTGCGTTGAGAAGTTCGGCTTACAATCAACAGTCAGCACAGCAAACAACCAGCCCAGCAGCTAATCTTCCAGCGCGTTGGTGAGAAACGTGTTTTTAAGGGCGAGCCACAGCAGCCACAGCCCGATGCTCCAGAACAGGTAGATGCGGTAGTAGTCCTTGGTGTTACGGAAGCGCGTCTGCTTGATTTCGGATTTCTCGTAGCGGTTGATGCGCTGAAAGATCTGGCGCAGCGCGGCGTTGTCGGTGGCCCGGAAAAACTGGCCTTCGCCGGCTGCTGCAATCTGGCGCATAGTGGTTTCGTCGAGGCGGGTTTCTACGTAGCGGGTGCGGCCCTGCGCATCGCGGCCAAACGGCACCGTGCCATCCTGCCCCAGCCCGATGGTGTAGATTTTGAGGCCGTAGGCGTGGGCCAGGCGGGCGGCCGTGAGCGGGTCGAGGCTGCCGGCCGTGTTTTCGCCGTCGGAGAGCAGAATGCACACGCGGCTGCGGCTGCGGGAGTGGCGCAGCCGGTTGGTGGCCACGCCCAGCGCCGTGCCAATAGCCGTGCCGTCGTTCGGAATCATGCCCAGCTTCAGGCCCGCAATGCTTTCCCGCAGCAGCTCGTAGTCGGTGGTGAGGGGGGCCAGCGAGTAGGCGTCGCCGGCAAACACTACAAGACCCAGCCGGTCGCCCTGGCGGCCATCCACAAACTCCATGGCTACGCGCTTGGCGGCCTCCAGGCGGTTGGGACGCAGGTCGCCCAGCTCCATCGAGCCCGACACGTCCAGCACCAGCAGCACATCAATACCCTCACCAGTTTGCACTACCCGTTCATCGGTGCGCTGGGGGCGGGCCAGGGCCAGTATGGCAAAGGCCATGCTCAGGGCCAGTACCACATCCGGCACAAAGCGCAGCAGCGCCGTCCAGTCGCGGCGGGTCTGGCCTTCCACAAAAGCCACGCCCAGCTTGCTGCGCCGGCGGTATACCAGCAGCAGCCGGCCCACAAACAGCAGCGGAATCACTGCAATCAGCAGCAGCAGGCGCGGTTTCTCCCAGGCGTAGCTGGCCAGTGTGGCATAGCGCAGGCTATCCACGAGCGGGTCAAGAACCTGTTGCCAGAGCTGCTGCATCAAAAAGCGAAAGGTAAGGATAGGGGCAAAAGTAGCCGATCAGGCCAGGACTGGCGCAGGCACCTCACGTTTCCAGCTGCGTGCGCACCAGCTCATACCGCCGTTCCGCGAAGCTGCGGAGCAGGTCGAAGGCCAGGTCGGTTTCGGTTTCGTCTTCCGAAAACACATTGCCATAGATAACCCGGTCGGCGAGGCGCAGCGCCAAGCGCACGTCAGCATCGTTGTGGTAGTGGGCCACTATTTCGCGGGTAGTCAGGCTGCTGATGGTGTTGTTTTCGAGCGTGGTGAGGTAGTTTTTCCAGAGTGTGATGGCGCGCTCCATGTTGGTGAGCGAGCGGCTGAGCGTGAAGCGCTCCACGTGGCGGGCATACTGGGCCAGAAAGTAGACGTGGTTTTTGCGCACCTTGTACAGCTGGTAGCGCTGCCGCCAGCGCCGCCCAAATGTGAGGGCCACCCCGCCCAGCACCAGCAGCACCAGCCCGGCACCGGCCAGCCAGTACGGATAGTTGAACGCCGGGGCTACGGGCAGCAGCGCCGTGTTCTGGCGCAGGGTGGGTGCAGCACCGGCGGCGGCCGGCGCCACCAGCCGGCGCAGGCGAATGGCGGCACTCGTGCTGGGTAGTGTGAGCGTGTCGCGGCCGCGCAGGATGGTAACAGGGAGCTGCAGCCGCTGCACCGAGTCCAGCGAGAAGGTGCGCAGGCGGTAGGTGGTCTGGTCGAGGCTGCGGCCCTGGCGGGTACGGGTCGGCTGGTAGGTTTTGCCCACGTACTCAAAAGGCGCGTAGCTGGCCGTCGAATCAGGGAAAATAACGTTCAGGCCCGGCTCGTGGCGGTAGCTCAGCTCGTATTCAATGATTTCGCCGATGCGTGTAGCCGGCTGACGGAAACGGCCCTGCGGCACCTCCGCCTCTGCCTGCGCCTGGGCCCCCACCGGCAGCAGCAGGGCCGCTGCCAGAACTCCCCACATGGCCCGGCCGGGCCGGCCGCGTTGCAGCGCCTTATCCACGGCCGGCCCGGAAATTGCGCCGCCGAAACAGCCGGATCAGCTGTGGCACGTAGTCGGCATCGGTGGTGATGGAAATGTATTCGGTGCGGTGGCGGCGGCAAATCTGGCTGATCTGGTCCCGGTTCTGCTCGTAGGTGGCGCGGTAGCGGGCCCGGAAGGCGGCCGACGAGGTATTGGTCCAGAGCGTGCGGCCCGACTCCTGGTCGTAGAGCGGCACAATGCCCAGGGGCGGAAACTCCCGCTCCCGCTGGTCGAGCAGCTGAATCACGACCAAATCGTGCTTGCGGGCCAGCATCGTCAGCTCCCGCTCGTAGCTGCTGTCAATAAAATCGGAGATGAGCAGCACAATGCTGCGGCGCTTAAGCAGCCCCAGCGCCTGCTTGATGCCCGCAGCCACGCCCGTCTGCTTCGATTTCGGCGCCAGCTCAAACAGCCGCTTGATGAGCGAGTAGGCGTGGCGGCTGCCTTTGCCGGCCGCCATGTACAGCTCCTTCTGGTCGGAGAAGGCCAGAACCCCCAGCTGCGCATCCTGGCGGGCGGCGGCCAGCGCCAGAATCCCGCAGATTTCGCGGCCTACATCCAGCTTGCGGCGGCCGCTGGCCCCCACCTGCTGCGAGGCACTCACGTCGAAGAGCAGCAGCACCTGTTGCTCACGCTCTTCTTTGTAGGTTTTGATGAACGTGCCGTGGCCTTTGCTCGACACGGCCCAGTCGATGGCCCGCACCTCGTCGCCGTACTGATACAGGCGCACGTCATCAAATTCGAGGCCGGTGCCCTTGAATACGGAATGAAAGTTGCCCTGCAGCTGCGCGTCCACGGCTTTCAGCATCCGGATTTCCACCTGCCGAAGCTTGCGCACTAGCTGTTGAAACGGAGTTGGCGTGGGCACGTTCATAATGGCTAAACTACGTGAATCACGGCATTATTGCGGCCGGGAAGAAACCGAATCCTTACTTTTGCGTCGTGAATACCCTGCTCCCCCGTGCTTTTCCGTTGGTAGTCAGCCTGCTGCTGAGCGGCTTGCTTTCCGGCTGCCAGACTCCCGAAGAGGTACTGCCGCCCCAGCCGCTCATGCCGCGTGAGCAGCTCGTGAGCCTGCTCGCCGACCTGCACACGCTGGAAGCGCGCGTGGAAGCCGCCGGCCTGTCGCCCGACTCGGCCCGGGCCCTGTACCTGAGCCAGCAGAAGAACATTCTGTGGCGCCGCGAGGTCAGCGACTCGCTGTTTCAGCAGAGCTACCGCTACTATGCCAGCCACAACAAAGATCTGGACGAAATCTACAGCCTAGTGGTAGATACGCTGGCGATGCGGCAGGTAAAGGTGGCCACTAAATAGCCGGATTTCCGTCTGCCGGCCTGCGCGCAGCATGGCTACGTCGCTCTATAGCAGCCGGCTGCCGTTCGGGACGGGCCCCGCCAGAGCGGCCAGCACAATGTGGCCATCGGCATCGGCGGCGCCCGTCACCAGCACTTCCGACATAAACTTGCCGATCTGCTTGGGCGGAAAATTCACCACGCACAGCACTTGCCGGCCCACCAGCTCGTGCGGCTGGTAATGATGCGTAATCTGGGCACTGGACCGTTTCTGGCCGATTTCAGGGCCCAGATCAATGAGCAGCTGGTAGGCGGGGCGGCGGGCCTGCGGAAACTCGCAGGCCTCCAGTATGGTCCCAACGCGCAGGTCAACCCGTTCGAAGTCGGCCCAGGTGATGTGCGGCATAGTACGGTGTGCGGTTCGTAAGACGATGTTATTGGGAGGCAAACGCCTCAAGCAGGGCCAGGCGCTGCTGCACCTGCGCTTCCCAGAACTTCTGCCTGGCCTCGTTCAGGCCGTGGTTGGTTTCCATGTCGTAGCGGCCTTCTTCGCGCTGCCAGGCCGTGAAAGCCACTTTGGTGAAGTTGCTGAACGCCGGATTCAGCTTCTGGCAATCGAACTTGACGGTGGTGAGCTTCTGGCGCAGCATACGGGCGTGCAGCTCCGTAATATCGAAGTGCAGCTGCTCGTGGCGCAGCAGCGCCGGGGAAGCCCGCTTGGCGTCGCGCACCCACGATTCCTGTGGCATAAACACGGCCTTTACGGTAGAGCTGAACACGAAGTCGGTGCAGCCCACCTGCACATCAATGTTGCCGGCGGTAAGGGCCTCCATCCGTTCGGAAGCCAGGGGGCGGCTCTTGAAATCAGCCCACGTCAGCGGCCGGTTCGCCGACCACGGTATCATTTCGGGCTGAGGCTTGGTAGGAGTCTGGGGTGGGGTAGGAGTCTGGAAAGCCAGCAGTAGCGGCAGTAGAAACGAGCAGAAAGCCATGGTCAAATATAGCGGAGGCCGGCCATTATGCGGGCCGGCGTAGCCAGTACACCGATTGGCGCCGGCTCGTTCCCGGCCGGGCTAGTGCGTAACGAGCGGCGCCGGACGGGCCGCTCCGGCGGCCACGGCGCTGTGCTGGCGGAAGCGCCAGAGCAGCAGGCCGGCCACCAGCGTCAGGCCCAGCAGCAGCCCCAGCCACACGCCCAGGCTGCCCATCTTCAGCCCGAAGCCCAGCCAGTAGCCCAGCGGCAGCGCCATAGCCCAATAGGCCAGCAGGGCCACCACCGAAGGCACTTTCACGTCTTCGAGGCCCCGGAGCGCGCCCAGTCCTACTACCTGCAGGCCATCGGAAATCTGGAAGGCGGCGGCCACCAGCAGCAGTGTAGCCGCCTGAGCCACCACGGCGGCATCGTTGTTATAGAAGTGCGGAATGTAGTGCCGGAATGCCACCAGCAGCAGCCCCATAGCGCCCATAAACAGGAACGTGAGCAGATACGCCGCAAAACCAGCCTGCCGCGCCCCCTGCACGTCGCCGAGCCCGCGCAGGTTGCCAACCCGGATGGTGGCCGCCGCCGCAATGCCGCTGGCGGCCATGTACGTGACTGAAGCCACGTTGATGGCAATCTGGTGCGCGGCCAGCGAGGTAGCCCCCAGCCAGCCAATCATGATGGCCGAAAAGCTGAACGCGCCCATCTCAAACATCATCTGCACGCCAATCGGGGCACCCAGGCCCAGCAGGCGGCGCAGCGTGGCGCGGTCGGGGCGGAGCCAGTGCGTGGCAGCTTCGCGGTAGGGGCGCAGGCGGGCGGCGCGCAGCACGTAGGTGCCCATCAGCAGGGCCATCAGCACACGGGCAATAAGCGTCGCCCAGGCCGCGCCCATCATGCCCATTTCCGGCGCCCCGAAATTGCCGAAGATAAAGGCGTAGCACAGCACCGCATTCACCAGGTTGGCCAGCACCGACAGGTACATGGCCTGCCGCGTGAGGCCCAGGCCTTCGGCAAACTGCTTGAAGCCCTGAAAGACCATCAGGGGCAGCAGCGACAGAAACAGCACCCGCACCCAGGGCGCAGCCAGCGCCACCACATCGGCTGGCTGGTTGAGATGGTGGAGCAGCGGGGCAATCAACAGGCCGGCCGCCGCCAGCACCAGGCCCGCCACCACGCTCAGCCAAACGCCGGCCACCAGCAGGCGGCCCAGCTGCGGCACGTCGCGCTTGCCGTCGGCGGCGGCCACCAGCGGCGTAATGCCCATCGACAGGCCCATGCCCAGCACCATCACCACCGTGGCCACGCTCACGCCCAGGCTCACGGCGGCCAGCGGCAGCTTGCCGGTTTGGCCCACCATCACCGAGTCGCAGACGTTGACCAGCACGTGGCCCAGCTGGCTGAGCACAACGGGAAACGCAAGCCGGATAGTAGGCCGAAGATGAGGGCGAAGGGCAGTGAAAGGCATGGCAATGGGGCGAAATAAACCGCAAAGGTACGCCTGTTCCGGCGCGCCGCAGTCAGTCGGTCAGGAATTGTCTGGCCGCCCCGCTTAGCAATACGCTGTGGCCGAAAGAAACCACAGCGCCAACGACACAGCTAGTTGCGCGGCCGATGCAGGTGTATGCGCGAGTGATACGAACGGTAGCGCATCTGATACGAGTAATAGCGCTATCAATATGAGTAATAGTCGCGTTAATAGGGAGGGATGCCGATATGGTGTATATAGTTGCCGCAGTATTACCGGTAATTGCCAACTCAAAATGGGTGTATGCGCATTAGATACTATCAATTGCCGTTCATATATGATAAGTTGTTGCGGCGAAGCGGTTGTAACTACACGAAATAGAGAAAGAAGTGTGCCGGATTGGGTTGATAGTGACCCTCAGCGCAGCACCGCACCCAGCCGCCGCACGGCTTCCTGCAAGTCGGGCTCCGGCACGGCGTAAGACATGCGCACGAAGCCGGGCGCCCCGCAGGTAGCGCCGTCCACCACTTCTACGCCGGCCGCCAGCAGGCGCGCTACCAGGTCGGCGGAGGCTTCGGGCAGTGGCAGATTCGGGGTCAGGAAGGCGCGCAGATCGGGGAAGGCGTAGTAGGTGCCCAGCGGCGGATGCGGTAATGCGCCGGGCAGCGTTGCCAGAAAGCCGAGCAGCCGCTGCCGGTTAGGAAGCAGCTGCCGGCACAAATCGACCCCGATGTTTCCGTCCTGAAGCACCGCCAGGGCGGCCAGCTGGCTGGGAACGGCTACCGCGCCGCCCGTGGCAAACAGCCGCGCCGCGCTGGCCCGCCGCACCGCCTGGGGCGCCGCCAGCCAGCCAATATTCCAGCCCACCAGCGCGTGCGACTTAGAGAAGCCATTCACCACCAGATGCCGGTGGCCGGGGTCGGGGAAGGAAAGCAGGCTGGGGACCGACTCCGGCCCGAACAGGATGCCGTCGTATATCTCATCGGCCAGCACGAACAGAGCGGGAAACCGGCGCGTGAGGGCAAGCAGCGCCTTCAGCTCCGGTGGCGTATATATGCGGCCGGTGGGGTTGTTGGGGTTGCTGAAGAGCAGCACGCGGGTGCGGGGCGTGAGGGCGGCCGCAATGGCATCGAGGGGCAGCGCGTAGTTGTCGGCGGGGCTGAGAGGCAGCTCGCGCAGGTGCCCGCCCGCCCGCCGCACCAGCTCCGCAAACCCGAACCAATTGGGCGTGAGCAGCACTACCTCATCACCGGATTGCAGCACCGAGCTGAGCGCCAGAAACAGCGCCGCCTTCGTTCCCGGCGTAACGAGAAACGCATCGGCGCCGCCCGAAGCAGGCAGGTGAGGGAGGTAGCGGCTGGCCAGGGCGGCGCGCAGCTCCGCCAGGCCCTCGGTGGGGCTGGCCGGCCACGGGGCCCGCGGCAGCTGCCGCGCCACCGCCGGCGCTACTACTGCCGGCGCCGGAAAGCTGCCGTAGCCGGAGGCAAGACTAATCGGAGTCATGGAGCGCTAGAATCGTGTGTCAGGCCGGCCGCAGCACCACATCCGCAAAGTAGTCCCGCTCATCGGTGAAGAACTCGGCCACCGTTAGCCCGGCATCGGCGGCGAGGCTGTCAATCAGAGGGCGGGTGAATTTGTAGGAGTTTTCGGTGTGCACCGGTTCCCAGGCTGCAAAGCTGAACGTCTGGTTGAGGGCGGCCACATGCACGTGCTGGGCTTTGGTCGGCATCAGGAAAGAGCGCACAGCCCCGGAAAGCGGGTCGTAGTCGGTGTAGTGCTGCCAGGCGGCGCGCTCGAAGTCGGCGCCCAGCTCCCGGTTCAGGCGCGTCAGCAGGTTCAGGTTGAACGCCGCCGTCACGCCCTGCGCATCGTCGTAGGCGGCCCGGATCAGGCGCGGGTCCTTCTGCAGATCGAAGCCAATCAGCAGCCGGTCGTCGGCGGAAAGCGGCGCGGCCAGTTCCCGCAGAAAGGCCTGCCGCTCCGCCGGGAGAAAGTTGCCGATGGTAGAACCCAGAAACAGCACTGCCTTACGCCCCGAGCGGCTGGCCATCAGGCGTAGCGCCGTGCCATAGTCGGCCACCAGGGGCTCTACGCGCAACTCCGGCAGCTCCTGCTGCAGGCTGGCGGCCAGCCCTTCCACCGCCGCCGCCGAAATATCAACCGGCACGTAGGTAAAGGCCGCGCCCGTATCGAGCAGGTGCCGCAGCAGAATCTTGGTTTTGAGGCCGTCGCCGGCGCCCAGTTCCAGCAGATAAAATGGCTCCTGCGCCGCCGTGGGTCGTAGCGCCGTGCTCAGCGCCGCCTGGTGCCGGGTCAGGAGGCCGAATTCGGTGCGGGTAGGATAGTACTCGGGCAGCGCCATGATCTGCTGAAACAGCCGGCTGCCTTCGTCATCATAGAAATAGGTAGACGACAACGTTTTGGGCGTGCGGCTGAGGCCGGTAGCCACATGCTGTTTCAGCTTTTCCAGCTCCTCGGTCTGGGAAGACGGCGAGAAGGCAGGGGCAGAGGCAGTGGCGGAAGGCACAGAAGCAGAAAGGGAAGACATAAGCAAAACGGTAAATGAAGCCTGACCAGCTACGTGCGCCAACGCCTTCGGCAACTGCCAAAGGCGCGGGTAGTCTTATGCAGGCAGAAAAAAGGACGCTGAGCGCCGGCACCGGTAGCCTAGCGGACCAGCCGGATACCCGTAAACTGCCAGCGCTTGTCGGCATGGAAAAAGTTGCGGTAGGTGAGGCGGATATGGCTGACCGGGGTAGCACAGGAGCCGCCGCGCAACACCAGCTGGTTGATCATGAACTTGCCGTTGTATTCGCCCAGCGCCCCGGCGGCGCGCACGTAGCCGGGGTAGGGGTGGTAGGCCGAGTACGTCCATTCCCAGGCATCTCCGAGCAGCTGATGGCAGCGGCCGGGGTCTGCATCGGCAGGCAGGGGCTGCGGATCGAGCAGGTTGCTTTCCAGGAAGGTACCGCCGGTGGGCGTAGCGCCGAAATAGCGGGCCGCTACTTCCCACTCCGGCTCCGTGGGCAGGCGCGCCCCGGCCCAATGCGCATACGCGTCGGCCTCGTAAAAGCTGATGTGCGTGACGGGCGCGGCCATATTCACCGGCTGCAGGCCGTGGTGCGTGAAACGGTGCCAGCGGCCCTCGTGCAGCATCCAGTAGAGCGGCGCTTCCCACTGCTGGGTCTGCACCAGGTCCCAGCCCTCGCCCAGCCAGTAGCGAAAGTCGCGGTAGCCGCCGGCCTCCATAAACTGCAGGTATTCGCCGTTGGTGACCAGGCGGTTCTGCAGCTCGAAGTCGGCCGTCAGCACCTCGTGAGGGGCCTGCTCATTGTCGAAGCAGAAGCCGCTGCCTTCGTAGCCGATCCGCGAAATGCCGCCCGGCACCGGCAGCCAGGCCACCGGGGCGGCCTGGGCGTCCGGAGTCTGGGCGGAGCGCTCGGGCTCCGGCAGATAGGCCGGAGCCAGCGGACTGGTGCTGAGGATGTATTTGATGTCGGTGGCCAGCAGTTCCTGGTGTTGCTGCTCGTGCTGCAGCCCCAGCTCCATCAGCTCCTGAAAGGCAGCCGGCAGCGTATCGGCCAGGGCCAGCAGCTGCGTCATGTGCTCGTCGACGTGGGCGCGGTAGCGGTACACGTCGGCCAGGGCCGGGCGGGAGAGTGTGCCCCGGTCGGCGCGGTTCACGCGGGAGCCCAGTGAGTTGTAGTACGAGTTGAACAGAAAGGCGTAGTCGGGGTGGTAGACGGCGTAGCCGGGCAGGTACTCTTTCAGCAGGAAGGTTTCAAAAAACCAGGTGACGTGGGCCAGATGCCACTTGGGGGGGCTCACATCAATCATCGGCTGCACCACGGTGTCTTCGGGAAGCAGCGGCCGGCACAGGGCTTCGGTGCGCTGGCGCACGGCCTGGTAGCGGTGGGCCAGCGACAGGGCGGAAGCCGGGGCCGGCGCTATAGAAGCAGAGGAAGGCATGGCAGAGGGTTGAGGAACACTACGAATAACTGGATTCCGGGCTTCGGGGTTTTGGGTGGGGGCAGGCTGCGCGGGAGTTCGGGGCGTAAGCTCCTCCGTATTTGCCGCAGCCGGTTGGGATAAATACGCTTGAGCTTTCCGTAGAAAGCGGTATTTTGAGCTTTAAACACGGTTTTTTTGGGTCCAGGAGCCAGCCATTAGGTGGCAGGTTGCGTTTCTTCGGCTGTTCTCTTTTTCTACTGCCCAGATTCTTGCTGCTATGGAAACCAAACAGCCTGATACTACCGCCAACCGTACCAATCCCGCCGACAACAAGCCCAAGCGTGCCCGCGGCTTTGCCGCCATGGACCCCGAAACGCAGCGCCGTATTGCCAGTGAAGGTGGCAAAGCCTCGCATCAGAGCGGCCGGGGACACCGGTTTACGCCGGAAGAAGCCCGGGCAGCCGGCCGCAAAGGTGGCCAGGCCACCCGCCGCCCGCCGCAAGCCAACGGCGCTGGCGCCTAGCAGCCCAGACTGTACTACCTCTAGTGTGGCCCTACCTGGGTCCCGCCCGCCTTTTAGGCCGGCCGGGCCTAGGTAGGGCCGCAGGGTGTCGGGGCGGGAGTTTTGGCCGTTATTTGTGGCGTTTTCTTCGCCCTGCCTATGCTCCAGTTGCACTATTCGCGCCGTACGCTGCGCTTCAGCTTTCCGGCCCGCACTTCCCGCGGCGCCCTCACCGAGCACGTGGCCTGGTACCTGCACCTCACCGATACCGCCCACCCCGGCGCGGAAGGCCTGGGCGAAGCTGCCCCGCTGGCCGGCCTCAGCCCCGACTACCGACCCGACTTTGAGGCCCGGCTTGCGGCGCTGTGCGAAACGCTTAACCAAGCCGGACTGCCGGCCGATGCGCCTCTCGAAGACCTGCTGGCGCTGGTGCCGCCCGAGTGGCCAGCCCTGCGCTTCGGCCTTGAAACGGCCCTGCTCGACCTGTACCACGGCGGCCGGCGGCAGCTATTCGACAACGCCTTCAGCCGGGGCGAGGCCGGGGTGCCCATCAACGGACTGATCTGGATGGGAGATGCGGCGTTTATGCGCGAGCAGATCCGGAAGAAGCTGACGGAAGGCTACTCCTGCCTCAAACTCAAAATCGGGAGCCTCGACTTCGCCACGGAACTGCAGCTGCTGGCCGAAATCAGGGCCGAAGCCGGCCCCGACGAGCTGACGCTGCGCGTGGATGCCAACGGGGCCTTCGCGCCGGCCGAGGCGCTGGGCAAGCTGGAGCAGCTGGCCCGTTTCGGGCTGCATTCCATCGAGCAGCCCATCCGGGCGGGGCAGTGGGCCGCTATGGCTGAGGTCTGCCGGCACTCGCCGGTGCCGGTGGCGCTGGACGAGGAGCTGATTGGCGTGACGGACCCCGCCCGGCAGGCCGCGCTACTGCACGAAACCCGGCCGGCCTACATCATTCTGAAGCCGACGCTGGTGGGAGGGATGGCCGCCGCACTGGAGTGGTGGCAGCTGGCCGAAGAGCAAAACATCAGCTGGTGGCTTACCTCGGCGCTGGAGTCTAATATCGGCCTGAACGCCATCAGCCAGCTGGCCGGCGAATACGCGCTGCCGGATTTCCCGCAGGGCCTGGGCACGGGGCAGCTCTACCACAACAACCTGGCCGCGCCGCTGCACATCCGGCAGGGCCAGTTGCACCTGCAGCCGCAGGGCG
The DNA here is from genome assembly GCF_900142395.1 of Hymenobacter psychrotolerans DSM 18569. Classification (GTDB taxonomy): domain Bacteria; phylum Bacteroidota; class Bacteroidia; order Cytophagales; family Hymenobacteraceae; genus Hymenobacter; species Hymenobacter psychrotolerans. The sequence continues at coordinate 147,211 of NZ_FRAS01000009.1, read as the reverse complement.
CCTGGGAGTTGCCGGTGGCCGGGCAGATGCTGTAGCGTAAAGGCAGCAGGGCTTTCGGGGAGAGGGGAAAGGTAGTTTTTTGGCTATATTTCCCGGCCTCCCCGTTTCTCTATGCCCGCCCGCTGGTTTCCTGCTTTGCGTCTGTTTCCGGGTTTGCGCTCAGTGGCCTGGCTGCTGATCTGGGCTGGCGTAGGCAGCCTGTGGCCCGCGGCCGGCCGGGCCCAGGAGGCGCGGCCGCTGCAGTTCGAAAATCCGAAGAAGCGGCGGGCAATTCTGCCGTTCGAGTTTCAGCGCAACCTGATTATCGTGCAGGCGTCGCTGAACGGGCAGGGACCGTTCAATTTCCTGCTCGATACCGGCGTGGGTACGTCGCTCATCACCGACCCCAGCCTGGCCGGACTCCTGAAGCTGCGCCGCGGCGAAACCTACCGCGTAGCTGGCGTAGGGGAGGAGGGGCCGCTCGAAGCCTTTCATACGGACAGCGTGCGCCTGACCATGCCCGGTATTGTGGGCCCCGCGCTGTCGTTTCTGGTTTTGTCGGCCGATGTGCTCAATCTCTCGGGCTACGTGGGCATGCCGGTGCACGGCATTCTCGGCTACGACGTATTTCACAGCTTTGCCGTGCGCATCGATCCGCAGGCGGCGGCGCTGGAGCTGCACGCCCCCCACACCTACCGCCCGCCGCGGGGCCGCCGCTGGGCTTTGGTGCCGCTGAGCATAGAGTCGCGCAAGCCCTACATTCAGGTGCCGGTCAGCCTCACCGATTCGCTGGTGCTGCCCCTGAAGCTGGTGGTGGATACCGGCGCTGGCCACGCGCTGTCCATCGAAACCGGCTCCGACGCGCGCCTACAGCTGCCGCCCAGCCGCATCCGGGCCCAGCTGGGACAGGGCCTGAGCGGCACCATCAACGGCTATCTGGGCCGCGTACGGAGCATGCAGCTGGGCCGCTACCGCCTCAACAGCCTGCTCACGTCCTTCCCGGATGCCGACAATGGAGCCCAGCGCGCCGAAGTGCCCCGCAACGGCAACGTGGGCCTGGAGCTGCTCAAGCGCTTTGATATGGTGGTGGACTACCCCCGCAACCGGCTATGGCTGAAACCTAACGGGCTGTACCACGACCCGTTTGAGCACGACATGTGCGGCCTGGAGCTGCTAGCTACCGGCTACAACTACCGCCGCTACATCGTGCTGAAAATAGAGCCGAACTCACCGGCCGCTTCCGCCGGTCTCACCCCCGGCGACGAGCTGGTGTCCATCAATCTGCTGCCCGTATCCTCGTTCAGCCTCACCGATATCAGCCGCATCTTTCACTCCGAGGATGGACGGGTGCTGCTGCTGCTGTTCCAGCGCCCCGATGGGGAACTATACCCGGCGCGCATCCGGCTGAAGCGGCAGATATAGCAGGAGCCCAGGCAACGCAAACTTGCTCCGGCAGGTAAAATGGCTACATTAGAAGCCCGCTGCTAGTCGCCGGGGCTGTTCTGCTCCTCTCTCTCTGCCCGCTTTCCCGCCCGATGTCCACGGCTTCCCCGACGCCTCCTGCGCTGCCCCAGCCGCCGCCCGCCATCCGGGCCAACCAGCACATCTACTCCGACTATTTCGAGGCAGATTTCGTGCACATGCTCGACGCCAACATTCTGCAGCTGCTGGACCGGGTATGGTTTCGGTCGAAGCTGGTCGGGTTCGAGGATTTTCCGGAGCGCAACAACCCCGAGCGGCCTCTCATTTTCGCCTCCAATCACTCCGGTATGGCGTTTCCCTGGGATGCCATTGTGGCCTTGGCGCATATGTGGCGCACGCTGCCCGGCCAGCGCGGGCTGCCCCGGCCGCTGTCGGCGCCGCTGCTCTCGCAGTCTACCCTGATGAATCCGTTTCAGGTAAAGGAGTTCTGGAAGAAGTGCGGCTGCGTGGATGCCACCACGCTCAACTTCGAGACGATGATGTACTACCAGGACCACAACCTGATGCTGTATCCGGAAGGCGTGCCGGGCATCGGGAAGGGGTTCAACAAGAAGTATGAGCTGCAGCGGCTGGCCAGCAGCATGGTGCGCCACAGCATTACGCACCGCACCGATATAGTGCCCTTCTACACTATCAATGGTGAGTACCTCAACCCGTACGCCTATAGCTGGGAGTGGCTCAACAACCTGAGCAAGAAAATCGGGATTCCCTTTATTCCCATCGGGCCGATTGTGCTGCTGGTTCTGCTGCAGCCCTGGTCGTTTTATATGGCGTATCCGGCCCAGCTCACGTTCGTGCTGGGCTCGCGCATCCGCCCCTACGAAATGACCGACAAAACGCCCGCCGAGCTAACCCGCGAAGACTACGTGGCCCTGTCGGAGCAGGTGCGCCAACGCATGCAGACCGAAATGGATGCCGCCGTAGCCAAACACGGCCAGCAGCCGTACCGCTGGCGCGAGCTATGGCAGCGGATGAAGGAGAACTGGCGCTATTTCCCGTTTTTTCTGCCCGTGGCCTGGCCGGCCCTCTTTCAGGAGTTCGAGCGCCAGTACGTGCGCCACGGCCGCCGCGACTTCAAACTACAGCTCGACAAGCCGGGCGCCTGGCTGCGGATGGTCTGGAAAAACCCGTTCACGCTGGCGTTTTTTATTCCGATTCTGGGCTGGATTCCCATTGCCATTCGGGGCTATAAGGGCCACCGAATCGGACAAAAAAGCTGATTTCTGCCGCCTCACCTGCCAGGTTCGGCATCTTTTTAGGGCGCTTACGTTATTAGGATGTGCCTGTGTTGGTTTTGCCGCACGGGCGCTGTGTGTTCCGTTCTTCTTCCGCCTTCCCACCCGTTTTCCATGTCCTCAGCTCAGCATCTGCTGCTCAAGCAGCTCCTAACGGCGGCCACTGGCCCGCTGGCCCGTCGGCGGCCCCGGCTGGCTACTATGCGCCTGGCGGCCGAGGCGGCGGCCGTATTCCAGTTTGTACCCTGGAATGTGTTTTTGGAAGACGCCGACGTGGATGGAATGCCGGCCGAGTGGCTGCGCCCGGCGCAGGCTCCGGCCCAGCGGGTGCTGCTGTATCTGCACGGCGGCGGCTACGTGCTGGGTTCCCTCAATACGCACCGCGCTTTGGTAGGGGCCCTGGCCCGCAGCTGCCAGCTCAACACGCTGGCCATCAACTACCGCAAAGCCCCAGAATACCCGTTTCCGGCCGCCCTCGATGATGCCCGCCTCGCCTACGACTGGCTGCTGCGCCAGGGCTACCAGCCCCACGACATCATGCTGGCCGGCGACTCGGCGGGCGGGGGCTTGGCGCTGGCGCTGCTCCTGAGCCTGCGCGACGCCGGGCAGCCGCTGCCGGCCGCCGCCATCGGCCTCTCGCCCTGGACCGACCTGGTGTTGCCGACGGCCATGCTGCGCCGGGTCTGCCACGAGGAAAGCCAGATTCTGGAGGCGCTGGAAATCCGGGGCTGGGGGCCGCTCTACGCGCATCAGACTGCACTGAGCCACCCGCTGTTGTCGCCGGTACAGGGGGCGCTGCACGGCCTGCCGCCGCTGCTTATCCAGATTTCCGATGCCGAGGTGCTGCATGATGATGTGCTGGCGTTCTGTGCCAAAGCCCGCCAGGCCGGTGTGCCCCTTACGCTACAGGTGTTCGAGGGGCTGGTGCACTGGTGGCACCTGTTCTGGCGCTTTGTGCCCGAGGCGCAGCAGGCCCTCAACCAAGTAGGCACCTTCACGCAGGGAGTATGGGCGGCGCAGGAGTCGGCGCGGGCTGTACTGCAGGCCTCCGGGCGGCGCGCCCGGCAGGTACCGCGCGGTCAGTCGCGCCGGGTGTAGTGCCTGGGCCATTGGTATGCCGTGCTACAGCGCTGCTTCCGGTGTTGTGTGCTGCCGGCTTGTAACCTCTCGGATGGCATACTTCGTAAAATTTCTATCCTCAGGCCCAACTATATAGCCGCCTTTTTGTAGGTTTGTGTTAAGTAGTCGGCTTGCATACTACTTTTCCCGGCGGGCGGGTCCGCGGTGCCGGTTTTGCTTACTTCACCTTTCTTTCCCAAACCCTACAGCCTCATGGAAGATCTATTTAAGAAGTTCGTCAACGCTGGCGTTGGCTTTGTCTCGCTCACCACCGACCGGATGCAGAAAACCATTGATGCGCTGGTGAAGGAGAGCAAGCTGTCGGAGAAGGAAGGCGCCAAGATTATGGATGAGCTGAAGAAAAACGGCGAAACCAAGCGCAAGGAGTTGGAAAAGCAGTTTCAGGGCCTTGCCGCCAAAATGATGAAGACGGTGGGCGTGGCCCCCAACTCGGAGGTAGAAGAGCTGAAGCGCAGCGTGAAAGGGGGCTCGAAGTCAGCGGCCGGTTCGGCTACCGCTGCCAAAAGCAGCGCCAAGCCTGCTGCCAAGGCTCCGGCCGCCAAAACCGCTACTGCTGCCAAAGGTGCCGCTGCCGGTGCCGCCAGCAAAACGGCTTCCACGGTGAAAAAAGCGGCTTCCGCGTCCGGCTCAGCGGCTTCCAAGGCGCAAAAATCAGCGGCTGGCTCGGCTGGCGCTGCTAAGAAAGAAGAAAACCAGGCTGCCGGCTCGGCTTCATAGCCCCAAAACGGCCCGCTGCTGGCCGGTATACGTAGGTCAAAACCCCGCTCTGATTTTTCGGGCGGGGTTTTTCACGCTCATATTTTGCAGATTGGGCGACTTTCGCCTGCGAGGACTGCCCGTAGCTGCGGCACGGTTTCTGGTCCGGTCATCCTTCGCAGCATTTGCCGCCTCTACTCCGAGGCAGCCCAAGCTAGTAGCTCATGTTCAAAAACACGATTTCCAACCTCACCCGCATCCGGCAAGTATCAGAGGTATTGATCCGCTACGGCTTTGAGGATGCGGTGACTACCACCGCTCTGCGGCGACTGGTGCCGCGCAGCCGGCGGATTTCGTGGCAGGAAGGGGAGCAGGCCGTGTTCGAAACCACGCGCTGGCAGCGGATCCGGATGATTATCGAGGAGTTGGGGCCCACGTTCATTAAGCTGGCGCAGGCCATGAGCAACCGCGCCGACCTGCTTCCGCAGCCCCTCATCGACGAGTTTGAGAAGCTGCAAAGCAATGTGCCGCCGTTTGATGTGCAGGTAGCCAAAGGGCTTATCGAGCAGGAGCTGGGCCGGCCCATCAATGAGGTGTTTTCGGAGTTTGATGACGTGCCGCTGGGCTCGGCCAGCATCGGGCAGGTGCACCGAGCCCGGCTGCTGAGCGGCGAAGAAGTGGTGGTGAAAGTGCAGCGCCCCGGCGTGCAGGAAAAAGTGCGCTCCGACCTGGCCTTGCTGCACGAGCTGGTGCGCCTCACGGCCGGCTTTCTGCGCAAACAGGGCCTCGCCAACCCGCAGGACGTGGTAGATGCCTTCGAGCGGAGTATGACCAAAGAGCTGGACTATACTTCGGAGGCGCGCTCTATGGAGCAGTTTCGCAAACTCTACGAGAGCTACGAAACGTTCTATATCCCGAAACCCTACCGCGAAATGAGCACCGCCAAGGTGCTGGTGATTGAGTTTGTGAGCGGCTGCAAAATCACGGACAAGCCGCAGCTGCTGGCCTGGGGGCTGAGCCCGGAGCAGGTGGCCGAAACCGGCATGGACATCTATCTGACGCAGATATTTGAGTTCGGCATCTTCCACGCCGACCCGCACCCCGGCAACGTGCTGGTGCGCCCCGACGGTACGCTCGTGCTCATCGACTTCGGGATGGTGGGCAAGCTGACCAAGCAGCAGAAATACGCCTTTGCGGGCGTGTTTATCGGGATGGCGCGGCAGGACCCGCGCAGTATGGCGCTGAGCTTCCGCCGCCTGGCCCTCACGTCGGACATTCCGGACATGCGGGCGTTTGAAACGTCTCTGAGTGAGCTGATTGAGGACTTCGCCACCCTCGACGTGAAGGACATGAGCATGTCGGACCTGGCCGATGCGCTGCAGGGCGTCATCTACACCTACAAGCTGCAGGTGCCCGGTGCCGTGTTCCTGATTTTGCGGGCCCTCGTGATTCTGGAAGGCATCGGCAAGGTGCTGCACCCGCGCTTCAACACCTTCGAGTTTGTGCGGCCCTATGGCGCCCGCATCATTGCCGAGCAATACTCAGCCGACAATATTCTGAGCGAGGCGCAGTACACCGGCACGCAGCTGCTGGCCCTCATCCAGACGCTGCCCGCCGACATCCGGCAGATTATGCGCAAAATCTCACGCGGCGACCTGCGGGTGCGCGTCGAGCTGAGCGGCTATCAGTTGCTAATGCGCAAAGCCGACCAGCTGGTAAGCCGGGGCATTCTGGCGGCCATTTCGGTAGCCCTGATTCTGTTTGCGGGCCTGAGTTTGCTGGGGCGTTATCCGGCCGGCCAGATGCCGTATTACCGGGGCCTGCCCGTCGTGACGTGGTATAGTCTGGGTGTGGCGGCGTTTCTGCTGCTGATTCTGTTTATTCTGGGCACCAAGCGGGAAAGGCCCCGCGAGTAGTAGACTGCCCAGCTTGCGCAGGTGGCTATTTCCAGAACAGTGTGTAAGCTGCCTGCCCGCCTATCATCCCCTGGGTGTCACCGGGAAAGTACTGGTAGGTGCCCAGAAGCCGTACTTCGTGCTTGGGGCTTATCGGCCATATCACGCCGCCGCTGCAGGCAAGATAAGGCGCCAGACCGCCGGTTGAGGTAGTGGTATACTTCGTCTGAAAAGGGACGTTGCTGCCGGTTGGCCGCTCCTGGTATTCTTCCGACTGCGCCATCCCGTAGAAGGTGCCGATGTTGCCGCCCAGGTACAGATTCAGGCGGTTTGGCCGGCCGATGCGCTGCCCAAAAGACAAGTCAAGCGTCAGCCAATGGTGGCGAATCTGGTTCTGCACATCGGTTTGGATGCCTCCAGTACCGATGAAAGAATACGATTCCGCTGCCATCGTATACCGGCTGTAGGCCCCCAGCAGGCTCATTTGCCACCCGCTGGCCCGTACGGCAGTCCATTCCAGCCCGGCCAGGTAGCCCCGGCCTTTCAGGCTGTTTTTTTGCACACCTCCGAAGTAAGCACCCGTGCGCACGCCCAGGCCATGCCGCCATATGCCCGGCTGCGGCTCGGCTTTCGGCTGTCCTTCGGGGCCCAGGCATTGGCTGTAGTGAACGATGGTTTGCCGGATGTTTTTATCCGTAAACGGGAGTTGGACCATTTGCCAGCTGGTGTAGTCCATGGTAGGGCAGTCGTGCAGGTGCCGGTTGAAGAGTACGCGCCAGTTAGCGGCCGTGAGTTCGTAGAGCGTATCAGTGGCGGGCGGCAGCAGCAGGAGCCCCTGGTCGTGGGTGTAGGAATACAGGCTGGCTTTGCCTATCTGCACGGGCCGCACAAACTGCATAGAATCGGCTCCGGTGGCCAGGCGCACGGGGCGGCTGCGGACGGCTGTGCGGCCCCGCAGGCCGTAGCCTCGCACCTGCTTCGGCCACACCTTGCGGGCTTCTGTGTTGGGCTGTTCATAGAAAAGCAGGTGCGAGGTAGCATCTGCAATAGAGCCCGAAACGGTGTCGCCGGCCAGCGTGATAAGGTAGCCGGGCAGGCCCTGGGCCTGGGAGGTAAGACTGCCGAACAGAAAAATCAGCGCAGTGTAGAAGCGACGCATGGAGGAATAGCAAACAGATAATCAGACACGTAAGCAGCTGCAGCAGTGAGCTTGGTACAATGCTGCAACACAGCAAGGGCCTGAGCGTATGCGGCCCAGGCCCTCGGGACCTATTAAATAAAGCAGTTCTATTTCAACTGCATATCCTCAATGATGGCCTGAATCTTTTCATTGGCCAGGCGCGAGGCTAGGTCGAAGTCCACCACGGATTTCAGGGGCTGCTTCACGCTGAAATAGAACTTGATTTTGGGCTCCGTGCCGGAAGGGCGGGCCGAAATCTTGCTGCCGTCTTCCAGAATAAACTGGAGCACGTTGCTGCTTTCCAGGCCGGTGGGCTGCTCCAGGCCGGTGCGCAGGTCCCGGATGACGCCGGTTTTGTAGTCGCGCAGCTCTACCACGGGCTGGCCGGCAATGGTGGCAGGCGGTGTGGCCCGCAGGCCGGCCATCATTTCCTGAATTTCCTCGGCGCCGCGCTGGCCTTTCTTGGTGAGCGAAATCAGGTGCTCCTGGTAGAGGCCGAACTGGGCGTACATCTGGGTCATTTCCTGGTAGAGCGTGCGGCCGTTGTCTTTGGCTACGGCCGCCATTTCGGCCAGCAGCGCGCAGGCCGAAATGGCATCCTTGTCGCGCACGAAGTCCCCGATCATGAAGCCGTAGCTTTCCTCGCCGCCCCCGATGTAGGTGGCGTTGCCTTCCAGCTCCCGAATCAGGCCCGCAATGTATTTGAAGCCGGTCAGGGTCTGGTAGCTTTTCACGCCGTAGGAACGGGCAATGTCGCCGAGCACCTCGCTGGTCACGATGGTATACACGATGAAGTCCTGCTCCGTCATCTTGCCCGCCTGCTGCCGCGCCGAGAGCAGATAGTAGGTGAGCAGCGCGGCGGTTTGGTTGCCGTTCACGAGCACCCACTCGCCCTGCATATTCTTCACCGCAACACCCACCCGGTCGGAGTCGGGGTCAGTAGCCAGCACGATGTCGGCGTCCAGGGCTTTGGCTTGGTCGAGGGCCATCTGCATGGCAACCTGCTCTTCGGGGTTGGGCGAGAGGACGGTGGGGAAGTTGCCGTCGGGCGCGGCCTGCGCCTCTACTACCGAGACGTTGGTGAAGCCCAACTGCGCCAATGCCTGCGGCACCAGCGTGATGCCCGTGCCGTGAATGGGCGTGTACACGATTTTCAGGTCGTGCTGGCGCTGGATGGCGGCCGGGTTGATGCACAGCTCTTTCACCTTGGCCAGATACGCAGCGTCTACTTCGGCCCCGATAAGGTGAATGCGCGACGCATCGGCCTGGAATTTTACTTCCTGCACCGACTGAATGGCCTCTACCTCTCGGATGATGTTCTGGTCGTGCGGGGCCACTACCTGCGCGCCGTCGTTCCAGTATACTTTGAAGCCGTTGTACTCCTTGGGGTTGTGGGAGGCCGTGATAACGCAGCCGCTCTGGCAGCCCAGGTGGCGGATGGTAAACGACAGCTCCGGGGTAGGGCGCAGAGCTTCAAACAGATACACGGTCAGGCCGTTGGCCGAGAAAATATCGGACACGAGCTGGGCAAAGGCGCGGCTGTTGTTGCGCGAGTCGTGCGCCACGGCCACCTTCACTTCCTGGCCGGGAAACTGCTGCAGCAGGTAGTTGCTCAGGCCCTGGGCGGCCATGCCCAGCGTGTAGCGGTTCATGCGGTTGGAGCCCGGCCCCATAATGCCGCGCAGCCCGCCCGTCCCGAATTCGAGGTTGCGGTAGAAGGCATCCGACAGAAAGTCGTCCTGGTTCTGGGCCTGAAGCGCCCGGATTTCGGCCTGCGTTTCGGCATCGTAGCCAGCGCCAAGCCAGGTAGTTATTTTCTGTTGAATGTCGGGGGAAAGGGCCATGCCAGAGGGGAAATAAAGTCTAAAACGGTAAAGAACGGGCGGTAAAGAAAACAGGTTTTCGCCGGAAACAGCAGGGCTCGTACGAATTGCCGCCGGGGCTCCGGCCAAGCACTGCAGACCGGACTGCAGGCCCGCGGCCGGGGGCTGCCACAAAAAAATACTTCCCCGAGCTGCGGGTTGCAGTTCGGGGAAGTAGAACGGGTGTGTGCTGCCTACAGGTTGCCGCGCAGGTCCTGCTCGCGCTCAATGGCCTCAAACAGGGCCTTGAAGTTGCCTTTGCCGAAGCTCTTGGCACCTTTGCGCTGAATGATTTCGAAGAACACGGTGGGGCGGTCTTCCACGGGCTTGGTGAAAATCTGGAGCAGGTAGCCTTCCTCGTCGCGGTCCACGAGCAGGTTCAGGGCCTTGATGGACTCCAGATCCTCATCGATGTGGCCGATGCGCTCCAGCAGGTCGTCGTAGTAGGTGCCGGGCACCGACAGGAACTCCACGCCGCGGCGGCGCAGCTCGGTTACGGTCGTGCGGATGTCGTTGGTGATGAGGGCCATGTGCTGCACGCCCGGCGAGTGGTAGAAGTCGAGGTACTCCTCAATCTGGCTTTTCTTCTTGCCTTCGGCGGGCTCGTTGATGGGGAATTTCACGAAGCCGTTGCCGTTGCTCACCACCTTGCTCATCAGGGCCGAGTACTCGGTGCTGATATCGTCGTCGTCGAAGGTGATGAGCAGCTTGAAGCCCAGCACGTCCTCGTAGAACTTCACCCACTGGTTCATCTCGCCCCAGCCCACGTTGCCTACGCAGTGGTCTACCACTTCCAGGCCTACCGGCGCGCCCTGCGGCACGTTGCTGGTTTTGGCCACGAAGCCGGGCATAAAGGGGCCGTTGTAGTTGCTGCGCTCCACAAACGTGTGCACCGTTTCGCCGTAGGTATAGATGCCGGCCAGCGTTACGGAGCCGTTTTCGTCCTCAATAGTATAAGGCTCGAAAGCCACTTTGGCGCCGCGCTTGGTGGTTTCATCGAATGATTTGCGGGCATCGTCTACCCACAGCGCCATCACCTTCACGCCGTCGCCGTGCTGGGCCACGTGCCGCGTAATGTCGGAGTCGGGCAGCAGCGAGGTGGTGAGTACAAAGCGGATTTTGTTTTGCTGCAACACGTAGCTGGCCCGGTCGCGCACCCCGGTTTCGGGGCCGGCGTAGGCTACCAGCTCAAAGCCAAACGCCGCTTGGTAGTAGTAAGCCGACTGCTTGGCGTTGCCGACGTAAAACTCGATATAATCGGTACCGTTGAGGGGCAGGAAGTCCTGGGCGGGCTGGGCCTGCACGGCCGGCGAGGTCATGGTTTGCATGGGCGAGAAGAATGGGGTGGTACGTGTGGATGTGTGGGTAAAAATAGTGTTTTAGCAGAAATGATTCCCTGCCCGAACCCGTCCCGACGATTTCGACGGATACCGTTGGCAGCCTGGCCGGAGGCAGAGCCTGACAAATCGGGGGGGGGCTGCCGATACGGAGTGCTTCATTCTTCGTAAAATTGAGGCGGGAGCAGAAACGGCGCACGAAACTGCCGATTCCTGTTCACCTTTGTAGCCTAACTCAATGCTTACCCTTATGAATCTGGAAGAGCTGAACCGCGCCCTCGTTACCCTGATTGAGAAAAAGCAGGTCCTGCACGACATGTCGTACGATGATACCCGCTACGATGACGTGGAAGAGGAACTGCACGACCTGGAAGACGATTTCAACGAAGAGTACGGCACGTTCCTGGAAGCGGCCCTCGACAAAGTGCATTCCGAGCTCAACTCCGATACCGACGTGCTGCTGCCCACGGCTTATCTGCCCTCCAGCACCGGCGGTACACCCTCGCCCAAAGAAGGCGTGTGGGTAGACTCCGAGAAGTATCCCGGCAAAGAAGCCCGTATCACGCTCGTGCCCAACCCCACGCGCATCATGCTGACGGTGGGCAAAACCGTGCAGCAGGAGCTCTGGAAGGCCAGCTAATCTAGGCTGAAGCCAACCTCACCGATTACAGGCCCCGCGCCGTGCTGAGTGTTAGTGCTCGGGGCGGCGCGGGGTTTTTGCTTTCCTGTTTCTTACGTGTATGCTCTATCGAATTACGAACTCGGCTGATTGGCAGCAAGCGCAGCAGAACGGGTTCTTCGCCAGCCCGGATTTGGCGGCCGAGGGGTTTATTCACTGCTCAGAAAAAAGCCGGATTCTGGAAACGGCCCGGCTCTATTACGCGGGTTGTGCCGGGCTGTACTTGCTGGAAGTGGATGAGCCGGCGCTGGCGGCCGCCGGCGTGCAGGTAGAGCGGGAGTGGGTGGAGCGCCGGCAGCAGCATTTCGCGCACGTGTTTGGCGCACTACCGCTGGCGGCGGTGCGGCGGGTGTGGGCTTTTGGCACAAAAGCTGTAGAAGCGGAATTCACTCTGCCGGACGAGCTGTAACCGGCGGAAGGTACTCCCGGGAGCTAGCGCCCGGCGCCGGAAGACCCGGTAAAACACCCACAAATTACCTCATATGCGTCAACCTATACTTGTTGCCTGTGTGCTCGGAATAAGCACCCTGTTTAGTGGCTGCGGCCCGTCCTATCTGCTGACTATGGCCCCCAGCCGCCCCAACGGCCCGAGCGTGAACGGCCATCCTGCCAGCCTGAGTGCCCGGCCGGAGGACAGCGTGGAGGTGCGGCTGGGCTTTATCCGGTACGAAGAGAAAGAACTCGTATTTGAGGTGGAAGTGAACAACAGCTCCACCCGCCCGGTACTGATAGCGCCCGAAACCTTCTACTACACCCCGCTCTACTCCGACGCGCCGGACACTGTGGTTTCGGGGGCGGCGGCAGTGCTGGAACCGGCCCGCGTGCCGGCCCTCGACCCGGAAGCCCGCCTGCAGCTGCTGGCCAAGCGCCTCGATAAGCAGGCCAACCGGGCCCAGGGCGGCGGCTGGCTGGAGCTGGTGACCAGTGCCACGCACATTGCGGAAAACGTATCCACGATTACGAAAAAGGAAACCGACCAGCAGGTAGCGGAGCGCGAGCAGCGTCATGCCTCCGACGAGGCATTTCTGGCGGACCAGCGCGAGCAGTACGCCCAGCAGGCCGATGTGCTCTACGACCAGAAGCAACACATGGAGTCGGTGGCGCTGCGCAAAACGCTGCTGCCTGCGCGCCAGTACGTCACCGGGCAGGTGCATTTCCCCCGCTCCGATGGCGCCCACCAGCTGCGCATGGTGGTGTTCTTCAACGAGCGGCCCGTCACGTTCACGTTTGTGCAGCGCCCCGGCGTACTGTAGGAGCTGCATCACCCGAAACATAAAAGCGGCCACCCGAATTTCGGGTGGCCGCTTTTATGTTTTGGCTTTGGCCGGTTTACATCAGGTCCGCCAGTTCCAGCCACCGTTCCCCTTTCGTGTCGAGGTCGGCGTCAGTGCGCTTGAGCTGAGCGGCCCAGTCGGCCAGCTCCGTATGGGAGCCGGTGCCGGCATTCAGCTTCCCGATGAGGTCCTGTTTCTGGCTTTCGAGCTGTTCCAGGTCCTTCTCCAGCTGCTCGTATTCCTTCTTTTCCGCGAAGCTGGCCTTGCGCTTAGCGGGTGCCGGGGCCGCCGGAGCGGTAGTGGCCGAAGCCTGGTTTACTGATTTCAGGGCCTTTTCGGCATCACGGGCGGCATTGTCGGCGGGTTGTTCCTGCAGCCACTCGCGGTAGTCGGTGTAGTTGCCGGGGAACTGCCGGATTTTGCCGCCCGGCTCCAGCGCAAACACCTGCTCCACCAGCGCATCCATAAAGTACCGGTCGTGGCTCACAATGATGAGGCAGCCCGTAAACTGGAGCAGGAAATCCTCCAGAATATTGAGCGTGATGATGTCGAGGTCGTTGGTCGGTTCGTCGAGAATCAGGAAGTTGGGATTCTTGATAAGAACCCGCAGCAGCTGCAGCCGGCGCTTTTCACCCCCGCTCAGCTTGCTGACCAGCGTATACTGCTGGGCCGGCGGAAACTGGAAGTGCTGCAGAAACTGCGAGGCCGTCACTACGCTGCCATCGGCCAGCTCAATCACCTCGGCTACTTCCTTCACAATATCAATCACGCGCTGCGAAGGGTCGAACTGCAGCTCCGTCTGAGTGTAGTAGCCGAACACGGTGGTCTGGCCCGCGTCTACGGTGCCGGAGTCGGGGGCGAGCTGCTTGGTGAGCATGTTGAGCAGCGTGGACTTGCCCGCGCCGTTGGGGCCCACCAGGCCAATCCGGTCCTTTTTCTTGAACACGTAGCTGAAGTCGTCGAGCACTACTTTGTCGCCGAACTTCTTGCTTAGGTGCTCTACCTCAATGATTTTGCCACCCTGGCGCGTGGTTTTCACCGACAGCTCCATTTCCGGGCCCTTGATTTTGGTGCGGGCCTTTTCCTGGGTTTCGTAGAAGGCGTCGATGCGGGCTTTTTGCTTGGTGCCACGGGCCTGGGGCTGGCGGCGCATCCATTCCAGCTCCTTGCGCAGCAGGTTGCGCGCCTTTTCCACCTCGGCGGTTTCCATCTGCTCCCGCTCGGCCTTCTTCTCCACGAAGTAAGCGTAGTTGCCCTGGTAGCGGTGCACGCGGCCGCCGTCCAGCTCCACAATTTCGTTGGCCACCCGGTCCAGGAAGTACCGGTCGTGGGTCACCATGAGCAGGGTAAGGGAAGGGGAGGCCAGCCGGTTTTCCAGCCACTCGATGGTGGCCAGGTCCAGATGGTTGGTTGGTTCGTCGAGGATCAGCACGTCGGGCTCCTCAATCAGCACGCGGGCCAGGGCCACGCGCTTGCGCTGCCCGCCCGAAAGCTTGCCTACGTTGCGCTGCAGCAGCTCGCCCAGAATGCCCAGCTTACCCAGAATCTGCTGCACCTGCGACTCGTAGTCCCAGGCATTGTAGGAGTCCATCAGCTCCATCACGCGCTGCAGGTCGGCGGGCTTATGGTTGGGGTCGTTTACTACGTGCTCGTAGTCGCGGATGGCGGCCAGCGTATCGTTCTGGCTGGCGAAGATGGTTTCTTCCACGGTCAGCGTTTCATCGAACACCGGCTGCTGGCCCAGAAAGGCCACGCGCGTGTCTTTGCGGGTGCTGACGCTGCCGGTATCGGGCGGCTCTATGCCCGCCAGAATCTTCAGCAGCGTGGTTTTGCCGGAGCCGTTGATGCCCACCAGGCCCACGCGCTGGCCCTGTAGCAGGCCAAAATTCAGTTCCCGGAAAAGCCACCGGTCGGCATAGTTCTTTGATAGATTCTCAGCAGACAGCAAATTCATACCGCAAAGGTACGCCACAGGAGCCAGCAGACAGAAGCCGCCAACAAGTAGTTGGGAAGAAATGCGCCGCTGCCGCTGCGGCTAGATCACCCGCACCCGGTCTATGTGCAGGTCGTCGCGCAGAATTTCCAGCCCTTTGTAGGCCAGCGGCCGGCCTGTGTTATGGGTCAGCTCGCCGCCATCGGCGTGCAGATGCGCGACATCGAGAACGAGCTGCGTGTACTTCCGTTCGCCCAGCTCAATGGCCACCGGGCGGCCCTGGGAGGAATCGAAGGACGCCAGGGCGTGGTCAATTTCGGCCAGAATATTACTCATAGCAGTAGGCAAGGGGGGCGGTGTCAGGGGGGGAAGATAGGAATTTGAAAGAATTGTAAAATCCAGGCTTCCTTTTTCGGCCGCTGCCGAGGCCGGGCAGCCGCAGTTCCGCCGCTTCCTTGTTACTTGCCACCTGATATGACTCCAGACCTCACTACCCGGCCCATCGGTGTATTCGACAGTGGCATTGGCGGCCTTACGGTGGCCCGCGCCGTGGCCCGCGTGCTGCCGCACGAGCGGCTCATCTACTTCGGCGACACGGCCCACCTGCCCTACGGCGACAAAAGCACGGCCGCTATTCAGGCGTATGCCGTCAAAATCTGCGACCTGCTGCTCAAGCAGCAATGCAAGGTGATTCTGATTGCCTGCAACTCGGCCTCGGCCGCTGCCTACGAGCTGGTGCGCGAGTACGTCGGCTCCAAGGCCCGCGTCCTGAACGTCATCGACCCCATTGTGGCGCACATCGGCACACAGTACGCCGGGCGCACGGTGGGCCTCATCGGCACGAAGCAAACCGTGAACAGCAACGTCTATCGGAAGAAGATTGACGATTTGGACCTGGGCGTGCAGTTGCGCAGCCTGGCCACGCCGCTGCTGGCTCCCATGATTGAGGAAGGCTTCTTCGATAATTCCATTGCCGGCAACATCATCGAAACCTACCTCACCAATCCTACCCTCGATGGAATTGAGGCGCTGGTGCTGGCCTGCACGCACTACCCGCTCATCAAGAAGCAGATAACCGACTTCTACCGGGAACGGGTGCAGGTGCTGGACGCTTCTGATGTGGTGGCCGCGCACGTCCGGGAGTATCTGGAGCAGCAGCAGCTGGCGGCGCAGGCCGGCACAGGAGCGCCCGCGCATCATTTTTTCGTTTCCGACTTTACCCGTTCTTTTGAGGAAAGCACCCGTATCTTCTTCGGGCAGGAGGTGCAGCTGGAGCACTATCCGCTCTGGGAGTAATGTTTTAGAGCTGCCTGCTGTTAAGCTGCTGCCGGCCCTGTGCAGGCTCCGGCCAACCCCATTCCATCCGACACTGAAAACCGAGCAACTGCTATGAACAAACCTTATTACCGCTTCGGCGACTGGCGCCGCAACGTATTACTGGTGGCGGCGGCCGCCAGCCTGGGCGTAGCCCTGCCCGCCTGCTCCGGCGGCAGCTCCGAGCCTGAAACCACTGCCGCCGGCGAATGGAGCAGCGGCAACGCGGGTTCTTACTCCGAGGGCGTCATCACGGAAATGACGGAGGTGCAGCCCGGCGAGTGGAAAATCACGGCGGAGCGGCCCGCCGGCAAAGAGGAAGTGGCCGCCGTGCTCAAGCACTTCGATGGCAAAGTAGATACGCTGCAGGGCCAGGCGCTGCAGCGCCAGATGCAGGACTACACCCGCGCCAACCCCGAAAACCACGCCGGCCGTACCGGCATGATGGACGTGCTGATGTGGGGCGGCATCGGCTACATGGCCGGCCGCTTCCTGACGCCCAACGTAGGTGCCTATGCCAACCCCGGCATCGTGCAGCAGAACAACGGCTGGCGGGGCCGGGTGGCGCAGGAGCGGGCGCAGGGCCGGGGCTTTTTCGGGCGCGGCTTCTCGGGTAGCAGCGGCAGCAGTGGCATCCGGCCCAGCACCACCGTTACGCGCACCACGGGCTACGGCAGTCGCAGCAGCATGCGGAGCACCGCGCCCAGTTCCGGGCGCAGCAGCGGCTTCAGTGGCCGCAGTGGCGGCGGCTTCGGCGGCTAAGCCAGCGTCTTGTTTCTTGTTAATAGAAGAAGTCAGGGGAGGAGCTATAGTAGAGTAGCTTCTTCCCTGACTCCTGTTTTTTGCTCTTGCCATGATTAAGTTATTGCCGCTGGCCGGTGATGTTGCGCCGGCCCTGCGCGGCCTGGGCTGGGACTGGGCCCTGGAAGATGCCTGCCAGAACTACGTAGCCCGCGAAGCGGTGCAGCTGTCTGAAGCGGAAGCCGACGAGCTGCTGCAGGCCGCCGACACGCTCTACCAGATGATGGTGCAGTCCATCCCCGACCCGATTCCGGATTCGCTGCTACAGCAGCTGGCCATCCCGGCCCTGCTCTGGCCTGCCGTGCGCCACTCCTGGAACGACGACCGGCACTGGCACCTCTACGGCCGCTTCGACCTGGCCCAGACCCCCGACGGCCCCAAGCTGCTGGAGTTCAACGCTGATACCGCCACCAGCCTGCCCGAAACAGCTGTAGTGCAGTGGGCCAGCCTGATGGCGACCGGACAAGCCGAGGAAGACCGGCAGGCCAACGGCCTGTTCGAAGGCCTGCAAAACCAGCTGGCCGAGTGGCTGCAGCGCAACGACGACCTGGAGCCGACGCTGCTGCTGGTGCACCTGCCGGGCAGCGCCGAAGACGCCACCAACTGTGCCGTCATAGCCGAAGCCGCCCGCGAAGCAGGTTTCACGGATGTGCACATCTGCCCCGTCGATGATATGCAGGTATCGGTGGTGGGAGAGGAGCGCGGTGTGTGGGCCGAGGTGGCAGCCGGGCAATGGCACCGCTTCGGGTTCTTGTTTAAGTTGGTGCCGTGGGAAATCTTGGCGGAAGAAGAACCTGCCCTGACCACCGACCTCACCCAGCTTCTGCAAAGCCGCGACGTTATCATTGCCAATCCGGCCTACACGTTGCTGTTCCAGAGCAAAGCTATTCTGGCGTGGCTCTGGCTGTGTTTCCCGCACCATCCGCTGCTGCTGGAGGCCTCCATGCAGGAACTCACCGGCCACTTTGTGCGCAAGCCGCTGCTGGGTCGTGAGGGCCAGAACGTGACGGAAGTAGCGGAAGGCCGCGCCGGGCAGCAGATTGCCGGCGAATTTGCCCATCAGCCGCAGGTAAGCCAGCGCTACGCCCAATTGCCCCAGGATGGCCAGGGGCGCTTCTACCAAGCCGGTGTGTTCTGGGCCGGGACGGGCTGCGCCATCGGTTATCGGCGGGCAGCGGGCTTCATCACCAATCTATCGGAGTTTGTGCCGCACGTGCTGGGTGCCTGAACGCCCCGGTAGCCTATGGTACTAGAGTTGCAGCGGCCAGCTCACTGATACAGATGTCAGTGAGCTGGCCGCTGCTTTCAGTGGCTATCAAACTGCCGCCTGCTGCTGACCTGCTTAGGCCTGTTCGCTTGTTTGCCCACCGCAGGCGAGTAAACAGGCCTTTTTGTGGTGCATACAGACGAGAAGTATGCGACAGGATAAGGTCTGGTAGGTAGTTCGATACAATGCAATTTGTCAGGTAATATTATATTTTATGTTTAAATGAGTAAATTATTTATTGCATTATTTCAGCTAATTATTACATTTATGGCGAAGAACCGTTAATCGAGTCTATAAGGATGAGATGAATGGTTTTGGCTTTTTCAACTTGTCCTTTATGGAGTGCCACAACCCCAATGCTATTCGGCAGTGTGCCAGGCCGAAGCGCGCCCTGCGTCTGCAGCAGCTCTGGCGGGAGGGGGTACTCTGCCTGCTGGCAGTATTGCTGCAGGTGGGTACGGCGGCGGGGCAGGGCGAACGGCGGGCACCAGCCCGGGAAGACGCGCCCGGCCAAAAAAGCCAGCAGGCTCCGGTGCGCGAGTCCAAGGCCGCGCCCCTGCCTGCCAACAAGCTGGAAGAAGCCCTGCGCCTGCTGCTGAAAGCTACGTCAGATTCGACTGCCGCCGCTGGCCCGCAGCGCCCACAGCGCACCCTGGAAATAGAGGGGCTAATTGTGGATCAGACAATTAGCAAAGTAGGGCACGATTTCTACGATATTTTTTACACGCAGTTTGAGGCGCCGCCTGGCATCGGCGAATACGTCGTGACTATCACGGAAAAGCCCGGGCGGGGCACCAGCACCCTGATCAGCCTGAATGTAAACGAAACGGATCTGCTGGAAATGCCCCTGCAGCCCAAGCAGGAATACATAGAAGCCGTAGCCGCCGATGCCGTGAATGCCGCAATTGGCTTTCTGGAAGAAGCCCGCAGCGTTAGCCGCCAGCTGGAAAAAGGGGGCAAGCAGCCTCTCGAAACTTTTTAAGCATACCACTCCCATACGCCTACCATACATCCCCTCTGCATGAAACCCACTCTTACGTTCCTCTTCGTGCTGGGCCTGGCACTGGCCAGCCATTCTGCCGCCGCTCAGGACTTTGTCTATGAGCCTAAGAACCCCTCTTTTGGCGGCGGTAACACATTTAACTACAGCTGGCTGCTTAGCTCTGCGCAGGCCCAGAACACGATAGAAGACCCGGCCGCCAAACCGGCCGCTTCCCGCACCACCGACCCACTGGCTACTTTCCAGCAAAGCCTGAACCAGCAGATTCTGAGTCAGCTCAGCCGCCAGTTTGTGTTGTCGCAGTTTGGGCCCAGTGGCATCACGGAAGGAAGCTACAATATCGGCTCGTACCAGATTGTCGTGACGCCTAATGGCACCGGAGTCGACATCCAGATTACGGATTCCGGCACCGGCAACCAGACTACTATCACGGTACCTTCTCTATAGTCAGCTATGCGTCGTATTGCAACGAGTGGCCAGATTGTGCGGGTGGTATTGGCCCTAGGGCTGGGAGCAGCAGGCGGGTGCGCGCCTTATTTCCATCAGCCCATGAAGACCGATCCGGCCCGGCTGGGAGCCGAGGTGCGGGCCAGCCAGACACTGGTAGCCCTGCCGGAAGCGCGCGAAAAAACGGTAGTAGCCGTCTACAAATTCCGCGACCAGACCGGGCAGTACAAGCCCACGGCCAACGGCTCCAGCTTCTCTACCGCCATTTCGCAGGGCACTACCACCATCCTGATGCGGGCCCTGGAAGAGTCGAAGTGGTTTAACCCGATTGAGCGCGAAAACCTGGGCAACCTGCTCAACGAGCGAAAAATCATCCGGTCTACCCGGGCAGAGTATACCGAGCAAACCGGACAGCGCCAGCCCAACCTGCCCCCGTTGTTGTTTGCCGGCGTGATTCTGGAAGGCGGCATTATCTCTTATGATGCCAACATGCTTACGGGCGGTGCCGGGCTGCGCTATTTCGGTACGGGCGGCTCCGGCCAGTACCGCCAGGACCGCGTAACGGTGTATCTGCGGGCCATCAGTACCAGCACCGGCCAGGTCCTGAAAACGGTGTATACCTCCAAAAGCATTCTGTCGCAGCAGGTAGACGCAAGCATGTTCCGCTACGTGCTGTTCAAGCGCCTGCTGGAAACCGAAACCGGTTTCACCTACAACGAGCCCTCGGAAATGGCCGTCAAGGAGGCTATTGAGAAGTCGGTGCAGGCGCTGGTGCTGGAAGGAATCCAGGATGGCCTCTGGACGCCCCGCAACCCCGCCGACCGCACGGGCGCCGCCGTGCTGGCGTATCAGCAGGAAAAACAGGAAAACCTGAACATTGATGTACTGAACCGGCCGCTGGTACCGCGGCGCGGCGCGTTGGGGCTGGGGGCCGCGGCCACCACCCAGCGTTACGGCGGCGACTATGATAACTCCCTGTTCCGACCGGGGGTAGAGCTGGTAGCCCGCTACGAAGGTGCCCCCGGCCGCCGCATGGCCGCGCAACTCACCGTTGGGCGGAGCCAGCTGGCCGCCGGCCGCTTCTATCGGGAAACGTTCAACTATACGGAGCTGACCGGCATCTGGCGCCTGTTTCCCTACGACCGGGTGACGCCCTACGGCGTGCTCGGTGGAGGCGTCACGACGCGCAATGCGTTGGATTTCACGGCCTCTAACAGCCTGCTCCCGCATGTTACCGCCGGGCTGGGGGTGGAGTACCTGCTTACGGATAAGATGGGCCTGTACGGGCAGGTAAACCACCGGTACTTCTTCAGCGACCAGCTCGACCAGGTAACACAGGGTAAATACAACGACTTCTACTGGACCGGGCAGGTTGGCCTCGTTTTCTACCTGGGCGGACGCATGAAGAGCAAGTCCCTAACCGGCCAGGGCCCGGTACCCGAAGTAGTTTCACCACCAGCTGGAAGCCCGAAGTAGGTTGTCTATCTTGCTATAAATCAAACTAATAGTAGCAAAGTATAATGTTTAGATTATTGCTATTGGTGCTTATCGAATAATTATTTTGACTTTTTTTATTGAAAATACTTGCAAAGTAAATTTACCAATATATATTTGTACTGTTCCTCCGGAGGGAACCCCTACACAACTCCCCTTTAGCTTTTCTGATTTCCCCTTTCCCCAACTCCCCAAACCATGAAAAAAATTAACATCCTCGTTGCAGCTCTCTTGTTCGCTGGTGCTGCTCAAGCTCAAATTGGTCAAGTAGGTGGCGCTGCTGGCAGCCCAATAGTTCCGACTACTGCTGATAACGCAGCTTCCATCATCCAGAGCGGTAACTTTAACAATGCTGACCAAGTACAGGTTGGTAACTTGACAGGTAGTGCGGCTAGCCGCAATATTGCTCAGGTTGAGCAAGTAGGTGACAATAACCGCGCTGCTCAGCGTCAGGTACACAGCGGCTCAGGTTTCTTGACCCAATTCGCTGCCGACGACAGCAACGAGGCGTTTGTACGCCAGCAGGGCAACAACAACGGTAGCGACCAGATGCAGGATGGTGACGGCAACGATGCCGTAACGCGCCAGAGCGGCAACAACAACACTGCTTACTCTGAGCAGATTGGTGATTTGAACAGCTCTTCCATCTCGCAGAGCGGCAACAACAACACCGCCAAATCGTGGCAGGGTGTTTCGGGTCGTCATGACTCCAACTCGTCTATCCAGTCGCAGGCTGGCGACAGAAACCAAGGTTATGTTGACCAAGACAGCGACCAGAACTGGGCTCGCCAGACGCAAACCGGCAACGACAACTTTGCTAACACTGCACAGGGCGGTACCAGCAACACCCACCGTGGTATCACTACCGAAAGCCAGTGGAGCGACATCAGCCAGAGCGGCAACAACAACCGCGCTACTGTTAACCAGGAGCATAACTAACATGCTGGCCGACGCAGGTAACACTACGTCGTAGCACACATCCTGCGGGGAATTTCCCCGCAGGATTCTGTGCTTATAGAGTAGTTGAGAGCGTGAGAAAGTATGTCGCGTTCGGCTCATCATAACCCTCCTATGCCATGCAAAATATGTATGCTTTTGTGCTGGTCTGCCTATTATGCTGTGTGGCAGGGTCAGCAGCTGCCCAATGGAATGCGGAAGCGCCATCAAGCCAGACGGAGCAGCAGGTGGCACTGCGCCTGGAAGCAGAGCAGAATGCTGCCACCCGCGCCGCCGCAGCCACCAATAACCTAAACCGGACAGCCCTTACGCAGCAAGGCAACCAGAATACCGGGGTGGTCAATCAGCAGTATACGGGAGCTTTTCTCAGCGGCAACGTCGTGAACCTGACCCAGGCCGGTGATGCAAACTCGGCCGTGCTGAACCAGACCGGTGCCGGCCTGCGCACCGACCTCACGCAGCAAGGCAACGGCAACCAGGTGCAGAGCGACTTGGTAGGCAACAATACTACCACCAGCATTCTGCAGGATGGACTCGGCAACCAGGTAACGCAGCAGCTGCTCGTGGATGACCGAACCTACCGGATTCAGCAGCAGGGCAACAACAACGTGCTGGAGCAACGCGAAAGTGGAGCTGCAGCGCCGCGCCCCGGCTACGACGTGCGAATGGTTGGGGACGGTATCCGGATAAAAGTAGAGCAAGGGGTAGGGTTACCTATGCCGTAGCTCACAAAGCAAGCAGCATCCAGCAACGCTAAGTTTTTGAAAACGACTTCAATAGAAATTGAAGTCGTTTTTTTATGACTTTAAGCGGATTTCATTTGAAAGTATTAAAGAATATTTTGTAAGTTTACATGTTGGTGTTTTGTGACAATTTCTTCGATTATGGCACTTAAGCTTTTTCTAGGGTTGATTATGGCTTCTCTTTTTCAGGGAGTACCTAAGGCACAGCTGCCTTGCCAGGCATCCATTATTTTCCAGCAGCCGGAGGCTGGGCAGCTGTCTGTTCAGGCCCAGTGCCAGAACAACACCGCCGCCGAGTTTCGCATCCGCTACGATATGGTGCAGGAAAAGCAAGGCCCTTCTGGCTCTACCTCCAACCGCCAGAGCGGGTGGGCAACCGTAGGAGCGGGGCAGCGCAAAATCCTGAGCAGCATCCGGCTTTCGATGCAGCCTGCCGATGCCTACTCCGTGCAGCTCCGCATTTTTGATCAGCAGGGGCAACTGGTTGCCCAGGACTCGCTGGTGCGCCCGGCCAGATAACTCTCCCTCACCCTGTTCTTTCCCACCTTTCCCTTTAGTTTATGCGAAAGTCAGTTGCCTCCCTGCGTTGGCTGATGATGCTGTTGGTTAGTTGCGTATTAGTTTCCTGTGAAGAAGACACGATAGAGCCGGAACGGTTCGGCTCCATTGAGGGCGAGGTAATCGATACCCGCAACAACCAGCCGCTGGCCAACGTCTCCCTTACCACTACCCCCGGCACCAGCTCCTTTACCACCGGCGCCGACGGGAAATTTACTATCGGCAATGTGAAGGTGGGCACTTATTCCCTGGTAGCGCGCAAAACGGACTACCGCTCCGAAACCGTCAGCGTTAACGTGGTGGAAGGCGCGCCAACCCAGGTGCGGATTATCATGGACGTCTCCACGTCGTCTAACCTGGCGCCCAACGCTCCGTTCAGCCCGACCCCAGCCACCCAAGCGGTGGATCAGCCAACCGAGCTGCAGCTCAAATGGCGGGTAAGCGACCCGAATGGCAAAGCAGATTCTGTACGAAGCGAAGTGATGCTGTACGAGAGCAACTCAACGGCCAGCATTCCGGTAACGAAGAACCCGCGGGATACCGTTGCCACCGTTACGGGGCTGAAATACAACACCACCTACTTCTGGCAGGTAACGGCGCGGGACAAAGCCGGCCTGACAACGCGCAGTGACGTCTGGACTTTCCGGACCAGAGCGCTGCCCGACAACCAGCTTTTGTATGTGCAAACTATTGGCGGCAACACAGATATCTATTCGTCTGATGCCAGCGGTGCCAACAAAGTGCGCCTGACTTCCTCGCCTTTTGTAGAATCTACCCCTCGGCTAAGTCCGCGGCTGGATCGAATAGCATATACCTCTAACGCAACAGGGCAGTTTCAACTATACACCATGAACCGCGACGGGTCAGACCAGCGCATGGTTTCGCCGGTCGGCCTGCCAGTGGAAGGGTACTTTAATTTCGGGATGGGCTACTGCTGGTCGCCGGACGGTGCACGATTGCTGTTTGCCAGCTACGACAAACTCTGGGTGATTAACCGTGACGGGTCTGGTCTGGCGCAACTAGCTACCGCACCGGCCGGCCGCAATTTCCGTGAATGTGACTGGAGCGGACAAAACGGCCGCATCGTGGTTCAGACGATAGGCTCTGTTTTTTACGATTCGGAAATTTATATAATGAATGAAAACGGGAGCAACATGACAATGCTCATAGGCGGTATTGAGCCAGTCTATTCGCCTTCCTTTAATCTGCAAGGTACCCGCATTATGTACGTGAAGGAAGTAGGGGTGTATCGGGACGCTACAGGCCGCCTGACCGACGCCCAGATATTCACTCAGAATCTGGATGGCTCAGGCGTACTTAATGTTTCGATGCCCGGAGGTACGGGCGTTGCCAATAAACCGGCTGGCACCAATGATATCCTGCCTCGATTTACGGTTAATGGTGCCAAGATTGTGTTTGTAAATGTCAGTAACGTCAACCAATCAACGCCGGAAGTGTGGCAGGTTGATATACCGGGGACCAATCGGATGCGGCTCTTTGCCAACGCAACCCAGCCGGACTCCAAGTAGCTACTTCAGGTGCGCTCAGCTGCACCTGTAGCGTTACACACCGCGAAGCCCCCATGCAGCTACCGGCCGGTAGCTGCATGGGGGCTTCGCCAGTATTGAGAGGCCGCGAAGGGGAACAATTCTTTTTGGTAAGCCGGCCACTGCGTAGTACCGTATTCCTTAACTAATATGCTACACTACTGCCGGCAGGATAAGCCTTTGGCCGGTCAATAGCTGATTATCCAAAAAAACCTCCCAAATTTGCACACTCAAGTATGATATATAAAAACTTGAATATAATTGCTTGAATGTTTTGTTGGTTTGGTATGAAAAAGGCGGAAAAAACTGCGGGGCGGACGGAATATTGGCATGAAATGTGAAAAGTCGCGCTTTCGATGTCCCCTGATACTCAGGGTCTTGTTTGAAAAGTTAAAGAATAACAGGAGAATGTAATAATCTTCCCGCTTTTTTCTGCGTATCAGCCTTCAGTTTCCCATGTAAAGCTTCAGCTTTCCTCTTCACTTGTCACACTTTTTCTTTCGTAACTCTTAACTACTCATACGAATATGAACAACCCTTACCTGCGTACCATGCGCCGGGCCCTCCGACCTCAGGATCAGCAGATTGAGGAGTCGCAAAACAGGCCTGCCAGCCGCTTCTGGGCTGTGCTACTCCTAATGTTGGGTGTTTCATTGAACACCTTTGCCCAGACTTTCTCGGAGGATATGCGTGACCCTGGAGTGAATGCTCCTACTACCCGTGAATCGGTTGTGTCTTACACCAGCCGTGGCGGCTTCAGCTTTGATGCAGCCGGCTCGGAAACGGGTGGGCTCACGTATTCTGGTAATGCCCTTATGGCTACCGCTGTGGGTGCACAGTCTACTGGGTATACCGGCGCTAGCGGCAGTAACTCCGTATTCTTCGGTGGCCCTGTCACTGGAGGCCTGCCACTGCCAATTGATTTCCGGATTGCGGGCATCAACACGGCTTCTTTGAGCCGGGTGCAGCTGACATTCGGTCTGTACACGCAGCAGGGGCTAGCGCCGACTACCGGCGACTTCCTGGTGCAGTACTCAACCGATGGTTTTGCTACCTCTACCACGGTAGGTTACTCGCGCAACACGAACAACACGGCTGCTGGTACCAACTTCGCCTGGAACCTGTATTCGGTAGACGCGGCACTGCCCAACGTCAACTCGCTGGCGGTGCGTTTCGTGCGTACCACTCAGGCTACTGGTAGCCCGAACGGTACCGGCAATACAACCAAGGACTTCCGCCTGGACGACGTGCGGGTGAACTCGCTGACGCCTACGCTGACGGCTACGATTGATAGCCAGATCTTCCCCGACACGCCTACCAACCAGCGCTCGGCTCCCCAGGAGCTGACCGTAACCGGTAGCAACCTGACCTCTGCCGCTACCGTGACGGCTCCGGCCGGCTTCCTGGTACGCGTTGCAGGCACTACCAATGCCTATACTCAGTCTATCCAGCTGACGCCAAACGTCAACGGTAACGTATCGGAGCTGGTAGATGTGATTTTCGCTCCTACGCTGGCTACTTCGCCCGGCCCATATCCCGACCCAACCGGCGGTACGCTGACGGTAAGCAGCACGGGTGCTAGCACGCGCAACATTGCCATTACCGGCAACGCGCTGGCCCCACAGCCCCTCCTCACGGCTAATCCGAACACGCTGGCCTTCGGTGCCCAGACGGTAGGTACCAGTTCGGCACTACAGTCGTTCCAGCTCACGGGCCAGGACCTGACCGGCAACGTAACGGTAACGGCTCCGAACGGCTTCGAAATCCGGGTGGGTGCAGCACCTTTCTCGCCTAACCCCATTACGCTGACTACAAGCGGTGGCAGCCTCAACCAGCAGGTTGATGTCCGCTTCGTGCCCGGCACGACGGGTACTATCACCGGCAATGTAGTAGCTACCGGCAACGCTGGCTCACAAGCTACAGTAGCCGTAAGCGGCTCGGGTACGGCAGCCCCGGTTACGCCGACCATCAACTCTTCGACGACGAACCTGGACTTCCAGACCGTAACGAACAGCGGTTCGGCCCAGACGCAGACCTTCACGGTAAGCGCTACCAACCTGAGCGGCCCCCTGACGCTGACGCCTTCGAACGCCAACATTGAGATTCGCAACATCACGGGTGTAGCGGGTAGCTTCTCCAGCAGCCCGCTTGTTATCAACCCCAACCCATCGGGCAACATCACCAACCAGATTATTGAGGTACGCCTCGTGCCAGCGGTGGCTTCCGGTGCGTTTATCGGCAACATTGCCCTGACCAGCACGGGGGCTACCACAGTAAACGTGGCAGTAAACGCAAACAACCCAAGCGGTGCCATTTCGGATATCTCGCTGACCAACCCCATCCTGACGGAGTTCAGCACCTCACCCGGTGTTCCTTCTTCGGTGAAGTCGTACAACGTATCGGCAGATAACCTGCTGCAGGACCTGACCATCACGGCTCCGCAGTTCTTCCAGATTGCTCTTTCGGCTGACCCGAATGCTCCCGGCGGATTCAACTCGCTCGGTACTACTACCGGCAACTCGCTGGTACTGCCCCGCATTCAGGGTTCTTCGGACCCCACGCTGAACGGTGACGTAGACCTGACCACCATCTATGTGCGCTACTTCCCGCCCGGACCGCAGACCAACCGCGGCCAGGTAATTTCGAACAGCAGCGCCCCGGCCCGGACCCAGTTCGTGACCGTGAACGGCTCGAGCGAGCCGGAACTGGATGTGCTTGGCTCATTCGCCAACGTGGTGAACCTGGTGAAATTCGAGAAGTCGGCTACGCAGACCCTGATACTGCGCGGCGCCCGCCTCGCAAGCCCCGTTACGATTCGGGTACCCCGCGACCCGGAGCCCGGTACTACGGCTTCGCCGCTGAACCCGGCCCGCACGCCGCAGTTCCAGATTTCGAAGTTTGCTGACTTCCGTGATATCCGTCCGGACGACCAGTTCCCTGGCACGACCCTGACCTACGCGCCTGACGAGAACGACAGCCTGGCCCGCGTGCCGCTGTATGTGCGCTACGCTCCGACCCGCGTAGGCCAGGCTACCGCCGACCTGCTGTTCCGTACGCCCGACCTGTTCTCGAACGTAGAGTTCACGCGGGTACCGAATGCTCGTCTGCGTGGCAATGCCATCGACGTAGAGCCCACGCGCCAGTCCTCGGCTACGGTGACTCGCTCGGCTGATGGCCGTAGCGTAACCATCATCTTCACGCAGGAAGATGGCTCGCCGTTCCCCGGCAACCCAGAAGGCGCTGGCTTCGGTGAGAACCGCCTGATTATTGCCAGCACCAACAACACGCTGACCCCCGGCTTCTTCCCGCAGGACGCTACGCCCTACGACCCCGGCAACAACGTGTATGGCAATGGCTCCCGCATCAACGGCAACTATGTGGTATTTGCCAGCTCGGCTACTACGGCCATCATCACGGGCCTGACCCCCGGCGTGAACTACTTCTTCTTCGGCTTTGAGTACAACAACGACCAGGTACTGGGCGCTGAGAACTTCAAAACCCCGAACCTGCCCATCACGGTGCAGCTGCCGCTGCCGGTAGAGCTGGTAAGCTTCACGGCGCAGCTGCGCAACGGCCAGGTGAACCTGGAGTGGGTAACGGCTTCGGAGAAAAACAACCGTGGCTTCGAAGTAGAGCGCAGCCAGGACGGCAAGCAGTTCACGAAGGTGTCGTATAAGGAAGGCCGTGGCACTACCAGCGCCCGCACTACCTACACCGACGTGGATGCCAAGCCGCTGCCCGGCCTGAGCTACTACCGCCTCAAGCAAATCGACACGGACGGCAAGTTTGTGTACTCGCCGGCGGTGATTGTGAAGAACGCCGGCCTGACCGAGGCCAGCTTCTACCCGAACCCAACGTCGGGCAAGCTGACCATCCTGCTGCCCCAGGCCAACACTGCCGCCGACCTGCGCGTGCAGATTCTGGACCTGACCGGCCGCCTGGTGCGCGAAGAAACGCTGCCCGTAACGGGTGAGCTGGACCTGAGCGCCCTGCAAGCCGGCACCTACATGGTGACCGTCGGCTCCGGCAACCAGAAAGTGACCCGCAAAGTGGTGAAGAACTAACCGTTCTTCAGACGCTACCCTGAAAAGCTCCCGGCCCTGGCCGGGAGCTTTTTTTTGTGCCCGTTTACTGGCGTAATCATTCCATAATGTGTAGTTTGTTGGACTTGACTCCGAACAACTTGTACCTTTGCGAACGAACCACCCCTCTGCACATCCTTTCACCCTCGTACCGTTTCGTATGCTGCACACCTTTACGCCGCCCCCTGTCTTACGCTCCGGCCCCCTGCTGCGGGTGCTGTTTGCTTTCCTGCTGCTCCTCAGCCCGATAGTAGGGTGGGGGCAGACTAATCCCACTCCTTTCGACCTAAGTTCAGGCAGCTACCAGTTCTCTGGATTCGCAACAGGAACGGTTACCACTTATCCTGCCTCCATGCAAGGGCATACACTTAGTGGTTTAGCAACTAGTTCTACAGTCACTGCACCGGTTGGAGATGCAAGCCTTTCTAATAGCTCTGCCTCTGTTACATCAGGTAACATCAGAAATGAAATTGCTTCTGGTATTAGTTTACTCTATTCAGGAAGCTTTAATGCTGGCGATATTACAGTAGGTCTTAACACAACAGGTCAAACGAATATTAGTATATCATGGACTGCTAGAGTTATTGGTACAATTAGTCGTGTTAACGGATTACAGTTACAGTACAGAGTAGGTAATACAGGCAATTTCACTACAGTCCCCTCAACTAGCTTCACGACTGTCGCTGGTGCAACAAGTCAATCTTTTAGTGGTGTCATATTGCCTGTTGCAGCGGAGAATTCTGCCAATGTTCAGGTAAGATGGATCTATTATGAAGTAAGCGGTAGTGGAGGCCGTACCCGCATTGGATTGGATGAAATTATCATTTCAAGCACAGGTTCTGCCACTCCAACCCTCACCGCCACACCAACTACCCGCACCGGCTTTACCTACGTGGCGGGCAGCGGCCCTTCGACTTCGCAGTCCTACGACCTGAGCGGCAGCAACCTTACGGCTGATGGCAGTATCACGGTATCGGGCTCAGCTAACTACGAAGTATCCAGCAACAACAGCACCTTCGGCGCTACCGCTACCATTTCCTACTCCGGTACGACGCTGGCTGCTACGCCCGTGTACGTGCGGCTGAAAGCCGGCCTCGCCCAAGGCAACTACAACAACGAAACCATCACCCACGCGGGCGGCGGCGTTACTACCGGCCCAATCGTCACGGTAAGCGGCACCGTAACGGCGGCCCCTACGCCCGGCATTGATGTAGGAGGCACCGGTACCCTGGTCTTTTCTACTACACA
Organism: Hymenobacter psychrotolerans DSM 18569; assembly: GCF_900142395.1. Taxonomy (GTDB): domain Bacteria; phylum Bacteroidota; class Bacteroidia; order Cytophagales; family Hymenobacteraceae; genus Hymenobacter; species Hymenobacter psychrotolerans. The sequence goes on along the minus strand of NZ_FRAS01000009.1, from coordinate 117,061 downwards.
AGGTACCCCTTCCGGCCAGCAGAGCTTTACCGTGACAGGTACCGCCCTGTCGGCTCCGATTGAGGTAACGGCTCCGGCTGGCTATGAACTGTCGGCGACTTCCGGCAACTTCACGGGCGCAACCAACACCCTGACGCTGCCCGCTACGGGCGGCAACGTGTTTGTGCGCCTGAGCGGCGCAACGGCTGGCACCTTCAACGGCACCATCGACTTTGTGAGCGGCTCCAATACGGCCTCCCGCACGGTGCAGGGAACGGTTACTGTTCCTTTCGTTGGAGTATTCGAGCCATTTGAAACGGGCTCTACTCCTGGCACAGGCTACGTAGTACCCGCAGCACCTATTACTTTCCCTTCAGGCAATTGGACCTTCTTCCAGGCACTAACTGGCACTACATCCAGCGACAATCCTCGGGGCAGCCAGAGCGTACGAGTCCGTGGTGGTGGGTATATTGAGTATACTAAAAACAACGGTATTGGTGAGCTGAGCCTATACGCAGCACGTTATGGCTCTGATGGCAGTACTGATAACAGCTTTGCCATTTCCTATTCTACAGATGGAGGCAACAACTTCACTAGCGTAGCTGGCACTCCTACTACTTTGGGACTGAACACGCTGGTGCGTTACGCTTACACTCTCAACGTACCTGGTACGGTACTTATTCGCATTGCAAGCACGAATCCAACGGTTGGGGCTAGCACTCGGATTAATATCGATGATGTGAGTCTTTCGGACTTTGGCTCAACCACTCCTTTCATCAGCAGCATCACGCCAACCAGCGGGCCTATCGGCACGGTTGTGACCATCAATGGCGGTAACCTTACCGGTGTTACGGGTGTGCTGTTCGGTGCCACGCCGGCCAGCGCCTTCACGGTAGTTAGCGCCACCCAGCTCACGGCCACCGTAGACCCTGTCACCCCGGCCGGGGCCCAAACGGTGAGCGTGACGGATGGCACCAACACGGCTACCGGCCCCGCCTTCACGGTGGTAGCCACGCCGACCATCACGGCTTCCACGGCCAGCCTGTCGGGTTTTACCACCACGCAGGGCACGCCCTCGGCCACCCAGACCTACACCGTGCGCGGCGACGGCCTCGGCAATGCCGGCATCGTTGTATCGACGCCGGCTGGCTTTGAAGCCGCTACCGTGGCCGGCGGTCCATACACCAACTCGTTTACGCTGCCTACCAACGCCAGCGGCAACGTGGCCACTACCACCATCTACGTGCGCCTGACCGGCGTAAACCAGGGTACCTTCACCGGCAACCTCGACAACAACTCGGCCAGCGTAGCGGCTCCGGTGCAGATAGCCCTCAGCGGAACCGTCAATCCGGCTCCCGGCCTGCAGGCCGCCCCGAACGCCCTGGCCGGCTTCACGGCTACCGTGGGCCAGAACTCGGCTGCCCAGAGCTACCTGCTCACCGGCTCCGGCCTCCTGGCCGATGTGGTGGTAACGGCCCCCAACGGCTACGAGGTAGCCACGGCCGCCGCCGGCACCTACACCTCGTCGCTGACGGTGGCCCGCAGCAGCGGCAACGTCAACCAGACTATCTATGTGCGCCTGCGCAACACAATTGCGGCCGGCAGCTACAGCGCGGGCAGCGTCACCAACGTCAGCGGTGGCTTCTCGGCTTCGGTAGCCTTGTCGGGCACGGTAGCGGCTCCGGCTTCTCTGGCCGCCGAGCCCACCTCGGTGGGAGTTATCACCTTTGGAGCTGTCACCAGCACGTCCATCCGCGTGAACGTGACGTCCGGCGACGGCAGCGGCCGCCTGCTGGTCGTGCGGCAGGCAACGCCCATCACCGCCGACCCGATTGATGGTATTGCCTACACGGCCAGCCCCGCCTTTGGGGCCGGCAGCGAAATCGGGAGCCAGAACTACGTGGTGCTGCGCAGCCCGGCCAATACCCCCGGCGTGACGGTGACCGGCCTGACGCCCGGCGTGACGTACTACTTCCGCCTGTATGAGTACAACGGTACTGGCGGCAACACCAACTACCTCACCAACCTCACCGCCAACAACGACGCTACCACCAGCGCTCCGGTAGCTACCACCGGCCCCGGCGAGCTGTACATGGAAGAGGCCTTCGACTACCCGCTGGGCACCACGCTCACCGGCACCGGCAACTGGACGGCTCTGAACAACACCACCACCAACGCCATCCAGACCGATAACCTGACCCTGAGCGCCAGCCAGTACGGTACGCCCAGCCTGGGCACGGCCGCCAAGCTCGACGCCGACGGCCAGGATGTGCGCCGCACGTTCTCGCCCTCGCTCACGGCCGGTACGCTCTACGCCTCATTCCTCGTGAACGTGGGCGCCAACGGTATCGGCAACGATAACGACTACTACGTCAGCCTTTCGGGCGCCGCCGACGGAGCATATCGGGGCCGTGTTCACTTCCGCGCCAACGCCAGCGGCCCCGGCTACAACATCGGGGTGAGCTTCGCCGGTAGCACGGGTGGCGATGCTAACCGGATCAATTACGCGGCCGATGGCAGCGGCCCGCTGGCGTACGCCTACGGCCAGACCTACACCGTCGTGATTCGCTACACCCGCAACCCGGGCACCAGCGACGACGTGCTGCGCCTCTACGTGCTCGACCAGAACACGCCTGTCGTGGAACCCACCGTGCCGCAAGTGGCCGATTTCCCCATCACTTTCAACAGCACTTCCACTACGGAGGAAATTATCACCTCAATCGTGCTGCGCCAGAACTCCAACAACCAGAACCTGGTGGTTGACGGTATCCGGGTGGGCAGCGGCTGGGGTGCCGTAGTAGGCCGCCCGCGCTTCGTTGATGAGCAGTTTGCGCTACGCGCCGGCAACTACTACGATGTAGAAGTGAACCTGCCCTCGGCTTCCGAGGCCGTAGCCGTGCTGGGCATGACCACGGTGGAGAGTGCGCTGCTCCTGACCCAGGGCCGCCTGCTCACGACTACCGCCAACCTGCTGACGCTGCGCTCTTCTGCTGCCATTGTGCCGGCCACGCCTACCATCACGGCCACGAGCTTCGTGGATGGCCCGCTGGCCTGGGAGTATGACGGCAACACCAACCGCACGTTCCCCATCGGCAAAGATGGCATTGTCCGGCCCTTCACGCTCAACGTGAGCCAGACCGGCACAGCCATTTACCAGATGGAGGTTATCAATGGCGTGTCGCCGGACTTCGGGCTGCCGGCCAACATCACGCGCCGCTCGGCCGTGCGCTACTATACGCTCAGTCGCCTCTCGGGCACGGCGGCCGTCACGGCGGCTCAGGTCACGCTCACCTACGGCACCGACGACGGGGTGAATGACCCTTCGTTCCTGCGGGTGCTGCGCTCCGTGAACGGGGCGCCGTACGAAGACCGGGGCCAGAGCAGCGGCGGTACCGGCAACCCCACGGGAGCCATCATCTCCGACGCGTTTGCCGCTGACTTCAACCTGCAGAACATCTTCACGCTCGGCAACCAGACGCCCGGCACCAACCCGCTGCCCGTCACGCTCATCAGCTTCACGGCGGAGCGGCAGCGCGAAGTAGTGAACGTGGCCTGGGCCACGGCTTCGGAGAAAGACAACGCCCGCTTTGAAGTGCAGCGCTCCGCCGATGGCAAGGCCTTTAGCACCCTGGAGAGCGTAGAAGGGCACGGCACCACCACCCGCCGCCACGACTACCGCATCGTGGACCGTCAGCCGCTGGCCGGCCTTGCGTACTACCGCCTGCGCCAGCTCGATACCAACGGCAAAGCCACGTTCTCGCCCGTCGTGACGGTAGCGCCCGGCAAGGAGCTGGCCCTGTACCCGAACCCCACCCGCGCCTCCCTGACGCTGGTAGCGCCCGCTACGGCCGCTACCTACCGCGTCATCAGCACGGTGGGTAGCGTAGTGCTGGAAGGGCAGGCCCCCACCGGCACCGCCACCCTCGATGTAGCGAAGCTGCCGGCCGGCCTCTACCAGCTGGAAGTAACCTCCGCTGCCGGCCGCACTGTTCGCAAGTTCACCAAGCTGGACTAAGCCCCCGGCCCACGCCGGCCCGCCTCAGCCCTAGCAAAAAAGCCTCTTCCACTCAGTGGAAGAGGCTTTTTTTGTGTGCCGCTCAGCCAAGGCCGAAGGCGCTACTGGGCCGGGCCGGGGGGCGGGGTAGCAGTGCCGGTGCCCGGCTGGCCGCCGCGCCGCACCACGCGGGCCGCCCCCTGGAAGGCCGCCCAGAACTCGGGCTCATCGGCCTGGTACACGGCCAGCAGCGCCGCGATGCGCGCCCCCAGGCGGCTGGTTTCCTTGATGAGGCGTTCGAGGCCGCTGCGGCCGGCGGCCCCGGCCGTGTCGTTGATGCGGCCTTCGGTGGCCGTGGCCCGAAACTCCTGGAGCAGCTTCTGGGCCTGCTGGTAGTGCTCGGGCAGGAAGCGGCGCTTGCTCAGGCCCGCGCTCCGCTCGGGGGCCAGGCTCAGCAGGCGGCGCGCTTCCTCCTGAAACGAGGTTTCGGTGAGCTTGGCCAGCTGGCCGGGCCGGCCGGCCAGGGCCAGCAGGCGGGTGTCGTTGGTGGCGGTGGCTTCGGCGCGCACGGCCACGGCCAGGCGCTTGAGCAGGGCCGTGAGCTGGCTGCGGCTGCCGCGCTTGTGGGTGGTGTTGGCGTCGGAGTCGGCGGCCAGCACCTCATCGGCGAAGGTTTGGGCCTGCTCCAGGGTCTGCTGTAGCTGGGTGCGCAGGGGCGCTACATCGTCCTCCACGTCGGCGTACTGCGCTTTCTGCTCGGTCAGGAAGGCGAGCAGGGTGGTGTCGCGCCGCAGGCGCGCCTCAATCAAATCGTTTTTCATGGAATAAGGTAAAGTGAAAATAACACGCGGATAAGGTACTCACTTAATCGAAGCGCCGCCATACCCCGCGCATTTTCCTGCGTGCGGATTCCATTTCCACCCGTGCGGATTCCATTTCCACCCGTGCGGATTCCATTTCCACCCGTGCGCGCGCCATTTCCACCCATGCGCGCTACGTTTCCACCCATGCGCGCGTCACTTCCACCTGTGTGTGTTGCGTTTCCACCCGTGCGTGTTGCGTTTCCACCGGTGCGCACCGGACTTCCGGGTGGGGCGCAGGGCGCGGGGCACCGGGCGGGGAGGAGGCAACCGGTTGGTATGTTTCCAAGGTGCTGCCGCCACGAGCGGGCTGCATGGGGTGTGCTATGTCGCTGAGGTTAAGGAGCTCAACTGTACGGCGGCTGCGGCTGAGGGGCTTGCTGAGTAGCAGAATGCTATTGCATGTAGAAATAGGAATAGTAGCAGTAATCGGATATACGAATTATTTGACTTTATTTATAAAAAATTAGCCAACCTCCTACCATCATGCAACGTATTTACGCACCCTTTTCCCGACTCAGTGTGTTTTCTCGCACCCTGCTTCTCGCAGCTACACTGAGTGCCGGTACCCTTGCTTCGCAGGCTCAGTCTACCACCGCCGTGCAGGGGTTCAATGGATCCAATAACAACACCACAACCGGTGAGTTGGGCTATGATGGTGAGCCTACCCTGCGTAGCACTCCTACGTCAGCCAGTGACCAGCCTGCCAGTGCCAACGTGTATACCTCTCCCGGCAGTTCATGGGCAGTAACGGACGCAACGGAATCGGTGCTGCTGCGTCCGCGCTACTTCACAAACTTCACTGGCAATTACATACAGTTGCGGGTAGGAGCATTCTCACTCAACGGAAGAGGCAACGGCCTGGACGACGTGGATCAGGTTCAAGTGTATGTGAGCGTCAATAACTCGCCTACGTATTATTATACCGCGAGAATTAACGGGCGCAACAACAGCACCTGGAATTTTAGCAGTGAAACAGCAACCACAGTAGGCTACGATGGAGATAATAATCCTGCCATCATTCAGCCCGGCAATGCTGGCAATGGCCGGGACTATACCGGTGACGGGTTCAGCAATGTTCGTATCAATCTTCCGGGTGGCACTTCCCAGGTACGAGTATACATTGTAGCGAATAGTGGCCCAAACGAATTGTGGGCTATTGATGACATAACGATAGGCAGCAACTCGCCGCTGCCTGTAGAGCTGAAAAGCTTTACGGCTGACGCTACTGCCAAAGGCACACAGGTACGCTGGTCTACGGCCTCTGAGAAGGACAATGCCGGCTTCGAGGTGCAGCGTGGTGCCAGCTCTGATAAGTTTGAAACCATTGCCCGCATTGCCGGCCACGGCACCACCACGCAGGCACGTAGCTACGAGTGGCTTGACGCCCGTCCTCTGGCCGGCGTGAGCTACTACCGCCTGCGCCAGACCGATACCGACGGCACCGAAACCTTCTCCCCGGTGGTGGCTGTGAAATCAGGCAGCAAGGCCGCTGCATTCTACCCGAACCCGACCACCGGCAGCGTGGTGCTGGCTCCTGAACTGGGTGCCGTGCGCTACCGCATTCTGAACGCCCTGGGCCAGGCGCTGCAGTCGGGCGAGTCGAGCGGCGGCAGCACGATTGACGTGCGGGCGCTTCAGGCCGGGGCCTACTTCCTGGAACTACAGACTGCCAGCGGGCGTCAGGTTCAGCGCTTCCTGCGCGAGATGTAGCCTGAGTGCTTTCAAGCAAAGAAAAGGCCGCTATCCAACCGGGTAGCGGCCTTTTCTTTTAATTGCTACGAGGCAGGAGCCCCGTATAGGCAGTGCAATGGTTATACCGAGAAACTCTCGCCGCAACCGCAGGTACGGGAGGCGTTAGGGTTATCGAAGTAGAAGCCTTTGCCGTTCAGACCGTCGGAGAAGTCCAGCTCGGTGCCGGCCAGGTAGAGGAAGCTTTTCATATCCACTACCACGCGCACACCCTTGTCCTCGAATTCCTGGTCCATGGGCTTCACCTCGTTGTCGAAGTCGAGCTTGTAGCTAAGGCCCGAGCAGCCACCACCCGCTACCGAAGCGCGCAGGCGGTACGTGGCATCCAGCTCTGCGTCGCGCATGAGCTTTTCTACTTTCTCTTTGGCTTTATCAGAAACAGTAATCATGGGAAGGAGAGGCTAGGCTAACCCCGCTGCTGCGGCCAGAGAGGCCACCGTAGCAGGTTGTCAAAAAGCAGAACACCAAAGGTACGCTGCTTGTTCAGAAAGAATCTAAAAAGCTGCCAGCAAAATTTCACCCCGCAGAAAAAACGGAAGCGCAGTCTGCACTTCCGTTTCGGTGCTTCTGGCTACCGGCCGGCGTCAGGAACTGGGGTTCAGCACCACGCTGAATACCGTAATGGTGCTCAGGTCGCGGCCATAGTACAGCTTGTCGAGCGCCTCGTACACGTTGTGCGCCCGGAAGTAGGACGTTTGCAGCTCTTTGTCGCCGCGGGCACGCCACTGAATGGTGTAGGAGCTTTCCTCGTCGCGGTAGCGCTGCACGTAGGCCTGCATCTTGCGCAAGGCGTCCAGCTTGTCGTGGCCCATTTCGTAGCGAAACAGGAAGCTCTGCTGGTGGCGCGGATTCACTGTAATGAGGTCCAGGCGGGTCTGGCCATCCAGCTGCCGGAACTCAAACAGCAAATTGCCCGGGCCCAGCCCCAGATAGTCTTCTATCTGTCGCTGAATCCGGGCACTTTCTACGTGTACGTCGGAGGGCGTAACGTCCATGGGGCAATGGGTGAATGGTTGAATGAGTAGATGAGCAAATAGGTGTTGTATGCTGTACGACTCCTGCTCATCCTTTTACACAATAAACGAGTGAGCGAATAAAGTGCCACGGACAGCACTCATTCGCTCACTCGCTCATTCAGTCCTGGCTAGTGGTGCGACTTCGCCATTTCCAGCTCCGGCATTCCGTTTTTCACGCGGTAGTCGTTGATGGCCGATTTGATGGCGTCTTCAGCCAGCACCGAGCAGTGGATTTTCACGGGCGGCAGCGCCAGCTCTTCCACAATTTCCATGTTGTCGATGGCCAGGGCCTCGTCCACGGTCTTGCCCTTCAGCCACTCCGTCGCCAACGACGAGGAGGCAATAGCCGAGCCGCAGCCGAAGGTTTTGAATTTGGCGTCGGTGATGGTGTTGGTGGTTTCGTCTACCTCAATCTGCAGACGCATTACGTCGCCGCACTCAGGCGCGCCTACCAGGCCGGTACCTACGTTTTTTTTGCTTTTGTCCAGCGTGCCCACGTTGCGGGGGTTGCTGTAATGGTCGATTACCTTATCGGAGTAAGCCATGGCTTTATTGAAATTTAGATGTCAGATTTTAGAACTCAGAACTCAGAACGAGCAGCCAAACTAACTTCTTGGTTCTCCCTTCTGAGCTCTAACCGATTAATGCTCCGCCCACTCAATCGAGTTGAGGTCGATGCCTTCCTTGAACATCTCCCACAGCGGCGACATTTCACGCAGCTTCGTTACGGCCTCCTTCACGTGGTTGATGGCGTAGTCGATCTGCTCGTCGGTGGTGAAGCGGCTCAGGCCGAAGCGCAGGGAGCTGTGGGCGAGGTCGTCGCTCAGGCCCAGGGCCTTAAGTACGTACGAAGGCTCCAGAGAGGCGGACGTACAAGCCGAGCCGGACGATACGGCCAGGTCTTTCACGCCCATCATCAGGCCTTCGCCTTCCACGTACTTGAAGCTGATATTGGCCACGTGGGGCAGGCGGTGCTCCACCGAGCCGTTTACGTAGCTTTCTTCCAGAGTCAGCAGCTCTTTCTCCAGCCGGTCGCGCATGGCGCTCAGGCGGGCCGTGTCAGCGGCCATGTCCTGTTTGGCCAGCTCGCAGGCTTTCCCGAGGCCCACAATGCCGGGCACGTTCAGGGTACCGGAACGCATGCCCCGCTCGTGTCCGCCGCCGTCCATCTGGGCGGTTACTTTCACACGTGGGTTTTTGCGGCGCACATACAGAGCACCTACGCCTTTAGGGCCGTACATCTTGTGAGCCGTGAAGGCCATCAGGTCGATGCCGTCGGCTAGTACGTCTACCGGAATCTTGCCTACGGCCTGGGTGCCATCCGTCATGAACAGAGCGCCATGCTTGTGGGCAATGGCAGCAATTTCGCGAATGGGCTGAATGGTGCCGGTTTCGTTGTTGCCGTACATGATGGTCACCAAGATGGTTTCCGGGGTCATGGCAGCTTCCAGCTCTTCCAGGCTGATGAGGCCTTCCGCGTTAACGGGCAGGTAGGTTACGCGGCCACCCAGCTTCTCGATGTGCTTGCAGGTGTCGAGCACGGCTTTGTGCTCCGTCGTGGCCGTGATGATGTGGTTGCCCTTCTGCGAGTACATCTCAAACACCCCTTTGATGCCCAGGTTGTCGGATTCGGTGGCACCGGAAGTGAAGATGATTTCTTTAGGGTCGCAGTTGATAAGGCCGGCAATCTGCTCGCGGGCATAGTCTACAGCTTCTTCGGCCGCCCAACCAAACGGGTGGTTGCGCGAGGCTGCGTTGCCGAATACCTCGGTCAGGTAGGGCATCATTGCCTCCAACACACGCGGGTCGAGGGGCGTAGTAGCGTTGTTGTCGAGGTAAATAGGTAGCTTGAGCATGGCTCGGAGTCTGGTTTCAGCGGAGAATCATTCGCAGGTAGAACACAAAAACCAGTAAACAGGTTTTCGTTTCTTCCCACATTTGCACTTGCAAAAGTAGAACAAATACAAAGAAGCCCCGCTATGGGGCCAAGCCGCATTTTCGACTAACCCATGCTCACCAACCTCGAACACCTGGGCCTCGCCGTTAAAGACCTGACGGCGGCCACTGCCTTATACACAAAGCTGCTGGGGCAGGAGCCTTATAAGCAGGAGCATGTGGCCTCTGAGGCCGTGGATACCGTGTTTTTTCAGGTAGGCGGCTCCAAGATAGAGCTGCTGGCCGGCACCTCGCCCGATAGCGCCATTACGCGGTACCTGGAGAAAAAGCCGGAAGGAATTCACCATGTGGCTTTTGAGGTAGACGACATCCGGGCCGAAATGGCGCGGCTGCGGGCCGAGGGCTTTCAGCTCCTGAACGAGGAGCCCAAGCGCGGCGCCGACAACAAGCTCGTATGTTTCGTGCATCCGAAATCGGCGGGCGGAGTGCTGGTGGAGCTGTGCCAGTCCATCAAAGAGTAAGCGGGCGGCCTGTACTGCGCGTAGCTGCACTTCCATATCTCGATTTCACTTCCTGATTTCAACCGGCCTGGCTTATGAGTACCAAATTCTTCCGTGAAGAAGTAGATGCGGCAGTGGATGCGCTGCTGATGCAGCAGGTGATTCTGTACCCGACGGATACCGTGTGGGGCCTGGGCTGCGACGCGGAGGCGCCGCCGGCCGTGGAGAAGGTGTACCAACTCAAAAACCGCCCCTCCAATAAAGCCTGCATTGTGCTGGTGGCCGACGAGGCTATGTTTGCCCGGTATGCTGCCGTAGTACCCCCGAACCTGACGGAGCTCCTGGCTACCCAAACCCGGCCTACCACCTACGTAGTGCCGGGCAGCCGCCTGCTGGCCCCGAACCTGCTGGCCCCGGATGGCACTATCGGGCTGCGGGTGGTGCTTACCGACGAGTTTTGCAGCAAAGTAGTACGCCGGCTGGGGCACGGGCTGGTATCTACGTCGGCTAACCTGAGCGGGGAGGCCACGCCAGGCATATACGCCGAAATTAACCCGCAGCTGGTGCGCAAAGTGGAGTACGTGGCCCACTGGCGCCAGGATGATGCTACGCCGGCTACCCCGTCGCGGGTGGTGCGGGTGCTGCCGGATGGCTTGCTGGAAGTGCTGCGCGACTAAAGGCTGCTGGTGTTCAGTAAAGTGTTTGGCTGGTGCCGGCTACAAAAAATATTGGTCCGGCGGGTTACCATTTGGGCGGCGGCGTATGAAGCGGGAATTCTTTGTTCAGAAACTCCATACCCAACTCACTATGAAACGCTCGTTCAAATCCCTGCTCGTTCTCGCCGCTTTCGCTCCTTTCGCTCTGGCTTCGTGCTCGGAAAAGACTCAGGAAAACGCTGAAGCTACGGCCGAAAGCGCTGCTACCGATGCTGCCAACGCTACCGAAAACGCCGGCGACGCAGTTGAAAACGCTACCGACAACGCTGCTGCTGACGTGAAGGCCGACATGGCTCCCGAAGCTGGCGACACGGCTGTTGTAGTAAACAAAGAAGCCAACAAAGTAGTAGAGGAAGTTCCTGCCAAGCAGTAATTTTCCGGTCCTCCCGGACCTTAAAAAGCTCCTTCAGACCTGGTCTGAAGGAGCTTTTTCGTTTTCGAATTGCCTGAGCCTGCTAGTGGTAGCCGGCCCGCCGGGACTAACCAAGCCCGTCATGGAGCAAGCACAAACCCCGGCAATAGTGGCTGTGGCGTACCTTTGAAGTCTAATCCGTTTTGCATGAATACTCCTCAACTGCCCGAGCTTCCGCTGTTCCGTACCATTGCCGCTGCCGCCGGCGAGCTGGGCTTCCCGGCCTACGTAATCGGGGGCTACGTGCGGGACCTGGCGCTGGGGCGGGAGAGCAAGGACGTAGACGTGGTGTGCGTCGGCGACGGAATTCAGCTGGCGCAGACGGTGGGCCGCCTGCTGCCCGGCCGGCCCCGCGTGACGGTGTTCAAAAACTTCGGCACGGCCATGCTGCCCACGCCCGACATTGAGGTGGAGTTTGTGGGTGCCCGCAAGGAAAGCTACCGCGCCGAGAGCCGCAAGCCCGAAGTGGAAGCCGGCACGCTGGAAGAGGACCTGGCCCGCCGCGACTTCACCATCAACGCCCTCGGCCTGAGTTTGAACCCGGAAGACTTCGGCACGCTCGTGGACCGCTATGATGGCATGGGCGACCTGCGGCGCAAGCTCATCCGGACGCCCCTCGACCCGGACATTACCTTCTCCGACGACCCGCTGCGCATGCTGCGTGCCATTCGGTTTGCCACCCAGCTGGACTTCGATATTGACCCCGACACGTTCGACGCGCTGGCCCGCAATAAAGAGCGCATCAAGATTGTGTCGCAGGAGCGGATTACGACCGAGCTGAACAAGATTATCATGGCCCCGAAGCCCAGCTATGGCTTCAAGCTGCTGTTCAGCAGCGGGCTGCTGGCGCTCATCTTCCCGAAGATGGCCCAGCTGCAGGGCGTGGATAAAGTGGGCCAGCACGCGCATAAAGACAACTTCTACCACACATTGCAGGTCCTCGACAATGTGGTGGCGGCCGGCGGCGACCTGTGGCTGCGCTGGGCGGCCATCCTGCACGACATTGCCAAGCCCGCCACCAAGCGCTACGACAAGCGCGTGGGCTGGACTTTCCACGGGCACGAAGACAAGGGTGCGCGCTGGGTGCCGGGCATCTTCACCGACCTCAAGCTGCCCCTGGGCGAAGAAATGCGCCAGGTGCAGAAGCTGGTGCGCCTGCATCTGCGGCCCATTGTGCTGTCCAAGGAAATCGTGACGGACTCGGCGGTGCGGCGCCTTCTGTTCGAGGCCGGCGACGACATTGACCGGCTTATGCTGCTCTGCCGCGCCGACATCACCAGCAAAGACTACGACCGCAAGAACCGCTACCTGCGCAACTTTGATGTGGTGGAGCAGAAGCTGAAGGAAGTGGAGGAAAAAGACCACCTGCGCAACTTCAAGCCGGTTATTACCGGCGAAATCATCATGGAAACCTTTGGCCTGAAACCGAGCCGTGAAGTAGGCGAGCTGAAGGAAGCCTTGCTGGATGCCATTCTCGAAGGCAAAATCCGGAACGAGTACGACGAGGCGTTTGCGCTGATGCTGGAGCTGGGCCGGCTTAAGGGCTTGGCTCTGGCCAGGTAAGCGCTGGCACGCGCTGCGGATGGCCCAAAAATGAAGAAGCCCCTTATCTACTGGTTGCAGCACAGTAGACAAGAGGACTCCTTCGGTGTGGCCTCTCACTCACCAGAAAAAGGCCAAGCTTTCGGTTTTCACAGGAATAGATGAGCTTTTACGCAGGAGCGTTGCCCTAAGAATAGTAAAAAATTCGGAGCATACAGCTAACCCGTTGATTGCCAGTGAAGCCAGGCTCCAAAAACTAGTCTACTGACTTAACGGAGGAAGCCCCGGTGGCATTGCGCCGCACTGAAGAGGGGCTGCCGCTGTACTCAATCATGCTGGCACCCACTGCATTGGCATCCAGCGTGTTCGTGACGTGCAGGCGGGCTTTGCTGCCGCCCACCAGGTCTACGTCGGCGCGGCGGGCCGTGAAGTCGGCCGCGGCTATCTCGCAGCCGGCGGCTCCGTCAATATCCAGGTTGTTAGCGCTGCCCTGCAGCTCGGCGCGGCACCCGGCCGCCAGGTCCAGCTCCAGGTCGTTGAGCGTAGCATCGAGGCGGAACTGGCTGCCCCCGGCCTGCTGCACGCGCAGGTCGCCGGATTCAAAGCCGCTAATCTGGGCCCGGCTGCCGCCCACCAGCTTCAGCTCGTTGAGCTCGGGCGTGGTGATGGTGATGAGCACTTTGTCGCCTCCGTTGCGGCGCGAGTCAAACATGTCGCGGTTGCGGGGCCGGATCAGCAGCTCGCTGCCTTCACGGTCCACTTTCAGGTCGCGCAGCGCCCGGCCGTTGCCGGCTGCTTTCACCTCGTAGCTGTTGCCGTGGCGTACCACCACCCGGTAGGGGCCCACAATGCTCACTTCATCGAAGTCGGTTTCCTCGAAGCTCTGCCGTTCCGAGCCGTATGCATTTTCGTCTGTCTCAAACGCACCCACCTGGCCGAAGTCGAGGTGAACGTTCATGCCTTCCTCATCGGCGCCGTCTTCGTAGTCGGCGGAATCTTCATCCGAGTTCCGCTCTTCGGCGGGAGGGCAGCTGATGCACTCCAGCTTGTTGCCTCGTAGGCGGTACGTGTAGTTCTCGGGGCTGTCGGGCATGGAGTTGCCTGCGAAATTGTCGTCGCCGAGCCAGCTGGCCATGCCTTCGCTCAGGCGGAAGGTCCGGTCGCGTGGCAGGCGCAGGGTCAGCTCCAGGTCCTGGTCGCGGTAGCGGGCATTAGGCTGAAAGGAGAAATGGTCGTCCAGAATCAGGGTAGAGTCGCCGCGGGTGCGCACCGTGTAGGCCACGGAAGTAGCGGCCGTGCGGCTAGCTTCGGCTTCCGAAGCCCCATCAGCGGAAATCAGGCGAATGATTTCCACTGCTTTGCCACTGTCGGCGGCGGCCAGCCGCACATCCACATGCTGGTCCCAGTCGCGCTCTACGCGGCGGGTTTCCAGGCGCAGAACCGGAGCCGTGAGGGCAGCGTAGCGGGTGCTTTGCTCCACGTCGGCACTGTATTGAAACTCGCGGCTCTGGCGGGCCACTGCCACCGTTACGCCAATGATGCTAAGCAGCCACAGCGCAAACATCGACCAGCCTACCGTGCGGCTGATGAGCACGCGGCGCAGCAGCAGGCCAATCCCCAGCAGCAGCATGGCCAGCGAAGGAATAGCCGTGGCGGCGTAGCCGGCCATCCAGGCCCAGCTGGGCTGCTCTTCCAGCAGCTTCAGGAAGCTGGCGTCGCCGAAGGTTGGGTTCTGGGATTCGGGCACCAGGCCCAGGGCGGCGCCCAGCGTGATGGTGAAGCCTACCAGCAGGCTGAAGCCAATGACGGCCAGCATAACCCCGGCAAAAATGCGGATAGCAGTGCCCACAAAGCTCAGCAGCGGGTTAAGTGCCTTGGCCAGGTCCTCGAAAAAGGTGCCCACGGGGCGGCGGTTGCCGGCAGAGGTGTCGTCGTAGTTGCGGGCGTTGCTGGCAATGCCCGACAGGGTCAGGGCGTCGCCGCGCATCCGCATCCGGTCGGCCACGGTTTTGGCCTCCGGTACCGCAATCCACAGAATGATGTAGAGAATCAGGCCGAATCCGACGAAGAAGCCTACCAGGAACAGAATCCGGACCAGCGAAACATCGGTGCCGAGGTAGGCGGCCAGACCCGCCGAAACCCCCCCGATTTTACCGGTGTCGGTGTCACGGAACAGCTGCTTTTCGTTGCCGTCAGTCGGTTCCGGCGTGTCGTAGCGCTTGGGCAGCACAATCCAGAGGATTACGTACGACACAATCACGAAGCCCGGCAGGAAGCCGATGAAGTCGCCGATGATAGGCGAGAGGAGCGAGGCCAGCGCAATGAGCCGGACCCACACCGCGCTGATGTGGAAGTATTGCGCCAGGCCGGCGCACACCCCCGCAATTTTGCGGTGGCTCATGTCGCGGAACAGCTGGCGGGTCTCTTCGGGGGCAGTAGCGCCGGCCGCGCCGGTGCCGCTGTAGGCCTGGCCACCGCCGGCGTAGGTGCCCTGGGCAGTGCCGCTGGCTACGGCGTCGGCCAGCAGCTCGTCGTCGTCCTCGGCCTCATCGGCGCTCTGGAAGTCGCTCACGCGGCCCATTTTAGCGACCATCGCCTGCACATCTTCCAGGGCCACTACCTGCTTCATATCGGAGAGGCGGGCGGCGAAGATTTCGGCAATGCGGCCTTCAATGTCGGACACGATTTCGTCGTGGCCGCGGTAGCCGCTGAAGTGGGCTTTCACTTCTGCCAGGTAGCGGCTCAGGACTTCGTAGCCATCTTCTTCGATGTGGAAGATGATGCCCTGGAGGTTGATGCTGATGTTCTTTTTCATCTCAGTTGCTGCAACTAGTCGGAAAAATCGGGAGAGGAAGCGGGCCGCTAGAGTACGACCGGCGTTTCGGGGCTCCCGCTGGCGGAAGGCTTGGTTCGGATGATGCGGATGGAATCCTCGACTTCCTCCCACGTCAGGCGCAGCTGGTGGAGAAACTCCGTGCCGGCTTCAGTGAGGGTGTAGTACTTGCGGGGCGGGCCACTCATGGATTCCTTCCAGGTATAATCCAGGAGGCCGGCATTCTTGAGGCGGGTCAGCAGCGGGTAGAGCGTGCCCTCCACCACAATCATGCGGGCTTGGGTGAGCTCTTCGAGCATGTCCGACGCATAAACCTCGCCGCGGGCGATGATTTCCAGAATGCAGAACTCCAGGATGCCTTTCCGCATCTGCACTTGGGTGTTCTCTACTTTCATGGGCTTGAGGCGGTAGTCGGTGAAGAATAAGTCAAAGGTAGCAAAAGGTACTATGTAACACAAGGTACTAGTCAAAATAAATTTTTGTTGCGCGATTTTGTCGGTTTTTAGCAAATGGGAGCGGAGCCAAAGTGCACTATACCAGCTGCAAAAGTCTGCAAAAAGCAGTGTGCAGGCCGTTTTGCGGCGTGCACCTGCTGGCCGGCCGCTGCATCGGACAGGCTGTTTTTTTCTGCGCGCGGGCCGGGTTGCTTGTTGCCGGTCCGCCGGAAAGGCCCGCGGCAGCGCCACTGGCGGGCCGCGAAAAGCCGGGTTTGGGCGGAGGGCGTGGCGCGGTTTGTGCGGGCTTGCCGCGCGCGACGCACTATTAGTTAGTACCTTGCGTTGTGAAGCGGATTACCCGTTTTTAGCCCATTTTCTATGTCGCACGTTTTCCGTATTGCTCCGTTGCTGCTTGGGTTGAGCAGCGCACTGGTTCTGGCTCCTAACGTGGCCTCCGCGCAGGATTCCACGCCCAAGTACAGCAACGAATTTCTCAACATCGGTGTCGGGGGGCGGGCCCTGGGCATGGGCAAAACGCAGGTGAGTCTGGCGCAGGACGCCACTGCCGGCTACTGGAACCCGGCCGGTCTGCTCGACCAGAAAACCAAGTACGATGCCGTGCTCATGCACTCCGAGCTGTTTTCGGGCATCGTGAAAAACGACTACGGCGCCTTTTCCATGCCCCTCGACGACAAAAGCGCCATTGGGGTGAGCGTGGTGCGGCTGGGCGTCGATGACATTGCCGACACCCGGGACCTGATCAACGAGTACGGCTACATTCAGTACGACCGGATCCGGTATTTCTCGGTGGCCGACTACGCGGTGTTGTTGTCCTACGCCCGCCGCGTCGGCAACATTGAGGGGCTGAAAGTGGGGGCCAATGCCAAGGTGATTTACCGCAACATCGGGGAGTTTGCCAACGCCTGGGGCTTTGGCATTGATGCCGGCGTGCAGTACGACAAAGGCAACTGGCGCCTCGGCCTCATGGCCCGCGACATCACGACGACCGTAAATGCCTGGTCCATCAACTCCGACCGGCTGCGCCCCGTAGCCGGCGACTCGACCGATATTCCGGCCAACAGTACCGAAATAACCCTGCCCCGGTTTGTGTTAGGCGTGGGCCGGCTGATCAAGCTGCCCGGCGAATTCACGGCCCTGGCCGCCCTCGACCTGGAAATGACCACCGATGGCCAGCGCAATACGCTCATCTCCAGCAAAGCCGTGAGCATCGACCCGCGGGCGGGCCTGGAAATCGGCTACAAAAACCTGGTGTTTCTGCGCGGTGGCGTCAGCAATATTCAGCAGGTGAAAGCCTTTACCGGCTCCGACGAGTGGAAAGTGCAGCCCAGCCTGGGCGTAGGCGTGGCCCTGAGCGGCCTGCGCCTGGATGTAGCGCTTTCGCAGCTGGCCATTGAAAAGCTCGGCGGGCGCAGCCAAACCAACAACATCATCGTTTCCCTGGGCTACGGCATCAAGTAGGCTCAGCGCAACAGGGCGGCACGCCTATTTCCGATATATCGTCTTACGGTTAGAATATGAAACAACACTACCGCCTTCGGCTTCTGGTGAGCTGGTGCAGTCTGCTGCTGGCCCTGGTGGCATTCCGGCCGGCGCAGGCCCAAACCGCCGCGCCTTTCGGCAACGAATGGATTGTACCCGGCCAGCAATACTATAAGATTCAAGTCCTGAAAGACGGCCTGTACCGGCTCGACCAGCAGTATCTGGCTCAGGCCGGTATCAGTGGCGTGAACCCGCAGCGGATGCAGCTGTGGCGGCGGGGCCGGGAGGTGGCCATTTTCGGCGGCGGCAACCAGACCGCGCTTGACGCTACCACCTACTTCGAGTTCTACGGGCAGCGCAACGATGGCAAGCTGGACCAGTACCTCTACAAAGGCGGCGCCGCTACCCAACCCCACGACCTGTACAGCCTCTACACCGACACCGCCGCGTACTTCCTGACGTGGTCGGCCACGACCAACGGCCGGCGCATGGCTCAGCCCACGGTAGCGCCCACCGCTGCCCCGCAACCGCACCGGATGGCGCGGGAAACCGAGTTGTTTACGAGCAGTTTCGCCTACGTTGACGATGCTTCCTTCACTTACCAGCCCTGGGGCGAAGCCGGCGAAGGATATCTGTCCAGAGCAGCGGCCGCCAACGCCGCGCTGACCGACTCTCTCTGGAGCCGTAGCGCCACCGGCCGCCGGCCGGTAGTAGAAGTGCTGCTGGTGGGGGCATGGCAGGGGCAGCGCACGGTCGAAGTATCCGTCACTATTCCAGGCGGCACTGCCACTCGTCCGCTGGGGGTTGCCACGCTCACCAACTATGGCAAGCAGCTTCTGCGCCTGCCGTTGCAGGACACCGACATTGATGCCAGCGGAAGAGCAAACCTTGTGTTTACCTCCACCGGTTCTGCTACCGGCAACAGCCGTAACTTCCGGGTTGGCTATGCCCGCTACACCTATGCCCAGACCAGCCGCTGGTTTGCGGGGCGCAAGCACGTGAGCTTCGCCAACGACTCTACGCTGGCCGGCCCGGCCTACTACACGCTCGATTCCATTCCGGCCACCGTTGCCGGCTTTGATATTACGGACCCCTACAATGCCCAGCGCATTGCCGGCACGGCCTTGGGCGGCCAGCGGCGCGGCTACGTATTTCCGGAGGCCAACAGCCGCACCCGAAATCTGCTGCTCGCCGATGAAGCGGTGGCCTCGGTGCCCCGGCCGGCCAAGCGGGTGCAGTTCCGGGCGCTGAATGCGGCCAGCTCCAATTTCCTCATCATCAGCAGCAAGATTCTGATGCGGCCGGTGGGGGGCGTAAATCCCGTGCGGGCCTATGCCGACTACCGCGCCTCCACGGCCGGCGGGCGCTACGACACGGTGGTGGTGACGGCCGAGCAGCTCTGCAACCAGTTTCACTACGGCGAACGGTCGGTGGACCAGGTGCGCAACTATGTACGGTGGGAGCTGGCCAACTCACCGGCCAGCCAGACCAACTATCTGTTGCTGCTGGGTAAGGGCCTGATAGTAGGAGAGGCCTTCCGCAACGGCAGCAACTTCGAAATTGACCTGATACCCTCCAGCACGCGGAGCGGCTCCGACAATTTCCTGTCGGCGGACTGGGAAAACAACAACTATGTGCCCCGCATGCCCACCGGGCGCCTGCCGGCCACCAGCCCGCAGGACGTCAGCAACTACCTGGACAAGCTCAAAACGCACGAAACCCTGGGGCCGGAGCCCTGGCGCAAGAACATTGTGCATCTGGCCGGCGGTGAGGACGTGAATGAGTATGCGGAATTTGAGGGTTACGTCGATAAGTACAAACGGCTGGCCGAGCGTCCGCTGTTCGGTGGGAAGGTGGTCAATACTTACCGGCGCAGCCAGGCTGGTGGCAGTAATCTGCCCGTTAGTATTACTCTGGCGCCCGAGGTAAACGCGGGAGTTTCGCTTATAACCTACTTTGGCCACGGCTCTACATCTGCATTTAACCTCAACTTCGGGGACCCCTCCGACCCGGGCAAAGGCTATAACAACCCCGGCAAGTATCCGGTATTCCTGCTCAATGGCTGCGCCGCTAATGCCGTAGACCGGCGCAATTACTCGAAAGTAGTTTCTGAAAACTGGGTTTTCTCGGCCAGCAAAGGCGCCATAGGGTTTATGGCGGCTTCCGACGAAGCCTTTGCCTACGACCTGGACGCCTTCACCACGGAGTTCTACAAAGTGGCCTTCAACGAGCCGGCCTGGTATGGTAAGCCCATTCCGGTGCTGCAGGCCGAGGCGTCGCGCCGGATGGTGGCTATCATTGGGCAGCCGTCCTCTATTGCCCTGAGCCAGATGAATGTGTGGCTCGGCGACCCGGCCGTGCGGTTCTACTCGCCCGAAAAGCCCGATTTCATTGCCAACCAGACCGGCGACGTGCAGATTCTGTCCAACAACGCCGGACCGCTGCAGGCTGCCTCACCCGACCTGAAGGTGGTGGTGAACGTGAAGAACCCCGGCAAAATCACCTACGACTCGCTCGATATCCGGGTGACGCGCCGCTACCCGGCTACCAGCACGGGCACCCGCACCCCGGACGTGTTTACCTACACCGTGCGGCAGGCCTGGCGCGACACCACCTATGCTTTCGTACTACCCAACTCGGGTAACGTGTTCGGGGAAAACTGCTTTGAAGTGGCCCTCGACTACCGCATGCGCATCGACGAGCTGAGCGAAACCAACAACGTGGGGCAGGCCTGCTTCAACTTCCTGCAGGGTGGCGTCACGACGCTGTGGCCGCCGGAATTTGCCATTGTGCCCGCTACCGGCCTGCGGCTGGTGGGCCAGACCAACGACCCGCGTGGTGCTTCCCGCGTCTATGAAATGGAGCTGGATACCGTGCCGACATTCACCAGCGGCCCGGCCATCAAGCAAACCCGCACCATCACGACGACGCTGCTGCCCGACTGGCGTCCCACGCTGCCTGTGCTGGCCGGCCGCGACAGCACGGTATGGTACTGGCGTTTGCGCTTCCAGACCCCCGACCCCGCGCAGAACGAAAACGGCGACTGGGCCACCAGCTCGTTCCGCGTGATTCCGGGTAGCCCGGGCGGCTGGTCGCAGAGCCACCACGGCCAGTTCAAGCGCGACCAGCGGACTAACGTAGACGTAGCCGCGCCCTCGGGCCGCTGGGACTTCGCCGATATCAGCCAGGCCGTGACGATGGTAACGCGGGGTGGCGGCACCGGCGCGTCACCGACGTTCAACCAGATAACCGACGGTATTACGGCCGCCACCTCGCCCTTCGTGGGTAATTGCAGCATCGGAGCTCCGAACGTGATGGTGGCCGTGTTCAGTGGCCAGACGCTGCGGCCGGTGCGCAATATCGGTGGCGGGCCGTACGATTCCTGCGGCCAGGGCAACCTGCGCTTCTACCATTTTGCCCTTTCCGGCACCGACAACATCAACACGCCCGCTCGCCAGGCCCAGCTCCAGACGCTGCTCACCAACGTCCGCCCCGGCGACTACATAGCGCTGCTGTCGATGAACAAGGTGAACTTCACGGCATTCAGTGCCTCGCTGAAAGCTACGCTGACTGCGCTGGGCGCCACCCGTATCAACAGCCTGCAGGACGGCGACCCATATGCGCTGCTGGTGCAGAAAGGCCCCGGCGCCCGCCCCGCGCAGGAACTCACCGCCGACCCGGGCAGCCCAACGCCCCGCGCCAACCAGGTAATCACGCTGAACGGACAGATTCAGACGCGCGCCGGCAGTGGTACTATTACGTCTACCCGTATCGGGCCGGCGCGGCAGTGGCAGAACCTGTTCCACACGGTGCGCACCCCCGACGTTTCCGATGCCTACACGCTGCAGCTGGTCGGCATTGATACGCTGGACGTGGAAACCGTGCTCAACCCCAGCGTGACCAGCCGCAACCTGGCGCTGGCCGGTATTTCGGCTACACGCTATCCGTACCTGAAGCTGGTACTAAGCCTGCGCGACACCGTGAACCGCACGGCCCCGCAGCTGGAGCAGTGGCTCGTGACCTACGAAGGCGTGCCGGAAGGCATTGTGCGCCGCGACCTGGCCACGCCCACCACTGCTTACGATGCCGCCACCCTGGCCCGGCAGGCGTCCGAAACGGGCACCATTACGGTGCCGGTGGTATTCCAGAACGTGTCGAACATCAACTTCAGCGGCGCGTTGAAAGCCCGTATCACGGTGCGCGACAACACCAGCGCCCGTACGCAATTGGTAGACGTGCCCGGTGGTCCGCTGCTGGCCGACAGCCAAGTGAGCTTCGAGGCGAAGCTGAACGTGGTGGGCATGTCCGGCGCGCTCAGCGGCAACGTCATCGTGAATCCGCGGCCTACGGCGCCGCGCGAGCCCAAGGCCCTGCCCGAGCTGTATTACTTCAACAACGAGCTGACGCTGCCTTCTTTCCTGGTGGAGGACCGCAACACGCCGCCGGTACTGGATGTGGCCTTCGACGGGCAACACATTCTCAACGGCGACATTGTGTCGCCTTCGCCCACCATTGTGGTGCAGCTCAAGGACGATGACCGGCTGCGGCGCATCAAAGACCAGAGCCACTTCGATTTGCTGCTGACCTCGCCCGGCCAGGCCACGCCCGTACCCATCAACCTGAACGGAGCCAACGTGCGCTTCGAGTCGGACTCGACGAAGGGCATGGCCCGCCTGACGGTGGAGATGGGCCGCGGCCAGCAGGCGCTGGACAACGGCACCTACACGCTGGAAGTGCAGGGCCGCGACGCCACCGGCAACGCCGCTGGCTCGGAGCCCTACCGCGTAACGTTTGTGGTGGTGAAGGAGTCGACCATCACCAACATCTACCCGTACCCGAACCCCATCACCAGCAAAGCGCGGTTTGTGTTTACGCTGACCGGCAGCGAGATGCCGCAAAACATGAAGATTCAGATTCTGTCCCTGACGGGCCGGGTGGTGAAGGAAATCATGATGGCCGAGCTGGGGCCGCTGCGCATCGGTAACAACATCACGGAATACGCCTGGGACGGCACCGATGAGTACGGCGACCGGCTGGCCAACGGCACCTACCTGTACCGCGTCATCATGGACGACCCCGGCAACAAGTTCAGCCGCCGCGCCTCCAGCGCCGAAGCCGACAGCCGCGCCTTCAAAAAGGACTGGGGCAAGCTGGTGATACTGCGCTAACCACCAGATTTTGCGCCTAACGAAAGCAGGCCGCCCCGAGGGGCGGCCTGCTTTTTTGTGGTCAACTCTGCATTTGGCGGAGTGTGGTGATGAGCGGCCTGGGCCGCAGCCTATCTTCTGCGCAGCGTGACGAAGCTGAAAGCGTAGGCGTGCTTCTCATCCGGCTCGTGCCGCTCCCGCGACTCTTCGCGCCATTCGGTGTTGTTGAGCTCCGGGAATACCACGTCGCCTTCAAATGCGTGATGCACCTCCGTCAGGTAGATGATATCGGCGGCAGGCAGGGCCTGGCGGTAAATTTCGGCGCCGCCGATGACGAATACTTCTGCATCCAGCTGAGTTGCCTGCTCCAGCGCATCGGGCACGGAATACGCTACTTCGCAGCCGTCCGCCTGCCAGTCGGCCTGGCGGGTTACTACGATGTTGGTGCGGTTGGGCAGCGGCCGGCCGATGCTTTCGTAGGTGCGCCGGCCCATCACAACGGGGTGGCCCTGGGTGAGGCGCTTGAAGTGCTTCAGGTCGTCGGGCAGGTGCCAGAGCAATTGATTATCGTTGCCGATGACGTTGTTTTCAGCAATGGCCACTACAAATGCGAGCATTCAATCAGGGGTTAGGGGCAAGTATCAGACTTCATAAGCCTGCTTCTCGCTCGGTTGTTTGGGGCAGAGTGCCCGCTGGAGTATGGTAGCCGGAGAAACTCTGGCGGCAGTAAGCCACTGGTAATGCTTATCCGCCGGACTTCGGCGTCAGCACTGCCACATTGAAGCCCCGCAGAAACTCCTGCACGGGCATGCGCTTTTTGCCCTCCAGCTGCACATCGAGCAGGTCGAGCAGGCCGCTGCCGGTTTGCACGCGCAGGTAGGTGCGGCCATCAGTGTGCCAGGTGCCGGCGCCACCCGAGTCGGGGCCGCTGGCTTCCTCGTCGTCGAAGGGCTGCGCCTTGAACACTTTAAGCGTGCGGCCATCGGGCAGCCGGGTGAAGGCCGTGGGAATGGGCGAGAGGCCCCGCACCCGGTTGGCCAGCGCCGGCGCCGCCTCCGTGAAGTCCAGCCGGCCGGTTTCCTTCTGAATCTTGGGGGCGGCCCGCAGCTCGTCGCTTTCCTGCTGGGGCAGGCTGGGGGCCGTGCCGGCCGCAATGGCCTGCACCGTGCGCAGCGCCAGCGCCGCCCCGGCCGTTTTCAGCTTCTCATACAGCGTCCCGAAGTCGTCTTCATCGGCAATGGGCACGATGTCCTGAAAAATCAGGTCGCCGGTATCTATTTCGTGGCGCAGGAAAAAGGACGTAACGCCGGTCTGGGTTTCGCCGTGGATGAGGGCCCAGTTGATGGGCGCCGCGCCCCGGTACTGGGGCAGCAGGGAGGCGTGAATGTTGATGCTGCCGCGCGGCGGCATGTTCCAGACGGCCTCGGGCAGCATCCGGAACGCTACGACCACCTGCAAATCGGCGGCGTAGCTCTTCAGCTCCGCCTGAAACTCCGGCGACTTGAGGTTGGTGGGCTGCAGCACCGGCAGGCCGTGCCGCACCGCCGCCTGCTTCACCGCCGACTCCGCCAGCTGCCGGCCGCGTCCGGCGGGCTTGTCGGGGGCCGTGACTACCGCTACCACCTGGCAGCCTTCCCAGCTAAGCAAAGCGTCCAGGGTGGGCACCGCAAATTCCGGCGTGCCCATGAAAATGATGTTCAGCATTTAGTAATGAGTGAATGAGTGAATGTTTGGATGAGTGAATGAATAAGCGCAGCACTATGGCCGCCATACTCCTTTACTCATCTACTCACTCTACTTAGAATCCGGGTACAGCAGGTACTTCTGGCGCATGGCCTTGTACTGGCTCAGCGCGGGCTCCCAGCTCTGCCGGATTTCCTGCTCCGACTTGCCGGCCATCACCATCTGGCGTACGGTGCTCGTGCCGGTCAGCTGCTCGAAGTATTTGCCGAAGAACTTGTCTTTGGCCGTGCTTTGCTGATAGAAGTCCAGCAGATACTTCACCGTGAAGCCTATGTCGTTGCCGGTCTGGCGCAGGTCGAGGCCGTAGCAGAGCTTGCCGTTCTGAGGCGGCGTGGGCGAGCCGGTATTGGGCTTGGGCGTGAAGCGGAACGGCCGGGTGGCGGGCTGGGTGGGCGCTCCTACCACCTCAAACGGCATGTCGGTGCCGCGGCCTACGCTCACATCGGTGCCCTCAAACAGGCAGATGGTGGGGTAGAGCGAAACCGAATGCGCGTTGGGCAGGTTGGGCGAAGGCCGCACCGGCAACTCGTAGCGGGTGGCGTGGGTGTAGCCGGCCACGGGCACCACCGTGAGCTTGCACTGCTTGCCGCCGGCCAGCCATTTCTCGCCGTTTATCATCTGAGCCAGCTCGCCCACCGTGAGTCCGTGCACCACTGGAATGGGGTGCATGCCCACAAACGACTTGTGCTGTGGCTCCAGCACGGGCCCATCCACGTACCAGCCGTTGGGGTTGGGCCGGTCCAGAACAATGACTTCCTTGCCCTGCTCGGCGGCGGCCTCCATCACGTAGTGCATGGTGCTGATGAAGGTATAGAACCGCACGCCCACGTCCTGAATATCGAAAACCAGCACATCCACGTCGGCGAGCATGGCCGGCGTGGGCTTCTTGGTGGCCCCGTAAAGGCTGCGCACCGGCAGGCCGCTGCGGGCGTCTTTGCCGTCTTTGATGGTCGCGCCGTCGGCCGCTTCGCCCCGGAAACCGTGCTCCGGCCCGAATATCACCTTCACGGGCACACCCTGGGCCAGCAGCGTATCTACCAGAAACGCCCGGCCAACCAGCGCGGTCTGGTTCACCACCAGGCCTACGCGCTTGCCTTTCAGCTGGGGCAGGTAGCGGCTGAACTGCTCGGCGCCTACGCGCAGCGGCGTGGCGGCTGGGGGCGCCTCTGCGACAACCTGCGGCGGCGAAGCCACGGTAGCGGTGGGCGCTGCTGCCGGAGCAGTGGCGCTGGTTTGGGTGGGCGAAGTGGCACTGCAGTTGGCGAGCAGCAGCGTGGTGCTCAGCAGGCTGGCGAGATTGGATAGCGGCATGGAGTAACGAAGCTAGGAAACTGAGCGTAGACGCGTAGCTTTACGGCAGTGAACGTCTCGCGGTACATATCCCACAAGATTGACGGAGCCGACTCGGGGTCTTTTACCTCGTCGGTGACAAAGATAGCCATCATCAGCATTGCCATGGGCGTTGCCGTGATGATTGTGTCCTTTGCTATCCTCGAAGGATTTCGCAACGAAATCCAGAGCAAAATATTCTCGTTCGGGGCGCACCTGCAGATCAGCAAGTACGACACTAACAACTCGCTGGAGGTAGAGCCCATCGGCGGGCCCAGCCTCGTGCAGGATCTGCACCGCTTCCCGCAGGTGCAGACGATTCAGCCCTTTGCCCGCAAAACGGCCATCATCAAAACCAGAGAGGAAGTGCTGGGCGTGGTGCTCAAAGGCATTTCGGAGGAAGATGGCCAGTCGCCGATGCGCCAGAACCTGCAGGCCGGCACCTTCCTGACGTTCCCCGACTCGGCGGCCAGTAACGACATTCTGCTCTCGCGCAAAGTGGCCGACAAGCTGCGGCTCAAAGTCGGGGATGATGCGCTGTTCTACTTCATCCAGAACCCGCCGCGGGTGCGCAAATTTACCGTGAAAGGCATCTACCAGACCGGGCTCGACGAGTTCGACGAGGTGTACGTCATCGGCGACATTCGCCAGATCCGGGAGCTGAATGCCTGGCCCGACTCGCTGGTAGGCGGCGTGGAAGTGGTGCTCAAAGACTTCAACCGCCTGGACCCGGTGGCCGAAACGCTCTACGAGAACCTGCGCTACGACCTGAAGCTGGACAAGATTACGGACCAGTACGCGCAGCTTTTCGACTGGCTGCAGCTGCTCAACCGCAACGTCATCATCTTTTTGGTCTTGATCATCTTTGTGGCCACGTTCAACATGGTGGCCACCATCTTCATCATGATTCTGGAGCGCACCAACATGATTGGGGTGCTGAAAGCCATTGGAGCCACAGACCGGCAGATTCGCAGCATGTTCTTTTTTCGGGGGCTGAGCCTGACGCTGCGCGGGATGCTGTTCGGCAATCTGGTGGGGCTGGGCTTCTGCGCCATTCAGTACTACACGCACCTCATCCCGCTCGACCCCGAAAACTACTACATGGACCGGGTGCCGATTTTCTGGGACCCGACCATCATCGTGATTCTGAACGCGGCCGTGTTTGCCACCTCGCTGCTGGCCGTGCTCATCCCCACATATCTGATTTCGCGCATCAAGCCCGTCACGGCTATCAAGTTCGATTAAGCGGTATAGGATGGCCACCGCCTCAATAAGAACGGGCCCGCAGCATGGTGCTGCGGGCCCGTTCTTATTGAGGCGGTATTGGTTGTCAGAATCGACGCAGATTCAAACACCGTAGTTTTCTGATGTAGCGCCGTACCTCCGCACCGGTCAGGGAGGAATGTGAGGAATACTTCATCTAAACAAGAAACTGGAGAGCAGAACCATAGCTGCGCTGGCCACAACTGCTGCGGCCGACGCAGTCTACATGAAGCTTTAGTGGGTTGGGGGTTAATGGGGGCGTTTGCTGCGCTGCTCCTGCTGCCGGATGATAACGAAGAGACTGGCCGCCAGCGTAGCTCCTACCACCCAGAGCGGTATTCCGGTTTTGGGCACTGGCGGCACATAGGTCACACCTGTTTCATCGGCGGTGGCGGGGTGGCCTACGTAGCGCCCGTGGGCCGGCACCGCCCGCTCGGCGAAGTGCTGCGCCAGTTCCAGAAGCTGTTGCCGAAGCCGGTTGCCCCGCATCGGGATGCCGTGGCCGGTGGCGGCTACGGCCGGCTGTAGCGCCGCCAGCTTGGCCACCGAAGCCGCCGCCTGCTCCCAGTCCTGGGTGAAGTAGGCGGGCGGCCCGTTCACTTCCTGCTGCTGGGTTAGCGTGGCCAGTCCCGACTCGGCCTGCACCGTCACGAAGGCATCACCGGCCAGCAAAGTCTTGTCCTGCTCCCGGAAAAACGAAACGTGCCCCGGCGTGTGGCCGGGCGTATGCAGCCAGCGCCAGCCCGGCAAGTGGGGCACCGAGCCATCGGCGGGCAGGGGCTGCACCCGCTGGCCCAGGTCCAGCGGCTTTTTCGGGTACAGAAACGACATGGCAGCCATAGCGCCGCCGCCCACGGAGGGGTCCGGTGGCGGATACGACGACATGCCCCGCAGATAAGGCAGCTCCAGCGGATGCGCGTACACCACCACGTCGGGCCAGGTTTCCAGCAGATCAGGCAGGGCGCCTACGTGGTCGAAGTGGCCATGCGTCAGCAGAATGGCCGCGGGCGGAGAGTCGGGCCCGAACAGGGCTTCGGCATTGTGCTGAATTTTGCTGCCCGCGCCGGGCAGGCCCGCATCTACCAGCACCCAGGGGTCGGTAGGCGCATCGGGGTTGCGCACATAGTACAGGTTGACGAACACGTTGCGCAAACCCCAGATGCCCGGCACTACGTGCAGGAGGGCCGGCGTATTGGCGCGGTTGGCTTTCAGAGAAGCAGTGGCAGATTCGTTCATGGGAAAAGTTGGTTTAAGCGGGCAGCTGATGGGCGTTGGCTGCCTTATTGGGGTGATGAAGTCGGCGGCTCGCAGCTGCACAGCACCTCGCGGGTGGGAGTGGCTACGCGGTAGTCGGGCAGCGAAACTTCTTTCATATAAATGACATCCAGGCGGCGCAGCGCCGGGCGGCCCGACTGCTGCCACACGCGCAGCAGGTAGTTGCAGTAGTAAGGCCGCATGTAGCTGTTTTGCACAAACAGGTAATTCTCCGAGTATTTGCGCCACCGGTCGTTGCGGAAGAGGGCTACTACGGCGGCGGGCTTGGCGTAGGTGAGCGGTGCCCCGTTGCGGTTCAGGTCGAGGTGCCGGCCAGTAGTGGTGGTACCATCGAGCAGATACCAGCCGTCGTCCTTGAAAACGGTCGGGGCAAACATGCCCCAGTGCTGGTCTATCCGGACGAGGTAGCCGAGCCAGCGCAGCTGCTCACGCAGGGCCCAGTCGGGGCGGGAGAAACTATCGAGGTTCCACCAGCACACGTACGCCAGCAGGCCCAGCACCAGCCCTTCGCGGGCCGCTTTGAGCAGGCGTTGGGGTCCGGGGGTCAGTTCCAGCGAAGCCGCCACCTGCACCCGCACGCCAGGCCGCCACCGCACCAGCGGCGCAGCCCATTGGCGCAGCCGGCTCCCGAGCCCTTGTACCGCTGCCTGCACGTAGGGCAGCCAGCGCCTTTCCAGCCACTGCATGGCGCGAGGCGGCAGTAGGCCCAGCACCGAGGCCATGCTGATCAGGAAAAACAGCCCCACATACAGCGTGACACTAATGCTGAGGTGAAACCCCCAGAGCAGCCCCACAAATAGCAGCCGCCACCACCACACCCGCCACGGAATGAAGAGCACAAACGGCAGCAGCAACTCCAGATAAAACGTGCCCAGCGTAAGTACCCGCAGCAACTCCGGATAGGGATACAGCAGCCGGCCACCGGGCAACAGCACCTGGTCGAGGCTGAGGGCGTAGTACAGAGCGGTACCTTCCTGCCGCCATTCCGGGCTGCTTTTCAGGATAGCCGTGCACCAGTACACCAATGCCAGCTGCAGTACATAAGCCGCAGTGGCAGCACTGGCATACCGCAGCGAGGCGGGAGCAGGCCGTTGCCGGGCATCCAGCGAATACACACGCCCCCAGGGCAGAAAAAAGCCCCAGAACAACAGCATCCGCAGCAGGTCGTCGCCGCCCTGCAGGATAAGCGGATTGCGGTTCTGCACCGACAGCAGCAGCACCCACGAAACAGCCGTAACCAGCCGCGTATGCCAGCCCAGAAACAGCGCTACCGCCGCCGCCGCTGCCAGCCCAAACAACAGGGCCTGCGCCTGCCACAGCCCACTGCTGGCATGCAGCGAAAACTGATAGGGGTTCCAGACCTGTGCCTGCAGCACCGGCAGGGGCAGCACCCCCAGGTTAGAGTAATGCGCCTCCAGGTCGGTGCTGCGGATGCCGATATCGAGCAGAAGCACGAAAGCTACTGCTGCCCGCAGCAGCGCCAACGCCCGTAAATCAAGCACAAAAGGACGCCGCAAAACCGAATAGAGTGCAGGCATACGGTATCCTGGGAGAAGTCGGCTGGAAGGAAAGGGGAGTACTAGGGTACGACGGTTGGCAGGGCTGCGTTTTTCAGCCAAAACGCTTTTTACAGCCGCCCGCAACCTCGCTAACAACGCGGGGCTGCGGGCGGCTGTAAAAAGCGTTGCTACTGGGGGCCTAAAACCCTAGTACGTGGTGCCGCCAGTGCTCCGCGAAGACGTGGTGCTGCCGCTGGTCGACGAACCGGTTTTCTTCTTGGTTTTGGTTGCGTTGCGGCCTGATGTAGTGCTACCACTCGTGCTACCGCTACGGCCGGAAGTCATAGAGCCAGAGGTAGAACTGCCGGAAGTAGAGCTGCCGGAAGTGCTCATGGAGCCCGAGGTGCTGCTACCACTCGTAGAGCCGGAAGTCGTGCCCATTGTGGTGCTGCCGGAAGTAGACCCCGATGTCATGGAGCCCGACGTCATACTGCCGGAAGTTGATCCGGAGGTCATGGTGCCGGAAGTAGTACCCGAGGTGGTAGTGCCGCTGCCCGATGTCGTGCCGGTGGTAGTGCCCGAGGTGGTACCGGAAGTGGTGCCCGATGTAGTCCGGCCGCTGGTAGAGCTGGTCGTGCCGGTGGTGGAGCCCTGGTCGGTGGAGGCGTTAGCGGAGCTGGACAGCGCTGCGCCGGTAGATACAACAAATGCCGCCACAAGCGCGGCGCCTAGGAAAATGGATGGCTTTTTCATAGCTCAGAAAGAGTAGGTGGATGAATGGGTTGGTTGGAAAAGGTAGAAGAAGCGGAGGCTACTGGCCCGTGGTGCCGCCGGAAGTACCGCTGGTGCCGGAGCCCGTGGTGCCGCCCTGGGTCGGGCCGGTGCCCATGCCGTTGCCGTCGTCGGAGCTGCCGCCGCTGTTGGCATTGATGTCGCCTCGGGTGGAGGCGGCGCCGGCATTGTTGGCGGCAGCAGAGTCGGGGCCGGCGTCGTAGCCATTGATGTCGGCGCTGCCGTTGGCATCCGTATCCAGCGGAGCGTTGCCGCCGGCGTTGCTGCTGTTGCTGTCACAGGCGCTCAGGGCCAGGGCAATGCCTGCCAGGGCAGCCAGTAGTGAAGTGCGTTTGACCATACTAGTATAGAGTGAACCGGTAGAGGCGGCCGTACTGCCAGGGCCTAGTTGCCGATGCAGGCAGGCTGCCGGTACAAGAAAAACTCTCCTGCTATACGGCTTGCCCGCGCCGGCAAACGAAAACGGAGGGAAGGAATAAATACTGATTTTTAAGCGGTTAGCCTGTGCGTGGAAATACGGAGCTGCCTCCCCGCAGCAGGCGCGTCGCGCGAAATTCAGGCCGTTGCATCACCAAAAAAGCCCGGCCCGACTGCCGCAACGGGCGTAGTCAGGCCGGGCCTTGTGGCAAGGTCGGCAGCGGATGTGGCAGTGAAGGGCGGCTATGCTGCGCCCTCCCGGTGCAGCTAGTGGCTCAGGTCGCTAGAGCTGCCGAAGCCGGCCGGTTCTTCCAGATTAACCTCATACAGGCGGTGCAGCCCTTTTTTGCCCTTCAGTGGAGTCAGGAAACCCCGGCGCACGGCCAGCGCATCGCCCAGCTCGTCCACCACAGCCTGCGACACCAGCAGCGCCGTGCCGCACTCCTTGTTGGCGGCCTCAATGCGGGCGGCCACATTCACGGTGTCGCCGATGGTGGCCAGCTTGCGCAGCTCCGCTCCCCCAATGTGCCCGACCACTACCTCGCCGTAATGAATACCAATCCGGATACGGAAGCCGCAGCCGTACATGCTGCGCAGATAGGGGTTCAGGCGCTCAAGGGCCTGTAGCATGGCGCGGGCTGCCGCCACGGCATCGGCGGCGGCAGTAGCTTCGTCTTCCAGCCCGAAAACCACCATCAGCCCGTCGCCGATATAGTCGCTGATGTAGCCATGGTGGGCACGTACTACTTCGCTCATCAGCCCGAAGTAGCGGTTGAGGACATGGATAACGTCGTACGCGGGAATGGCTTCGGCAAACGCCGTATAGTCTTCGATGTCGGAGAACAGGACGGCCAGCTTTTTCTCCTCGCCCAGCCGCTGGTCGGCGTGCGTAAGCCCTTGGCGGGCCAGCTGAATATCCAATTCGTCAATCACCGGCCGCCGGAACCGGACGGTGCCTTCCGCTAGCGCCGTCTGGCAGGCCAGCCGCATGGTCGGAGGGAGGTTGATGCGCGCGGCTAAGGTCTGTTCCAGGTCGTTGCGTGGGGGCAGGTGCTCCAGTCCGTCAAGCACCAGCACCCGGCAGGTAGAGCAGCGGGCAAGGCCCCCGCAGGCGTGCACATGCGCAATACCGTTGCGCAGGTCGGCCGCCAGAATAGTTTCGCCCGGCAGGCTGTCGAATTGCTTGTTATCAGGTAGTACAACCAGGGAAGCCATGCCGGAAAAGTCAAGATGGGCAGCAGGTAGGCGAAGCAGCAGGCAGAACGAACCGGTCAGGCCGCTACAGCCACTGGCTCTGCAGAATCAGGTTAGGGTTGGGGCACAGCGCGGCCCATTTTTCCTGCTCCTCGGGCAGTGCCACGCCCGGAAAGTCGCCTGCCAGCCCCAGCATATCGGCAATAACCTGGAAATGCAGATGTGGCGGCCAGTCGCCGTTTTCGGGGGCGGGGCCTACCTCCGTGAATGTCTGGCCCTTCTCGATGACCATGCCGGGCCGCAGCAGCGCGGTTTCGCGGCGGCTCAGGTGGCCGTAGAGGGTATAAAACGTGTCGCCCTCCAGCTGATGCTGCAGAATAACGGTCGGGCCATAGTCGCCGAAGTTGTCGTTGTCCTGCACGCTGTGTACGGTAGCATCCAGCGGAGCCAGCACCGGCGTACCGGCCCGCAGCCACACATCTACGCCCAGATGCAGCGAGCGGGCCGGCACGGCCGGGTCGCCGAACAGGCCGGGGCTGCGGCGGTAGATAATGCGGTTTTCGAGGTAGCCACCCACACCGATGTGGGCCTCCTGGCTGGCCAGCAGCCGCGCTACCAAAGCCTCAAAAGCAGCGGTGTCGCGCAGGTCAGCGTCGCGCAGAAGTGGGTTGGCCGCCGTGAAATCGAGGCGGGCTACATCGGGGGCGTTCAGGTCGACGGGCAGCACCGGGCCGAACTCGTGCTGGTGGCGTTCAAGCAGGTCAGAAAGCATATAGGCAAGGATAAGAGCAGAAACGCGGAAAAGTTCTGCCGGCAACCCGGTTGCCGGCAGAGCGGCCAAGCAGCCGGCGACGACCAGCCGGCCCGGGAAGCGCCCGGCGCTACGCGGGGGCGGGCTTTTGGGCAGGGCAGCGGCGCCAAACGGCAAGATCTTACACGCCGGGTTCCGGCCGCGCAAGCTAAAGCTTCCGCTACAGAATCCCGTACTTTGCAGCCTGTTTCCAGTCCTTAAGTCCCCTAAGCTCTCCACGCCGTCAATGAGTAGTCCATATCTTACGCTTACCGTCGTTGCCCTCACCCAGGAAACCACCGATGCCGTTACCATTCACCTGGAAGCACCCGGCCGCCAGCCCATTGCCAGCGCGCCGGGCCAGTTCCTGACCCTGATTCTGCCCTGCGGACCGGGCGGCAAAAAAGAGCGCCGGGCCTACTCGCTCAGCAGCACGCCCAGCGAAGCGCCGCGCCTGTCCGTGACGGTGAAGCGCGTGGTAGGCGGGCTGGTCAGCAACTACCTGCTCGATACGGTGCGCGTGGGGCAGCAGCTGGAGGCTATGGCCCCGCTCGGCAATTTTACGTTCAGCCCCAACTCTGGTACCGCCCGCTCGCTGGTGCTGGTGGGCGCCGGCTCCGGTATCACGCCCCTGATGAGCATGCTGAAAGCGGCGCTGCGCGATGAGCCCCGCAGCCAGGTACTACTCGTGTACGGCAACCGCAACGAGGAATCCGTGATATTCCGGGAGCAGCTGCGGCAGCTGGAGGCCCAGAGCGGCGGCCGCCTGCAGGTAGAGCACATCTACAGCCAGCCCACCGGCCCGGTAGCGGCCCATCAGCATGTCGGCCGCCTCAACCGCACCATGCTGCTGCGTATTCTGGAGCAGCGCCAGGTGCCGCCGGCCCAGGCCGAGTACTACCTCTGCGGCCCCGAAGGCATGATGGCCGAAGCCCGCTCGGCGCTGGAGCTGCTGGGCGTGCCTGAAAGCCGCATCCGGCGCGAGAGTTTCGTGGCCGCCGCCGATTCGCAGGAAACCGCCGCCGCCCAGCCCACCGGCCACGGCGACGTGTCGGATGCCGACGACGATGGCCAACTGGTGACGCGCACCGTGACCGTGAACTACGAGGGCACGGAGTACCAGTTTGAAGTACAGCCCAGCCAGACCATTCTGGAAGCCGCCCTCGACCTGGACATCGACCTGCCGTATTCGTGCCAGGCCGGCCTGTGCACCGCCTGCCGCGGCAAGTGCCTTTCCGGCAAAGTACACCTGGATGAGCGCGAAGGCCTTTCCGATGCTGAAATGAAGCAGGGCTATGTGCTGGTGTGCGTCGGCCACCCGATGACCCGGGACGTGGTTATCGAAATAGATTAAACAATAGCCCGCCCGAAGCTTTTGATTAAAACCGGCGGCTGGCAGATGCTCCGCGTCTGAGCGTCGGTTTTTCAGCTCTTTCGTGGGAAACGAGGCACCACTCCGCCCGTTTTCCGCGTATCATATGCTCTTATGACGACTACTTCCCTTGATTTGCAGGCCGCTTCTGCTACTGATACCCAGCGCCCGCCCCGGCACTATCTGCCCGAAGACTTTACTGTGACCGACTGGACCGCGCTGGAGCCCTTTTTCGTGGAGCTGCTCGACCGGACCATTGCTTCCGGCCAGGAGCTGGAGCGCTGGCTGCTCGACCGTTCGGAACTGGAATCGGTGCTGAGCGAAGACCTGGCCTGGCGCTATATCCGCATGACCTGCGACACGCAGGATGAAGCGAGCAGCACGGCGTTTCAGTTTTTCGTGAACGAGATAGAGCCCAACGTGGCGCCCTATGACCACGCCCTGAATGAGAAGATGATGGCCTCGGAGTTTCTGCCGGAGCTGGACCCGCAGCGCTACCGCGTGTTTCTGCGCTCGGTGCGGCAGGCGCTGGAAATCTACCGCTCCGAGAACATCCCGCTCAAAACCGACATTAGCACCAAGCAGCAGCAGTACGCCGCCATTGCCGGGGCCATGACCGTGACCCTGGACGGCGAAGAAATGACGCTGCCCCGGGCCGCCGACCTGCTCAAAAGCCCCGACCGGGCGATGCGCGAAGAGGCCTACCGCGCCATTCAGGCCCGCCGCCTCCGCGACTCCGAGCCGCTGGACTCGCTCTACACCGAGCTGATTGGCCTGCGCCACCAGATGGCCCTGAATGCTGACTTCCCCAACTTCCGCGACTATATGTTCGCGGCGCTGGGTCGCTTCGACTACACACCGCAGGACTGTCGCAACTTCCACCAGGCTATCCGCGAAACGGTGGTGCCGCTGATTGACGACCTGGACCTGGAGCGCCGCCAGGACCTGGCGCTGCCCGAGCTGCGCCCCTGGGACCTGGACGTGGACGTGAGCGGCAAGCCGCCCATGCGCCCGTTTGAGACGGGGGAGGAGCTGCTGGAAAAAACCATCACCGTATTCCAGCGCCTCGACCCCTATTTGGGTGACTGCCTGCGCACGATGCGCCAGATGGGCCACCTCGACTTGGAAAGCCGCAAAGGCAAAGCCCCCGGCGGCTACAACTACCCGCTCGACGAAACCGGCGTGCCCTTCATTTTCATGAACGCCACCAGCTCCCTGCGCGACGTCGTGACGATGTTGCACGAGGGCGGCCACGCCGTGCACTCCTTCCTGACCCGCAACCTGCCGCTGGGCGCCGACAAGCACCCGCCATCTGAGGTAGCTGAGCTGGCTTCTATGAGCATGGAGCTGATGAGCATGGACCACTGGGACGTGTTCTTCTCAGACGCCGATGAGCTGCGGCGGGCCAAGAAAACCCACCTCGAAAGCGTGCTGGAAACCTTCCCCTGGGTGGCCACCATCGACAAATTTCAGCACTGGGTGTACGAAAACCCGGAGCATACCGAGGAGCAGCGGCACCAGCAGTGGCAGCAGATTTTCGATGAGTTCAACCAGCGCACCGTGAGCTGGAAAGGACTGGAAGGCTTCAAGCCGTATTTGTGGCAGAAGCAGCTGCACCTCTACGAAGTGCCGTTCTACTACATCGAGTATGCTATGGCGCAGCTCGGGGCCATTGCGGTGTGGCGCAACTACCGCCAGAATCCGCAGGAGGGCCTGGCAGCCTACAAACGCGCGCTGGCGCTGGGCTACACCGCGCCCATCGGCGACATCTACGCCGCCGCTGGCATCCGCTTCGATTTCAGCACTGACTACCTGCGCACCCTCGCCGATTTCGTGCGCGACGAAATGGCCAAGCTGTAGCCGTAAAACGTAAAAAAGCGGCCGGAATATTCCGGACGCCTTTTCCACAACCAACTCAACCAAACAGCTCATAGTGCTGTGCACCATAACCGCTGGTTTGCCCTAAAGAGTTGAATGCGAAGGAGGAGGTTGCACCGGCCCGAAAATTTAATGAAACGTTGTTTCATTCCCGGCACAGAAAAGCCCGCTGCATAGCTATGCAGCGGGCTTTTCTGTGCCGGAAAACTGCCGGCTACTCCTGCAGCTCAAACAGCGGCAGCGGCGTGAGCTGGCCGTACTTGCCGCCCAGGCTCTGTAGCTCATTGCGGTGCAGCTGCAGGTAGTTGTTGAATTGCTTGGCGGCCCGGTCGTACTGCACGCGGTAGCCCACTACCAGCCCGTCGTATTCGCCGATGGTAGCGAAGGTGTTCTGGACGGTGGTGCCGGGTGCCGCCGCGCCGGGTGCCTGCAGGATGCCACGCAGCGAAGTGAGCAGCGAGTCCTGCGCCATATCGTACTGGTCTATCTGCGCCGACTGCATGGTGAGCTGCTGGTAGCGGCGGGCCTGCAGGCGGCTGTTGGCGCGGCTGAGCTGTTGAAGCAGCTGCTTATCGGTGCTGGGGTTGCGCTCCAGCTCACTGATCATCTGGGCGGTGGCCACAATTTTGGCGTCGTCGCTGGCCATCATCTGAGTCCAGCGGGTGTCCACGGAGTCACGCAGCACGTCCAGCTGAGCTTTGGCAGCGGCCGCCGACGCCGGATCGAAGGGCTTGGGGGTGCGGTTGCAGGCGCTGAGCAGCGCGGCCAGCAGCAGCGCCAGCCAGAGGGTGTTTTTCATATGAATACGTAAGAATCGGAAAGACAAGCAGCAGCAAAACGAGGTTCCTCAAAACAGGAAACCTGCTCCGCAAAATGCGAGTGGCGGCCTCTAATCGGGCTATTGGCGACTCCGGGCCCAATAACGGCATTTGCCGTACTTCCGCATAGAGGGGGCGCAGAAAAGTCCTTTGCGTGCTACTGCTGCCCCGAAATCCGGGAATGTCGAGTATGGCTCGTCCTTTTTAGGGAAAGAAATCAGGGTGGGTACCGGCAGGTATCTGGCTTTAAGACAGTGGATTTACGGTAATATAGGCCAACCTCTTTATCATTTAATAACGTATAAAGCCCGGGCAAAGTGCTTATCTTTGCGGCCGGTTTCGTCAAACACTTACCTTTTGCTTACATGAAAAAGAACTACTTCCTGGTGTCTGCGCTGCTGCTGGCGGCTCTCACTTCCCGTGGCCAGGGCACCGAATTGTTTCTCTCCGAGTACATTGAGGGCGCTCATCAGTCAGGTGTGAGCTACAATGGCGGCGTTTCCAACTCCACCGGCAACGAGCGGGCCCTGGAAATCTTCAACCCCACGACTTCGGCCGTCAGCCTGAACGCCTACTCGGTGCGTCGCTATTCCAACGGCAGCGCTACCCCGATTGACGAGGAGCGTTTGATGCGTGCTACGGGTGCCAACACCCTGAACTCGGCGGCTGCTTTCGTGTACGTCAACGGTGAGTCTACTCTGACGGAACTGACTACCAAGGGCAACCAGCGGGGTGGCGTTCCTTACAACGTTAACGGCCCGAACTACATTTCGCAGGGCGGTGCTCCTACCGGCAGCGTAAGCTACTTCAACGGTGACGACGCGCTGGGTCTGGTGCGCTGGACGGGCGGCACAGCCGGCGTTGGCTCGCCGGTATTGGTGGATATCTTTGGCATAATCGGCAACC
The DNA here is from genome assembly GCF_900142395.1 of Hymenobacter psychrotolerans DSM 18569. Lineage (GTDB taxonomy): Bacteria > Bacteroidota > Bacteroidia > Cytophagales > Hymenobacteraceae > Hymenobacter > Hymenobacter psychrotolerans. The sequence continues at coordinate 79,201 of NZ_FRAS01000009.1, read as the reverse complement.
AGCCGCTGCCTGCTGGCGGTGGCACCGGCACCGGCCAGTGGAGCGGCACCAACCCCGCCGATGCTCCGGTTATCGTGAATGGTGTGAGTGTACAGCCGCTGGTAGCCTCGGCCAACCAGTCGCTGATGCGCCGTCCTTCGGTTTCGTCGGGCACCCGCGTAAACCCCGCAGTTGCTACCTACAACATTGCCGACCAGTGGAAAGCGTATAGCTACGCTTTCCCTCCCGGAGGCACTTCTAACCCCGGCGGCCAGAGCTACTCGCGCCTCGGTGAGCACAACGATTACACCGGCCCCTTCGGCGTATACGGCCCGCTGAAAGTGCTGGAGAAATTCAACAACGGCATCAGCGTATATCCTAACCCCGCCAGCGGCTCGGCTACCATCGAGCTGAAGGACGTGAAAGTAGGTTCCATCGTTATTCTGAACAGCCTCGGCCAGAGCATTTCCGTGAAGCCCCAGGGCCTGACCTCGGAGAAAATCACCGTTGACATTTCGAGCCTGAAAGCCGGTCTGTACTTCGTGCAGTTCGTGTCGAAGGATGGCCAGACCAAGCTTTACAAAGAGCTGCTGGTGAAGTAATTCATCCGTAAGACGGCTTGCGGTTTTTATAGCCGTTGTGCCGCATTCCTCAGTAAAAAGGCTGCTTCTTCGGAGGCAGCCTTTTTTGATTGCAGCTGTTCGGCAAGTCGAGGCCTGAACTGCGCCGGAAGGCTCCGGTGCGGTTGCGTACCTTTGCCGTCGGCAGCCACGGCTGGTTCTGCGTATGCAAAGCGGCCCCGGTTACTCCATTACCCCAACTCTCTGACCTTATGAGCGACGTCACTCCTCTCGATAAAGTAGGCGAATTCGGCCTGATTCGCCGGATTCAGGATACCATTCAACTCAACCAGCCCAGCACCATCCTCGGCATCGGCGACGACGCGGCTATTCTGGCTCCGCCGGCCGGGCAGGAAGTGGTAGTAAGCACCGATCTGCTGGTGGAAGGCGTGCACTTCGACCTCACGTTCTGCCCGCTCAAGCACCTGGGCTACAAAGCCGTGGCCGTAAACGTGTCGGATATTGCGGCTATGAACGCGCTGCCTACCCAGATTGTGGTGGCCCTGAGCATTCCGGCGCGGTTTTCGGTGGAAGCCGTGGAGGAGCTGTACGACGGGATGCGCCTGGCCTGCGAAGCCTACAACGTGGACCTGGTGGGCGGCGACACCACCGGCAGCCGCAGCGGGTTGACCATCGGCATTACGGCGCTGGGCCAGGTGGAGGCCGGAAAAGCCGTGCGCCGCAGCGGCGCCGGGCCCAACGACCTGCTCTGCGTAACCGGCGACCTGGGCGGAGCTTACCTGGGCCTGCAGGTGCTGGAGCGCGAAAAGCAAGCCTGGCAAGCCGACCCCGAAACCCAGCCCGAACTCGCCAAGTATCCCTATGTGCTGCAGCGCCAGCTCCGTCCCGAGGCCCGCATGGACGTGGTGCACGAGCTGCGCGACCTGGGCGTGGTGCCCACCAGCATGATTGACGTGTCGGATGGGCTGGCTTCCGAAGTGCTGCACCTTTGCCAGGCCAGCGGCACTGGGGCCCGCGTGTTCACCGAGAACCTGCCCATTGCCAACCCCACGCTGGAAGTAGCCGAGGAGTTCAGCCTAGACCCCATTATGTGTATGCTCAACGGCGGCGAAGACTACGAGCTGCTCTTCACCGTGCCGCTGTCAGACCACGACAAAATCAAGAACCACCCCGATATCACCATCATCGGGCACATGGTAGACCGCAGCGAAGGCGCCAACCTCATCACCAAAGCCGGCCAGCCCATCCCGCTGCGCGCCCAGGGGTTCAACCATTTTGAGTAGGGGTGTGGAATAGAAACCCTGTCATCCTGAGCAGAGCGAAGGACCTTACCACGCTAGAACGAGTCGTTTCTACGATTGTCGTTCACACGTGATAAGATCCTTCGCTTTGCTCAGGATGACAGGGTTTGTCAGTCTTCCGGGTAGGGGACGTAGACGAAGTTGGTGAACTCCTCGTCGAGTACGAACAGGCAGCAGTACTCGTTCGGGTCGCGGTAGGTTTGCTGGAAAGCTTCGATGCCATCCTGGCCCACGATGCCCTGCTGCACGAACAGCTCCAGGTAGCTGGCAAACACGTGCCACTCCAGGTTCAGCTCGTCGGCGTTGATGAGCAGGCCGCCCAACGGCACCTCCTGGCGGGCAAACACGAAAATGGGATACTTGGAAATATCCCGCTTGCGGATCTGCGAGGAAGCCTCGCTCAGCGTATCGGAAACGGTAGCAAAATCCTTGGTGATGGTGCCGAGGTATTTGCCGTTCAGTTCAGGGTCGTTGGTGTAGTCCATTGGAATTTTTCTTTGTGTCATCCTGAGCGAAGCGAAGGACCTTATCACGAATGAACAAGTAGCATTCGAACAACTCGTTCAGGACTGGTAAGGTCCTTCGCTCCGCTCAGGATGACACGTGGCGCATAGAATGACAGGTGGCGCAGTTAGGTTTCGAGAAAATCCCACGCTGGGTTACCAGTTGCAATCAACACTTCCTTTTTAGCCCGCGTCCAGCCTTTCAACTCTTTCTCTCGCGCAATGGCGGCTTTACTATCAGTGTATTCCTCGAAGTGAACCAGATTGTAGCAGAAGTAACGTCCCGCAAAGGTCTGGTCGGAGCCTCGGTTGGCGTAATGCTGCGCCATGCGGGAAGCGAGGCTATTTGTGATGCCAATGTACAACACTGTTTTGGCTGGGTTGGTGGTGATGTACACATAATAAGGCATGACTTCTGGCAGTAGATCCTGAAAAATACGCTGTCATCCTGAGCGGAGCGAAGGACCTTACCACGTCAGGATTACTACCGGACGGCTCATTCTTGCGTGATAAGATCCTTCGCTCCGCTCAGGATGACAGGTAGGTTACTTCAACTCCAGCAGTACTACATTCTCCACGTGGTGGGTGTGGGGGAACATGTCTACGGGCTGCGCTTTTACCACTTGGTAGGCTTCGTCGAGCAGCTCCAGGTCGCGGGCCTGGGTGCCGGGGTTGCAGCTGACGTAGACGATGCGGGGGGCGCGCATTTCTAGGAGGCGGGCCACTACGTCGGGGTGCATGCCGGCGCGGGGCGGGTCGGTGATGACGACGTCGGGGCGGCCGTGCTTCTGGATGAACTCGGCGTTGAGCACGTCCTTCATGTCGCCGGCGTAGAACTCGGTGTTGGTGGTGCCGTTGATTTCGGAATTGATGTAGGCGTCCTTCACGGCCGATTCCACATACTCCACGCCCACTACGTGCTTGGCCTGCCGGGCCACGAAGTTGGCGATGGTGCCGGCCCCGGTGTAGAGGTCATACACCAGCTCCGAGCCGGTGAGCTGGGCGAAGTCGCGGGTGATTTTGTAGAGGTTGAAGGCGCCGTCGGAGTTGGTCTGGTAGAACGATTTCGGGCCGACGCGGAAGCGCAGGCCTTCCATTTCCTCGTGAATGTGCGGCTCGCCCCGGTAGCACACCACCTCCAGGTCGTGGAAGGTTTCGTTGCCCTTGTCGTTGAGCACGTAGTTGAGGGACGTGATTTGCGGGAACCGCTCGTGCAGGAAATCCAGCAGCGGAAACAGCGCGTCGTGGGCGTAGTAGCACTGCAGAATCACCATCAGGTCGCCGGTGTTGGCCGTCCGGATGATGAGGTTGCGCAGGAAGCCCTCCTGCGTTACGAGGTTGTTGAAGGGCAGCTCGTGCTCCAGGGCGTAGTCGCGCACGGCTAGCCGGATCTGGTTGCTGGGGTCGGGTTGCAGCCAGCAGTGGTTGATGTCGAGAATCTTGTCGAAGCGGCCGGGGGTGTGGAAGCCCAGCACGCGCCGCTCGTAGTTGTGGCCGCTGGCAATCTGCTCGTTGGTGAGCCAGCCGTTGTGGCTGAAGGTGTACTCCAGCTTGTTGCGGTAGTAGGTCTGGTCAGGCGAGGCCTGAATCGGCAGGATCTCGGGCAGGGCTACTTTGCCGATGCGCTGCAATGTGTCGGCTACCTGCTGGTGCTTGAACCGGAGCTGGGTTTCGTAGCCCAGGTGCTGCCACTTGCAGCCCCCGCAGGTACCGAAATGCTCACAGAACGGCTGCACGCGCAGCTCGGAGTACTTGTGGAAGTGCGTGGGCACGGCTTCCAGAAAGTTCTTTTTGGCCTTGGTCACGCGCAGATCCACCACGTCGCCGGGGGCTACCTGCGTCACAAAGATGACCAGGTTCTCGCGGCGCACCAGGCACTTGCCCTCGGCCACCATGTCGGTGATTTCGACTTCGCGGAGCAGCTCCGCCGGGATGTTTTTAACTGATTTCCTCACCCGGCAAAGATAACCACGGATTACAGCGGATTTGACGGATTGGTCGGATTTTGTGGGCGACTGCCTGGAGGCGTTGGGGACGGTCCGGAAGTCCTTGGGCACGATCTGGAAACCGTTGGGCACAGTCTGGAGGTGCTTGGGCACGGCCCGGAAACTGTTGGGCACTGCCCGGAAACCGTTGGGCACGGCCCGGAAACCGTTGGGCACAGTCTGGAGGTGCTTGGGCACGGCCCGGAAACTGTTGGGCACGGCCCGGAAACCGTTGGGCACGGCCCGGGAGTCATTGGGCACGGTCTGGAAGTCGTGGTGAAGCAGGGCTACTAAAAAAGGCGCTTCATCAGAAGCGCCTTTTTTAGGTCGAACGAGGCAGAATCGGCTACAGAATCCGATAAATCCGTCAAATCCGCTGTAATCCGTGGTCCTATTTCACTACTTCGAACCAGCCTTTGTAGGAGCGGCCGCCGGGCAGCTCCAGCAGGTAGTAGTAGACGCCGGCCGAGGCGTTGGCGCCGTCGTAGGTGTTGCGGTAGTCCGTGGCTTTATACACTTCCTTGCCCCAGCGGTTGAAGATGCTGAGCTTGTTGCCGCTGTACAGCTCCACGTTTTTGATGATGAACTGGTCGTTGAGGCCGTCGTTGTTGGGTGTCACCACGTTGTAGAAGGTCAGGTCGTTGGCGAAGTTCACGCAGGCTTCGTTGGAGCTGGAAACCAGCGTGCCCGGCCCCACGGCCTCCACGCGGAAGCACTGGTCGAAGCCGGCGCTGCCCGTGGTGAGCTGCACGCTGGCGGTGCCGGCGCCCACGGTCTGCACCAGCTCGGCGGCCCCGCTACCGGCGCGGCGGTAGATGCGGTATTGCTGCACCGCGAAGCCCTGGTAGGCATTCCAAGTCACGGTTACCTTGCCCTCGTCGCGGCCGGAACCGCCCTCCACGGCCGTAGCCTGGGCCCGGATGGTGGTGTGCTGGGTGCTCAGCAGCTGCGTGCCGCAGGAGTTGGTGAGCAGCAGCTGGTACTCGTAGCTGTTGGCATCGGCGTCCACGCTGTTATCAGCGTAGGCGGTGCTGGAGTTGGCAATGTTGCCGACGGGCTGAAACGGATTGGTGCTGCCCGCCACCCGGCGCCGAATGCTGATCTGGCTGGTGGTGGCGGTGCTGTTGGGGGCCTGCAGCGTCAGGTTGATTTTGCGGTCATCCTGGGCATCAACCGAGGCTACCAGCAGAGCCACCGTGGCATTGTCGGGGCGCACCGTGAAGGTAGCCTCACAGTTGGCGCTGGCCGTGTCGCGCACGGAAATGGTGGCGCTGGTGCTGCCCGCCGGGAAGTCAACCTGGATGGTGCCCGTGCGCTGCCCGCTCACGATGGTGCCGCCTGTCACGGTCCAGCGGTAGCCCAGCAACAACGACGAAGGCCCGATGGAGTACGTCAGGCCGGTGCGGCTTTCGGGGCAGTAGCTGGCCGGACCCGAAATGACCAGAGGCGCCACTACGTTGACGGAGGAGGAATACAGCCGGCCGGCGCAGCCGCTGGCGTTGGTTTCGCGCACCGTCACGGCATTGGGCCCGAGCGTAGATGCCACTACGGTCAGCGAGCTGGAGGTAGTGGCCTGCGGCGTGCCGTTGAAAGTCCAGGCGTAGGTGGAGCCGGGGGCGCCGGGCAGCGAGAACGTAAGGTTGCCCTGGCTGACGCAGGCGCGGCTGGGGCCGGCCACTATCAGGTTGCTAGCCGGCGAAGGCAGCACATTCACGTAGAGCGTGTCGCTCTGGCCCAGGCAGCGGCCGCCGGCCGGGTTGCTGGATTCCGTCACGACCAGCTTGGCCAGGCCGGGCCGGGTGAAGTTCACCTGCACCGTGTTCTGGCTGGAGCTAACCTGCGTACCGCCAATGATCTGCCAGCCATAGGTAGAGCCGTTGGTGAGCTGGGTCTGGTACGTGAAGGGGCCATCGGAAAGGCAGACGGTGAGCGGGCCGGTGGGGCGCTGGGTGAGTAGCTGCTGGTTGACGCGCACCGGAAATACTACCGTATCGGAGGAGCAGCCGAGGCTGTTGAGACGGAAGGCTTTCACGCTGGCCGTGGTGGTAGCCGGGCCCCAGTTGACGGTGATGGCCGCCGTGCCCTGGCCGCTGGCCAGCGTGCCGCCCGTCACGAGCCACTGGTAGGCGGTGCCGCGTGGGGCCCGGATGCTGTAGGCAATGCCCTGCACCGTGGGGCACACCGAAGCCGCGCCCTGAATGCTGTCGGGCAGTGGCCGCGGATTCACCGTGATGCGCACCGTGTCGCGCCCCACGCAGTTCTGGGCCGTGGTGGCCGTCACGACATAGGTCAGGGTGAGGGGCGTTTGGGTGGTATTGGCGGCCGTGAACACCGGGCGGGCCGTGGTGGCGCTGCTCAGGTTGGTGGCCGGGCTCCAGGAGTAGCTGTAGCCCGCCACGGCCGTGGTGCCCAGAATGGCGGTTTTCTGGTCGCAGAGCACTACATCAGCGCCCGCATTCACCACCGGCACCGGATTGACGGTCACGCGTACCGTGGCAGTGCTCACGCAGCCCTGGGCCGTAGTGGCCGTGAGCGTGTAGGCGAAAAGCTGCGGGGTAGTGCCGGTATTGGGGAGGGAGAAGGTAGGGTTGGCCGCCGAGGTGCTGCTCAGGCCCGCCGCCGGACTCCACGAGTACGTGTAGCCGGTGAGGGCCGCAGCGCCCAGCGTGGTGGTTTCGCCGGAGCACACGGCGCGGTCGGGGCCGGCCGTGGCCACCGCCGCGGGGTTCACCGTAATGCGCACCGTATCCCGGTTCACGCAGCCGCTGGGAGTAGTGGCCGTCAGTATGTAGGTGCTGACAATGGGAGCCGTGGTGGTGTTGGCCAGGGTGATGGTAGTGAACGGTACTACGGGCGAGAAGATACCGGTGGCGGGGCTCCAGGCGTACGTGGTGCCCGTGGGGTTGGTGGTGACGGTGGCCCCGATATTTACTCTTTCGCCGGAGCAGAATGCCTTATCCGGGCCAGCCTGCGCATCGGGCCTGGGGTTCACGGTCACGGTCACCGAGTCGCGGGCCACGCAGCCCAGGGCGGAGGTGGCCGTCACGTAGTACGTGTAGGTCTGCGGCGTCGAAGTGTTGTTGGCCAGCACGAAAACCGGCTGCGCCACCGACGTATTGCTCAGGCCAGTGGCCGGGCTCCAGGAGTAGGTATACCCGGCCAGCGCTGCCGTGCCCAGCGTGGTGCTTTCGCCCGGGCAGGTAGCTGCCGGCGTACCGGCATCGGCCACGGCGGCTGGGTTTACGGTTACAGTCACCTGGCGCGTGGTGGTGCAGGTGCCATCCGAAGTAGAAACGCTGTAGGTAGTGGTGGCCGCCGGGCTGACCGTAATAGTGCTGCCGGTGAAGGTCTGGCCGGTGCTGGAGGTCCACTGGTAGGTGGTGCCGCCGGTGGCAGTGAGGGTGGTGGAGCCGCCGGGGCAGATGGCGGCGGTGGTCGGTGTCACGGCCAGCGCGCCGGCGGGCCGCACATCAATGGTGCGCACCACCGAGTCGGTGGGGCAGCCGAACGCCGAAATACCGCGCAACACTACCCGGCCGGCACCCGTGCCGTTCCAGAGCACCTGCACCGAGCTGCCGGTGCTGGCGCCCTGAATGATGCCGCCCGTTACGCTCCACTGGTAGGCCGTGGCCGATGGGCCGCCCGCCGAGTAGGTGCGGGCCACGCTCCGGTCGCAGATGATGGAGTCGCCGCTGATGCGGTTCGGGCCGATGGCGCGGGTCACCAGAATCTGGAAGACGTCGGCCACGGTTTTGGAGCCGCAGGCCACGTCCGAGGCCGTAATGACTACATCGTAGGGAGTGGCGCGGCCGTTGCCGCACTGGCTGTTGAACACGAACTGGCCGTTTACGCTGCCGTTGCCCTGCACCGTGGCGCTGCCCGTGGGCGCCCCCGGCAATACCGTGCCCTGGCTGCCGCCAAACGTGGCGTTGAACGGTCCGCTGCCATCGAGCAGCACACTGTTGGCGCGCAGGTTAATCGGGTTGCCATCCGGGTCAGTCGCTGCCAGGTTGAAGCTCACCGACTGCCCTTCTTCGATGGTGAACAGGCGAGGCTGAGTGGTGGTGGCGGGCGTAAACTGCGGCGAGTTGTTGGGCGAGCAGGTGCGCGAAACCAGCTGAATTTCGCGCCGGGTAGAGCCTATCAGCACCTCACTGCCGTTGATAGTGCGGTACTCCTTCACTTCCACGGCCACCACGTAGCGCCCCACCCGCGACGTGGCGTAGCGGCTGATACCGTTGCTGGCATTGAGAAAAGCGTAGTTGCCGGGGCCGGTGCCAAACGGGTTGGTGGCCGAGTAGCCGCCGGTAGGCGCATAGGTAACTGAGGGGGGTGGCGGTGTAAAGCTGACGATAGCGCCCTGGGGCCCGTTGTAGGGCGTGCTGAACGAGTAAATCAGCCGGTCACCATCGGGGTCCACGGCGTTGTTTACCAGAATGCTGGTGTCGCCCTGGCAGATAACCACTACAGCCGTATCCGAGAAGGTGGGGGAGGAGTTGGGCAGCAGCGGCGGCGCCATTTCCACGTACAGCGTCTGGTTCTGGTTGCTGGGATTCTGCAGGTTATCGATGTTGAAATTGCGCGTTCCGTCGGTATACACGGCGTAGTAGCCATCAAACGACACCGGCAGATTCACGATGGCCTCGTAGCGGGCCAGGCGCACGGGCGGTACTGACCCGGCCGGAATGCTGCAGCCACCCGGCTGGGGCGGCGTGATGCTGGGGTTGGAAATGCGCGGCAGCCGGAACGTGCCGGCCGGCTGCTGGTCGTTTTGAACCGGGTTTTGCAGTGTGGGGCAGCTGATCTGGGTGCAGGGGAAGCTGTTGGAGCCCTGGCTGCTGAGAATGCGCTGGCCGGTGGCCTTGTTATACAGGTTCAGGAAGATGTTGCAGCGCCCATCCGGCACGTTCGACTGCGTGGCCGAGGAGCCGCCGCCGGCCGGGGGGCACTCCCAGTTGAGGTAGATAAATACCGTGATGCGGTAGCGGAAAGGCGTACCCACGGGGCCGTTGGCGTCGAGATATTCGTATTTCATCTCGCCTCCCAGCAGGTGGGAAGCCATTGCCGGCCCCGGGCGTAGCCCCGTCAGCAACAGCAGCAGGAATACGGCGCGGAGTAAAGTTTGGCGCATAAAAAAGAAGTAGGAAAGGAGAGAGGAGGAGCCAGGGAAACCCGGCTAGGGCAACGAAAAAACGGAGTAGCCGTGGGACGCATTAGCCGCCCACGGCTTCTTCAGCAGAAGCTAGTCGCGCTGCACGCGGCGCACGGCAGTCTGGCCCTGCGCATCCTGCAGGCGCACCACATACAGGCCCCGCGGCAGCGCCGACAGGTCCAACTCGGCGTCCTGGGCCGGGCTCAGGCGCACGTTGCTGGTAAGCACCGTGGCGCCCAGCACGTTGTGCACCGTTATGGCGTAAGCGCCGGCTGCGGCCGGGTCGGGCAGGCGCAGGTGCAGACGGCCATCAGTGGTGGGGTTGGGGAAGATGCTCAGCGACGGCAGCGTGCGGGCTTCTGCCGTCGACTGTACCTGGGTCACCAGCACCGAGTAGTCCTCCGTTTCGGAGTTGTTCTGGTTGATCTGGCAGGGATTGGGCGTGGGCAGATTACTCAGGCGCACCATCACCCGCATGCGCGTAAAGCCCACTGAGCCGGGCGTAGAAGGCACCGTGAAGCCGGCCGTGAAAACAGGAGATGCCGTGACACTGCTGGAAATCTGCTCGGAGGTTTCAAACGTGCCGTTGCGGTTCCAGTCGACCCAGGCCCACAGCACGTGCTGCAGGTTGCCATTCACGGTCATATCCAGCGAGGTATTGGCCCCCTGGTACATCGTAATCACCTTGTCCACGTAGTTGCCGTAGCCGCCGGCACTGGCCGCCGAAGGGTTGGCAAAATCCTGCGTGGCACTGCGGCGCACGGCCACGTTGGTCAGCCAGATATTGGGCGTAGTGCCCGTAGCGGTGCAGTACTGTACGCAGGGCTGCATCAGCACCACGGAGTTGGTTTTGGTGAGCGTGTTGGTGCCGAAGGTGTTGGTGGTCGTGAGCGTGACGCTGAAGGCGCCGCCGGCCGTGTACTGATGCGAAGGGTTCTGCAGCGTGCTGGTGGCCCCATCGCCAAACTCCCAGAACCAGCTGGTGGGGGCGTTCTGGCTTTGGTCGGTGAACTGCACCGGGTTCTGGCAGGCGCCCAGCACATAGTTAGAGGCAAAGGCCGAAACCGGCGGGTTGATATTGGCCCGCACCGTCACGGTGTAGTCTTCCACCTGGCCCAGCTGCGGCGCCGCACAAGGCCCCGCGGCCCCGCCCACAAAGTCCGACAGTACCCGCAGGCGCAGCGGCACGTTTTTCACCGCCGCGCCCGGAATCAGGACGCTGCCCGTTGGGTTCACGCGGTTCAGGGCCGTAAACAGCAGCTCGTTGCCGGTGAAGGCGCCGTCGTTGTTCAGGTCCAGCCAGATACGCGTGTCCTGGGGGTTGGTGCCCGTGGTGAGGCTCAGAGCATAGGAGTTGCCTTCGGTGAGCTGCACGCGGCGGCCACAGGTGAAGTCTTCGTAGCCGGCCTGGCCGTTTTGCGACGAGCTGGTGAGCGTACCCAGCGTAAACTGCGTGATGCCGTAGCCGCAGCAGAAGGCCGTGGTGGCCGGCGAGCAGGTAGCGGCCACCGGCACGGCATTGTCATATACGATGTAGTCCGTGCGCGTCCGTGCGTTGGTGCCGGCCGGGTTGGTGGCCGTGAGCGTAACGGTGTAGGTGCCGGGCGTGGTGTAGCAGTGGCGCGGGTTCTGTTGGGTGCTGGTCGTGTTGTCGCCGAAGTTCCAAAGCCAGCCGGTAGGGGCGTTCTGCGTCAAATCGGTGAACTGCACGCAGCCCGAGCAGGTCTGGGTGGCGTCGGCGCCGAAGTCGGCTACGGGAGCTGCTGCGTTGGCCTGCACCGTCACGGCATAGTCCTCGGTCTGCGAATACTGCGGCGTGGAGCAGGGCGTCGGGAACGGGGCATTCACGTAGTCGGCAGCTACGCGCAGGCGCAGGGCCGTATTGAGCACGGTGCCCGTTGGAAGGGAGATGGTGCCGGTGTGCGTGCGTGCCGCGTTAGAGCTGAAAATCAGCTCAGTTGTTGGGTTCAGCGTGCCATCGTTGTTCAGGTCGAGGTACACCCGCACATTCTCATTGGCGTTGGCATTGGTCCGGATGCTGATAGAGTAGCTCTGCCCCACCGTAAGGGTAGTTCCGAGGGTACAGGCGTAGTCGCGGAAACCTTCCTGCACTCCGGCGGTGGTGTTGTTGATGGAGCCCAGCGTGACGTTCAGAATGCCCATTCCGAAGGCAAAGCTTGATGAAGGGGCTGAACCCGGCGTGCAGGTGCTGACCGCGGAAGGGCACTGCGCCCACACTGCCGGCGCGAGCAGCACAAGCAGCAGCAGAAAGCAAGCCCGAAAAAAAGGCGCACTGCGCCGAATACGTAAAGTTGGGGTCATAGACGAGAGCAAGAAGGTGCGCGGTGTGAGAAAAGCGAAGGTAGCGACGAAACGGGGTCAGAATGCAATTTTTAGCACCGACAATCCAATATATGAGAAGATTAATTAATGTCCGCAAATAATCTGTGCCCTGCGGTTTTATACCGGTGTCCTGACGCTAAATAGATAATTTTGTGGGCGGCCCGTCAGGGCGTAGCGCAATCAGTTATTTCAGATGAAAAATAAAGTAGTACTAATTACGGGCGGCACCTCCGGCATCGGGCGGGCCTGTGCCGTGGCTTTCGGGCAGGCAGGGGCCCATATCGTTGTCACGGGCCGCGACGAGAAGCGCCTGCAGGAAACCGCCCGCCACCTAGCGGACCTCGGCATCCGCCATCACACCGTGCGCGCCGATGTAGGCGTAGCCGCCGACTCGGAGCGGGCCGTGCAGGAAACCATTGCCACTTTCGGCCGGCTGGATGTGCTGCTCAACAATGCCGGCATCAGCATGCGCGCCCGGTTTCAGGACGTGGACCTGAGTGTGATTGAGCGCCTGATGCAAACCAACTTTTTCGGCACGGTGTATACCACCAAGTTTGCGCTGCCACACCTGCTGGCCAGCAAGGGCTCAGTGGTGGGTATCAGCAGTATAGCCGGGTACCGGGGGCTGCCGGGCCGCACCGGCTACTCGGCTTCCAAGTTTGCCATGCACGGCTTTTTGGAAGCGCTGCGCACTGAGCTACTGCCGCAGGGCGTACATGTGCTGCTCGCCTGCCCCGGTTTCACAGCTTCCAACATCCGGCAGGTAGCGCTGGCCGCCGATGGCTCCGCCCAGGGTGAGTCGCCGCGCGACGAACAGAAGATGATGAGCAGCGAGGAAGTGGCCGGGTACATTCTGGAGGCCGTGCGCCAGCGCCGCCGCGACCTGGTGCTCACCGGGCAGGGCAAACTCACGGTATTCCTCAACAAGTGGCTGCCGTCCCTCACCGACAAGCTGGTGCTCCGTCACTTCCGCAAAGAGGAAAAGGACTTCGAGGTGTGAGTGATGAAGTGAATGGTGATGGGGTGATGTGGTAAATGGTGACAGGCAATAGGTAACAAGACCGTCATTCCGAGCGAAGCCGAGGAATCTTGCTAGTGTAGTAAACAATAGCACCACAACCTCAGCCCGCGAGATTCCCCGGCTGCGGCTGCGCCTTCACTTGGAATGACGTGCTGCTTTCACCCCATCACGATTCACCTCATCACTCCATCACCTCATTACCCAATCACTGCACCAGCAGCAGGTCCTGCGTGCGGATGTACGCATCCTGGCCCTGCCAGTGTACGCGGTACCAGGTATCCTGCCTGCCCTCTACTACCAGCCGGTCGCCGGCAGCAGCGGTGGTGAGCCAGGTAGCACCCGCACTGGGGCCGCTCATAAGGGCAGCTCGCGGGCGGGCCACCAGAGCTTCCTTCTCCATGCCGAGCAGGTTCAGGTAGGCTCCCGTGAGAAGCAGATAGGCCCCGTAGGCGGTCCACCAGCCGCGGGAGAGGGTGCGGCGGCGAACCAGCAGCAGCGTGCCACCCACCACAGCCCCGATCAGCAGGCTCTGCAGCCCAGGATAATAGTAGCGCCGAAAAGTAAGCTGCAGGTCCTGGCGCCAGTTTTCGGGGTAGCCGGTCAGGCGGTTGTCGCGGGCAAGAGCGGCCATTTTGCGCCAGGTAGAGAGGCGTGGCTGCCGGGCCTGCGCCATGCTCAGGTAATACAGGGCGGCCGGATAGTGGCCCAGGCCTTCCTGCACATACGCCATGCGCAGCAGCATCTGCGGCGAAACCTGCTGCTGCTGGTGCAGAATGCGGCGGTAGAGCTGGTAGGCGGGCATATAAGCGCCGGTCACGAAAGCAGAGTCAGCCCGAATCAGCTCGGGAATAACTTTTTGGGCCGTAGCTAGTTGAGAAACCAGCGCCCAGAAAAGAAAAAAAAGAGGGAGTTTTTTCCGCAAAACGTTTGGAGCGTAGAACGCAGCCCGCTACTTTTGTGCCACAATCAGCCAATCAGACGCGTTTCGGCTGCAAGGTAATTGATTCTGTAGCTCAGCTGGTAGAGCAATACACTTTTAATGTATGGGTCCTGGGTTCGAATCCCAGCGGGATCACACAAGCGAAAAAGCCGCCAACTCTTCCGGGAGTTGGCGGCTTTTTTCATGACAGGTCGGGTGCTTTAGAAAAACTTTCGCAGCGCCCATAAGCTCCAGACGATTACCATCAGCCCCACGCCTATAAACATCCAGCGTACGGGCAGGCGGCCGGCCAGACGCGCCGCTAGAGGAGCAGCGGCCACGCCGCCCACAATCAGGCCCAGCACTATCTGCCAGTGCGAGATGCCCAGCGTGGCAAAAAACGTGACGGCGCTGGCAAACGTGACGAAAAACTCCGTGACGCTCACCGAGCCAATGACGTACTGCGGCGTGCGGCCCCCGGCAATGAGCGTGCTGCTCACCAGGGGCCCCCAGCCACCGCCCCCGAACGAATCCAGAAACCCGCCCGCGGCGGCCAGAAACCCCAGCCATTTGTGCTTTTTGCGCGGGCCCGGCTTGGAAAAAGCTTTGCTGATAATGCGCAGCCCCAACAGCAGCAGGTACCCGGCCAGCAGCGGCTTCACGTACCCGGCATACGTTTCGCCGAAGGTGGCCAGCAGATAGGCCCCCAGGATGGCGCCCAGTACGCCCGGAATCAGCAATGCCTTAAACAGGCGCTTGTTGACGTTGCCGAAGCGGTAGTGATGGTAGCCGGACGCGCCGCTGGCAAACATTTCGGCGGTATGAATGCTGGCACTCACGGCCGCCGGGGCAATGTTCATGCTCATAAGGCTGATGGCCGTGACCACGCCGTACCCCATGCCCAGCAGCCCGTCGATGAGCTGCGCCGCGAAGCCGATGCCCACGAAAATGTAGAACGTGTCGGCGTTGCGGGCTACCTCCCAGGCCTGCTTCCAGGTGAAATAATGGGAGAGGATGCTGAAGATCAGCAGCAACCCAAACGCCAGCAACGACCAGGTAGCCAGGCGCCGCCACCGGGCCGCAGCCGGCGACTCGTAGGGCGGCCCGCCGGTCAGCTCGGCCGTCACGGCATTCAGCGACCGGACCTTCTGCGTGAAGTCGCCGCCCACTTTCTCCCCAATGATGGACATGCGCTGCAAAATATCGTGCAGCTCATGAGGCAGGGTAGTGGTCAGCATTTCGCGCAGCCGCCGGGCAATGGTGGCCGACTTGCCATTGGTACTGATGGCAATCTTCAAATCGCCTTTCTGCACAATCGAGCTCATGTAGAAGTCGCAGGCATCGGGCATATCGGCTACGTTGCACAGCAGGCGCTGGCGGGTAGCAGCGGCTTTCACGGCCAGATTCACCTGCTGGTCGTTGGTGGCCGCAATGATGAGGTCGTGGCCAACCAGGTCGGTGGGCTGGAAGGGCTGCTGGCGAAGCTGTACCAGAGGGTGGCGCGCGGCCAGGGCCCGCAACTCAGGCGAAAGCCACGGCGCCACCACCGTCACGGGCGTGGCCGGACTGTTGAGTAGGATGGCGGAGAGCTTCTCGCCGGCGGCCCGCCCACCGCCCACCAGCAGCACATGCAGCTGCTCTAGTCTGAGGAAGACGGGAAAGAGGCGGTTGGTGCTGGCATCAGGCTGCGGTCCGGAGAGGCGCTCGGCGGAGTTGTCGGCGGTTTTCATGAGGCAGCGACTAAAGCAGGAAAGGAAAATAGAGAAAACCGCCGATTTGTGGTGACTTCGCCAGAGAAAACTGCCGCAAACATGGCGCACTGCTGGTTTTCCCGTCTTAACATTTCCCAGGGCGGCTTGTTCCGGTGCGCTCCGGCAGGTTGGATGCGTTGCACACTATATAGGAAGGCATCTGTAACCTATCGGCGCTGGTTTAAGTCTTTAGAAGGCCAACCAGGATTTTCCGCTATATGACTGATTCCAGACCCCGGCAGCGCCTACGCCACCAGATTGCCCTGGTCACGGGCGGCAGCTCCGGCATCGGGGCCGGCGTAGCCAAGGCTATGGCCGCCGAAGGTGCCGTGGTGTATGTCAACTACTCGAGCGGCGCCGAGGAAGCGGCCGCCGTGGTGCAGGAAATAGAAGCAGCCGGCGGCCGCGCCGTAGCCGTGCAGGCCGATGTAAGCAAGGAAGAGGATGTGCAGCGCATGTTCCGGCATATTTGCGAAGAGCAGGGTACTCTCCACATTCTCGTCAGCAATTCCGGGATTCAGCAGGACGCCGGCTTCCTGGACATGACGCTGGAGCAGTGGCAGAAGGTGATTGATGTGAACCTGACCGGCCAGTTTCTCTGTGCCCGCGAGGCCGCCCGCGAGTTTGTGCGGCGCGGCCCTCAGCCCGATATTTCAGCTGCTACGGGCAAAATAATCTGCATGAGCTCGGTGCACGAGCTGATTCCGTGGGCCGGGCACGTCAACTACGCAGCCAGCAAAGGCGGCGTCATGCAGCTCATGAAAAGCATGGCCCAGGAGCTGGCGCCGCACCGTATCCGCGTCAACAGCATTGGGCCGGGCGCCATTGCCACGCCCATCAATGAAGACACCCGCGACACGCCCGCCGAAGAGAAAAAGCTGCTCACGCTCATTCCCTACGGCCGCATCGGGGAATCAGCCGACATCGGCAAAGTGGCCGTCTGGCTGGCCTCCGACGAGGCCGACTACGTGACGGGCACCACGCTATTTGTGGATGGCGGCATGACGCTTTATCCCGGCTTTGCCGACAACGGTTGAGGCGGCGCGCCCGGCCCAAGGTCTTTGGGCCTTCGGGTGGCTGTCTGGCAGGTACTACCTCTCCGGCTTACTGCGGAGGCCGTTCTGCTGCCGCGGGCCGGCTCGTTCCCCAAAAAAGCCCTATACTTCCCCTATTCCATTCCACCCACCTCGTTGCCGGAGCCTTTTCGGGGGCTCGGCTGTTCTTTTCACGTGACTGATTCTGCCATTCCTGCTACCCCGCGCCCGGACCTGCTGCGCGTGCCCTACGACGATTACCGCGCCCTGCCGGCCATTGCCAACTCCGACCTTTCCCGCCTGCGCGACGCCCTCAACGGTCGCCCGCCCCGGCCCACCAGCTCCCTCGGGGCGCTGGGGCTGGGCACGGCCTTCCACACGGCGCTGCTGGAGCCCGAGCTCTACGAAGCCGGCCAGCCGGGCATCAACGACACGCTGGTGTGGTGGATGGTGGAAGGCGTACAGTTGAACCCGGAAGTCAACCAGATGCTGCAGGACGGCATCCCGGAGCCCAGCTGCATCTTCACCGAGCCCGTGACGGGCACGCTCTGCAAGCTCCGCGCCGACCTCATCGTGGATAAGCCCGGGCAGCCTTATACTATCGTCGATTTCAAAACCACGATGGCGCGCGACTACAACCACTTTGTGGAGCAGTGCAGCGGCTATGACTACGACCGGCAGGCCGCCTTCTACTCCGATGCACTCCGCGCCGACCGGTTTGTGCTCGTGGGTGTGCAGAAGGTGGAGCCGTTCAAGCTGTTTGTGTTTGAGGTGCCCCGATTCATGCTCTCGGAGGGCCGGGCCAAGTATCTGCGGCTGCTGCGGCTGCTACAGCCTGAGGCGCCCGTGCCAGCGGCCGTAGCCGGTGCCGTGCGCGAAGTCCGGGACCGGCTGACGGGTGAGGAAGACGAAAAGTAACTTTAGGTAGAATAATAGCAAGCCGGATAGTATTTTGAAAAGTAATTTTCTGTGAAATAAAAAGTATTTCAAATTTTATTAGGAGTTAAAGCAAGTGGCGGCTATACTTGCATACATCTGACAAAGAACAACCCCCAAGCAATGCGTTTTTTTAGCAATAATCTTCCTAATAATAACTCGAATAATAATCCGATTCGAGACTGGAAGGCTATTGCTCCATTGGAGAAGAGAAAAATCCTTAACTGATTTTCTTTTAAAGCCTTCCCTCATTCGGAAGGCTTTTTTTTGTGCCTGTTGCCCCGATTATGGCTACTCGTCATTTCGGCCAGGATCTTTTTTTCTGCGTGCAAATAAATTCCTGTCAAGCAAAAAAATCCCGGTTGGGAGGGTGGGAAACGCGTGCCTTTTTTAATGTAAAAACATTTTCAACTCACATAAATAAATACCGGTATGTCTGCCCAGGAAATGCTCAAAACCGAAGAAGCCATCAGCTTCGTGAAAGAAACGTTTGCCAAGGAACTGGCGACGCAGCTGCAGCTCGTCAAAGTGTCTTCGCCTATTGCCGTGCTCGATGGAACGGGCATCAACGACGACCTGAACGGGGTGGAGCGGGCCGTAGGATTTCCGATAAAGGCCTTGGCTGAGCGCCGGGCTGTGGTGGTGCATTCACTGGCTAAGTGGAAGCGCGTGCGGCTGCAGGAACTGGGCATTGAGGCGGGCCGCGGCCTGCTGACCGACATGCGGGCCCTGCGCCCCGATGAGGACTACTCGCCCATTCACTCCATCTACGTAGACCAGTGGGACTGGGAAAAGCACATCGGGATGGAGCAGCGCACGCCGGAGTTTCTGAAGGCTACTGTGGAGCGCATCTACGAGGCTCTGCGCACTACGGAAGCCCGCGTGACGGCCGAGTACCCGGAAATTACGCCTGTTCTGCCGGGTAAAATTACCTTCCTGCACGCCGAAGACCTTCTGAAACAGTATCCTGCCCTTACGCCCAAGGAGCGGGAGCATGAGGCCGTGAAGCAGTACGGCGCGGTGTTCCTGATTGGGATTGGGGGCGAACTGAGCCACGGCGAGCCGCACGATGGCCGCGCCCCGGACTACGACGACTGGAGCACGGAAACCAGTGACGGCTACCGCGGCCTCAACGGCGACATTCTGCTGTGGCACCCGGTGCTGGAAACTTCGTTTGAGGTGTCTTCGATGGGAATCCGGGTGGACAAGCACGCGCTGGTGCGGCAACTGTCCCTGCGGGGTTGCGAAGACCGGCAGGAACTGTCGTTTCATGCGCGGCTGCTGGCCGGCGAGTTGCCGCAGAGTATTGGCGGCGGCATCGGGCAGAGCCGGGTATGCATGTTTATGCTGCGCAAAGGCCACATTGGGGAAGTGCAGGTAAGCATCTGGCCTGAGGCCGTGCGCGAAGAACTGGTGGGGGCCGGGGTAGGGCTGCTATAAGGAAGCCCGCAGGCTCGCTGCCTTAAAAAGCGGAGCGGAAAGGCCCGGCCTTTCCGCTCTTTTCGTTGGTGGCGGCAGGAGCAAGGTGCATTATTTGGTGGCTGCTGCAGAAAGGTAAACGGTTGATAATAAATGCTGAAGCTGAAAATTTGGTGCGCAGCCCACAGACCGACGAAGGCGGCGGCTGGCGGCTTGCCGCCAATCGGCACTATGCTTGCAAGGGCTGGGAAAAGCGCTTAAACCCAGGCCTCCGCTCGTGCACAAAGCGGCGGCCCCTGTTTTCACCTCACGCCTTCCTTTCCATGAAAACCTTCCTGCTTTCACTTGCCGCTTCTGCGTTGCTGGCTGGCCCGGCGCTGGCGGCTCCGCTTGCCGCTCGCCCCGATGCCGCCCGCTGGGAAAAAAACAAAGGCCACGACAAGAAACACAAAGGCGACAAGCGCCACGGCCCCGACAAGAAGCGTGGCAACGGCCACGACCATCACAACCATGGGCGGCCCAGCTACGGCTACTCGCACCCCAGCAACAACGGCCATGGCCACCACAACCATGACCGGCGCGACGGCCGCTACTCCCGCAACGACCGATACGACCAGCGCGACCGATACTCCCGCAACGACCGGGACCGGCGCGACAATCGTGATAACCGCACTGGCAGCTACGGCTACGGCACGCAGAACAACCCCCGCACTACTGTGCCGGCCCCGGAGCAGCCGCGCTGGAAGGTGCTGGGCCAGAACAAGTAGCCTTCGTACAGCCCCACTTGTGGCAGGGCCCTGCGGTGTTTCGCCGTGGGGCCTTGTTGCTTGGAATAGGATGCGTTTCTTTTTGCATCTTGAGGCGCGGCCGCCTCACCCGCGGTTCTTATTTCTCTCTAATACTCAGCAGCATGAGCCAGCCTGATACCCTGATGGGCCCGATGCCCGGTGCCGACCACCGCGTGGTAGGCGGAGTAGCCATAGATATGATGCGCACCGGCGACGCGCGGGTGAAGCGGGTCGTCTACCCGGCGGGCTTCCGCTGGTCGGAGCACATGAAGCCGGTGGTGGGTACCGAGCGGTGCATGCACGCACACGTGGGCTTTCTGGCGCAGGGCGAGTTTCACATTCAGTATGCCGATGGCCACATCGACAAGTTTGTGGCGCCGCAGATAGTTGCTATTGCGCCCGGCCACGATGGCTGGGTGGTGGGCGAAACGCCCGCCGTGCTGATAGAATTTGACTTTGAAGGCGAAACTATCAGCCGGATGGGCCTGTAAGGCCGCACAGATTACCGCAGCCCCAGCAGTGTGGAATTCGTGGGCATCCCCGTGGGGTGGGTCTGTATCTGCACCACCGGCGACGAAGCCGTAATGGTGCCGGCCGCATCGCAGTAGCACACTTTGTATTCCACCAAAGCGCCCGTCGGTGGGTTGCGGTCCAGATGCGGGCTACAGGCATTGTGGGCAATGCACTCCCAGGCCAGGTTGTGGTGGCGCCGGTAGATGTAGGCAAACTGGCGGGGCAGCCGCGGAAAATCGAGGCGGCAGCCGGCCGGTACCAGATGCAGGCGCAGCTCGGTTAAGGCAGAACTAGGCATAATGGGCAGGTCAGGCGGAAAGCCAGAGCATCCTGAAGGTCAGAACGCTGGCTTGAGTGGGAATGTCAGGATTTTTATGCCGGAATTTCTACGTGTTTGTCTGGGTAAAACACTGATTTTCATAAGCGGAACGTAGTGCCCGCAGAGCCGCAAACCGTGGCGAATCCGGCTACTCGCCACCATAGCGGCTTTTGCCGCCGCCCCCGGCATCCATGCGCACAATGCGCGGCGCAAACGAGCCCAGCACATCCACTAAGTCGCGCTGGTGGGCCATTACGGCATTATCCACGGCCAGCACGCCCCCGATGGGCAGGCCGTAGCCCTGGTGCGCATCGGGCATGAGGGCGCCGTCCAGCGTGACGGGCAGCTGCATGGCGGTGTCCATCTGCCGGCGCGCCCCGTCCTCGATAAATGCCTCGCCGTAGCGGCGGTAGTCCTTGATTTCGGGGTTGAGCGTCACGTCGCGCCTGGGGTCGGGCACAAACTCCTTGGCCAGCCCCGCCACAGCGAGTCGCGCAGGTAGGCATACGGGTCGGCTTTGATTTTCTGGAGCAGCGCCAGGGCACTGCCTTTGTCGAGGGTTTTGAGCTGGCGGTCTTCCAGAATGTTGAGGGCCAGGGTGGTGGCGCGGCCTTCGGGGAAGCCTATTTTGCGCAGGTCGTTGCCGCGGAGCTTGGAGGTGGCCATGGGAGAGAAAGGGAGGGTGGAGCCTGTTGTAGCGCTGATTGGCGGCCGGGGGTTATGGACGAGCTACCCGCTGCCAGCCAGTGCTGCTCAAGGCAAGCTCCACCGAAACAAGCGCCCCTGTTCTGCGTTTTCGAACTGCCCGTGCGGGCTGGCCGCTGCGGCTGCCAGCCCGCTGGAGGCTATTGTGCCGACACCCAGATTCCTTTCTACTATGCCTGATATGTTGCAGCCTCTCGATAAGGCGTTGTTTCAGAATTCCTTCGTGGAGCAGATGCGCGGCGAAGCCTCCATGGACCAAAGCCCGCGCCAGGTGCCCGGCTACCACTATTCGCGGGTCTTGCCTACGCCCGTTGCCGACCCACAGCTGCTGGCCTGGTCCGAGGAAGTAGCTGCTTTTCTGGGGCTGGAACGGCCCCCGGAACGCGGTCCGGCCGTGGATGCGCTGGCCGGCAACCTCGTAACGGAAACTATGAAGCCGTTTGCGGCGCGCTACGGCGGCCACCAGTTCGGTAACTGGGCCGGCCAGCTCGGCGACGGCCGGGCCATGTCCCTGGGTGAGCTGATGGCTACCGACGGTACGCCCTGGGAAATCCAGCTGAAAGGCGCCGGCCCCACGCCGTATTCGCGCCGCGCCGATGGGCGGGCCGTGCTGCGCTCCTCGGTGCGAGAGTTTCTGTGCTCCGAAGCCATGCACCACCTGGGCGTACCCACCACCCGCGCCCTGAGCCTGGTGCGCACCGGCGACGAAGTGGTGCGCGACATGTTTTACGATGGCAATGCCCGCCCCGAGCCGGGCGCCGTGGTAGCGCGGGTTGCGCCCACATTCGTGCGCTTCGGCAACTTCCAGATTCTGGCGGCCCACGGCGAAAAGGACAACCTGCAGGCTCTGGCCGACTACGTTATCCGGCGCTACTATCCCGAACTGGGGGCGCCCTCGCCGGCCGTGTATGTGCAGTGGCTGGAGGAAGTGTGCCGCCGCACCGCCGTCATGATTGCGCACTGGCAGTCGGTGGGGTTTGTGCACGGCGTGATGAACACTGACAATATGTCCATCCTGGGCCTTACCATCGACTACGGCCCGTACGGCTGGCTGGAACCCTACGACCCCGACTGGACGCCCAACACCACCGATTTTGGCGGGCGGCGCTACGCGTTTGGGCAGCAGCCGCGCGTGGCCCTTTGGAACCTGATGATGCTGGCCCAGGCCCTGATTCCGCTGGTAGAAGACGTGCAGACACTGCGCGCCGCCCTGGACCAGTATGTGGCTACCCTGAACGAAACCCAGCACCGCCTGATGCTGCGCAAGCTCGGCCTTACGGCGCAAACTGCTGCTGAGGAAGACGCCGCGCTGCTTGGGGCCCTACCCGAGGCGCTGGCGGAAGCCGAAGCGGACATGACGCTGTTTTTCCGGCATCTGTCTCACGCCACCCCGTCCCTGATTTCGCACCCGGCCATTGAGGAAGCCGTGCTGCAGGAATTGCTGGAAGCGGTAAGCTACATGGACGCCCCGGAGAAGCACCAGAAGCTGCGGCAGTGGCTGGGGCAGTACGCGGCGCGGCTCCGGCAGGAAACGGCCGCCCCGGAGGAAATCCGCGCCGGAATGCTGGCTGCCAACCCCAAATACGTGCTGCGCAACTACCTGGCGCAGCAGGCCATAGAAGCCGCCGAAACCGGCGACCTGACGCTGCTAAACCGCCTGATGCTGGTGCTCAAAACACCGTTTGATGAACAGCCTGAGCACGACGAGCTGGCCGCCAAACGCCCGGACTGGGCCCGCGAAAAACCCGGCAGCGCCACATTGTCGTGTAGCTCGTAAGCCGATTTTTTACCTACGCACCGCAACCGCAGGGCCCCGACATTGCCGGGGTCCTGCGGTTGTTTGCTGTAGTGGAGAAGCCACTCGGTGGCTGGCAGGAGAGAGTGAAATAAGTTTCCAATATGCTGAATGCCAGATACTTATGAATTCTGCTTTATTTACTGGCGTAACTTACCTGGTTGGTGGGCTACTCGGCGCTGTTGGGGCCCATCGGCGGCATCATGATAGCCGACTACTACCTGCTGCGCCACCAGCAGCTTGATGTACCCGACCTGTACCGCCAGCAGGGCCGCTACACCTACCAGAAAGGCGTTAACTACCAAGCAATGCTGGCGCTGGCGCTGGGAATCCTGCCCAATATCCCGGGCTTTCTGCAGGCCGTGGGCGCGCTGCCCGCCGGTACCGTATGGCCCTGGCTGGCTGGTATCTATTACTACGCCTGGTTTGTGGGCTTTCTGCTGGCGGGCGGCCTGTATGTGCTGCTGATGCGGCCACAGTTCCGTTCCGCGCCAGCATCTTCGGTGGCGGCTGAGCTGGTGTGAAGATAGGAGTGATTATGCCACGGCAGTCAAAATAGCACCACGAATGCCGCTTGAGCCGGCTGGTTCGGGTCCGGTTGCCGACCTTTGCCGCATGCACACCCTTGAAGAGCTGCGGTCTGGTAAGCTGGCCGGCGCCACTCGCCTCGACCTTTCCGGCGGCCTCACCGAGTTTCCGGCCGAAATATTCGACCTGGCCGACTCGCTGGAAATCCTCAACCTGTCGGGCAACGCGCTGACTGTATTGCCTGACGACTTTGGCCGGCTGCGCAAGCTGCGCATCCTGTTTTGCTCCGATAATCAGTTCACGGAAGTACCGGCGGTGCTGGGGCAATGCCCGCAGCTGAGCATGGTTGGTTTCAAAGCCAACCAGATTCGCACGCTGCCGGGCGCGGCGCTGCCGCTCGCCCTGCGCTGGCTCATCCTCACCGATAACCAGCTGGAAGAACTGCCCGACGAGCTGGGCCACTGCGTGCACCTGCAGAAGCTGATGCTGGCCGGCAACCGCCTCACGCACTTGCCCGCGTCCATGGCCGCCTGCACCCGGCTGGAGCTGCTGCGCATTGCTGCTAACCGTTTCACCGAATTGCCCGCGTGGCTATTGCAGCTGCCGCGCCTGTCGTGGCTGGCCTACGCCGGCAACCCCTTCGGCGACGAAATAGAAGCCGCCGTGCTGGCCCGCCACCCCATCGGCTCTATCGACTGGGCGGAGCTGGAACTGCAGCAGCAACTGGGCGAAGGCGCGTCGGGCGTGATTTCCCGGGCCCGCTGGCACCGTGGCGCAGCACAGCCGGCCCGGGAGGTGGCCGTGAAGCTGTTCAAAGGGTCCATGACGAGCGACGGACTGCCGCACAGCGAAATGTCGGCCTGCATCAGCGCCGGCCGGCATCCTAATTTGATTGCCGTGGAAGGCAAAATCAAGGGCCATCCGGCTGGGGCCGAAGGGCTGGTGCTGGAGCTGATTGACCCCGAATTCGGCAACCTGGCCGGGCCGCCCAGCTTCGCTACCTGCACCCGCGACGTGTACGCACCCGGCACCACGTTCAGCCTGAAAGGCGTTCTGCGCATCGCCCACGGCATAGCCTCGGCCGTCGCGCACCTGCACGCCCAGGGCATTCTGCACGGCGACCTGTACGCCCACAACATCCTCTACACACCCGCAGGCGAGAGTCTGCTCGGCGACTTTGGGGCGGCCTGCTTTTTTACATCCGAAACCCTTGAGGGCGCCGCGCTGCAAAGGCTGGAAACCCGCGCCTTCGGCTGCCTGCTGGAAGAGTTGCTGGCCCACTGCGAAGCGCCAGCCGGGGCGGAAGCAGTGGTTGCGGCTATGCAAAACTTGCAGCAGCAATGCGTGCAGCCCGAGACAGCCGCACGGCCACTGCTGGCGGAAGTAGCGGCGCGGCTCGAAGTTATGCAGCGCCAGGCGGAGTAGAAACGTGCCGCCGCGCTCCGGGCACCGTGCCCGCGCCTACGATAAGGCCTGCGGGGCGGGAGAGGAGCCGGCGGGGCGCGAACGGTCCTCGGGCAGGGGCACGAATTCGGCGTTGTCGTTGGGGGGCAGGGCAATACGGCCCGCCTGCCAGTCGGCTTTGGCCTGCTCGATTCGCTCCCGCCGCGACGACACGAAGTTCCACCAGATAAACCGTTCCCCCAGCGGCTCACCGCCCAGCAGCATCAGCGTGGACGGCTCGTGTGCCACAATCACCGGGTCTTGGCCGGCCGTGAATACCAGCAGCTGGCCCGCCGGATACACGCGCCCGGCCACTTCCACGCTGCCTTTGGCTACGTAGGCGCCGCGCTCCGGATAGCCCTTCGGCAGGCCAAACCGGGCGCCGGCCTGCAACACCACGTGCAGGTAGAACAGGGGCGAATGGGTTTTTACGTCGTTGCGCAGCCCGAAAGCGTCGCCGGCAATCAGACGCATCCACACGCCCGCGTCGGTGAAGATGGGCAGCTGCTCGGGTTGGTAGTTGGCGAAGCTGGGCGCGCTTTCCTCGGCGGCTTCGGGCAGGGCCACCCAGGTTTGCAGCATCTCCAGCTGCCCGCCCACCAACGCATTCGGGTCCTCGAACCGCTCGGAATGCGCAATGCCACTGCCGGCCGTCATCCAGTTCACCTCACCCGGCCTGATAATCTGCTCCACGCCCAGACTGTCGCGGTGCGTGACCTGGCCGCCGAACAGGTAGCTGACCGTGCTGAGGCCAATGTGCGGGTGGGGCAGCACGTCCATGCTGGCGGTCTGCGCGGGCGCCACGTGCACCGGGCCGGCGTGGTCCATGAAGATGAACGGGCCCAGCATGCGGCGCAGCCGGTAGGGCAGAATCCGGCGCACTTCGAAGCCGGGACTAAGCGCGGCCTGGCGCGCTTCAATGACCATGTCGAGCATAAGACGAGGAGAAGAAGGGGTGGGTGTTGTCAAGCGTAAGGTAGCAACTGTAGCGGGCAGAAGCGCGGCCGTAGCCGGGTTGGCGGGCGTACTGACGAAGTTTTTGAGGGTCTGAGGTGGATGCGCGGGCGCCGGCTGCGTATGCTGGTGCTAGTTTGCCGTTCCGAAATCTACTCTTCTCCCCACATGCCCACTTCTTCTGCCCAGCCTTCCTCTTCTGATTTTACCGGTTTCGTGCGGGTGCGCGGCGCCCGGGAGCACAACCTCAAAAACGTCGATGTAGAAATTCCGCGCGATGCGCTGGTGGTGTTTACCGGCGTGTCGGGCTCCGGCAAGTCGTCGTTGGCGTTCGGCACGCTCTACGCCGAGGCCCAGCGCCGCTACCTGGAGTCGGTGTCGCCGTACGCGCGGCGGCTGTTTCACCAGATGGCCGTGCCCGAAGTGGACAGCATAGAAGGCTTGCCGCCGGCCGTAGCGTTGCAGCAGCAGCGCGGCACGCCCACCACCCGCTCGTCGGTGGGCTCGGTTACCACGCTGTCGAACCTGCTGCGCATGCTCTACTCGCGGGCCGGCGACTACCCGGCGGGCCAGCCCATTGTGTACGCCGAGGGCTTTTCGCCGAACACGCCCGAAGGTGCCTGCCCCACCTGCCACGGCCTGGGCCGCACCTACGAAGTCACGGAGCAAAGCATGGTGCCCGACCCCACGCTTACCATCCGGGAGCGGGCCATTGCGGCGTGGCCGCAGGCCTGGGGCGGCCAGAACCAGCGCGACATCCTCGTGACTATGGGCTTTGATGTGGACCGGCCCTGGCAGGAGCTACCCCAGAAAGACCGGGACTGGATTCTGTTCACGGAGGAGCAGCCCGTGGTGCCGGTGTACCCCGGCTACTCGCCCCAGGAAACCCAGCGCGCCCTTAAGCGCAAGGAGCCACCGAATTACATGGGCACCTTCACGGGCGTGAAGCGGCACGTGCTGCACACCTTCGCCACCACGCAAAGCCCGCTCATGAAAAAGCGTGCCTTGCAGTACATGATCAGCACTGAGTGCCCCACTTGCCACGGCAAGCGCCTGCGCCCTGAGTCGTTGGCCGTCACGTTTGCGGGCCTCGACATTGCCGATATGGCGCGGCTGCCGCTCAAGCGGGTAGCTGAGCTGTTGCGCCCCTTCGCCGACGGTACCGCCAAAGGCCTCCAACAGCACGACGCCGAGCACCCCGAGCAGGCCGAAGTAGCCCGCCGCATTGCCGCCGACCTGGTGGCGCGGCTGGCCGTGCTGCTGGACCTGGGGCTGGGATATCTGGCCCTAGAACGTAGCACGCCCACCTTATCGCCGGGCGAGCTGCAGCGGCTGCGGCTGGCCACGCAGCTGTATTCCAATCTGTTTGGGGTAGTATATGTGCTCGATGAACCGTCTGCCGGCCTGCATCCTTCCGACACTGAAGCCCTGCTGCAGGCGCTGGCGAGCCTCAAGAAAGCGGGCAACTCGCTGTTCGTAGTCGAGCACAACCTGGACGTGGTGCGGCAGGCCGACTGGCTGGTAGACGTGGGCCCGGCCGCCGGCGAGCAGGGCGGCGAAATCCTCTACAGCGGCGCCCCGGCCGGCTTGGCGAAAGTGGAAGCCTCCCAGACGCGGCGCTACCTGTTCAACGATACCAGCAAGCCCACTTCCCGCACGCCGCGCACGCCCACGGGCTGGCTGAAGCTGGCCGGCGTCACGCGCAACAACCTCGAAAACCTGGAAGTAGCGTTTCCGCTGGGCGTGCTCACCACCGTCACGGGCATATCGGGCTCCGGCAAGTCCAGCGTTGTGAGTCAGGTGCTGGTAGAGCTGGTAGCCGAGCATCTGGGCCAGGCCGTGGAAGCCGAAGAGGAGCCGGACGCTGACCCCTTGACGCAGGTCGCCCCAACTGAAACCGGTGGCCGAATTGTGGCCGGCATGGAAAATATCAAGCGGCTGGTGCGCGTGGATCAGAAGCCCATCGGGCGGACGCCGCGCTCCAACATGGCCACCTACACCGGCCTGTTTGACCACGTGCGCAAGCTGTTTGCCGCCACGCCCGCCGCCCGCCAGCGCCGCTATGATGCTGGTCGGTTTTCCTTCAACGTGGCCAAGGGCCGCTGCGAAAACTGCCAGGGCGAAGGGTTCGTGATGGTGGAGCTGCTGTTTCTGCCCAGCGTGTACGCGCCGTGCCCGGTCTGCCACGGCACCCGCTACAACGCCAAAACCCTGGAAGTCACCTACCAGGACAAGAACATTGCTGAGGTGCTGAGCCTGACCGTGGACGCGGCCTGGGAGTTCTTTGCCGAAGAGCCGGCCGTGCACCGGGCCCTGACGGTGCTGCGCGAAGTAGGGCTGGGCTACCTGCGCCTGGGCCAGCCCGCCACCGAGCTGAGCGGCGGCGAGGCCCAGCGCATCAAGCTGGCCACCGAGCTGCAGCGCATCGGCCGCGGGAACTCGCTTTACGTCCTCGACGAGCCCACCACCGGCCTGCATCCGTCCGATGTCGAGAAGCTGATGACGCAGCTGGAAGGCCTAGTGGAGGCCGGCAACACGGTCATCGTAGTAGAGCACGACATGCGTGTGGTAGCCGGCTCCGACTGGGTGCTGGACATGGGTCCCGGCGCCGGCGACGAAGGCGGCCAGGTAGTGGCGCAGGGGCCGCCTGCGGAAATAGCGAAAGTCAAAGCCAGCAAAACTGCCCCCTACTTGGCTCGGTTTCGGGGCTGAGGTACTGCGCTATGCGTGTTCCGGATAGGCCAGCTACCCGCCTTCGTGCGGTGAAACCGGCCATATTGTGCGTCCTTTGTTTGCTACACCTGTTTGATTCTGCTGCCTATGCCGGCTGATGCCCTCTCGCTTAGAACCGTCGATGTCACGCGCTACGTGACGCCCCTGCGCGAAGGCGGCTCCCTGCCCGCGCTGGTAGAAGCCGACGATGATTTCCTGTACGTGGTGAAGTTCCGGGGCGCCGGCCAGGGGCCCAAGGCCCTGATTGCCGAGCTGATTGTCGGCGAGCTGGCCCGGACTCTAAGGCTGCGCGTGCCGGAGCTGGTGTTCATTCAGCTCAACGAAGCCTTCGGCCGCACCGAGCCCGATGAGGAAATCCAGGATTTGCTGCGCGCCAGTACCGGCCTCAACTTGGCCCTGCATTACTTAGCCCGCGCCAGCACCTTCGACCCGCTCGTGACGACGGTAGAGGCGCGGCTGGCGTCGCAGGTGGTGTGGCTTGATGCCTTCACGCTGAACGTAGACCGCACTGCCCGCAACACTAACATGCTGCTCTGGCACAAAGAGTTGTGGCTGATCGACCACGGCGCCGCCCTCTACGTGCACCATACGGCCCCCGACTGGGCCGAGCAGCAGCGGCGGCCGTTTCCGCAGATAAAAGACCACGTACTGTTGCCCCAGGCTTCCGAGCTGGCCGACGTTGATGCTGACGCCCGCGCCTTACTTACGCCGGACGTTATTCAGGCCATTGTGGCGCTGGTGCCCGATGAGTGGCTACTGGAGCCCGACCGCACGCCTACCGAGCAGCGCGAGGCCTACGTGCGGTTCCTGACCAGCCGCTTAGCCGCCTCCGAAACCTTTGTTCAGGAAGCTAATACCGCCCGCCATGCACTTGTTTGAGTATGCCGTGCTGCGGGTAGTGCCGCGCGTGGAGCGGGAAGAATTCTGCAATGTGGGGGTAGTGCTCTACTGCCGCGACCAGGGGTTTCTGCAGTGCCGTTTCGGCCTCGATGAAGCCCGCCTGCGCGCCTTAGGTGGCCCCGACCTGGACCTGGAAGAGCTGCACGCGCGCCTGCAGGCCTTCGAGAGAATCTGCCAGGGCCGGCGTCAGGGCGGCCCCATTGGGCAGCTGGGCACGGCCGAGCGGTTCCGCTGGCTCACCGCCACCCGCAGCACCGTGGTCCAAACCTCCGCCGTCCACCCCGGCCTCTGCACCGATGCCGCCGAAACGCTGGCGCGTTTGTTCAGCCAACTCGTAGCGTAGACAGTAAGCCACTAGTATAAAAACGAACAGGGCTCCGGTACTACCGGAGCCCTGTTCGTTGAGCGGCGCTTGTGTGGCGTCCACTGCTTATTGCTTCATCACGCGCTGCGTCTTGTCGAGGCCCTGGCCTTTGACGCGCAGCACATAGATGCCGGGCGCGAGGTGCGAGGTGTAGCGGTTGAGCTGGGCTTGCAGCAGCGGGCCTGAGCCCTGCAGGCGCAGCATAGTCGCGCCTTGTGGCAGGCTTATTTCCAGCGAAACCGGGCCGGTGCTGGCCGCCAGCGCCGGCAGGCTGAAGGCGCGGGCGCCACCCTCCGGATTGGGGTACATGTAAAGCCGGGCCGAGGCTGCATTAGACGGGGCCAGACCCGCGAAGTTGATGCCGATAAGCACCGGGTCGTGGTCGGAGGAGCGGAAGGGGCTGGCCACGTCGGTGGCGGCGCCGGCTATATCGTACTGCAGAAACAGCGGCTCGCCGGAGTTGATGTTCCATTTATGCACGTCGATAAACCCGACCATGTTAGGCGTCACGATGCAGTGGTCGAGGGAGCCGGTGAGACCCTTGAACACGTAGGAGGCGCTGGTGGGCGGTGTTACGGTTACGAGGCCGGCGGCCCGCAGAATATCAATCGGGTCTTCTTCGTAGTTGGCGTTGTAGTCGCCGATGCACACGACGCGGCGCGTGCCGGCCGGCATCACCTTCTGGTTGATGAACTGCACCAAAGCGCGGGCCTGCTCGCGGCGGCGCTGGTTGGAGCCACCCTGCCCGTCGTTCTGGTCGGCGTTGAGGCCCGAGCCGCTGCCTTTCGACTTAAAGTGGTTCACAACCAGCCCCAGCGTGTCGCGGCGGGCCGAGCGGCGGGTAGTGAACAGCTGCGCCAGCGGAGGACGCTCAAACACGCCTGGCGTCAGGTCGAGCAGGGGCGAGCCGAGCGGCGCCACCGCAGCCGGCTTGTAGAGAATAGCGCACCGGATAACGTCGGTGTTGTTGGGCTGTTTGGTGCTGCCTCCGTCGTTGATGAACGCATACGTGCCCGCGCCCATCGCCTGGTTCAGGCCGTTCACGAGGTCCTGCAAGGCAGAAGTGGCGTCGTTGCCGTCGTTTTCCATCTCGCTGAGCCCAATAATGTCGGCGTTCATCCGCACCAGGCCCGCAATGATTTTGCTGCGCTGGCGGGCGAAGTCCTCCGCCGTTTTGGCGCCACGGGGAGTAGGGAAGCCGCCGCCCGCGCCGTCGCCGTTGAAGTAGTTGAGCACGTTGAAGCTGGCAATCTTCAGGTCGAGGCGCCCGAAGGTGGGCACCGCAGGACGCTTCACCTCAAAGGAAGGCGCATCCGGGCCGGACAGGGGCTGGATGCGCCACTTGTTGTAGGCGTAGCCCATGATGCCGCGCAGCCTGGGAATGGTGCTGCCCACGCGCACCGTGCGCAGCGAAGGGTCGATAAACGGAACGGGGGAGGGGTTGGAAGCCGCGCTGCCGTCATCGAGCAGCACCGACCGTTCGAGGTTGGCGGTTTGGTAGGCATTCACGGCGGCCACGTTGCTGGTGCCGGTGCTGGTGGTGCCGGTGGCGGGGTTGTCGTTGGGGTCGATGAACTGGGTGGGCTGGTAGAGTGTGCCGCCGGTGGTCAGGATCAGCTCCCCGCGCTGCTTGAGGCTGTAGACGTCGGCCACGGTGAGGGGCACCGGAAACTGCACCCGCATGCCCTCCAACCGCTCCAGGTCGGTGGAAGAATACTGGCCGGCGGGCAGCATGGCAAAGTCGGGGAGCTGGTTTCTGGGCCAGAGCACCTCCACTTTCGGGTCGGTGAGCACGGCCTGCCCGAACGAAGGCGCGGCCGCCGACTCCAGCACCGTGCCCGTGATGCGCACGTTGTCGCCGACGCTGACTTTGGCATCGGGCTGCACTACAAACAAGGCGTCGGAAGTGGCGGGGTTGCCGTCGGAGGCGGCAGTGCCTTCCTGCACGTAGAAACCACCGGGGCTGAGGCTCGGGTACACGGCCGTCACGATGGCCTCAATGGTATAGGTGCCGGCTGCGGCCGTGGCGCCGCGGCCCTGAATAGTCCCGATGCGGGTAGTGGCTGCTGCGGAGGCATCGGCCGGGGCCTGCGCCTGCACGGCGGAGGCCGCCGCGCCTTGCAAGAAGCTGACAAGCAGAAGGGAGGCGCAGCAGGAAGTAGTATTAGAAGCCATGTACGGCGAAGGCAAAGAACAGGGAGGTAGGAATGAATTATAAAAGTACTATTCGCCGCTGTAATAATTACATGAGGCCGTGGCAGTTTTATCTGAACCACCCGAAAAGCGAGGCAAATAAGCTCCACTGCCCGCCCAGTGCCGCCGCTGCAGATATATAGTGGGACAGAAGCCAGAATGCCGATTAAAAGGCGGAACTTGCTGGAACCAACCCGGCAACCGGAATCGGGCCCGCTCAGGCCGAAATTCCGGCCACCTGCCCCGCCCCTCGGTATCTGCCGCCCTGCTGGGGCGGAATTGAACTTAACCGCGCCACCGTCTCTTCAGGGAAGTGCTGGCCGCCCTCTGCCGGCGGCTGTTGCTGCCCGCCTGCATTGCGCATGCCCAGTACCGCACGGCGCCCCGGCTTTGCGCCTTCTCCCGGTTCCTTCCCCATGTCTTCCTTCTACCAGCCATCTGCTGAGCTGCTGCATGCCTTCGGCTTTGTGCGCTTTGCCTCGCCGCCCGGCCAGGCGCGCTACAGCCGCCCCAGCGCCTGCGGCCAGGAAACCATTGTGCTCTACGACGACGGCGAGCTGAGCCTGCTCGAAAACGTTAGCAGCCAACTGCTTTACAGCTTCCAGGGGCGGCTGGCTTCTGAGGCCGAGCTCCGGGTGCTGCTGCGCCAGGTCAACTGGCCGGCCGAAGTGCTGCTTTCCTCTTAACCCTCTTTTCCTTCCGACCATGACAGATTCTTACCTGCGGAGCCTCGGCTTTACCCCTGCCGACCAGGCCCCGCACGCTGCACGCCCTTCTTTCTCAGATGCCTGGCGCTACCGGCACGAGCACATGGCCCAGGACGGGACGCCGCTCTTTATCGAGCATGCGCTGGGCATTGATGGCTGCCGGCTGAGCGCCGTGGAAGCGCCGCTGGCCGCTGCCGACGTATTTGCCTCGGTGCCGCTACTGGATAAAGCGGCGCTGCAGACAGCAGTGGACTCGTTTTTTGCGGCCCACGGGGGGATGGGCAGCGCGACGCCGGTGTTTGTGCCGCATTCCTACCTGCCATACCGCCGGCAGCGCTAGTTCTCATCAACGGTATCCTTTATTCAGCTATCCATCCCATGGACAAAGACCTGCAACTCAGCCTGGCCAACAACGCAAAAGAATGGCTGGCGCTTTCGCTGTCTATTTCTTCGGCGGAAAAACTCTCCTTCGACAAAATTCACGACGGATTCTTCTCCACCTACGGCGCGCATTTTATGGCGCACGTCTACCGCGACACGTTTGAGCGGGTGCTGAACAACACGCCCGAAACAGAGCGCAACAAGCTTATTCTGGCCTTCCGCGACTCAATGGACAAGGCCATCGACGACCATTACGCCACCGGCCAGGAGTAGGAGCGCCGCCGGCCGCCCGCCCGTAGTCCGCTGGCGCCGGATGGCGAGAGGTGGCGGGGCCGGCGGGCACTCAGAATACCTTAGGCAAACGGCCTGCGTGTTACCTTAGCAAAACGCCGGGGTGGTCCGGTGGGGCTGGCGGCAGAAAATGCCAGCGCAATGACTTGCTATGGATATTCTGAAGCGCCATAACGTAACGATTTCCGGATCGGGAGACCGGGCTATGGTATTTGTGCACGGCTTTGGCTGCGACCAGCGCATGTGGCGGCTGGTGGCCCCGGCCTTCGAGGGCGACTACACAGTGGTGCTGCTGGATCTGGTGGGTGCCGGCAAATCGGACCTGACGGCTTACGACCCGGTGCGCTACAACAGCCTGCAGGCCCACGCCGACGATGTGCTGGCCGTGCTGCAGGCCCTGAATCTGCGCGGGGTGGTGCTGGTTGGGCATTCCGTAAGCGCCATGATTGGCCTGCTGGCCGCCAACCGGCAGCCCGAGCGGGTGGCCCGGCTGGTGCTGGTGGCGCCCTCGCCGCGCTACCTCAATGCGCCGGGCTACACCGGCGGCTTCGAGCCGGCCGATATTGACGAACTGCTCGAAGCCATGGACAACAACTACCTGGGCTGGTCGGGGACGATGGCACCCGTGATAATGGGCAACCCCGAGCGCCCCGAGCTGGCCGAAGAGCTGACCAACAGCTTCTGCGCTACCGACCCGACCATTGCGCGCCATTTTGCCCGGGTCACGTTCCTGTCGGACAACCGGGCCGACCTGCCGAAGCTGCGCACGCCGGCGCTGCTGCTGCAGTGCGCCCAGGATGTGCTGGCGCCGCTGGACGTGGGGCGCTACCTGCACGAGCAGCTGGCCGGCAGCGAGCTGGTGGTGGTAGACACCTCGGGGCACTGCCCGCACCTGAGCGCGCCGCAGGCTGTTATCGGAGCTATTAATCATTTTGTGGCTCCGCTGCGTACCACCCCATTATGAGCGAAGCGCACGAGGAGCCTCTACCGGAACTGGACCTGCGCCTGACGCAGGACAATCTGGAGCTGTTATACGACCGGGCACCCTGCGGCTACTGCTCGTGCCTGCCCGATGGCACGCTGGTAAAACTCAATCAGACGCTGCTGGACTGGCTGGGCTACCCGCGCCAGGAGCTGGTGGCGTACCGCTGTTTGCAGGAGCTGTTTACGATGGGCGGGCGCCTGCACTACGAAACCTATGCCGCGCCGCTGCTGCTGCTCCAGGACCAGGTGCGGGAGCTGAGCTACACCATGCGCTGCCAGAACGGCGCCACGCTGCCCGTGCTGATGAGCGCCGCGCTGGTGCGCGATGCCGACGGGCAGCCGCTGGTGATGCACGTGACCCTCTACGACATTACGGAGCGCCGCAAATACGAGCAGGAGCTGCTGCGCACCAAGGCTCTGGCTGAGGAGCAGCGTGAGCAACTGGCGCGCGCCAACGAGCAGCTGCTCAGCA
Organism: Hymenobacter psychrotolerans DSM 18569; assembly: GCF_900142395.1. Classification (GTDB taxonomy): domain Bacteria; phylum Bacteroidota; class Bacteroidia; order Cytophagales; family Hymenobacteraceae; genus Hymenobacter; species Hymenobacter psychrotolerans. The sequence goes on along the minus strand of NZ_FRAS01000009.1, from coordinate 44,207 downwards.
AAAACGAGCAGCTCACCCGCATCAATTCCGACCTGGACAACTTCGTGTACACGGCTTCGCACGACCTCAAGCAGCCCATCGACAATATGGCGGGCCTGTTTGGGGAGCTGAAGCAGGCCGCCACCTTCCACGACCCGGACGCAGTGCACATGGTCACGATGTTTGACGAGGCGCTGCGGCAGATTCTGAGCACCATCCGGGGCCTGACGGAGGTGGTGCAGCAACAGCGGCAGCGGCAGCAGCAGCCGGAAGAAGAGGTGGCGCTGCTGCCGTTCGTGGAGGAAATTATCCGGGTGCTGCAGCCGATGTACAAGCCTCATGCCACGCCGTTCGTGCTCGATTTCAGTGCCGTGCCCACGCTGCGCATGGCCCGCTCCAGCCTCTACAGCATGCTGTCGAACCTGCTCAGCAACGCGCTGAAGTATGCCCAGCCGGGCCGGCCGCCCCGCATTCGGGTGAGTACGGCGCTGCAGGAAGGCCAGGTGGTGCTGAGCGTGCAGGACAACGGCCGCGGCCTCGATTTGAGCCGGCACGGCGGGGAGCTGTTTCAGCTGTTCCGGCGGTTTCACCCCGACGTGGTGGGTTCGGGCATGGGGCTGTATCTGGTGAATCGGCTGGTGCACCAGGCGGGGGGGCGCATGGAGGTAAGCAGTGTGGTCGGTGAGGGCACCACGTTCCGGATTTACCTGCCCCAGTAGCCACGGCGGCGCTTAGACGACCGGGCGCGGCGCCGGAACGTAGAAGGGCCGGCGGCCCGCCTTGCGCGCGTTGGCGACCTTTCTACGTCTCACTTTATCTGGCAGCGCTGCTATGTCGTCGTCGTCTTTTCTGGGGGAGTTTCTGCGTAATCCGGCCGTGGTGGGCTCGCTGGTGCCCAGCTCCGAAGAGCTGACCAGCGCCGTAATGGCGCCCATCGATTTTGCGCGGGCTTCCTGCATTGTAGAGTACGGGCCGGGCACGGGCGTCTTTACGGAGGTCCTGATGCAGCGCCGGCGGCCCGGCACTACGCTGGTACTGATAGAGGTGAACCGCAGCTTCTGCCAGTTGCTGCAGCAGCGCTACGCCGGCCACGCCGGGGTGCACATTCTGCACGGCTCGGCCGACAAAACCGCCGACAACCTGCGGCAGATTGAGACGGGCACGAAGGCGGCCACCGAGACGCTGCCGGAACTGCTGGCAGCGGCCACGACGCTGCTGGAAACGCGCCTGGACCCGTTTGTGAAGGCGCAGCAGCTGGCCCAGCCGGAGCTGGTGCTGCAATACGAGGCGGTGCGGCGGATTGTGAAGACGGCGGCGCGGCGGCTGCCGGAGTATCGGGGGGCGACGGTGCCGGGCAAGCCGGTACTGGTGTACGACCGGCGCGAGGCGGGCGTGGTGGCTCCGATGCTGGGCAACCGCAGCGGCCGGGGCCTGACGCTGCGCTACTACACGGCGGCTTCGGCGGCGGCGCTGCCGGAAAACGGGCAGGGGCTGGCGGTGAAGAACAAGGCGGAGGTGCATCTGCCGGACTATAGCAAGCTGGGCCCCGAGGATGCGCCGTATTTGCTGGTGGTGCAGGAGCAGCTGGATGGGGAAGGGCGCTGGGTAGTGCGGTAGCGCGGTTTTAGCGGTAATGAAAAAGGCCCCGGCGCGGTTGCGTCGGGGCCTTTTTTGGTGGGGGTGGCTATGCCTCCATGTTAGAGTTCGTCACGAGTTACGCTACGTTAAACTCGCGCTATATGGGCTGCACGGACGGTAGCGGTGCCGTAGAGGCGCAGAATGTTGGGCTTGCCCTCGAAGGCGCACCACATCAGGGTAATGCGGTTTACCTCCAGCAGGTGAGCGGCGGTTTCGTTGCCGCTACCGGTCAGGTTCAGCCAGGCCACGCGGTTGGCATCGAGCACGCGCAGGGTATCCTGGCCCTTGGGCGAGATGTTGACGCGCCCATCCGCAGCGGCCGTGCCCACGAAAAACACGTGCTGCTGCTCGATGAAGGTCTGTATTTCGGCGCTGATGGCGGGGTATTGCTTGCCCATTGGGAAGAGAAGTTAGCTGGGTAAGCAAGTAGGGTTGCTGAGTATTGATATAAAGTTGCTCTTCAATGATGGACTGAGATGCATAACCTCCGCTATATTATACAATATATTAATAATATAGCGGAGGTTATGTGTACATGTGGTATTATTTAAGATAGTTGTGAATATTTAAGCAGTAAACTGCATATTGCAGCCTTTGTTGTTCTTTATTTCATTGATTATTAGCAAATTATTTTTGTTTTTTTAATATTTTATTTTGTATTGTTGAAAAAATCATTGATAATATGGATTGCATCTGAAAACCCTTTAAAATCTTCTATATCATAACGCTCTTTGCAGATGTAGTTACAAAAAGCCCTTTTGTTAAAGTCACTAGCTATAGTTACTTGACCGTAATCTCCTGTTTTTTCTATTTTAGAATAAAATCTTCTGTCTGATGAGTCAAATAATGATTCGGGTAACAAGTTTTCTATTCCCTTTTTTGCTATCTTGTTATGATCGTTTTTTAGTAATGTTCTTATCCAAAGATTTTCTTCGTTTGAATTAGGTTTATTTGTGTCTGAGTCATATAGCAAGAGTACTCTTCGATTTTTTAAAAACTCAGGATTAGCTCGTAAAAATTCTCCCGCATTGTTGAGGCTTTTATCACCTGTGAAGAATTGTTGACCATTGCGTGTGCCACCAATCCACTCAATGTCAATGCTAGATAGGAGGTCGTCTCTCTTAAATAATTTAAGAGCGGTTTGTAAGTAATCAACATCTGTATCACCCTCTGTTAGTATGAGTGGTTTCGTTTCTTTATCTAAAGCCAATCGTATTTTTTTGCGCTCAATATCTTCATAAGTTTTTGTGTTTTGGTAATAATCAAATGAGCTTCTAAATTCACTAAATCTTTCGGCAGTTATAGGATTGCCTTCAGGCATATCTAGTAACATATACCCATTCGTATTGAATTTACTCTCAATTCCTAATACAAACAGGGGGGGCATGTGATGTTACTATAAATTGAACTTTAGGAAATATTTTAATTAAATTTGGGAGAACATTATACTGAAGATCTGCATGTATATGGGAGTCAATTTCATCTATCAATACAATGCCTTTTATATTGCTTAATGCTGTGCTCTTGGTATTGTCAGCTCTGTCAGCGTACCTAATTATAGTCATGAACATATTAAATAATAAAGCTTGGCCAGTAGATAAGTGATCTAAACTTGGTATTATAACTTCATTATTTTCTACTACACATATTCGTGAAAGGCCATTTGCTCTGGGTAATAGAGCGAGTCTGATATTAGATTTATTGAGAATTTGTTTTAAAAGGCTTTCTATATTAGATATGGCTCCTCTTCTTTGTATCAGTTCGCCTTGCTGACCTCTGAGTATAAAATTTATTTGTTGATTTACGTATTGTAAATCAAAATCAGCTCTTGAATCAAGAAATAAGTGTAATAGCCAACTTTGATTCTTAGATGCGGTTTCTGTGATTATAATAGGTTTGTGCTTTAATTTTTTTCTAAAATTCTTTCCTGTGTCAAAATCATTGATGTCTTCGACTACATCTGGGTTATACCAGTGAGGCCTCTCGGATCTGTTGTAAGGAAAGAAACAAATGCTATTATTTGTAAATATTTTTTCTGTTTTCTCTTCGATCTGTCCCTCTAATTCTTTAGAGCCATCAGACCAAGGTAGTGTTTTATTTAATATCAGCTGGCATTTTTCATTCCAATCAGGTGGTGCGCTACCAACTTGTTCTCTGTATATGATATTGTACTCAGAGTTAATTTCATTAATGTCTTTAAATTGCAATATTGAAAGTGAGTATTGAGATCCTAGCTTTGTGTTAGTGCCGCCTACCACTCTTAGGTAAGGTGAGTTAACACCTTGTCCTGGAACAATATCTTGAAATGCCGTTTTTGCTAGTTCTACTAATGCATCTGCTATGTATGAAAGTAAAACCGTTTTTCCTGAACCATTGCCGCCTACTATAACGATAGGTTTTGGATTGCCACGTTCATCAAAAGGTAATTCTATTTCTAGTTTTGAGATAGGGCCAGTATTTTCTAGCCAAATATTTTTTAGATACATGCTGCCTGAGGGTTAGTAGTTTAAAAACTAAATTTAGTGAAATTCTACTCTCGTTTAAGCACCTCCCGAATTCCACTCAGGCCGCCGGCAATGCTTTCCAGCTTATCCAGCATCTGCAGGAGCTGGCCGGCGCCGGAGTTGCGGAGGTTGTTAGGGGTATTCCCTGCCGTGGGGCAGCCGTATCGGAGGCTCAAGGAAAGCCGCCATGTGGTTGCCTGGGACATGGGCTAGGCATTCAGATACTGCCCAACTCCATAGATGGTGATGCCAGCGCCGATTCCTGCAAACACCCAGGTTAGCAGGGCTGAGCTATCGGAAACGATAATAAAGCATGTTGGGTCGCCAGGATCGAACCGAAGTTGAACAGCTTCGCCCTCGGTGAAGCTGGATGGATTGGTGCCTGTATCGTAGCGGGCAGTTATCCATTTCTGTTCTGGTGTGAGGAAGCGGATAACAGGATGATAGACGTCTCCTTCACGCTCTACCCGAATTACCACGCCTTCAGCAGTAACGCCATGTTTCTGAAGTCTGGCTCTTTGTTGGAGCTTGGCCAGGGCGAAAAACAGGAATCCCACGCCCAATGCCATTGTTTTGAGGAACTCCGTGTCAGTAGAATCGAGGTTGAACATATCTATTCGCCTAATGCTGCACTCCCCTGGCAAAGTTCTCCGGCTTCACCGGGGTCTGTAAGAGCGGGAAGGAAGTATGAAGGTATGGATTCCATCAGCAGCTTCCCTTACGGGAGCGGCCGGCGCTAGTGGAGTAGCGGCCTGATGACCAGGCCGGGCGTTGCGGCGGTGGCGTTGGCCGGGTGGTCTGGCGGGGGCTGGGTGAGGGGTATTGCTGGTTTGGGGTTTGGGCGGGAGGCGTGTGCGACGACCGGTCGGACGCCTGCGGCGTCGGACCGGGGACACATGGGGCTGGGTACCGATATTTGCGGCTATATGGCAACACTTGGTAATTCTGCGGTTCCTGGTTCTTCTCCTGCTTCGGCTGCGCCGGTGGCTGCTTTGCCGCCGGGCATCGGGCTGCTGCGGCTGAAATTCCGGCTGCTCGCGGCCCTCTCGACGGAGCTGGCGTTTGGGGCGGCGTGGCGGCTGTTTACGACCCCGCGCCGGCTGGCACCGAAGCAGTGGGAAGCCGAGGCGCTGGCCGGGGCCCGGCAGTTCTGGGTGGCGACGCCGCGCAGTCGGGTGGCGGCGTATGAGTGGAATCCGGAGGGCGCCCACACGGTGCTGCTGGTGCACGGCTGGGAGCACCGGGCCAGTTTCTGGGGCTATATGGCGCGGGGGCTGGCGGCGGCGGGGTTCCGGGTGGTGGCGCTGGACGGGCCGGCGCACGGGGCTTCGCCGGGCGAGCGGACCACGCTGCCGGGGTTCGGGGCGGCGGTGCAGGCGGTGGCCGATGCGGTGGGGCCGGTGCACGGGGTGGTGGCGCACTCGTTTGGGGGCGCAGCCACGGCGGGTATTCCGGTGCGGTTCAATCGGGAGGCCGATGGAACGCTGCCGCGGCTGGTGCTGCTGGCGGTGCCGGCCAGCACGACGGCGGTGGCGCAGCGCTTCGCGGAGCTGCTGCACCTGCCGGCGGCGGTGGTGGCGCGCATGAACCGCTACGTGCAGGAGCAGCACGGCCGCGACGCGGAAAGCTTCAGTTTGATTCATACGGGCCGCACGCTGCCGGTGGGCCGGGCGCTGCTCTTCCACGACCACGACGACGCGAGCATTCCGTTCGGGGAAGCCGAGGACATTGCGGCGAGCTGGCCGGGGCTGGAGTTCCGGCCGACGAGCGGGCTGGGGCACAACCGCATTCTGCGCGACGCGGGCGTGATTGGGGAGGTGGCGGCGTTTCTGGTGTAGGCGGCGGGCCGTTTACCGGCTGACTTCGAGCCAGCCTTTGTAGGTGCGGCCGGTTGGGGCGTGGCGCAGCAGGTAGTAGTAGGTGCCGGGCGCGGCGTTCTGGCCCCAGTCGTTGTGGTAGGAGCTGGTGGAGTAGACGCTGCGGCCCCAGCGGGAATAGATGGTCAGGGCCCAGCCGCTGCCCTGCAGGCCGGTAATGGCGAACCGCTCGTTTTGGGTGTCGCCGTTGGGGGTGATGATGTTGGGGATGGTGAGGCAGGCTTCGGTGCTGACGCGGCGCGTGGCGGTCTGGGTGCCGCAGCTGCCGGAAACAGTAAGCGAGTAGGTGCCGGCTTCGCGCACCAGCAGGGCGGTGCCGGTAGAGCCATCAGACCAGCGGTAGCTAAGGCCGGGAACGGTGGCGGCGGGGGCCAGCAGGCGGAGGGTGGCGCCTTCGCACATCGTGGTGTCGGGGCCGAGGGTGAAGGCGGGAACGGCTTCGGCGGCGCGTACGCGCAGGGTGGCCAGGCGGCTGCAGCCGCTGGCGAAAAAGGCGGTGAGGGAGTAGGTGCCGGGCTGTTGGGGGCTGATGGTGGGCGTGGTAGCGCCGGTGCTCCAGAGGTAGCGGGTGGCGCTGGGCGCGGCGGCGCTCAGGCTGAGGGGGCGGCCGGGGCACAGCAGCGAATCGCCGAGAATGGCCACCGTGGGCGCGAAATCCCGCACGGTGTAGCGGGCCGTGCTGGTGAAGCCGCCGCCGAAGCTGGCCGTGACGGTGTAGGTGCCGGGCTGGGTGGCTGTGATGGTGGGAGTAGTGGCGCCGGTACTCCAGGCGTAGCCGGTAGCGGCGGGCGTGGCGGCGGCCGTGAGCAGCACCTGCCCGCCATTGCACAGCAGCGAGTCGCCGAGGATGCGCACGGTGGGGGGGCCGCTGAGCCGCACGAGCCAGAAGTCGCTGCTGCCATTGGGGCCGACTACGGGATGGGTTTTGTCGCCGGAAACATCAGAGTAGGAAGTGCCGCCGAGGATGAAGCCGCCATCCGAGGTCTGGCGCAGGCTGTTGAGGGCGTCGGCGTTGTTGCCGCCGTAGGCCAGGTCCCAGCGTTTGGTGCCGGTGGCATCGAGCTGCACCAGCCAGTAGTCGCCGTTGGGGCTGCGGTTGGGCTGGGTCCGGTCGCCGGAGAGGCCGGAGTAGGAAATGCCGCCGAGGGCATAGCCGCCATCGGTGGTCTGGCGCAGGCTGCGCAGGTCGTCGGCGCTGATGCCGCCCAGCGTCCGGTTCCACTGCGGCGCGCCGGCGGCGCTGAGCTTCACCACCCAGTAGTCGTGCTGGCCCCGGCTGGGCTCCGACTTCTCACCGGAGACATCGGAAAAGGACAGGCCGCCCACGATGTAGCCGCCATCCGACGTCTGCTGCAGGCTACGGAGCTTGTCGTCGTCGGTGCCGCCGAGGGTCCGGTCCCAGAGCTTACGGCCGCCGGCATCGAGCTTCACCACCCAGAAGTCGGCGGAGCGAAACGGCGTGAGGGGGCCGCGGTTGGGCTCCGATTTGTCGCCGGTCGCGCCCGATTCGGAGAAGCCCCCCACGATGAAGCCGCCGTCGGTGGTTTGCTGCAGGCAGGTCAGCTCCTCGTTTTCCTGGCCGCCCAGCACTTGGTCCCATTGCTTGAGGCCGTTGGCATCGAGCTTCACGAGCCAATAGTCGGCGGTGGGGTAGGCGCCCGGCAGGCCGCGGTTGGGCTGGGTTTTGTCGCCGCTGATGCCGGAGGTGGAAGAGCCCCCCAGGATGTAGCCGCCGTCGGCGGTCTGCTGCAGGGCACTGAAGTAGTCGAGGCCAGTGCCGCCGAAGGTGTAATCCCACTGTTTGGTGCCGTTGGCCGAGAGCTTGATCAGCCAGTAGTCACTGGTCTGGGTGGGGCCCTGGTTGGGCTGGGTTTTGTCGCCGGAAGCTACGGACAACGACCAGCCGCCGAGGATGTAGCCGCCATCAGCAGTTTGCTCCAGTGCCAGCAGCTGGTCGGTGTTGCTGCCGCCGAAGGTATAGTCCCACTGCTTGGTGCCGGCTGCATCCAGCTTCACCACCCAATAGTCGGCGAAACCGCGGCTGGGCTGGGTTTTGTTGCCGCTGCCGGGGGAAGTGGAGAGGCCGCCGACGATGTAGCCGCCGTCGGTGGTCTGGCGCACGACGGCCAGGTCTTCATAGGCGGTGCCGCCGAGGGTAAGGTCCCAGAGCTTGGCCGGAATCTGCGCCTGGGCGGCTAGCGTGGAGAGGAGGAAGCCAAGGAATAGCCAGGCCCGCAACCCGGGCAGATAAGACCGTAACACCAGCGTGATAGTGAGGAGGATAAGGACGAAGCGGAAAAGCCGCCGCCAAAATTACGGCAGATAACGCAGGTTTCAGCGGCGGCGCTACACCGTTTCGTGGCCGGCGGCGGAAAGCTGGCGCAGCACCTCGCGCAGGCCTTCGGGCTCCTGCACAAGGCGGTGGATGTGGTGGAGGTAGTCGGCCTCGGCGCGGAGCTGACGCTTGAGCTGGCGGATTTCCTGCTCGCGCTTTTTGCCGGTGCTGCCGAAGAAGCCGTTGGCCCCGAATTTCAGCTCGTTGAGCTGCTGCTTGAGCTCCGTTTGCTGCTGGTGCAGGGCCTGGGTGTAGCGGGTCAGCACGGTGTCGTCGGCCTGGTCGGAGGGGGCGGCTTCGGAGAGGAGCTGGAGCAGGGTGTAGAGGTCGTTGGCTTCGTAGGCTTCGGTGATGCGCTGCATCAGGGCCGTTTTGTGCTGCTGAGCGGCCGGGTCGCGCTCCAGGTCGGGGTGGTGGGTGCGGGCCAGCTGGCGGTAGAGCGTTTTGGTGTTCGAGAGCAGGGCCTGCTGCTGTTCGCGGGCGTGCTGCTCGGCGGCGGCCTGGGCCTTTTCGGCTTTGGACTTGCGGCGGCTTTGGGCGTGGGCGGCGGCCCGCTCGTGCGGCGGCAGGCTGTCCGCCACGGGCGGCGAATCCGGGGTGGTGGGTTCGTCGTCCTCATCGACGCGGCGGCGCGGCGCGTATTTGCGCAGCATGTCGGCCGCATCTTCCCCGAATCGGTCCTGCAGCGCCCGCGCATTCCCCACGAGCAGTGCCGTAATCTGCTGTTCTTCGAGGCGGCTGAAGTAGCGCAGGAGCAGGGCCTCTTCCAGCGGCGCGAACAGGGCGCGGCGGGCCTGCACCACGGTTTCGGCGGCCGGGCCCACCTGCTGCCAGTAGCGCCGCCGGGCATCAGCCTGCTCGGCCTGGGTTTCGCGCAGGCGCTGCCGCAGGCCTTCCACCTGCTCCACGGCCGCCCGAAACGCCTGCTGCGCGGGCGTACCCGGCGCTTCGGCCGGGGCCGGAATGGGCAGGGAGTTGGCGGTGGGCAGGTCGGTAGCGGGGTTGTGCAGGTTCATGGGCGCAAAGGTAATTGGGGATTTAAGGTGAACCGTGATGAGGTGATGGGGAGATGAGGTGAATGGGCTGCCTGTTGTTATTCCGAGCGTAGCCGTAGCCAGGGGATATTCTGGTGTGGCAATCACCACCAAAACCTCAGCACACGAGATTCCCTGGCTACGGCTTCGCCCCCTGGCTTAATGCGCCACATGCTCGGAATGACGCACTTTTTACCTCTCACCTCTCACCCCATCACGGTTCACCTAAATCACCCAAACAGCTCATACGCCACCCGAAACGTGTTGCAGTGGGCGTCTACAATGTCGCGGAGCTGCTCGGAGTAGCCGCCGCCCATGCTCACGGCCACCGGCAGGCCAGCTGCGCGGCACAGGCTCAGTACGTACTCGTCGCGCTGGCGGCAGCCGGCTTGAGTGAGGGCCAGCTTGCCCAATTTGTCGGTGACCAGCACATCTACGCCGGCCTGGTAGAAGATAAAATCAGGTTGCACTTCGGACAAAAGCCGGGGCAGAGCTTCCATCAGAATCCGCAGATAAGTGGTGTCGTCGGTGCCCAGGTCCAGCGCAATATCCAGGTCCGACTGCTCTTTGCGCAGCGGGTAGTTGGCGCCGGCGTGCATGGAGAAGGTAAAAACGCGCGGCTCGTCCCGGAAAATGCGGGCCGTGCCGTCGCCCTGGTGCACATCCAGGTCTACCACCAGCACCTGCCGGGCTTGGCCGTGGTGGAGCAGGTAGGCGGCAGCCACGGCTATATCATTGAGCACGCAAAACCCTTCGCCCCGGTCCCGGAACGCATGGTGCGTGCCGCCGGCCAGGCTCAGACCAATACCATCCCGCAGCGCCCGGAGCGCCGACTGCACCGTGCCGGCCACGCTGCTCAGGGAGCGGCGCACCAGCTCCGGGCTTTGCGGCAGGCCCAGGCGGCGCACTTCGGCGGCTGAGAGCTGCAGGTCACGTACCCGGTGCCAGTAGTCGGGGGAGTGTACGCGCAGGATGTCTTCCTCGGCGGCCAGGCCCGGGTCGTAGAAGTCGTGGGCCGGGGCAATGCCCTGCCACAGCAGCTGCTCCCGGATCAGCTCATACTTGGCAATCGGGAAGCGGTGGCCGCTGGGCAGGCTAATGCTGTAGCGTTCGGAAGTGGCAAGGCAGGGCATAGGTTGTGCACATACGCGTGGAAGAGCCGCCGGATGGTGCTACCGGAAATTCCTGGCGAGCCAAGCGCGCAGTAAGTGGTTTCGTTGGTACGCTATTAGGGCGGATGTGAATTTCAGGGGGTAGGTTTATTTTATTTTTATCGGATCAGCTTTCTATTGAATTGATAGTAGTGTTGAAAAAAAATATTTCATTGATTTTTTAAAATAATTTGGTGGCGTAAAAAACTTCTGTCATATTTGTCACACCAAACACAATAACCCATGCTGCGCTACACCACTATTACCTTTATGCAAGTCGATTCGAAGCTGGGGGCTTCGGGTCCGGTTCGGTACAGCTAAAGTAGCAGCAGATTCCCTCTGATACTTCCGCAACCCGAACCCAGAAGGTTCGGGTTGTTTGTTTAACAGCCTTTTACATCCTTCGGCCATGCATCTGCCCGCAGATTGCTTTATGCTTCCCCTCCAGAATAAACGGCGCATCCGCCGCGAGTGGGATTGGTATGGCCGGGACTTTTTGTCGGAAGATTCACGCAGGTAAATTCCTCGTGTTGTATTCGTGAAAAGGCCTGGCTTCCTTCCAGAAGTCGGGCCTTTTTTACGCCCGTTGCTTGACTGAATTTTCTATTTAGTCTATGCGGAATGCTGATGCCTTTACTTTGCTGTTTTAATTAATTTAAAAGCTGCTGTTAATTATAAGATAAGCTGAAGTGTAAAGTAAAGCAGCGTCATTTCAACCATTAAATTTCCCGCCTATGCGTTTCAATCTACCCTTCCGCAAAGCCCAGCCCGCTACTACTACCAACCACGAAGGAGCGGCTGCCTTCGCCCTCACGCCTGCCCTGGAACTATACGCAGCAGTGGCCACTGCGGCCCTGTGTGAGCAATACTACGAGTCGGCGGAAACGCGGCTGGTGCGCCTGCGCGAGCTGGTGGCGCAGTGCGACCCGCAGTTTGTGGCCCGGCTGGCCGTGTATGCCCGGGAGCGGATGTATTTGCGCTCCGTGCCGCTGGTGCTGGCCGTGGAGCTGGCCCGCCTGCACCGCGGCGACAACATGGTGAGCCGCCTGGTAGCTCGTATTGTGCAGCGCCCCGACGAAATAACGGAGCTGCTGGCCTTTTACGCGCAGGCCAACCAGCGGGCGGGAATCAAAACGCTCAACCGCCTCTCCAAGCAGCTGCAAAAAGGCCTGGCTCTCAGCTTCAACCGGTTCGATGGCTACCAGCTGGCCAAATACGACCGGGCCGGGGCCGTGCGCCTGCGCGACGCGCTGTTTCTGGTGCACCCCGCGGCCAAAAGTCCGGAGCAGCAGGCCCTGTTCAACCAACTGGTGGCCGGCACTTTGCCCACGCCCTACACCTGGGAAACTGAGCTGTCGGCGCTGGGGCAGGTGCCCTACGCCACCCCAGCCGCGCGGGCCGCTGCCTTCCGCCAGAAATGGACCGAGCTGATTAGCAGCGGCAAGCTGGGCTACATGGCCTTGCTGCGCAACCTGCGCAATATCTTAGAGGCCGACGTGTCGGCAGAGACGATGGTGGAAGTGTGCGCCGCCCTGGCCGACCGGTTTGCGGTGGCGCGCAGCAAGCAGCTGCCGTTCCGCTTCCTGGCGGCCTACCGCGAGGTGAGGGCGCTGGAAGGCGGGCACGTGTCGGCGGTGCTGGCGGCTCTGGAAGATGCCATAGCGCACAGCGCGGCCAACCTGCGCGGCTTCGGCCCCGAAACCCGCGTGGTTATTGCCTGCGACGTGTCGGGCTCGATGCAGCAGCCGGTGTCATCGCGCAGCAAAGTGCTGCTCTACGATGTGGGCCTGGTGCTGGGTATGTTGCTGCAAAGCCGCTGCCAGCACGTGACGGCCGGCATGTTCGGCAACACATGGAAGCGCCTGAGCCTGCCCCGCGGCCCGGTGCTGCGCAACGTGGACGAGTTCTACCGCCGCGAAGGCGAGGTAGGCTACAGCACCAACGGCTACCTCGTGCTGGAGGACTTGCGCCGCCGCGGCGAAGTAGTAGACAAGGTGCTGCTGTTCACGGACTGCCAGCTGTGGAACTCGAACTTCAACGGCACCTCAGTGGCGAAGGAGTGGGCCGAGTACCGCCGAACGGTAGCGCCCCAGGCCCGCCTCTACCTCTTCGATTTGGCCGGCCACGGCACCACGCCCGTGGAAGTGCGCGCCGAACACGGCGTAGCCCTGATTGCCGGCTGGTCCGATAAGGTGTTTGACGTGCTGGCGGCCCTGGAAAACGGCGGCTCCGCCCTCACCGAAATAGACACCATTGACTTGTAAGTACGCCGCCCCGGAAGTGGCTTGAACGCCAGAAAAGCTGCCGCCACTTCCGGGCTACGGCCGGATAATCCAGTTGCCAGACACAATAAGCATGGTTTCAACAGCGTAAACAGATTTGGGAAGGCGGCTGACCACTTAACGGCAGCCGCCGGCCGGAACGGCGCGGCGCCGGGGCAGTATAGCTCCGGCCCACCGTTCCAAACCGGCTGAGCCACCGTTCGGGTGTCGTAGGCGGGCGTTACTTCGTGGTTGGTTTTCAGGCGTGGCTGTGGCCGCGCTACGGGTTCGAGTCCCGCGCCTGTGCTGCGGTATGGGCAGGAAAACATACGTCGGCCGCTTGTTGCCCCGAACCGGTGGTTTCAGCCGGATAATTTCACCCTGCCGGGTGCCGTCGGAAAGCATTCCTTCGGGTCAATCGTTCGAATCGATTCAGTCGGGCCTGCGGGCCTGGTTGTAGCTCAGTTGGTAGAGCAGAAAGGCTTCGGCCGCCGCTTTCCACCAGTTGCCCCGGCAGTTTTCTTGCGTAGTGCCCTTGTACGGGTGCCGTAGCCAGGCCATACGTCGCACTTTTAATGCCCGGGTCGCAGGTTCGAATCCTGCCGGTGGCTGCCTGCGGGCGGCGGCTGTAGCTCAGCCAGGTAGAGCAGGATATGGAGGCCGGGCGCTTGTTGCCCCGTACACACTAGGCACCTGGCCGGTGCCGTAGCGAAGCCATACTTCGTTCAGGTCGATGGGGTCGTGGGTTCGAGTCCTACCTGCCGCAGGGCAGTAGCTCAGTGGGTAGAGCACCTGTAGGCTTCGCGGCTTGTTGCCCGGCCAGGTTCTTTTTGGAGCGCAGAAAGTGGCGTAAGCACGCGCTGCGTTCAGTCTCTTCGCCGGATGCCGTAGGCCCGCGTTCCTTCGGCCTGTCCCGTCGTTGGCCCTTGGGGCCAGCCTGCGCGGGCCGCCTGTTGCTCCGGAGTGCAGAGAAATGTATCCATTTTATCAACCCAACTGCCGCGGCTTAGCTCCGGCACTTACATCTTTCCTTTTCCATGCAAGACCGAGCCCCTGTCACCGTCGCAATTCACTAACTGACAAGTAAGAATACCATTTTTATGGCCTCACAACTACGGGGCAACGACCTTCGCCAACTTGGATTTCCGGAGGGTCGTGCCATTGGCTTGGCGCTGGCTCAGCTGCAGCGCAGGCACCTTAAAAAACTCTCACAAACCGACCAGCTCACGCTGCTCAAAGAACTGCTGAGCAACCCCGCCAGCTTCCTCACGCACCTCGACTGGAGCCACACTGCCGCCGCGCTGCTGCCCGCGCCCAGCCGGCACATTGCCCTGGCCGCCCGCAAGGACTACGCCGTGTTTGGCCCCGAATACATCGAGCAAGGCGCCATCCATCAGATGGAAACGGCCATGAAACTGCCCGTCACGATGGCCGGCGCCCTCATGCCCGATGCGCACCAGGGCTACGGCCTGCCCATCGGGGGCGTGCTGGCCACCGACAATGCCGTGATTCCCTACGCCGTGGGCGTGGACATCGGCTGCCGGATGGCGCTGTCGGTGTTTGCGCTGCCGCCCAAGCATCTGGAGCAGCGGGTGCAGGAGCTGCGCAAGCTGCTGCTCGAGCACACCCGCTTCGGCAACAAGCAAGGCTTTGTGCGCGGCCAGAAGCTAGACCACGCCGTGCTGGAACGCGACGAATTCCGCGACATCGGGTTTCTGCGCAACAAGCAGGCCACGGCTGCCGAGCAGATTGGCACTTCCGGCGGCGGCAACCACTTCGTGGAGTGGGGCGTCGTCGACATCACCGACCCAACCAACGAGCTGGGCGTGCCGGTAGGCCAGTATCTGGGCCTGCTTTCGCACTCCGGCTCGCGGGGGCTGGGTGCCAGCGTGGCCAACCACTACACCAGGCTCGCCAAAGACGTGTGCCAGTTGCCCGCCGAAGCGCAGCACCTGGCCTGGCTTTCACTGGAAAGTGAAGCGGGGCAGGAGTATTGGGCCGCCATGAACCTGGCCGGTGACTATGCCTCAGCCTGCCACCACCAGATTCATCTGCGGCTGGCCAAAGCCCTCGGGGAGCGGCCGCTGGCGAAAGTGGAAAACCACCACAACTTCGCCTGGAAAGAAACCCTGGCCGACGGCCGCGAGGCTATTGTGCACCGCAAGGGCGCTACGCCGGCCGGCCAGGGCGTGCTGGGCGTTATTCCCGGCTCGATGACGGCCCCCGGCTTTATTGTGCGGGGCCGGGGCGAAGCAGCTTCGTTGTCGTCGGCTTCGCACGGGGCGGGCCGCGCCATGTCCCGGACCCGCGCCAAGCAGGAGCTGGGCGAAGCCGACGTGCGCCGCTACCTGCAGCAGCACGGCATCGAGTTGATTGGCGGTGGCGTAGATGAAGCGCCGCAGGCGTACAAGGACATCCGGGCCGTAATGGCCAGCCAGACCGGGCTGGTGGATGTGCTCGGCTCCTTCACGCCCCGCATCGTGCGCATGGAAGGCGGCGCCTGATCTTTCCTGCCGAAAAACAAAAAAGGCCCGAACGTGAGTTCGGGCCTTTTTTGCGGAAGACTCTAGCGGCGCCGGTGGCGCAGCTCGCTTAAAATACGGGAGTGGCTGCTTGGCGAAGAAGCCATTTTTTGCCTTTGGCCGGGGCCGTGCGGGAATTGCCGGCTATGCCTGAAGAAGCAGTGAGCAGGCCGCCGGCCAGCAGCAGAATGGCTACCGCAGTAGCCGATAGTGAGGAAGTGTGGGCATGAGGTTCCATACGAATGTGGGTTCGTGGTAAGAGAAAAACTCAATGGAACCTGAAGCAGGTGTGAGCCGCAGGTGTAAGCGTGAAAGCGGAGCGGTGCTGGCACGAGCCCGGCCGTGCCTGTGTTGCGGCAGCGCACTGCCGGGCTCGTGCTGTACTTACGCAAGATTATTGGCTATTGGATGCAGTGCTCGTCCCGCTTGAGGGCTGGATGGGTGGATATTGGCTGAAAATCAAGGGGATATTTTACGCACAACGCCCGCCTCCGAACTGGCGGAGGCGGGCAGAGGGCAACACGGTGGCAGAACGGTAGCTAGCGGCGCTTGCGCTGGTCGCGAAGCTTTTTCAGGCCGAAGCCTACGCCGGCAGCCAGCAGCAGCGAAGCGCCGCCATCAATGGGCACAGCGGTGGGTTGTTGCGGATCGGGCTGGGGGCCGCCGGAGCCGGGGCCCTGCGCAACAGCCAGCGTGAACCCGCCGGCCAGCAAAAAAACGCCGGTAGCGGCAACGGTTAGTCGGAGGGCGGAAGCAATGGAATTCATAGACACAAAGTGCTGAGAGCGTGTTTGGAAATTTGCGAAAACGCCGTTTCTGTCATGCTGAGCTTGTCGAAGCATCTCTACCGCTTGGTTGAAAAGCCTCATACGAAGCGGTAGAGATGCTTCGGCAAGCTCAGCATGACGTTCTTTTATAATTCCCAAACACGCTCTGAAATAAGCTGAAAACAGGAGAAAGGTTACCCGCCGCCGGTTCCCGGATGCCCGTAAGGCACCCGGGCCGACAGGCGTGGCCGTTATTCAAGTACGAGACGCTTGCTGATGCTGCCTTCGCTCGTTTGCAGGCGCAAAGTATACACACCCTGCGAAACACCAGTCAGAGACACATTCCGGACTGCGGCGCTGCCGGCGGGCAGCGTAGTCCGCAGCACCGTCTGGCCCAGCGAGTTCAGCAGCTGCACTTCCGTAGCCTGGCGGGTAAGTGCCGCTGGCAGGCTGATGGAAACCGCACCGCGCGCAGGGTTGGGGAACACCGATACCTGCTGGCTCAGGGCCGCCGAAGCATTGCCCAGAATCCGTTGCTGCGTCAGCAGGAGCGAGAAGCGCCCGGTGGCGGTGCCGGCCGCGAGCTGGAAGGTATACTCCGGCTGAGTGGCCAAGTCTACTATGGTGTTGGTTTGCGCGTCGCGCAGGTAGGCAAACGTGCCGGCCGGCAGATTCTGCAGCTCCACGGCCCGCAGCGTGTGGCTGCCCGCCTGCGTGGCCGCTACGTGCAGTGCAATGGTGCGGTCGGCGGCAGAAAGGACTGGCAGCGCGTTGATGGAAAGATGCGTGGCGGCATTCAGCTCAGAAGCCAGCACCGGCGTGCTGCCGGCCTGCAGCTTGTAGGCATCCATTGCTGGATCGAAGCCGGCCGTAGCGTTCTGGTCGAAGTACACCACGGTTTCGTCGGCCGCACCGGCACCCGCCCGCAGGTCGAGGCGCACGAGGGGCGCGTTGAGGGCCGTGCCGCGCTGGAATACGGGGCTGGCATACGAAGTCAGGCGGGCGGCGTTAGCGAAAGCCACCTGGCCGTTGCCACTGCCCGGCGTGCTTACCCGGGTAAAGAAGCCCTGCCCCGAGCCGATTACGGCAGTGCCGCCGTTGGTGCCGGCGCCATTCGCCACGTAGCTGGAATACGTTCCGGCATACGGGCCGGTGGAGCGGTACACGTACACGGCGGCGTCTACGTTGGTACGGCCCACCAAATCCCAGTTAATGGGCGAAGGGTAGGGGTTGCCGAGCAGTTGCCAGCCCGATTCGGTCTGGGTGCCGCGCGACAGGCCGCTGGCCGTGATGGGCCCGTTGTTGAGCTCACCCACAAAATTCACGGTCTGCGAAGCCGGAATGTTTACGGTGTAGCCGCAGCCAACCGTCAGGGCGTCGGTGGTAGAGCCGGGCGAGAAGAAGCCTTTGTCGAAGTCCTGCGGAGCGGGGTTGCCGCTGGTGTTTACGCGGGCTTGGTCGTAGCCGAATACGGTGGGGAACGGCGTAACGGTGCCGGGCACCGGGGCCGTGTTGTAGGCCGGGTTGACGACCGGCGAATAGCCGCTGGTAGCCAGGTCAGCTACGGTGGAGCCAGCTACCGGCGCCGAGTAGTGGCGGTAGCCGCTGCCCCCGTTGAGGCCACCATCAATGTAGCGCTGTACAGCCGTGTTGCCGGTTACTACGCCGCCGTTGTTTACCACGTGGGCGGTGCCGGCGGCGTTGGAAAGCAGCGTCAGGTTGCCATTGGAAGCGAGGTTGCCGTTGAGCAGCAGCACGCGCTGCACCTGCACCGGGCTGGTCGCCGTCAGGCCGGCCGGGCCAGCCGTCAGGTTGTTGATGAAGGTAGTGCCGGTGCCGCCAATGGTTTGAGCTGCCGCGCCGGTGAAGGCCAGCGTGCCGGTGCCGCTACCCAGCGTGGTGCCGCCGTTGTTGGTGAAGTTGCCGCTCACGGTGAGCGTGCCACCGTTGGCCGTGGTCAGGGTAGCGCCCGAAGCCAGCGTCACGTTGTTGGCCTGCTGGCCGTTGCTCACCACCGGGTCGTTGGCTACGTCCGGAATGGTCACGTTGTCGGTGGCCGTAGGTACCTGGGCAGGGCTCCAGTTGCCGGCCGTGCCCCAGTCGGTGCTTACGGCGCCGGTCCAGGTCAGGCCCGCCGGAATAACCGGACCGGGCGTGAGGAAGGCCGCCAGACCGGTCAGGTTCGAGCCCGAGCCGATGCGGCCTACCAGGCTGGCGCTGCCCGCCGTCAGGTCTACGGTATAGAGGTTGTCAGTGGTGGTGCCCGCAGCTGCAGCCGACAGGAAGGCGGCGTTGCCGGGTGTAGCCACGTTGGTCAGGTCACTGTAGATGTCGAAGTCGGAGCCCAACGCCGTGTTCAGGGTCACGCTCAGGCTGCCCTGGTCTACGTAGGTGCCGGCATTGGCATTGGTGGAGCGCAACAGCACGCTACGGGTCTGGTCGATGCCGTAGAGCATGGTGCCGGTGTTGGCGTTGTTGTCGTTGTTGGTGTAGGCCGCGCCGGTCAGCACGGGCGCACCGCTGGGGTTGCTCAGGTTTGTGTCAATGGTCACGGCGCCCGTCACGGGGCTCACGCGCAGGTTGGCCTGGTTCGTGCCCGACGTCACGCGGATAAGGTCCACCGTGGGGTTGAAGTCGAAGCCGATATTGGCTGTCGTGGCGCCCAGGGCCATGGCGGTCAGGCTGCCCGTGGCAGTCAGCGCGCCGGTGGTCAGGTTCACTGTGTAGAGCTGGCCTTGCTGGGTTGCGGCGTTATAGCCCAGGGCGTACAGCTCGCCCGTGGCCGGGCGGAAATCAGCACCGGCCAGCACCTGCGAGCCGTCGGCCGGCAGTCCGGTGATGTTGACTGCCGTGCGGATAACCGAGGGGTTGCCTGAGTCGAACGATACCAGATTGCCGCCGGCCACGCCGTAGAGCAGGCGGCCGCTCAGGGCAGCCGACGCATCGGCGCCGCTCAGCAGCGCCGACACGTCGCGCACCGGAACGCCCAGCCCAATAGCACCAGTCAGCGTCGGATTGCCCGAGCCCAGGTCCATCGAATACAGGTTGCTGGTGGCCTGGCCGCCGGGGTTGGCGGTTAGGAAAGCCCGGTTTACGGAGGTGCTGCGGTCAAAGTAAATATCCAGGTCAACCAAGGCATTGCTGCTGCTCAGCGTGAGGCCCGTATTGTTGCCTACCGTGTTGAGCGTGCCCGAATTAGGCGGATTCTGGATGGCCAGAATGCTCAGCGCCTCATCAATGTCATACAGGGTAGTGCTGGTGCTGCCGGGGTAGCTGTTGGTGTAGCCCACCGCCCCGATGCGGGGCGTGGCCGCAGCATTCGGGTCGGTGGCGGCATACGTGAGCAGCCCGTCGGTGGCCGCCAGGGCCCCGTTGTTGGGGTTGAGGCGGTAGTCGGCCCGGTTGGTGCTTACCACCCGGATGCGGTCCACCGTGGGGTTGAAATCGAAGCCAATGTTGTCGGTGGGGCCGCCCAGCTCCAGCCGGATGGCGGCAGCTATGGCCGTGGCTACCCCCGTGGCGGGCTCGATGACGTACAGCTGGGAGTTGGCACCGGCCGTGGTGGCATCATAGCCCAGGCCGATGAGCTGCCCGGTGTTGGGCCGGAAGTCGGTGCCAACCAGCGTTTGCCCGGCCGCAATGCCCGAAATGGCCACCGAGGTGTTGATGAAGCCCGGCGTACCTGAGTAGAAGCTGATCAGGCTATTGCCGGTCGTTACGCCATAAAGCAGCTGCCCGCTGGGTGCCGGAGCCGTACGGTTGATGCGCACCGCAATATCGGTGATGCCCACGCCCGTACCGTTGATGACCCCGGCAAGTGTGGTGGTGCCGTTGGCAAGGTTGAGGCGGTAGAGTAAGGAAACAAAGTTGCCGCCTCCATCTATTTGGTTTACATTTAGATACGCCTGCTGGTCGTTAACACCGGTCTGGAATATATCCAGGTCGGTGCTGGCGCCGGGCGCGTTGATGGGCGTGGCATTGCCGCCCGCCTGCGGATTGAGGGTCGCAACGGTCGCCAGGGAGCCGCCGTTGGGGTTGTCGGAGCGTAGCAGCAGGCTGCGCTGCTCGTCGATGTAGTAGAGCGTAGTGGTAGCCGTCCCGATAAACGAGTTGGTGTAGCCGGCCGCACCCACGGCAGGATTTTGCCCGGCGTTGGCATCAGTAGCCACAAAAGCCAGGTCGGTATCGGTGGCTGCCAGCGCGCCGTTGTTGGGGTTGAGGCGGTAGTTGCGCTCATTGGTGCCGGTCACCCGAATGCGGTCCACGGTGGGGTTGAAGTCGAAGGCAATGCGCTCCGAGCTGCCACCCAGCTCCAGCCGAATAGCGGCCGCCCCCACGGGAGTGGCTACGGCCGTAGTCTGATTGATGACATAAAGGCGGGTATTGGCGCCGGCAGTGCTGGCATCGTAGCCCATGGCAAACAGCTCGCCGGTAGCCGGCCGGAAATCCAGGCCTACCAGCGTCTGCCCGGCCGTAACACCGGTAATGGCTACCCGGGTCTGCGAGTTGAAAGGACTGGCCAGGTTCACCGAAGTCAGGTCGGAGCCGGAAAGCCCGAATACCACCTGTGCATTGGCCTGGGTAGTAGCTACGCCGAGCAGCAGCGTGCTGCCTACCGCCAAGCCCAGCAGGCGGCGGTTGAAAGGCGGGAACGGGGAACGTACGGGTTTTTTCATTGCGTGGAATGAAATGGAGAAAATAGGTAGAAGGAGTCGGAAATTGTATTATGTCGTTTCGCGACAGGCACTCATTTTATATCCCTACGCATTGTTCCTGTTCCACGGATTGGGCAAATGCATTAAAAATATATTAAAAATTATATTTGTGTATAATTCTGACAACCGGGTAACCTGCTCCGTTTCGCTGCGTTGAGGGCAGATTTCGTGAATTTTGGGACCGGAGCCGCTATGCAAGACCCTTGCTATATAGAGCAGGTGGGCTGCGGGAATAGCACCCAAGAGCCCGCTAAGGTGTTTTGTACAATTTGCCCAGGTTGCTACGCCAGAGGAGGGCCGCGCCGGGGGTAGCCTGAGGCAAACTAGAAGCAGGGTAGACGACCTGCTTTATGATGTTACTGTTGAGGTAATGTGTTGTTTTTCAACATGGTACATAAACTATTGGGCTTCCGGGACCGTAGAAGGCTGCATGCCAGTCCGGCAGCACTCACCTACCAACCCAACCAACCATGAAATCGACTAAACGAATGTTCGCTCTTGGCCTCTCAGCCTTTGTTTTTAGCGCCGCCGCTCTTTCGGCCTGCACTTCTACCAGCACCGATACTCCCTCTACCTCAGACGGCACTACCAGCGGCACCACCAGCGGCTATAGCACCTCCGGCAGCACCACCTCCGGCACTACCAGCGGTAGCACTACTATGAGCACTTCGGGTAGCACCACCGGCACTACCTCCGGCACCACTGACGGAACCACTACTGGTACCACCACCTCCGGCACTACCACTACGGGCACCACTACCACTGGCACCACCAGCGGCAGCACCACCCGCTGATAGACCGCCCATTATTTACGCTATTGGCCTTATAGAAGGGCCCCGGCCAGTTGGCTGGGGCCTTTTCTGTGTAAGCCGAGAAACCTGCGTCGGCTAGGACGGCAGCGCAAGGAGGCTTCGGGCAGAACTTTATTGGCAATCTTGGCAAACCGCTACAGTATGCAGACCGGCTCCGTAACTTCGCCGCAAGAATCTGCTGCTGCTATGAGTCATTCTGCTTCTGTGCCACGTTGGCTGCTTTTCCTTGCGTTGCTGGGCGTGGCCGGCTGCCACGAAAAAAAACCTCCAGCGCCTGCTGCCGAGCCGGCCACGTACACCGTTGGCGTGCTGGCCGGCACGAACAGCAGCGGAGGCCTGGCCGATGGGCCTGCTGCTTCCGCCGCTTTCAACAACCCGGTTGGGTTGGCCGCCGATGCGCAGGGTACTATCTACGTAGCCGATTTTCTTAACCACCGCATTCGGAAAGTAACAGCGGCCGGCAACGTGACAACCCTGGCCGGGAGCGGGGCAGTAGGACGGCAAAACGGTGGCTACGTCGATGGCCCCGGCAGCACAGCGCGGTTCAATAACCCAACCGGAATAGCCGTAGATGTGCTGGGCACTGCATACGTGACCGACGGAGCGAACTACTGCATCCGCAAGATCAGTCCGGCGGGCGTTGTCTCTACGCTGGCCGGGAGCGGCGTGCGGGGCTTTGCGGACGGTGATGCCGCAACCGCACAGTTCGACCTGCCCAACGGCATTGCAGTAGACCGGCAAGGTGTTGTGTACGTGGCCGATGGAGCCAACTACCGCATTCGGAAAATCAGCCCGGCCGGCCAGGTGAGCACGCTGGCCGGCTCAGGCGTGGCCGGCTACGCAGATGGGACTGGGGCGGCCGCTCAGTTTCAGTACGTAGCCGGACTGGCGCTGGATGGGCAGGGAAATCTATTCGTCGCTGACCTGCAGAACCACCGGATTCGCAAAGTCAGCCCGGCCGGAGTAGTAACTACTGTGGCGGGCAGCGGCACCAGCGGCTACGCCGACGGAGCCGCCGCGGCCGCCCAGTTCAAGGCCCCGGCCTGGGTGGCAGTGGACGCAGACGGTACGCTTTTCGTAACCGACGGCGAGAACCACCGCATCCGCAAAATCAGTACCGATGGCCAGGTCAGCACTATTGCCGGCACCGGTGACATGGGCTTCGCAAATGGGCCTGGCCTGAGTGCTCAGTTCATTCTGCCGTATGGCCTCACCATCGATGCGCAGAGCACGCTCTACCTGACCCAGCAGGTAGGCTCCTACATCCGCAAAATAGCGCGCGACTAAGTCCTCCAGCCACAAGCCAACTCGTCTGAGCGTGCTATTATGAAGACAAACCGTATTCCTTTCCGGGCGCTGGCTGCTTTGCTGCTGGCCAGTGGGGCCCGCCCGGCCAGCGCCCAGACGCCCGTCAATCCTACCCAGCCCTGGGGCAGCTGGCTTATCGGCACTGTGCAGCTGCCCGGCAACGAGGAGCACCGCTGGGGCGGTTTCGCGGAGGCGCAGGCTCGTACCAATGCCGTTTTCCGGCAGTATTTCTACAACGAGCTGAAGACAGGGGTAAGCTTCGACATCGACCGCAATTTTACGGTGCTGCTGGGTGGCGGCCGCTACGCTACCACCGACTACCGCGACCGGGCTGCCGGCCCGCTGAACGTGGAGCGGCGCCTGTGGCAGCAGGTAGTTCTTACGCAGTATTCGAGCCGTCTGAAGCTGGAGCACCGCTACCGCGTGGAGCAGCGCTGGTTTCGGTTTCGCAACGACAGCACCGATTTCCGGCAGCGGCTGCGCTACCGCATCAACGCGTTTTATCCTCTGAACCGAAAAACCATTGGCCCGGGTACGCTATTTCTCTCGGCCTACGACGAAATTTTCCTCAATCCCAAGGGGCCGGTGTTTGAGCGGAACCGGCTGTACCTGGGCGGTGGCTACCAGGTAAACACCCACCTGACGCTGCAAGTGGGGCTGGTACATCAGGCCAACTACAACCTGCCCACTTTCCGGCAGGGCCAGTTCATCCCGCAGATTACCTCCGCCAAACGCAACGTAGTAATAGCGGTGGCCTACCGGCTGGCGCGCAAAAGTGCTACTGCATCCGAGCAGCTGCCTTCCCAGCAGGACTAACCGGCCACAAGCAGGCGGGGGGCAGCTGGCTTATGCGGCTAGGCTACCACTTCTACCGTGTCGCCTAGCCGGAACACGCCGCCCTGCACAATGCGGGCGGTGAGGCCGCCGTGGCCGCGCATGGCATTGTAGCCGCCTGGGCCCAGCTCTTCCTCCATGCGGGAGCAGGGGTGGCACTCGCCCGTAATTTCCAGAATTACCTGCTCGCCAATGCGTATCTGCCGGTCTTTGAGCGCCAGCAGGTTCAGGCCGCTGATAGCCACGTTGCGGCGCAGGCGCCCCGGATCCAGGGGCGTAGGCAAGCCCAGGAAGCCCGCTACAGCCGTCAGGTGTTCGTGCTGCATGAGGGTAATCTGACGCTTGCCGCCCGGTTTCGGCCGGGCATGGTCGCCGGCCAGGTGGCGGTCCGTTTCGGCGGTTGCTTCCGGTACCGCCAGCAGCGGCTCCCGGCGCGCCGGGCGCAGGCCAATCCACTCTACCCGGCCGGTCTGCGGCAATGTGCCAAGCAGCCGGGCAATAGTAGATTTGTCGTCGCCGAAGAAAGGAAAAGGCATAGAAGAGGGGGAGAGGGGGCATCTGAAATGCTACTACTGCCCGGGCCGGCAGATAGTTGCGGGCTACCAAGTTGCCTTCCAAAATCAGTCGGCCCGCAGTGGCGCATCGTTGTGGTCCCGTGGAGGCTGTTTCGCCGGATCAGATTCTTGGTAGTTCCGGCCGCCGGCTATGCGAATAGAAATGGGCAACGTGCTAACCTCAGGCCGCCTTTTGGCGTATGGGATGCAGGGTGCCGGCCTACCTGTCCCGGCCACTTTCCACCGACTTTTTTTGCTCCCACTCACTATGGCTAAAGCTCCTGCCAAGAAACCCGCTGCTACCTCCGGTGCCGCTGCTACTCCCGCTAAATCTGCTACCCGGACCTCTACCGCATCTGCTGCGGCTGGCTCTGCTGCACCCAGTGTTCAGCCTGTCCTCAACCAGCAGTTCAATGCGCCTACGCCACTGCAGAAGTACGGCACCGTTTCGCAGCGCCTGCCCATCGGGCTCGATGAGAAAACCCGTCAGCAGAGCGTGAACAACCTCAACCAACTGCTGGCCGATACCATTACCCTGCGCGACCTATACAAAAAACACCACTGGCAGGTTGTAGGGCCTACTTTCTATCAGCTGCATCTGCTCTACGACAAGCACTATGAAGAGCAAAGCGCACTGGTTGACACCATTGCCGAGCGGATTCAGATTCTGGGTGGCGTGGCTGTGGCCATGGCGCACGATGTAGCCGAACTGACCAGCATCCCGCGTCCGCCCCGCGACCGGGAAGAGGCCCCGATTCAGGTTGGCCGTCTGCTGGAAGCCCACCAGATTATTCTGAAGAACGCCCATAAGTTCGCTAAAGAAGCCGACGAGTCCGGCGACGACGGCACCAACGACCTGGCCGTGAGCGACGTGATGCGCCTTAATGAGCTGCAGGTGTGGTTTGTGTCGGAACACGTGGTAGACACGCCACTGGCCCGTACAGAGTAGTATGGCTGCATAGACTAGTCCCCTATAAAAAAGGGCCGTGCTGTACAGCACGGCCCTTTTTTGTGTAGCTAAGTCAGCTTAATGGGGTGTATGGCGGGCTGCCTGCTTGCTTACATGGTTTTCCTCGGCCTCCTCTACGCTGTGCGTGCGGCCCAGGTCGTGGTCCAGCGCGGCTTTTTCCGCCAGAATATCAAAGTAGCGGTGTAGTACATGGATTTCTGCCTCTGAGAAATCCTGCGCATTGATGAGGCGGTTGCTGGCGCCCTTATGCGCGGCAATCAGTTCGTTGAGCTTGAGGTGCAGTACCAGAGGATCCTTGTTTTGCGCGCGCTGAATCAGAAAAACCATCAGAAACGTGACGATAGTGGTGCCGGTATTGATAACAAGCTGCCAGGTTTCGGAATAGTGAAACATCGGGCCCGTTACGGCCCAGGCCAGCACCGTCCCAAGCGCAGTGCAAAACGCCAGCGTAGAGCCCGACCAAGCCGTGACCCGCTCAGCAAAGCGGGCAAACAGGTTAGAGCGGGCAGAATCAGTGGGCAGAAACGGCGTCATAAGGCAGCAGGAAGGGGTGAAGGCAGTACAGCCAACTCTTTTGCCTGAAATATATTGGGCGTATTCTGAACGGCAGATGAGGAGATTGGTAGCTGAGTCTGAGCGCACAACAGCGAACAGCCTCGGAAGAAGCCGCAAAATGCCGCAAAAAATACCTGGTGGGGCTTGCACCGCCCAAACCTAGTGCCTACTTTTGCCCTCACTTTACCACCTCAGTAAGGCCGAAAGGTTCGCCTTTCGTTAGTGAAACAGGAGTGCTTGCCGTCTCTGCGCACGTGGTGAAACTGGTAGACACGCCATCTTGAGGGGGTGGTGCCTTCGGGTGTGGGAGTTCGAATCTCCCCGCGCGCACTCTCAACAAAAGACCCGCTTCAGTCTGACTGGAGCGGGTCTTTTTTATTTTAACAGCCTGTTGCCGCTGGTAGGTGTTAGCCTACTCGCTCGAACGGATTGGCGGGCGCTACCAGTATTACCTTCTCACGCTCAACCAGCACCTGGCCGGGCAGTGCGCCTTTGGGCTTGCGTACAAACTTCTTGGGCGTGACCGTGACCGGGCAGAGCGAGTCGTTCTGGCGGCGCGAATACCAGGCCGCCAGCTGTGCCGCCCGCTCTATCACGGGTTCCGGCACCGGCTGCCCGGCCCGGTGCCGCACCACCACGTGCGAGCCGCTTACGTCCTTGGCGTGCAGCCACAAATCGTCTTTGTGGGCGTAGCGTTGCGTGAGCAGGTCGTTGTTCTGGGCATTGCGGCCCACCAGAATCGTGAAGCCGCTGTCCTCGAATATTTTGAACGGCAGCTCCTGCACGGTTTTGGCTTTGGTTTCGGGTTCCAGCTGGTGCTGCTTGCGCCACTGGCGCAGCGTTTTCAGCTCGGCGGGCAAGGCGGCCAGCTCTTCCAGCCGCTCTAGGCACCAGAATGCCTCAGCTTCGCGCCGTTCGGCCCGCTCGGAAAGCTGCCGCGTTTCAATCTGCTGGTTCTTGGCCTTGCGGTACAGGTTCTGGGCTGTGCGCTGGGGCGTTTCGGTGGGCTTGAGCTTGATGAGGCGCGGCTGGTTGTCCTGGTAGAAATCTACCACTTCCACCTGCGTGGCGCCAGCCGGAATCTGGCTCAGGTGGGCCATAATCAGGTCGGCGGTTTGGCGGTAGCCGGCGGTATGCTCCAGCGCGTGCAGGCGGGTGCGGGCCATGGCGGCGCTGGTGGTGGCCTCGTCTGTGCGGCGCTCCAGCAACTGGCGCACCTGCCGCATTTCCGATTCGTAGGCCCGGCGGCTGAGCGCCAGCGGCACAAAGAGGCGCAGAGCGGCTATCGGCTCCGGCGGCAAGGTACGCTCCACCTCGCCCAGCGGCAGCAGGCTCAGGCGGGTGCGGCCTTCCAGCGTGATGATGTAGAGTTTCGTAGGGTTTTCCAGCCGGCTGATAAGCTCCTGTACCTGTTGCTCCCGTTCATCGGGCGTAGCTAGGTCGTAGCCGTGGGCGCGCAGGTAGCGGGCAGGCAGGTCGGAGAGGGCAGGGTAGCGCTTAAGTGGATTAAGGGCGCTTTCAGGCGTTGCGGTGTCGGGCAGCGTGGGCGTATCAGACTGCGGTGCTGCTACCGGCCGGATATCGGCGTCGGGCGTATAGCGCTGATGGAATAGCTCGGCCGGGTCGTCATTAGTCGGGCGGAAAATGGCGTTCGGGCGCGAGCTGTACAGCTTAAACAGGAGCGTAGCGCCACTCTGGAAGCGGAATTGCAGCACCCTGTCCTGGGGCAGCGCGGCTACCTGCTGCACCTGCTGACCCAGCAAACCCGGCAGCAGGTCCACAGAATTGGCGCGGGCGCGGTGGAAGGTCTCGGGCAGCGCCAGCGCCGGAAAGGCCGCGGAAAGCTGTGCTTTCAGCCAGAACTCCGCCGTACCGTTGGTCAGTCCTATCACCAGCTCATCTTTCTCCTGCGAAAAGCACGTGGCCACCCGGTAGCCTTGTAGCTGCTGCGTGAGGGCGGGGGCCAGCAGGCGCAGGAAGTAGTAGTTGGTGTGCATGGAGTGAAAAGCAGAACTACCTGAGCCCAAAAGTTACGGGTAGCGTAATCGTATCTTGAGTAGCGGCCGGAGTGAATCGGAGTTGCCCGAATTTTCTCTCGGCTTCCTGTACCAGCAATAGGAGAGATTCGGGCGAGTACAAAGTAGCATCAGAAATTTCCTGCTTCAAGAGTTTCGGCTTCTTCACAATTCCATCGGGCCTGACAATCAAGCGAAACTCGAAATGCGCAGTTGCCAAGGTTCCACGGGCAAGCGCGTAGTCGGTATGCTCCAGAAAGTCATTAGGTATAACAAGTCGTCGTTGTAGCCACTCAACAGCTTGGCGTCTTTGTGTTATACTGGTTACTGAATCCGATGTAGTCCAGAAGCGTGGCAAGGAAGCAGGGGAGAAAGACGGCTTTCCAGCCACCATTAGCGGCATACCAGGGCTGGTATGTATGCCCGTACCGGCTTGCTGGGCCATTGCTGGTAGAGCAACCGCGCTCAGAGCTGTAGCTACGATAGTCCGAAAACCCATATGCCAACCAGCCTATGTTGAGTAATGCTACCCCACCTCCAGCCGCAACCCGTCATACGCCAGCCGGATAAAGTCGGGCAGGGTGGCTTCTACGTCGCGGTGGCGGCCCAGCAGGTGGCTGATGTGAGTGAGGTAGGCGCGCCGTGGGGCCAGCTCTTCCAGCACGGCCACCGCTTCCGACAGTGAGAAGTGCGAAATGTGTTTTTCGTGGCGCAGTGCATTGAGCACTACCACATCGGAGCCGCGCATCTGGTCCAGCGCGGCCGAGGAAAGGTGGTTGGCATCCGTCACGTAGCTGAAATTGCCGACGCGGAAGCCCAGCACCGGCAGCTTGTAGTGCAGCGCCCGGATCGGCTGGAACGGGACGCCCTGCACGTCAAACGGTGCAGTGTCGCTGAGAATGGGTACCGTTTGCACCTGCGGCACGCCGGGGTACTTGTGCTCGGCAAAAATGTAGGCGTACTCGCGCTTCAGCTGCTCCAGCACCCGCGGCTCGGCGTACACGGGCATGTCCTGCTGCTGCTTGAAATTATAGGCCCGGATGTCGTCCATGCCGGCCGTGTGGTCTTTGTGCTCGTGCGTAAAGACCAGCGCATCCAAATGGTCAACCCGCTCGCGCAGTACCTGCTGCCGGAAGTCGGGCCCCGAGTCGATGATGATGCTTTTGCCCTGCGTCTGCACGTGCACCGACACCCGCAGACGTTTGTCGCGGTAGTCGAGCGAGCGGCAGACCGCGCAGTGGCACCCAATCACGGGCACGCCCTGCGACGTGCCCGTGCCAAGGAAGGTAACAGTCATTAATGTGCTGATTGGTGGATATGCTGATGTGCTGATGAAGGTATACTATTGAGTTTCTTCAAGCAGCACATCAGCACATTATGGCATCATCACATTACCCAACGTACTGCTTTACCACGCGGACCAGCGCATCAAAGTCGAGGGGCTTGGGCAGGTAGTCCGTCACGCCGGCTTCGCGGAACTGCTCCATCGAGTAGTTGTTGGCATTACCGGTGATGGCAATAATCGGAATCTGGGAAATCCGCTCGTCTTTGTGGGCCCGGATTTCGCGGGTGCACTCCATGCCATCCTTCACCGGAATGTTGATGTCCATCAGTACGCAGTCAATCGGCTGGCTTTCCACCTGCTTAATGACTTCGCCGCCATTCTTGGCCGAAACAATGCGGTATTTCTGCAGCTCGAGAATCTTCTTGGTCAGGTTCAGGATGACAGAACTGTCTTCGGCAATCAATATTGTTTTCGCGTCGCTCATGGGAGAGAAAGAAGAAGGAGATGTTGGGAGGGCGAATGGGCAAGCTAAAGCTACAGCGAGCTAGGACACTCAGGCATCACTGGTTACGGCAGGATATATCGATTTGAATTGTGCGAAATAACGCAACAAATTCTGGAAATTCTTCTCTACGTTTTCGGATAGACCCTGTTTCAGTTCATGCTCCAGCAATTGGGCACACTCGGCCATTTCAGTGAGGCCCAAAGTGAAGCCAGTGCCCTTTAGCTGGTGCAAATGTGGTAAAATCTGCTCGTACTGCCCGCTTCGCACCAGAGTTTCGGCCTCGTCCAGTAGCTGGCCGGCTTCAGTTTCGAAGTCTTCGTAGAGCTGGGCCGCAAATTCGCCGCCGCCCAGCTGGCGAAGCTGCTCCAGCACCTCAGCGTCAATAACCAGTTGAGGCAATGAATCTTCTGAAAGGCTGGCAGCGGCAGGAGCTACCGGCGCCGCCGGCAAAGCCGGGGTAGCGGGCCGGGCAGCCTCCAGCGGGCCGGCCAGCACCCAGCGCCGCAGCACGGCGTGCAGATCCTGGCTTTTCACCGGCTTCGACACGTAGTCGTCCATGCCCTCATTCACGAACCGCTCGGCGTCTTCCTTCATCGAATAAGCCGTCATGGCTACGATGGGCGGGGTGGTTTTGCCCATCCGGCGCCGAATTTCGTGCATGGCCGTGAGGCCATCCATTTCGGGCATCTGAATGTCCATGAAAATCAAGTCGAAGCTGGCGTTGGGCGCCGTAGCCTTGCTGATGGCTTCGAACCCGTTGTCGGCCATCACAATGTCGCAGCCCAGCTTATCGAGTAGGCGGCTGGCCACTTTCTGGTTGATGGGGTTGTCATCGACGAGCAGCACGCGCGGAGCCACCTCAAAGCGGCTGATGTCGGAGGCCCGCTCGCGGGAAGCGAGGCGCTCCTGCACAATTTCCTCTTCGTTGTAGGCCGCCCGGCAGCGCAGCGTAAACCAGAAGGTGCTGCCGTCGCCCTCGTTCGAGAATACCCCGATTTCGCCGCCCAGCAGCTCGGCCAGCTGCTTGCTGATGGCCAGGCCCAGGCCCGTGCCGCCAAACGACTTGGTAGGCGTGGTGTCGAGCTGAGTGAAATTGGTGAACAGCAGCTTGGCGTTGGCTTCAGAAATGCCGATGCCCGAGTCCTGCACGGCCACCCGCAGCGTGTAGGCGTCGCCCTCGCGCCGGGTGGTAGACACCACAATGCTGACCGTACCCTGCGCCGTAAACTTGATGGCGTTGGAGGTCAGGTTGCTGAGCACCTGCAGCAACCGGTTTTCATCGGTGATGATGAAGCGCGGCGTATTGGGCGCAATGTGGTAGGTGAAAGTGAGGTTTTTCTGCTGGGCGCGGTTGGCAAACAGCGAGTGAATCTTGTCGAGGGTGTAGTGCAGGTCCATGCCCTCCTCGTTGAGTTGGAGCTTGCCGGCCTGAATCTTCGACAGATCCAGAATGTCGTTGAGGATAGCCAGCAGTGCGTCCGACGACTTGCGCAGCGTGTCCACGTACTCTTCCTGCTCCTCCGACGACACCGTCTGGTGCAGCAGGTCAATCATACCGATGATGCCGTTCATGGGCGTGCGCAGCTCGTGGCTCATATTGGCCAGGAACAGCGTTTTGGCCTCCAGCGCCGTTTCGGCGGCGTCTTTGGCGCGGCGCAAATCGTCCTGCATCTGCTTGAGGCCCGTAATGTCGCGCCCGATGCCTTCCGTGCCGTAGCCGCCCTCCACCGAGCGCGCATTCACGAGCACGCTCACGGAATGGCCCTCGCTGTGGCGCATGGCAATTTCGAAGTTGCGGGCCTCTCCGTACTGCTGCACGCTCCTGATCAGGGAGTCGCGCTCAGTGGGATACACGTAGTAGTCGCCGATGTATTTGCCCGTCACTTCCTCCGGAGTGTAGCCCAGCATTTCCTCTACCGAGGGGCTGACCAGCGTAATTACGCCGCTGCCGTCGGTGCGGTAGTACACGTCCTGAAACGACTCGAAGATGGCCCGGAACTTCTCTTCCTGCGCCGCCAGCTCCAGCTGCCCGCGCTTTTTCTCGGTGATGTCGTGGGCAATGCCCGAAATTTCCTCAAACGAGCCATCGTCGAGGTAGATGGGGTTGAGGAAGATTTCGCGCCACGAGTCCAGGCCCCGGGAGTCGCGCAGGCGCACTTCAAAGCGCTGCGGGTGCCCCTGAAACGCCTTGCGGTAGTTTTCCACGAACAGCTCCCGGGCCTCTTCCTCCATCATGGCCAGGTCGGCCTGGAACAGGTTTACGTTGGGCGTAGGGTACACGCCGTTGCGGCGCAGGAAGTAGGCCGCATAGTTGCGGTTGAAGCTGGTGAGGCGGGAGTGCGTATCGACGCTCCACATCAGGTGCGAGCCGCTCTCGAAGATGGCGTTCAGGCGGGCGTTCTGCTTCTGAATCTGCACCTCGTTGCGCTTGCGCTCAATGGCCAGCGCCACCTGGTTGGAGATGAAGTGCAGAATCTCCAGGTCGGTGGGCGCGTAGGCGTCGGCCTTGTAGTAGTCCTGCACAGCAATTACGCCGATGATCCGCTCCCCGATGCTCAGCGGCGAGCAGAGCATCACCTCCGGCATCAGCCCATAAGCCGTGATGGTGCCGCTGCTGATCAGCTCCTGCAGTTCCTGGCGCAGCATGTACTGCGGCCGCCCGGTGCGGATAATGTACTCCGACATGCCCGACGAAAACGGCCGCGACACGGCGCCCACTTCGCCCTGCGTGTTCTGGTCCACGAAATACGCGAACTGCAGCTGCGTGCGGGCCTCGTCGCAGAGGGCAATGTAGAAGTTGTTGGTTTCGATGATCTTGCTCAGCTCCCGGTGAATAGCCCCGTAGAGCGAGTGCAGATCCTTGGAGCTGATGGCCAGATTGGCGATGCTGTAGTACACTTTCTGCAGCCGCTCGGCCTTGATCCGGTCGGTGATGTCGTGCAGAATGGCGCGGGTGCTTACCGGCTCATCGTCCTGCCAGGAGCAGGAAATGGAGCCGATGAGGTGAACGGGCTTGCCGGTTTTGGTCAGGAACACGGTTTCCAGCTTGTTCACCTTCTCGCCCTTGTACAGGTTGCGCAGCTGGTAGAGCAGCTTGGCCTTGTAGTAGGGGTGCACCACGTCGGAGAGGGTCAGGTGGGGCAGGTCTTCGTCTTCGTAGCCCAGCTTCTCCTTCCAGGCCTTGTTCACGAACAGCAGCCGGTTGTCGATGCTCAGGTTCTGAATCAGGTCGTGGGCATTGTCGAGGAAGTCCTGGAGGCGGTTGCGATTATCGGTGAGGGCGCGGGCAGCCACGTGGCGCTCCGTAAAGTCGCGCCCCACCACAAAAACGCCCGTAACCTGGCCGGTGGGCGAATACGTGAATTCGGCGTGCCAGTAGACCATGCGGGCCTGCCCGCTCTTGGTGAGCAGGGCCAGCTCGTAGAAATCGTGCAGCCGCTCTTCCCGAATGCTGGCCAGATATGCCTGGCGGCGCGTTTCGCGCTCTGCCACGGGAGTAAGCAGCTCGTGGTACTGCCGGCCAATTACTTCCTCCCGGGTGTACTCCGTGAATTCGAGAAAGAAGTCGTTGACGTCCTGAATAACGCCTTCCCGGTCGGTGCGCACATAGCTGAGCGTGGTGCGGGAGAGCAGGTCGCCGAGGCGCTCCTGGGTGCTGTCGAGGATGTTCTGCTGGGTCTGTAGCGCCTGCGCCTGCGCACTCTGGGTGGCATCGCGCAGAATAAGCTGCACCCGCACCACCCCCTCGGGCAGCGCAAGGCGGTGCAGCGTAGCCCAGACGGTAAGCGGGCGCTGATCGGGGTAGCGCCCGTACCACCAGCGCGAAACGGCTTCGCCCGTTCGGGCTGTGTGCTGCACTGCCTCCCGCAGCAGGGCTTCGCTCTGCCATTGCTCCTGCGGCGGGGCGGCCAGCGGGCCCGGTGCGGCCAGAGCCATCAGGCCGGTGGCGCGCAGCTCGGCACAGGTAGCGCCCAGCAGGCGCTGCGCGGTCTGGTTGCAGTCAACAAGGAAGCCCTGTTCGTCATACAGCAGCAAAGCATCGTAGGCTTCCTCAAAGAGGGCACGATACAGGTCTGTCGGCGGGGCCTGGGCGGAAGTGGCCGGCGGGGCAGCGGGTCGCGACATCAGAAAAGACAGTGGCCGGCGCGGTAGAGCAGGTGGAAAGTATCTGCCGCCCGGGCTAGGTTTAACCGTTAAATTTGTCAAAAATATCCCAAACCCCCGCGCTTTTCGTGCCTGCCCTTCCGGAACAGGTGCCCGCGGACTGCCGTATGCCCGCACCGCGCCTGCTCTTCACCGTCACCACCGATCTGAACTACGACCAACGCATGCAGCGCATCTGCGCCTCGTTGGCCGCGGCCGGCTACGACGTGCTGCTGGTGGGGCGGGAGTGGGCCCGCTCGCTGCCGCTCACGCCGCAGCCTTATGCCCAGCATCGGCTGCGCTGCCGGTTTCAGCGGGGCAAGCTGTTTTATCTGGAGTTCAACCTGCGCCTGCTGCTGTATGTGCTGGGGCAGCACGCCGCCGCCTGGTGCGCCATCGACCTGGACACGGCGCTGCCTGTGTGGCTGCGGGCCCGGCTGGGCGGCCAGCCTTTTGTGTACGACGCGCACGAGCTGTTTACGGAGGTGCCGGAAGTGGTAGCGCGGCCGGCCGTGCAGCGCCTGTGGCGCCGCGTCGAGCAGTTTATTGTGCCCCGGGCCCAGCTCGCCTACACGGTAGGGCCGGCGCTGGGGCAGATATTCGAAGCCCGCTACGGCCGCCCGTTCGCCGTGATTCGCAACATCAGCCGGCTGGCAGAGGAGGAATTGCCGCCCGCGCCGGCGGCTGCTCCGCCCACGGGCTACATTCTCTACCAGGGCGCGCTGAACGCCGGGCGGGGGCTGGAGCAGCTGCTCGACGCCATGCCGCAGGTAGCGGGCCGGCTGGTTATCTGCGGCGAAGGCGACCTGTCGGAGCCGTTGCGGCGGCAGGCGGCGCGGCTGGGTCTGCTGGAATCCGGGCAGGTAGAGTTCCGGGGGTTTGTGCTGCCGCAGGAACTGCGCGAAGTGACGCGCCACGCGTCCCTGGGCCTGAACCTGCTCGAAAATACGGGTCTGAGCTATTATTACTCGCTGGCCAACAAGTTCTTCGATTACCTGCACGCCGGCATTCCGCAGGTGGTGGTTGATTTTCCGGAGTACCGCGCCCTCAACGACCAATACGCCGTAGCCGAGCTGGTGCCCGACCTGCAACCCACAACCCTGGCCACGGCCCTCAACCGCCTGTTGCGCGACGAGCCCGCCCGCTACCAGCACCTGGCCGAAAACTGCCGCCGCGCCCGCCCCGAGCTGAGCTGGCAACGCGAGGAGCAGCGGCTGCTGGCCTTATACGCCACGTTGGTTGGCCCTCCGAATTCTGTTTCCGCATGAGCATCCTCTCTGACCTGATAACTTCCCTCGGGCCCACACTAAGCACCGGCCGGCCCACGCTGCTGGTAGTGGCCGGGCCCACCGCCGTGGGCAAAACGGCGCTGTGCGTACAGCTGGCCCAGCATTTCCAGACCGAAATTGTGTCGGCCGACTCGCGGCAGTTTTTCCGGGAGATGAGCATCGGGACGGCCAAGCCTACACCTGAGGAAATGCAGGGCGTGCCGCACCACTTCATCAACTCGCACAGCATCACGCAGGACTACAATGCCGGCCGCTTCGAGGCCGACTGCCTGCAGCTGCTCGACACGCTTTTTCAGCGGCATCAGGTGGTTATTCTTACGGGTGGCTCGGGCCTCTACCTGCAGGCCGTAACCGATGGCCTCGATGAACTGCCTCCCGCCGACCCCGCCATTCGGGTGCAGCTGCAGCAGGAACTGGCCGAGCTGGGGCTGGAACACCTGGTCGCTGAGCTGGCCCGTCTCGACCCCGTGGCGCATGCCCGCATCGACCGGCAAAACCACCAGCGGGTGCTGCGGGCCGTGGAGGTGTGCCGCGCCACGGGCCAGCCGTTCAGCAGCTTCCATACCGGCCGCACCGCCGCCGAGCGGCCGTTTCGTATCCTGAAACTGGCCCTCAGCCGCGAGCGGGAAGAACTCTACACGCGCATCAACCAGCGGGTAGACCAGATGCTGGAAGCAGGCTTGCTGGCCGAAGTGAAGGCCCTGCTGCCATACCGCCACCACAACGCGCTGCAAACGGTGGGCTACCAGGAAATATTCGGCTACCTCGATGGGCTCTACGACTGGCCCGAGGCGGAGCGCCTGCTCAAGCGCAACACCCGCCACTACGCCAAGCGCCAACTCACCTGGCTCCGCCGCGACGCGGAGTACCGGTGGGTTTCAATGAGCGAATGAGTAAGTGAGTGAATCTGCAACCGCCAACTGGCTGGCTGTCAGATTCACTCACTCATTGAAAAACTATACGCTCAGGATTTCTACCATGCGCATAAAGCTCTGGTTGATAAGCTTTTTCTTGTTGATAGTGTCGCTGAAGGGAGTATAGACCAGCTTGCGGTCTACGATGCCGGCCATGACGTTGTGCATGCCGTTGAGCAGGCCTTCCACGGCCGCAATGCCAATCTGGGAAGCCAGCAGCCGGTCGGCGGCCGAGGGGGCGCCGCCGCGCTGAATGTGCCCGATAATGGTCACGCGGGTATCGAGCTGCGGAATGGCTTCTTTCACGCGCTGGGCCACGGTGTGGGCGTTGCCTTCTTCCTCGCCCTCAGCCACTACCACAATAAAGGAGGTTTTGGAGCGCCGCCAGCTGCTTTTCAGCGACTCAACCACGGCTTCCGTCGACATCTGGGTTTCCGGAATCATCACAATTTCGGCGCCGCCGCCAATGGCGCAGGGCATGGCAATGTAGCCGGAGTCGCGGCCCATCACCTCCACAAAAAAGCACCGGTCGTGCGAGTCGGCCGTATCCCGGATTTTGTCGATGGCCTCCAGCGCCGTGTTCACGGCCGTATCGTAGCCGATGGTATAGTCGGTGCCGTACAGGTCGTTGTCGATGGTGCC
This sequence comes from Hymenobacter psychrotolerans DSM 18569, assembly GCF_900142395.1. Lineage (GTDB taxonomy): Bacteria > Bacteroidota > Bacteroidia > Cytophagales > Hymenobacteraceae > Hymenobacter > Hymenobacter psychrotolerans. The sequence continues at coordinate 7,598 of NZ_FRAS01000009.1, read as the reverse complement.
GGGCGCGCCGACGGTCGGAATGCCAAACTCTTCCTCAAACAGCGAGGCGCCCGTGAACGTGCCGTTGCCACCAATAGCGACTAGGCCTTCAATGCCGTTGTTCACCAGTTGGTCGAAGGCCTGCTGGCGGCCTTCCCGGGTTTGGAATTTCTGACTACGGGCCGATTTCAGGATGGTGCCGCCCTTCTGAATGGTGTTGGCCACCGAAGCCGAATCAAGCCGTACAAACTCGCCTTTGATCATGCCGCTGTAGCCGCGCATGATTCCGTATACTTCAATGCCGTGGTAAACGGCCGTGCGCACCACCGCGCGGACGCAGGCATTCATGCCGGGCGCGTCGCCGCCGCTAGTGAAAACTGCTATGCGTTTCATCATACTACTTCTCAAAAGTCATTCCTGTACTCACCCGGAGCCCGGAACAGGCAAAGGTGGCAAATCAATGGCGAAAAGCCGTCCTATTTCTGCCGGGCCCCGAAATTTTGGCCGGCCGGGCCGGCTGTTTTTTTAGCCCTTACGTAAGCAGGCGTGTTGGAAACCAGTGCCCGGACGAGTAACTTCCCCATTCGGCCCCGCGCCGAATAACTTACCTGTTCTCTTCCGCTCCCTACTCAGCTCCCACCTATGTTTGGCTTTTTTGAAAACGAGCAGACCCGCAAAATTAAAGGGCATATCCAGAATCTGGCGGCCCTGGCCAAAGCCGATGGGCACCTGGACGAGCGGGAAATGAGCTTTATTGTAGCAGTAGGGAAGAAGAACGGTATTCGGGCCGACGAAATCCGCACTATCGTGGCCGGCAGCAGCAACCACCGCGTGGTCGTGCCCGACAACGATTCGGAGCGGTTCGACCAGATTTTTGATATGGTGGATATGATGCTGGCCGACGGCATCGTGGACGACAGCGAAATGACGTTCTGCACCGTAATGGCCGAAAAGCTGGGCTTCCGCAAAGATGTGGTGAGCCTGCTGGTCAAGAAAATCTCGCAGGGCGTGAAGGATGGTATGGACCGCGAAGACATCAAGACCGAAACCCAGGCCTTGCTGTAACTTGCAGCTACAGGCTCCATTACACAAACCGGCCCCCGCCCGATACCTATTTCCAGGTCAGGCGGGGGCCGGTTTATAGTTTCTACCTCTTGCTAGTGAAGTGAGTCGATGGCTCGCAGCAGAGCGGCGCAGGCTTCGTCGATTTCGGCGTCGGTGATGATGAGGGGTGGGGCCAGCCGCAGGGAATTGTCGCAGAATAGGAACCAGTCGGTGAGGATGCCTTCGTGCGCCAGGGCGTGGTCGATGATGGGCTTGAGCACCTCGAACGAGTCGAACTCGACGGCCATGAGCAGGCCGCAGCCGCGCACGTCCCGGATGGCGGGGTGCACCAGCTGCTGCCGGAACCGCGCCGCTTTTTCGGCCACACCGGCCAGCAGGTTTTCCTGCTGAATGGTGTGGAGCGTAGCCAGCGAAGCCGCGCACGACACCGGATGCCCGCCAAACGTGGTGCAATGGCCCAGAATGGGGTTGGTCTTGAAGCCGGCCATGATTTCCTGCGACGAAATGAAGGCCCCGATGGGCATGCCGCCGCCCATGCCCTTGGCACACAGTAGGATATCGGGCGCTATGCCGAACTGCTCGAAGGCCCAGAAGGTGCCGGTGCGCCCAAAGCCGCACTGGATTTCGTCGAGAATGAGCAGGGCGCCCACCTCGGTGCAGCGCTGGCGCAGGGCGGGCAGGTAGCCCGGCTCGGGCACGCGTACCCCGGCCTCGCCCTGCACCGTTTCGATGACAACGGCGGCGGTGTGCTCGTTGATCAGGGCCAGGTCTTCCAGATGGTTGTAGCGGATGTGGCGGACGTCGGGGAGCAGAGGGCGGTAGCTGTTCTTGAACCCTTCGGAGCCGGTGATGCTGAGGGCGCCCTGCGTGGAGCCGTGGTAGGCGTTCAGGCAGCTCACGAAGCCGGTGCGGCCGGTGTGGCGCTTGGCCAGCTTCAGGGCCCCTTCCACGGCTTCGGCGCCGGAGTTGGTGAAGTACACGCTGTCGAGGTGGGCGGGCAGGGTTTCGTGCAGGGCCTGCGCCAATTGGGCCGGCGGGGCCTGCACCAACTCGCCATATACCATGAGGTGCAGGTACTTATCGACCTGGTTTTTGATGGCTTCCACCACGCGCGGGTGGCGGTGCCCGACGTTGCTCACGCCGATACCGGAAATCAAATCGAGGTAGCGGCGGCCATCGGGCGCGTACATATATACACCTTCGGCCCGCTCAATTTCGAGCAGCAGCGGGAAGTCGGAGGTTTGGGCCTGGTGGCGCAGGAAAAGCTGGCGGGGGGTAAGCATACTACTCTAGCAACAGAATGAAGCCCCAAAGGTACGGCTCACCGGCCGCCGCACCCGCGCCTGGGCGCCGCGTTGCTGGCCGACAAGGGCATTGGGCAACTCTGAAAATCCAAGAACCCGATTACAGAGTACAAAAAAGGCTGCCGAGGCAGCCTTTTTCTGAGTAGCGGGAAGTGTACCCGGCGGGCTGGTACCTGTTTCCTCTATACGGGCGCTACGTGTGCCGGTCCGCTGGGTGGTCGAACGGTTCTGTCGGCGACCCGGCAGCCCACGAAAAAGCGGGCGGACGGGGGCATACCAGGCTTCACTGCCAGATTGCCGTTACGGGCACTCCTCAGTTAGCCGGGCTGCCGCTGGTGCGAGGTCCAACGCCGGGGCGGCCGCCGCGCCGGTCGGTTACGCGCTTGAGCACTTCCTTGGTGAATTGCCGCTCCGCCATGAACAGCTTGCCGACCTGCCGGATAGTAAGCACCTTCTGAAACTTCTCGAAGTACTCTTTCTCCAGACTCACTTCCTGCTGGCGCAGTGCCAGGGCCTGCGAAAGACTCTCTCGGATCTGCTGGTCCGACTGAGCCTCGGGGTCGTCGGTGCGGAGCTGGCGCATGCGGCGGTTTACGTCGCGGCGCTTGGCCGTGAATTCGTTGTAGACGGGCCAGAAGCGCTGCGCCTGGTCGGGGGTAAGGGCCAGCTTTTCGGTGATGTAGGCAATTTTGGCGGTTTCGAGCTGGTTCAGGCGGCCCTGACGGGCGTTGTCGGCCTGGGCCCGGGCGCCGGCAGGCACACTGGCCAGCAGGCAGAGCATCAGTAGGTTGCGAAGCAGGGATTTCATAGGTAAAAGCAGAAAAGACAGCTACAGGTAGAATTCTTCGGTGGGCTGGGCGTCCAGCGCTTCCTGCAGCTCGTCGGGGGAGGCGTACAGGTCGGAATCTGGCAGCGCCTGCCCGGCGTCGGGTAGCTCGGCCAGGTCAGAAAGGCTTACGCGCTGCTCACTGGCCAGCAGATACTGCACCATCTCGCTTTGCGGTACGGCCGCCAGCGTGAAGTCGGTACCGGTTGCCGGCCGGAGCGTGGGCTGGCTCAGCAGAAACGCCCCCGCGAAGCCGCCCAGCACCACGGTAGTCGCCAGCGCCGTGCGCACCGGGGCCGCCAGCCGGGCCAGCCACCCAAACGCAAAAGCAGGCCGCTCTTCAGCAATATCGCCCTGTACGCGCTGCATCACGCGCATGGGCAGCTGGTCGAAGTAGCCGGCCGGGGGCGGGGCCAGGGGCTGCGGCCGGCGCGGGTGCTCATCCAGACGAAACGGGGTTTTCATAGCCATTAGAAGGGGCAGAAGTCGGAAAGTTTAATTGGCCGGGGCGTCGTTGTTGAGGTATTGCTCGATTTTTTTGGCCGCGTGGTGGTAGGAGGCCTTTAGCGCGCCCACACTCGTGCCCGTAACCTCGGCCATCTGCTCGTAGGGCATTTCGTCGTAGTAGCGCAGGTTGAACACCAGCCGCTGCTTGTCGGGCAGGCGCAGAATGGCTTGTTGCAGGCGCCGCTCAATATCGTCGCCGGCCAGGGCGGGGTCGGCTTCCACTTTGGCCGCCAGCTCGGCCGCCACATCGTGGAGGGGCAGAAAGAACTTGCGCCGCTTGCTTTGCAGAAAGCTCAGGCACTCGTTGGTGGCAATGCGGTAAATCCAGGTGTAGAGCGAGGCATCCTGCCGGAAGTTGCCGAGGTGCTTCCACACCTTTACAAACACGTCCTGCGTGAGGTCGTCGGCATCGTCGTGGTCGATGACCATCTTGCGCACGTGCCAGTACACCTTCTGCTGGTACTTGCGCACGAGCTGGTTGAAGGCCACGTTGCGGGAAACCGGGTCAGCGAATTTGAGGAGGATGTCCTGGTCTTCCAAGCAGAAAAAACGGGTTAGAAACGGCGGAAGGCGGCGGGCTGTGGCCGGTTAGAGGCGGCCGGTGGCAGGAGGTTTAATGCGCATAAAGAAAAATGCGGGCGGGCCAGTACATTTAAGCTGTCATCGTAGAAGGCGTTTGGAAATTATCCTGCTTCGGCAAGCTCAGCAGGACGGAAAAGAGGTTTTTACCAAAGCTCCGCATGTTCGCTATGAAGGTAAAAGTGGTAGCTGCTGTGGCGGCGCTGGTTGTTGGAAGCACTGTTCCGCCGGAAAGTGAGCAATACCGGAAGCAGGTGCTGGCCGACAATGCCCTGCGGCCTGCCGAGCAGCTCAGCCGCTACCACCGATACGACTTCTCCCCGCTCTGGTTGAAAACCCCCAACGAGAACGTGCTGGGCTTTATCGGCCAGGGGTATCAGCGCCTGCGCATCAAGCTGCTCACGGCTTGCCCCGACCCGCAGCAGCCGGGGCGCTACCTGGTGGCCGGCAAATCGAAGGTAAACGAGACGCCGCTGCCGTTTGAGGGCACCTTCCGGCTGCTGCACGTGCGGGAAGCGGCGGCGCTGCCCGCCGGCCTGGATGGGGCGCCCGTGCCGGCCGTGAAGGCGGGAATTCTGCTGGCCGAATATGAGCTGAAGGAGCCGGCCGGCCAACGGAATGCGGGCGTGTTCAGGGGCGTGCTGCGTACCAACTGGTATCTGGACCGCCACGGCAAGATGCACTATGACGACCTGCGCAAGCACGCCGGTGCCTTCTCCAACAACCAGGCCGTTGGCACCTGGCAGTCCTACAAAACCCGCCGCACAAAGCCCTGCAACTGGGGCGACTATCGGATTCCGGCTGCCGGCGACCTGGACCAGGGCGCGGGCGAGTTCAGTCCGTCCGACAACTACGTGGCCAACGGCTGGCAGTCGTACGGGCAGGCCTGGGTGGAAAATGATGCCGCAGCCCGGCAGAAGGAGCGGGCGCAGTGGTGGAAATAAGCCGCGCTACTTCGTGCTGAAGGCCACGCCCACCGTCAGGTTGGTGTTGTCGTTGGGCTTGCCTTCCAGCACGCGGCTCTCAAACGTGTAGGTGTAGTTGGCCGTGATGGTGAAGCGCGGCGTGAAGCGCAACGCCAGCGTGCTGAGCTGGTTGACGCGGTAATCGGCGAAGCCACTCAGGTTAGGCAGATAGAAGGTGGTCGAATTCAGCGAAAACACCCCGTACGAATACACCAGCTTCAGCCGCAACGAGCTGCGCGACACGGTGCGGTCCGAGCCGTCCTGAAAGTAAGTGGCCTCCCGGATAAACAGGTTGCTCAACGACACTTCGCGCCCCAGCGAGTCGGAGTAGAAGGCCCAGCCCGGCCCCAGGCCCAGCTGCACCCGCCCCGTGATGCCGCGCAGGTTGCTCCGCTCGTAGCCCCCGATGCCGTAGGCCCGGAAATGGCCTTTCCAGTAGTAGGGCGTGGCATTGAACAGAAACTCCCGCTCCTTGAGCAGCTTTTCCTGCTTGCCGTACGAGAAGCTGCCATTCACCGGCGCCCCGAAGTGCTTGCCCCGCAGAAACGTGACGTTGTGGGTAGTCGTGAGCAGGGTGCGGTTTACGCCGCCCGAGGTGTACTGGCCCGTCAGCTGCCCAGCGTAACGGATGATGGTGGTATCGGGGCGCTGGGCGTGGGCAGGGCGGGCAAACAACAGGTAGAGGAGAAGAAGGAAATACGGAAAGCGCATGCGGAAGGAGGAAGCCGGGTTCCTCAAGATATGTGCAAGTATAAGCGCTGGTGCCCGATGCCGTCGGGTTCAGGATAGCAAATCAGAAATAGAGAAACGCTATTTTTAGGCCTCCACTCCTCTCTTTTCCGCCATGAGCAGCATGATTCAGTTCGTTGCCAACCACGACGATTTGTCGACCGACAAAGGATTTCAGTTTAAATTCTACTGCGACAAATGCCGCAACGGCCACATGTCGCGCTTTCACCCCAACGCCATCGGCATTGCCGGGGAATTGATGCGGGCGGCGGGCAGCCTGTTTGGCGGCAGCTTCTCCAGCGCCGGCAGCGCCGCCTACCACGTGCAGCGCGCCATCGGCGGCAAAGCCCACGATGCGGCGCTGGAAAAGGCCGTGCAGGAAGGCAAGGCCCACTTTAAACAGTGCACCCGCTGCGGCCATTGGGTGTGCCCCGATGTGTGCTGGAACCACCAGGCCAGCCTCTGCGAAAGCTGCGCCCCCGATGAGCACGAAGAGCTGGCTGCCCAGCAGCGCCAGGCGGCCAGCGAGCAAATCCGCACCAAAACGCGCGAGCAGGACTATACCAAGGGCCTGGATTTCCTCAACACCGGCGGCCTGGTGCAGTGCCAGAGCTGCCAGGCCAAGCTGGCGAACGGCCAGAAGTTCTGCCCCAGCTGCGGCACGCCCAACGCCACCGCCCAGGCCAAAGACAAGTTCTGCGGCGACTGTGGCGCCACCGTGAAGCCCGAGCAGCGGTTCTGTGCCGAGTGCGGGGGAAAGCAATAGATGCCCAACGTGCAGCCGTTTATTAGTCGGCAATAAAAATCAAGATGTGACATTAAATTTTGCTTCAGCTGTAACAAACTGCAATAGTAATTGCTAATGCAGTTTGTTACAGCTGCTCTTGTATTGCATTATACAGATTGGTAGAAATGGAATTGCCTACAGATATATTAAAAATTAACAGGCAAAGGGTTGTTGCTGCTTTTCCTGGCTACTTGCAGCAGGACGCGGAAGAAGTAGCAGATTTTTTGCTGGATTGGAATTTCGAATTGCATCCAAGTCTGAATCAAGAAGTGCTTCTGCTGGGGCAGAAGCTAACTATTCCTGGGCGGGTGTATTCAGAGTTACCAACAGAGGAAGCAATAACTACCTTGTCTTCAAGTCAGCAGGTAATCCTCAACTGCCTCTTCTTGCGTCACCACGACGGGTTCGTACGACAAAAATGCTTAGAGCAACTTGTAGATATAGATGAATATTTTATTGCTCCGTTTGTAGTGCACCTGTTGGGTGAATACGTAATTGAAATTCTGTTTGTAGTCAATAGACCTAATTCGGAAAAGGTGGCTAAGTTAATCCGCGAGGAGCAGCCGTAGATTTGGGCATGGATTACCGTGCCTTACGCGAGCGGCCCCGGCAGTTTCTGGCCCTGACCAGCCTGCACGTGGCCGAGTTTGACGACTTGCTCACCGCCTTCGCGCCGGCCTGGGAGCGGCACCACCGCTGGCATACGCTGGCGGGGAAGCGGCGGCAGTTTCCGGCTCACCGCGAACGGCCGACGGCGGTGCTGGCGGGCAGCGATGTGAAGCTGTTTTTTCTGCTCACCTACCTGAAAAGCAATGCCCTGCAAGAACACCAGGCGGCCAGTTTTGGCGTTTCGCAGG
>NZ_FRAS01000031.1 GCF_900142395.1 Hymenobacter psychrotolerans DSM 18569 | reverse complement strand
GGCAAGCTCCACGCCGACAAGGGCTACGACTACCGTAAGTGCCGTGTGGCCCTGCGCAGGCGCGGCATCAAGTGCCGCATCGCCCGCCGCGGCATTGACTCCAGCCAGCGGCTGGGGCGGCACCGCTGGGTGGTGGAGCGCACCTTTGCCTGGCTCAACCGCTTCCGCCGCGTGCGCGTGCGCTACGAACGACGCGACGACATCCACTTGGCCTTTACCATGCTCGCCTGCGCACTCATCACCTGGAGAGCCGTTAAACGGTTTTGTTAGACACTCTTAGCTAGACACTAGCCCAATACATAGAAACGCCCCGGCTGCTGCCAGCAGCCGGGGCGTTTCTATGAGCAGCAGACCGTTACTTGCGGCGCGCCATTACTTTCTCCACGGCGGCCACAATAGCGGCCTCGTTGAGGCCGTATTTTTCCATCAGCTGGTCAGGCGTGCCGGACTCGCCGAACGAGTCGTTCACGGCCACCATTTCCAGGGGCAGGGGCTCTTCGCGGGCCAGCAGCTGCGCGATGGAGTCGCCGAGGCCACCGTTCATCTGGTGCTCTTCGGCCGTCACCACGCAGCGCGTCTTGCGCGCCGACTCCAGAATCAGGCGTGCATCCAGCGGCTTGATGGTGTGGATGTTGATGATTTCGGCATTGATGCCTTTCTCGGCCAGCAGCTTGCCCGCCAGGATGGCTTTCCATACCAGGTGGCCGGTGGCGAAGATGCTCACGTCGGCGCCTTCGTTCAGCACAATGCCTTCCCCAATCTTGAACTCCTGGTCGGCGGGGGTGAAGTTGGGCACCACCGGGCGGCCAAAGCGCAGGTACACCGGGCCTTCGTGGTCGGCAATGGCAATGGTAGCCGCCTTGGTCTGGTTGTAGTCGCAGGGGTTGATGACGGTCATGTGGGGCAGCATTTTCATCATGCCCACATCTTCCAGAATCTGGTGCGTGGCACCGTCTTCGCCCAGCGTAAGGCCGGCGTGCGAAGCGCAGATCTTCACGTTCTTGTTGGAATACGCAATACTCTGCCGGATCTGGTCGTACACGCGGCCGGTGCTGAAGTTGGCGAAGGTGCCCGTGAAGGGAATCTTGCCCCCAATGGTAAGGCCGGCGGCCAGGCCCATCATGTTGGCTTCGGCAATGCCTACCTGGAAAAACCGCTCGGGGTTGTCCTTGATGAAGGCGTCCATTTTGAGCGAGCCAATCAGGTCGGCGCACAGAGCCACTACATTAGGATTGGTGCGGCCCAGTTCCTGCAGGCCGGCCCCAAAGCCGCTGCGCGTGTCCTTCGATTCGGTGTAGGGAAAGTCTTTCATGCTATGAAGGGTTGGAAGTGTATCGTTGTTGTGCTTTTTATTCTGTCATCCTTCGCAAGCTCAGGATGACAGATAGTTTGATTGGTACATCGGGAGGTCTAACCGCTCCCGCCATTCCAAACCTGCGGGCAGCTCAGCAGCGCTGAATTCCAGATGTATCACGCGGCGCGGCTGCCGGCTGGTGCTTCGGTTGGAAGCATGCAGGGTGAGCGGCTGCATCAGCATGAGGCCGCCGGCCGGTACCGCACACGTCAGGGCATGAGGCGTGAAATCGGGGTGCTGCTCATTGGAGATTACGCCGTGCCGATGCGAGCCGGGCACCACGCGCAACGCCCCATTAGTAGCATCACAATCATCAAGGTGAAGTCGCAGCGTGATGATGCCTTCCAGGATTTCGCGCGGAGGCAGCACCGTGGTTTCGCCACCTTTGGTGCTCCAGGGGCCGTATTTAGCTATTTCCCGGCGCTTGTTCACGGCTATCATCACATCCTGATGCCAGGCCACCAGCCAGTTGGAGCCGGCCGGCTTGTCGAAGTAAATGGCCTTGGTCAGGTGGGGAGTAGCTCCCGGAAACAGCGCGGCCAGCACCTTCCGCAGCCCAGGCGTCAGGAGTTGCTCCCGCAACTGTGGAATTTCACCCAGCAGGTTGCGGATGGCAAACACGTTCTGGCTGCGTCGGAAGTTGGCGGAGCTGGTTTCTGCCGATTCGATGGTCTGCAGCAGCTGCGCTACTTCCTCCGTAGAGAAGATGCCGGGCAAAGTTGCGTAGCCGCTTTCGGCCAGCTGCCGGGCCGCCCAGGCAACTGGTGCCACCTCTGTTTCGGTGTGCTGCCTCATTTCCCGAAAATGCTAACCGAGCTGGTCTGGCCCGAGCGGATGGTGAAGTTGCGCACGTCGGTGAACTTGCTGCCGGTGGCGTTGGTGGTGCGGAAAATGAGCCGGTAGGCGCCGGGCTGCATGGGAATGTTCACTTTGCTGCTGCCGCCATCGGGCAGGTTGCACACCCACGTCTGGGTTTCGTCGTCGTTGAGGGTGTAGATGCTGCCGTAGCCTTTCAGGTCGGAGATGATGTTAAGCGTGCCGGGCGCCTGATACGTGATGGTGGCTTCCTGGCCCTGCTTCACCGTGAGGCGGTGCGTCTGGCGGGGCAGCGTCAGGACCTCCACTTCGTAGTCGCCGGCCAGCAGCTTCTGCCGCGCCCCGAAGGGCAGCGCCACTACGGTGGCCGCGCTGCCCCGGGCCCGCACCACGGCCTGCACCTTGCCGTAGGGGTTGGCCATCATGTTGGGGCTTTGCAGCCAGAGCGTGCCCTGGGGCGTTTTGTAGGTCAGCACGTTGGCTTTGCCAGGCTTGATGGGCAGGTTGTCCTGGCGCACAGGCGGCACCGTATTTATCACCAGGTCGTAGCTCTGCAGCGCGTCGATGTCGAGGGCGTCGGGCTTGCCCTGGGCGTCGCGGTAGTGCACGTAGTTGTATTCGGGCTGGCCGGTGATGTTGTTGAGGAACGTCATGTTCACGTTCGACTCCACCGGCTTGCCGCCCGCGTCCGTCAGGTTGATGGCCACGGTGGTTTTGGCCAGCGTCTGGGCCACCACATCATTGAGAATGGTGCTGAAGGTCTTGACGTCGGCGGCGTTGTAGTACTGGCCCAGGCATTCGAGCTGCTTGCCAAACTCCCGCTCCGCCCCGATGCCAATTACAAACGGCTTGAGAAACACGTGCTTGCGCTGCAATGCCACCGAGGTAGCGCACGGGTCACCCTTGCACGACTCCAGCCCGTCGGTTATCAGAATCAGAACATTGCGGGCTGTTTTGTCGGTCGGGAAGTCGCCGGCCGACTGCAGCAGCGAGTAGGTGATGGGCGTGTTGCCCTTCGGCTCGATGGACTTGAGGCGGGCCTTGATAGCGCCGGCGTTTTTAGGCGCAAACGGCACTTCCAGCTTCGAGTCTTCGCAGTTGTTTTCCTCGCGGCCGTGCATGTGCCCGTAAGCGCGCAGCCCCAGCTCCAGGTTGGGGTAGGCGTTGAGCGAGTCCACCATCTTGGCCAGCAGGCTCTTCGCTACTTCCATGCGCGGCCGGCCTTCCCAGGGTGCCAGCATCGAGCCCGAGGCATCCAGCAGAAACAGAATGCGCGTGACGCGGGGCTTGGCCGGCGGCACGTTCTGAGCATGCGTCGGAGCCACCAGCCACAACGTAGCCAGCAACACCCAACACCTTGCCCAGGATATGCGCTTCGCCATACCAAAGAAGCTGCGCCAAGCAGCCCGTTTTACGCCACCTGACAAGCCTAGTAGTCGGAAGCCGTATCGACGATGAGCTGCTGCAGGGCTTTTTCCAGCTGCTCGTCGTTCGGGGCCACGCCGTGCCACTTGTGCGAGCCCATCATGAAATCAACGCCGTAGCCCATCTGCGTATCCATGAGCACCATTACGGGGCGGCCGTTGCTGAGCAGGCCCTGCGCTTCCTCGATGGTCGCCAGCAGTTTCTCCAGGTCGTTGCCGTCAGTTTCCAGCACCTGCCAGTTGAAGGCTTCAAACTTGGCACGCAGGTCGCCGAGGCCGCCGATTTTCTCTGTAGGGCCGTCAATCTGCTGGCCGTTGCGGTCCACGAAGGCAATCAGGTTGTTGACTTTGTGGTGCGGAGCGTACAGGGCGGCTTCCCAGATCTGGCCCTCCTGCAGCTCACCGTCGCCCATCAGCACGTACACCGTGCGGTCGTCACCGTTCAGCTTTTTGGCCTGGGCGGCGCCGGTGGCCACGCTCAGGCCCTGGCCCAGCGAGCCGGACGCTACCCGCACGCCGGGCAGGTGCTCGTGGGTGGCGGGGTGGCCCTGCAGGCGCGAGTTCAGCTTGCGGAACGTGGCCAGCTCGCTCACCGGGAAATAGCCCGAGCGGGCCAGCACCGAGTAGAAAACCGGCGAAATGTGGCCGTTGGACAGAAAAAACAGATCCTGCCCGGTGCCGTCCATATCAAACGGCTGGGGCGTGTGCTTCATCACCTTGAAATACAGCGCCACCAGCAAATCGGTGCAGCCCAGCGAGCCACCGGGGTGGCCCGAATTTACGGCGTGCACCATGCGCACGATGTCGCGGCGCACCTGCGCGGCAATCTGTTTCAGCTCGGCTACCGATTTGGTAGCGGACGGAGCATGCGTTTCGGAGGTAGGAGCGAGAGGCGTGGCCTGCGACATAAGGTTCGGAAAGGAAAGGTGACAGTAAAGCAAAGGTAGAAACTTGGGCGGGGCGTGCCAGAAAAAAGCCCCGCCGTTTTGGCGGGGCTTTTTTCTGGCCCTGCTACAGCAGCTGGGCGGCGTGGTTCTTGGTGTCGACTTTCGTTATCACCTTCTCAATTTTGCCGGTTTCGTCAATCAGGAAGGTGTAGCGCATGGTGCCCATGTATTTGCGGCCGTACATGGATTTCTCTTGCCACACGCCATAGGCCTCAACCAGCTTCTTGTCTTCGTCCACGAGCAGCGGGAAGGGCAGGTCGTACTTCTCGGCGAACTTCTTGTGCGACTTCTCGCTGTCGATGCTCACGCCCAGCACCTGAATACCGGCCCCGAGCAGGCTCTGGTAATTGTCGCGTAGGTCGCAGGCCTGGGCCGTGCAGCCGCTGGTGTCGTCTTTGGGGTAGAAGTAGAGGGCCACTTTGCGGCCGGCGTAGTCCTGCAGGCGGTGGGTGGTGCCGTGCTGGTCGGGGGCTTCGAAGGCCGGGGCCTGCTCGCCAACTTGAGGAATGGGCATAATCAGGGGTTTGTGGCAAATGTAGCCCGGAAGTGCGCACGGCGCAACGCCCCGCCAACATCCTGCGCGCAGCGCCTACGGCTTGCCGCCGATGGGCTGCGGCGTATAAATCAGCTTATCTACCGCGAAGCCCAGGTCGCGGGCCTTGCCCACGAGCATGTCGCGCAGGTTGCGCTCCATGTGGGGCGTGCGGCTCAGCAGCCACAGGTTTTCGCGGCTGGGCGTGCCCACCAGGGCATATCGGTAGTCGGAATGGTCGAGGTCCAGCACCCAGTAGTCGCCTTCGAAGGGCCAGAAGAAGCTCACTTTCAGCTTGGCGTTGGTGGCGGTGTCTACCACGCGGGCGGTGCCGTTGGCCACCTCCGCCGGCCCGTTGAGGCCATCCTTGTGGCAGGTATTGCGCACGCTCACCTTGCCATCGGGCCGTAGCTTGTACTGGGCCGTGACGTGCTGGCAGCCCTTTTCGTAGCGGATGGGCAGCCGGGCCACCTCATACCAGAGGCCCATGTATTTGTGCAGGTCTACGTGGGGCACGGTTTCCAGCGGGGCGTGCTGCCGGCGGCTGTAGGCGTAGGCGGCAGCACCGGTAGCCACGGCGGCCCCCAGCAACGTGAGCAGGGCCGGCCGGCGGCGTTTGAGCAGGTTAGGCATAGGAGTAGAGGTAGACGAATTTCCTTCTACGCAGCAGCGCCGGAACAAGCTAAACAGTGAAACGGCAACCCCGTTTCAGACTTGGCCGGTTTGCCGGATTCGTCCGTATAGAGGCGGTAGATACTATTTCTCTCCGCCTCATGCTGCAGCTCGAACAACTCACGCTCAATATCCCGGATACGACCAAGCCGCGCGTCGTTATCATCGGTGGGGGCTTTGGCGCGGTCAATCTGACCAAGAACCTGCCCGACGAACAGTTTCAGGTGGTGATGCTCAGCAAGCAGAACTACCACGGCTTCTGGCCGTTGCTCTACCAGGTGGCCACGGCTGGCCTGGAGCCCGAGTCCATTGCCGAGCCCATCCGCAAGCTCTTCGACGACCATAAGGACTTCCACTTCCGCTTCACGCGGGTCAACAGCATCAATCCGGCCGCCAAAACGGTCAGCACCGTCATCGGCGACGTGCCCTACGATTACCTCGTTATTGCCACCGGCACCAAGTCCAACTACTTCGGCAACGAGCAGATCAAGCAGAACGCCTTCGGCCTCAAGCACCTCAGCGACGCCATCAACCTGCGCAGCCAGCTGCTGCAAAGCTTCGAGCAGGCCAACCTGACCAAAAACCCCGAGGCGCGCCGCAGCCTGCTCAACATCGTTATTGCCGGGGCCGGTCCGACGGGCGTGGAACTGGCCGGTTCGCTGGCCGAAATGCGCCAGCACGTACTGCCGCGCGACTATCCGGGCATGGATTTCCGGGAAATGAACATCTACCTCGTGGATGGGCTGGACCGCGTGCTGCCGCCCATGTCGCCGGAATCGAGCCGGCACACGCACGGCTACCTGGAGAAGCTGGGCGTTATCATCAAGCTCAACAAGTTCGTGGAGTCCTACGACGGGCAGACCGTGAAATTCAAGGACGGCGAGGAAATCAGGAGCCAGACGCTGGTGTGGGCTGCCGGAGTTGCCGGCGCCACCATCGAAGGCCTGCCCGCCGAAACCGTAGAGCGGGGCCGCTACTTGGTCAACACGTTCAACCAGGTGCAGGGCTTCACCGACGTCTTTGCCATCGGCGACGTGGCCGTGATGAAGAGTGAGAAATGGCCAAAAGGCCATCCGCAAGTGGCGCAGCCCGCCATTCAGCAGGGCGTCCACCTGGCCAAAAACCTGGTGCGCAAGCTGCGCGGCGACGAATGGAAGCCTTTCAGCTACTTCGATAAAGGCTCGTTGGCCATTGTGGGCCGTGCCCGCGCCGTCGCCGATTTGCCCGGCAAGAAGAGCCTGAGCGGATTTATAGCCTGGGTGGCATGGCTGTTTGTGCACATCTACTACCTGGTGGGCTTCCGCAACAAGCTGATTGTGATGGCCAACTGGGTGTACCGCTTCTTCACCTACCAGCGCGGCACCCGCATCATCATTCAGCCCTACGTCAACTCCGAAGACAAGGCCGCGCAGGAATATGTGCGGCTGCAAACGGTTGATTAAGGGTAAGAGAAAAGGCCCGCTTCTTCAGGAAGCAGGCCTTTTTTGTTGGAACTCCATTCCGAGCGGAGCCGAGGAATCTCGCTAGTGTGGTAACTACCATGGCAACATCAGCACGCGAGATTCTTCGGCTCCGCTCGGAATGACGGTTTGTTTTGATCTGGCGCGCCGGCCAGGCTTAGAGTGTCACGTTGATGACTTTCTCGTTGCCGGCCTGGTCGGTGAGGCGCAGCGTGGCGGGGCCGCGCAACGGTGGCCCTAGCTTGTCGGTGCGCTCTGAAAACAGCGTGGCGTTCTTGTGCTCGAAGCGCAGCAGATGAAACTGTCCGTTCACTTCCAGCTTGTAGGAAGCCAGCCCCGAAAGGTCGTCGCCGACTTTGAACACCACGCCACCCGGGCCTTTGCTGAGCAGCCGCCCCGAAGGCGGAATGGTGTCGGTGAGGATGCGGAACTGCCCGAACGTTTTGATGTTGGCCGAAATGGTAGTGCCGGCGGCGTCCCACTTGCCTCCCACGTAAGCCTTGCCGCCCTTAGCCGTTACGCCGTAGATGGCCGTGCGGCGCGGGTCCGCCACGGGCGCATCGGGGCGCAGGCTGACGCGCAGAGTCTCATAGAGCGGGGTGCGGGGCAGGTGCACGGTCCAGGTGCCGGCTTTGTAGCTGGTCTGCACGTACAGCGTGTCGAACAGCGTTTTGGGCGAGAAGCTGAGCTGCAGGTTGTGGGTGCTGAAGGCGAAATCCTGGCCCGATGGAATGATGGCCTGCCGGTCGAAGCGCTTCGTGACGCCGCCAAACTGCAGCGAGTCGGGCAGGCCGGCGCGCAGGTCGTAGAGGTAGGTGTTTTCGCTCTGCACCGTGTAGCTGGGCTTCAGGGTGAGGCGGCGGTTGCCTTTGAAGAGCGTAAGCGGCCCACCTGTAGCGGCCGTGTCGGGGTCGGTGGCTACGGCTACCAGCAGGTTGCGGCTGATGTCGTAGCGCAGAGCCGGCTTTTTCACCTGCGCCGAGCGGGTTTTGTAATAGCTGGGGTCCTGCCCGCGCAGCACAAAGCGCAGCGGCGTCTGGTTGCCGTAAGAGTCAGCCAGAATGATTTCCACGGCGTAGGTTTTGCCGGCCTCCACCCGCAGTCGGCCTTTGCCCGGGCCGGTGCTGTACATGCTAAGGTCGTTGCCGTCGTCCACGAACAGCTTCTCGAACTGCCGGCCCTGCGTGTGGCGCCACTCGTAGTCTACGTGCCGGTTGATCTGGCGGGAGCCTTCCGGAAACGGAATATCATCCACTACGTGCTTATAGAGCGGCTGGCCGTTGACGCGCACTTCCACCCGCTGCAGCCCGTTTTTGTTCCAGACCCCATCAAACCGGTCGAAGGCCTGCACCAGCAGCCCCACCTGCCCGAAAGCCGGAATGGTATCGGCCCACACATGCCCGCCGCCACCCGGCAGGGCCGGAGCCGTGGGCACAAACACCGATTTGCCGAAACGACCCTGCACACGGGCCTCAATGCCCAGCGCCTCCACGGCAAACGCCTGCAGCTGCGGCGGCACGTGGTCCTGGATTTCGGGGAAGCCCCCGAACTGCAGAGGGTTCAGCTGGTTGTCCTGGGCGTCGCGCACTTCCCAGTGCAGGTGCGGGCCCGCCGAGCCGCCCGTGTTGCCCGAAAGCGCCACCACCTCGCCGCGCTTTACCGGAAATTTGTCCTTGTCAAAGAACAGCTCCAGTTCGTAGGTCTGCTTGGCGTATTGCTGGCGCAGCAGCTCCTCAGCGGCGGCCCCCTTAAAGTGGTTGAGGTGGCCGTACACCGTGGTCATGCCATTCGGGTGCGTGATATAGAGCACGTTGCCGTAGCCAAACGAGCTTTGCTTGAGGCGGGAAATGTAGCCGTCGGCGGCGGCGTGCACCGGCAAATCCACGCGGCCGTCGGTCTTGATGTCGAGGCCGCCGTGGAAGTGGTTGGGGCGCAGCTCGCCCATGCTGCCGGCCAGGTAGTTCTGCTGGCCCGGCTTGATGGGAAACAGGAAGTAGCCGTTGGGAACTTCGGGCCGCGCACCTGCCGCCGGCAGAGTAGCAGCGGGTTTTTGCGCAACGGTGTCGGGCTCCTGGCCGCCGCACGAAGCCGGCAGCGCCCCCAGAGTGATAAGCATTGGCAGCAGCGCCAGGCTCAGAAGCCGGCGGGGCTGCAGAGAAAAAATATCGGGCATTCAGAATGAAGTCAAGGAAAGTCCGGCTGGGTGGGTGCACCGGCCGGAAAAAAGGTGGCAGCGCCGGCAAACGCCCTGCAGTAATGGCGCGGCCAGGCCCGCGTGCCAGTGGCAACAGCAACGACCAAACTCCGGGCAGCGTACATCAAGCCGCAAAAAAGACGGCTGGAGGCCGCCGAAAAGGCTATTTAACGGCCAGATTCAGCAGTTGCAGGTCTTCGATGTAGCCGGTCAGCTGGTCGCCGAGCTTCACCGGGCCCACGCCGCTGGGCGTACCCGTGAAGATAAGGTCGCCCATTTTAAGGGTGATGAACCGCGAAATGTAGCTGATGATGTTGCTGAAGTCGTGCAGCATCAGGCCGGAGTTGCCCTGCTGGCGCACCTCGCCGTTCACTTCCAGCCGAAAGTTGATGTTTTTCAGGTCCGGGAAGTCCGCAACGGGCAGGAAATCCTGCGACAACGGGGCTGAGCCGTCGAAGCCTTTGGCCAGCTCCCAGGGCAGGCCCTTACTTTTGAGCTTGCTTTGCAGGTCGCGGGCCGTGAAGTCGATGCCCAGCCCGATGGCGTCGAAATAAGTAGGCGCAAACTTCTCCTCGATGTTTTTGCCGTTGCGGCAGATGCGCAGCACCAGCTCTATTTCGTGGTGAATGTCCTGCGAGAAATCGGGGATGAAGAACGGCTGGTTGCGCTGCAGCAGGGCCGTGTCGGGCTTGGCAAAAATGACGGGCGCGTCGGGCGTTTCGTTCTGGAGTTCAGCAATATGTTCGGCGTAGTTGCGGCCAATGCACAGGATTTTCATGGAGCGGCGTGAGGGGCGTGGAGTCTGGGGCGGCGGGCAGGCTGAACGGTTGGGAGCCTTAGTTGGGAAGTCAGCCCGCCGCGCACTCAAAAATAGGCGTAATTCGCGCCGGCCAACCTGCAACGGCGGAAAAAAACGGGTACGCAGCGCAGCACGCAGGGTTGAGCAAACATTTTGCCTGCCCTCCGACGTATAGAAGAGCCTTCTGCCCCGACGCCTTTCCGGCGCGGCAGCTTCCATTTTCCCCAAACTCCCGTTCCCGATGATCAGAAAATTTGCTCTGGCCAGCTGCCTGTTCGTGGCCGCCGCCTGCTCCACGGTTCCGATTACGGGCCGCCGCCAGCTCAGCCTCGTCTCCGACGCGGAAATGAACACGATGGCCGCCACCGAATACCAGAAAGTGCTGGCTTCCAGCCGGGTGGTGAGCAGCGGCGCGCAGGCGGCAATGGTGAAGCGCGTGGGCCAGCGCATTCAGCAGGCCGTGGAAACCTACTTCCGCCAGCAAAACGCGCAGGCGCAGCTCGAAGGCTATGCCTGGGAGTTCAACCTGATTGACGACAAGCAGGAAAACGCCTGGTGTATGCCCGGCGGCAAAGTGGCCGTGTACAGCGGCATTCTGCCCATCACGCAGGACGAAGAAGGCCTGGCCGTGGTAATGGGCCACGAAATTGCGCACGCCGTAGCCAAGCACAGCTCGGAGCGCATGAGCCAGCAGATGGCGGCACAGGGCCTGGGCGGCGTGCTTTCGGCCTCGGCCGGACAAAACCCCACGGCCACGCAAAGCGTGTTTCTGCAGGTAGTAGGCGCAGGTTCACAGCTGGGGCTGCTCAAATACGGCCGCAGCCAGGAGTCGGAAGCCGACCACCTGGGGCTGATTTTCATGGCTATGGCCGGCTACAACCCCGACAACGCCATTGCTTTCTGGCAGCGCATGGACGCGCGCGAGGGGCAGGCCGCGCCGCCGGAGTTCCTCTCCACTCACCCTTCCAGCGGCACGCGCATCGCCGATATTCAGCGGGAGCTGCCGGAAGCCCGCAAATACTATACGGCCCGCTAACCGGCGCCTTGTTCCTATATTTCCCGCATGATGCTATCCATTCGGCCTTTTCAGCGCCTGCTGCTGGCCGCCCTGCTGCTTACGGCCACCCTGCCCGCCTGCGAAACCACTAAAAAGGGCTTTCCGGAGATGAACTCGCCCAACGGTGAGCTGGATGAGGCTGCCCGGCGCAAGCGGGAGCCCGCCAGCAAACTCATTGCTTCCGTCGGCGACAGAGGGCTGATTAAGTACGTGCTGCCCCGCGAACAGCTGGCCCTGGCCTTCAACCGGCAGTTCGGCGACGGCACCACCATCGACAAAACGATGGTGCGCAAGGTGCAGGGCAAGGCCAAGGACAAGGCCATGTTCTACGTGGTAGGGCTGGGGCTGCGCAACGGCATGTTCCGCGGTATGGCGCTGCCGCTCACCGTGTCGGGCAGCGAATTGTACCTGAGCTCCAGCGCCTCACGCTACATCATCACGGGGGTAGGCTGCACGTTCTGCTTCTTCAATTTCGAAGACAACGACATCGTGGGGACTTCCTGCGAGGAAAATACCGGCGGCAGCAGCTGCGACCTGCGCGTAGAAGACAACAACACCCTGTTTACACCCCGCTAGCCATGCTCAGCCGCACCTGGATTCTGCGTCTCTCGCTCACGGCCCTGGCCCTGCTCGTCACTACAGACCGGCGCCGCCCGCGCCCAGCTGTGCCGCCCCGCAAGCCGGAGGAGAAGTAGTCCACCATAACATAATAAAAAAGGCCCGCCAATCGGCGGGCCTTTTGCGTGCCAAATCGTAGCGCGCTAGGAGTTATACCCTGTTTTCCTGCACCTGCTCCACAAACCGAGCAATGCGCGTCACCAGCAAGTCGGGGTTGACTTTTTCCAACGGGTGCGGGGTGTTCATGATGATTTCGAAGGTAGCGCGGGGCATGAAATCGGCGAAGTGGCGGGAAGCATCTACGCCGGCCGTTTTGTCCAGCTCGCCCACCAGCACCTGCACCGGCACTTCCAGCGTGGCCAGGTTCTGCGGGGTGAGCAGCGGCACGTCGCCGAGGCCGCGCATGAGGCTGGCGGTAGCGGCCAGCAGCTCGGGCAGCGGGGTAGGCGCATGCAGCTGCTCCAGGTGCTCCACAAACTGCGGCACTTTCTCGCGCATCTTCTCCGCATCCAGGAACCGGGTTTCCAGCGCCGCCGTGGCCGGCGACCAGTCGAACTTGGTGCCCAGCGTGGTGATGCTGCCGAACAGCTCCGGCGCGGACACGGCCGCCGCCAGCGCTGCGTAGCCGCCCATGCTGTAGCCGAATACGTGCACCGGCGGCAGCTGCCGGCTCCGGATAAACTGCTGCACTTCCTGCGCGAAGTGCTTCATCGTCTGCTCGGCCGCTACCAACGGCCGGCCGCCGTGCCCGCTAAACGAGAAGGAGTGCACGGCATAAAAAGGCGGCAGCTCCCGTTTCAGCCACTTCAGCTGCGCCTCCGACGCCAGTGCGCCGTGCAGAAGTAAAATCGTGTGTTTCATAGCATAGAAGCCGCGGCAGTGTTATGCCACGGCAGGCCCGGGAGTTACTTGGTTACTTCAGCCGCCAGCTGGTTCAGGTCCAGCCCGTCAAACGTTCCCGACGACATCATCAGCAGGTTGGCGTTCTGCCAGTTCTGCGCGTGCAGGAAAGCTGCCAGCTCCCGGCTGTCGGTGAACACGCGCAGATCGGGGCGCTGAAAGGCGGCCTGCACCGCCTCCGGCGGCAGCGCCGGCAGGCGCTTGTGCTCCAGTACGTGCGGGTTGAAATACACCACGGCCGTGTCGGGCGCATCGAAGGTGTGGGCGTACTGCGGCAGGAAGGCCGGATTGAGCGAGCTGAACGTGTGCAGCTCCAGGCAGGCCACCAGCCGCCGCTGCGGGTACTGCTTCTTGAAGGCCGTGGCGGTGGCTTTCAGCTTGCTGGGCGCGTGCGCGAAATCCTTATACACCACCGAATCGGAGCCTTCTTTCACCAGCTCCAGGCGGCGGGCGGCTCCCTTGAAGGTGCCGAGGGCCTCGTAGAAATCCTTGCCCTTGATGCCCAGCTGCTTGCAGACTTCCTTGGCGGCTGAGATGTTGCGCAGATTGTGCTCCCCGAATACCTGCACCGGTACTTCCTCATCTTTCTTGTTGAGCAGGAAGGTCTTGCCGTTGCGAATCACGTGTTCGTGCGGGCCGTAGCCGATGTACTGCACGTCGGGGTTGCTCGGTACCGTCACCAGCTGCACCTGCTCGTCGTCCCGGTCGTAGATGAGCGTGCCGGCCTTGGGCGTTATGTCGGCGAAGATCTTGAACTGCTCCCGGTAGATTTCCTCGGTCGGAAACACGTTGATGTGGTCCCAGCTGATGCCGGAAATCACCCCGATGTGGTGCTGGTAGAGGTGGAATTTCGGCCGCCGGTCGACGGGAGAGGAAAGGTACTCGTCGCCCTCAATAATGATGATGGGCGCGTCCTCGGTCAGCTGCACCATCAGATCGAAGCCTTCCAGCTGGGCACCCACCGCGTAGTCGAACTTGCGGCCGTGGTAGCGCAGCACGTGGAGAATCAGCGACGTGATGCTGGTTTTGCCGTGCGAGCCGCCAATCACCACCCGCTGCTTGTCGCGGGACGCTTCATAAATAAACTCCGGAAACGAATACACCCGCAGACCCAGCTCCTGGGCGCGCAGCAGCTCGGGGTTGTCGGGGCGGGCGTGCATGCCCACAATCACGGCGTCGAGGTCGGCGGTTATCTTTTCCGGAAACCAGCCTTCTTCGGCGGGCAGCAGGCCGGCGGCGGCCAGGCGGCTTTTGGCCGGCTCAAAGATTTCGTCGTCGGAGCCCGTCACCTGGGCGCCGCGCTTGTGCAGGGCCAGGGCCAGGTTGTGCATAATGCTGCCCCCGACGGCAATCAGGTGCAGGTGTTGGAGAGAGGAGGGCGTGGCAGCCATTCAGGATAGTAGATAAGGGGTTGGCAAAGGTAAGCTGATTGGGTGAGAGGTGGCCGGGGCTGGCCGGTGCGGGCGGGCAGAAGTTGGCGGCGCGAAATAAAACAGCCGGCCAGTGGCTCCCTGCCAGTCTGTTACCCTTCGGGCTGGCCGCGCGGCCGGCAAAAAAGAAACCTTTCGTCCGGCTCCCGGATTGTAGACCTCAGCCGTTAGCTTTGTACCCCCTTTGCAAAAACCCGGGGCGGCAGGCGGAAGAAACCCGGCTGATACCGACCGCAAACCGCCCGAACCTGCTTACCTTGTAGTGCCTACCTGCTGATGAACGACCGGATGGATGACCGCCTGAAACTATCGGCCTCGCGAGCCAAAGCCGCCTGGAACAGCCGCCCTACGCCGGCTCTTCCAATGGGTGGCCCCGCCGGCAAACTTCCTCCGCAGGCGCTAGAGTTGGAGGCCGCCGTTCTGGGCGCCCTCATGCTCGAAAAGGACGCCCTGACCACCGTTATTGATATACTGAAGCCCCAGAGCTTCTACAAAGACGGGCACCAGCGCATCTTCAAGGCCATCCTGAACCTGTTCGACAAGTCGGAGCCGATTGATATTCTGACCGTCACGCACGAGCTGCGCGAGATGGGCGAGCTGGAGGCCGCCGGCGGCGCACACTATGTAGCCAACCTCACGTTCAAGGTCAATTCGGCCGCCAACATCGAGTACCACTCCCGCATCATCACCGAAAACGCCATCAAGCGGGAGCTGATCAACATTGCCAGCACCATTCAGCGCGACGCTTTCGAGGATACCACCGACGTGTTCAACCTGCTCGACAGCACGGAGCAGGCGCTGTTTGAAGTGTCGGAGTCGAACATCCGCAAGAACTTCGACGACATGCGCAGCCTGATGGGCAAGGCCATCAAGGAGCTGGAAGAAAAGAAAGACCAGAAGGACGGCCTGACCGGCGTGCCCTCCGGCTTCTCGGCCCTGGATCGGGTAACCTCAGGCTGGCAACCATCTGACCTTGTGATTATTGCGGCTCGGCCGGGCATGGGTAAGTGTCTGGGCAAAGGCACGAAAGTGCTGATGTACGACGGCACCCTGCGCAAGGTGGAGGATGTGCGCGAGGGTGAACTGCTCATGGGCGACGACTCTATGCCGCGCCGCGTGTTGAACATTGCCCGGGGCCGCGAAAACATGTACTGGGTGCGCCAGAACAAAGCCGAGGCCTACCGCGTCAACGAAAGCCACATCCTCTCGCTGAAGCGCAGCCGCACCGAGGGCCCGCACCGCCACGGCGACGTGCTCAACATCACCGTAAAGGACTGGCTCGGCAAGTCTGACAAGTTCCGCTCCAACTACAAGGGCTACAAAGTGCCGGTGGAGTTTGCCGCGCGGGAAGTGCCGGTTGATCCGTATTTCCTGGGCGTGTGGCTCGGCGACGGTGCATCTGACAACTGCCGCATCACGGGCCAGGACCCGGAAATTATCGAGTATCTGCACCAGTACGCTGCCGAACTGGACATGCAGGTGACCGTAGGCGTAGTGGCAGACCGCTGCAACAGCTACGGCATCACGCGCGGCCGGCAGGGTGGCAGCATCGCCCAGTACTCGCTGCAGGACGAGTTGCGCCAACTGGGCGTACTCGGCGATAAGCATATTCCGCAGCAGTACCTGAGTAACAGTACCGAAAACCGCCTGCGCCTGCTGGCCGGCCTCATCGACTCCGACGGCCACCTGGACCCGGTGTCCAACGGGTACGAAATCACCCAGAAAAACCACCGCCTGGCCCGCCAGATTAAGTTTCTGGCCGACTCGCTGGGCTTCCGCACTTCCCTGAAAAAGAAGCGCGCGACTATTAGCCGCAGCGGCTACGAAAGCGAGGTGTACCGGGTGCGTATCTACGGCGACATCAACCGGGTGCCTGTGCGGGTGGCTCGCAAGAAAGCGCAGCCGTGGAAAAGCCCCATAGACTGGCGCATGACCGGTATTGCGGTGGAATTCGACCAGGTGGATGATTATTACGGCTTCGCTATTGATGGCAATCGGCTGTTTCTGCTGCAGGATATGACGGTGACGCACAACACTGCTTTCGTGGTATCCGCCATGCGCAACGCGGCGGTGGAGTTCAAGAAGCCGGTGGCTATTTTCTCGCTGGAAATGTCGTCGCTGCAGCTCGTGAATCGCCTGATTTCAGCGGAAGCCGAGCTGGACTCCGAGAAAATCAAGAAAGGCAACCTCGCCGACTACGAGTGGGCGCAGCTCAACCATAAGATTTCCAGTTTGTCGTCGGCGCCCATCTACATTGATGACACGCCGGGCCTCAGCATCCGGGAGCTGCGCACCAAGTGCCGCCGCCTCAAAGCCCACCACGACATCCAGATGATCATCATTGACTATCTGCAGCTGATGACGGGCAACACCGACGGCAAAGGCGGTGGCGGCAACCGGGAGCAGGAAATTGCCTCAATTTCGCGGGCGCTCAAGGGCATTGCCAAGGAACTGAACGTGCCGGTGCTGGCCCTGTCGCAGCTGTCGCGCTCCGTGGAAACCCGGGGCGGCGACAAAAAGCCCCAACTCAGTGACCTTCGCGAATCGGGCTCCATCGAGCAGGATGCCGACATGGTAATCTTCCTGTATCGTCCGGAGTACTACAAGATTACGGAAGATGAAATGGGCAACCCGACTCAGGGAACGGGTGAGGTAATTATTGCCAAGCACCGGAATGGCTCCCTGGAAACGGTGCAGCTGAAGTTTATCGGCAAGTTCACCAAGTTTGCCGACCTCGACGGCGCGGGCGGCTTCGGCGATGCTGGCTTCAACCCCGGTGCTTTTCCCACCAGCACCTTCGACGACGACCCCTCGGCCTTTGCGCCCAACACAATCCGGCTGGGCTCGCGCATCAACAACGACGGCCCGCCGCCGGCGCAGCCCTTCCCCCGCAGCAACTTCGACGACGGCCCGCCGCCGTTCTAACCCCCGCTTTCCGGCGCATTGATCCGGTGCCCGGCCAACGCAAAACGGCGCCTCCAGCCCAGGGTTGGAGGCGCCGTTTTGCGTTCAATAAAGCTCAGATCCGGCTCTAAATATCACCACCGAAGCCAGAGCCTGCCTCATCATAGGCGCTGCCGGAGTTGCGGTTTGCCATAGAGGACTTGTTGGCGGAGCCGGAGCTGGATGCAGAGGATGAGCCTGCCGAATTCTGGTGGCTGCCGGCCTGGTAGCTGCCGCCGGCCCGCGACTCGTTTTGCCGGTCGAGGCCACCTGAGTAGCCGGCACGGGAATCAGCTGGCGAAGTGCTTTGGTAGCCTTTGCCGGAGCCCCGGTAGGGTTTGTCGTATACTTTGGGGCTGGCGGATTTTCCGGAGCGCAGGGCTAGGTAGCCCAAGCCAGCCAGCGCGGCGGCTCCCGCTACTTTCTGTGTGGTGCTCATCTTGCCGATCTGGCTCCAGGAACTGGTGCAGAAGTCGCGCACACCCTGCGGAAGCTGGTCCAGGAGCTGTTGCAGGCCGGCAGATTCCGTCTGGTTTTTGCTATCGGCTGGCTGTTGCTTTTGAGACGAGGAGCCGGCTGATGAGCTGGATTGAGTTGTTTGTTTGGTACCGGTATCGGGCTGAGAAGAGTTTTGGGACTGACCAGGAGTGGTACCGCCCATCGTGGTGCCTGGGGTTGCAGCTTGATTGGGTTCCATGGGGATGCAGGGAAAGAAGTGGTACATGCGTAAAACAGCCAACCTGGCTGATACTAAGAGTGGTATCCGAAGAAAGCAGGGGTTAGGTTGCGGACGAGTTGCGTTTTTTCGCTTGGGCCTGAGGCTGTGGAATAGTGGCCATTGCCGACGAGTGGCGGCCCGCCGGCATTCCCGGAAACTGGCAGCACAGCGTCAGTACAAAGGTTTTTGTAAGATTGCACCCATGAAAAACCTGCTCCACCCCGACCTGAACTTTCGCCTCAACGGCCGCCTGTGGGTGGAAACGGACGACGACCGGTTCATGGGCATTGGGCGGCTGGAATTGCTGACGCAGATTCAGGAGCAGGGCTCCATCTCGAAGGCCGCGCAGCAGATGGGCATGTCGTACAAGCGGGCCTGGAACTTGGTTAGCTCCCTTAATGCGCAGGCAGCAGCGCCTGTAGTGCACACCCAGACCGGCGGCAAGCGCGGCGGCGGTGCCGAAGTAACGCCCGCAGGCCAGCAGCTGATCCAGGAGTATCGGGAGTTGCAGGAGCGGTTTCAGGCGTTTATGGCGGCGGAAGCGGCGCGGCTATTCTAACGTTTTCCTCTGCGTAGAACCTCGAAGGCATTTCGTCGTTATGTTTGAGAAAATATAACGCATGCTCCACACTACTCTGCTTCTGCTTATTTCCACCGCGCCACCCGATACTACCCGCCGGGTGCAGCAGCTGGGTGAGGTAGTGGTGGCCGCCTCGAAGGTGGAGGAAAGTATCCTGCAGTCGCCGGTGACGGTGGAGAAGCTGACGGCACGGCAGCTGCGCCTGACGCCGGCCCCGTCGTTTTTCGAGGCCATTGAGCACGTGAAGGGTGTGCAGGTGATTACGCCCAGCCTGGGCTTCAAGGTGATAAACGCCCGAGGCTTCAGCAATACCACCAACGTGCGCTTCGCTCAGCTCGTGGATGGCATCGACAACCAGGCGCCCCATATCGGTGGGCCCATCGGCAACGTGCTGGGCCCGAGTGACCTGGATATTCAGGCCGTGGAAATCGTGCCGGGCACGGCGGCCGCGTTGTACGGGCTGAACGCCATCAACGGCTTGACCAATTTCAGCACCCGTAACCCGTTTCGCAGTGAGGGGCTCAGCGTGCAGCAGAAGGCAGGGGCGAACCATGTAAACGACGCCAACACAGGCGCGCACGTCTTCTCCGAAACCAGTGTGCGCTACGCCAAAGCCGTAAGCCCGAAGCTCGCCTTCAAGGTGAACGGCACCTACCTGCGCGGCTACGACTGGATGGCCAGTGACCCTACCGATATCAACCCCAACGGCAACGCCACCACCGGCCTGCTGGGTCCCGATAACCCCGCCCGTGACCCGGTGGGCAGCTACGGCAACGAATCCTCGAACCGCTCTAACCTGACGTTAGGCGGCAAAACCTACCAGGTGGCCCGCACCGGCTACCGGGAGCAGGACGTGGTGGACTACCGCCTGCACACCCTGCGCTACGACGCGGCCCTGCATTACAAGCTGAACCCCCGCGCCGAGCTGGCCTACACCTATCGGGGCGCCAACTTCGACAACGTGTACCAGCGCAGCAACCGGTTTCAGCTCAGCAAGTACCACCTACAGCAGCACGCCCTGCAGCTGACTACGCCCGTGGTGCAGGCCCGCGCCTACTTCACCCGGGAAAATACCGGCCGCAGCTACAACCTGCGCTCTATGGCCGAAAACCTGGACCGCAGCTTCAAGTCCGACGCCGACTGGAACCGGGAATATACCTCGGCCTGGAACCGGGCTACGCAGGACGGCCATACCGTAGCACAGGCCCACGCCGCGGCCCGCGCTGCCGCCGATGCGGGCCGCCTGCAGCCCGGCACCCCCGCGTTTCAGCAGCGCCTGCGCGAGCTGGCCGACATCAACAACTGGGACCAGGGCGCGGCCCTGCGCGTACGGGCTGGCCTGCTCCACGCCGAGGGTCAGGTGAACGTGGGGGAGGCCCTGCGCCGGGACACCAAGGGCCTGCCCGCCTGGGCCGACCTGCTGGTGGGGCTCGACCACCGCACCTATTTCATTCAGCCCGACGGCAACTATTTCATCAATCCCGAGCAAGGGGAGGACCCCTACAGCACGCTCACCTACGGCAAAACCGGCGGCTTCGTGCAGGCCGGGGCGCGGCTGCTGGAGCAGAAAATCCGCCTCACGGCTACCCTGCGCGCCGACAAGAACGACTACTTCTCCGCCCGCTTCAACCCGCGCTTCACGGCGGTGTACTCGCCTACCCAGCGCCACAACTTCCGGCTGAGCTACCAGAGTGGCTACCGTTTCCCGAGCTTGTTTGAAGGGTTTTCCAATGTGAACAGCGGGCAGGTAAAGCGCATCGGGGGGCTGCGGGTGATGTCGGACGGAGTGTTTGAGAATAGCTACCTGCGCAGCTCCATCGATGCCTTTGGCGCGGCCGTCACGCGCGACGTGAACACCGGTGGCCTCTCGCGCAGCCAGGCCATTGCCCGCAACCAACAGCTGCTGGTGAAGAACCCCTACACCTACCTGCTGCCCGAGCACATCAGGTCCCTGGAGCTGGGCTATAAGGCGGCCCTGCTGCCCGGTGGCCACCTGCTGACCGACGTGGACTTCTACTACAATACCTACCGCGACTTTATTGCCCAGGTAGAAGCCTACGTGCCCGTGAATGCTGCCGGCGAGCCGCTTGCTGCCGGTGCCGACCTAGGCGCCGTAGCTACCGCTCTGAGCGCCCGCGCCGGCCAGGCGCGCTACCGCCTCTGGACCAACTCCCAAAGCCAGGTGTACAACTACGGCGGCTCCCTGGGCCTGCGCTACGACGTAGCGGGCGGCTACCTGGCCGGCGCCAGCGTCACCTACGCCCGCCTCGACCGCACCGAGTCTGCCGATGGGCTGGAAGATGGCTTCAACACCCCGCGCTGGGCCTACAACCTGAGCCTGGGCAATGAGGATGTAATCAAGAACTTCGGCTTTGGCCTCAACTTCCGCTGGCAGGCACGCTATTACTCCCAGACCTTCCTGGTAACTGGCTACGTGCCCGCCTACAGTACCCTCGATGCCCAGGTCAGCTACCGCCTGCCTACCCCCAATCTGCGCCTGAAGCTCGGCGCCAGCAACCTCCTGAACCACTACTACGTGAGCTACCTCGGCGGCCCCGGCGTCGGCGGATTGTACTACCTGCAGATGACGTATGGGCTGTGAAAACGGTAGCCGGTGAAAATTGTCCGTCATCCTGAGCAGAAAAGTAGACGGGTAACTAACTTCTGCCTTTCTTGCCCTCCATGCCCGACACCCTCCGTACCTATTTCCGGCAGCACAACCTGCCCCTCTCCGAAACCCAGCTCACCGAGCTGGAAAGCCTGCTCACGCCGCGCCGCCTGGCCCGGCACGAGGTGTTGGTGCGCCAGGGGGAGGTAGGGCGCTTCGGTGCTTTCGTGCTGCAAGGCTGCCTGCGCGGCTTCGTCACGGATGAGCGCCAGAAGGAGCACATCCTGCAGTTCGCACCCGAAAACTGGTGGATTTCCGACCAGCACAGCCTCACGCGGCAGCAGCCGGCCCTGTTTTCCATTGATGCCCTGGAAGACTCCGAGGTGCTGGTGTTCGGGGCGGAGTTCTATGCGCGGCTGCAGTCCTTGGGGCCCGGGTTTCAGGCGCTGTTTTACCAGCTGCTGCAAAACAGCCTGGTGGCCCTGCAGCGCCGCCTGATTGGGGTGCTCAGCGAACCGGCCGAGGTGCGGTATCAGGAGTTTCTGCAGCTTTACCCCACGCTGGCCCGGCGGCTGCCGCAGCGCCACATTGCCGCCTACCTCGGCATCACGCCCGAATCCCTGAGCCGCATCCGGGGCGAGCTGGCTCGGGGGGAGGGGTAGAGGTGCTACCAAGAAAGCACCGGCTGTGGAGACACAATATCTTGCGTCTCGCCGTGGCTAAGGTCATTTACTTTGCCAATTCCGGGTTGTTCGTTCAACGGCGAGACGCAAGCTGTTGCGTCTCTACAAGTGCTAGCGGTTGCTAGTTAGGACATGCCGTTTTTCGGGCGTGCAGCGGAGGCCGTAGGCTATGTCGCGAAGCTTCTGCCGCTTCGATACGTAATTTAGAATCATTATGTATATGTAATTAACTGACTGATAGTTAAAGGGTCATTGTTAGGCCAATCGAAATATAGGATTCTAAGCAGGACAAATACGCCGCCCGGCGGAACGCGGCGGCCGGCACAGGCGTAAGCAAGCAGGCTGTTGGGCTCTGATGAGCCGGACGGCCCGTGTTTTCTCCGTACCTCAACGCCTTCCTGTTCTTTCTCTATGCTACACCCATCCACTTCCTCCGCAGCGGGGGCTGCCGGAGTGGCCGCGCCGCCTCCCACGGGCACGGTGCGCCTCACCATCAACGGCCAGCAGCACACGCTCCAGATTGCGCCCTGGACCACTCTGCTCGATGCCCTGCGCGAATACGTGCACCTGACCGGCACCAAAAAAGGCTGCGACCATGGCCAGTGCGGGGCCTGCACGGTGCTGGTAAACGGCAAGCGCATCAACAGCTGCCTCTCCCTGGCCGTGATGCACGAAGACCACGACATCACCACCATCGAGGGCCTGGGCAGCCAGTCAACTCTGCACCCGCTGCAGCAGGCCTTCATCGACCACGACGCTTTCCAGTGCGGCTACTGCACGCCGGGTCAGATCTGCTCGGCTCAGGGCCTCATCAACGAAGGCCGGGCCCACACCGAGGAGGAAATCAAGGAGCACATGAGCGGCAACCTCTGCCGTTGCGGCGCCTACGCCGGCATTCTGAATGCGGTGAAGGAAGTGGTGGATGCGAAAAGTAATGAGGTGAAGAGGTAAAAGGTGATGAAGTAAGCTGCTGTCAAGCTAGTAGCAGCTGCACTCTTTCAACTGCCTCACAATCTGCTTTATCACCTCATCACCCGAGACCATGAACCCATTCACTTACTCCAGCGTTACGGCCGTCGAGGACGCCGTGCGCGACAACGCCAGCCACGAGGGCGCGGCCTACATCGGGGGCGGCACCAACCTGCTCGACCTGATGAAGGAAAACGTGGCGCGCCCTACCCACCTGGTGGGGCTGAACAAGCTGCCGCTGACCGCCATTGAACCTACCCCCGAAGGCGGCCTGCGCCTGGGCGCCCTCGCCACCAACGCCGATACGGCCTGGAACGAGGAAGTAAAGCGCCGTTACCCGCTGCTGAACCAGGCTATTCTGGCCGGCGCGTCGCCGCAGCTGCGCAACATGGCCACCAACGGCGGCAACCTCATGCAGCGCACCCGCTGCTACTATTTCTACGACACGGCCACGCCCTGCAACAAGCGGGAGCCCGGCTCAGGCTGCAGCGCCATCGGGGGCTTCAACCGCATTCATGCCATTTTGGGCACCAGTGAGCAGTGCATTGCCACCCACCCTTCGGATATGTGCGTTGCCCTGGCCGCTCTAGCCGCCACAGTGCGCGTGAGCGGGCCCAGCGGCGAGCGGACCATTCCGTTTGAGGATTTCCACCGCCTGCCCGGCAACACCCCGGAGCGCGACAACAACCTGGAACCCGGTGAGCTGATTACCGGCCTCGATCTGCCCGCCAAAGGCTTCGAGAAGAACTTCAGCTACCTCAAGCTCCGCGACCGAAACTCCTATGCCTTTGCCCTGGTATCGGTGGCGGCGGCTCTGGAGCTGGACGGCAATACCATCACCGATGCCCGCCTGGCCCTGGGCGGCGTGGCCCACAAGCCCTGGCGCGACCAGGAGGCCGAAAATCTGCTCAAAGGTCAGCCCGCCACCCCCGAAACCTTCGCCCGCGCCGCTGCCAAAGTGGTGGAAGGCGCTCAGGGCTACGGCTCCAACAACTTCAAGATTGAGCTGGCCCGCCGCGCCATTGTGCGCGCCCTCAAGCAAGCCGCCGAAGGCAGCCAGCACGCATCCGACGTCTTTTTAAACTCGAATCCATGAGCACGACCAACTATATCGGCAAGCCCACGAGTCGGGTTGACGGCCCGGCCAAGGTGACGGGCGCCGCCACCTACGCCGCCGAGTTTCAGGTGCCTAACATGGCCTATGGCTGGGTCGTGAGTAGCTCCATTGCCAAAGGCCGCATTACCAAAGTACATGCCGACGAAGTGCTGGCCATTCCGGGCGTGCTGCAGGTATTTTCGCACGAAAACGTGCCCAGTCTGGCCTGGTTCGACCGCAACTACAAAGACGATGTGGCCCCCGGCGGCTCGCCCTTCCGGCCCCTGCACGAAGACAAAATCCAGTTCAACCAACAGCCCATTGCCCTGGTAGTGGCCGAAACGCTGGAGCTGGCCCGCTACGCCTCCGCGGTGCTGCGCATCGACTACGAAGAGGAGAAGCACGAAACCGACATCGAAGCCAAGCGCGACGAAGGCTTCGAGCCCGGCACCGGCAAAAGCGGCTGGATGCCGCCACCGCCGCCCCGCGGCAACCCCGACAAAGCCTGGGCAGAGGCCGAGCACCGCATCGAGCACGAGTACGTGCACGGCGCCCAGCACCACAACCCCATGGAACTGTATGGGGCCACCGTGGAGTGGCGCGGCGACAAGAAGCTGACGGTCTATGACAAGACCCAGGGGGTAGTAAACGTGCAGAACTACCTCACCAAAATCTTTGGGCTGAGCAAAGACGACTGCCGGGTAATCAACCAATACATGGGCGGCGGCTTCGGCTCGGGCCTGCGGCCGCAGTACTCGGTGTTTCTGGCTGTGCTGGCCTCCCTGGAGCTGAAACGCTCGGTGCGCGTCACGCTCACGCGCCAGCAGATGTTCAGCTTCGGCCACCGGCCCCACACCCTGCAATACGTGAAGCTGGGCACCAACCCCGATGGCACTCTGGCCGCCCTGCAGCACCACGCCCTCCACGAAACCTCGCAGTTTGAGGAGTACACCGAAAACGTGGTGAACTGGAGCGGCATGCTCTACCAGTGCGAAAACGTGAAGCTGGGCTACCAGCTGGCCAAGCTGGATGTATTTACGCCCCAGGATATGCGCGCGCCCGGCGCCGCCACCGGCTCTTTCGCCCTGGAAGTAGCCATGGACGAAATGGCCGTCGCCGCCGGCCTCGACCCCATCGACTTCCGCATCCGCAACTACGCCGAGCAGGACCAGAACGCCGGCAAGCCCTTCTCCAGCAAGCGCCTGCGCGACTGCTACCATCAGGGCGCGGCCAAGTTCGGCTGGGACCAGCGCAACCCGGAGCCGCGCTCCATGCGCAAAGGCAACCGCCTGGTGGGCTACGGCATGGCCGGGGGCGTGTGGGATGCCACCCAGAAGAAAGCCGCCGCCAAGGCTACCCTCACCGCCGACGGTAAGCTGCTGGTTTCCAGCGCCACCGCAGACATCGGGACGGGTACCTACACCATCATGACCCAGATTGCGGCCGAAACCCTGGGCCTGCCTCTGGAGGCCGTCACCTTCAAGCTCGGCGACACCGACATGCCCGAAGCCCCCGTGCAGGGCGGCTCCTGGACCGCCGCCTCGGTGGGTACGGCCGTGAAAAACGTGTGCGAAGCCCTCGGCGAGAAGCTGCTCAAGCTGGCTCAGAAGATGGAAGGCTCGCCCCTGAAAGGCGCCAGCCTGGACGAAGTGGAGTTCGTGAACGGCCAGATCCGCCTGCGCCAGGACCCCGCCAACGCCGTGGTACTCCGCGACGTGCTGCAGGCCAGCGGCGAAACCAAGCTGGAAACGGATAGCTCGGCCGCACCCAACATGCTCAAGCAGGCCAACCACTCCATGCACTCGCACAACGCCGTGTTTGTGGAGGTGGAGGTAGATGAGGAATTTGGGACGGTGCACGTCACGCGCGTGCTCAACGCCGTGGCCGCCGGCCGCATCCTGAACCCCAAAACCGCCCGCTCGCAGGTGCTCGGCTCCATTGTGTGGGGCATCAGCATGGCCCTGATGGAGGAAACCGTGATGGACCACCAGTTTGGGCGCTACATGAACCACAACTACTCGGAGTACCACATCCCCGTGCAGGCCGATATCCACGACATGGAGGTGCTGTTCGTGGAGGAGGAAGACGATATTGTGAATCCACTGGGCGTGAAGGGGGTAGGCGAAGTGGGCCTGCTGGGCGTAGCCGCCGCCATCACCAACGCCGTGTACCACGCCACTGGCAAGCGCGTCCGTGAACTCCCGATTTATCTGGACAAGCTGCTGTAATCCAGCCTGCCGTAGCACAGAAAAGCCCCGGTGCCATAAGGTGCCGGGGCTTTTTGGTGGAGTGGTAAGTAGGCAGAACTTTATTTCAGATTTTAGGGAAGAGCCGTTATTTAATTGGTTTACTCAATCCCTTTCTATTTCATCTAGCATTTTTCTCAATTCTAAGTATTCGACTCTATCGAGCAGGTCTAGCTCATTTCCTGTAGCTAGTTTTATAGCTTTTCTGGCTTCTTTTATCCGGTTAACCATCGGTAGGATGATCCTTTTACCATGGTTTATAAATGTGTCTAAATCCTTTGCTGATATTGGTATCTTATATCCCTCTCTGCCAGAGGCGATTAATACTCCATTGTCTCTCAGGTTGCCAACTACCTTTGTTCTAAAGTACTCTTCTTGTATTCTTTCATATCTATTCTGATTTAAGTGACTAAATATTTCGTGTGAAGTAATATACCTGTTTCTAGGATTTGCTCTCTGTAGCCAAAGCAGAAGTTTGAGAAAGTTGATTTGATCTGCTCGTTGCTGACTGTCGCCTATATGCTTGTCAAGAAAATTCTGAACTCGTAGAAAGCATAATTCTGCTATCCTTTCATCAAAAGAATTATCAATATTGGATTCTTTAAATTCTTTAAAGGAAAAGTCTTTCGGAAAATAATTTATGCTGCTTATTTTTGGAGAAAGAATTTGTTGAAATGTGTGGCTATGTTCTGATTTTTTTAATTCGTCGTATATATACCCTAAGGTTCCTGCAATAAAATCTGCTAGTTGAATAAACTCGCTGTTTTTGCTGTTTGTAATGCTGAAATCGGAATCAGAGAATAAGCTAAGTAAATGGTCCTTGTCTACATACTTTTTAAACTCCCGCATAAAATCATTTCCTCCATGTTCATCCACCTTTAAGTCAAGGTTAGGAAATGTTCTAAAGAGTTCTTTGTAAAGAAGATTATTTAAAAATTTATAGAATGATTTCTTGTAGTTGAATCCCTGTCCTGATAATTTTCTTTTGTCAAATACTACGGCATATATAGAAATATCTAACTTTGCTATGTCTTCAAGGATTTTTTTACGTCGTACGTGATTAGGACCTACTTTACTAGATTTAATCTCGCCTGATTGAAAGTTGTGTTTTTTTCTTATTTCGTTGATTCCTTCTCTTAGAGAGTCTATTTTTTCTGGCTTTGTAATGACTGTGGCTATAATAAAATGACTTCCTTGGTTTTGAAAGTCAAATGAATTATTCCCGAACTCGTCTGCAAATGCTACTACTTTTTGGTTCATAAGGTTTGTAGATTATTAATTCCGTTCACATTGTATAGTTCAGTAAACCTATGCAATGGCCTATTTATGGCAATATAACCTAAGTTCAATCTAAATCATCCTGCCGCCTACGCCGCAACCCCCACAGCCCCAGTGCCGGCCCCACGGTCAGCGGCAGCAGCAGATACGGCGGAGGCACGCTGCGGGCCAGCAGGCTGGTCAGCTGAATGCTGGCAATGGTGAGGGCAAAGCCCAGGCAGTTGACGATGGTGAGCGAAGTGCCCCGCGAGGCGGCCGGCGCGTTCTGCGCCACCAGCGTCGAGAACAGCGGCGAATCGGCCACCACCACTACCCCCCAGAAAAACAGAAACCCCAGCAGCAGCGCCACCGAGCCACTCCCCAGCACCAGCGGCGACACCACGCAGCACACCCCCGACAAAGCCAGCGCCGCCGTAGCCACCGGGCGCGGCCCCAGCCGCTGCGAGAGCAGCCCGCTGCCCACGCAGGCCACGCTCCCCACCCCAATGATCAGAAACGAGAGCAGCGGCACCGGCAGCGCCACGCTGGGGTGGAGGCGGTTGTAGGCCGCCAGCAGCACCGGCACGAAGGCCCAAAACGTGTACAGCTCCCACATGTGCCCGAAGTAGCCGAACGCCGCCGCCCGAAACGCCGGCTCCCGGAACCCCGCCAGAAACGCCGTAAGCCGCAGCTGCTGCCCGGCGCGGCGGTAGGGCCCATCGGGCACGAGCAGCACCAGCGCTACCCCGCCCAGCACCGCCAACCCCGAGGTGGCCAGCGTCACATACTGCCACGGCAGCTGGGCGGTAGCCGCTTTCAGCAGGTGCGGAAACGCCGTGCCCAGCACCAGCGCCCCCACCAGAAACCCCAACGACTTTCCCAGGCCACTCTGGTAGTAGTCGGCGGCTATTTTCATGCCCACGGGGTAGATGCCGGCCAGGAAAAACCCCGTCAGGAACCGCAGCGCCAGTAGCTCCGGGGCCCCGATGCCGCTCAGGTTTACACCCAGGTTGCAGGCCGCCGCCAGCAGGGCACTCACGCAAAACACCCGCGAAGGCGAAAACCGGTCGGCGAGGGCCAGCAGGGCGAAGGTGAGCGTGCCGGTGATGAAACCCAGCTGCACGGCGCTGGTGAGCGTGGCCACAAAACCCGGTGGCTGATGGAGCTGAGCGGCTATATCCGGGGCTACGGCGTTGCCGGCAAACCACAGCGAGGTGCAGAAAAACTGCGCCCCCACGATGGTGGGTAGGATGCGGGACATGAAGGCTTGGGCAGGACTGGTAGGGCAGGACTGGTAGGGTAGGAGCGGAATCGGCTGGCAAGTTGCCGAAAGTTCGGCACCAACGCTGAGGGTATATCGGCAGCAGTGCCCAGCCGATAAGAACGGTCATTCTGAGCTTGCCGACGAATCTCGCGTGCTGACGTTGGGGTACCGAACCGGGCCGGTGTAGAGACGCAACATAGTGCGTCTTGGGGCGGGTGGCTGTTGCTTTGCGGGTATGGCTTGGGGAAGCTGGTCGTCAGAAACCTGTCGTTCCACGACGAGACGTACTATGCTGCGTCTCGACACCCGTATCAGCTTACTCTTGCTGTGGTTGCGCAGGCCAGCTCGTAATACTGGTTGCCGTTGAAGGCAAACTCCCGGATAACCGCCAGCCCCAGCTTGCGAGTGTGGGCGGCGTAGGAGCGGCCATTGATGCGGTTGATAAACGTGACCAGCACCGGATAGCGCGTCGCCATCTGGGCCCGCGAGAAGTCGAAAATCTGCTTCAGCAGGCCGCTACCCCGGTAGGCTTTATCGACGCAGACGGGGCCGTACTGGTAGGAGTTTTCCGTAGTCAGTCGATAGCCGGCGTATTCCAGGTTCGGTAAGTCGGCAATCATGTGGGCAAAAATCGGCCACTCCGCCCAGAACTGCCACGAAGCCGCCATAACGTAGGCCACCACCTGCCCCTCGTCCGTGGCAACGGACAAACCCTGTTCCTGCTCAATCAGCTGCGTGAGCTGCTCGCGGGTAAAGGCCGTCGTCACGAAGCCGTCGGGCTTGTCTTCCTCGGCAATAGTGGCTAGCTGGTACTTCTGGTGCAGGGCCAGTACCCCGTCGATGTCTTCTAGGCTGGCTAGTTTGAGTTGCATAGTGGGGGGAGGGGTAGGAGGTGGTTAGGCAGAGGCGTGCAAACTGCAGGAAATAACCAGAACGTCACGTCAAAAAACAACCAGCACGCGAGATGTCTCGACTTCGCTCGACATGACGTTCTGGTTGTTGGGGGCGGCTTGCGGATAGCAGCACTATAGGTGACGCCTGTTGTTTCTTATCATACATCAAGGAAGCCCTATCTACGCCGGGGTACCTTTGTCAGGTACTACTTATCTTCCACCGCATGCACCGCAAAGATTTCCTCAAAGCCCTGGCCGTGCTGCCTTTCGCTACTGCTATGAACTCCCTGCAAGACCTCCATAAAACTGCCAGCTCCTTCCAGAAAACGGCCAAAATGCCCGTGCTCTTCGTGGGCCACGGCTCGCCCATGAATGCGCTGGCCGATAACCCCTTCACCCAGACCCTGCACCAGCTGGGCCGGGATATCCGCAACCTGCAGCCGCCGCGGGCCGTGCTGGTGGTGTCGGCGCACTGGCTGACGCGCGGCACCTTCGTGGCCGTGAACGAGCGGCCCGAAACCATCCACGACTTCGGCGGCTTCCCGCAGGAGCTGTTCGAGATGCAGTACCCCGCGCCCGGCGCCCCCGATGTGGCCCGCGAGGTGCTGGCTGCCTTGCCCGACGCGCACCCCACCGACGAGTGGGGCCTCGACCACGGCACCTGGACGGTGCTGCACCACGTCTTCCCGGAGGCCGATATTCCGGTGTTCCAGCTCAGCATCGACTACCACAAGCCCATTACCTACCACGCCGAGCTTTCCCGGCAGCTACAGTTTCTGCGCCGCCGCGGCGTGCTCATTCTGGGCAGCGGCAACATCGTGCACAACCTGCGCCAGAGCATGCCCAAGCTGATGGCCGATGATGCCACGCCCTACGCCTGGGCCCAGGAGTTCGACGAGTGGGCCAAAGCCAAAATCGACCAGCGCGACCTGCACGCCCTGGCCCACTACCAGCAGGCCGGGGCCAGCGGCCCTCTCTCGGTGCCCACCCCCGACCACTACATCCCGATGCTCTACAGCCTGGCCCTGGCCGAGCCCGATGACGACATCCGCCACGCCTACGAGGAAGTGAGCTTCGGGGGCATGAGTATGCGCACCTTTGTGGTGGGGTAGAGCCCCGGAAGTGTCCGGATACAAATACATCGAAGCACTTCCGGGCCGGAAGTGTCCGGATACAAATACATCGAAGCACTTCCGGGCCGGAAGTGCCCGGATATAAATACATGCGGGCTCTTCCGGCCCGGAAGTGCTCCGATGTAATTGTATCTGTGCTCTTCCGCAGAGGAAGTGGGCAGATGTAATGGTTTCGGCGCTCTTCCGCAGTGGAAGTGCTTTGCTGTAATGATTTCGGCGCTCTTCCACTCAGGAAGTGGCCGGAAACAGCGCGGCCGGCGTAGTAGCCAGGACGGACTCCACAGCAACCCTTTCCTGAAAAAGTGAGTAGGGCAACACTTCATCCGATGGCTTCGGCCGGAGCAGTTTCGGGCCTGTACCACGCCGCCGGCCGTATCGGGAAGGCCACGAGCTACCTATTTATGACGCAGGAACAACTACGCTTAGCGGAAGCCAACGCCGACACAACCCCCTGGAAGAAGTTCGGGCCCTACCTCACGGAGCGGCAGTGGGGCACCGTGCGCGAAGACTACAGCGCCGGCGGCAACGCCTGGGACTACATCACCCACGACATGGCCCGCAGCAAAGCCTACCGCTGGGGCGAAGAGGGCCTGGGCGGCATCTCCGACGACCGGCAGCTGCTGTGTTTTGGCGTGGCCCTCTGGAACGGGCAGGATGAAATGCTGAAAGAGCGCCTGTTTGGCCTCACCAACGGCCAGGGCAACCACGGCGAGGACGTGAAGGAGCAGTATTACTACCTCGATAGTACGCCCACGCACTCCTACATGCGCATGCTCTACAAGTATCCGCAGTCGAAGTTTCCGTACCGGAAGCTGGTGCGCGAAAACGCCCGCCGCACCCGCCAGGAGCCCGAATACGAGCTGCTCGATACCGGCATCTTCAACAAAAGCCGCTACTTCGATGTGTACATCGAGTACGCCAAGGCCGGCCCCGAAGACCTGCTGATTAAGATAACGGTACACAACCGCGGCCCCAAGCGCGCCCACGTGCAGGTGCTGCCGCAGCTCTGGTTCCGCAACACCTGGAGCTGGGACGCCGCCGCTGCCCGCCCCGAAATGCGCCTCTCGCAGCCCGGTGCGGTGCACGCCGAGCACCCCGACCTGGGCCACTACCACCTCTACTGCGAGCCGCACCACTCCGCCGAAGCGCCGGAGCTGCTGTTCTGCGAAAATGACACCAACGGCACCCGCCTCTACGGGCTGCCCGCCGAGGGCATGTACTTCAAGGACGGCATCAACGACTACGTGGTGCACGGCGAGCAGGGCGCCATCAATCCGGCGCAGACGGGCACCAAGGCGGCGGCCCGCTACCGCCTGAGTCTGCCGGCCGGGCAGGCCCACACCATCCGGCTGCGCCTGAGCCAGCCCTGGCAGGATACGCCCTTCGCCGATTTCGACCACCTTTTTGGGGCGCGGCAGCAGGAAGCCGACGAGTTCTACAACTGCCTGCAGGAAAGCCTGCCCCCCGACCCGGACGCGCGCAACGTGCAGCGCCAGGCCTTTGCGGGCATGCTCTGGAGCAAGCAGTTCTACTACTACGACGTAACGCAGTGGCTCAAGGGCGACCCGGCCGGGCTACCGCCGCCGCCGGAGCGGCTGAAGGGGCGCAACCGGCAGTGGCAGCACCTGCACAACGCCGACATCATCTCCATGCCCGACAAGTGGGAGTATCCGTGGTATGCGGCCTGGGACCTGGCGTTTCATTGCATTCCGCTGGCGATGGTTGATACCGAGTTTGCCAAGCAGCAGCTCCGCCTGTTCATCCTGGACCGCTACATGCACCCCAACGGCCAGCTGCCGGCCTACGAGTGGAATTTCTCCGACGTGAACCCGCCCGTGCACGCCTGGGCTACGTGGCGCGTGTACCAGATGGACAAAAAGCTGCGCCAGGGCGAAGGCGACCGGGTATTTCTGGAAGCCATGTTCCATAAACTGGCCCTGAATTTTGCGTGGTGGGTCAACCGCAAAGACCGGAGCGAGCAGAACATCTTCGAGGGGGGCTTCCTGGGCCTGGACAATATCGGGGTGTTTGATAGAAGCGCCCCGCTGCCCACCGGCGGCTACATCGAGCAGTCGGACGGCACGAGCTGGATGGCCATGTTTGCCCTCAACATGATGCGCATTGCCATGGAGCTGGCCCGCCACAACCACGTGTATGAGGAAATGGCCGGTAAGTTCTTCGAGCATTTCCTCTACATCGCCGATGCCATGACCCGCGGCGGTGACGGGTTGTTCAACCTCTGGGACGAAGAAGACGGGTTCTACTACGACGTGCTGCACACCCCCGACGAAACGCGCACCAAGCTCAAAGTCCGCTCCATCGTGGGCCTGATTCCGCTGTTTGCGGTGGAAGTGGTAGACCAGGACATGCTGGATGCGCTGCCCGGCTTTACGGCCCGCGCCACGTGGCTGCTGCAGAACCGGCCTCATCTGGCCCAGCTGGTGAGCCGCTGGCAGGAGCCCGGCCGCGGCGCCCGCCATCTGCTGGGTTTGCTGCGGCAGTCCCGCCTCCGGCAGCTGCTTACCCGCATGCTCGACGAGCAGGAGTTTCTCTCCGACTACGGCATCCGGGCTATGTCGCGCCACCATCTGGAGCAGCCGTACGTGTTCAGCACCGAGGAGGCCGATTTTGTGGTGCAGTACGTGCCCGGCGAGGCTGAAAGCAGCATGTTCGGCGGCAACAGCAACTGGCGCGGCCCGCTCTGGATGCCCATCAACTTCCTCATCGTCGAGTCGTTGCAGCGCTACCATTTCTACTACGGCGACAGTTTCAAGGTGGAGTACCCCACCGGCTCCGGCCAGCTGCTCAACCTGCAGCAGGTAGCGGCTGCCCTGGCCGACCGCCTCGCCCGCCTGCTGCTGAAAGATAAGGACGGCCGCCGCCCCGCTTTCGGGACCAACGAGCTGCTGCAGACCGACCCGCACTTCCGCGACAACCTGCTTTTCCACGAGTACTTCCACGGCGACACCGGCCACG
Source organism: Hymenobacter psychrotolerans DSM 18569 (assembly GCF_900142395.1). Classification (GTDB taxonomy): domain Bacteria; phylum Bacteroidota; class Bacteroidia; order Cytophagales; family Hymenobacteraceae; genus Hymenobacter; species Hymenobacter psychrotolerans. The sequence goes on along the minus strand of NZ_FRAS01000031.1, from coordinate 2,209 downwards.
GCCTGGGGGCCAGCCACCAAACCGGCTGGACGGGCCTGGTAGTGCGACTGCTGCAGATGCGCCCGCAGCCTCCGGCGTAAAAGCGGCCTTAGCGGCTTTTGGTCTGGATCAGCTTGACTACGGCCGCGTTGCCGCCTTCCTTGGCGTTGGCCAGCACGTCCTTGCCTTCCTTGTCTTTGGCTTTGGGGTTGGCGCCATTGGCCAGCAGAAACTCTACCACCTCCAGGCTGCCCTGCGCGGCTGCCGCCATCAGGGCCGTTGCCTGAAAAGAGTCGGTTTGATCTATCTGCGCCTTGTGCTTCACCAGAATCTTCACCAGCTCCAGCTGCCCGTTGCCGGCCGCCAGTATCAGGAAGTTGGTGGGAAAGCCGGGCATCATCTCCACCGGCGCATTGGCATCGGCGCCGCCGGCCAGCAGTCTTTCCAGCACTTCCGGCTGATTTTTTACCACGGCCGCGTACACCTTTTGTGTGGGCGTCTGGGCATGGGCAGCAGTCAGGCTTCCCAGAAATAAGGCAAAAACGAGAAGAAGTGTCTTCATGCCGGGAATAGGAGAGTTGGGCTAGAAAACAGCCCCAAACATACATCCAAACCGGCCTATATGCCTGGCCTCTGCCGCTGACCATACCGACTACATCAGGCGGCCGATGTGGCCGGTAGTTCTTCGGCCTGCCGGCCCATGCGCTGGGCCATCATGCTGGCCAGCATAATCTGCAGGGCATGATACAGCATAAGCGGCAGCAGCAGCAGCCCCGTGGCAGCCATGCCCGGAAACAGCAGGCTGGCCATTACGCTGCCATGCACTAACGACTTTTTGGAGCCGCAGAACAGGGCCGTAATCCGGTCTTCGCGGGAGAAGCCCAGTGCCCGGCTCAGCCCCCACACCACTCCAAAGATACCAAGGTAAAGTCCAATCATGCCCAGGCTCAGCAGCAGGATGTCGCGGGCCGCAAAAGTGCGGAAAATGCCTTCCTCAAACGACTCGCAGAAGGCCGTGAAGACAATCAGCAGAATCACGACCTGGTCGGAGATGCGGAGCGCGCCTTTGTGCTGCTCGGCAAAGTGGCCGAAGCGGCGGTTGAGCAGCACACCCGCCGCTACCGGCAGCACCACCTGCCACACCAGGCTGGCGGCCAGGTTCCAGAGGTGGCCGCTGTCGGCGGAGGTGTGCAGAAACAGGCTGGCCCAGAGCGGCGTGAGCACAATGCCCAGCAGGCTGCTGATGCTGGCGTTGAAGATGGCCGCCGGCAGATTGCCGCGCGCAATGCTCACCATCACTACCGAGGTAGAAACCGTGCTGGGCAGCGTGCACAGAAAGAAAATGCTTTGCCAGAGCTGCGCGCCCTTGGCACCCTCAAACAGCGGCCGCACCAGCAGCGCCAGCACCGGAAACACCACAAACGTGATGAGCTGCACCACCACGTGCAGGTGCCAGTTGCGCAGGCCCGCCTTTAGCTTGTCGAGGCTGAGCTTCAGCCCGTAGAAGAAGAAAATCAGGGCTACCCCCACTGTCGTAATCAGCTTCCAGGGAATGACACTACTCTGGCTGCCCACCGCCGGCACGAGGTAGGCCAATACCACCGCCGCTACCAGCCCCAGCAGAAACCAGTCGAGCAGCCCGGCGCGGCGGAGCAGGGCCAGCAGGCGGTTTTCGGGGGGCAGTACCGGGGCAGGAGTGGGGCGCGGGGCAGCAGGCTGAGTCATAAATGAGGCAAAAGAAAAGCGTCAGACTAAAGGAGTCTGACGCTTGCAGGCAGTACGAACGGGTGCAAAAAGAAGTTGAGCGGGCTAAGAGTGTCTAACAAAACCGTTTAACGGCTCTCCAGGTGATGAGTGCGCAGGCGAACCAAGTGAAGGCCAGGTGGATGTCGTCGCGTCGTTCGTAGCGCACGCGCACGCGGCGGAAGCGGTTGAGCCAGGCAAAGGTGCGCTCCACCACCCAGCGGTGCCGCCCCAGCCGCTGGCTGGATTCAATGCCGCGGCGGGCGATGCGGCACTTGATGCCGCGCCTGCGCAGGGCCACACGGCACTTACGGTAGTCGTAGCCCTTGTCGGCGTGGAGCTTGCCGGGGCGCTTGCGCGGGCGGCCACGAGGCTGGCGCACGGCCGGTACAGCATCGAGCAATTCGGCAAACACGGTCGAATCGTGCGCGTTAGCCCCGCTCAGCTGCACGGCCAGCGGTGTGCCGCGCCGGTCTACCAGCAGGTG
>NZ_FRAS01000043.1 GCF_900142395.1 Hymenobacter psychrotolerans DSM 18569 | reverse complement strand
TCAGGACCTGGGTCTGGTGGGCCATACCCCGGCCGGCGTGGTGGTGGAGATGCCCCACAAGAAGCCGCCGAAGCGGGAGTTGACCTTCGCTCAGCAGCTGTACAACCACTTGCTGAGCCCCTTACGCGTGGTCATCGAGCATGCCCACCGGAATGAAGCGCTTGCGCATGGTACAGGACACGCTGCGCTTGCGCGGCCAGTGGCGGCGCGACACGGTCATCGTGGTCGCCTGCGGGCTGCACAACCTACGCGTGCGCAGTCCCCTGCGCCTCTACGCGCCCGATAAATTCCCCAAACTGTCCGAATAAGGTTTACTATACCCTGGCAGCAAAGATTCTGCACCGGCATCCTCCGCCAGGTTTGTGTATCTTTGTGGTAGAAATGAAACGCCCACTCGCTCATCGGCTCTTCAGCATGCTGCTGGCTCTGCTCGTCCTCACCGCCTCGGTGGGCCTGACGGTGCTGCGCCATACCTGTCGGGAAAGTGGGCACACGTCGGCGGACGTTATTTTCAGCACGCCCAAGCATGGCTGCCCGGCTCCGGCTGCTCCCGATCCCGCCGCTGAGCACTCCCACAGCAGCCAGCTGAAAGGCGCCTGTTGCGACTTCAGTGCCCACCTGCACAAGCTGGACGTACCGTCGCCGGAACTGGCCTGGGCCAAGCTGCTGCCCTCGCCCCTGCTGGCTCCAGCCTGGCTGCCCGCTACCAACTGGCCCACGGTGCCGCCAGCGCCGCTGGTAGCGCAGGCCGTAGCATGGCACGCCGCCGACAGCTCGCCGCCGGCACGGGCCGGCCGGGTGCTGCTCACCTTTATTAGTGTGCTGGTAGTCTAGCATGTGTCCCGCGGGCCGGCTGGCCCGCCATGAGATACGGTGCGCTGTTGCGCTGGTTTTTTCTTTGGGATCCATGCTAATCTACTCCTATGACTCCTTTTTTCAAGCGCCGGCTGCCGGTTGCGCTTGGCCTTATGCTGAGCAGCACCGCTGCCGCTACCGCTCAATCTGCCGCTGATGTGCTGGCTCCCGTGCGGGGCCAGGTAACAGACGCTGCCGCTGCCCCTGTGCCGGGCGCAGTAGTGCGCTGGCTGGGCAGCACCGCTACCGCCACTACCGACAACGCGGGCCAGTTTGCGCTGCCTCGCCCGGCCCGCGCCGAAGCCAGCCGGCTCATCATCAATGCCCTCGGATACCGCCCCGATACGGTGGCAGTAGCTACTTCCGGGGCGCCTTATGTACGCGTTTCGCTGAAGCCGGGCACGGAGCTGGGCGAGGTGAAGGTGGAGGGGCGGGCTCCCTCCTACTCCTCGCTCACCCCCACCAACACGCAGGTTATTACGGCCCGCGACCTGACCAAATCGGCGTGCTGCAACCTGGCCGAGAGCTTCGAAACCAATGCGGCCGTGGAAGTTTCAACCTCAGATGCGGTATCGGGGGCCAAGCAGATTCAGCTGCTGGGGCTCGACGGCGCCTACTCGCTGCTGACGCTCGACAACCTGCCGGCCCTGCGTGGCCTCTCGACTCCTTACCGGCTGGGCTATCTTTCCGGCACCTGGATTGAGGGCATCGACATCATTAAGGGCATGGGTTCGGTGGTCAATGGCTACGAAAGCCTGTCGGGGCAAGTGAATGTGCGTCTGAAAGATCCTGAGAAATCGGAGCGGCTGCTCTTCAACGCGTATGCCAACGACCTGGGCAAGTTCGACCTGAACCTGAACCTGGCAACGCCGGTCAGCAAGAAAGTCAGCACGGTTTTCCTGCTTCATTCCGACCACTTGGGCCGCCGCGTCGACCGGAACAAGGATGGCTTCCTGGATCTGCCGCTGGCCACGCAGTACAACCTGTTCAACAAGTGGAAATACAAGTCGGACAAGGGCCTGGTGACGGAAATCGGGCTTGGGGCGCTGCGCGAAACGCGGGAAGGCGGCCAGCTGGACTTCCGGGCTGATGAAGCCAACGGCTACGAGCGTAACTACGGCTTTTCGGGGCGCACCAACCGCTACACCGGCTTCGCCAAAACGTCTTATACCTGGCCGGGCCGCCCCTACCAGAGCCTGGGCCTGCTGCTGAGCGGCACCCACCACGACTTCACCTCGACTTACTCGTATGGGCAGCAGTTGAACGGCGGCACGGTGCGCACCACCCGCGCCTACGACGGCACGCAGCGCACGGGGCTGGCTACTCTGCTGTTCCAGAGCGTAATCGGGACTACGGCGCACACCTACCGTCTCGGCCTGAGCTACATGCGCGACGACTACCGGGAGTTTTTTGGGTCCGGCCTGCTTTATCTCAACGAAACAGCCGCCCAGCGCCAGGCCCGCATGCACCGCAACCGACTCGAAAACGTGCCCGGCGGCTTTGCGGAATACACGTACCAGAATTCGCGCAACCTGACGCTGGTGGGCGGGCTGCGCCTCGACCGCCACAACCTCTATGGCTGGCAGCTCACGCCGCGCCTCAACGTGAAGTACGACCCGGCCAAAAACACGGTTCTGCGGCTGGCGGCCGGCACCGGCTTCCGCGTAGCCAACCCCATTGCCGATAATATGGGCGTGCTGCTCAGCTCCCGCGAGTTTGTAATTGCGCCCAACCTGCGGCCCGAAAAAGCCTGGAACGTGGGAGGCAGCGTTACGCAGTATTTCACGGTAGCCGGCCGCCCGGCCACGCTCATTGCCGACTACTACCACACCGAGTTTCAGAACCAGGTGGTAGCCGACATGTACACCTCGCCGACCATCCTGGAAATCAGCAACCTGGCACCCGGCGGGCGTTCCTTCTCGCGCAGCTTCCAGACGGAACTGCAGGTAGAGCCCCTGAAAGGCCTCACGGCCAAGGCCGCCTATAAGTACCTGGACGTGCGCACCACCTACAACGGCGAGCTGCTGCCGAAGCCCCTCACGGCGCCGCACCGGCTGTTTTTCAACGTAGGCTATGCCACCGCCTTCGATAAATGGCGCGCCGACCTTACGGTGCAGGGCTTCGGGCGGCGGCCAGTTGCGCATAACCCCGCTTTTGCGGGCCACCACGGCCCCGAAGCCACCGACCTGCCCTACGCCCCTCGCTTTGCCTTGCTCAATACGCAGGTTACGCGCGCTTTCAAGCGGTTTGAAGTGTATGCCGGGGTAGAAAACCTGACCAACTACCGGCAGCGCGACCCAATTCAAAGCGCGGCGGCTCCCTTCAGCCCGGCATTTGACGCGGCTATGGTCTGGGGCCCTACTTTCGGGCGCCTCACTTACCTGGGCATGCGCTTTCAACTGCAGTAGCCCACACTCAACGGACCGATTCTGGCCGCTTTTTTGTTAAGATCTTCCTGTTCACCTGCGGCGTTATGCCGCCTACAGCTTCTCTATGAAATCCTTCAAGCTTCTTCTGCTTTCCGTATTCGCTCTTCTGGCGCAGGTAAGCCTCGCCCAAACTGCTGCCAAGGCCAAAGGTGCCGGCACCGAACAGGTACAGCTCAAAACCTCGGCGGTATGCGACATGTGCAAAACCCGCCTCGAAAAGGCTATGGCCTACGAAAAAGGCGTGCAGGCGGCCGTTCTGGACGTGCCCACACAGATGCTCACCGTCACGTATAGCCCGGACAAAACCACGCCTGCTACGCTGCGCACCGCTGTGCAGCGCACCGGCTACGATGCCGACGCGGCTCCGGCCGAAGCCCGGGCCTACGACCGGCTCCCCGACTGCTGCAAGAAAACCAATGCGGTTCACTAGCCTGACCAGAATCAGCCCAGCAAAAAGCCCTTCCGCAGATCTGCGGAAGGGCTTTTTGCTGGATGACTAAAGTACTACTCGTACTCATGCTTCGGCCGCATCGGGGTGCAACTGCAGGTCGAATTCGAGTACGGCACTAAAGGCCAGCGGCTTGGTGAGGCGGCGGCGGTTGGTGCCCGAAATTTCCAGCGTAAACCAGTCGGAGCGCAGATACTCCAGCAGGTTGGGGCGGCCCTGCATTTCCATTATTACGTGCGTGGAGTGCACATTACGCTCAGAAAAAGCCGCAATATGGATCTTACGGCTATTTGCAGTCAGGAAGCAGTTGCCGCTGGCCAGCACCGCCAGCGTAGATGAGCCCCGCCCTATAGGATGCTCCGGATCCGGCTGCCACGCCAGATAAGCCTCCCGCAGCGTTACGGCCACCACCCCGGGGCGGGTAAGCGCGGCCAGACAGGGCAAGGTACCGGGCAGCGTCGTTTCGCAGAGAAAGACGAGCTCCATACTGGGGTCAATCCGCAGATTGATTGCCCTGGTTTTCAAGCCGAAAGCGCTGTGTAGCGAGCGGCGTAAGCTTTCGTTCTGGCCAATGGTAAGCGCTACACCCAGCACAACCGGGGGCAGCGCAGCAGCAGGGGCTGATAGTGGTTTCATAGCAGAAAGCAGGCAGGAAACACGAGCAGTGTACGAGGGCGGCAGGCAACTGGAAGAACGATGGAAGAAGCGCAGATTCGGGCAGGCACTAAGGCAGAATACGGGCCGGGCAAACAACCGGATATAGTGATACTGTATTGAAATAGAGAGCCTCTGGCGCTTTAAAGTAGAGGAGTATGGTGTATAAGTAGACGTATATGGTAATATTTGCGGTTAAGATTGATTTCTTCCCATAGAAAAAAAGGCGCTTTTTTTCTATTTCTCTTTATATTCACCCGAACACCGCTCCCCTGCTCTTCTATGAAGATTACCTGCCTGCTGCTCGATGATGATCCGCTGGTGCTGGACCTGCTCCAGGCCTATGTAGCCATGACGGATGTGCTCGATGTGAAGGCCACGTTTACTGACCCGCTGGAAGCCCACCGCTACCTGCTGAATAACGATGTGCAGGTGCTGTTCTCCGATGTGACCATGCCCCACCTCAGTGGCTTAGACCTTGTCCGCTCCTTGCACCAGCCGCCGCTGGTTGTGCTGATGACAGCGCACCCGCAGTATGCGATGGAGGGCTTCAACCTCGATGTTATCGACTTTCTGCTGAAGCCGATTTCGCTGGATCGTTTTCTGAAAGCCGTCAACAAGGTGGCGGGCATATTGCGGGCCAACACTGCCGAGAACGACTCCAAGCAGGATATGCTCTCGGGCTGGGGCTCCTTCTTTATTCGCACCGATGCCCAGTTTGTGCGCCTGCACTACCGGGACGTGCTCTACATCGAAGCGCTGAAAGATTTCACCAAAATCAATACCGCCGACGGCCGTACGCACCTGACACTGGTAAACCTGAAAAACCTGGAGGAGCAGTTGCCGCCGGGCCTGTTTGTGCGCACGCACCGGTCGTACCTCGTCAATGCCTCGCGCATCGACTCCATCAGCAACCTGGAAGTGCGCGTGGGCGGCCATGCGCTGCCGCTGGGCCAGACTTACCGGGAGCGGGTGACCGAACGGATTGTGAACCGCACCCTTATCCGGCGGCAGCAATAGTAGCGGGCGGGCCGGGGGGCAGTAGCGGCAGCGTTTCCATTTCGGCGGCGGGCAGCGTAAACCGGAACGTGGTGCCCTTGTTCAGGCTGCTTTCGAACGTAATACGCCCGCCGTTACGCTCCACGAAGTCTTTGCACAGCCGCAGCCCCAGGCCGGTACCTTTCTCGTTGGCCGTGCCCAGCGTGCTGTGGTGTCCGCCTTCCCCGAATATCTTCGGGAAGTCTTCCGGCCGGATTCCCAGGCCGGTGTCAGCCACCGAAATTTCCCATTGCCCCTGCACTGGTTTGGCAGCAATAGTGATGGTGCCTCCCTCGGGCGTGAACTTGATGGCGTTGGCCACCAGGTTGCGCAGCACCAGCCGCACCATATTCACGTCGGCGCACACAATGCAGGAATCGGGCAACTCGGTCAGAAACAAGATGCTTTTGCGCTCGGCATCACCCAGCAGCAGGGCCAGGGCCTCTTCCGTCAGCACAGGCATGTGCACTCGCTCAGGACTGATTTTGTCGCTCTGCATCTGCGCGGCCGACCAGTTGAGCAAATTGTCGAGCAGGCGCAATGTAACATCCAGCGTACGTTTGAGACGCTCCGTGTGCAGGGCCATCCGCTCGGGCGGCAGCGTGCCCAGCGCCAATAGCGAGAACATAGAGTACAAGGAGCTGAGCGGACTGCGCAGGTCGTGGGAAATGATGGAGAAGAGCGTGTCTTTGGTGCGGTTGAGACGCCCCAGCTCCTCTTTCTGCCGGCTGATGGCGCGGTTTTTCCGTTGTAGCAGCCGGTTGACGCGCGCCTGCTCGCGCCGCCCGCGGTACAGTGCCACCACCGCCAGCAGCAGCAGCAGCGTACCGATGGCCAGCCCATTGCGCAGCAGCATCTGCCGCCGCAGGTTGGCGGTCTGAATCTGCTGATCTTTGGTCAGGAGTTGGATTTCCCGCTCTTTCTTCTCGGTTTCATAACGGGTCTGCAGCTCAGCAATCTGTGCGCTACGCTGCGCCGCAAATACACTATCCTGCAGCCCCGCGTACCGCAGCTGGGCCTGCAGTGCGGCTTCGTAGCTTCCCTCCCGCCGGTGCAGGTCGCTTAACGTCTGGTAGATCTTGCTGATCTGCACGACAGAGCCGCCGCGCCGGGCCAGCGGCAGGGCCCGCTGCAGGGCTCGGATAGCCGCCGGGCGGTTCGCCAGGGAATCCTGGGCCACAGCCAGGACCTGCAGGCCGGCCGCACGGCGGGCTGGTGGCGTCTGCAACGGCAGTGTGCTCAGGGCCTGCGTGTAGAAAGTCATGGCCACTTCGTAGTTGCCGACTTCCTCATAGACCTGGCCTGTGCTGGCCAACGCCTCTCCGGTGCGGGTACTGTCGCCGAGTTGCAGGGCCTCATTCAGGGAGCGGCGCAGGTAGTACAGGGCCCGGCTGTAGTTGCGCAGTCGGTGGTGCGCCAGCCCAATAGCATTAAGCGCCGCCGCCTGCCCGGGCAAGTTACGGGCCTGCTGCCAGTCGGAGTAGGCACGCTCATAGCTGCTCAGGGCACGCGCCCATTGCCCCTGCGCGCCATATAGGTCGCCGAGTTGGGTGTGGACCTGCGCCAGTCCGGCCGGGTCGCGCAGGCGCTGGGTAAGGCGGAGTGCCTGCCGATAAGTGTCGTACGCCTGCCCGGTGTCGCCCTGCAGGTGTTGGGCCCGGGCCAATTGCCGCAGAGCCCGCGCCCGTCCCGGGGCGCTCCGCAATTTCTGGTAGAGCCGCAGGCCACGCCGGAAATAAACCAGCGCCTGCTCGTGCTGCTGCCGGGCCTGCAAGGCCTCTCCAATTGCCAGATATGCCGCCCCGACGTCGGTAGGCGGCCCACTCACGGCGGCCAGATGCAGCGCCTGCTCAGCCTGCAGCTGGGCCGCCACTGGGTCGATGGGCAGGAGTTGTTCGCTTTGCTGCAGGTGCCGGGTTACAGCGGTTCCGGCAGATGGCGTACTATCCGGCTGGGCCTGAGCAGCGGCAGGCGCCAACCACAGCAGCCCGGCCAGCGGCGCCAGCCAGAGCCGGTGAGGTAGCGCACGTAGAAACCAGAGCTGCATCGGATGGAAAAGCGGAATAAAACTCCCGAACCGGTAATAAGCTCAGGCTGCGAGTATGAGGAAGATACGCAACAGTATCGTAATGCACAGGCTGGCAGACGAAAGCAACTGGCCGGACTGGCTTAACCGCCAGCTACCACATGGCTGGCAGACTACCTGTGCCCACCAGAACATAATCAAACTTCTATCTAAAAACGCTCTGATGGCCAGAACGTTGCGCAACAGACAATCAGGAATGCTGCGGTGACTTCGAATGAGTTTCTTTTGCCCGCCAGAGGCGCCACCACGGCAGGTAGGGCTGGTCGTGGTGCTCGTAGTGATATCCGAAGAAATAGCAGCTCACAAAAGCCCAGACGTGGTGCGGAAACTGGCTGCGGGACTTGTGCGGGTTGCTGGGAGCATGACTGCCACGATGGGGCAGATACGTACCGAAATAAAACAGCTGCAGAGTAGCCAGCACCGCCGGCACCATCCAGAAAGCTACCACATTGGCCTGCGGGAAATACAGCTTCAGAACGTTGTAGGTGGCGGCCATCAGCAGTATTTGCCACCACGTGACGTAGTTCCAGGCAAAACGCACAAACCAGAACCCAAACCCAGCGTGCTTGCCATCATGGAAGTCAGGGTCGTCCTCGGTGGCTACGTGGCGGTGGTGGGCGTGGTGCTTGGGCAGCATGCCAGGAAACCAGTTATAGGCGAAGAGGCCGGCTGCCAGCGTACCCAACGCATTGTTCAGGCGCTTATTGGGGCTTACCACCCCGTGCATGGCATCATGCGCCGTGATGAACAGGCCCGTATAGAGGTGGGTTTGCAGCAGCGCCAGCAGATACGGCCACGGCGTAGCCCAATCGGGCTGGTAATGCGCCAGCAGAAACGTAAGCAGCGCGGCCCAAAGGCAGATGATAAGCAGCGCCATCAGCACGCCCTTATGCCCCAGGGGCTCAGGCTTTACCCGCCGCACGGCGAAAGTAGGCTCGGAAAAGGAAGAAACGGCAGAAGACATAGCGAAGAGGCAAAGGAACAACCAGCAAATCAAATAAGTGCGGTGCCCGGCCCGGCGTCAGCCCTTCCGTGTACTCTGAGCAGCGCCGGCCTACAGCGCCAGCAGCGCCCCGCGTACCTGCTCCATCAGCCACATGGGCGTGCTGGTGGCCCCGCAAATTCCCACCGACTGCCCCGGCAGAAACCACTCGGCCCGAAGCTCATCGGTACCGGATATGAAATGGGTATGCGGGTTCGTGTCTTTGCAGACCTGGTAGAGCACCTTGCCATTGGAGCTTTTGGTGCCCGATACAAACACAATCTGGTCGAACTGGGCGGCAAACCGGCGCAGGTCCTTGTCGCGGTTGCTGACCTGCCGGCAAATGGTGTCGTTGGCATTCACCTGATACCCCCGCCCTTCCAGATCGGCCTTGATGCGGTAAAACGAATCGGTGCTTTTGGTGGTCTGGCTGTAGAGCGTAATGTTGTCGGGCAGTTCGTGCCGCAGCAGCTCATCCAGACTCTCAAACACCACGGCCTTACCGCTGGTCTGGCCCAGCAGCCCGCGCACTTCAGCGTGGCCGTGCTTGCCGTAAATAAAGATCTGCTCCTGCTTGTCGTAGGAGGTTTTGATGCGGTTTTGCAGCTTCAGCACCACCGGGCACGAGGCATCAATCAGGGTGAGGTTGTTGAGCAGCGCCGTCTGGTAGGTGCTGGGCGGCTCGCCATGCGCCCGGATCAGCACGGCCTCGCCGCGCAGCTGCTCAAACTCTTCGTAGTCGATAATGCGCAGGCCACGCCGCTCCAGCCGCTGCACTTCCTCATCATTGTGCACGATGTCGCCAAGGCAGTATAAATAGCCCTGCTCCTCCAGCAGGTCTTCGGCCATTTGAATGGCATAGATAACGCCAAAGCAAAAGCCGGAGTTGGGGTCGATTCGGACGCTCAGATTGTGCGGCATAGCGGATGAGTAACCACAGAAGTGGTTGGAAGTTTATGGGCCTGAGCAGTTAGCCGAGGAAGTTACGAAACACAACACTATAATGTGGTAGCCAGCCCCTACTATTCCCGCTACTGAAACCGGCCGAACACGTGGCGGCCCTCAAAACTTCTGATGACTTCCTGCTCGATGGGGCTCGCCCGAAGCACTTCGTTTTCCAACCAGAACTGCGGATTATAGGGCTTTTTCATTACCTGCTGCAGGTCGCGGGAGTGGCGGCCTACGTCTTCGTACGCGTGGCCGGGCAAACGGCTGGTGTACTGGTAGAAATACAAATGCGCCGCTACGTGCGTGCTATCGGGCCGGGCGCCCGGGCGGCGGAGCACCACGGTGCCCTCGGCCCGGGTAGCGGCCAGCCGCGTCAGCGAATCGGCGTAGGGTGCGAAGTCTGATACCAGCCGGAACTCGTCGCCTACCCGCTCATACTCCGGCTCCATCCGGAAGGTGAGCATGGTGCTCAGGGGCAATACCTGCTCCTGCCGCCGTAGCGCAGCCGTTTCCCGGTCGATGTAGAGCGTGCCGCTGGCGGCCGGCTTGCGGGCTTCGGGGCGCGGCGCAAAGTCGATGACGGCTGTTTCCTGTCCGTTTTCACGCAGGATGCTACGGAGCGTGAAGTAGAAGGCGCGCGTGGGCTGCGGCCCAAGTGGCACCAACAGCTTCTCGCGAAACGGATGCCGGCTGAACACCGGAATGCGCCGGATGATGGACGAAAAATTGCTGAACGTGAAGCCGCCCGGCGTAAAGGCGTAGCGTGACTCGCTCAGGTCCCAGCCCTCTATGGCGCGGTTCGTGAACTTCACGTCGTAGAAAGCATCAAAAAACTCCCGATACTCGCCGTTCTGCCGGGTTTTCTGGCGGTAGAAGGCTTTGCCGTACTGTACGCTGCGGGCGTGGCGCAACAGCTTGGCAGCGGCCCGCTGCACCAGTTCTTCGGCTATCTTATCGGGGTTGCGGACCGTTATGCCGGGCAAGGCTACGGCGCTGGGCTGCAGCACCAGCACCACTGGCGCGCCAACTTCCCGCACCTCGGTTTGCAGACGCGCATACCCCATACTGAGTACCACCAGCCGCTGCGGCAGCCCCGGGGCGCGCAAGCTGAACTCACCTACTTCATTGGTAGCCGTGCCGCCGGAGCCATCTGCCAGCCCCACAGTAGCGTAGGGCACCGGACGCTGCTGCTCATCTACTACCCGGCCCTGCACCAGCACGCTTTGGGCAGCAGCACTACGGCTCAGCAACACCAGTAGAAAAACAGCCCAACGAGCGGATAGCGCCGGAATAAGCGCAGGAGATACAGGCATAAAACGACTATAAAAAAAGCGAAATACTAGGCAGTATCTCGCTTTTTTCTTCAATTTCAACTGTCGCTACCCTTCGATGCGGCCCAGCTGCTCAGCTTCAGGGCCGGAAACATGGCCACGCTCCACCAGAAAATCGCGCACCAACCCGAACGACTCGGCATCGAGGCCGGATTTGGGGTGCTGCAGCAGAGTTTCAACCAGAAACTGCCGGTCTTCATCGACGTGGCCGCTCAGGCCCAGGAACGAGGGCAGGTTGCTTTCCACGCTCAGGCGCAGAAACCGAATTTCGGCATTGTCGCCGTCCAGTTTCACAGCTTCCTCAAACTGCTTGTTGGCGTTCTGCACGTAGGTCAGCTTGTTGAACATAGACGCGTCGCGGGCCCGGATGGCTTCGGCAGCGGCTTTGTAGGCCAGTACCACGGCATTGCGCTGGTCATAGGCGGCCATCAGCTTATGAAATTTTTCGCCGGCTTCTTTGCTGGAAGCAGCATGCTGGTATTGGCGGCGCAGATTGGGCAGGGAGTACGGGGTGGCGTCGGACACGAACGGGGAAAGAATCAGGAGGAAAGTGAAGAAGACAAGCAGAATATGCTTCATGCAGAACCTGGTTGGCAGCTAGATGGCCCGGAGGCGGTAGCGAAAGTACGACCCCATCAGCAAAAGCAGCTTGGTATTGTCTGGTACGCGCACCCGCTCGCCCAGGATGCGCGCCGCCGGCAATTGCCGGATCTTATGGAAGAGCTTGAGGTAGTAGACATAGGCCAGGTACACGCCCAGCCGCGCCGCCCGCGGCAATTGCACAATGCCTGCGTACGCCGCATCAAAATCGGCCCGGATGTCGGCTTCAATCTGCGCCTTCACCTCATCCGTAAACCGCTCGTACTGCACGCCGGGGAAGTACACGCGGCCCCGCTCCTCGTAGTCGGAGCGGATGTCGCGCAGGAAATTCACCTTCTGAAACGCCGAGCCCAGCCGCCGGGCCGGCTCGCGTAGCCGGTCGAACATGGCGGTGTCGCCTTCGCAGAAGATGCGCAGGCACATGAGCCCCACTACTTCCGCCGAGCCAAAAATGTACTTCTCGTAGAGCGACTGATTGTAGCTGCGGTCATCGAGGTCCATTTCCATGCTGTAGAGAAACGCATCGATAAACTCCCGGTCGATGCCGTACTGGTGCACCACATCCTGGAAAGCATGCAGCACCGGGTTCAGGCTCAGCCCGATTTTCAGGGCCTCGTAGGTCTGGCGCTTGAAGTCCTGAAACAGCGCCGCCTTGTTGTGGCCATGAAACGTGTCCACGATTTCGTCGGCCCAGCGCACGAAGCCATACACGGCATACACCGGCAGGTGAAACCGTGCATCGAGCGTGCGGATGCCCAGCGTGAAAGACGTGCTGTAGCGCTGGGTTATCAGCTTGCTGCACGCCCGGCTGGTTTCGGTGAAAAGGGCAATGTGGTCCATTTTTCGAATGCTAATTTTCCTTTTCTACCTCCTGCGCCACCACCTGCCCCGAGATGAGCGAGGGCGGAACCCCGGGACCAGGCACAGTGAGCTGCCCCGTAAAATACAGATTACTGACCTTTTTGCTTTTAAGCGCGGGTTTCAGAATGGCCGTCTGGCGGAGCGTGTTGGCCAGGCCGTAGGCATTGCCCTTGTAGCTGTGGTAGTCCTGCTGGAAATCCTGGTGGGCGTAGCTGCGCTTATACACCACCGCGTCGCGGATGCTGTGGCCGCAGTGGCGCTCCAGCCGCTCCATTATCAGGTGGTAGTAATGCTCCCGCGTTTCCTCCGGGTCGGGCAGGTCGGGAGCCACCGGAATCAGCAGGAACAGGTTTTCGCAGCCGCCGGGCGCTACACTGGGGTCGGTTTTGCTGGGGGCCGATACGTAGAACAGCGGCCGGCTGGGCCATTTGGGCTCCTCGTATATTTCCTCAGCATGAAGCGCAAAGTCCTCGTCGAAGAACAAATTGTGGTGCCGCAACTTGTCCACCCGCCGGTTCACGCCCACATAAAACAGCAACGATGACGGGGCCATGGTGCGGGAGTTCCAGTAGGCTTCATCGTAGTGGCGCCACTCGGGGGCCAGCAGGTGCTGCTCGGCATGGTGGTAGTCGGCGCCGGCCACTACCACATCGGCAGGCCGAAAGCCGGCGGCAGTTTGCACGCCTGTAGCGCGGCCCTTTTCTACTACTATCTGCTGCACCTGCTGGTTGTATTCCAGCGTTACGCCTCGTTCCTGCGCCAGTGCCACCATGCCTTCTACAATCTTGTGCATGCCACCCATCGGGTACCAGGTGCCCAGGGCCAGGTCGGCGTAGTTCATCAGCGAGTACAGGGCCGGCGTGTTTTCGGAAGTGGCGCCCAGAAACAGAATCGGAAACTCGACCAGCTCCAGCAGGCGCGGGTGCTTGAAAAACTTGCGCACATGCTTGTGCATGCTCTGCAGCAAATCCAGCCGCAGGGCATCTACGAGCAGGCGCGGGTCGGCAAACTCCAGCAACGAGCGGCCGGGCATGTGCACGAACTTGCCGATGCCCACCTCGTACTTGTACGCCGCCTGCCGCAAAAACTCGTCGAGACGGGCGGCACTGCCGGGCTCATACCGCTCAAACAGCTGCCGCAGCTCGGCCATAGCGGCCGGAATATCCACGGCTTCCGGCCCCTTGAAAATCACCTGGTAGGAAGGGTCGAGGCGCACCAAGTCGTAGTAGTCGCTCACCTTCCGGCCGAAGCGGGCAAAATACTGCTCGAAAATATCGGGCATCCAGTACCAGCTCGGCCCCATGTCAAACGTGAAACCTTCGGCCCGAAACACGCGCGCCCGGCCGCCGGGGCCTTCGTTTTTTTCCAGGATAGTGACGCGGTAGCCGCGCTGGGCCAGCGACGTGGCGGCCGAGAGGCCCGCAAAGCCGGAGCCGATAACAAGAACGTGTTGGGGGGAAGCCAAAGCAGCAGAACAGTCAGGAGTGGTTGCAAGCTACGACCGGGCGGGCAGATAGTTTTGTTTGGGAATATTTCCGCTATGCTTCATTCTGCCTTGCTACTAAGAAAAAATAAGTCTACTCTTACGCTGCTGTTGAGCCAACCGCTCCTACTGTTATCCTAAGAAGCTGTTTAAGTTAGCTTAGTGAGTCGTCGGATATTGGCTAGGTACAGCCAGGCGTTGGCGTGCTGGATTTTTCGTTCGTAGTCCTTGGCCAAGCGGCGGTTGGTACCGGCCCAAGCAATACTGCGTTCCACGACCCAACGCTTGGCGTGGATAAAAAAGCGGCCTTTATGGGCCACTACGCCCATCGGCACCTGTGCCTGCAGGCCTCGGCCCGCCAAGTGCTGGCGAAAGCGGCGGCCAAAGCCACCGTCCACGAACACGGTCTGCAGCCGGTCAAGTAGCTCGCTGCCCAGCGCCAGGGCGTCCCAGAGGCGGGCAGCGGTAGCCCCGTCGTGGCAG
>NZ_FRAS01000030.1 GCF_900142395.1 Hymenobacter psychrotolerans DSM 18569 | reverse complement strand
GCCGGCGCGGCAACTGCTACGACAACGCGCACGCCGAATCGTTTTGGAGCCGCTTCAAAGCCGAACTGCTCGACGGCGGCAGCTTCCCCGGCCTGGCCGAAGCCAAGCTCGAAATCAGCCACCATATTGCCTATTACAACGCCGAACGCCGACATTCTGCCCTCGGCTATCACTCGCCCAACCACTTCGAAACCCATCTTCAAACCACGTCCCAATTGTGTCCGGCTTAGCTAGACCACCTCACCCGTCTCTTCGTGCCAGGACCAGACCAACTCGCCGGCAACGATATCCTCGATGTTTTTGTAGCCCCCCTCCACGGCCACGGGGGTCCCGGCCGGGAAACAGGCTGTCACACAGATGCGCGGAATCTTGGCGGCGAACGAGCGCACGCCGGCTTTGAGCCCGTTCTTGAGCGCCGCACTTTTGGCTAGCACGGCGGCCATCTTTTTCTTGGCCATACCAGCAGCCACCTCGGTGCCCGCCTTAAGTGCCGTGCGCACCCCGGCCTTGGCCCCCATCATGGCGGCCGTGGCCGTGCCGAAGCTCAGTACCCCCGCCGCCACCGAGGCTACGTCCCACACCAAAAAGGCTGCGTTCAGGGCTACGCCTTCAATTGTGCATCACATACTACGTACCCTTAATGTAATGGCGGCAATTCTTTGAAAGAAACGAGGCTAAAACTCGTTGCGCTGAAGAACACTTGGTCGCCTACTTGAGCTATAGCTTCCAGTTGCTCCAAGGCCCGTACGCCAAGGGCTAGCACCCCAAAATCAGTGTACAATAAAGGCAAGGCTTCGTAAGGCTCGATTGGGAAACCAAGCGGATGGTAAGCAGTTGAGATGCGGTCATAGTCGTCCTGAAAGCCCGGTATGTTCTCATAGTCCTCGCCTAGCTCCAGTTCGAGGAGGCGGTAACGCGCTAGTAAGTCTGGAAAGAAAACAGCGCTGAGTTGGGACCCTAGGTAACGGCCTAGCGTGTGCGCTGCGCCAACTGGTTCCAGATCGAGGTCACCAAATTCTGTTAGATAGATAAGCATCTCCCCGGATTGCCCTGCCAACGTTGGTACTTCAAGTGGAAACTGGCGTGCGTCGAGGCGCAGAGTGGGGCCCTTGGAAAGAGTGACGGCGACTTCATAAGCGTACACTTTGCCTTGGTGCACTAGTGAAGGCACAACAGCCTCAACGGTACCCCGGGGCAGGCGCACAGCTTGGACCAATGGATATACTTCCATCATCCAGCCGGAGTTGCCGAATCCCAGACTTTGTTTCCTTCTTCCAAATCGATGCCTGTCAGTTTGTGCTTACGGCAGGCAGCGATAAATTCGTCGGAAACGTATCTAAACACTGGACTATCTGGTATTCTAAAGATGGGTTTTCCTTTCACCAAATCTGCCCGAAATACAAATTCGCTGATACCAGCACATAATCCATTGGATAGTATTTCCCTGCACTTTGTCTGTTTTCGATCTAAGTAATTGCCCACGTCCAATACGTTAACGAGATAGTAGGTACCTACCTCCGTTGGGTAGGGGAGCAACTCTACACTATCCCCCAGTAGTGGTTGCAATACGTCCACAGCTCGCTGACTAAAAACAATACGCTCACTTCCCGCTAACGTACCCAGGTCGCCCACCTTCACGCGTGGATCGATTACACCAAAGAAGGGAGGGTGCCAGTTGTCACCGACCCGCTGGTGTTTATCGAAGTACGTGTCCACGATGTGACTTACGTAATCAATATTGTTGTCATCGTCATCCCAATCAAATGGGACGCTGTAATGATCAGAATCTTCTATGAATTTGTAGATCTGCATTTTTCGCTCTTACAAGTGTCCTTTAAATATGCCGGTTTCCATTTCGGAACGTAACGCTTCAAGTTCTTTGAGAACTTGGTCTTTACCTCCAAGCTTCTCAGCTTCTTTTAGTCGGTCTCTTACGTGAATGGCATACTTGCCATTATGGATGGTACTGTGCTTGCTAGCTACTCTAGTAGGCGATTCTAAAGCAGCCTTTTTATGAGGTAGATAAACGCCATTGTTGGCGTTATCAATGCCTATATTATTACGTTTTAAAATTTCCTGTGACTCAGTAACGGCCTTTTTGGCTCTTTTATCAGTCCATTTAGTACGCGGCTTCTTCATGACCATATGGTGTGCCGCATGACCAGGAGGCTTTCGCACTCCCATTGCTTTCTGCATATTTTTGGTCAATTCATCCGCGCTTCCAGCACCTTCCTTAGCAAAATTAGCTGTGCTAAATGGACCCTTATTACGGACTTTGGCCGCGTCATCAAGTACAATGCCGACCTTGTTAGGGCCAGCCTTTTTAGCTGCATCAGCAGCTTCTTGTACAAGCTTAGCAATATCATCACAGGGCCCATTATGGACGATGAGCATCCAGTGGCCTACTAAATAGGTATGCCAGTCGGCCACCTCAAAGTTGTATACAGTAGTGGGATGCTCGGTTTGATGAACGACTTCCCGAACGGTCATACTGACTTGGTCCGAGCGTAGCAATTCGTCACCGACTTCCAGTTGTCCGGCTTGTTTCCACTCCTGGGTGTTGAGCAAAAAGGGGTGCTCTGGCGTGGTGCGAATAACTTCATCGCCTACATGCACTTCTACTAGAGCATGCGCCTCATGTTGACTGATTGAGATAACGGGCTTGAGGGCTAAGTTCTGCTGGTCTTGCTCCCAGGCCCAAACTAAGTCACCGACTTGAATATCCTCAATGTTGCGGTAATCATCAGCCACAGCCACGGGCGTACCAGCAGCGAAGCAGGCCGTTACGCATTCTTTCACGGCTTTTTTACCGAAGGGCTTCAGCGCTTTGAGCCCACCTTTGAGCGCCACCGCCTTGGCTGCTAGTTCGGCCATTTGCTTCTTGGCCATGCCTGCAGCGACTTTGGTGCCGGCTTTCAGGGCGGTGCGCACGCCGGCCTTGGCCCCCATCATGGCCGCCGTGGCCGTGCCGAAGCTCAGCACCCCCGCCGCCACCGAGGCCACGTCGCAGTTAGTTTACAGATAGGCCCCTATCTATAAATTATTACACCCTAATACTCCTCTATCCCCATTGCGGACCACTCATCTAAAATATCCCAAAAATCCGCCATATCGGGTTCTTCATCATCCCACCAGACTAAACCCGATGGCTCCGTGGTGTTGAAGTTCCAGCACAGGTACCCCCCAGCACTGTTAGAAAAAACAGCTAAAACCTTGTCGAGAGAAAAATCGATTTCTATTTCATCCAGTACTCCCCACTCCTGTTCCGACAGCCAGAAAAACTCGTCTATAGGAAATAGCCCTAAAGCATGTGATTCCACTTCGTACCAGCCATTATGGATAGTTTTGTAGAACTCCAAAAACTTAGCAGGCCAAGGCAAATTCTCAGTGGTTGCTGGCAATTGTCCCGATAGCAAAGGCGCATGCCCCACATAGTGCAAATACTCGCCTTGGGGGTTTTTAAAAATATACAGTAGAGCGGGTTTATTCTCTAGTTCAATTAGGTGGACCGTGTTAAGGCGTTTTTGAAATATCCCTAGAAGGGCGCTGAACTCTGTGTGGTAGTATTTATCCCACAGCGAAGTAATGTGCTTCACTTTCTCTTTATCAGAGCGCCCGATCAAAGGCTGCCACTCTGCAGGAACCAATAAATTTTCTGGCAATTTATCCAAGACAGAAAAGCGACCTAAATTCTTTTCGAGTGCCGAAAGATTCTTATCCATTGTGTTTTTAATTGCTGGGGTGTAGCCGGGGAAGTTAAGGTGTTGGAGGAAGAGAATTAGCTTTAACTAAATCATCGATACGCTTCTGAATGTCCTTCTCTAATACTTTACTCTTGGCTATCATCTTCTTCCTGAACTTATCATCTACTTTGATGCCCCTCTTTTTATACTCTGTCCATTCCTGAAAAGACTTAGGAGCTTTAGATGTATTGGCAGTTTCGCTAAGGCCAACAAAGTTTTTTTCGTGATTTAGCACTGCAATCTGCTGCTCCTTGGTTAATTTCTCGAACCCATCCATTCGAGATATTTGATCCATTGGCACTATATGATCGGCATGCAGCTTCTTCTCAACTGTTAGACCCGGTAATGCTGGGTCCTTCATACCTTTTTTGAATTTTTTATTTACATCCTTACGTATTTTGATGCTAGGAGTCTTTTTTCTAAGCTTTTTGTACAGATCATCTGATATTTTTCTTAGACAAATGGTGGCGTTATGTACAACAAACATCCACCAGCTGACGAGGTAGGTGTGCCAGTCGGCCACCTCGAAGTTGTAAACCGTGGTGGGCTGCTCCGTGTAATGGCTGACCTCACTCACGGGCATGGTCAGTCCATCCGAGCGCAGCACCGCGTCGCCCACTACCAACTCACCGGCCACCTTCCAACCACCGTTCACCCAAAACGGGTGCTCGGGCGTGGCCTGCACCATATCGGCGCCCAGGCGCAACTCTACCAGCGCATCTGACTCGCGCTGCATGGTGTGCACGACGGGCTTGAGGGCCAGGTCACCCGTTTCCTCGTGCCAGGACCAGACCTGCTCACCCGCCCAGATGTCTTAAACTGCTTTTTAAGGCAATGGGAAGACCGCTTGCTTTGTCACTAAAAAGCCAGACCTCGTCTGTAGAAGTCTGGCTTTTTAGTGATAAACACCAAGAAAAATTTATAATGCTACTTCCTGTTTTAAGAAGGTAAAGTACTTCTCATCTTCCCCTTCAAATATTTCTTCGCCCTGCCCCATATAAGCGCGCATTAATTCATCTTTTGCTTTAGCAAAGTTACCCATTTCATACTGGACCTGGCCGAGGCGCAAGTGAATAAGTGGGTTTCCAATAGCATCTGGGCAATGCATAACGGCAGTTAGTGATTCTTTTGCGGCTGCATAGTCTTCGTTAAAAAATTGTGCTTCACCCAACGAAAACAGCACCCACGTAGATGCTTCCCATTCCTGATAAGGCTCTGGAATTAAATCAAACGCTTGCTGAAAAGCATGAATTGCACGATCATAATCGTCATCTTCAACAGCCTCATCACCCTCTTTACAATGCAACATTATCTCTTGATAAAGTGCGTCATCCATTTCATCCTGTTTCTTCATCTTGTTATTTTAGAGGAGGTAAGTAAGTTTCAGTCAACTGAGCACCTCGGCTCCTATTTATGCTACTAGGCTCAAGTTCATAATTTTTAGGATCCTTCATCCAGTCTCTTACTTCTTTTGATTTCGCACCATACTGTCTCCCTTCTCTATTCCACCAACTCACTGCATCATCGAGGTGGCCCATATCAGTTTTTTCTATCTCATACCAATTACCATCTGGTCCTAATACTTCTTTCTTCCCAGCAGTAAGTTCTCTAATCTTCTTCTCTCCCTCCATTCGTTTAATAACTGCTTTACCAGTACTAGATTTTTTCCCTGGAGTTCTACCTAAATACTGTAACCTCTTACTCTTTACTTTGGTGGGAGCAGAGAGTAAGGCTTTTTTCTTGCTCTTGGCTGCCTTGGCTATTTTCTTGATTGTCCCTTTGATACAAGGCCCGGAATTATGCACAACGAACATCCACCAACTGACGAGGTAGGTGTGCCAGTCGGCGACCTCGAAATTGTAAACCGTGGTGGGCTGCTCCGTGTAATGGCTGACCTCACTCACGGGCATGGTCAGCCCGTCGGAGCGCAGCACAGCGTCGCCCACCACTAGCTCACCGGCCGCCTTCCAGCCGCCATTCACCCAGAACGGGTGCTCGGGCGTGGCCTGCACCATATCGGCGCCCAGGCGCAACTCTACCAGCGCATCTGACTCGCGCTGCATGGTGTGCACGACGGGCTTGAGGGCCAGGTCACCCGTTTCCTCGTGCCAGGACCAGACCGATTCGCCGGCAACAATATCCTCGATGTTTTTGTAGCCCCCCTCCACGGCCACGGGCGTACCGGCCGGGAAGCAGGCTGTCACGCAGATGCGCGGAATCTTGGCGGCGAACGAGCGCACACCGGCCTTGAGTCCGTTCTTGAGGGCTGCACTCTTGGCTAGCACGGCGGCCATCTTTTTCTTAGCCATGCCGGCGGCGACTTTGGTGCCGGCTTTTAGGGCCGTGCGCACGCCGGCCTTGGCGCCCATCATGGCTGCCGTGGCCGTACCGAAGCTCAGCACTCCCGCTGCCACCGAGGCTACGTCCCACACTAGGAAGGCTGCGTTCATAGCCACGCCCAGCTTGTCGCCCGTCTGCGCGGCGTGGATCAGGTCCCGGCCCGAACCCCAGATCGGAATCATCCCTTCCAACAGACCGGCCTCGCCTACGGAGTTCTTTTCCTTTTCGGCCTGCTCCAGCGCCTCGTCGGCTTCTTCTTTTGTCTCCTTGATCTGCTGGCTCATCTCCGGTGGCACCGGCAATTGGCCCGAGGTCAGAAACTCAATCTTGCCCTGGCCTAGCGGGCAGTTAATGCAGGAGCGGAACAGTAGCGTTTCGGCGCCACCTACTTTGGCTGGGTAAGTGTCCTGCCACATAGTGGGAGCCGGGGTACATGGCACCGGGGTACCACCGGCCTGCTGCGTGAGCTTCTTGCAGATGACAAAGGAGGGAATATTAACCAGCGGCACCTTGTCCAGCGCATTGCCCGCCTGCAGCCCAGCAATCTTGCTGGTGCGAGGTGTCGTCTGGAATGGCATGGGCACCGTACCCTCGCTGCATTGCAACAGGGCTCCGGTCGTTATATACTCGAGCGGATGCGGCATAAGCGACGATTATAAGTAACCCACTAATTCGACCAAGCCCCTAAATAATATCGGTATCCTGCGACTTGATTTTAGCCTGGGCACTGGCATTAATCGTCAGGTTGTTGCGGAAATCGGCGGTTAGATCTTCGGCTACCATATCCAGCGCCATTTTGGCATCCAAGGCTACGGCTTCTTCCTGAGCCGTGACTACTACATTCTTCTTAGCTGTAATAGTAATGTTGTTGCCGGCTGTGAGCGTGATATCCTTCTTCGCATTGAGGGTAATATCGCCGCCAGCCGTGAGGCTGATGGGGCCGTTGGTGCTGATGCTCACGCTGCCGTCGCCGTTGAAGTTGATGTTGAGCGAGGTGCCTTTGTTGTTGGAGTTGGAAATGTTGATGCTCTGCTGGCCCTCCTTGTCCTGCATCACAAACTTGTTGCCGCCCGAGGTCTGAATGCCCTTCATCAGGTTGCCATCGGGCGAGTATTTAGCGCCTTGCTTGTTGTTGGCGTGGAACAGGTTGCCCAGCACGAAGGGCTGTTCCGCTAGGCCACCCTGGTAGTCAACCAGCACCTGCGAGCCTACTTCGGGCTTGAACAGCTGCCCTTTGCCACTCCCGGAGTAAGGCGTTAGCAAGCGTACCCAGTCGGTTTCAGCCTGGGCCGGGTTATCGACGGGCCAGTGGTAGCGCACCTTTAGGCGGCCTAGCTTCTCGGGGTCTTTGTCGTTGATGACTTCCGCCAGTTCTGGCTGACCCTGGGGCGCGTCGTAGTGGGGGTTGAGCGGGGGCACCTCCAGCACATGCGGCACCGCCGAAAACTGGTTGCTGTAGTTGCCCACCTCGTCAATGAAGTGCGTGATTTCCAGCACCCGGTACTTGCCGAAGCTCTCGGGCGTCAGGTGCTCCGTCCCAATGCCTTCGCCACTTACGTTGAGCACGCTGCCCAGGTGGATGTTGGGGTTGTCGCTGTAGCCCTGCAGTGTAACCAGGTTAGCGGCAGCGTTGGCTTTGAGCAGCTTGGCTTCCTCATCAAGCTGGCTGTTGCCCTCAATCCAAGTTTCGGCAGTGGTGTGAGCCTCGTCGGTAAACAGCTTTTCGGCCTGGCTGAGAGCAAAGCCCCCAAAAGGATGGTTCTGGAGGCTAGGCAGGCTCTGGCTGCTGGTACTACTCTTGAAGTGTTGGTGCTTCTGGTAATTGTACTCGTACATTTTGGCCTTGGTAGGCAACAGCGTCATGCCGAAGCTGAAACTGTTGTAGTCGCCATCGGCCACAAACTCAATTTCCTCGCTGTTGGCCGGCGTACCGAGTTGCAGGGCCTCGCCATCGTAGTAAAACCACTCGCCGTACTCAGCCGCCAGGCGGCTCAGAAACTCAAAGTTGGTTTCGCGGTATTGCACCACGTAGGGTAGGGGAGCCTTGTGCTGCGGGTTGATCTTGCGGGCCAGCAGGTTGGCCGGGTACGGCTGCAGCACCTCGTTGAAAATGGCATCGAGGGTCTTGGCTACAAACGTGCGCTTCTTCGAGCCGCTGGCCAGCAGGTAGCAGGGGCTGAACCCACGGGCCACTACGCTGCCGGCAAAGTCATTGTCCTTGCCCGCTTCCAGGTGCGTCACGATGCCCTTGAAGAGAAGCTTCTGCCCTTGGTTGAAGTGAAACGAATCGGCCTCAACCGCCAGCGTGAGGGGCTGGCCGAGCAGGCGCTTGTGCGCCTGCGAGAAAAAGGAAGCCTTGCTGCCCTCTACCCGGTCGAAGGGTACCACCACTTGAAATTCGTGGTGCGAAAACAGGCTTTGCGTAAGAGATATCTGTTGAATATCAGCAGAAGGGGCCAACGCGGCGCCGGCACACTGCACTGAGGATGTAACCTGACGACTCATGAATCCGAAGAGAGTTAGAAAAACTGGACATTCACTAACGACACCCTAACTATATCCCGGGCATTTAGTAAACTTATAAGATTTCTGGAAACTTACAGTTCTCAGGGTCAATTAATACCCGGTCTTACGCAGCTTCCGATTCTGCTGTTCTTCTCGCCTTCACTATTTGTGTATGCATGCTCCGCCTCCCCGCCGACAGCCCGCAGCCAGCAACCGGGTTCAGGTAAATCGACCTGCCAGTCGGCCGGCAGCGCCGTCTCGTCCGGTTAGTGGCCGGGTGGCGGTGGCACGGCCAAATCGGGCTGCTCCGGCCGCGCGTCCGGTCAGTCAGCGGCCCCGCGCCGTGGCTCCGCCCAGCACCGGCCAGCGCGTACTACGGACAGGTGCGCTGGTGGCCAGAACCTACGTCGAGTACAACCAGGGCGTGGTCGAAGGCCTGGTAGGGTCGGTGAAAAGCACCTGGGGATTTGTCACCAAGGATGCCTGGGATGTGAAAACCTGGACCGAGATGGGCACTACTATGGTGGCCGTGAGCCTGATGAGCCCGCAGCATGCCGGTACGGCGCAGTGGCTGGATGGCAAGCTGGGCACGCAGTTTGCGCCGCGGCAGGTGCAGATTGTGATGGCGCTGGACCAGACGTTCAAGGAAATGCCGCATTGGAAGGCCCGGCAGTGGGGGCAGCTGGTGGGCCGCGTTGCCGGCGACGTGCTTACCACCAAAGGGGCCGGAGCCGGGGCCAAGGCCGGCGTGACGCTGGCCAGAGCCGAATTTACTACGGTGCGCGCCATCACGAGAAGCGCGGGCAGCATTCCTAAAGGGCTAGGGGCTTATGGCCGGTACAGCAGCGTACGCGCCCAGATTCCGTTCCGAAACGTAACAACACCTCCGAACAGAGCAACCTTCTGGTCGGGTTTGGAGGAAGGCGCCAACGAGGCCAAAGAGTGGGCGCGGCTGAATGGCCGGACCTCGCTGGAAATGACGAAAGGCGGGCAGTGGCTGGACGGCCAGCAGGCGCTGCTGAACAGCTCTAAAGTGCCCTGGGACATTATGCGTCCGCAATGGGCCCGCTTGTCGAGGCGTTTTGCTCAGGCAACCAGGGGGCAGGTAACCGTGCTGCAGGGGCCGCGGTACAACCCTGTGTCCAGCATCTGGGTCACGGTGGAGCAGTCGGAGTTGCAGGCCCTGCAAAAGGCAGGAAAGGTGACTGAAATCAAGATTGTGAAGCAAAGCAAGTTTGCCACGGTCCCCGCTAAGTAATACCGATATGAATATCAGGCAGTTGCTTAGGGGAATGTTTGCGCAGCCTGCTTCGGCGTCGGAAGCCCGGCAACCTGACCTGTACAATCAGGCTTGGGAATTATGGCTACGCCACTTTACTGGTGATGTTCCGCAGCTAATGACAAGGCTGCAAGCCGCTATTCCAACCTTGTCAGCCGCAGACGCCCAACTGGTAGTAAGCCGGATAAAAGAGGAAACCCGCTGGGCAATGAGCCGGTTTTATGACGTGCGCGACGGAGAGCTGAGTACGGAGCAGGCCACGCGCGCCGTTCAGGAGCACCTACCGGACCTTAATCAGAATAATCTCAGCGGCCTCATTTCCTACTGCCAGTACAGCTCCGAGCGGTAGAGGCCCGACGCGCTACGTATGTTGCTCCGGTTTTACCTGTTCTCCGCGCTGTCTGTCACCGTATTGCAGCGGCCGCGAGCTACCTGACATAGAGCAACGCGCAAGTGAGGTAGGCCGCGGGGCTTATCTGCCCTGATATACTATAATGAGGAGTTAGTGAGTACTTAATGAAGAGGTATGACGGCTTGTGCTGAGGTTCTCAGCTTTTCTTCTTATTTTATATCGTAGTTCACTTCAGCCTGACCTCGCCCATGAGTTTCCTGTCCCGAATTCACTATAAAGCTAAGCCGGCATTCTTGTTCCTGGTAGTCATACTGGGCATGCTGGGCAGCAGCGTGTTGGAAAAGCACCTGATGCAAAACATGAATACCTCCGTCTCGTCGCTGTACCAGGACCGGCTGTTGCCGGCCACGGGCCTGTTTCAGCTCAACGACCAGATGTATGCCAAGCGGCACCTGCTGGAAAGCTACCTCGCTAACCCAGTGCTGGAGCGGGGAGGCGCGCTGCGGCAGGAGCTGCTGGCCCATAACGCCGAAATTACGGACCTGATGAACCGCTACCGCGAAACGTATCTGGTAGCCGATGAAGCCCGGGTCTTTGATTCGTTTCGGGCTCGTGTGGCGCGCTACAACGCGCTGGAAACCCAAATGCTGACCGAGGCCGGCTTGGTGTCGGCAGAAAAGGAGCGTGAGCTGTTCCGGCAGTTCGACGGTATCCACGCAGACCTCGCCCGCCTCAATCAGATTCAGCTGCGTGTTGGGCAGGAGCTTTCCAACAGTTCCCACATAATTGAGGGCAATGCCACGCTGCTCAGCAACCTGAAAATAGCTTTGCTGCTGCTCTTCACCCTGGCTATCTACCGGGCTCTGCTGCTCGACCGGCACCCGCTGCTGCCCAAAAGCCTGAAAAACTTCCGGCTGAACTAGCCAGTAAGCGTGCCGGCTGCTGCGCCGCGGTTCGCGTTGCTACTGCTCATTGAGGCGCCAGTCGTAGTCCAGAAACGTGATGGTGGCGCCGGGCTCAAGCCTGGTGGCGGAATACCGGTTCACCCATTTCACCACCGACTGCCCATTCTGGTTCCAGTCGCCCTTGTACCAGTCGAAATAGCGGGAAAGCTGTGCGCCGGCCCTGGCAATGCGGTTTTTGGTTGGGTCGTTCAGGAAAAGCCTGCCCTGCTGCTCCAGCTGCTGCTCCAGCCTGGCAGCCGTGTAGGCTTCGTTGCGGAGGGGCGGGCAGGAAACGGAAGCACACACCAAGGCAAAATGAACACGCGGGTCGTTGTAGTGCTTGCGAAGCGTACCGTGCTCGATGTCGTCGAGGCTCATCTTCTCGCCGCCGATTCGGAAAAACCGGGCCGCCCATGGAGTCGTCACGAGCGGAATCTGGATTTTTGAGCCAATGTCCTTGATACTCTGCACCGGATAATGGTCCAGAATCAGGCGAATCGTGTAGGCATTGTAGGCGTTGATCCAGAAGGCCATCTGGTCTTTCCTGCTCCATTCTGCCGTGGGAGGGTGTTGGCTCAGCAATTCCAGATACCGGTTCAACTCCCGCTGATCAGCCAGAAAGCCCTTGTAGCTGACCCGCCCGCGCCTATCAACGTGCTTTTTGAGAAGCGCATCAAAGATGCGGTGGTCGGGAGCAGTGCCAACAGGCTTGGAACCCAGCAGGGCTGCCGCCGGTGCCGGAGCGGCCGGCGCAGTCAGCAGCAGGCTGCCCGTGAGGGCCAGCAGATGAAATTTCATAGAAACCAGTTTAGCCGGTACCTACGGAAAAACCGCCGGGCCGGACCTGCGCCGAAAGCTGCGGGCACTACTGCAGAATCGTGACGGTGCCATGTTGCACCACGGTTTTGCCGGCTTCGTCGAGGGCCTCAAACCGCCAGACGTAGGAGCCCTGCACCGGCTTCTCGTTGCGGATGCGGCCATCCCAGGCCTGAGTACGGTCGGTGCCCCGGAAAACTTCCTGCCCGTTGCGGTCTACTACCGTGAGCGTGTAGGTTTTCAGAAAGCGGCCCTTCACCTCCAATACATCGTTCAGGCCGTCGCCGTTGGGAGTAAAGGCCGTGGGCAGGTAAGCTTCGAGGCGACGCACCACGCTGGCAATATTGGAATAGCTGGGTGCCGGCAGGCCGGCGCCGGTTACCTCCAGCCGGTAGCGTACGGTCTGCAGGTCGGTGGGAGGGAGCAGGTCGAGGTAGGAGCCACGCGAGCTGACGGCCAGGGTAGTGCGCACCGAGTTGTCAGGGTTCAGCACCAGCAGGCGGTAGCGAAGTGAGTCGGGGCCCACCGGTGCGCCGCGCAGCTGCGACCATTGCAGGCGAACCGACGAGCCCCGGTTGTCGGCCAGCTCAGCGGCCAGCACGGCCGGGCAGAAGGGCGCACTAGCAGCGGAACGGTTGGCGCAGTCGTCCTCAAACCGAACCTGGTAGCAGGGCGCGGCCGCCGGCGTATAGGTCGGTAGCGAGTCGCGCAGGGTGCGGGCGGCCATAGTCCCGACCGGAACCGTGCCGCGCAGATACGTGAGCTGGCCGGTAGCGGCAAAACGGGCTACCGAAGCCGTCAGCACCACGCGGTTTCGCTCATCAAAAGTGGCCAGCAGCTGCGGGGTTGGTGGGGCCTGCGTGGCCGTGGCGCGCACAGTAGTTTCAGTGGAAACGGAGGTGACGCCAGCCGGATAGCGGGCCGTGAGGCGGTAGGTGTAGCTGATGCCGCAGGCCACGGACGTATCGGTATAGGTGCGGGCTGATGGGGCCAGCGTAACGACCGAGGCAAGGGGCGGCGTACGCGTCAGCACGTAGCTGGTCGGGTCAAGGCCCAGCTGCCACGTCAGCTCATTGCGACGCTCGGCGGCCAGCACGGCCAGCGTCAGGGTGCTGACCGGGTCGGAAACGGCCTGGGCCTGCTGGCAGTCGTCGGTGCGCCGCAGGCGGTAGAGGCCGGGCAGCGCATTCGGCACCGTGAAGCCGGTAAGCCCCACCGGAACGGCAGAGGCAACAGGCTGGAACGTGGCGGGCGTGGCAAAATCGGCCCGCTCTACGCTGTAGCGGTAGCCGGCCGTCAGTGGCTCAACGGTGAGCTGGGCGGTGGTGCCTTGTAGCGTGATGTTCTGGATTGTCAGCGGCCCCGTCGCCGCCAGCTGGAGCAGAGGCTGCGTGGCAGAGCGGGTACACAGCGAGTTATCGGCGTAGACTCCCGCTACTGTGATGCTGGCTGCCCCGGCCGGTACCGGGTAGGTGAGGGTCTGGTTGCGGGCGGCGGGTAGCGTGCTGCTGCCAATCTGCACGCTGTAGCTGTCGTAGGGCCCGCCCGGCAGCGTTACCTGCACAAAGCCCGGTGAACAGGCCGCAACCGTGAAGGCCGGCACCGGGTTGTCGTAGACCTGGAATTCGCGGAAGTAAATGGTGGACGTGCCGCCAGGGCTACTGTTCTGGCCGTTTTCCGTAACTGTGATAGGGCCGGCCGCAGTAGGTGTATAGGTGAAAGGGGAGGGCTGCAGGCCGGGTCCGCAGGGGCTGGGATACGCTCCGGAGCCCGGTAGCACCTGATAAAAATACACGAGTGGCCGCCTGCCCGCGCACAAATCAAACCGCACCGTGCGGCCTACGCACAGCTTCTCTACTATTTGGTTGGTTAGTACGTCTACGGCTACGAAGGTGCAGGCCGGCTGGCCGGGAGTGGCGGTGCAGGGCTGCGCCAGCGCCGGCGCGGTGCCTGTAAGCAACACACTAACAGACAAAAGCAGCAGGTAGAAGTACGTAGTAAAGCGCATAGGCTGATGAATGGCAAAGTAATGGCGGGCTGCCGGCTACTAACGCGGCAGCCGGCTTATTCCGCATATCACGACCAGCGGTAGCTGCGCACGAAAGCGGCGGCGGCGTGCAGGTCGGGGTAGAGCACCCGGTCCCGGCTCACGAAATTAACCTTCTCCCGGAAAGCGGCCACCACCTGCTCCAGCGCCGCCGAGCTGCGGGCCGGGCGGCGGAAAGCCAGGGCCTGTGCCGCGTTCAGCAGCTCAATGCCCAGCACCTGCTCCACATTCTGCACCACCCGCAGGGCCTTGGTAGCCGCGTTAGAGCCCATGCTCACGTGGTCTTCCTGGCCGTTGCTGCTCACAATGCTATCCACGGAAGCTGGGGTGCAGAGCTGCTTGTTCTGGCTCACGATGCCAGCAGCAGTGTACTGCGGAATCATGAAGCCGGAATTCAGGCCGGGCTCGGCTACCAGAAACGGCGGCAACCCGCGCTGCCCGCTGATGAGCTGGTAGGTGCGCCGCTCCGAGATGCTCCCGATTTCGGCGGTGGCAATGGCCAGCATATCCAGCGCCAGCGCCAGCGGCTGCCCGTGGAAGTTGCCGCCGCTCAGAATCAGGTCGTCGTCGGGGAAGAGGTTGGGGTTGTCGGTAACGGCATTGCACTCGGTTTCCACCACCTGCTCCACGTAGGCCAGCGCGTCGCGGGAGGCACCGTGTACCTGCGGCATGCACCGGAACGAGTAGGGGTCCTGCACGGCCGTTTTGGGGTTAGCCTGCAGCTCGGAGCCGGCCAGTTGCTCCCGGATGCGGCGCGCCACCGTCAGCTGCCCGGCGTGCGGCCGGATGCGGTGCAGCCGCTCGTCAAAAGGCTCAGCGCGGCCATCAAACGCTTCCAACGACAGGGCCCCGATAACGTCGGCGGCATCGAGCAGGCGCCGCGTGCGCAGCAGCTCGTGCACGGCGTAGGCCAGCATAAACTGTGTGCCGTTCAGCAGCGCCAGGCCTTCCTTGGCTTCCAGTGTGAGCGGCTCCCAACTGAACAGACTCAGCGCATCGGCGGCGGCCAGGCGGTAACCCTGGTAGTTTACTTCGCCCAGGCCCAGCAGCGGCAGGCACAGGTGCGCCAGCGGAGCCAGGTCGCCGCTGGCCCCCAGGGAGCCTTGCTGATACACCACGGGCAGCATGTCGCGGTTGTACATGTCCAGCAGGCGCTGCACGGTGGCCAGCTGCACGCCGCTGTGGCCGTAGCTCAGGCTCTGGGCCTTCAGCAGCAGCATGGTTTTCACGATGTCGGACGGCACTTCCTCGCCCGTGCCGCAGGCGTGCGACATCATCAGGTTGGTTTGGAGCTGGCCCCGGTCTTCGGGCGAAATGCTTTTGTCGCAGAGGGAGCCGAAGCCGGTATTGATGCCATACACCGGCGCATCGGAGTGCTGCAGGCGGTTGTGCAGGTAGGAGTGGCAGTGCTCGATGCGCTGGCGGGCTTCGGCGGAAAGCGTCAGGCGGGTTTCCTGGCCCAGCAGCTCGGCCAGCTTATCGAGGCTGAGGTGGACGGAAGGCGTGAGGGCGTACTCGTAGGGCATGGGGTGGAAAGCAGGGTGGGCGGCGGGTGGGGCCGGGGTGTAAACTCAAAAGTCCGTTTTTCCGGCCGAACTAAAAATAAAATGCAGCGCCCTGCGCCCACAAAAGCAAAACGCCATTCCGCGCGAAGCTGCGGAATGGCGTTCAGGTAGTTGTTCGTTCGGTTCTAGGCCTGCACCACGGCCAGCACTTCTTCCAGCGTGAGCGTCTGCTCCTGGCCGGTGCTCATGGTTTTGAGCTTAAACCGGCCCTGGGCCCGCTCCTCGGAGCCCTGCAGCAGCACAAACGGAATGCCCTTGGCATCAGCGTACTTGAACTGCCGGCCCAGCTTGCCCGCTTCCGGGTATAGCTCACTGGCTACTCCGGCTTCGCGCAGCTGGCGCAGTACGGGCAGCATGGCCCGTTCGCCTTCCACATCGAAGTTGGCCACCAGGCAGCGCGTGGTCGTAGCGGCGTCCGAGGGGAACAGGTTCAGCTCCTCCAGACAGTCGTAGAGCCTATCGACGCCGAACGAGAAGCCCACGCCGGACACGCCCGGCAGCCCGAAAGCGCCCGTCAGGTTGTCGTAGCGGCCGCCGCCGCTCACGCTGCCCATGTTTACGTTGTTGATCTTGATTTCGAAGATGCAGCCGGTGTAGTAGCTCAGGCCGCGGGCCAGTGTGGGGTCGAATTCTAGATTGTCAAATTGCGTGAAATCAAAAGCCTGGAGATAATTATAAACCTTCTTTATTTCATCAAAACCTCTTGCATTCTCTAAGGCGCGGATGAAACCAGATTTTGCGTACTGCTGGCCTTCCACGATTTCAAACCATATTCCACTGTCATCTCTTAACTCTCCGATGGAATCTTTATACATCTTTTCTAATTCAGTCAGTTTATCATGAAAATTGCCTTTTACTGACAGAAAGGAGAAAAGTCGCTTAATCATGTCGTTAGAGTATCCCTTTGCAGAAAGCTCCTCTGAAACGCCATTTGGTCCAATTTTATCAAGTTTATCTATGGCGACAAATAGGTCAGCTTCTTTTCCTTCAGCCCTTAAGGCCTCATACAAGCCGCTTAATATTTTCCGATGATTGATTTTGATTGTGTAGTCCGTGAGGCCCAGCGCATTTAGCACCTCGCTCATCATCAGCACGATTTCCGCCTCACAGAGCAGCGAGTCGGTGCCGACCACGTCGGCGTCGCACTGGTAAAACTCGCGGTAGCGGCCCCGTTGGGGCCGGTCGGCGCGCCATACCGGCTGGATCTGGTAGCGCTTGAACGGGAACGTGAGCGTGCCGCGGTTCATCACGACGTAGCGCGCGAAAGGCACCGTGAGGTCGTAGCGGAGGCCTTTTTCGGCAATCTTGGGCAGCACTTTTTTGGGGCCGGCCAGCAAATCGTCGGGCGTTACTTCTTCCTTGATAACGTCGCCCTTCTGCTTCTTGAGGAAGTTGCCGGAGTTCAACACCTTGAACAGCAGCTGGTCGCCTTCTTCCCCGTATTTGCCGGTCAGCACCGATAGGTTCTCGAGCGTGGGGGTTTCGAGTGGGGCGTAGCCGAACTTCTCGAACACGCGGCGGATAATGCCGAAGATATAGTTGCGGCGGGCCACTACGGCCGGGCCAAAGTCGCGGGTACCTTGCGGTAGGCTGGGTTTTTGGGCGCTCATCAGAAACAATGCGGAATGATGGCGCGAAGGTACAACCAGCAGCTTACTTCGCCTGCCGCGCGTGGTACAGCACCGGCCCGGCCAGCGGCGACTTCAGCGGCGCCCGCAGCCCGGCGCGGCGCAGGGTGCGCACAGTCCAGTCGTTGCAGGTGCGCAGGGCGTGGTAGCGGCCGGTGGCCCGGAAGAAAAAGTCATGCGGGGTGTAGCCGGCCGCATTGCGCAGCTCGTAGCGCGCCAGGCTATCCTGCCGGAAGGAGGCGGCAATCTGAGAGGTCAGCACCCGGTACTCTGCGGCGGAAATGCGGAGCGGCACCATATGCGGGCCTGGGTGGGGCGCCTGGCGCAAAAAGCGTACGTGCATCAGTGCGGGCCCTGGCACGGCGGCCCGCAGCACCGTAGCCGGGCCGTGCAGCTGGTGGTCGTAGGAAGCCAGGTAAAATCCTTCGCTGCCCCAGCCGAATGCGGCGTATTCGTAGCCGGCAAAACGGGCCTGGAAGCTGGAATCGGGGAAATGGCTGCGCCACCTGCGGCCGGTAAGAGAGTCCTGCAGGGGCAGCACCACATCCGTATGCGTACCGTTCGAAGCCACGAATACCAGCACGCCACCCGGCGTCTGCCGGAACGTGCGGTTTACGGGCAGCAGCGCACCCGTAAACAGGAAGATAACCAAGGCAGTGAAGGCAGCGGACATAGGCGCTGCAAGGTGAGACGAAGCCGGCAATTTTCGCCTGGCTGCCGCGCCCAATGGCGCACCCCACAACCCGGCACCCCGAACTACCGCCGCCGAAGCAGCAACCCGCCTGGCGGATTGTTGCTTCGGCGGCCAGCCAGCACTGTATACGCCATCTTCCCTACGACCGAACAGCCAGCCGGGGGGCTGCTGCAGAGGGCGGGCAGGTAGTTGTGCGCTGCGCTACGGCCTGGCGCGTGCCTACCACGCGGGGCTGGCTCGGCAACGACTCAAGCGTGAGCGTGCCCAGCTGCTGGCGGTTGTGCAGGGGCCGGAAGGCCACGGCGGGCTGCTGCAGGCGGTAGCCCAGGGCAGTGGTTTGCACCACGTAGTTGCCCAAAGGCAGGCGCTTGAGCTTGAAATTGCCTTCGGCATCGGTGGTGCCGGCCCCCACCATCCGGTGGTCGGTGGCGCGCAGCACTACCACGCTGGTGAAGGGAATGGGCTCGTTCGTGTCGCCGTCGCGCAGGCTACCCGTTACGGTGCCGTGGCTCAGGGTGTGAGCCGAAATCTGCAGCACGGCCAGCGACGCAATAAAACCCAGCAAGGAGCGGTTCAACACAGAATTTTTCATGGCTTTGGAAAGGAAAAGAAAGGCAAGGAGCTACCCGTCGGCTGCTCTGCGAAGGAGCGGCTCAGAAACCGGAAGCAGGAAAAAAATGGTAGTTGGCAGGCCCGTGACCCAGACTGGCACCAAGTGCCGACTGGCCGGGACGATGCCCCGCAGCAACTGAGCGGGGAAGCATTGGTGAGCGGTTGGCCGAGCTGCCCTCCGGGAAGCTGCCGCCCCCCAGCGCGGGGTCAGGAAGAAGGCAGAAGTAGCTGGCTGTCTGCCGGGTTGTGCTGCAACTGCTGGAAAGATGCGGGCAGTTGCCAAAGGGGTGCCTGCAGGATAAAAAGAATTTTTAGGCTTCAGCAAAGAGGGCGGACAGGGCCGGCCGCGCGCCGGCTGCCGGGCCCGAGTGGGGGGCCTTAGCCCCCGAATCCGCCTCCGCCGCCCTGAGGCTGGCTCTCAATCTTTTTCGGGGGCTTGGTGGAGCCCAGGTACCACGAGAAGCCCAGGTAACCGACGCGCGATTCCCACTTGTTGTAGTACGTGGCCTGGAAGTCGTTTTCGGCGGCGTATACTTCCGTGCGGTTGCGCTGGGTGTTGAAGATGTCACTTACGCGCAGGGTCAGGGCGGCGCGGTCGTTGAGAAGGCGCTGGCGCAGTGCTATTTCCACTGAGCCTACTGGCGCAATCCGGCCCTGCGAGGTGATGGCGGCCGCGCGGTAGTTGCCGGTCAGCTGCACATCCAGCTTCGGGGTAGGGTTGAAGGTGTTCATCAGGCGGCCCGTGCCCGACACCGTACGGCGGCTGGTTTCGTTGCCGGTAGCGGCCGTTACGTTGGTCTGAAACAGCGAGCCGCTGGCTGTCAGGCGCCACCACTTCGCCAGCGGGTGGTTCAGCGAGAGTTCGGCACCCAGGCTGGTGGCCTGCCCGAAGTTGTCGGAGTAGCTGCCTGTCACCACAGCGCCGTTGCCGTAGAGGCGGGTGGCCTCCTCATCTACCCGCGTCAGGCGCTGAATGGCGTTGGTAGTCTGGCGGTAGAAGAGCGTGGAGGTCAGCGAGGTCTGCTTCATCGTCATCTGGTGCCCCAGCTCGAACGAGTTGATGTATTCGGGGCGGAGCGTAGGGTCGCCGATGCGGTAGGAGCGCTGATCCTGGTAGAGCGGGAAAGCCAGCAGCTGCATGAAGTTGGGGCGGTTGAGGCGGCGCGAGTAGCTCAGCTGCACACGCTGGTCGGCGGTGGGCAGCGTGCGGGCTACCGTGGCCGAAGGGAACAGGTTCAGGTAGCTGAGGCGGAACGGACCGGAGCCGCCGTTTACTTCGCCGCTGGTGTTGGTGTATTCGGCCCGCAGCCCGCCCTGGGCGCTCCACTGGCCCATTTTCTGTTGATACGTGGCGTAGCCGGCCTGCTGAAACTCCTTGAAGTTGTAGGCAAACGACCGGTCCGCGAGTCGCTCATAGCCGGGTGCCTCGGTGTAGTGGCGCAGGAAGTCGTCGGTGCCGTCATTGAGCATCATCTGGCCCTTAAGGCCCGCTTCGAAGCGCGCCCCTTCGCCAATCGGGTGCACATAGTCGGCCTGGTAGGCGGCGGCGTTCAGGTCTACCCGCAGGTCCTGTTTCCACTCGCGCAAATCATCCGAGCCGAAGGTATTGCGCTGGCCCACCACCACATCGGCATCGAGCCTGGTGTAGGCTAGGCTGGCCGTCAGCTCGCGGCCTTTGTGCGCCTGCCAGGTGCGGCGGTAGTCCAGCGAAGCATCCGTGTTGCTGACGTCTTCCTTGACCCGGAAAGCACTGCCAATCCGGTCGGTGCCCTGCGCACTGCTGATGGCGGCCAGCTGGGTACCGGTATTGAGGCCGCGGTTCATGTTGGGCTCCACGGTCAGGGTAAGCGTCTGCTCCGGCGAGATGGTGTAGTCGAAGCCGAGCCGGGCCGAGTGGTTGGCGTTGTGGCGCAGGTTGTTGCCATCCTGGTCGATGCGCAGCGTGTTGCTTTCTACCGTAGTGCGCTGGTTGGTGCGGGACGTGCTGATGTAGCGGTGGTCACGCAGGTCGTAAGAGCCAAACCAGTTGAACTTGCCGGCGCGGCGGTTCAGGCTCAGGCTGGCGTTGTACTTGTCGCGGGTGCCGACTGTGCCCGAGGCCTGGCCGTTCCAGCCGTCTTTTTTCTGCTTTTTCAGGATGATGTTCAGCACCCCGCCGCTGCCGGCTGCATCGTAGCGGGCCGAGGGGTTGGTCACAACTTCCACCTTCTCAATGGCGCTGGCCGGAATCTGCTCCAGGCGGTTGCCGCCGGCGCCACTGTTGGCCGACTGGCTGGGCTTGCCGTCAATCAGGATGGTGATGCTGGAGCTGCCGCGCATACTCACCGTGCCGTCGGGCGCCACCGCTACGCCGGGCACATTCTGCAGCACATTGGTGGCCGTGCCGCCCACGCTGCTCAGGTCCTTCTCTACGTTGATAACCTTTTTGTCCAGGCTTTCTTCCACGGCGGCCCGCTCGCCGGTCACGGTTACGCCTTTGAGCTGCGTTGCGGTTGGGGCCACTTTCAGCGTGCCCAGGCGCAGGGTTGGATTGGCGCTAGTGAGTGCAACCGGCCGGCGAAATCCCTGGTAGCCAATGGCGGAAGCCTTCAGCAGGTAGTTGCCAAGACCCAGCGAAGCCAGCTCAAAAGCGCCATTTTCGCCGGTCTGCGTGCCGCTCACGAAGGTAGAATCCTGGGCGCGGAGCACGATGACGTTGGCGAAGGGCAGGGGCTGGCCGTTGGACTGGTCGAGGAGAGTGCCGGAGAGCGTACCGGCGGGCTGCTGGGCCGCGGCAGCCAAAGGAGCGAGCATAGCGAGGAACCCCAGGCCTTTGCAGGCGTGGCTGAAAGCAGTAAAGGAAGTCATCGGAAGGTGAGTTTGGAGGACAAACCAGGCAAAGAGAGTCCGTTCCAGGCGGCCGCGGTTCCGCTGGGAGGCTGTTTGCCAGTAACAAAGGCGTGAAAAGCAGGGGTGCTGCCCGAGCGTATATCGGGGACCCTGAGCAGCCGGAGCACGAAGGCGGCGGAGAGAAACCAGCGTTTCCGTCGGGCCGCCGGCACCCGGCCCGGCTGGCAGAGTGGTGTCCGGCTTCCGGCGTGGGCGGCGCTCCTTAGAGAGAAGCAGGGCCCGCGCCGAAGTATTTATCTAATCAATGATCCAAAGGTAATAGAAGGTACTATGCAACGCAAGGTACTGTTGATATTTATTTTGTGTTACCCGGTTTTTTCATTGGAGTTAAGCAGGTTAGGAAAGATGCTCGAAGCTGGCAGCCCAGGTAGAATGTGGCTTCAGGTCCCCAAAAGGCCCTTTTCGTTCTCTCACATGGCCAGATGCCGAAAAGACCTGAAAGGAAGCCTGACCGCAAAATTTTAGTTAGCCCTTCGCAGATTGTGCCCAGTAGGAGCCCGTAACTAGCTGGCGGGCTGCTACCTGACTCCTTCTGCCGGCTTGCAGCAGGCGGTAGGGCTGCTACTATAGAAGGGCGCGCAACGTGCCTCGGCTTCGGGAAAACCGAACACACTGTCCGGTTTCGGACAGTATTCCTTGTAGATATAAGTGGTTTTGTATGAGTAATATGCTGATTAACAATATATTGTAATTATGGCACGCGCCTTGGCTGACAGTAGAAGAACCTTTCTTCTATCTGTACGAAAATGGACAGAGCTATTTCTACTGCTACCCAGTCGCGCCGCAAGCTTCGCCGCTGGCTGCTGATATTGGCCGGGCTAGGCGTTGTGGCCGCTGCCCTGCTGGCCTTCCGCACCGTGCTGCAACCCAGCATCCGCCGTAACCAGCTACTGACCGCCACTGCCGAAACCGGCGACATTGAGGCCTCGCTCACGGCGGCCGGGCTGATTATCCCGGGCCACGAAGCTGTCATTACCAGCCCTATCCAGAGCAGCATCCGGCGGGTAGTGGTGCAGGTAGGGGAAAAAGTGCAGTCCGGCCAGACCATTCTAGAGCTGGACAAAGACCTTACGAACAGTGCGCTGGCCAAGCTGCAGGATGGGCAGCAGCAAAACCGCAACCGCAACAGCCAACTCCAGCTCAGCCTCGAAAAAGCGCTGAACGACCTTCGCTCCCAGCAGCAGGTGCAGCAGGTGCGGGTCCGCAGCCTGCAGTCGGCGCTGCGCGATGAGCAGTATTTGCTGAAGATTGGGGGCGGCACCGCCGAGAGCGTGCGCCAGGCCGAGCTGAACCTGAAAGTGGCCAACCTGGAGCTGCAGCGCCTGCGCGAGCAGATCCGCAACCAGCAGGCGGCCAACGCGGCTGATGTGCGGGAACTGGGCTTCACGATGCAGATTCAGGACCGCAGCATTGCGGAGCTGGCCGGCAAGCTGGCCCAGGCCGATATCAGCAGCCAGCAGCCCGGCGTGCTGACGTGGGTGAACGAGGACATCGGCGCCACCGTGCAGCAGGGCGACCCGCTGGCCCGCGTTGCTGACCTGAGCAGTTTCCGGGTGCGCGCCACCATTTCCGACACCTACGCTGAAGCGCTGCACGCCGGCGACCCGGTAGTGGTGCGCCTCAACGGCACCGACCTGCGCGGCACCATCAGCACGGTGAGCCCGGCGGCCGAAAAAGGCATCATCACATTCTACGCCAACCTGCAGCAAAATCACCATCCGGCGCTGCGCTCCAACCAGCGCGTTGAGGTGTTTGTGGTGACCAGCACCCAGCGCCAGGTGCTGCGCGTGAAGAACGGCCCCTTTTACCAGGGCGGCAAAGAACAGCCGGTATTCGTGCTGCACGAGGGCAAGGCCGAACGCCGCACCGTGCGCTTCGGCGAAAGCAACCTCGACTACGTGCAGGTGCTGAGCGGCCTGCGCCCCGGCGACGAAATAGTCGTGAGCGACATGAAAGAGCATCTGAGTACGCCCACTCTCACCATCGAAAACTAAGCCGCCATGAAACGTTTCTGGATGATGACGGCAGCGCTGCTGCTGCTGGAGGGCAAGGCCACGGCCCAGCAAAGCCCGGTGCGCCTGCAGCAGGTGATTGAGCAGGCCCTGGAGCAGTCGGCGGTGGCGGGGCAGGCCCGCACCGCGCGCGAAACCAGCTACTGGCAGTTTCGCACGTACCAGGCCAATTACCGGCCCCAGCTGGCCCTGCAGGGCCAGCTCCCCAACTACAGCCGCCTGATTACGCCCGTAGTGCAGCCCGACGGTACGCTGCAGTTTCAAGCCGTGCGCCAGAACAACTCCACGCTGGCCGTGACGCTTAGCCAGAACATCGGCCCCACGGGCGCGCAGCTGGTGGTGAGCTCGGAAATGCAGCGCTTCGACGACTTCAACCGCAGCACCCGCCTCTACAACAACCGCCCCGTAAACATCGGCCTCACGCAGCCGCTGGGCCGCTACAACCGCCTGCGCTGGAACCGGCGCATCGAGCCGCTGCGCTACGAGGAAAGCCAGCGCCAGTTTGTGCTGGAGCGCGAAACCATTGCCCAGCGCATCACGGAGCTGTATTTCGATGTGCTGCTGCAGCAGGTGAATGCCGATGTGGCTACCCAGAACGTGCAGGCCAACGAAGAAATGCTGTGCCTCGGCAAAGAGCGGTATCAGCTCGGCCGCCTCTCGCAAAGCGACCTGCTACTGCTGGAGCTCAACGTCCTCAACGCCCGCAAAGCCCTCGGCCAGGCCCGCCTCGGTGCCCAGAATGCGGCCCTGAGTCTGCAGAGCTACACCGGCCAGCGCGCCGAAACCCTGCGCCTGGCCGTGCCCGATGCGGTGCCGGCCCTGCAGGCACCCGCCGAGGAGGCCCTGGCCCAGGCCCGCCGGCACCGCCCCGAAACGCTGGCCTTCCGCCGCCGCCTGCTGCAGGCCGAAAGCGACGTGGCCCTGGCCAAAGGCACCACCGGCCTGCAGGCTACGCTGGTCGCCAACCTGGGCTACGTGAACAGTGCCCGCAACTTCTGGGACACCTACTACAGCCCCCAGAACCAGCAGCAGGTGAGCCTGGTATTTTCGGTGCCGCTCGTGGACTGGGGCCGGCAGAAGTCGGTGCAGAAAACGGCGGAGGTAGCGCGCCGCCAGACCGAGCAGAACGTGGCCCAGGAGCAGCGCGTGTTCGAGCAAAGCGTGCTGACGCAGGTGGCCCAGCTCAGCACCCTCACCGAGCAGCTGGCCCTCACGGCCCAGGCCGACACGCTGGCCCGGCGCCGCTACGACATTGCGCAGGCAATCTACAAGGTGGGGCGCATCAGCCTCACCGACCTCAACATTGCGCTGGCCGAGAAAGACCAGGCCCGCCGCGCCTACATTGGTGCCCTGCGCGCCTGCTGGGTGGCGCACTACCGCCTCCGGGCCCTCACGCTCTACGATTTCGAGCGGCAGGCTCCCTTGGCTGAACAGTAGGCTGAAACTGTCCGCAACCGGGTGGCGGCAGCCCGTCAGGACCGAACACACTGTCCGCTACCGGACAGATTTTACCCAGAGTGTATAGTGTAGTTTTGATGTAAGTGTCTGTAATAAAGAAATTTATGAAACTGGTACGCCGCTTGGCTATGTACAGTAGGCCCCCGGCTTTGGGTGGCCGAAAATGAACACCCTGCTTTCTTCCTTTCGCACCTCTTCCTTCTCCCATGAACGCTACTACTCTCTTCTCCGCCCCGACTGCTGCGCCGAGCACCCGCGCCACCGCTTTCCAGCCCGTCATTGAGTTGCGCAGCATCGAGAAAGTATACCAGACCAAAACCATCGAAACGGTGGCCCTCAACCACGTCAACCTGGTCATCCATAAAGGCGAGTTCGTGTCGATTATGGGGCCCTCGGGCTGCGGCAAGTCTACGCTGCTCAGCATCATGGGCCTGCTCGACGAGCCCACGGCCGGCGTGGTGGAAATCGAGGGGCGCGCCGTGCAGTCGTACTCGGATAAGGAGCTGGCCGCGCTGCGCAACCATAAAATCGGGTTTGTATTCCAGAGCTACCACCTCATCAACGACCTCTCGGTGCTCGATAATGTGGAGCTGCCGCTGCTCTACCGGCCCGGCGTGAGCGGCAAGGAGCGGCGCGAGCGGGCCTACGCCGCCCTCGACAAAGTAGGCCTCAGCGCCCGCACCAACCACTTCCCGGGGCAGCTTTCCGGCGGGCAGCGCCAGCGCGTGGCCATTGCGCGGGCCCTGGCCGGCCGCCCCGAGCTGATTCTGGCCGACGAGCCTACCGGCAACCTCGACTCGGTGATGGGGGAGGAGATTATGGAGCTGCTGCTGGGCCTCAACCGCGACGAGGGCACCACCATCGTGATGGTGACGCACGACGAGCAGCAGGCCCTCAAAACCCAGCGCCTCATCCGCTTCTTCGACGGCAGCCAGGTAAGCTAGCCCGCCCGTATTTCGCCCGCCATTGCCCTGCGCACCATGAAAACGCTCCGCCCTTCCTTCTCTGACGCCGACCTGGTAGCGGCCTGCCGCCAGGGCAGCGCAGCGGCACAGAAGCAGCTGTATCACCGCTTCGCGCCCAACATGCTTGGGCTTTGCCTGCGCTACGTGCGCCACCAGTTCGATGCCGAAGACGCCGTGGCGCGCGGGTTCATGAAGGTGTTTCAGTGCCTGAGCCAGTTCGAGGGCAAAGGCTGCCTGGAAGGGTGGGTGCGCCGCATTATGGTGCGCGAAGCCCTGGCCTGCCTGCGCCGCCGCGAGTCGCTGACGCTGCACCTCGACGACTACCCCAGCGGCCACCCCGCCACCGACCTGCCCGCCGCCGATGTGCTGCTGCAGGCCGCTGATCTGCTCCGGCTGGTACAGGAGCTGCCGGCCGGCTACCGCGCCGTCTTCAACCTCTGCGCGCTGGAAGGCTACACCCACCCCGAGGCCGCCGCCCTGCTCGGCATTTCGGAAGGCACCAGCAAGTCGCAGCTCAGCAAGGCCCGCGCGGTGCTGCAGCGCCAGGTTGCGGCGCTTCATTCCTCTTCTTCAACGTCTTCCTACGCCTACGCTCATGTTGCTTAGCTACCTCAAAATCGCCTGGAAAGTCCTGCTGCGCCGCAAGTTCTTCACCTTCATCAGCCTGTTCGGCATCAGCTTCACGCTGATGATACTGCTGGTGGTATATGCCCTCTACGACCACACCGTGGGGCCGCACACCCCCGAAAAGAAAGTGGACCGCCTGCTGTTCGTCAACCGCGCCACGGTATCCTTCAAAAACGACAACGGCAGCAACAACGGCACCATCAGCTACAGCTTTCTGGAGC
Source organism: Hymenobacter psychrotolerans DSM 18569 (assembly GCF_900142395.1). GTDB lineage: Bacteria > Bacteroidota > Bacteroidia > Cytophagales > Hymenobacteraceae > Hymenobacter > Hymenobacter psychrotolerans. Next base: position 13,516 of record NZ_FRAS01000030.1, on the reverse strand, counting down.
GCTACGTGCGGCCCCTGCGCACCCCCGAAAAGATTTCCATCAGTAGCTATTTTGGGCCTACGGCCGCCTACGTGGGCAACCAGAAGCTGGATGTAGACCTGAAATACACCGACGGCCAGTTTTGGGAAGTGCTGGATTTCGATTTCGTGGAAGGACGGCCTTACACGGTGGCTGAGGTGCAAAGCGGCGCCCACGTGGCCGTCATCAACGAGCGGACCTGCCGCGCCTACTTCGGTACCACCCGCGGCGTGCTGGGTAAAACCATCGAAACTGACCGGGTGCGCTACCGGGTGATAGGAGTAGTGAAGGACGTGCCCGGCATGCGCTTCAACTCCTACGCCGACATGTGGGCGCCCATCAGCACGAGCACCCAGGACGCCAAAGACCCCAGCTACTTCGGCGACTGTATGGCCATTATCCAGGCCCGCACCCCCGCCGACCTGGCCGCCATTCAGGCCGAGTTCAACCGCGTGATAGACCAGGTGCCCGTGCCCGACCCCAAGAAGCACGAAAAAGTGCACGTGTATGCCGGCACGCTGCTTTCTTCCACGGTGCGCTGGTTCAACAACAACAGCACGCCCGACGACGGCGTGGCCGACCTGATGGGCAAAGTAGCCCTCGTGACCTTGCTGTTCATGCTGCTGCCGGCCCTCAACCTCATCAACGTCAACGTGAGCCGCATTCTGGAGCGTTCCTCCGAAATCGGGGTGCGGAAGGCATTCGGGGCTACGGCGGGCACCCTGATCCGGCAGTTTCTGGTGGAAAACGTGTTTCTGACGCTGCTGGGCGGGCTGCTGGGCCTGGTGCTGGCCGGCGTGGTGCTGCACCTCATCGACAGCAGCGGCTTCATTCCTTATACCACCCTCACGCTCAACCCCCGCATTTTCGCGGGTGGGCTGCTGCTGAGCCTCCTGTTCGGGGTGCTGTCGGGCGTGTATCCGGCCTACAAAATGTCGAAGCTGCAAGCCGTGCAGGCCCTGAAAGGCGGCCGTAACTAAGTATTCCTTCTCCTCTCCGAATCCATGATACGCCATCTGTTTACGCTGATCTGGAACCGCAAGCGGGCAAACTTCCTGCTGGTTGCCGAAATATTCTTTGCCTTCGTCGTGCTGTTCGTGCTGGGCAGCCTGCTCGTCGATAACAACCGCAAGTACACGGCCCCGCTGGGCTTCACCTATGAGCACGTATGGCAGATAGACATGGACCCCAACGGACAGCCTATCAGCCGGCAGGACGCCACGTTTCAGCGCCTGATGCAGCACCTCAAAGCCATGCCGGGCGTGCGCAGCGTGGCAGCCACCCGCTCCAATACGCCTTTCTCCTTCAGCGACAGTAGCACGGAGTTCAAAGCCGGCAGCAAGTCAACCAGCAGCGACATTTACAGCGGCGGCGACGACATGCAGGACGTGCTGAGCCTGGAGCTGGCGGAAGGCCGCTGGTTCACGCCGCGCGACGAAGTGGCCACACGGCCCCCGCTCGTTATTTCGCAGGAAGCGCGGGAGGCGCTGTTTGCCAACGAGCCGGCACTGGGCAAAATCGTGCGGACTCAGGACGATCAGGAATTTCAGGTGGTAGGGGTGCTGGCGACGCCGTACCGCGGCCGGGGCGAGTTTCAGGAGCTGAAGCCGGCCATCTTCCGGCGCAGCGAGTCCCTGGTAGACCCCAAAGACTCCACCAACTTCGACCGGCCCAGGCTGCTGATTCGGGTGCAGCCCACGGCCACCGCCGAGCTGGAGCAGCGCATCACCAAGGAAGTAGCGGCCGTGACGGGCGGCTGGAAAACCACCGTTACTACGCTTCCCGAGCAGCGCGCCACCCGCATGAAACTCGCGCTGGCGCCCATGGGCGGCATGGTGCTGGTGTGCGGCTTCCTGATTTTCAACGTGGCCCTGGGGCTGTTTGGGGTGCTGTGGTACAACATCAGCCAGCGCCGCGCCGAAATTGGGTTGCGCCGGGCCATTGGGGCTACCGGCAGCCGCATCAGCGCGCAGTTTCTGGGTGAAGTGATGGTCGTTACCACGTTCGGCCTGGCATTCGGGCTGCTGGTGGCGGCGCAGTTTCCGCTGCTGGGCGTGATGGGCATTCAGCTGCCGGTGTATCTGGCCAGCATGGGCCTGGCCACCATCCTGATTTACGTGCTGACGGCCATCTGTGCCTTTTACCCGAGCCGCCTGGCCGCCGGTGTGCGCCCCGCCGTGGCTTTGCGCGAAGAGTAAGCAGCTGTGGGTTGAGCGGCGGGGCTTACGGGAATTTCCTGGCCCGATCCATAAAAACAACCCGAAAAGTCTCAATTTTAGCCCCGGCTGCGTCTACTTTCGCGGCCCGCATTCCCACCATGATCCTCATCATCGACGACGATATAGCCGTTCGGACCTCGCTCAGTTTGCTGCTGAAACAGGCCGGCTACCCCACCAAAAGCGTGGCCACGCCCGAAGAGGCGCTGCGGGTCGTCCGGGAAACGCCGCCGCGCCTGTTGCTCATGGACATGAACTACTCGCTGGATACCAGCGGGCAGGACGGGCTGCGGCTGCTGGGCCAGGTGAAGCAGGTGGCGCCCCAGGTACCCGTGATTCTGATAACGGGTTGGGGCTCCATTGCGCTGGCCGTGGAAGGAATGAAGGCCGGGGCCGCCGAGTTCGTGACCAAGCCCTGGAACAACGACGCGCTGCTGCAAACCATCCGCACCATCATCAGCCTGCACGAGCCCGAGCTGGAAACCGACCCCGCCACCCTCAGCCGCCGCCAGCTCGATAAGCAGTACAACTTCCAGGGCATTGTAGGTCAGGATGCGCGCCTGCTGCACGTGCTGCGCAACGTGGGCCAGGTAGCGGCCACCGACGCCTCCGTGCTCATTGAGGGCGAATCGGGAACGGGCAAGGAGCTGATTGCCGAGGCCGTGCACCAGAACAGCCAGCGCCGTCGCCAGCCCTTCGTGAAGGTAAACCTGGGCGGCATCTCGGCCAGCTTGTTTGAGAGCGAGATGTTCGGGCACCGCCGCGGGGCCTTCACCGACGCCAAAACCGACCGAATCGGCCGCTTCGAGCTGGCCAACGGCGGCACCATCTTTCTGGATGAGATAGGGGAGCTGGACCTGAACTCGCAGGTGAAGCTGCTGCGCGTGCTCCAGGACCGCACCTACGAGGTGCTCGGCGACAGCAAGCCCCGCCGCCTCGACATCCGGGTGATTTGCGCCACCAACCGCAACCTGGCCGAGATGGTGCAGCAGGGCCGCTTCCGCGAAGATCTGTTCTACCGCATCAACCTGATTACGGTGCGCCTGCCCGCCCTGCGCGAGCGGCCCCAGGATATTCCGCTGCTGGTGCAGCACTTCGTGGATGGGCTGCGCGCCACCTACAACCGCCCGGCCCTGAAAGTGGGCACCCGAGCCCAGCACTGGCTGCAGGAGCAGCTGCTGCCGGGCAACATCCGGGAGCTGAAAAACCTGGTGGAGCGCGCCGTGCTGGTGTCGGGCAAAGACGAGCTGGGCCCCGAGGAATTCCAGGCCAACTTCCAGCGCCCCCCCGCCCGGCCCGACGAGTCCGGCGAGCTGCCCGAGCCCGGCACCATGACCCTGGACGAGCTGGAAGCCCAGATGATCCGGCGCACCCTGGAGCACTACGGCGGCAACATCAGCCGCGTCGCCAAATCCCTGGGCCTGAGCCGCGGCGCCCTCTACCGCCGCCTCGAAAAGTACGCCATTCCGTTCGACACGGAGTAGGAGGAAGGCTTTTCCAGAACGTCATTCCGAGCGAAGGCGTAGCCGCAGCCGAGGAATCTCGCGTGCTGACGTTGTGATGCTACTTCTACCACACTAGCGAGATTCCTCGACTAGGCTCGGAATGACGTTCTTTCCTGCCGCAAAATCATTCCCTGCATGTCTCTGCGCACCAAGTTCCTGCTGTTCGTTTTCCTGATTCATGCCGTGCTGATTGTGCTGGCCGCGCAGATGCTGCGCACGAACCCGGCGCTGTTCGTGGGGCTGGAAGTGCTGCTGCTGGTCAGTATTGTGCTCACGGTGCAGCTGTACCGCGGCTTCGTGCGGCCGTTTCAGCTGATTGCGGCCGGCACTGAGGCCATCCGCAGCAAGGATTTCTCGATGAAGTTTGTGCCCGTGGGGCAGCGCGAGATGGACCAGCTCATCAACGTTTACAACCAGATGATTGACGAGCTGCGGCAGGAGCGCGTGACGCAGCACGAGAAAAGCTATTTGCTCGAACGGCTCATTCAGGCTTCGCCGGCGGGTATTCTGCTGCTCAGCTTCGAGGGGCAGATAGAGGCCGTGAACCCCGCCGCCGAGCGGTGCCTAAGCCAGCCGGCCGGCGCGCTGCTGGGCCGGCGGCCGGCGGAGCTGCCCGGCGAGTGGGGCGCGGTGCTGGGCACGCTGCACGAAGGCCAGCCGCAGGTGGTACAGCTCTCCGGCATCCAGACGTACCGGGCGCATTGCTCGCACTTCGTGGACCGGGGCTTTTCGCGCAATTTCATTCTGCTGGAAGAGCTGACGCAGGACCTGATCCGGCAGGAAAAGCAGGCCTACGAGAAGCTGATCCGGATGATGTCGCACGAAATCAACAATTCTATCGGCGCCATCAACTCCATTCTGCAGTCGTTCGGCTACTACACGCCCCAACTCCACCCCGATGACCAGCCCGATTTCCGGGAGGCGCTGGACGTATCCATTGCGCGCAATACGCACCTGGCCAACTTCATTGCCAACTTTGCCAATCTGGTGCGCCTGCCGCCGCCCAACTGCCAGCCCACCGACCTGCACGAGCTGCTGCGTGGTATCCAGCGCCTGCTACAGGTGCAGGCCGAGCACCGCCGCATTGCCTGGCACTGGCAGCTGGCGCCGGTGCCGCTGCGCGCCAACATCGACCAGCAGCAACTGGAGCAGGCGTTGCTCAACATCGTGAAAAACGCGCTGGAGGCCATCGGCGAAAACGGCAACCTCACCCTCCGCACCACGCTCAACCCGGCCGCGCTTCACATCGAAAACGACGGGCCCGGCATCCCGCCCGAGGTGCAGCGCCGGCTGTTCACGCCCTTCTTCAGCACCAAGCGCGACGGCCAGGGCATCGGCCTCACCCTCATCCGCGACATTCTGCTGCAGCACGAGTTGCGCTTCAGCCTGGAAACCCAGAAAACCGGCCGTACGGTGTTCAGCATCTGGTTCTAGGCCAGTGGGTGCTTTGGGGTACTCATAGCCCTAAAGCAATTTGTCCTCCTGAGCTGGCGAAGGACCTTCTCACGCCCGAAGTTCTTGCGTGAGAAGGTCCTTCGCCAGCTCAGGAGGACAGAAAGGAAAAGAGCACCGGTTCTTACTTGCGCTTCACCGGAGGCTTGGCGGCAGGAATTTTAGGAGCGGGAGCAGCGGCGCCTTCGGGTACCAGCTGGCCGTTGCGGAAAGTCTTTTTTTCCTGCACCGTTTTGCCGTCGGGCCCGAAGTAGCTCCACACGCCCGACTCCTTGCCGTTGCGGTAGAAACCGGTGATTTCCGGGGTACCGTCTTCGCGAAGCAGGCGGTAGTTGCCGGTTTTGAGGCCTTTCACGTAAGTGGTTTCCGCTTTCAGCTTGCCCGAAGGGAAAAACTCCTGCCCCAGGCCGGTGGGCTTGCCGTTCTCGTAGAGCACTTTGCTGAGTACAGTGCCGGTGGGGGAGTAGGTGAGCATTTCGCCGGTCTGACGACCATTCAGGTAGGTTTTCTGACTCGCCACCTGCTTGCCGCCGACATGGAAAGTGCGCCACACGCCCGTCGGCTGGCCGTTCTTGAACTGCTGCTCTTCGCGCACCGCGCCATCTTCGAAGTACGAAATTGCTTTTCGGTCACGAGCCTGGTTGGCGTACTCGGTTTTCTGCTGCGGCTTGCCCGATTCGTAAAAATCCTCCTGCGTACCTGTAAGCACGCCTTGGCGGTAGGTCATCTTGCTTTTGAGCGCGCCACTTTCGTAATATGATTTGGCGGGGCCTTCTAGGTTGGAGGTGCCGCCGGCCATGCTGCGGGCCTGCTTGGTGAGGTCGTCGCCGAGCGGGTTTTTCACGGCGCGCCCCGTGAACGTGGAGGCCACGTAGCTGCCTTCGGTCTGGAGCTTGCCGGAGCGGTAGTAGCTGCGGTAGCTGCCCTTGCCCGACTTATCGGCCAGCACTTCGGTTTCTACCTGGCCGTTGTCGTAGTACGTTTTGTAGGGGCCGGCCAACAAGCCACGGCTGTAAGTGGCTTCGCTCTGGAGCTGGCCGTTTTCGTAGTAGGTTTTCACCGGGCCGTTGGCCTGCCCGTTCTGGTAGGTGATTTCGACTTTGGTTTTGCCCGACGGATACAGTTCCTTCACGGCGCCGGCCGGCTGACCGGCCGCGAGGGTGGTTTCCAGCTTCACCTCGCCGTTGGGATGATAGTAGCGCAGGTTGCCGCTGGGCTGGTCGTTTTCGTAAGTGCCTTCCTGGGCCAGCTTGCCCGAGTCGTAGTAGGTTTTGAAGGGGCCCTGGCGCACACCCTGCTGGTAGGTCACTTCCAGCCGGCGCTGCCCGTTCGGGTGAAACTCCACGTACGCCGAGTCGCGCTTGCCACCTGCGAAACGGGTCTGGGCCTCCAGCCGGCCGGAGCGGTAAAACCGTTTGTAGGGGCCTTCCATCACCGTGTCGCCGGCCACCACGGCCGAGTAGATTTCACGCTTGCGGGTGTTGGTAGAGTCGTAGTAAGTCGTGAAGCGCCGCATTTTCTGGGCCTGCGCGGTGGTGGCAGTCAGAAGCAGCAGGGCAAAAGCAGTTCGTTTCATAGGCGCAAGAACGAGGGAAGTGGCAAAGTAATTTCACACCGGGTTGCCGGACAGGCAAAGTAGCCGGCCGCTCAGCCCTTCCCCGGCGCGAAAACAAAAGTCCTGCCGCAAAAGCTGCGGCAGGACTTTCAAAACTACACGGAAAGCAACAGGCTAGAGCTTCTCCAGCACAATGCTGCTGGCTCCGCCGCCACCGTTGCAGATGCCGGTTACACCAATTTTGCCGCCTTCATTTTCCAGCACGTTCAGCAGCGTAGTCACGATGCGCGCGCCGGAGGCTCCCAGCGGGTGGCCCAGGCTCACGGCCCCGCCGTACACGTTTACCTTCGTGCCTTCCAGGTTCAGCAGCTTGTTGTTGGCCAGCGAAACCACCGAGAAAGCCTCGTTGATTTCGTAGAAATCAACTTCCGAAGCCTCCAGGCCAGCGTTTTTCAGGGCCTTCGGAATAGCCAGTGAAGGCGTCGTCGTGAACCACTCGGGCGCCTGCTCAGCATCGGCAAAGCCGCGGATACGGGCCAGCGGCTTTATGCCCAATTCGTCGGCTTTTTCGCGGCTCATCAGCAGTACGGCGGCGGCACCGTCGTTCAGCGTGGAGGCGTTGGCCGCCGTTACGGAACCCTCCTTGGTGAAGGCTGGTTTCAGCCCCGCGAACTTAGCGAAGTCTACTTTCGTGTATTCTTCATCGTCGCTGATAACGGTTTCCTTGCCGCGTACCGTGATGGTAACCGGGATGATTTCGTCTTTCTTCTTGCCGGCTTTGGCCGCGGCGGCGCTCCGCTCGTAGCTCTGCTGGGCAAAGGCGTCCTGGTCTTCGCGCGTAATACCGTAGTGAGTAGCCGTGGCGTCGGCGGCGTTGCCCATGGCGTAGTCGTGGTATGGGTCCCAGAGGCCGTCCTTCATCAGGCCGTCAATCATCTGGCCGTGGCCGTATTTAGCGCCGAAACGGGCTTTATCGAGGTAGTACGGCACGTTCGACATGCTTTCCATACCGCCGGCCAGAATCACATCAGCCTGGCCCAGCATGATGGCCTGAGCGCCGAACATAATGGCTTTGGAGCCCGATGCGCACACTTTATTGACCGTGGTGCACTCCACGGTATCGGGCAGGCCGGCTTTCTTGGCGGCCTGGCGGGCCGGAGCCTGGCCCAGGTTGGCCGAAATAACGTTGCCCATAATCACCTGCTGCACTTCTTTGCCATCAACGCCGGCTTTTTCCAGCGCACCTTTCAGGGCAATGGCACCCAGCTCCGTAGCCGACAGAGAGGCCAGGCTACCGCCGAAAGAACCGATAGGCGTGCGTACTGCAGCGACAATTACTACTTCTTTGATTTGCATAAACGCGGGGTGGGGAATTGGTTGGAATGTGATGTAAAGGTAGCAACAATGCAGATTGTAGGTTCGGGCCTCGCTCAGCCTGCCGGAAACCAGCTGGCGCTGCCGCTCTTGTGCTACCAGGCCGGCTTTTTAGGGTCGGGTTTGCCGGGGCTGGAGCGGGGCAGCTGCTGAATATACTGCTGCTCGGCGGCGCTCAGCGCATCCAGTACCTGCTGCGCCTGACCACTGCTCAGGTTCATTTGCTGCAGGCGGGCGCGCTGGGTTTGCAGCTGAGCTTCGTCCAGGGCGGCGGCTTCGGTCCCGGGCTGCCGACTGGAGCCTGCGGTAGCCTGCGGCCCTGTCGGTTGGTTGCTTAGGCCGCGTGTGGTGCCGGGCTCCGTGCCCTGTGCTACGTTTCTTTCGGCGCCCTGGCCCGGCTGGAAATTGCTGTCGGCGGTGCTACCGGCCTGGTCGGTGGGGCGGTTGGGGTCCTGCTGGCCTTGCTGGTTGGGGCGAGGCTGGGGTGCACTGCGCGGGTCCTGGCGCGGGTCCGGGTCATTCAGCTGGCCCTGCTGGTCCTGGCCGGCACGGGGCTGCCGCGACGGGCTGGGCTGCTGGTCGTTGTCCGGCTGGCCGTTGGTGCTGGGGGGAGAGTCGTCGGTGGCGGGTGGCGGGATATCCGGGTCCGTTTGCCGCCGGGCCAGATAGTCGCTGATGACTTCATAGTTGTAGCGGGCTCCGGCATTGGCGGCATTGGCCTGCAGGGCCTGGCGCAACAAGCTCAGCGCCTGTGCATAGTCGCCTTTGCGGGAAGCCAGCACGGCCAGCTGCTGCTGCGCAATGCTGCGCACGGCAGGGGTGCGGCTGCTGAGCAGGCGGCCATAAGCCGCCCGGGCTTCCGCTGCCTGCCCGCTCTGCGCACTGGCGTGTCCCAGGTTAAGCAGCACCGCTTCATCGGCAGGATTGTAGCGTACGGCCTCCTTGTACAGGCGGGCGGCGGCGGCAAACCGCCCGGCCTTATATGCGTGCCCGGCCTGTTGCACGGCTTCATTCAAATCATGAATGCGGGTGAGGCTGCCCCAGCCGCCGAGCAGCACCAGCAGCAACGCAAATAGCCTCATAGCTTGATTACACGCATAGTCAGCAAAATATCCAGCGCCATAAGAAGCAGCGCCAGCGCCAGTGGGTACCGGTAGCGGTTGTCCGCCACCGATACGGTGCGCACCTGCTCCGCCTGCCCTTCCAGCCGGTTGAGGGCATTTACCAGCAGCGGCACCTCATCCCGCCGGTCCGATAACTCGAAATACCGGCCGCCGGTTTGCTCGGCCAGCCGTTGCAGTGGGGTAGGAGCCAGGCGGGTCACGGCGTCGCGGCCGCGGGCGTCGCGCACGTAGCCGCCCTTGGGCTTGGGCAGGCGGGCGCCATCGAGCGTGCCTACGCCCAAAGAAAAGAGCCGAATGCCGGAGCGAGCCAGCACCCGGAGCGTCGGCTCCAGATTCTCACCGAAGTCTTCCCCATCACTCACCAATACCAACGCCGTAGCGCGCGGCGTGGCTGTGGTAGGCAACTTGGCCAGCCGGCTCATAACCAGCTCAAGCGGAGGGGCCAGGTCGGTGGTGCCGGTCGGAACCAGATTGGTCTGCAGCGTGCTCAGAAACAGTTGCAGGGCACCCTGGTCGTAGGTAAGGGGACATTGCACATACGCTTCGGCTGCAAAGACAATAAGCCCTATGCGGTCAGCCTGAAAGCGGCTGACCAGCTTTGCCAGCTCTGCTTTGGCTTTTTGCAGGCGGGTAGGGGCAATATCCGGCGCATCCATGGAGCGCGACAGGTCAACCAGCAGCCACACATCTTTGCCCGTAGTGCGCACCGGCCGTTGCGTGAGGCCATAGGCCGGCCCCAGCAGTGCCACCCCCAGCAGCCCAACATAGAGCGTCCGCAACGCCAGCTTCCAGCCCAGGCGCCAGCCCTTTTGGCCCAGCGGAGCCGCCAGCCGGCGCGTCCGCAGAATAAAGCCCAGGTAAAGCGCAAAAAAAATGCTGAGGGCCAGCCATTCCTTCCACGACATGGAATGAGCCCAATTCAGCATGGCAAATGAAGAGACAACGGAATGAATATCATGCAAAAAGCGGTTCAGCGGCCGCTCGGGGTTTGGGCAAAGATAGGCGCTTGCCGGAAGGCAGTGGCCGTATTGTGGCGGAACAAGGTGAAGATATTTTTTTTGAAAAGGGGGTGTTTATGGGTTCTACTTGTATATTTGCACACTCTTCAGCCGGAAGGGGCCACCAAAGGAGAGGTGGGTGAGTGGCTTAAACCAGTAGTTTGCTAAACTGCCGTAGCTCTAAAGGCTACCGGGGGTTCGAATCCCCCCCTCTCCGCATTTGTTGTGTAGGTGAGGAATTGAGAGTAGACATCGAAGGCTTGTATAGAGTTTTCAGTCCACGCTCTCAGTTCCTCATTGTTTTTCGGGGTGTAGCGTAGCCCGGTATCGCGCCTGCTTTGGGAGCAGGAGGCCGCAGGTTCGAATCCTGCCACCCCGACTTTTCAGATAGCCGTCAGCCCACCTTTGGGGCGGGCGGCTATTTGTTTTTTGACCCCGTAGCTCAGCTGGATAGAGCAGCTGCCTTCTAAGCAGCCGGTCATGTGTTCGAATCACATCGGGGCCACGCTGATAATGAGCCACTTAGCTTGATTGCTGGGTGGCTTTTTTGTTAGCGGGGCCTACATTGGGGGCTACAACTACCCGGCTGCTCTACTCTTAGGGCCGCTTCGTATCTTCGCTGCTGCTCCCCTGGAACAGTTGCCAGCTTGCCCAGGAAGGAAGAAGGCCCGCCCTCATCGATTGATGGGAGCGGGCCTTTTGTTTATTCGTGCCACGACAGCCACCCCCACACTAGTAACCCTGCCAGCGCCACGACCAGCCACACTGCCTATGTGGTAGAGGTCGATGTAGTCGCCTTCCTCCCAATGCGGTTGGTCAGGAACGTGCCTTCGAAGACCACTAGCCCGATCTGGGCATTTAGCGGCAGCAGGTTGAAGGCGTAGAGGGAGGGCAGGGCCATGCGCAACGATACAAAAAAGCCCCGACTAGCAGTTGGGGCTTTTCCACAGGCTACCAGTATTCTCACCAAAGACACGTGGCCTCACAAAGATAGGAGCAGCGTGGGGCACTGCTAGCGAGAAAAAGGGCCACAAAAAAACGTGTGCGTACTTTTGGGGCTTACCACTTTCTCTTTTTTTCGCTTTCCATGGCCCAAGACCACCTTGCTTCGCTGCAGGCGCACCTTGTCCCCGCTCGCCAGCAGCTCCTTGACCACAGCATCTATCAGTCCTTACACACCTTGGAGGATTTGCGCGAATTTCTGGAGCACCATGTATTTGCCGTGTGGGATTTTATGTCCCTGCTTAAAGCCCTACAGCGACATCTGACCTGCGTGCAGGTGCCGTGGATGCCAAAAGGCTCCCCAAGTACGCGCCGCCTCATCAACGAAATCGTATTGGAGGAGGAAACGGATGTGGACCCGCAGGGACGCGCTATCAGCCACTTCGAACTATATGTACGGGCCATGCAGGAATGCGGGGCCAATACGCAGCCGGTGCAGGACCTGCTCGCTGCGTTGGCCGGCGGTGCAGACCTGGGCCAGGCTCTGACGAGGGCGAACGTACCAGCCAGCGTACGCTCCTTCGTCCGCCACACCTTTGCCATCATTGACAGCGGGCACCCGCACGCCGTAGCGGCAGCCTTTACCTTTGGCCGTGAAGACGTTATTCCCGCCATGTTTCGCCAGGTCGTGCTCGATCTGGACCGGCGCTTTCCCGGTCAGCTCGACACCTTCCTCTATTACCTGAACCGCCATATCGAACTGGATGAGGAAACCCATGCCCCGCTCGCTCAGCAGATGGTCAGCGAGCTGTGCGGAGACGATTCACTACAATGGCAGCAAGCCACAGAGGTAGCCGCTCAGTGCATACAGGCGCGTATTGCCTTGTGGGATGGCATTCGGCAGGCGTTACCAGTCGACTCTCACTAATGGGAGCAAGTGCCCATTAAACAAGCGCCCCGACCTGTAGAGGTTGGGGTGCTTGTTTATGCTGCATGAGTATGTTGCTCTAGAGGCTGTTATGGACTGGTCGCGTAATTTGGGGGATGGCTCAACGCAGTGGTTACCCCAGCGACGTGACAGATGCCGAATGGACGTTTGTCGCCCCCTATTTAGCCTTGGTGCGGGAAGACGCGCCGCAGCGGCAGCATGCGTTGCGGGCGGTCTTCAACGGCCTGCGCTACCTGGTTAAAACCGGCTGTGGCTGGCGCTACCTGCCCCATGATCTGCCGCCCTGGGAAGCGGTGTATCAACAGTGGGCGCGTTGGCGCGACAACCGCTGTTTGGAGCATATGATGGCTGATGTACGCGAATTGGCCCGGCTGCTGGCCGGTCGTGAGGCCGAGCCCACGGCCGTGATTCTGGATTCGCGCACGATCCAGAGCACGCCCGAAAGTGGGGCACGGGCCGGCTACGACGGGGCCAAGCGGCGCAAGGGCAGCAAGGTGCACGTGGCCGTCGACACGCTGGGCCATTTGCTGGCCGCCGTGGTCACGCCGGCCAACGAGCCGGACCGCGGGCAAGTGGCCGCCCTCTGTGAACAGGTGCAACGCGTCACCGGCCAAAAGGTCCAGGTGGCCTACCCCGACCAAGGCTACACAGGCGAAGAAGCCGAATACGCCACAGCCGTGCACGACATTGACTTGCAGGTCATTGCCAAACCCGAAGGGCAGAAGGGCTTCGTGCTGCTGCCTCGCCGCTGGGTGGTCGAACGCAGCTTCGGCTGGGCCGCCCGCTTCCGCCGTCTGGCCCGCGACTATGAACGCCTCGCCCTGACCATGCAACAATTCCACTTCCTCCCCTTCGTCACCCTCCTGCTGGCAAAAGGCGTTGTTCTCCCAACTGGTCCATAACAGCCGCTAGGCAAGACGGACAGAAGAAGGCCGTATATTTCTTTTGTCATGACCGCAAAAACCAGCGGGGCGTCGCCCGACAAACGGCGTAAATACGACGAGGTGTTCAAAGCCGAGGCCCTGCGCCTGGCCGGCGAGAGCCGCAGCACGCAGGCGGCCGCCCGGCAGCTGGGCATCAGCCCCAAGCTGCTTTACCGCTGGCAGCAGGCGCAGCTCGTGGCCGAAGTGGGCAGTGAGGAAGTGGCCCGTGACCCGGAAGTGCGCGCCCTGCGGGCCCGTCTGAAGCGGGCCGAGCAGGAGCTCGACGTTTTAAAAAAAGCCTTGGTCATCTTCGGCCAGCCGACCCGGTGAGCACCTATCAGCACATCGCCCAGCGGGCGGGCCACGTGCCCGTGCGCCAGCTCTGCCGCGTGTTGCACATCGCGCCCAGCGCCCACTACGCCTGGTGCCGGCGGCAGGGCCAACCCGTGCCTGAGCCGGC
>NZ_FRAS01000028.1 GCF_900142395.1 Hymenobacter psychrotolerans DSM 18569 | reverse complement strand
TGGGGTGGTCTAGTGGAAACGGACAGTGAGCTAAGGTAGGGTGGTTTTCAGGTCTTGTTCAAATTGGTGGGGCGAGCGGTAGGCCAGGGCAGAATGGCGTCGGTCGAGATTGAAATAGGTGTCGAGGTAGTGCGCCACCTCCAGGCGGGCTTCTTCGAGGGAAGCGAACGCCGTGCCTGGGGGGAGCAGCTCGGTTTTGAGCGTGCTCCAACCGGCTTCGGCCTGGGCATTATCATAAGGGTTTCCAGGCCGGCTGAAGCTGGGCACGGCCCCGGCTTGGGCGATGCGGACCCGGCAAGCGGCGCTGGTGTACTGGCTGCCGCGGTCGGCGTGAATAATCAAGCCCGGCGCGGGTTGGCGCAGCGTCAGGGCCTGTTCTAACGCCAGCAGCACGAGTTCGGTCGGCATCTGGGCGGCCAGGTGCCAGCCGACCACGCGCCGGGAGCAGGCGTCGCGCCAGGTGGCCAGGTAGCACCAGCGCCCGCCCACCAAGGGTAGATAGGTAATGTCTCCGACCCAGACCTGGTTCGGGGCGGTGGGGACCGGCTGACCCAGCAGGCGGTTTTCGGCCACCACGGCCGCCGGGTCGGCCACGGTGGTGCGGGGCCGGTGCGGGCGGGTACTCAAGGCTTGTAAGTCGTGCCGGCGCAGCCAGGTGCGCAACGCGTAGCGGCCCACGGCGTACCCTTCTGCGTGTAACTCGGCCCGCAACCGCCGGGTGCCGTAGCGCCGGGCGTGGCGCGTAAAGGCCGCTTGCGCCGCCACTTGCCACGGCACCGGCGCGGCAGCCGGCCGTTGCCGCCACTGGTAATAGCCGGCCGTGCTTACGGCCAGCACCTGGCACAGGACCTGCACGGGCCAGGGCTCGGTGCAGGCGGCGATAAAGGCGTAGCGGCTCATGACTGAGGCGGTTGGGAGAAGATGGTCACGACTTTTTTTAAAATATCGCGCTCCATTTCCACGCGCTTGAGCGCGGCCCGCAGCTGCTTGATTTCGTCGCGCTCCGCGCTGCTGGGGACGGCGGCTTCCAGGGCTTGGCGTTGCCAGCGCCCCAGCAGGGCCGGTGAAATGCCCTGGGCACGGGCCACGTCGCTTTGCCGGGTACCAGCCGCTACTTGGCGGACGCACTCGGCTTTAAAAGCCGGCGTGTATTTCTTGCGGGTGGAGGGGTTTCCTACAGGATTCGATTTTTCAGTCATGAGCAGCGGAAGTTAAGACTTCTCGCTGTCCGTTTTAGCTAGACCACCTCAATCAATATCGCACCCATATAATCTATCCTGGGGCTGCTTATTGCCTATCTCTAGCAGGCGGTCACGCGTAGCTGTAAGAAAGCCACACCCCCCAAAACTGGGCTCTAGCACGATATCAGTTGGCTGCCTGATAGCCCAGCGCGTCAGAATTTGCGCTGCTAGGTCAGGCGTATAATAGATACCGTTCTGTTTTTTTTCCTGTAAGTCATGCTTACCAACGCCTGGGTATTCGGGAGGCATAGGCGAGGCTGAAGTAGGAATAACTGGCAACATATTCAGTAGTGAAATCAGAGCCAACCCCTTACGTATATAGGTATATACCTGTATACAATAAAGCAAACTTTGGCAATCGGTAAATGTACTACTAGCATTTTGAAGAACCCCGTTGCGGGCACTGAAATAGCAACTTTATTATGGTTTTGCATGCTGCCAAAAGCGCTATATTCATGTGGCTATCTACGCCCGAATGCACAACAGATCCTCCCAGCAGGTCGTGTACGCCGGCGTCTGAAACTGCTGCTGCCCCACCCAGGGCATGAGCATCTCCCCTTGCGCCGGCAGCGCCGCCGCAAAGCGCACCTTGCCCGCCCCGAACCGCTCGTTGAGCTTGTCCAGTTCGGCCATGAGCTTGGCCCGGCGCTCAGCCTGCTCGTTGGGCTCAAATAGCAGCAGTTGCTGCTGGCCGGCCGTCTCCAGCCCGTCGAGCACCACCCCGGCCTTGCGGTACACCCCGCCCGGCTCCCAGAGCCGCTTCAGCGCGGCCCTGACGTGGCGCAGCAGCTCACTCGTGTCGCTGGTGGCCGTGGGCAGCGTGAGCACCGCCGAGCGCGTGTGCGGGGGTGGCTCCATGCCAAAGCGGCTTTTGCTGATAAAGACCGTGAGTACGCTCGCCGCCGAGCCCTGCCGGCGCAGCTTCACGGCCGCTTTGCTGGCAAAGTGGGCGATGGCCGCAGCCACGGTAGCAAAGTCCGACAGCGGCTGAGCAAACGTGCGCGTGCAGGCAATGCTCTGCCGGCGCAGGCTGCCATCCTCGCTGGGGGCCAGCTGCTGGCAGGGCGTGCCCTGCAGCTCGCGCACGAGGCGGGCGCCCACGACCCCACCCAGATGCCGGCGCGCCCAGGCCTCGCTCTGGGACGCCAGCTGCGCGGCCGTGTAGATGCCCTGAGCGTAGAGCTTCTGCGCGTACTGGCTGCCAATGCCCCACACGTCCTCCACTCCCACCTGCTCCAGCGCCCAGCGCCGGCGCTCGTCGGAGTCGAGGTGCAGCACGCCCTGCAGGGCCGGCGACTTCTTGGCCAGGCGGTTGGCGAGCTTGGCCAGCGTTTTGGTCGGGGCAATGCCGATGCAGACGGGAATGTGGGTGCGCCGGCGCACCTTCTCGCGCCAGCCCGTGGCCAGCGCTGCCAGCGGGCCGTGGTAGCGCTCGAGCCCGTGCAGATCCAGAAAGCACTCGTCAATGGAGTAAATCTCCACTTCCGGCGCCACCGAGGCCAGGTAATGCATCACGCGCCCGCTCATGTCCCCGTAGAGGGCATAGTTGCTGGAGAGCACGTGCACCTGGTGGCGGCGCACCAGCTCGCGGAGCTTGAAATAGGGCTCGCCCATGCCGATGCCCAGCTCCTTGGCCTGCTGGGAGCGGGAAATGACGCACCCGTCGTTGTTGCTGAGCACCACGACGGGCTTATCGAGCAGCCGGGGCTGGAAGGCCCGCTCGCAGCTCACGTAGAAGTTGTTGCAGTCGACCAGGGCAAACATGCTCAGATTACGCGAAGATGGCTGCCCAGCCGGCCGCGCCGGGTCTCGGTCACGACGTGCGTCACCACGCCCCACACGTCGAACATATCGGGCGCGTTGATGGCAATTTCCGGGTAGGACGGATTATCGGGCACCAGAAACCAAGCGTCGTCGCGCCGCTTGACCAGGCGCTTGACGGTGAACTCGCCCTCGACGGCGGCAATCACCACGTCGTTGGGCTGGGCCTCGAGCAGGCAGTCCACGGCCAGCAGCGCCCCGTCGCGGATGCCCGACTCGCCGCCGGTCATCGAGTCGCCCATCACCCGCACCAGGTACGAGGCATCGGGATGCGGCAGCAGCAGCCGGTTCAGATCCAGCTTCATGCTGCGGTGGTCCTCAGCGGGCGAAGGGAAGCCGGCTGGGACCCGAATATCAAAGAAGCGAAACCACACGGGCTTGCGCAGAACAGGAATAACAACGACCTGACACATCGAAAAAAAAGGGATGGTTTGCGCAAGTATACGCCCTACTAAAATTGTTAGCTATATTTTTACTAAAATTGTTAGTTTATCGTAGTGCGTGTTTGACAACTTTCCCGGGCCGGTCACTAGGTTCGCCCGGCCCTGCCGCCCTGCTAATTCAATTATGGAAGTGACCCGTGAACTGCGCCTGGAGCGCTTATCCTCCAAGAAAGGCACTGCCCCCATTCGTCTCACCTTTCGCTGGGACAATCGGCGTCTGCGCCTTAATTCCGGCGAAGTGTGCCGCCCGGCGGACTGGAGCGCAAAACTAGGCCGGGTCAAAGACAAGCCCGGCACGTATGCCGACCTGATTAACGGCACGCTGGAGTGCTGGACCCGGGCCGCCACCGAAGCCCACGCCGCCGCCCGGCGCGTGGGCGAGCGCTGGGAGGAAGAGCGCATGGAGGCCGAAATCCGCGTGCGCTACCAGCGCCTGCAGGCCGAGGCCCACGGCACGCCCGCCGAGCAGCTGCCCCCGCTGCCGGCCGTGGCCACCAAGCCGCTGACGCTGCTCGAGCAGCTGGACCGCTGGATCGAGTTTCAGGCCGGCAAGGTGTCGCTGCGCAACGGCAAGCCGCTGACCAAAACCTACATCGGCCGCCTGCGCAACCTGCGCCAGGTGCTGGCCACCTTCGCGCAGCAGCAGCACTACCCGCTGCGCTTTGATACGATCAATGCCGACTTCTACGCCAAATTCCAGCACTACCAGCTCACGGTGCTGGGCAATCAGGTCAACACGTTCGGCGGCTACGTCAAAAACCTGAAGAACTTTCTCTACTGGTGCGAGGAGCGCGAGCTGCCCGTGACCAGCAAGTTCCACCACTTCGAAACGCCGGAGATTTACGTGGGGGCCGACTTTCTGACCGAGGCCGAGCTGCGGGCCTGGGCGGGCGTGGACTTCACTACGCCAGCCGCGCGGGCGTACCTGGCCGCGCACTTCACGCCGGACCCCGCGCACCCGGGCCGGCCGGGCAGCGGCCGGCCGGCCGTCACGCTCGAGCAGCACGCCGAGCGTATCGAGCTGGCCCGCGACAAGTTTTTGCAGTGCGCCTACACGGCCCTGCGCATTTCCGACGCTGACCGGATGGCCCCGGAGCATATTCAGGACGACATTCTGCGCATGGACGCCGGCAAGACCGGCATCCGCTGCCTGATCCCTTTCTTCGATGACGAGGTGTTCAAGCCCGTGGCCCTGGTGCGCAAGTATGCCCCGCTGGGCTTGGCTACCTGCCTGCCCAAGCTCCATACCCTGGATGACTACCTGCCCCACGTGCAGCACCTGGCCGGCATTACCCGCATTCAGGTCACGACCCGCGTGGGCCGTAAGACGTTTGTGACGCTCAAAATTTTTCAGGGCGTGCCCAAGGCGCAGGTCATGCTGGCCACCGGCCATCAGACTGAGAAAAGCTTCAACCGCTACCTGGGCGTGGACGAGCAGGAACTGCTCACCATCTACCGGCGCACGGCCCGACTAGGCAGCTAAAAGTGGGGGCGGATTTGGGGGCGGATTGGGGGCGGGTCGCTGCATAACGGTGCTTAACGGTGCCTAACACTGAAAACAAAATAGCCTTCTACGCAGCGTAGAAGGCTATTTTATCAGGCACCCTTAGGCAGGGCACAAAAAAAACCGCTCCCACCCGGAAACGGCTTTTCTGAAATCGAGGCTCGGAGAAAATTCCCACCCAACTCCGGCCCGATTCTGTCCGATGGCTTAGTGCCGGAACAAAAGTTCGCGGTACTTCACCAGCGGCCAGTCCTCATCGGCCACCATCAGTTCCAGCTTATCCACGGAGCGGCGGATGGTGTCGAAATGTGCTTTGACGGTATCGCAGTAGGCAATAGCCCGCTCACGCGTGTCGTCAATCTTATTGGCCACTTTGCGGGCATTAACCATTTCATCTACCTGCTTTTTGATAGTTGAAATGTGGCGCGACATGGCCTTGATGGTATTTACGGTTACTTCGGAGTTCTCATCGTCGAGGCCCAGCTCGCGCAGGCCACGGATGTTGTTGACCAGCTTGGTCTGGTACGCTACTGCCGTGGGAATGATGTGGTTGATGGCCAAATCACCCATCACGCGGCTTTCAATCTGAATCTTCTTGATGTAGTCTTCCAGCAGAATCTCGTGGCGGGCATGCAGCTCCACGTGCGAGAAAATCTGGTGCCGCTCAAACAGCAGAGTAGCTTCCTGCTCTACCAGCGCGTCCAGGGCCAGCGGTGTGGTCGGGATGTTGGCCATCCCGCGCTTGGCGGCCTCTTCCTTCCACTCGTCGGAGTAGCCGTTGCCTTCGAAGCGGATTTTCCTGGAGCTGATAACGTACTCGCGCAACACTTCCACAATGGCCACTTCCTTCTTCTTGCCCTGCTCGATAAGCGCGTCAACCGACGTTTTGAAGTCAATCAGCTGCTCGGCCACAATGGTGTTGAGCGTGGTCATGGCCGACGAGCAGTTGGCCGACGAGCCGACGGCGCGGAACTCGAACTTATTGCCGGTGAAGGCGAAGGGCGAGGTGCGGTTACGGTCCGTGTTGTCGAGCAGAATGGCCGGAATCTTGTCGATGCCGAGCTTGAGGTAGATGTTGTCGCCTTTGTCGAGCGGCACTTTGGCCGTGCGCTCCAGCTCGTCCAGCACCGAGTCCAGCATCGAGCCCACGAATACCGACATGATGGCCGGCGGCGCTTCGTTGGCCCCGAGGCGGTGGTCGTTGGAAGCGGAGGCAATGCTGGCGCGCAGCAGATCGGCGTAGCGGTCTACGGCCTTAATCGTGGTGATGAAGAAAGCCAGGAACTGCAGGTTTTCCTTGGGACGGCGGCCCGGTGCGAGCAGATTGACGCCCGTATCGGTGCTCATGGCCCAGTTGTTGTGCTTGCCCGAGCCATTAACGCCGGCAAACGGCTTCTCGTGCAGCAGAACCTTGAAGTTGTGCTTGTCGGCAACCCGCTCCATGATGTCCATCAGGAGCTGGTTGTGGTCGACGGCGAGGTTGGCATCTTCGAAGGTAGGTGCGCACTCGAACTGGTGCGGTGCTACTTCGTTGTGGCGCGTACGCAGCGGAATGCCCAGCTTATTGGCCTCTTCCTCATACTCCAGCATGTAGGCGTGCACGCGGGCCGGAATCGAGCCAAAGTAGTGGTCGTCGAGCTGCTGGCCTTTGGCCGGGGCGTGGCCGAACAGCGTGCGGCCGGTCATCACCAGGTCGGGGCGGGCGTTGTAGAGGGCCCGGTCCACGAGGAAGTACTCCTGCTCGATGCCCAGCGTGGTGTGCACCCGGTTTACGTCCTTGTCGAAGTACTGGCACACATCGACGGCAGCTTTTTCCAGCGACGCCAGCGACTTAAGCAGCGGGGCTTTGTAGTCGAGCGCCTCGCCGGTGTAAGCCACGAAAATCGTGGGAATGCAGAGCGTTTTGGCCCCGGCCGTTTCGATGATGAAAGCGGGCGAAGTCGGGTCCCAGGCAGTGTAGCCACGGGCTTCGAAGGTGTTGCGGATGCCGCCGTTCGGGAACGACGAGGCGTCCGGCTCCTGCTGCACCAAGGCTGAGCCCTTGAAATTCTCAATCGGACGGCCGTCCGAGTTCAGGTCGAAGAAGGAGTCGTGCTTTTCGGCCGTTGCGCCGGTCAGGGGCTGGAACCAGTGCGTGTAGTGCGTGGCACCCTTGGCCATAGCCCAGGTTTTCATAGCCGAAGCTACGGCATCGGCCACGCTGCGCTCCACCGGCGACCCTACCTTGATGGCTCCCTGCAGCTTTTTGAAGTACTCGCCGGGCATGGTAGCCCGCATTGCATCCAGGTTGAACACGTTTTTGCCAAAGCTGTCGGAACGACGCTCGCCGTTGCTGGCAACTGTCAGTGGCTGGCGCTGATCAACCAGTTCAAGTGCTTTAAAGCGGAGAATTGCCATGAAGGAGGTAAGCGGAGTAGTAACTGGTTTGGTTCGGTGAGTGCAAAGATTAGATGACTTTAGTGCTTTTGCAATACCTACCCTCTTGAATGAGGACATTATTTTATTTGAACGCTACTTTCCAGACATACCCCCTTCTCATAGAAAGACATTCTTGAGAAAACATCGGCAAAATCGACAACACCCCCTTCTCACAGCCACGCTTTAGAAAAGTGAAATCAGGAGTTAGTCCTCACTATACTGACTGAAGATTCCTCACCTGGGTCGGTTAAGTACAGCCCGGAGGCCGGAGCGGCGGATGGAGGGCGGCATCAGCAGCAAACCAGCCGTACCTTTGCAGGGTGAGAAACCGTTTTGCGTTCCAGCCGCGCTACTTTCTGTTCTGGCTGGCCTTCTTTGTGGTGGCTAAGGCCGTGTTTCTGCTGTATCACTTCGGCAAAGCCGGGACCCTGCCGGCTGGCACGCTGGCCGGTATTTTCGGCTACGGCCTGCGGCTGGATGCTTCGGCGGCAGCGTACCTGAGCCTGGTGCCCTTCGTGCTGCTGATGGCCGGCAGCCTGCTGGGTAACCGGGCGGGCACAGATCGGCTGATTCGGTTCTATACGGCCGTGACGGGGGTGCTCGTGGCGTTTCTCAGCACCGCCGACCTGGAGCTGTACCGCACCTGGGGGTTCCGGCTGGATGCCACGCCGCTGCAGTACCTCAACTCCCCGGCCGAAATGGCGGCTTCGGCCGGCAGTGCGCCGCTGCTGCTGCTCATAGGAGCTTTTATCGGGCTGCTGCTGCTGGGGTATCTCCTATATAATACGATAGTGGGCCGGTTGCCGCAGCTGCCGGCCGGGTTTGGGCGCGGCCGGGCGGCGCTGGCCAGCCTGCTCTACGCGGTGCTGCTGGTAGTGCCGCTACGGGGCGGCGTGCAGCAGATTCCCATCAACCAGAGCGACGTATACTTCGCCAGCCAGCCGTTTGCCAACCACGCCGCCGTGAATGTGCCCTGGAATGTGGTCAACTCCCTGACGACGCTGCGCGACACGGACCCGGCCCGCTACCAGTTCCTGCCCGACAGTACGGCCCAGCGTCTCGTGCGGCCCCTCTACACCTATACCGATACGCCCGCCGCTGACTCTGCCACGACCGGCCTGCTGCGCACGGCGCGGCCCAACGTTGTCTTTATCATCCTGGAAAGCTTCACGGCCAAGCTGGTGGGCAGCATGGGCGGCGAAGCCGGCATCACGCCCAACCTCGACAGCCTGGCCCGCACCGGCGTACTGTTTTCGAACATCTATGCTGCCGGCGACCGAAGCCAGAAAGGATTGGTGGCCCTGCTCTCCGGCTACCCCAGCCAACCGACTTCGGGAGGCATTATCAAGTCGCCGCGCAAAACCGAGCAGCTGCCGCACCTGGCCCGCTCGCTGAAACAGGCCGGCTACAGCACGCAGTATTACTATGGCGGCGAGCTGGCGTTTGCCAACATGAAAAGCTACCTCATGACGGCCGGCTACGCGCGTCTGACCGAGCGCGCCGACTTCCCCAAAAGCCAGCAGAACTCGAAATGGGGCGCCCACGACCATGTGCTCTTTGATAAGGTGCTGGCCGATTTGCGCACGCAGCGGCAGCCGTTTTTCACTACGGCTTTCACGCTGAGCAGCCACGAGCCGTTTGAAATCCCGATTCCGCGCAAATTCCGGGGCACCGACGAAACGGCGCTGTTCCGCAACTCCGTGTATTATACGGACTGGGCGCTGGGCCGCTTTCTGCACGAAGCCCGGCAGCAGCCCTGGTACGATAACACGCTGCTGGTGCTCGTGGCCGACCATGGCCATACGCTGCCCGGCTTCAGCGCGGTAGACTCGCCTGACAAGTTCCAGATTCCGCTGGTGCTGGCCGGCGGCGCGCTCCGGCCCGAAGCGCGAGGCCGCGTGGTGCGCAGCCTGGGCTCCCAGACTGATATTGCCGCGACCCTGCTCGCTCAGCTGCAACTGCCCGCCACCGGCTACCGCTGGAGCCGCGACCTGCTGCGGCCGGTGCAGCAGCCCTCGGCGTTCTACTGCTACAACGACGGATTCGGGTTCGTGACGCCGGCCGGCTCGCTCACCTTCGACAACGTTTCGGGCCGGGAAACCAGCCGCACCAAGGGGGTGCCCAGCCGGCAGCTGCGCCAGGGCCAGGCCTACGAGCAGCTCAGCATGCAGGACTACCAGAACAAGTAAAGCGTTGCGCCGATGACCGAGCTGCTTTTCGTGTACAATGCCAACGGCGGGGCCCTGAACGGGCTGCTGGACACGCTGCACAAGACCCTCTCACCGAGCACGTATTCCTGTTCGTTGTGCGCCCTCACGTATGGCGCCTTCACTATACGGCCAGAGTGGGCGGCTTTTCTGCGTCAGTTGCCCGTCACCTCTGTTTTTCTGCACCGCGACGAGCTGCGCGCCCAACACCCCGAACTAATCGGCCAGCCACTGCCCGCCGCGTTTCAGCGCACCGCAGGCGAAAGCTGGCAGCCCTTCCTGACACCGCAGGAGCTAAATCAAACCAATTTGCCCGGTTTGATGGCGCTGGTGCGGGAGCGGCTGTAACAAGGCCGATCTGGCAATGTAGACGGCTACTTCTTAGAATGCGGCCGTAGATTCTGACCGGCTGGGCTTCTGTGAGGTTCTTTCTGTGGAGGTGGATTTGTTGGAGAGTACAAAAGAGCGAACCGCTACTTTTGACTGCCTAGATTATATGACAGCTTACAATGACGCAGAAGGAACGAGCAAGGCAACGGACGATGACATGGTATATGATGTATAAAAAAACGGGATTAAGAATGCTTATTGATAATGTAATTTAACCACTACCAGCTACAGGAACTCAAAAGAGAATCATTGCTCCCACGAAATATGGGGTAAAAAAAATTCATGATACAGCAATAAAAAAACTTACACACGAAAAACAATGACATTTATTAATTTTAAGTCTTTGCATTTTCTATCTAACATTATACCTGTAGTGTTCTTGACTTCATGTGCAACGTTTGCTTTCTTCAGACCTGAATTTATCGACAATCTAAAATATTTAAGCGTTTTACAAGTTAATATACAGGGTGCTAGCTATGCGTTTATAATGTCTCTTTTTGCATATACAGTGCCAGGAATACTGATATGTATGTATTGGTGGCGTATATTTAGCTATAAAAATTCCATGAAGTCTGAATCTATAATTTTTGGTTTTACTGGAATTTTATTAGTGATTTTAGGTAGCTTACCTTATAACAATGATTTCCCAATTAGACTTTTTTTTGTAGTAATATTATCTATGATTTTTAATTTAGCAAATGCAATTGGATTCGCAATTATTTACATTAAGCATAAAAACGAAATAAAATATGTCAAATACTATTGGATTTTGATCATGTATATTTTATATGACACCTTATACTTATTCATAAAGACTGATGGAAGTCTATCGAATTCTAACACTTCAACACTTGTTTGCATTGCGTGTTATTTTACTTTTAACAAATTATTTATAGATATTATATCTTTGGATAGAAAGCAAGTTTAGTATTTTGACAATGCTTTAGTTGGTGATGTGTAAACTTTTCTTGCAAGTGGGCAGGTGAAGAGTATAGATTCCCATCTCTCACTCTCAAATCTCTCAGCTTGTCCCTCACTGCCGGAAACCCGCAACTTCCGCCGTATCTTTGCCGCCTTGTTTATGGAAATGGAAACCAGAAAAGTGGCCTTTTATACGTTGGGCTGCAAGCTCAACTTCTCCGAAACCTCGGCCATTGGCCGGCAGTTTGAGGAGCATGGCTTCGTGAAAGCGGCCTTCGAGGACGCGGCCGATATCTACGTCATCAACACCTGCTCCGTCACGGACCACGCCGACCGCAAGTGCCGGAAAGTGGTGAAGGAAGCCCTGAAGCACAACCCTGAGGCGTTTGTGGCCATTGTGGGCTGCTACGCGCAGCTCAAGCCTCAGGAAATTGCCGAAATACCGGGCGTACATGCCGTGCTGGGCGCTGCCGAGAAATTTCAGCTGGTAGAAACGCTGGCGGGCTTCAGCAAGCCGGCCGCCGGCCAGCCGGGCCAGGTGTATGCCTCTCCCATTTCGGAAGCTACCGAGTTTCACGCAGCCCACTCCTACGGCGACCGGACGCGCACCTTCCTGAAAGTGCAGGACGGCTGCGACTACTCCTGCTCGTTCTGCACCATTCCGCTGGCGCGCGGCAACAGCCGTTCCGGCTCGGTGCAGAGTGTGGTGGAGCGTGTGCAGAAGCTGGCCGCAACGGGCGTGAAGGAAATCGTGCTGACGGGCGTCAACCTCGGCGACTTTGGCCTGCAGGGCCCCGACCGGGAGCGGCAGGAAAACTTCTACGACCTGGTGCGCGCCCTCGATGAGGTAGAAGGCATTGAGCGGTTCCGCATCAGCAGCTGCGAACCGAACCTGCTTTCCGACGAGATTATCCGGTTTGTGGCCCAATCGAAGCGGTTTATGCCGCACTTCCACATTCCGCTGCAGTCGGGCTCCAACAAGATTCTGGGCCTGATGCGCCGCCGCTACCGCCGCGAGCTGTACCAGGAGCGGGTGGCGCTCATCAAGGAACTGATGCCGCACGCCTGCATCGGGGTGGACGTCATTGTGGGCTTTCCCGGCGAAACGGAGGAGGAATTCCGCACCACCTATCAGTTTCTGAACGAGCTGGACGTCAGCTACCTGCACGTTTTTCCGTATTCGGAGCGTGAAAACACGCTGGCTCCCACCCTGCCCGGCCGCGTGCAGGACCGCCACCGCCACGAGCGCACCACGCAGCTGCGGGGCCTTTCTGAGAAGAAAAAGCGCGCTTTCTACGAGCAGCATGTGGGGCTGGAAACGGCGGTCCTTTTCGAAGACGATGTCACCAATGGCCAGATGGAAGGCTTTACGCCCAACTACATCCGCGTCACGGCCAAGTACGACCCGCTGCTGGTGGGCGAGCTGAAGCGGCTGCGGCTTACCAGCGTAACTCCTCAGAACCTGATGGAAGCCGAGGAACTAGGCATAGAAGTGCTGCAGCACTAATCTGCTGCGCGAAGCCGTTAGATGTACCTATAATTTATGGCAGAAAGCCCTGGCTGCGCAGCCAGGGCTTTTTGTTTTTGTATGGGCCAGCCATGGCATGCCGTCCTCACACCGAGTGGCCGCCTGGCGCAGCACTGCTACCTTTCGGCGTCTTGCGCTGAAACGCTGCTGGCTACAGCAGACGACTACCTCACCCGAAGTACCGGTATTGTTGAGCGCATGGGCGCGGGCTTACTACGTTGCCACTACGCCCCGGGTACGTGCACTTTTCGGCCTACTACTGTCGTTACGGGCATTCCGGCTATGCCAGTCGGGAAAGTGGGCCACCTCACAACCGTTCGGATATCTCCTTGTACGTACGTTCACTATGACCCTCAGCTTCCTGCCGGCTCTTGTGCTGTTTACATGCATACCCACCAGTTTCGGGCTGGGCGCACCGGCCTCAGGCAGGCAAGCCCCCGTGGGGAGCCCTCCAATAACCGTTACCTCCTGGAAACCTACTGCGGATTCGGCGGCAACTCCCAACTATCTGTACAAAACCAGGTTCAGAAAAGCGGAAGAGTATCCATTGCTGGCCGCTGGCCGCTGCGGGGCCAGACTCGTGTACAAGTGCCCGCCCAGAGTGGCCGTTTATGTTCTGAGCCGAAGTAAAAACTCTTACACAAAGGTGGCCGTGCACGGCCGGGTCGGATTCGTAGCCAGCGAATGGCTAGCGGATATCCGATAACCTCACGCCTTTTTCGGCTAGGCTTCTTCTACTTATATACCCTCGCCACCGGCCACTCGGTTGCATAGCGGCGGTCTAAGATCCGGCAGAAAGATTGCCTTTCTACTACCCTGCCTGGTCCCGCTATATGATTTTTCAACGGAAAAATCTGCTTATTTACTGTAGAGCCTACCGCTCATCTAATGGCCCGCCTGTGGCCAGCTACCTGCATACGTCTTCAGCTACCTTTTTTACCACCGGACGATGAGCACCC
Organism: Hymenobacter psychrotolerans DSM 18569; assembly: GCF_900142395.1. Taxonomy (GTDB): domain Bacteria; phylum Bacteroidota; class Bacteroidia; order Cytophagales; family Hymenobacteraceae; genus Hymenobacter; species Hymenobacter psychrotolerans. The sequence continues at coordinate 28,712 of NZ_FRAS01000028.1, read as the reverse complement.
GAATCCGAGTTCTGCTGGTAGCCGGCACGCCAGACGGGCTGGCTCGCCTGAGCGCCCTGCTGGCTCAGGCAATACGTGCCCTCGGCCATATGGTCGAAGCGGTAGCGGCCCAGCTCGTTGCTGACCGCCGTACGGCCCGTTTCCAGCACCCGCACCGCCACGCCCCGCAGCGGCAGCTGCGCCCGGGCGTCGTAGACGGTACCCAGGATACTGCCGCTCTCGTGCGCCCGCGCCGACGAGCAAGTCAGCAGGATACCCAGTAAAATAAGCAGTAGCAGGTTCGGGCGTATAGGCAAAGGCTGAAGAGCAACGAGCTAGTAAAGCTATTCTTTAAGACAGGCAATATGCGGAATGCTACTGCTATGTGGCGACAATGCCCGCAGAAGTTCCTGTAAGCAAGCATGCTTTTAGAATCAGGCTTTGTAAAAAAAACAGCGCTGCCAAAACGTGGCTGTTCACGTCCTGGCAGCGCCTGGGGTGGCGGGCTCTGCTTTTTGACAATGCGTAGCAGCTTTTCGCTGCGCGCTGTTCTTAGCTTTCCGGGAAGCTTTCTGAGCGAACAGCGGGTGGTGAACTTAGCGAGTGAGCTGACGCTGCATCAGATCCATCATCTGCTGCATCAGGCGCTGCTGCTCCTGCAAGTGCTGGTTGCGCAGCTCCGCAAGGGCGAGTTGATGGGCCATTTGCTGCGTGTACAGAGCCGTCTGCCAGCTGGTATCGGACGCGGCTACCGATGGGGCCGGCACAACAGGCGCCGGCAGGCTTGCCTCTGAGACGGGCGCAATTGTTGGCGGCGCAGCTTCGGGTGCGGCGGCCGCCGTGGCAGGCAGCACAGTAGATTGGTCGGCAGGCTCTGAACCGGGAAGAGGCGTAGCGGCAGAAGCTGCGGCTGTGGTAGCCGCAGCCTCCACGACTGGCGGAGCAACTGCTACTTCACTGGCAGGCGCTACGGCGCCGGCCGCCAAAGCAGGCTCGTTTTCTTTAGCTGGCGGGGCTGCTGCTTCGCTAGTTTTGGGCGTGTCAGTCAGCATAGGGCCAACCCCCTGCAGCAGCCAATCCTTTGATACATTTGGATAAACTTCAAAGACCTTGCACATAAGGTCAAACCCGGGTTTATTTCGCTCATCTACAAGGTGTTGAATGACGGTGGCAGTCTTATCCAGAGAAGCAGCAAATGCATTCTTGGATATGCCCAAATGGGATATAAGCTGAGTGAAGCGTTGTCCTACTGTAGTGTTTTTCATCTTTTGGATAACAGCTGTATTGCGAGGCAGACGCCAAATATACACCCCAAATGTTAAAACATACATAGTCCTAGTTTGCCCGGGTACCTCTCAGCAGTTCACAACTGCGGTTCAACTCCTACTCTGCTACAGAATTTGCTGTCATAAAGAGCCGGTACCCCACTGAGGTCCTGTTTCAGTACCAGCCCAAATCCGGGCAGGGAGTGTATAACGCGCCGCTGCTGGCTTGCCTTCTGTTCGCAGTATGCTTATGCGGCTTGGTTAGCGCGGCTTGAGTTATGCCTTCTCGAAAGCCGGGTAGCTTCTCTCCTGTTCAGCCCTGCTATTTTCGGGAGTTCCGCTTAGCCATCTGGTGCCCGCGGCACAAGAGCGGAATGAAGGCTTCCGGTATTTTGCTCCGCTCCTGCCCTGCTGAGGCCCCGGCTCACCAGAATACAGTGCAGATGCTCTCCTGCCTCACCTACAAAGCCAGCAGTAGTACACTACCGGACGCCCACCGGCAGACTAGGGCGCCCTTGCTTGTCGGCGGCTGCCGCACCGCTTCCTTTATTGAGCAAGCCACTGCACTGAGTAGCCTTGTACCAGCTACCCTACCGGAAACAGAAACGGCGCCCGGAGGCGCCGTTCTTAGAATTCTGCAGCGGCTTGGCTTACTCGTAGCGCAGGCTCTCGATGGGGTCCAGGGCGGCGGCTTTGCTGGCCGGATAGTAGCCCGAAGCCAGCCCTACCGTGACGCAGATAACGAGGCCCATCGACATCCAGAACCACGGCACCAGGAACGCGCCTTCGCCCACCAGCAACGACACGCCGTTGCCCATCGATACGCCCAGCACAATGCCCAGCACGCCGCCCAGCACGCAGATGACGATGGCCTCGATGAGAAACTGCTGCCGGATCTGGTGCGAAGTGGCACCGAGGGCCTTCCGAATGCCTATCTCGCGGGTGCGCTCCGTCACCGATACCATCATGATGTTCATCAGGGCAATGCTGGCGCCGAGCAGCGTAACGAAACCTACCAGAAACCCGCCCACCTTTAAGCCGCCCGACAGCTCATCGAGCTTGGCGGCCATGGAGTCGGAGCGCTCCACCTCGAAGCTGTCTTCCTGCCCGAGCTGGTCGTGGCGCACGGCGCGCATGATGCCGGTAGCCTGGCCCGTGAGATACGACAGCTCGCCGGGGCGGGTGGTGGCCGTCTTCACGTCGAAGGTGAGGGCGCGCTGCCGGGGCATCTGGTTGCCGGTTTCCAGCGGAATCAGCACCATCCGGTCGGCGCCGCCGCCCTGCCCGCTGCTGCCGCTTTTCTCCAGCACACCCACCACCTGAAACCGGCGGCCCAGCAGGTACACGTATTTGTTGAGCGGGCTTTCGGAAGGATACAGCTTGTCCTTGAGCTCGGCGCCGATGATGGCCACGTTGGTGCCTCGTTCCAGCTCAAGCGGCGAGAAAGTCCGGCCGGTGCCCAGGTTATAGCTCTGAATCTGCAGGTAGTTTTCGTCGCCGGCCACTACCTGCACGTTGGGGTTGGTTTTCTGGCCGTTGCCCTTCACTTCCGTCGCCCCCGATATAAAGGCCGAAATACCAACCTGCGCCTCGTCGCCGAGCGTCTGCTTGTATTTTTTCGCCTGCAGCAGACTAATCGGCGGATACACCCGCCCCTGCACTCCGCCTCGCCGGAACCGGTTGGCATAGCCTTTTGCCTTCATTTCGAAGGAGTTGGCCCCGAGGCTGGCGAAGGTCTGGTTCAGCGAGTATTTCATGGCATCAATGGCCGTGAGAATCCCGACCAGGGCCATAATGCCAATACTCACGATGAGCGCCGTCAGCACGGTGCGCAGCAAATTGCTCTTGATAGAGCGAAAAGCTTCCCTGATGTTTTCCAGCAGATCCATACAACGAAAAATTGTGGCTAAGCTAAGAAATTGCAGCGGGTTTGCGGCCACACAAGTGCGGCACCAGCGCTTTGCCATGCCATCCGAATGCCCGGCCCGGCGTGCAGCCTCCCGGCAAAAGGCGTTATCTTTCCCCTACCGGTGCTACTCTCTGCCCGGCCCGGCACCAATAGCGCTGCTATTTGCGTTTCTTCCCGAACCAGAAAGCCGGCCGCCGTGGTTGCGCAGGCAGCGGCAGCCCCGCCTTGTTTTTAGCTCCCGAATGAAAAATACCGTCTTCAAAAACCGCTTTCGGCTCTCGATGCTACTGCTGTGGCTGGCCTGGCTGGCGCCGCTCAGTGCCTGGGCCAACCACGTCCTCATCCCGATGGACAACACCCAGAAGGAGCACCTCAAAGCCTATGGCATTGCATACTGGCTGCTGGGCAAGCAGATAGAGGTAGACTGGCTGCTGAACTACCGCGGCGGCTCGTTTGCCTGCGAAGTAGCGCCCGGCATTGAAAACGAAATGGCCGTGCGCGGCGTCACGTATCAGGTAATTTCGGGGGCGCAGTACACCAGCATTCTGTCAGAAATAGCCGACCCCAACGCCAACATGGACGTCATGAAGCTGGAGAAGGTGCCCAAAATTGCGGTGTACACGCCCAAAGGCAAGCAGCCCTGGGACGACGCCGTGACACTGGTGCTGGGCTACGCTGAAATTCCGTACGACGAAATCTACGACGACGAAGTGCTGGACGGCAAGCTGCCCAAATACGACTGGCTGCACCTGCACCACGAGGACTTCACGGGCGAATACGGCAAGTTCTTCGCCTCCTACCGCAACCGGCCCTGGTATCAGCAGCAGCAGCGCGACTCCGAAGCCGCCGCCAAGCGCCACGGCTTCGCGAAGGTGAGCCAGATGAAGGCGGCCGTGGTGGTGAAGATGCAGGAGTTTATTGCGGGCGGCGGCTTCCAGTTTGCCATGTGCTCGGCCACCGACACCTACGATATTGCGCTGGCCGGCCTGGGCGTGGACATGGTGGAAAGCATGTACGACGGCGACCCCGCCGACCCGGCCGCCCAGTCCAAGCTCAACTTCAACCGCACGCTGGCCTTCAAGGACTTTCAGCTCGTGCGCGACCCGTACCAGTACGAGTACAGCAACATCGACATGCAGCCCCAGGAGCGCGGCGTGTACGAAGACAACGACTACTTTCAGCTGTTCACCTTCTCGGCCAAGTACGACCCGGTGCCTACCATGCTCACACAAAACCACGAAAAAACCGTCAAGGGCTTTATGGGCCAGACCACGGCGTTTCGCAAGAGCCTCGTGAAGCCCGACGTGGTGGTGATGGGCGACAACAAGGCTTCCGGCGAAATCCGCTACATGCACGGCACGCTCGGCAAGGGCACCTGGACCTTCTATGGCGGCCACGACCCCGAAGACTACCAGCATTTGGTGGAGGAAGAGCCCACCGACCTGGCCCTGCACCCTAACTCCCCCGGCTACCGCCTCATTCTCAACAACATCCTATTTCCGGCTGCCAAGAAGAAAAAGCAGAAAACCTGATCCGGCCACCAGTAAGGCGCAGTGTAGCCCGGCAACTTGGCTACAACCAACCACCACCGCTCTGTCAGGGCGGTGGCGGTTGGCTTTCAGGCCTGGCCGGAACAGACCTGCTCAGCAGGGAGGCGGCTCGGCGCAACGCAGCATCGGGCGGGGCCGTTAGCTCTGTTGTCAGTTTCTGCACAGCCACGCCCCACGCCACTCAGCGCCCTGCTTATGAGCTTTGACCATCCGAACTACGGACTTTCCGAAAGCCAGGAAGAAGATTTTACCGCCCAGCCGGTTGTCGTCGACAACCCACTGCCCCGCGCGGTGCTCCGGATGAATAACTACCAGCTGCTTGATGGCGAATGGAATTTCGCCATCGACGCCACCGACTGCGGCCTGCGCGACGGCTGGCATCTGGGCCACAAATACGACTACACCGCCCAGTGGCCGGGGGCCGTGGAAGCTCACATCATGGAAGCCAAAGGCCAGCCTACCTCCTGGCACGACAAAGTGGTGGTGTGGTACGAGCGGGAGTTTACGCTGCCGGAGCGCGACACGGAGCAGGCGCAGTCGATGCTGCAACTCACTTTCGGGGCCTGCGGCTACGAAACCCGGGTGTGGCTCAACGGCCGCCAGCTGCGCACTATCGAAGGCGAAGACGTGCATTACGGCGGCTACACGTCGTTTTCGTACGAGCTGCGCGAGGAGAACCTGCACGCCGTCAACCGGCTTACCGTACGCATTGCCGACACGATGGACGCCGAAACGCCGCGCGGCAAGCAGGAGTCGCACGTGTATAAGCGCGGCGGCATCTGGTACCAGACCTACACGGGCGCGGTGCGCAGCGTGTGGCTGGAAATGGTGGAGCGCAACCGTCTTCGCTCGCGGGTGGGCGTAGTCAGCCTGGTCGAAGACCAGCTGGTGCGCTTCAACCTCACGCTCCGCATCCACGACCCCGGCGCCTATATCATCCGGCTGCAGGTGTTTGAGCGCGACCCGGCCGCTACTGAGCCGCTGGCTTCCTCCGATTTTCCGATGCGCCTGGAAGCCGGGCAGCGCGAGCAGCGCCTGGTGCTGGAGGTGCCCGGCGCGCAACTCTGGTCGCCGGACGCACCGCGGCTGTACCGGCTGATGGCGCAGCTGATAGATGCAAACGGCTATACCGCGCAGATTGAGTCGCACTTCGGCCTGCGCAAAATAGAAGCGCGCGGGGCCTACGTGTACCTCAACAACGAGCGTATCTACCTCGACGGCATCCTGTACCAGCCCGGCCGCGCCACCTACGACGAAATGAAGAAGCACATGCACGCCATGAAAGCGCTGGGCTGCAATCTGGTTCGCGTGCACATTGCCGGCGTCGATCCGCGCATCTATAACCTGGCCGACGAGCTGGGCCTGCTGCTGTGGGTGGAAGTGCCCAGCCCGCACAGCTCCACCCCCCGCAGCCGCCAGAACCACCGCGAGGAGCTGCTGCGCATGGTTTCACTCATCGGTACGCACCCTTCAGTGGTCATCTGGAGCCTGTACAATGAGGACTGGGGCGCCCAGGATATTGCCATCAACCCCGATACCCGCCAGTACATCGTGGATATGTACCACTTCATGCAGATTGCCTATCCGCAGTTTCTGGTGGTAGACAACGACGGCTGGCACCACATTTCCTGGCTGGGCCGCCTGAAATCAGACCTGCTCACGGCCCACCTCTACACGCCCGACCTGACCCGGTGGCGCGAGCTGCTCGACCGGCTGGTGACGGGCGAAATGGAAGGCACCGCTGCCTTTCCGCTCGTCGTCGGCGACCCATTTTTCTACCGGCGGCAGGTGCCGCTTATCGTTAGTGAGTGGGGCGGGTTTGGCTTTCCCGACTACGGCGGGCCGCACGACGCCGAGGCCCGCGCCGAAAACATCCGCCTCTATAAGCAGGAGCTCCGCAAGCGCCCCATTGCCGGCGACGTCTACACCCAGGCCACGAATATTGAGGACGAGCGCAACGGCCTCATTGACCCACTCACCGGCGCGCTGGACGTGCCGGAAGGCTTGCTTCGCTCCCAATCTGAGCACTAGTTCTTCCGCGCGTACGGGCGTACTTTTGCTTGTGCACTAGAAGGAACCACCCGCAGGGTGAGCGGCCAGCAGCCTGTGAGGCTACTAATTCCTTAGGCTCACAATGCTGCGCGCTACTTCCGGCAGGTCAGCGGTTTTCTCGGGCTCCACTCCCATCGTCAGTTGCACCACCACGGGCTGGCCTTTGGCAGTGCCATAGAAGATCAGCTGATACGCCATGCCAGTATCGGTAGCGTAGCTGAGCTGGTAGCCCTTGGCAGGCATATCCAGAATAAAGCCTTCGAGGGCCTCCTGCTCTGCCGGTTTGTGCTTTTTCTTTTCGGTGCGCACCAGTTCTTCCACCATCGGCAGCAGTTGGTTGCGGTTGAGGTAGAACCACGCCAGCTGATAGGTGTCGCAGCGCAGCTCGTACTTGGATTCTGGGGTGCAGCCTGCGGGCACGGGCAGATTGATGCCACAGAAATTCAGGCTGGTTTCCGGGGCGGCGGTTTGGGCAAATGCCAAGCCAGGCAGCAGGAGTAGTGCGGTCAGTAGGATTCTCTTCATACTCAGAACAGATAAAACACGTCCAATATACGGTGCGTTTCGCAGTGGCAACCTTTGCGTGGCAGCCCGGGGCCGGTTTAGTGCATCCGGTCGTCGCGGACGGGCAGGCTGGTGACTATTTCGCCTTCTATCTTCAGCAGCTCCTGCAGGCGGACATCCACCTCCTTGGAGTCGCAATACTCCTTGGCCAGCTCCACATAGCTCACGAAATGGCCCGCTTCGGACACCATCAGCTCGTAGTAGAATTTGCTGAGCCCGGGGTCGGGAATATGTTTCCAGAGTAGCTTAAACCGCTCACAGCTGCGCGCTTCAATCAGGGCCGACACCAGCAGCTGATCCATGAGCTGCCGCTCGCGGGGGCCGCCTTTGCGCACGTGCGTCAGCAGCTGCACCACGTATTCGTCGCGGCGCGGGCGGCCCAGCGCGTGGCCCCGCTTGCGCAGCTCCAGCAGCACCCGCTCGAAATGGCTCCACTCCTCAGCCACTAGGTCCGTCAGCTCATCCACGAGGCGGGTTTTCTCCGGGTAGTGAATGATCATACTGATGCCGGTGCTGGCCGCTTTCTGCTCGCACCACGCATGGTCGACGAGTATGTCCTCGATGTTTTTGCTGGCAATATCCACCCAGCGCGGGTCGGTATTGAGCTTGAGCTTGAGAATGGTTTTTTCCTTATCCTTGGCTTCCATAAGAAAATGCGTTGCGAGTAGAATGGCGGCCTGCTGATTGGTTTCCGGCGGCTTATCAGTCGAAAAACTGCCACCGGATGCCCAGCTCGAAGCGGCGCGGCAGCCCCGTATAGTACGGCGTCACGAAGTAGCCGTCGCGCAGGATTCCCTGGTTGACGTAGGCCATTTTCAGCAGCACGGCCACCGTGCGGATGTCGGCAGTGAGAAACACGTCGGCGACGGCAAAATTAGCCGCTTTGAAGTGGTTCTGCACGTAAAACTGCTGGTTGCTGGGGCTGTAGTCGTAGGGCCGCCACGTCGACTGGTAGTAGATTTCGGTTCCAATCTGCCCAAACAGCACCTTCTTGAACAGGTAGCCCTGGTAATAGAATTTGCTGTTGGTCACCAGCGCCGGAATGCGCAAGCCTTCTTCGTCGCCGCCGCTGGTGGCATGGGCCTGGTTGTCGAAGTAGAAGCTGCCCAGGTTGAAGCGGTGCCGGGCCGAAAGGGTCAGCAGCCGCCGGTCTTCGCTGAGCTGGGCCGGGGCACCGGTTTCGCTATAATACATCAGATCCGTGATGTTGACGATAGCGCCGGAAGCTTCCAGCCGATGCCGGCCCAGCGTTTGGTTGACGCGGACGGTCAGCTGGTTGACTTTGGTGTTTTCAAAGCTGTTTTCCCAGGCGTAGTGGTTGCCATCGAACTGGCGCTGCGTGAGCGTAGGCGAGTAGCTGGTGCTCAGCAGCTCCCCCGTCAGCGGCCCCAGCTTGGCGGCTCCGCGTACCCAGTATTCGCGGTTTGCACCAGGGTTTTCAAAGTCCTGCGCAAACACTTCCCCGGCCGTTTCGATGGCAAAAATCCGGTAGTTAAACGCTGCCGTGCCCCCCACAAAAATCTGGCTGAACCGCTGCCCATCGTTGGCAGCCGGGCGCAGCTCGCCGGGCTCCCCTACTAAGTTGCGCGTAGCCAGCGACAGGGCCCGGTGGCGGGCATAGAGCCGGTATTCCACCGCCGAAGTCCGCCCCAGCACCCCGAAGGTATTTTCCACGCGGTGCGCTTCGGCCCGGTCGTCGGTGGCAGTCTGGCTGAGCCGGGCCCGCGGGTAGAATATTATGGCGTTTGTCGCGGCATCAATGGGCAGCCGCGTGTCGTTGAACTTATTCATCTGGCGGCGCCAGTCGGCTACGTGGTACGCTGTCAGGCCCTTGCCCAGCAGGCGGTACGACTGTGCCAGCCGCAGCCCGTCGCGGTGTTCTATATTATTGGCATTAAATAAGCGGGGCCGCTCTTCGCCATAGTCGAAAAGCTGCGACAAGGCGGTATCGGCCGGCACGGTGGCAGTAGCCGGCTGGGGCTGAATGCCACCCTGCTCCACCGCCATGTGGCGCACGTTGCTGTAGTTGAAGAGCGCATGGTAGCGCTCATCGTCGCTCTGAAAGCGGGCGAACACCAGAAAGTTGGTATGCTCGACGAGCCGCTCACGCGAATCGGTGGCATATACCTTGTTAGAGGCAAACCGTTCGTAGGCGATGCCCACGCTGGCGTTTTTGTTGATGCTGCGCGTATATGACAGCTCAAACACCTGCTCGCCGTTGCCGCCCTGAATGAAGCGAAAAAACGTGTACGGCGACCTGGAATCGTAGTACGGAATGGCGGCCGGGTCGCGGGCGTACCGGTCGAATACGTTGCGGCCGACGCGTGCGCCCAGTTCCGTATTGGTACGCCAGAGCAGCGGCCGGGCAGCCGTAGCCACGTGGCCCAGGTCCTGGTGAAACGTGCTGTCGTGGTACCAGGTGCGCGCCGATGGCAGGTTTGTGAGGGTAGTATCAATGATGCGGCCTTTGGCCTGGTCGCGCAGCAGGTCGGCTTCGCGCAGGACAAAAGTAGTGCGGGCCCCGTACAGCACCTTGGTGGAGTCGTCGAGGACCTGGGCCTGCACGGCGGCCGGCCCGGCCAGCAGCAGCACAAGAATCAGCCAGCCAGCTCCCGCGCGGGCAGCACTACGCAGCCACCGCACCGGCGGCCGGCAACATACAACAGACGAGGACGAAAACAGATCAGACAACAGCGTGGGGCGGAGAGGCGGCCGGGAGCAGCTGGCGCAGGCGGGCGGCGCCATCAGCCAGAAACTCCACGGTGACAGGAATGTAAAAAACGGGCAGACGCGCTATTTCCGTATGCAGAGCGGGAGCCAGCAGGCGGGTAGCATCTTTCTGGGTGGTAAAAATACAGCGCCCGGGCCCGCATTGCGCAGCCACGCCCGCAATTTCCTCGGCCGTAAAGGCATGATGATCGGGAAAAGCGGCATGATGCACGATGCGGTAGCCGGCCCTCGTCAGGTAGTCGCGCAACGGGCCCGGCTGGGCAATGCCCGTCAGCAGCACGATTTCCGGCCCGCAGCCGGCCGGCGTGGCCGCGCTGCCGGCCAGCGGCACCGGCGCAGCGTAGGCGTAGGTGGAAAACAGGACCGGCACATCGGGGCGGGCGTAGCGCCGGATGCGGCGCGCTATTTCCTGCTGCTGGGCCGCGTCCAACGTCCTGTCGCACTTGGTCACAATCACCACATCGGCGCGGCGGGCTCCCGCGCGGCTTTCGCGCAGGCGGCCGGCGGGCAGCACGTAGTCGTCATAAAACGGGCGGTGCTGCTCCGTGAGCAGCACGCTGAAATCGGGCTGCACGCGGCGGTGCTGGTAGGCATCGTCGAGCACCACGGCCCCCACCTGCGGCAGGGCGAATAGCTTGCTGAGGCCCGTCAGGCGGTCTTCACACACGGCCACCGGCACCTGCCCCCCAAAGTCCTGGTAGTGCTGCAGCGGCTCGTCGCCGAAGGTTTCGGCGGTTTCCCGGGGGTTGCCGAGGCGGTAGCCGCGGGTGCGGCGGCCGTAGCCCCGGCTCAAAATGGCCGGCTGCTGGCCCAGGCGCCGCAGCTCGTGCACCAGCCACGCCACGTGGGGCGTTTTGCCGGTACCGCCCACCCGCAGGTTGCCCACGCTCAGCACCGGCACCGGCCAGAAATTGCCGGACGATTTGCGCCCCGTATCATAGAGCCAGTTGCGCACGGCCATCACCCCGGCGTAGAGCCAAGAAAACGGCAACAGCAGCAACGTGAGCAGGTGGGACATGGGCAGCAGAGGAAGGGGCTGCAAAAGTACGCGGATTTGCCCCGGACTACGGCCCCTGCTTTCCTACCGGCTACGTATGCGCCTGAAATACGCCTGTTCTATATGCCTCTCACTTTCGCCGACCGCCTGCTGCACTTTCTCACCTCCTTCCCGCTGCCTACGGCCCCACTTCCCGACGGTGCGCAAGCCCTGAGTCCTTATCAGCAGCCCGAGCCGCTGCAGTTATTTACGCAGTTCGCCCGGCGCTACTACGCTACCAACCGGCCGCGCGTGGCCCTGCTGGGCATCAACCCCGGCCGGCTGGGCAACGGCCGTACGGGCGTGGCCTTCACCGACCCGACGGCGCTGGCGGCCTGGGGCATTGCCAGCGACCTGCCCCGCCGCCGCGAGCCGTCGAGTGCGTTTGTGCAGGCTGTTATTGAGGCCATGGGCGGGCCGCAGGCGTTCTACGCCGATTTTTTCCTCGGCTCCCTCTACCCATTGGTGTTGCTGAAAGACGGCCGCAACTATAATTATTATGACTCGCCTACTGTTACCGAGGCGCTGTGGCCCGCTATGCAGGATTCGGTGCGGCGGCAGACGCTGGAAGTGGGGCTGGCCCGGCACGCCGCCGTGTGCCTGGGCCGCCGCAACGGGCAGTACCTGCACCGCCTTAACCAGGAGCTGCAGCTCTTCGACACCATCCACGTCCTCGACCACCCAAGATATTTGATGCAGTATAAGCGCCGGGACCTTGCCGACAACGTGGCCTGCTACGTGGACACGCTGCAGCAGCTGCGAAGTGAGAATTAAATGCAAAAATTGCGGGCCGGTCTGCTGAATAGTCGGCAACGCCTCAGCCCAACGGGTCGGCAACATTCTGCGGCCGCTGCCTTTCTCTCACTCCCTGTTCCCTCGCCCTGTGCCTACCGTTCAAGACCTTGCCCGCACACTGGAAGCCGCCGCGCCCCTCGCCTACCAGGAATCGTACGATAATGCCGGCCTGCAGTGCGGCGACCCGCAGATGGAAGTGCGCGGCGTGCTCATTGCCCTCGACTGCACTCCGGCCGTGGTAGACGAAGCCATCCGGCGCGGCTGCAACGTGGTAGTAGCGCACCACCCCCTGATTTTCAAGCCACTGAAGCGCCTCACCGGGGCCAATGAAGTGGAGCAGACGCTGCTCAAAGCCATCCGGCACGACGTGGCCCTCTACGCCGCCCACACCAACCTCGACAACGTGCGCCACGGCGTCAACCGCAAGCTGGCTGAGAAATTGGGCCTGCAGAACCTGCGCATCCTCGACCCCAAGGCCGGGCTGCTGGCGAAGCTGGTGACGTTTGTACCGTCCGCGCACACCGAGGCCGTACTGCAAGCCCTGTATAAGGCCGGCGCCGGCCAGATCGGCGACTATGCGGCGTGCAGCTTCCGCACCGATGGTACCTTCACCTTCACGCCCGGCCCCGCTACCAACCCGTTTTTGGGAAAGCCGGGCCAGCCCCACACCGGCCCCGAGCAGCGTGTGGAAGTGCTGCTGCCCCTGCACCTGCAGCACGCCGCAGTACGCGCCCTGCAGCAGGCCCACCCCTACGAAGAAGTGGCCTACGACCTCATCAAGCTCGAAAACACCAATCAGGAAGTCGGCTCGGGCATGGTGGGCGAGCTACCGGAGCCGCTGAGCCCGCAGGACTTCCGGCAACAGCTGAAAACCGCGCTGGGCGTGCCCGTGGTCAAACATACCGAGTTCGAGAAACCCATCCAAAAGGTGGCTCTTTGCGGCGGCGCGGGCAGTTTCCTTATCCACAAAGCCCGCGCGGCCGGCGCCGATGCCTACGTCACCGGCGACCTGAAGTACCACGAGTATTTCGGGGCCGAGGGCCGGCTGATGCTCTGCGACGTAGGGCATTTTGAGAGTGAGCAATTTACCGGCGAAATCTTCCGGGATTTGCTTACCGAGAAGTTTGGAAGTACTTTTGCGCTCTTCATTGCCGAGACCAACACCAACCCCGTCCGATATGACTGCTAAGACCGTCGCCACTGCCCCGGCCGATGCCCCCGTTGCCAGCAAGCTGGAATCCCTGCTCAACCTGCAACGCATTGACTCGCAGCTCGACGAAATCCGGCGCGTGCGCGGCGATTTGCCCGAAGAAGTTCGCGACCTGGAAGACGAAATTGCCGGCTACGAGGTCCGCGTGAGCAAGTTCGATGAGGAGATTTCCGCCCTCAACGACCAGATCAAACAGCGTAAGCAAAACGCCAAAGATGCTGATGGCCTCATCAAACGCTACGAGGACCAGCAGCAGAACGTACGCAACAACCGCGAGTACGAGGCTATTGCCAAGGAAATAGAGCTGCAGAAGCTGGAAATCCAGATTTCTGAGAAGAAAATCAAAGAGGCGCAGTACCAGATTGACATGAAGAATGTCGAAATCGGCGGTACGAAGCAGCGTTTGGAAGAACGCAAGAAAGACCTCGAAAACAAGAAAGGCGAGCTGAACGTCATTGTGGGCGAGAGCGAAGCCGACGAGAAAAAGCTGATGGAAGAGCGCGAGAAGGCTACCCAGCCCATCGAAGAGCGCCTCTACACCGCCTACACCCGCATCCGCGGCAACGTGCGCAACGGCCTGGCCGTAGTGACGGTGAAGCGTGATGCCTGCGGCGGCTGCTTCAACACGGTGCCCCCGCAGCGCCAGGCCGACATCATTGCCCACAAGAAAATCATCGTGTGCGAGCATTGCGGCCGGGTACTGGCCGATGTGGAAGCCCGCGTAGCCTAAGCTTTTCGGTTGACTACCGCAAAAAAGGAACGACCCACCAGTCGTTCCTTTTTTCTTGCCCGCGCCCGATTCCTGATGAAGAGTTTTGCTGAAGTATGCGCCCCGGGTGTGTGGCCCGGACTGCGGCGGGCGGCCCTGCTTCTCGCCTTTCTGGTAGCGTACCTTCCTCTCAGCTTCGGGGCCCACAGCCTGCAAGCCGAAACGCAGCCGGCAGAAAGCGCGGCAGTCGGCCGGCTCCCGGCCCAGGCCGCCCGGGCCTACGCCGAGCTACTGAAGCTACGGCCCGGCCCGGCCCGGCAACTGCTCCGCGCGGAGCCCGCGCGCGCCGCTGCTACCCTGCTCGTGCAGGACTGCATCGACTTCACGGAGCTGATGCTCAGCCAGGATGCCACCCGCTACGAGGCCACAGTTGCGGCCCAGGATACCCGGCTGGAGCTGCTCGAGAGAAGCGCGGAGCGGAGCGCCCTGCGCGACTATGCGCGGGCCGAAATCCGGCTGCACCAGGCGGCGGCTCAGGTGACGTTTGGGCATGAGGTGCAGGGCGCCTGGAGCCTGCGGCAGGCCTACCAGCAGATGCAGGCCGTAGTGAAGCGCCACCCGACCTACTTGCCGGCCCGTAAAACCCTGGGGCTGATGCAGTTCTTTATTGGCTCGCTGCCGGAAGGCTACCGCTGGTTTCTGAAGCTGCTGGGCCTGCCGGGCAGCGTGGAAGCGGGCCTGAGCAACCTGCGCGCCGCTGCCCGCCAGCCCAACGACTTTCAGCCCGAAGCGCGTATTCTGCTGGCGCTGGTGGAAGAAACCTACTACAAGAAGCCGGCGGAGGCCCTGGCTCTGGTTACGCGCCTGCAACAGCAGCAGCCCGACAACCTGCTCTACTCCTATCTGCTCATCAGCCTCAATAAAAAGCAGCACCGCACCGATGCTGCCCTGGCGGCTTACCGCGGCCGTCCCACCAGCCCGGGCTATGTGGCCCTGCCCTACCTGCACCACATGGCCGCCGACCTACTGCTCTACCAGGGCCAGTATGCGGCCTCACGCCGCGAAAACGAGCTTTTTTTGCGCGACTACCAGGGTCAGCACTACCGCAAGGATGCCTTCTTCAAGCTGTACCTGGCGGCCTGGCTGGGCGGTGAGGCGGCAGCGGCTGAACAGTACCGGCGCCAGATAGATGCCGGCGGCCGCACCGTAATAGAGGAAGATACCTACGCGCAGCGCTTCTTCGATGGCCGGCAGCCGCTCAACCGCCTGCTCACCCGGGCGCGCCTGCAGATTGACGGCGGCTATTACCGCGAGGCGCTGACCACGCTCGATGCCTTCCGCAGCACGGCCGCCACGCCCCTGCGCGACCAGCTGGAAGCGCCCTACCGCCGCGCCCGTGCCTGGCATCTGCTTGGCCGCCCCGACTCCGCCCGCCTGCTGTACGCCCGCACCATTGCGCTGGCCGGCAACGCGCCCTACTATTTTGCGCCGCAGTCAGCGCTGCAGCTCGGCTATCTGTATCAGGCTGATGGGCAGACGAATACCGCTAAAGTATATTTCCGCAAAGCCCAGAGCTACCCCCGGCACGAGTATAAGAACAGCACCGACACCAAAGCCAAGCTGGCCCTGAAGGAGCTGGAATAAGCCACTTTGCCCCTGGAGTAGACGCAGCCGCTCCGTGGGCTGTACCGATTGGCCCGGACAGTGGCGGGCAGCGCCTATTTTTGCACTGTGCTTACGATTCCACTTACCGAGCTTCCCCCCGATTTCCGGGCCCGGGCCCTGCGCTGGGCGGCCGGCTTCGCGCAGTGCGCCTACTATGAGCACAACGACCTGGCGTATCCGGCTGGCCCATTCGACCGGCTGCTGGCCGTAGCCCCGGCCTCGGCCGATGCCCCGCGCAGCCTGTCCGAACTACGCGCGTGGCTGGCGGCCTTACCAGCTGGGGTTCCCGGCTGCGGCTGTATCAGCTACGAAGTCAAGAACGAAATTGAGGCCTTACAGAGCGCCAATGCCTCGGGGCTGATGTGGCCGCAGCTGCATTTTTTTCGTCCTCAGACGTGGCTTCGCTGGCACTCTGAATCGATTGAGCTACACGGCGATACAGCGGGTGTGCTAAAGGACATTCTAGCTACTGCGCTGCCCGCGCTTCCGGCCCCGGCCGTGCCAGCCATGCGCCCGCGCATGCCCAAGCCCGACTATCTGCGGGCCGTGGAAGATGTGCGCGAGGACATTCTGAACGGTGAGGTGTACGAGCTGAATCTGTGCCAGGAGTTTTATGCCGAAAACGTAGCACTGGACCCGGTAGACGTGTTTCTGCGCCTGAATGCCGCTTCTCCCGCTCCGTTTGCCGGCTTCTTCCGCCACCACGACCATTTTCTGCTCTGCGCCTCGCCCGAGCGGTTTCTGGCCCGGCGCGGGTCGGCTGTTATTTCGCAGCCCATCAAAGGCACCATCCGGCGCGGCAACACGCCCACCGACGACGAGCTGCAGCGCCACACCCTGCTGCACGATGAAAAGGAGCGCGCCGAAAACCTGATGATTGTGGATCTGGTGCGCAACGACCTGGCCCGCGTGGCGCAGACCGGCACTGTGCAGGTGCCTGAATTGTTCGGGCTGTATCCGTTCCGGCACGTCTGGCAGATGATTTCGACGGTACAGGCCGAGCTGCGCCCCGAGGCAGACCTGGTAGACGTGCTGCGCGCCACCTTCCCGATGGGCTCGATGACCGGCGCGCCAAAAATCCGGGCCATGCAGCTTATCGAGCACTACGAAGGCACCCGGCGCGGCCTCTACAGTGGCAGCATCGGCTACGTGTGGCCCGGCGGCGACTTTGAGTTCAACGTCGTCATCCGCAGCCTGCAGTATCGCCAGGACACCGGCTACCTCAGCTTCCAGGTCGGCTCGGCCATCACCTACGACTCGGTGCCGGAGCGCGAATACGAGGAATGCCTGCTCAAGGCCCGCGCCATTCTGGACGTGCTGGGCGCGGTGGTGGAGTAGTGGATTGGCGGAATGGTGGAATGGTGGAGTAGTGGATTTACATGAACAACCCACTATCCCGCCACTCCGTCAAGCCGCCGCTCGAATTCCTGCAGAAACTGGCCCACGTGGTAGCCATCGGCCAGGGCGTGGTGCACGTTTACGGCCACGGGCATCCAGATGGCGCCGTTTTCCTCGTAAAGCTGGCCGAAGGAAATCTTGGGGCAGCTGTCGGGGTGGCGGAAGCTGCGGGCGTGAGTGAGCCCGCTGAAGCGCACCCACGGAATGGCCGAGCAGTGCAGCACGTCGGGGCGGGCAGTGGTGTCGCTCAGGCGCAGGCCGGTGCTGGCCTGCGTGGCCGCTACTTCCGCCTGGGCAGCCGCCACAAAACCCGTCAGATCTTCGTTCTGCTCGATAAAGGAAAAGGCAAACGTGTGGTCGGGGCGGCCCAGCGTGGCAGAAGCGTGCACCCGGTCATATAGGTACACCTGCCCGTCCTCGATGCGGGTACGAAACTCCGGTACCGCGTTGGCTGCTTCCACGGCGTGGTAGAGGTAGTACAGAAAAAACGGCACGCCCAGCCGCTTGGCTTCGGCCTGGGCTCCGGTGCAGTTCACCGGCGCTACCAGCCCGAAAAACGGCTCTTCTAAGGCGGAGAAGAAAGCAAAATGCTCCCGGCGGTTCCAGGTGGCAAGGTCTATCGGCTGTTTCATGGGTGGCAAGTTCGGTAACTTTGGGGCCGTTTTCCGACGCTGTTTTTCCCGCTGCTGCTACCATGCCTGATCCTCATCTTATTGCCTTCGACGCCGACGACACGCTGTGGTCGAACCAGCCCCACTACGACCAGGTAGAGGCCCGGCTGCTGGAAATTCTGGCCCATTGCGGCGACCCGGCCCGCATCAATGCCCACCTCCACGAGGTGCAGCGCCAGAACATGAAGCTGTTCGGCTACGGCGCTAAGCCGTTCATGCTTTCCATGATTGAAACGGCCATCCAGCTCACCGATGGCGCCGTAACGGGCCACTACATCCAGCAGATCCTGGATCTGGGCAAAGACCTGCTACGCTACCCCATCGAGCCGCTGCCCGGCGTGGTGGAAGTACTGACGGAGCTGCGCCGGCGCGGCCACCGCCTCATGGTGCTCACCAAAGGCGACCTGCTCGACCAGGAAAGCAAGCTGGCTCGCTCCGGCCTGGGCGAGCTGTTCGACCACGTCGAAATTGTAAGCGAAAAGGACGAAGCCACCTACCAGCGCCTGCTGGCCCGCTACAACGCCCTGCCCGGCGAGTTCGTGATGATCGGCAACTCGCTTAAATCCGATATCCTGCCCGTGGCGCAACTCGGCTTCAGGGCCATTCATATCCCGTTTCACGCCACCTGGGTGTTCGAGCGCCTCGATCCTGAGCAGCTGGTGGGCGTGGAGTTTCACGCCATTACGGACCTGCGCGAGTTGCTGGACTACCTGCCCTGAAGTAGTCCGGCGGGCAGCTAGGCAGTACCGCGCCGCGTAGCAGCCCGGCTGTTGGATATACGCTGATTTCTCCTGATTCCGTCTCTGCCATTCTGTCATTTTCGGCCTGAAAATCCTACCTTTGCCCTTCTCCGAACCGTGAAGCTGACGCCGCTAAGGCCTTTTGAAATGTCCCAACCGCTGATTACGCTCGATTTCCTGGACATCCCCACGCTGCCCACCCCGGCTGCGGATGCCACCACCCACGCCCACGAGCCCTCCGGCGAAGTGCGCGTGAATCCTGCTACCCGTACCGGCCGCTCGCGCAAGCTCTACATGGAGAGCTATGGCTGCCAGATGAACTTCTCTGACTCCGAAATCGTGTCGAGCATCCTCTTCAACGAGGGATTCGACACGACCGAGGACCTGGCCGGTGCCGACCTGGTGCTGCTCAACACCTGCTCCATCCGGGAGAAGGCTGAGCAGACCGTGCGCATGCGTCTCAAGCAGATCAACAGCCACAAAAAGCGCAACCCGGCCATGCTGGTGGGCGTGCTGGGCTGCATGGCCGAGCGCCTGAAAAGCAAGTTTCTCGAAGAAGAGAAGCTCGTGGATCTGGTAGTGGGCCCCGATGCCTACCGCGACCTGCCCCAGCTGATCCAGCAGGTAGATGGCGGCCAGAAAGCCGTGAACGTGCTGCTGAGCCGCGAAGAAACCTACGCCGACATCACGCCGGTGCGCCTGAACTCGAACGGCATTACGGCCTTTATCAGCATCATGCGCGGCTGCGACAACATGTGCTCCTTCTGCGTCGTGCCCTTCACGCGGGGCCGTGAGCGGAGCCGCGACGCCCACAGCATTGTGCACGAAGCCGAAGCGCTGGTGGCCCAGGGCTACAAGGAAGTGACGCTGCTTGGCCAGAACGTGGATTCCTATAAGTGGGCTTCTGCAGATGGCCTGGAGCAGGTAAACTTCGCGCAGCTGCTGGAGCGCGTGGCCAATATCAGCCCTGAGCTGCGGGTGCGCTTCTCCACTTCGCACCCCAAGGACATCACCGACGAGGTGCTGTTCACGATGGCGCGGCACGAAAACATCTGCAAATACATCCACTTGCCCGCCCAGAGCGGCAACTCGCGGGTGCTGGCTCTAATGAACCGCACCTACGACCGGCCCTGGTATGAAGAGCGGGTGCAGGCCATCCGCCGCATCCTCGGCGACGACTGCGCCATCAGCACCGACATGATTTCGGGTTTCTGCTCCGAAACCGAGGAAGAACACCAAGACACGCTCACCCTCATCGACTTTGTGCAGTACGATATGGGCTACAACTTCTTCTACTCGGAGCGCCCCGGCACGCTGGCCGCCCGCAAGCTGGAAGATGATGTGCCGCTGGAAATCAAGAAGCGCCGTTTGCAGGAAGTCATTGACCGTCAGCAACTACACGCCCGTGCCCGCTACGCCCGCATGGTCGGCCGGGTGCACCGGGTGCTGGTAGAGGGCCGCTCCAAACGCTCAGAAGAGCAGATGAGCGGCCGCAACAGCCAGAACCAGGTGGTCATCTTCCCGAAAGGCACCGCCCGCAAAGGAGACTACGTGAACGTGCTGGTTACCAACACCACCGGAGCCGCACTGCTGGGCGAGCTGGTGGACTAGCTGCCGGTTATTGGCTGCTAGAGGATGAGGCAATTTCTTTCGCCTGCCTGAAAATAAACCACCCTCGCTTTTCGTCTACCCTACGAAAACCCTCCTGACTTGACACCTTCCGAGATACAATCTATAAAGCAGCGCTTTGGCATTATCGGCAATGCGCCTTCGCTGAACTACGCCATTCAGGTAGCGGCGCAGGTAGCTCCCACCGACATGACGGTGCTGATTTCAGGTGAAAGTGGCTCCGGCAAAGAGTCGTTTTCCAAGATTATCCACGCCCTGTCGCCGCGCAAGCACGGGCAGTTCATTGCCATCAACTGCGGCGCCATTCCGGAAGGCACCATCGACTCGGAGCTGTTCGGCCACGAAAAAGGCTCGTTTACGGGGGCGCAGGAAGCCCGCAAAGGCTATTTCGAGGTGACCAACGGCGGCACCATCTTTCTCGATGAAATCGGCGAGATGCCGCTCGGCACCCAGGCCCGCCTGCTGCGCGTGCTCGAAAACGGCGAGTTTATCCGGGTCGGCTCCTCGAAAGTACAGAAGACGGATGTGCGTGTAGTTGCTGCTACCAACGTAAATCTGCTGGATGCCGTGCGCGAAGGCCGCTTCCGTGAGGACCTCTACTACCGCCTGAATACCGTCCCAATTACAGTTCCACCACTGCGTGAACGTGGCGACGACATCTACTTACTATTCAGGAAGTTCGTTACAGACTTTGCAGACCGCTACCGCGTGAAACCCATCACGCTGACGCCCGAGGCAGTGCAGGAACTACAGCGCTTCCGCTTCCCCGGCAACATCCGCCAGCTCAAGAATGTGGCCGAGCAAATGTCGGTGCTGGAAACGGACCGCGACGTAGACATGCGCCGCCTGCGCCAGTACCTGCCCGTGGAGCAGGCCAGCCAGCTTCCCATGCTGCTGCACGCCGCCGGCCCCGATGCGGCCGGCAACGGCTACTCGGAGCGCGACCTGCTCTACAAGGTGCTCTTCGACATGCGCCGCGACATGACGGACCTCAAGAAGCTGGTGCTGGAGCTGGCCGCCGGGCAGCGCCCGCAGGACTCGCAGGAGCTGCTGCGCCAGAACAGCCATCTGTTCACCAACCTCAACGCCGCCCCTTACGAAGGTGCCCGCCCCCTGCGCCAGCCTTCCCCCGATGGCGGCGCTACGGAGTACATCCTCACGCCCGGCGCCCTTGATGACGCCACCGATTACGAGGAAGACGAGGATGCCCAGCGGGTGGAAGACATTCCGCACGAAACCGAGGAAGAAACGCTGAGCCTGGAAGCCAAGGAAAAGGAAATGATTCTGAAGGCGCTGAAGAAGCACCACAACAAGCGCAAATACGCCGCTCACGACCTGGGAATTTCGGAGCGCACGCTCTACCGCAAGCTAAAGCAATACGACCTTGAACAAGCATAATCAGGTATCGAAGGCCGCTTTCTGGGTGCTGGGGCTGTTTCTGCTGCTGGGCGTGCAGGGCTGCAAGGTGTACTCGTTCACCGGCACCACCCTCGACCCGACCGTGAAGACCATTTCCATTGCCACCTTCCAGAATACGTCCAGCAACGGGCCTTCCTTTCTGGCGCAGCGCTTCACCGAGGATTTCAAGGACTATTTTCAGCGCAATACCTCGCTCAAGTTGGTACCGCGCGACGGAGACCTGCAGTTTGAGGGCGCCATCACGGCCTACGACTTCGCGCCGGCGGCCATCCAAAACCAGAACGGCATCGACCAGGCCGGCGTAAACCGCCTCACGATTCAGGTCCGGGTGAAATTCATCAACACCAAAGACCCCGCACAGGATTTCGAGCAGACGTTCCAGAGCAACGGCGACTTCACGGCCACGCAGGACATTACCCAGATCAACAACGACCCTACCGCCACGCGCCGCATCACGCAGAACATCATCACTGATGCCTTCAACAAATCGGTGGCGAACTGGTAGCGCTGGCGCGGTTACCTGCCTAAATTGCCGTATTGTTGCGCCCCGCTGGTTAGCAGGCCGGAAGCTGATACTGCCCTGCCTCCTGACGACACCTTTGCCACTCAAGTAGTTACCCAATGACCCGTGCGTCGCTGTTACATATTCTGGACCATGTAGGCCGGATTTCAGAAGCCGAAGTCCGGGAGCTGGAACAGTTGGCGACGACTTTTCCGTATTGCCAGACGGCGCACGTGCTGCTGGCCAAGGCCGCTCATGACCGGGGCAGCATGCTGGCCAGCCAGCGCCTGCGCCGGGCCGCCACCTACGCCGCCGACCGGCAGTTGCTGCGCCAGTTGCTGGAGCAGCCTGCTCAGGAGCCGACTGCCTTGCTGGCGGGAGATATTGCCCAGAGCTTGCCCGAAACCACCGGCACCCGCCAGGCAGCCCTGCCAACCGGCACCGCCACGGCTTTTTTCCAAACCCTGGACCCCGAGGACGTGCAGGCGCTGGAAGTAGCCGATAGTTCCGACGAGTCCGCTTCGCCGGCCCCGGAGCTTTCTACTCCGGAGTCTGCCGCAGAAGAGGATACTACTCCAGAGGCCTCACTTACAGCTTCAGCAGAAAGTCGTCAGGCCCCGGAATCGGAAGGAACAGGCATCGAACATCCGGAGCAAGACCGCGACACCGCAGAGGCAGGGCCTCTTCTTCCTACCGCTGCAGAAGCTGCCGAAACCCCTACCGAGGGGCCGCTGACCGAGTCAGCAGAAGCCCCTGCCCCTCTTACGGCAGCGCCCGAAACCGCCCTGCCTGTTGCTGCAGTTCCGGCAATAGCAGCGCCAACAGACGATTCTACTATTACTGAATCTGCTTCGGAAATAAACCCGCCAGCCGCAGCTTCTACAGGGCCGCAGAGTACAGCTGTACCGGCCGAACCAGAGCCGGAAGAGTTGCTGCCCGCCACCGCACCACCCATTCGGCCCCCAGCAGAAGCGGGCATTTCCCGCTTTGAGTTTGGGCTGGACGCCTCTGCTACTCCGGCTGCATCTGCGCCATACCAGCTGCCCGGGGTTGAGGAGCAGGAGGAAGAGCCGCACGAAATACCCGTTGCCCGGGAAGCTTTTCCCTCTTTTCTTGCCGATAGTGAGCTGGCATATGCACTGCTGGGGGGCGGCAGCCGCCTGGGCTATGCGCTGCAGATGCAGGATGGCGAGTTGACCTCCGCCCTGCCCGCCGGCGAATTCTTCGCGCCTGACGCACTGCTGCACGCTTATGGTGCGGCTCATCGCCCAAAAGTTGCGCCCAGTTCGTCTTCGCTGGACCTGATTAACCGTTTCCTTAAAAATCAGCCCCGGTTGAAGTCGCCGGCAGTCCGGCTTTCTCTGGCCGAGGAGCAGACCGACTTATCGGTGCGCAGCACCAGCGCGGCCCCGCAGCTGGCCTCCGAAAGCTTGGCTAAAATCATGGTCCGGCAGGGCAAAATAGACAAGGCCATTGAAATATATGAACGGCTCATGATGCGGCAGCCGGAAAAAAGCGCGTACTTTGCCGACCAAATTCAACAACTGCAAACTCCGGAGTAGATGTACACTGCACTCATTATTCTAATCATTTTCGTGTGTGTGCTGCTCGCCCTGGTGGTGCTGGCGCAGAACCCCAAAGGCGGCGGGCTGTCGAGCCAGTTCGGCTCGGGTGGCGCGGCCAACCTGATGGGCGTGAAGCGCACCGGCGACCTGCTGGAAAAGCTCACCTGGGGCTTTGCTATTGCCCTGATGGTATTCACGCTGGGCACCCACGTGCTCAACGGCACCACTGATGCCGGTCCCGGCCGCAGCATCAACCAGCAGAAGGCCATGGAAACCCGCCTGCCTGCCGCTCCGGCTCCTACAGCGCCCGGCGCTGCAGCCCCGGCTGCCACTCCCGGCACCGACGCTGCTCCGGCTCAGCAGCCAACTCAGGCTCCCGCCGAAGCTCCCGCCCCGGCCAACTAGACTCCCCTACCTGAAATGCCAAAACGGCGGCTTCCTGCATAGGAAGCCGCCGTTTTCTTTTCCGACCACTTCACCAGTGGAGCTGAACTGGTGCAGCAGGAAGCCCGCAATAATGCACGTTGCGCGCTCCGCTATTCCCTTACCTTCGCCCCGTCGGGGGCCGCATAGTAGGCTGGGCTGTCACTTTTTTCTGACACGTTTGGCAGTTCCATGGAACAAGCTGACGCATTTTCGGCCTCTTTGCCGCCCATTCTGTCAGGTTTGGCGGGCTGGCACAAGAAGTGCAGGACCGCCGACACCATCCTGTTTCAAGTAAACCTTTCAACCAAAACGTACAATATGTCGCTTAGCATCAAACCGCTGGCTGACCGCGTCATCGTCGCGCCGGCCGCTGCCGAGGAAAAAACCAAATCGGGCATTATTATCCCCGACACGGCCAAGGAAAAACCTCAGCGTGGTGAAGTAGTAGCCGTAGGCGAAGGCAAAGTAGCCGACAACGGCACTACCATCAAGCCGCAGGTAAAAGCAGGTGACCAGGTGCTCTACGGCAAATATGCCGGCACTGAAATTACGGTAGACGGCCAGGACTACCTCATCATGAAGGAGTCGGACATCTTCGCCGTACTGTAAGCCTCTCTTTTTTCTCTACGAATTCCAAACATCTGAATAACTGATGGCTAAGAACATCCAATTCGATACCGACGGCCGCGACAAGCTGAAACGCGGCGTAGACAAACTGGCGAATGCCGTGAAAGTAACCCTCGGTCCGAAAGGCCGCAACGTGGTTATCGACAAGAAATTCGGCGCGCCGAGCATCACCAAGGACGGTGTGACGGTAGCCAAAGAAATTGAGCTGAGCGACCCGGTAGAAAACATGGGCGCCCAGCTGGTGAAGGAAGTAGCTTCCAAAACCGCTGACCAGGCCGGCGACGGCACCACCACGGCTACCGTACTGGCCCAGGCCATCTACGCGGCCGGCTCGAAGAACGTAGCCGCCGGTGCCAACCCCATGGACCTGAAACGCGGTATCGACAAGGCAGTAATTGCCGTGGTTGCCAACCTGAAAGCCCAGTCCAAGAAGATTGAAAACTCGTCGGAAATTGCCCAGGTAGGCGCTATTTCGGCCAACAACGACATGGAAATCGGCAAAATGATTGCCGACGCTATGGACAAAGTGGGCAAGGAAGGCGTTATCACCGTGGAAGAAGCGCGCGGCACCGAAACCGAAGTAAAAACGGTGGAAGGCATGCAGTTTGACCGCGGCTACCTCTCCCCCTACTTCGTGACCAACCCGGAGAAAATGGAGGCTGAGTTCGACAACCCCTACATCCTCATCTACGACAAGAAGGTGAGCACCATGAAGGAGCTGCTGCCCGTGCTGGAGCAGGTTGTTCAGACCGGTAAACCCCTGGTTATCATCTCCGAAGACGTGGACGGCGAAGCCCTGGCTACGCTGGTAGTAAACAAGCTGCGTGGCTCGCTGAAAATCGCGGCCGTGAAAGCTCCCGGCTTCGGCGACCGTCGCAAGGCGATGCTGGAAGACATTGCCGTTCTGACGGGCGGTACGGTTATTTCGGAAGAGCGCGGCTACAAGCTGGACAGCGCTACGCTGGAGTACCTCGGTACGGCTGAGAAGGTTATCATCGACAAGGATAACACGACCATCGTAAACGGCAAGGGTGAGAAGGAAACCATCACCGGCCGTATCAACGAAATCAAAGCCCAGATCGGCACTACCACTTCCGACTACGACAAAGAGAAGCTGCAAGAGCGTCTGGCCAAGCTGTCGGGCGGCGTAGCTATCCTCTACATCGGCGCTTCTACGGAGGTGGAGATGAAGGAGAAGAAGGACCGCGTAGACGATGCCCTGCACGCTACCCGTGCAGCCGTTGAAGAAGGCGTAGTTCCCGGCGGCGGTGTAGCACTGGTGCGTGCGCTGGACGCACTGGACGCAGTTGACACCCTGAACGGCGACGAGCGTACCGGCGTGAACATCATCCGCACGGCCATCGAAGCTCCCCTGCGGACCATCGTGGCTAACGCCGGTGGCGAAGGCTCGGTAGTAGTGCAGAAGGTGCGCGAAGGCCAGGCCGACTACGGCTACAACGCCCGCGAAGACCGTTACGAAAACCTGATGGCCGCTGGTATCCTCGACCCCACCAAGGTTACGCGTCTGGCTCTGGAAAACGCCGCTTCTATTGCCGGCCTGCTCCTGACCACCGAGTGCGTTATTTCGGATGAGCCGGAGGATGACAAAGGCGGCGCTGGTGCTCCCGGCAACGCCATGGGCGGCATGGGCGGCATGATGTAATCAGACCGCTGGTGGCCCAACATAAGCCGTTAGCCCATAAGAAAAGCCCCGCCGGACATTGGTTCGGCGGGGCTTTTCTTATGTATCTAAACAAGCATCGGTCCGATGCCGGAGGCGTCCGACCGGTTGCCGTTCGCGCCGCCTGAGCCGCCCACGTGAAAAGCGCACCTACCTTTTAAGCTAAGCCCAACGATGTAGACCGAAAGCGTTTCCTCTTCTTCCTATTCCCGGAAAGTATCAGGCTGGGGTGGGCGACAGCACGAAGCCAGCCGGCCGGACGCCTGCTTAGCTACCACACAAAAAGGCCCCACTAGCGTTGCCAACGGGGCCTTTTTGCTTACCAGAACGGAATCCGTGCAATCCGAAAAATCCGTCTAAATCCGTGGTCTAGCCGCGGCCGTGCATCATGTGGAACAGTTTCTTGGCAATGGCAATCAGAATCAGGCCCGCCAGAATAACGAATCCGGCAATCAGGCCGAACACGGTCAGAGCGCCCAGTTCTTCCACGTAGGCCGCAATGTAGCCGCCCGCAATCTGGGCCACGAAGGGCGCCAGGAACCACACGCCCATCAGCATAGACGTAAGCGCGGCCGGCGACAGGCGCGACACCATAGACAAGCCCACCGGCGACAGACACAGCTCCCCGATTGTGTGGAAGAAATAAGTGGCTATCAGCCACCAGATGCTGGCTTTGATGGTCTGGTCGGCTACGTCGCCGCCGCGCTCCATTGCCGCGCCTACCATGAACAGGAAGCCGACACCCAGCAGCACCATGCCCAGTCCCATCTTCACGGGAATGCTCAGGTCTTTGCCACGACGGCCCAGATACACCCACAACGCAGCTACCGGCGCGCCCAGCAGCACAATGAAGCCGGCATTCACGGACTGGAACCACGACGTCGGAATCAGGAACCCTGCTACCTCACGGTTGATATACTTATCAGTGTAGAGCGTGAGGGAAGAACCGGCCTGCTCGAAACCAGCCCAGAAGAACACCACAAACAGCGTGATAATGAAGATAACGGCCATGCGGTCGGTTTCTTCCTTAGTTAGCGGCGCTTTGGCTACGGTCTTGTCTTCGTTCCGGCCTTCCGGATACATGCCCACGTCTCCCAGGAAACGTTTGCCCAGCAGGTTGAAGGCCAATTGGCCCACCAGCATACCTACACCGGCGGCCAGGAAGCCATAGCGGAAGCCGTAGCTGGCCACCTGCTCCACGCCGTTCACCACGGTTTTGGTCGCGAAGAGGTCTTCGGCGAAGTAGCCGCACACGAGCGGCGCCAGAAACGCGCCCGTGTTGATGCCCATGTAGAAAATAGTGAAAGCCGCATCCCGGCGCGGGTCGCCCTGCTCGTAGAGCTTGCCTACGATGGTAGAGATATTCGGCTTAAAGAAACCGTTGCCCAGAATCAGCAGCAGCAGGCCCAGCATTGTGGGCCAAGGCAGCCCAAAGAGGGCACCCTCCGTCGACAGAGCCGGCTGCATGAACAGGAAGAACTGCCCCAGCGCCATCGTCAGGCCGCCAATCAGGATAGCCCGGCGTTGCCCGATGTACTTATCGGCCAGCCAGCCCCCGATGATGGGAGTCAGGTAGACGAAGCCGGTGAAGTAGCCGTAAATCAGCGAAGCGCTGGCAGCACTGATGCCCAGGCCGCCTTCCATTGCTGTTTTCGAGAGGTAGAGCATGAGCAGGCCCCGCATACCGTAGTAGCTGAACCGTTCCCACATTTCCGTAAAAAACAATAGGTAGAGGCCGGGGGGATGACCTTGCTGCGTACTAGGCTGCTCCTGAATGGCGGAGGTAGTTTGCATGAACGGGAAAAAGAAGAGGTGATTGGGAAAAAGCCGCCGGCTGCAACCGCACGGAGGTTGGTAAAGCTACAAAAGTTTCTCAACCCCCGAACAGGCGCCTCTATCGGCCATTCGGTGCCGGGCACGCAAGGCAACTGCATATCGGCTGCCAGCGAATTTTCGCGGTATTTCTACCGGCAACGTTGCCGGACCGCGGTTTTGCCTATTTTTGTCCTATCATTCCCCATTTTCCCACCCAATTTCCGTTTCCGGCTTTTGCTATGCTAGATTCCGCCGCCAACGCCCGCCTTACTACCCTGGGCCTCACCGGGGCCGCGCAGGTGCACCTGAACCTCACGCCCGAGCAGCTCACCGCGCACGCGCTGCGCCGCCACGAAGGCGTGCTCACCGACACGGGCGCGCTCATGGCCGACACGGGCGCCTTCACCGGCCGCTCGCCCAAGGACCGCTTCATCGTGAAAGATGCCGGCACGCAGGACAGCGTCTGGTGGGGCGACATCAACATCCCCTTCCCCGAGGACAAGTTCGAGCAGCTGCACCAGAAAATGGCGGCCTACCTGGCTGATAAGGAGCTGTTCGTGCGCGAGGCCTACGCCGGCGCCCACCCCGACTACCAGCTCAAGCTGCGCGTTGTGAACGAGCTGGCCTGGCACAACCTGTTCTGCTACAACATGTTCCTGCGCCCCGCAGCCGGCGCCGACACGAGCTGGACGCCGGACTTCTCCATCATCTGCGCCCCGGGCTTCGAGGCCGACCCGGCCACCGACGGCACGCGCCAGAAGAACTTCGCCATCCT
>NZ_FRAS01000029.1 GCF_900142395.1 Hymenobacter psychrotolerans DSM 18569 | reverse complement strand
CTGCCAAGTGCCATCGGCGGTCCACTTGCCGAAATAATAGTACACCGTAGGCCAGGGAGGAAAGTCTGCCGGCACGTCGCGCCACACACAACCGTTTTTGAGCACGTAGAAGATGCCATTCACCACCGCGCGCAGCGGCCACTTACTCGTGCGCTGCACCACGAATAAGGGCGCTAACTTCCTCCACTGACGCTCCGTTAAGTCTGAACTATACCGCTTCTGCTGCATCAAGCAAAGCTAATCCCAGCTGATTAACTTAAACAGCTTCTTAGATGTTCGCATATCTCTGACTTACCACGCCGGAAGCAGCGGCAGCCGTGCAGCACTTCCCAGCCGGCCTGCAGGGCCTGCGCTAGGCCTTCGCGCTGGGCAGCTTCCTCCTCTGCCGATAGCTCGCTGGGGTCCATCGTGACGGCCCCGCCGTGGATGACAATAGCATATTTTTTCATAAGTAAGCGGGTTGGGAAAAGGCTGACTACCGATAATACGGACGCAGAAAAGCCCCGTTTTTGAAGACGGGGCTTTTCCGTGTTTGTACGCTACGAGTATAAATACGGAGTCAACGGCAGTGCGCCAGCCGCCCGGGCCACCGGGTGCATTGGCGCTGAACCGGAACCGTTCGGTTGGTTTCCGGAAGACGCTACTGCAGCTCCCAGGCCGTGCGGTAGGCCCCGATGCTTTCCACGTAGTCGAGGAAGGCCTTGTAGAACGGGTGCCCGCCCAGCGTGCTGGAGTCGCCGACGAGCAGCAGCTTGCGCCGGGCGCGGGTCATGCCCACGTTCATGCGGCGCACATCCGACAGAAAGCCGATTTCGCCCTGCGGATTGCTGCGCGTGAGGCTGATGGCAATA
This sequence comes from Hymenobacter psychrotolerans DSM 18569, assembly GCF_900142395.1. GTDB lineage: Bacteria > Bacteroidota > Bacteroidia > Cytophagales > Hymenobacteraceae > Hymenobacter > Hymenobacter psychrotolerans. Next base: position 40,287 of record NZ_FRAS01000029.1, on the reverse strand, counting down.
ATGTCGCGCTCCTGGCCCTGAAACGAATCTACGGTGCCGATGCTGAGCATGCGGTGCTCCATCAGGCCCACCAGCTCGTCGTTGTCTTCTACGGCGTCCTTGAGGTAGTTGATCTGGGCGCGGTAGGGGGCAATAACGCCGATGGTGAGCAGGTCTTCGGTGTGCTCGGCCTGGTCGTAGGGCTCCAGCAGCTGCGCGAGGCGCTTGAGCAGCAGGTCGGCTTCCTCCGGGTTGGCGGTGGAGCGGCTTTCCTCAATAGTCAGCTCCTGGAAGCCAAAGCCGGCCGTATCCAGGAACTCCACGGCCATATCCGGGGCGAAGCGCAGGTCGTAGTCGGGCAGGTCGGCGTGGGCCACGGTGGGGGCGGCTTTCAGGCGGCCTTCGTAGAACTGCTCCGAGCTGAACGCCATAATCTGCTCGTGCATGCGGTACTGCACTTCCAGCATGCGGGCCGTATCGGGCTGGCGCCGGATGCACTTCTCGAACAGCGTTTCGCGCAGGCCCTGGGCAGCGGCTTTTTCGCTTTTCACGGTGGGCGGCAGCTGCTGATGGTCGCCGGCCAGCACCACGCGGTTGGCTTTGGTTATCGGAATCCAGCAGCCCGGCTCCAGCGCCTGCGCAGCCTCATCAATAAATACGGTTTCGTAGGTGAGGTGGCGGATGGCGCGGTTGCTGGCGCCCACCAGCGTGCAGGTAATGACCTGTACTTTGTCGAGCAGGTCTTCGGTGATGTAGCGTTCCAGGTTGTCGGAGTCCTGCAGCATCAGGTGGGCCTGCTCCTTCAGGTGCCGCCGCTGCTCCCGTTCTTCCCAGCCAAAGTGCCGCTTGAACTTGCTGGCCTGCTCGCGGTACTGCTCGGCGGTCTGGCGCATGCTTTTCAGCTCGGGGTAGCTCCTGTGGGCCATAATCTGGGCATCGAGCGTGTGCTCCAGCAGCAGATCCGACACGCGCGACGGGTTGCCCATCCGAATGACGTTCACGCCGCGCTCGGCCAGCTTTTCGGTGAGCAGATCCACGGCCGTATTGGAGGGGGCGCACACCAGCACCCGCCGCTCCCGCCGGATGGTTTCCAGAATGGCCTGCACCAGCGTAGTGGTTTTGCCGGTGCCGGGCGGGCCATGAATGATGGCCACATCCTGGGCCGCCAGTACGTGCCGCACCGCCGACAACTGGCTGTCGTTGAGAGGAGAAGGATAGTAGAGCTGCACTTCCGCCTCGGGCTTGTAGCGGGCCGGTTTGGCGCCCAGCAGCACGTCGCGCAGCTCGGCCAGCCGCGAGTCGAAGGCGCCCATCACCTTGCCCAGGGCGTACTCCATCTCACGGTAGCTCACCTCATCAAAGGTCAGGTCTACGCCCAGCTTGCCCTCGTCGACCCAGTCGGGTAGGTCTTCCTTGGTGGTGGCCAGCAGGATTTTGTTGCGCTTGACGCTGGTAATGACGCCGTTGAGCGTGGGGCGGTCGGAGCCGCCGCGGCCGGGAATATTGCCGAACAGGGCCGCGTTTTTGCCCACCTGAAACAGGTGCAGCCCGCTGGCACCGGCCGGGCGCTCCAGCTCCAGCACCAGCTTGCCGCCGAAGCCAATGTCTTCCTTCGTGATTTTGACCGGGTACCAGGTGAGGCCCCGCTTCTGGCGCTCGGCAATGGTAGCCTGCGCGCTTTTGATTTTGAATTGTTCGAGGTCCTCCTGCTGCTCAAGCTTCATGAGGGCCTGCACCTTGCGCAGCTCTTTTTCCAGGGCGTAAGGTTCGGTATAGGTAGGTTGTTCTGCCAACTGATGGGTTCTTTTGCGAATCGTTGGTAACAACGAAACCGGGGAAAAGGTGGCCGAAGGTCGGGAGGAAACTATGAAAAATACTCTTTGAATAGTCTGTCTGCTCTCTTCCAGTTGTCTTGCTCTTCGCCGTCAACCTCGCCTTCCTGCTGAACCCGTAGTGTGCAGTTATGGCAGAATTTTATAGGCTTGTCCCTAACGCATTGCAATGTTCGGCAATAATGCAGTGCTTGTCTGGCCTGTTGCAGCGTGATTTCATAATCCTGTAAAGCTTCGTAGATGGTTGAATTTATGTCTACTTGGCTCACAATGTCGCCAACTGCTAACCTCCTGCCTTCTAATCTTGGCTGGCCCCAGAGTATATTTTCAGTAATAACTATCTCAGGAAATTGCTTGTAATCCATAGAATTCCATGCCTGTTCAAATTCTTCTCTTGTGATTTCACAGGGAGTAAAGCCTTCGTCAAGTGGTGCATCGGAAAGCCCTCCCAATTTATCCTCCGCGTATTCTGTATCATATTTTAATACTTGGCCATTTTCAAAGAGTTGGAGTTGTCTGGTATCCCGTAATTGGTTATCGGCTTCAAAGTAGAAACAGGAGAAGCCCTAAGTATTAGTGAGTTCATCTCCGGTAGTTTCCTGCCAATGCCGTTTATAGTATTTCATTACAGCCTCGTAAACCGCTCCACCACCTCCGCCGCTTGCGGAAACTCCCGCAGCAACGCGGCCCGCTCGGCCAGCTCAAAATCGGCGAAATCGAAGCCGGGGGCCACGGTGCAGCTGACGAGGCCGTAGCCGGGGCGCTTGAGCTGGGCCGCAAACCACACGCCCGCCGGAACGACGGCCTGGGGCAGCTCGCCGGCGGCAAAGTCGGGGCCGAGGGTGAGGCGGGTGGGCTGGCCGGGCGTGAGCAGGATGATTTCCAGCGCCTGCCCCTGATGGAAAAACCACAGCTCATCGGACTTGATGCGGTGGAAGTGCGACTTGTCCTCGTTTTCGAGCAGGTAGTAGATGGCCGTGCTGACGCTGCGGGTGTGGCCCTCGGTGGTGGTCAGGGTGTGGGCGGAGCGGTAGGTTTCCCGGTAGTAGCCGCCTTCGGGGTGGGGCAATAGCTGCAGGTCACGGATAATGTCGGAAGCCGTCATAGTAAAGCTATGGGTGCTGTTGCAGGAGCTGCAGGGTTTTCTCGTCCGGCGCGCCGCCGAAAAACTTGTCCAGCACTCGCTGAAAAACCGGATTGGCGCCTTTCTGTGCGGCAAACAGGGTCATGGACGACCGTAACTTCATGTCATCCGGGCTGCCCATGATGCGAGTGGCGTCGGTACTGTCCAGCTCCAACAATGCCGCGCTAATTTCCACCAAGCGCGGGCCCAGCACCGGGTGCTGCACATACGCCGCAGCTTCCTGCTGGCCCTGGATGGCGTAGAAGCGGGCGGTTTCGCTGTTGCCCAGGCCCTGAATCTGAGGGAAAATATACCACATCCAGTGGCTGCGCTTACGGCCCGCCTGAATTTCGGCCAGGGCCGTAGCGTAGTCGCGCTGTTGGGCATCAAGGAAGCGCTGCAGGTTTGGAGATTGGGGCATATAGTGCAGGATTGAGCGTTGGGATAACCTTGTACGTCATTTCGAGCGTCGCCGCAGCATTCGTTTAGCGGAAAGTTGAATGGCGGCCGTTTGTACGTTTTCTGCTGGGTGCTTCACCTTGAAGGTGTCCGGCACCGGGAGGGTGCTGGGCAGGGGCGCCGCTACACCTGCAGCTTCTGGCCCTGAATGGCCGCCGCCATCAGCCCCGGAAACTGGCCCGGCGTGCAGGCAAACGAAGGAATATCGAGAGCCGCAAACTGCTCGGCCACGCGCCTGTCGAAGCTGGGGGCGCCGTCGTCGGCCAGGGCCAGCAGGGCCACCACCGTGACGCCGGCGGCGCGCAGGGCGGCGGCTTTCCTGAGCATTTCCCGCTCGTTGCCGCCCTCGTACAGGTCGCTGATGAGCACCAGAATGGTATCGGTGGGGCGAGTGATGAGCTGCTGGCAGTAGCCCAGAGCCAGGTTGATGTCGGTGCCGCCGCCGAGCTGCACGCCGAACAGCAAATCCACCGGGTCCTGCAAATCCTCCGAGAGGTTTACCACGCTGGTATCAAACACCACCATGTGCGTTTTCACGGCCTTGATGGAGGCCAGCACCGCCCCAAACACGCCCGCATACACCACCGACGAAGCCATGGAGCCGCTTTGGTCCACGCACAGCACGATTTCCTTGAGCGCCTGCCCGCGCCGCCCGAAGCCCACCAGCCGCTCCGGAATGATGGTGCGCTGCTCGGGCTGATAGTGCCTGAGGTTGACACGGATGGTAGCGGCCCAGTCGATTTCGCGGTAGCGGGGGCGGGGGTTGCGCACGGCCCGGCTGAGGGCGCCCTGCACCGCCTGCCGCAGCGGGTTCGAGAGTTTCTGCTCCAGCTCCTTCACCACCTTGCCCACCACCTCACGGGCCGTGTGCTTCACCTTCTGCGGCATCACCCGGCTCAAGGACAGCAGCGTGCCCACCAAATGCACGTCGGCCTGCACCGTGCGCAGGATTTCGGGCTCCATCAGCAGCTGCTGCAAGCCCAGGCGGTCCATGGCGTCGCGCTGCATCACGGCCACTACTTCGGAGGGGAAGTAGGTGCGGATGTCGCCCAGCCAGCGGCTCACGCGCGGCGCGGAGCCACCCAGCCCCGCCTTGCGCTCAGGCTGCTGGTCGTAGAGGGCCGTTAGCACGTCGTCCATGCCTTTATAGTCGGCGTCGAAGGAAATCTGGTTCTGGGCGTCGGCTTCGGAGCCCAGCACCAGCTTCCAGCGGGTGGCGTTGTCGGTAGCGGGTTTCATGGGGCAGTTAGTTACTCGAAAAAGTCGCCGGGGTCGGCTTGGCTGAGGTACTTGTTGAGGCTGCCCAGGTCACCGAAAATGGGCTGAATCAGGCGCAGAAACTGCGCGGTGGTGGCGGGGCCGTCGGTGAAGACCAGGAAAACTTCGCCTTCACCGGCCATTTCCAGGTGGTCCAGCAGCTCGGGGGCGTATTCTTCCAGAATGGTTTCGATGTGCTCGGCCCAGCTGGCGCCGTTGCCGCTGTAGCCGTACTTCTCGAACACGTTGTAATAGTCGTCCATCTCCGACAGATTCACCAAAATGCGCTGCTGGTGCTCTGGTGTGGGCTCGGGTAGGTCGGAAACGATAAAAGGGAAGGTAGAACTCATGCGGGCAAGGTAGGGCAAAATACCCGCTGGTAGGGCTGGCTACGCCCCCAGCGTCATCACAAATTCGGTGAATTCGCCCGGCTGGCTTTGCACCTGCAGCTGGCCGCCGTGGCCTTTCTGGATGATGTCGTGGCTGAGCGAGAGGCCCAGGCCGGTGCCTTCGCCGGCGGGCTTGGTGGTGAAGAAGGGCTGGAAAATCTGCTGCTGTACTTCCTCGCTCATGCCCAGGCCGTTGTCGCGCACCCGTATTTCAATAGCGTCGCCCACCTGCCGGGTCCGGACTTCTACCTGCGGCGTGTAGCCCGATTCGGTGGTATTGGCGCGCTGCTGCACCGCATAAAAGGCATTGATAAGCAGGTTCAGCAGGGCCCGGCCCATATCCTGCGGCGCCACTTCCAGCAGCGGCAGCTCGGGGGCCAGGTCGAGAGTCAGGGTGGCTTGAAAACCAGGGTGCTGCGCCTGCAGGCCCTGGTAGGCCAGGTGAGCCTGCTCCGTTACCAGCGCGTTCAGGTCGGTGGGGTGGCGGGGGCCGGTGCCGGCGCGCGAGTGGGCCAGCATGTCGCGGATGATGGACGAGGCGCGGGTGCCGTGCTGGCTGATTTCCTGCAAGTTCTGCTTGAGGCCCGCCATAATATCGTACTCCAGCCCGGCGGGTGCGTGCTGGTCCATCCTCTCCAGCATGGTAGTACTGACGTCGGCAAAGCGCTTCATAAAGTGCAGCGGATTCTGCAGCTCGTGCGCTATGCCCGCCGACACTTCTCCCACAAACGCCCATTTTTCGGCCGCTACCAGCTGCTGCTGCGTGGCCCGCAGCTGCGCCAGCGTGCGCCGGTTGAGGCGCAGCTGCCAGTAGAGCACTCCGCCCAGGCCGGCCAGCAACACCAGCGCCCCCGCCGCTCCGCCCGGCAGCAGGTTGCGGTGGCGCAGGCGCAGATCCTGCACGGCCTGCGCCTGTTGTAGCCTGGTAATCTGGGTGCTTTGGGCCTGCTCCAGCCGTTCGCCTTCGTACTGAGCCACGTAGAAACGCCCCTGGCTGCGTACCAGCGAGTCGGTGAGGGCCAGGTAGACGCGCGTGTACTGCTGGGCCTGCTCCGGCTGCCGGCGGGCGTCGTAGAACCGGATAAGCTCCTGCAGCAGCTTGGGACGCAGCATATTCAGGTTGCTGGCCGCGGCTTTTTGCAGGGCTGTGCGCCAGTGAGCTTCGGCCGGCGTATACTGCTGCCGGGCCACGTAGTAGCGGGCCCAGGCCTCGTCAAGCATAAACTCGCCGGGCCGCCCCGAAATGTCCAGGTGCAGCGAATCGGCGAGCTGCTGGCTGCGGCGCAGCAGCGGATACGCCTGCGCCAAGTGGCCCTGCTGCAGCAATACGGCGCTTTTCAGCACCAGCGCATAGGCCATATAGGTGGGCCGGTTGGCAGAGTCGCGGTAGGCCGCCTGCAGGGCCAGCTCGGCGTAGCGCAGGGCGTGAGCTGACTGCCCCAGCTGCTGGTGCAGCCTGGATAGGGCGTTGAGAATATAGACTTCCTGCAAGCCCTTGAGCTGGTAGTGGCGGAGGAGCTGGTCGGCCTGCTGCAGGTAGCGAATGGCTTTGCATGGTTGCCCCATTCGGCATAGGTGCTGCCGGCCACCATCAGCTCATTGGCGTAGAGCCGGCGGTCGAAGTGCCGGAACAGGTCGGCGGCGTGCAGGTAGCAGCTAATGGCCTGGTTGAAGTCGCCGGGGTGGCGGTAGCTGCCGCCCAGCACCAGGTAGCAGGCCGCCGTATTTTCGCGGTAGTTGCGGAGGCGGTAGTAGGCCAGCTGCTGCCGGAAATACGCCAGCCGGGCCTCCGACTGGTGCATGCGGTTGTAGAGCGGAGCCAGGTCGAAGAGGCTGACGGCCTGGTGCAGCTCGGCCATGGCCCGGGCGTCGGTGCCGCCCTGCACCCAGAGCCCAAGGCCGGTGCGCAGGTGGCGGTAGGGCCGGGCATCGAGGAGCGGCAGCCGCTGGTTGAGGGCCAGCAGCTCATCCAGCAGGGGCAGGGCCTGCTGCCGGCGCTGGGCGTCGCTGAGCTCCGTGATGTCGAGCAGCTGGGCCAGGGTGCGCAGGCGGGCCGTATCGGTGGGCTGCTGCGGCAGGGTGCGGCGCAGCGAGTCGTAGTTGGTGTTCCAGTAGTTGCGAGGAAGCGCCCGCGCCGGACGGCTGCTTAGCAGCCCGCCTAGCAGCAGCAGTACGCTTAATAATAGCCTCGCCTGGAAAAAGTACACAAAAAGGAAATAAGGGATGAGACGCTGGCGACGGAACGCCAACAAGTGGCATAGGCTGCTCAGTGGTTGCGCCTGACTGGGTTAACCATCAAAAATACGGAAGCAGGACAGAAGAACGGAATCCTTGTCAGAAAGAATTGCCCGCCGCGCCTTTCAAAAGAGTTCAACTTCTCTGATTAGCCTGCTGCGGCCGGTAGTTGGCCGGCGCCGTTTTTCGCCCGACCTTGCCGGGGCATGACTACTTCGGCCTTTTGCGCGCACGGCGCCCGTTTTTCGTTGTGGCTGGCGCTGCTGGCCTGTACCAAGCCTTTGGCAGTGCCGGGCAGCAGCCCACCGCCCGCTGCACCCGTGGCCGGCGTGGCCGTGGTACCGGGCGTGAGCCGGGAGCTGGCCGACGACCGGGCCCGCCGCATCTCCCGGCTCGGCTACCAGCTGGCGCTGGCCGTACCGCCCCAGAAAACCGAGCCTATTGCCGCCTCAGAAGTCATTCGGTTTCATTTATCGGATGCCAGCCAGCCGGTGCAGCTTGATTTCAAGGAGCAAGCCGACCACTTGAAAAGCGTAGCCGTCAACGGAAAGGCTGTGGCCATTGATTTTCGGGCGGAGCATCTGGTGCTGCCCGCCGCCAGCCTGAAACCGGGCGCGAATGAGGTTGAAATCAGCTTCGTGGCCGGCAACCAGAGCCTCAACCGCAACGACGACTACCTGTACACGCTGCTCGTGCCCGACCGTGCCCGCACGGTTTTTCCAGTGTTCGACCAGCCCAACCTCAAGGCCTCGTTCACGCTCAGCCTCACGCTCCCGAAAACCTGGCAGGCCCTGGCCAACGGCCCCTTGCAGGATTCCACCGGTGCGGCTGCCAGCAAAACGTACCGCTTCGCGCCCTCGGACACCATCAGCACCTACCTGTTCTCGTTTGCAGCCGGCGAGTTCACGCGTGTTTCCCGGACTATGGCGGGCCGCCAGATGCAGTTTCTGCACCGCGAAACCGACAAGCACAAGCTGAAGCTGAGTCTGGGCCCCATCTTCCGGATTCACGCCGACGCGCTGCAGTTTCTGGAGCAGTACACCGGCATTCCGTACCCGTTCCGCAAGTTCGATTTTGTGGCGCTGCCTGATTTTCAGTACGGCGGCATGGAGCACGTGGGCGCTATCGACTACAAGGCCAGCACGCTGTTTCTGGACGAAGGCGCGACGCAGGACCAGAAAATAGCCCGCTCCAACCTCATCAGCCACGAAACCGCCCACATGTGGTTCGGCGACCTGGTGACCATGCAGTGGTTCAACGACGTGTGGATGAAGGAGGTATTTGCCAACTTCATGGCCGACAAAATCACGCAGGTGGCCGTGGCGGGCTCCAACTACGACCTCAAGTTCGTGGTGGACCACTACTCCGCCGCCTACGGCGTAGACCGCACCGCCGGCGCCAACCCTATCCGGCAGGAGCTTGATAATCTGCAGGATGCCGGCTCGCTCTACGGCAACATCATCTACCACAAAGCGCCCATCATGATGCGGCAGCTGGAGCTGCTGATGGGAGAGGAGCCGTTCCGCCAGGGCCTGCAGGAGTACCTGCGCAAGTACGCCTACGGCAACGCCACCTGGCCCGACCTCATTGCCATACTCGACGCCCGCACCCCCGCCGACCTGCAGGCCTGGAACCAGGTGTGGGTAAACCAGCCCGGCCGCCCCGTGTTCAGCTACCGCCGCGGCGGGCACGATGGGCAGACTATCCTGGAAATAACGCAGCAAGCCGAGGATGGCTCCGCCCGCCTGTGGCCCCAGGAATTTACGGTGCTGCTGGAGTTTGAGGATGGGCGCACGCAGGAGAGAACCGTGAAAATGACCGAACGGGAAGAGACGCTGAAGGTGTCGGGCAACCCCCGGCGCATTGTGTTCAATTCCACCGGCATTGGCTACGGCGTGTTCCCGGTTGCGGTGCCGTCGGCCGCGGAGCTGGCGAGCTTGCAGAGCCCCGTAACCCGTGCTGCCGCCTACGTGAACCTCTACGAAAACATGCTCAACGGCCGCACCCTCGCGCCGCGCCAGTTGCTGGACTTATACCGCCGAGTGCTGCCCCAGGAGCCGGAGGAACTGAACATCAAGCTGCTGACCGGCCAGACTACCGACATTTTCTGGAAACTGCTCACGCCCGCGCAACGCCTGGTCCTGGCGCCGGCCCTGGAAAAAGAGTTGTGGGCGGCTATGCAGCAAAATCCGGCGCCCAACTCCAGGAAGCTGCTGTTCAAAGCCTACCAGTCGGTGGCCCTGACCACGGAAGCGCAAACCCGGCTCTACAGCATCTGGCGCAAGCAGCAGGCCCCCGCTGGCATCAAGCTCACCGAAGACGACTACACTGCGCTGGCTTTGGCCCTGGCCGTGCGCGACTACCCGGCCGCCCAGCCCATCCTACCCGCGCAGCTGGCCCGCATCCTAAACCCCGACCGCCAAAAGCGCCTGCAGTTCCTGCTGCCCGCCCTGGCCCCCGACGTAGCCACCCGCGACGCCTTTTTCGCCTCGCTCAAGGATGAAAAGAACCGCGAAAAAGAGGCCTGGGTGGTGTCGGCGCTGGGGTATCTGCACCATCCGCTGCGCGCCGCCACCTCCGAGAAGTACCTGCCCGCAAGCCTGGCGCTGCTCGAAGAAATCCAGCAGACCGGCGACATTTTCTTCCCGTACTCCTGGCTGCAGGCCACGCTCGGTTCCTGCCAAACGCCCACTGCCGCCCGCACCGTGCGCGAATTCCTGGCCGCGCACCCGCAGTACAACCCCAAGCTGCGCGCCAAGCTCCTGCAAGCCGCCGACGACCTGTTCCGCGCCGAAAAGCTGGTGAAGTAGCAACGTTGTTGCCACGTACACCAAAAAACGGCTGTCATCCTGAGCTTGCGAAGGACCTTCTATCGTTCTGCGGATAGAAGGTCCTTCGCAAGCTCAGGATGACAGGTTGTCGAATTTTAAACACCCAGCAATTCCCGCAGCACTGGCAACACCCGCCGGCCCCGTTCCAAGTCGAAGTCCTCCGCCACAGCCAGTGCAGCTACCGGCTGGCCACCCTGCACGGCCAAGTCGAGTAGCTGGCGGCGTTCGGGCAGGCTGAAATCGGTGAAGGCGCGGCGTAGCAGGGGCACGATTTCGCGGAAGGTGGCTTCGGGCAGCTCCCCGAGCCAGTCGTTGAGCAGGTCGAACAGAGGGCGGTGGTGGAGCAGGAGCAACCCACTGCCGCTGAGGAAGCCCTCTATCCAGGCGGTGGCGTAGTCGGTGGGCTGGGCGGGAGCCAGGGCCAGGCCGAGGGCCGTGGCGGCTTCGTCCGGAACCAGTTGGTGGGCATCGAACAGCAAGCGCCCGGCGGCTCCGGCCAGTAGCCCCGAGGAGGCCGGATTGCGCAGCACCACGGCCAGGGCCGCGTACCAATCGGCTTCCTGAGCTTCATCCTGCAGCAGCCGAATGGCCTGGTGGGTGCCTTCGATGTGAGGCAGCAGCTGGCGGGCGGCGTCGTAGTCGAGGCCCGTGCAGGCCTGGGGCAGCCCGATGCACAGGCGCGGCACGAGGTGGTGCACCACGGTGGCTACCTGGGCGGTTTCGGTGCGGCGCACGTTGCCGTAGCGTAGCACATTCACCAGCGGGGGCAGGGCGGCCAAAAGGTGCGTTACGTCGCGGGTGCCGGCCGAAAGGGTTTCCAGCCGGGCCACCAGCGCCCCGATGGCCGGGCCAAGGTCGGCTTGCAGGGCTTCTTCCAGCAGCTGGCTCACGGCTTCCAGATCAGGCGCTTCGGCGGCGCGGGCGGCGGCTTTGGCGGCGGCAGCGGCCAACACGGTGTTGCCCAGGCGGCCGGCATCCAGCACGTTGAGGGCGTATTCGGGCTGCCACTGCAGCTCCCACAGCTCGTGGAAGGTGCCGGCTTTGCCCTGCGCCCGGCGCGGCTCGCCCCAGCGGATATCCAGCAGGCGCAGGCGGTGCAGCAGGTGGCTGCGGCTCAGGTCCAGCTCCTTGCGCAAATCCAGGTCGAGGGTTTTGGCGGTGGCTTCGGGCTTGAGACGGGTGGCTTTCTGCTGGAGCTGCAAATCCTGCTGCAACGGCGTGGCGGGCTGCTCAGGCGGTACCGCGCCCAGCCGCTCCCCAATCACTAGCTCCCGCTGCACCATATCCAGGGCCTCAGCGTAGCCCCCACCCAAAATGGCCACGGCGGCTTCCTGCAGCTCCTCGATGCCCGGCAGCTCCCGGCCGCGCACCACGGCCAGGGTTTCGGCCAGGCGCACGCCCTCAATGGCGTGGGCGGCGGAGGCGTCCAGGTCGCGGGTGCGCAGCAGGCGGGCGGCGCGCACCATCCAGTGCGTCACCACCTCGGCGCGAGGCACTGTAAACAGCAATTCGTACCAGGCCGGCGACAACACGCCCGCCCCGTAGCCCGAGGCGTAGGACAGCCGCTCAAACGTCCAGGGAATCCAGGTAGCGGCGGTGGGTACTTTCCTGAGGCCCTTGAGGCGGGCTTTGTCTTCCTTCTTGAGCAGCTCGGGCCGCAACACTGGGGCGTGCCAGGCCCCGCACACCACGGCCACGCGCTGGTAGCCTTGTTGCAGAGTCGCACGCAGGGTTTCGCGCATAAAAGCCTCCCGGAGCAGGGTTTCCTCGGTTTCGGGCAGGTCCAACTCCTCCCGCAGGGCCGTCATCATGTCCAGCACCACCGCGAAGGTATCGGCGTGACCGGGGGCATGTTCCAGGCGCAGCTCCCACCACCGCTCCCCGTCGGCGTACCCGTCCAGTTCGGCGAGGTAGGAAATGGGGTCGGATTTGGGTGAGGGCAGAGGCTGTTCGGCTGGTTTCAGGGTATCGAGCGGTTCGGCTTCGGGCTCCGACGACTGGGCTTCAAGGGATGCTTCCGTTGCGGGGGGCTCATCGGGAGCTGCTGCCGCTGGGGTTTCTATGGCTTGCTCCTGAGCAAAGCGCATGCTCGCCGGCAAATCAAAGCAGCGCAGGTGGGCGCCGTGGCGGTAGCACCACTGCATGGCCTGCCACTCCGGCGAAAACTCGGCAAAGGGTAGAAACGAGGCCTGCTGGTGCTGCTTGGGGTTGTACACGAGCAGGGCCACCGGCGGCACCATCTCGGGGTGCGTGGCTGCGGCCAGCGCCGCTTCGGCATCGGCGGGGCACTCCAGCAGCACAATGTCGGGCTGGTAGGCGTCGAGGGCGTGCACGAGGCTGGCGGCGCTGCCGGGCCCGTGGTGGCGGATACCGAAAAGGCGGAGGTCGGTGGGCATGAACGATTTTGAAATTAAGTAGCTATGATTGGCCCCAAGAAAATTCGCAATTATCGAAAATTAGATTTCGCAAATCCTCCCGCTCAATTAGCACACTTAACACGCCCTCTTCTGTAAAGTCTTCGCCAATTTGCAAAAGAAGTGTTTTAGAGGAAAAAGCTATTTCTTCGATTTCCTCTTGTTGCAATTGACAATGTGTATAAATTCCGAAAATCTTCGATTTTTCGCTTCCAGCGAAATAGCCCCATCCGGTATCATCTTCATCTTCGATTGATGATGGGTCAAATCTTTCGGACATAGTTTCAGTCTCAGTGCTGAAATTGGTGATTAATTTACCATTCCAGAAACATTCTTCGTGTTCCTTAATTGTTCGGACCAAATTAGCATTAGCAGAAATTGTATGAACAACTTTTCCTTTTTCGAGGTCGGTAAAAAACAGCAATTGCCCGTTCTTGGGTAATAGCCCGGTGGGGTCAAGTGGCGAAATTGCTGCTAAATCAAGTTGGCAGGCAAAGTATAAGTCAGGCGGGTATTCCATCCCTGCAGGTAAATCAACAACTGGTCCGCCAATACGAGACTGACCTAGTGAGATACTTACTTTTGGATGAGGTACAAAATTCTGCTGCTGTAATATAGACGGGATACTTACAGAGGCTGGATAATAATCAACAGAATCTGGACGCAAGCGGATGATTTCAAACGGTGATTCAAGACTTTTCATACTTGGCTTTTGTAATGGTTTTTCAAGCGAATTTCAATAATGCGTTTGACCTCCGTGTCGTCAGCCACGAGCAGAATATCATGCAGTGCCTCAGCGGAAATAGCCTCTGCAGCATGAATCAATGACCATTCTATTCCATGTGCCGATGTATCGCGCGGCGCCCCCAGATTGATTAGGGTTAGAGAATGACTTGGTTCCAGTGGCTCAGAAAGTTGCTGCACGAGCTCATCAAATTCCTCCAAGGGAAAGTCGTCAACGGCAGGCGTACTATCGTCAGGCAATGAGCCTAGATTGCGCAAACGGGCGATGATAGTGGCGTTATCCATTATTCCACCACCTCCCGGCAGGCGCGGTACAGGTCTTTCCAGCCGTCCCGCTCTTTTACCACGGTTTCGAGGTATTCGAGCCAGACGGTGCGGTCCTGCACGGGGTCTTTCACCACGGCGCCGGTGAGGCCGGCGGCCAGGTCGTGGGCGCGCAGGCTGCCGTCGCCAAAGTAGGCGGCCAGGGCCAGGCCACTGTTCATCACCGAAATGGCCTCGCCGGTGCTGAGCGTGCCGCTGGGGCTCTTGAGCTTAGTTTTGCCGTTCTCCGTCACGCCCGAGCGCAACTCCCGGAAGATGGTGACGAGGCGGCTGATCTGCTCCAGAGCCGGCGCTTCCACGGGCAGCTGCAGCGCCTTGCCCTGCTTTTCCACCCGCGTCTGCACGATGCGCACTTCCTCCTCCGCGGAGGTCGGCAGGGGCAGCACCACCGTGTTGAAGCGGCGGCGCAGGGCGCTGCTCAGCTCGTTCACGCCCTTGTCCCGGTCGTTGGCGGTGGCAATGACGTTGAAGCCGCTGGTGGCCTGCACTTCCGTGGACAGCTCCGGGATGGGCAGCACCTTTTCCGAGAGCATGGTGATGAGCGTATCCTGCACGTCGGAGGGGATGCGGGTGAGTTCTTCGAGGCGCACCAAGCGGCCTTCCTGCATGCCTTTGAACAGGGGCGAGGGCACCAGCGCGCCCAAAGAAGGCCCTTCGGCAATGAGGCGGGCGTAGTTCCAGGAGTAGCGGATGGCATCCTCAGAAGTGCCCGCCGTGCCCTGCACCAGCAAATCCGACCGGCCGCTGATAGCCGCCGTCAGGTGCTCGGAAACCCAGCTTTTGGCCGTGCCCGGCACGCCCAGCAGCAGCAGGGCGCGGTCGGTGGCCAGGGTGGCCACCGCAATTTCCATCAGCCGCCGCTGCCCGATGTACTTGGGCTCGATTTCAAACCCGTTGTCCAGCTTGCCGCCCAGCAGGTAGGTGACGGTCGCCCAGGGCGAGAGGTGCCAGTTCGGGGGCTTGGGCCGGTCGTGGTCGGCGGCGCGCAGAGCGGCCAGCTCTTCGGCGTATACATCCTCGGCGTGCGGGCGCAGAATGGTGGTAGGAGCAGTGGTGGACATGTTGGAGTGGGGCCTCACCCCCCGGCCCCCTCTCCCGTGGAGAGGGGGAGCCTGACGACTTGTGCTACGCAGCACTTTCGGCTCGCGCCTCAAGTACTGCTACCGGGAAGATGGATGGTGAAAGGTGGAAAATTAGTGGTTTGTAAAGTAGATAGTATGTAGTGTTGCCTGCCGGTCGGATACCTACAGCATCGGACCGGCAGACGACGGCAGGCCCTAGCCAGGGGCGGGCGGTTCGTGGAGGGCCTCGGCCAGCTGCTGGCGGAAGTGCAGGGTGTTGAGCAGGCGGGCGAGGCTGTTGTGCAGGTAGGGTACGTCCTGGAGCAGGGGTTGCAGGGCCTCGGCGCAGAGGCCGTATTGCGCTGCCGGGACTACGCGGGCCATGTGCTCCAGCAGCTGGGAGGCGGCGTACTGAATGCGGTACAGCTCGGTGGGCTGCCGCAGGGCCCGGCGCAGCAGCTCCACCACCCGGCGCGTGAGGGTTTCGGGCCAGGGCGCGGGGACCAGCTGCAACAGGTGCTGCCAGGGCGCATCGGTGGAGAAGTGCGGGGTGGCGTTGAGCAGCGGCAGCACCAGCTCGGTGAGCTGGGCGGGCGGCAGCACGGCCGCCAGCCGGGCTACTGGCAGGCCGGGCGCTTTTTTGCGCGGCTGCGCGTGCAGCCACTCCAACAAGGCGCGGGCCCACCCCGCATCCTGGTGCAGTACCGCCGCCTCCGACCAGGCCGTGAGCAGCAACTCCGCCCACTCCGTGTCGGCGGCCAGGTCGATGATTTTGGCGGGAGTGAGGCTCCAGTGCTCGGCCCAGCGCTGGGGCGGAATCAGGGCCAGTAGCTGCCCGAGTAGCGCGGCTTTTTCGCCGGGGAAGCGGCTGTCTTTCTGCTCGATACCGTCGAGGAGCCAGGTTTTGTCCCAGTCGGAGGCCGGTAGCTCTACCAGCAGTTTCTTGCTCAGGAGGTTGCTCTTGAGGCGCACTAGCAACTCGGCGCGCTGCCATAGTCGCTCCAGTACCGCGCTGTCGGGCAGACGCACCAGCAGGGGCAGCACCGTTTGGCGTACTTCTTTGCTTTTGGCGGCGAGGTACTGCGTCAGCAAAGCGGCATCATCGGTGGAAAGCTGTTCCTGCAAGGTTTCCAGCAACTGGGCCTGATGCCTGGCGGGTTCCTGGGGCAATACCGCGGCCAGCAACTCCCGAGCCTGGGTCGGGGCCCGGCGGCGCAGGGTTTCCAGGTAGATAGTGCGCTGCGCGATGGTGCCGGTTTCCCAGGCGGTTTCCTCGGTGGCCTGCTCCGAAGCGGCCAGAAATATTTGCCAGGCCGGATTTTGGACAGCCAGCCAGGCGCCGCGCTGCCCCAGCACGGCGGCCGCGGGCCGGTGCAGCGCGGAGCGGGTGCGGGCGTATTCCAGCAGCGTTACCAACAGCTGGTGCGGCACCCGGCGTTGGTTCTCGGCCAGGGCTACCAGGAACTCCGGCAGCAGCTCCGGATACTGGCCCTCCAGCAATTGTTGCAGCAGCTGTGCCCCGCTAACTCCCAACGCCGCCTGCGTTTCGGGAGCGGCGGGGGGTATGGTAGCGGCAGTAGCGGCAGCAGGCTGGTAGCCGGCCTTGCGGATGGTGCTGAGTACGCCGGCAGACAATAACGCCTGCTTTTCGCGGTGGTCGGGCGCGTCTTCGGGGAGGGTGAAGCCGGGCACGGCGGGTAGCTCGTCGGGGCTTTGGCGGGTGCCGAGCAGGGCCACGCGCTGCAGGCGTTGCCAGTCGGCAGCGGGGCGTAGGGCGGTTTCCGGGGTGGGGTGGGTTTCGGGCATCAGCTAGGCAGTTTGTAGTTCAGCCACCGTATCCCAGCCCACCAGAGGGCGCAACCCCTGGCCGGTCCATTCGCCAAAAACCGTGAGCGGGAAGCCCCCGCTGATGGCGCGCAAGTCCCAGCCAAACTGGTCGTCGCAGAGCAGGCGGAGTTCGGTGGGGTTGCTGGTTGGTGAACCGGCGCCCGCCATGTCCGACGCATCGGTTTCAGCCGGAAACTGCAGCAACCAGCCTTCGGCGGCGGGCGTGGGCACGCCGCCGCTGAGCAAAGCCGGCCACTCGCGCAGCCAGGGCTGCCGGGCCAGGGCCGTGGCGTAGTCTTCCAGCAGCTGGCCGGGGCCGATGCTGCCGGTGGGTACCGGGTTGCCGGGCTGAACACCTTTGAACGTAAGCTGCCCCGGAATGGCCCGCAGGGGCAGCAAACCCGGATAAAACGTCAGCTCACCGGTATAGGAGCCATCGGGCACCAGCGGCGTGGCGAAGGGCTGGCCGCCGAAGGAAAACTCCACGACCAGGGCCATCCGGCTGGTTTGCTGGCCCCGCAACCAGGCGCGGCGCACGGTCAGGCGGTCTTCTTCGGTGGTGGTCAGGTCCAGCACGCGCCATTCATCCAGCACGGCGGGCTGGGTGGCCTGCACGTCTTCTTTTTTGAGATTCACGCCCACCAGCTGCAGCACTTCCTGGCGGGCATTTTCGCTCAGCTCGGGCAGGCGCTGGAAGGCCCGCACCAGCAGATATAGCTCCCCCAGCCGGGCCAGCAGCCGGGCGGGCCAGTCGGCACCCTGGTGGCGGAAGGCAGGCAGCTCGCGCACCACCGTGGCCAGGCCGGGCAGCTGGTTGTCGACGAGGCGGGCGGCCTGATTTTCCCAGAAGCTGCGGGGCTGCTGGTCGGTAGCGGCCAAACCGGCCCGCACGACGTCTACCAGCCAGGTTTCCAGCTCCTGCGCCCCGCGCTGCATGCGGCTCTGGCGCTGGGCCTCGCGCTTCTGGCGGGCAACTGCGGCGGCGGCTTCGGTGGCTTCCGAGTCGGCCGCCGCCGCCGTTTCAACGGCTTTGGCTACTTGCTTCTCCTGGGTTTGCTGACGCTTTTCCAGCCACTCGTGCAGCCACTCGGGTGGGGTGGTGCCGCTGAGCAGCTGGGGCTGGCGGGCCAGCAGCAGGAGCAGGCCCGCGCCGTGCTTGCAGGGAAATACGCGGCTGGGGCAGCTGCACTTAAAGGCCGGGGCGGTCAGGTCGATGCCGGTTTGGTAGGGTTTGCTGCCGCTGCCTTTGCACTCGCCCCAGGCGGCGGTGTCGGTCTGGCCCAGGTTGCCCCACTTGGCAGGGGCGGCCAGTTCCTGGCCCCGTTTCAGGGTGCCGGAGTCGGTGATGAGGGCGCGGGCCTGTTCTTCGGTCCAGGTCAAAACGGTGTCACGGTTAGATTGGCCGGAGCAGGCCGGTTACCGGGGCAAAGTAGGGGTTCAGACCGGAAATACCGCGTTACATTTCGGGCATTCCAGCAGCGTGGTGCCCGCATACACCACTCTTTTCCACCACGCCACCCGCGCCAGCGGCTCCGCTCCCTCGGCCCGGCAACGCGGGCAGCGCACGGCTTTGGGGGCAGTGCGCTCTGCCTCAAAGGCTTCCACCGTGGCTTGCGCCATCGGTACGTCGGCCTCCTCAATCAGCAGCTGGTAGTACATCCCGTCGCCGAACGGGAAGGAAGGCGGCCCGCAGGTTTTCACCAGTGCGTCTACCTCCATATCCTTCAGCTGATTGTACAGCTCCACCGCCTCGGCGTAGGTCAGAAACTGGGCGGCGGGAATGAGCATGGAGGGAGGGAATAAGTGGCCGCCGGTTGGACGCCTCCGGCGTCCGACCGGTTTCCGAGCGCACCGCGTGGGGAGGATCTGGCTTGAAACCGCCGGTTGTCAGCACGAAGACAACCGGTCGGACACCTCCGGCGTCGGACCGGGACTAGGGACTACTTTCGCCGCTTGGCTGTGGTGCTGTGCTGGCCGCGCAGCTTGAGCACGTACACCAGCAGGCCTGCCGACAACACGGCCAGACCGGCGGCCAGCAGCTCGCGGGAGGTGCGGGCGGCGGTGGCTTCGTCGGCGGTGGCTTGCAGGTCCTGGAGCTTCTTGGTGCGCTGCCGGTCCCGCTCCTGGAGGTTGGCAATCTGGTTTTCCAGGTCGTGGAACCGCTCCCGGGTACTGCTCTGGTCGGTTTGGGCCACGGTGGCCAGCTGCTTCACCTGCTGGTTTTCGGCCACTACGGCGGCGGTTTTGCGGAGGGTACCGGCCTGCACGGCCCGCACAATTTCAGTGTCCTTGCGGATGATGCCTTTCAGGGCGTCTATTACTTCCTGCAGGTCTTTTTTGCTGGGTTTATTGGCCAGAAAGGCATTGCGCTGGGCAGCGGCAGCCTCATACTGCTGCACCATTTGCTGGCGCTCCTGAATCAGGCGGGGCAGCGGGTCGTTGTCAGGGGTAGCAGCGGCGGGCGTCTGGGCGAAGGCTGAGCAGGAAAGCAGCGTCAGGCCGATACACAGGGGCAACTGGAAAAAGCGGGTGGGCAGCAAGGCAGAAAAATTGGGTAGTGAGAGGAAATGGATGGTAAATAGTGTATCTCGGGGCTATGAAACGAATATTCTATCTGTTAAGTCTATCCGCGGTGCTGGCCACGCCGGCCTGCAAGACCGCCAAACCGACGTCCGGCACCAATGAAAAGCCGAACATCACGGGTTCCACCAACTTGCCGCAAAGCTACTACGACAATGCGCGCCAAACCGTAGCCCCGGCTTCCGGCCTGGCCGTAGCCACCGACCCGGAATACGGCGTAACGCAGCAAAAACCCATTTGCGTGGGTGGCAAAACCGACTCGGGCGCCCGCAACCAGCAGCGCTACCTGAACGCCCTGCGCGGCCCCGGCGGCGAAGAAATCAGCTACCGGCGGCGCGGAAGCTGCTGCGCTTTCAAAACGCCTAACGGTATTATCGGCGGAATGGGCATGCTGGATGTGTACGAGGTAAGCTGGGCCGGGAGTGCCAAGCCCATGCTACTCTACCTCAATTTCTACGACGACGGGCCGCTGCTGGCTCCGGTAGGCCTCACGCTTGCCCAACCCTGATCAGCCACGAGCCAGCAACAAAAACGGCCGGCCTGCTTGTGGAAGAGCAGGCCGGTCGTTTTTGTCCGGAGGTAGTTCTACCCGCCCAGTGCCGGCACTGGCTGCCGGATTTCTTTGGGCTTGTGGCGGTAGAAGGCCAGAATCAGAATCGGCAGCAACGTCAGCTCGGCTACTACCCCGAACAGCAGCGTCAGGCCGATGAGCAGGCCCACGTAGAACGTGCCATCAAACGAGGAGAAAATCAGCGTCGAGAAGCCACCCACCAGAATCAGGGAGGTGACGATGACAGCTTTGCCGGCCATCAGGTAGGTTTTGCGCACGGCTTTGAACAGGCTGGGCTCCTGGAGCAGCACCAGCTTCAGCTTGCTGATGAAGTGAATGGTATCATCGACGGCAATACCGAAGGCAATGGTGAAGATGATGCTGGTGCTCACCTTCATGCTCACGCCGGCCGCGCCCATCACGCCCGCCACAATCAGGATAGGCACCAGGTTCGGGATAAGCACCACCAGCGTCATGCGCAGGCTGCGGAACAGCAGCAGCACAATCAGCGTCACCATCACAATGTCGATGCTCATGCCCGTAATCATGTTGCGGGTGAGGGTTTCGTTGTTTTTGTCGATAAGGTTGGCCGAGCCGGTGAGGCGGGTCTGCAGCACCGTGCTGTCCACGGAAGTGCGCAGAAACCGCCGCAAATCGGCATTAAGCGCATCAGCCCGGATGCTGCCCACATCGGGCATGCGGCCCGTCAGGCGGCCTTCCGTGCCATTGGGCAATGCCAGCGCCCGAAACTCCTGCTTCTTGCGAAACAGCTTCACCTTGCGCGTCAGGCGCGCCAGCTCGGCCTCCGAGTCAGGCAAACGGTACTCTTCCAGCAGGCCGCCATTCAGAGCTTTGCGCACCGATTTGATGATGGTAACCGGCGAAGCCACGAAGTTCAGGCCGTAGGTCTGTTGCAGGTAGCCTTCAATTTTCTCGGTCTGCCGCAGCACGTCCAGGTCGTAAATCGTGCGGCCGGCTCCGGGCTTCAAATCCAGCTCAAAGGGCCGCACGCCGGCAAAATGCTGCTCGAAAAACCTGAAATCCAGCTTCACCGGGTCGTTCTGGGACAGGTCATCCAGCAGGGCCGAGTTGATGCGGATGCGCGAGGCCGAGGCCACCGACAGCACCAGCACCAGCCCGCTGATGGCCACCACCCAGTGCCGCCGCGCCAGCACCGTCCGGAACAGGCGGCCCAGCACGCCGTCCCAGCTGCGGCCGGTTTCGCGCGGAATGCGCAGCTGAGGCTTGCGCAGCAGCAACAGCATGGCCGGCAGCAGCGTGAAGCTGAGCGCAAACGTGAGCAGCACCGCAATGCCCGTAAACAGCCCGAAGTTGTAAATCGGCCGGATGGTGCTGGTCATCAGCGTGAAGAAGCCGATGCTGGTGGTGAGGGCGGAAAGTCCCGAGCCGAAGCCCGATTCCTTTAGCGCAATCAGCAGCGAATCCCGCTTGCTGGCCCCGTAGCCCAGCTCCGTGACGTAGCGCGTGATGATGTGGATGGTATCCGACATGCCCACCACGAACAGCATCACCGGCAGCAGCGCCGTCATCAGGTCAATACTCACCCCGAAAGCCGACATCACGCCCAGCCCCCACAGAATCGAGCCCAGCACCACCACCAGCGGCAGCACCACGCCCCACCACGTCCGGAACGTGAGCCACAGCAGCCCCGTCACCAGCACCACCGAGAGGCTCATAAACACGGCCAGCTCCACCTGCAGCCGGTCCACGAACACCGACTGGGCCACCATTTTGCCGGCCATGTGGTACTCGTTTTCCGCGAAGCCCTGCCGCGTCAGCTCGGTACGCACGGCCGCCAGCAGCGAGTCGCCCGGGGGCTTGCTGAGGTTGGGTGAGGTCTGGAACAGGATGGTGGCCGCCCGGGCGTCCCGCGAAATCAGGTTGCCCACGAGGCCCGGCGTGCGAAACACCAGCGCCGAGTCCTGGGCGCGCCGCGCCGGCTCCTGCGGGTGCAGGTAGGGTACGTTGAACACGCCCAGCCCTTCCACCACCGGGTTAGTGGCGTTGGTCGGCGAAGACACCTGCGTGACGTGCCGCCGGCCCTGGATGAACCGTGTCAGCGAATCGACGCGGGTCAGGAATCGGGGCTCGAACACGGTCTGGCCGGCCGGGGCCTCCAGGCCCAGCAGCACGTAGTCGTTGTCGTTGCCGAAGCGCCCGGAGTACGCCATGTAGTAGTCCAGGTCCGGGTCGCCGGCGGGGTAGAAGTCGTTGAAGTTGTAGTTGAAGCGCAGCTGCGCCACGAAAAACACGGCCAGAGCCGACAGCAGCCCAAGAGCCAGTAAGGTAAAATGCGCGAGACGTCGGAGGGGCATAGAGAAACGGTAGCGGCCACCGGGGCCGGGCTGAGGCGGCCGGGAGGAAATTTCAGGCCGGCAACTGCCGAAGCTTCTGTTACATTTCCTACCTTAGGGGCGGCGCCAAGCCAACCACTGTTTTCCCGCTTTTGTTTCCTCTGGTTTCATCTTCTACCTGCCCATGAAAAACGCCCTGCTCGCCCTCGCCCTGTTTGCCTTCGTTGGTTCCGCCTCCGCCCATGAAGGCGACAAAGCTGCCAAGAAAGGCAAGTCCAAAGAAGCCTGCTCCACCGAAATGAAGGCCAACTGCGCCAAGGAAGGCAACACGGCCGGGACGCCTTCGTGCTGCATGAAGAAAGGCGCCAAAACCGCTGCCGCTACGCCCGCCACTCCGGCGGCTCCGGCCGTGAAGACGATGTAAGAATCTTATACTTGACACGGAAAACACCCTAGAAGCTTACGTTTCTGGGGTGTTTTTTATTTTCAGTCAGTAAAGGCATGAGCTTAATAGAAACCACAACTGCTGTCAAAGTAGTTTTTAGGTTCTTCAACACTGTACTTGATGAGGAGTACGTTGAAAGTATGTGGGCGCAAGTAGTTGCTCAAGAGCAGGGGCACTATCGGTTAGATAATATCCCTTTTTTTGTCACGAGTTATGCTTTGGGTGATGTAGTGCTGGCTGAAGACGAAGATGGCGAATTAGTAGTGCAGAGCCTTGTCGAAGAGTCTGGCAATACGACAGTACAGATTGTTGTTATGCAGGCAGATACAAGTGGCAGCATACAGCAGCGCTTGGAGGAGCTAGGCTGCAGTTGGGAGAGGAGCCATCTGCCTGATTACTTTTCCTTTAATGTGCCTTCAAAGGTCAGGTATAGTCCTATTAAAAGATACTTGAAAAAGGCCGAAAAACGGGGCTTATTAGGTTTTAGAGAAGCCTGCTTGGCACACACCACATAACCAAGCTATGCTAACCAAGATGCTGATGAAGCTTGGAGTGATATCATTCCTGCTGCTTACCGCTGAAGAGAAGGCCCGGGCGCAGGCTACGTACAACCGCTGGGAGGCAAGTCCAGTAGTTCCCTCACAGCCTCATGTCACCGTTGCCCAACGCGGGCCACAGGTCATGCGAGCAAAAATTCGGCAGGATTCGCTGAATCGTCTACAGGCGTTGCGCCGGGATTCAATACGCATTGCCATTTCTGCTACCGGAGTGCCCCTTCTGCAACGTGGTATCGGGCAACGCATCAAGGAGAGCAGAACGATTCCGGAAGACAACAGCTATTATGATTATTTAAGAAAAACCATTCGCTACCCAGCTCAGGCGCTTCGGGCACAAGTAGAAGGAAAAATTACAATGCGCCTGACCATTAATGCAGCCGGCCAGGTAAGCAGCTTAAGCGAGGTAGAAAATACAATACCTGCAGGAGCAACAGGACGGGATGAGATGGTGCAGCAGGCTGCGGTACTGCTACGCCAACTGCGCTTTCAACCCGGGACAACCACTCAGGAGGAACTTACGATTACATACCAATTCCTGTAATTCCAGACACATGCCGGTTATTGAAATTCTGACCCTCATCAACGCTCCGCAGGAACGCTGCTTCCAACTAGCTTTGAGCGTTGATTTGCACCCCATATCAGCCGGCCAAACCAAGGAAGAGCTTATAGGAGACATTTATAGTGGTATTCTGCAACTTGGTGACTCCGTTACGTTTCGGGCCCGACGTTTCGGCGTGTGGCAGACGCTTACGAGCATCACTTCCTGCCAGTTGAATCAGGCACCATTATGCGGGACGTATTCCAGTTTGCATCTCCGCTGGGTTGGTTAGGCCAGCTAGTCGATGCATTGGTGCTGAAACGCTACCTGCGGGGTTTTCTGGAAGAGCGGGGACGTGTAGTAAAGCACTATGCCGAAACAGAGGCTTGGCGGGAAGTCCTGCCAGAAAGCACCGAATTGCCCTCGTTCTAGCCACAACTTTGCGCCTACGGCTACCGGAGTTTCTTTACTTTTGGCGTCTGTTTCGACCAGCTTTTCTCCCCATGCACCAGTACCACACCCTGCTCCAGCACATTCTCGATAACGGCACCCGGAAAACCGACCGTACCGGCACCGGCACGCTCTCGGTGTTCGGCTACCAGATGCGGTTTGACTTGCAGCAGGGTTTCCCGCTGGTGACCACCAAGAAAGTGCACCTGAAAAGCATCATCCATGAGCTGCTGTGGTTTCTGCGCGGCGACACCAGCAACCAGTCGCTGGAGGATGTGGGCGTAACTATCTGGCGGGAGTGGGCCGACGAAAACGGCGAGCTGGGGCCCATCTACGGCAAGCAGTGGCGCAGCTGGCAGGCTCCCGACGGCCAGAGCATCGACCAGATTGCCCAGATGGTGCAGCTGCTGCGCACCCAGCCCGATTCGCGCCGCATGGTGGTATCGGCCTGGAACGTGGCCGAGCTGCCGCAGATGCGCCTGACACCCTGCCACGCGCTGTTTCAGTTCTACGTGGCCGATGGCAAGCTCAGCTGCCAGCTCTACCAGCGCTCCGCCGACGTGTTCCTGGGCGTGCCCTTCAACATTGCCAGCTACGCCCTTCTCACGCTTATGATGGCGCAGGTAACCGGCCTGGAACCCGGCGAGTTCATCTGGACCGGCGGCGACACCCACCTCTACAGCAACCACCTGGAGCAGGCCCGTTTGCAGCTCACCCGGGAGCCCCGCCCGCTGCCACAGATGCGCCTGAACCCCGCAGTAGAGGACATTTTCGCGTTTCAGTACAACGACTTCACGCTCGAAAACTACGAGCCCTGGCCCGCCATTAAGGCGCCGGTTGCGGTATAGCCGAAGCCAGGCGGCCGGCCATCGGTAGAGCAGGCGTATACTGCTTCACAATGAATAAGAGGGCCGCGCTGCTTTTTGGGTTGGCTTGTGTGGCAGGGCGGCCTGCCAGTGCCCAGAGTGCGGTATACAACCGGTGGGAAGCCCGGCCAGCGGCTCCGGTCAAGCCAAAGCCGCCGGTGCCGCCGCCCGCCGCGCTACGGCTGCAGCGGGGTATCGGGGAGCGGCTGGCCAGCCAGCGCCGCCTGCCCGTCGATTCGCTGTTCTTCCGCTACATGTGGGGCAAAATCAAATACCCAAGCGCGGCACTACGGGCCGGGCTGGAAGGCCAGGTTTCCGTGCGGCTCACCATTGCGGCTGATGGTACCGTGGCTGATGCGCAGGGGGCTGGCACCCGTTTGATGCCGCTGTTTGGAGAAATCACCCCGCAGGCAAAGGCAGAAGCGGAGGCCCAGCTGCTACAGGAAGCGCGCCGCGTCCCGAGTGGATTGCTGTTTGAGCCGGCGGCGGCCAGCACCAAGGAAACGCTTACCGTAAACTACCTCATCCGGTAGCGCAGCGGGCTGCTGTTGCACTTACGAGAGAATAAATGTTCTTAGTATAATTTAATTGTACTTCATAAAATCCAAATAAAAAGCAGTGCCGTATGTGCCTGCATGACAGTAACTGCCCTTATCAGTCCGCCGTCCAGCTCTCTGTCTCGGCAGCACCGCGCCTGGATTGCGCTTTATTCGCTGGATTCCTATCACCGCAAGCGGGAGGAGGTTTTGCGCCTCAACGACGTCACGGAAGAGGATTTGCAGGAGTTTGAGGAAAGCTGGCTGAAGCTGCGGTGCCGGCCGGTCGGTCTGGCTCGCTAAGGAAGCCGTTCAGCCCGCCGCAACTCTACCAGCAGCGGGTGTTCAGCGGCATAGCGAGTTGCGCCGAGGTGCCGCACCGCTTTGATACCCGCCACATTGGCGGTGAATACTGCCTCCGCCGCCAGCAATCCGGCTGGCTCGGTCAGCACTTCGTAGGCCGCCAGGCCTTGCTGCCGGGCCACCTGCAGCAGGTGGGCGCGCCGTACGCCGGCCACGCAGCCGGTTTCCAGGGAAGGAGTGAAAAGCTGCCCATCCCGGAGCCAGAAAACCGCCGCCGCCACACTTTCCGCCACGTGGCCGGCCGCGTCCAGCAGCAGCAGCTCGTCAAGGTTGCGGTGTTGCCGTTCGCGCGCCGCCAGCACGTAAGTCAGGGCGTTGGGGCCTTTGCAGAAGGACACCGGTGAGGCCTGCGTCCGTACCGTTTCGGCAAAGCCACAGGAAGTCACTGCCGTTTCGGTTTCGTGGAATGGCCGGCTGGTGGCCAGCCATTCCACGGCCTCGGTTTCGGGAGTGTAGAGGCCGCCACCGCCGCGCCAGAGCTGCAGCCGCACGCGGTATTCCGCCGAAATAGAAGTCTGAGTAGCTACGAGCTGGCCCAGCGTAGCCATAAGCGCCCCGGCGGTGGCCAGTGCTGCCGGCAGCTCCAGGCCCAGGGCAGCGGCCGCCTGCTGCATGCGGGCCAGATGCTGCGGCAGGTAGCGCACTGCGCCGGCTGCCCACACCATCGTCTCAAAGAACCCATCATTGAAAAACAGGCCCCGGTTGGGCAGCGGCAACGCAAAATCGGCTTCAGGAAGTAGCTGGCCGTTGTGGAGAAGCATAGGTGGTGGTTGTCGGGTGCTGGTTGCTGGTTGTCAGCTGTTAGTTATTATCGGTCTGACAATCAGCAACCAACAACTGACAATAAAAAAGCTAAACAAGCACAAACCGTTTGCCCGGCAGCGCCTTCACTAAGCTCCGGAACTCCAGGCCCAGCAGCAGCGACGCGGTGGTGTGAATGGGCAGCTGGGCTTTCCAGGCCAGATTGTCGAGGTGCTCTTCGCGGCCCGGCGCGGCCTGCAGCACCGTCACCAGCTGAAACTCCTCGGGGCTGAAATCCAGCGCATCGTAAGTGGCGGGGCTTTTAGGCTTGCCGGACAGGTGCAGGGCCAGGTCCCAGTTGAGCAGCTGCTCCACGTCCTGCGGCTCGGAGTAGAGCGCGGCGCGGTTTGCTTTGATCAGCTCGTGGCAACCTTCTGAAGCCGGGGAGCCCAGCGGCCCGGGCACGGCCAGCACGTCCCGGTCGTAGCCCTGGGCCAGGTCGGCCGTTATCAGGGCGCCGCCTTTGCGGGCTGCTTCTACCACTACCGTGCCGTCGCAGAGGCCGGCAATAATGCGGTTACGCGCGGGAAAATTGTACTTGTCGGGGGGCGTGCCGAAGGCGAATTCCGTGAGCAGACCGCCCTGGGTGAGCATTTTTTCGGCGGTTTTGCGGTGGGCGTGGGGGTAGAGCACATCCAGGCCCGTGGCCATCACGCCCACGGTTTCCAGCCCATGCTGCAGCGCGGCCCGGTGCGCGGCAATATCAATGCCGTACGCCAGTCCGCTCACTATCAAAGGCCGGTGCGACGCCACGCCCTGCACCAGCCGCTCGGTTTGCTCGCGGCCGTAGTCGGTGGCCTGCCGGGTGCCCACAATGGCCAGGGTTTTGGCCTGGTTCAGGTCGGCGGTGCCCTGGTAGTAAAGCAGAGTGGGCGCGTCGGGGAGCTGCTTGAGGCGCGCCGGAAACTGCTTGCTGGTGTAGAAGAGCAGCTGCACGCCTTCCTTCTCGGCTTTTCGCAGGCTGTCCTCCGCCTGCTTCAGCGCTTTGGTTCGCTCCCCGCCGGTCAGGATGGCCTCCGTAGCCGGCCCGATGCCCGGAATCTTGCGCAGCTTGCCCGGCGGCAGGTGCAGCACGTTTTTGGCCGAGCCGCCGTAGCTCATCAGCTGCCGCGTCAGCTGCGGCCCGATGTTGGGGAAAAGCGTCAGGGCGACTTCGTGGAGGAGGGTATCGTCGGGGGTAGAAATAGACATAGCGTAGTATTAAGTTAAATCGTCACCCTGAGTGCAGCGAAGGACCTTATCACGTCTGGGCTACTATCGAACAGCTACTGTTCTGACGTGATAAGGTCCTTCGCTGCGCTCAGGATGACGGGTCGAATAAAATTACCCCTCCTGCTGCGCCTTACCAATGGCGTCGAGTTCCTTTTTCATGGTCACCATGAACTTGCGGATTTTCTCCAGGCTCTGAATCACGTCGATTTTTTCTTTGAGCTGCGGGCCTTTCTGCTTGAGCAGCTCACGAGCGCCGGGAATGGTGTAGCCGCGCTCCTTCACCAGGTGGTAAATCGTGCGGAAAATATCCACGTCCTGGGGCGTGTAGAGGCGGTTGCCCTTTTTGCTTTTGCGCGGGCGCAGCTCCTCAAACTCGGTTTCCCAGAACCGAATCAGGGATGGGGCCACATTGAACTGCGCGGCTACTTCGCCAATGGTGAAGTACTGCTTCTCGATGTCGCGCTCTTTGTAGGGCATGTTATAGAACTCAGAACTGAGAGGATAGAGCAAAGAAGGCCATAGCAGTGAAAAGAGAAGCGCTGAAAAAGAATCTAAGCTCTAGCTTCTCATTTCTCACTTCTATAAAGTCGGCTAACTTTGCCCGAAGCGCTTTTCCGCCGGAAAGGCGAAAAGTAACCAAAATACCGGCCGCCGCCAATTTGGGGCAGCCCTGTTTCCACCGATTCCTATCAACTCCCGGGTTCAGGCCTGGTGTTCCGCTTATGTCACTCCCTACCGCCAGCCACGTCCGCCAGCAGTTCCTGGATTTCTTCGCCTCCAAAGGCCACCACATCGTGCCCTCGGCGCCCATTGTGGTGAAGGACGACCCCACGCTGCTGTTCATTAACAGCGGCATGGCCCCGTTCAAGGACTACTTCCTCGGCAACAAGCCCGCGCCCTTCAAGCGCATTGCCGACACCCAGAAGTGCCTGCGCGTATCGGGCAAGCACAACGACCTGGAAGAGGTGGGCTACGATACCTACCACCACACCATGTTCGAGATGCTCGGCAACTGGTCGTTTGGGGATTATTTCAAGAAGGACGCCATTGCCTGGGCCTGGGAGCTGCTCACGGAAGTATATAAGCTGCCGAAAGACCGCCTCTACGTGACGTATTTTGAGGGCGACGCCGGCGACAAGCTGGCGGCTGACACCGAGACGCAGGAGCTGTGGCGCCAGTACACCACCGACGACCGGATTCTGCCCGGCAACAAGAAGGACAACTTCTGGGAAATGGGCGATACGGGTCCTTGCGGCCCCTGCACCGAAATCCACATCGACCTGCGCGACGAGGCGGAAGTAGCCCAGAAATCGGGCCGCGAGCTGGTAAACGCCGACCACCCGCAGGTGGTGGAAGTGTGGAACAACGTGTTCATGGAGTTTCAGCGCCTCGCCGACAAGAGCCTGGTGAAGCTGCCCGCCCAGCACGTGGATACCGGTATGGGCTTCGAGCGCCTGATGATGGCCGTATCGGGCGTGAAGTCGAACTACGACACCGACGTATTCCAGCCGCTCATCCAGTTCATTGCCAATGAGGTAGGCATCAAGTACCACGGCACGGCCCCGGCCACCGTGAACGACCAGCCCGCCACCGAAAACGAGAAAACGGACATTGCCATCCGCGTTATCGCCGACCACATCCGCACCATCAGCTTCACCATTGCCGACGGCCAGCTGCCCTCGAACGTGAAGGCCGGCTACGTGATTCGCCGGATTCTGCGCCGCGCCGTGCGCTATGCCTTCTCGTCCTTGAACCAGAAGCAGCCCTTCCTCTATAAGCTGGTGCCCGTGCTGGCCGAGCAGATGGCCGGTATTTTCCCGGAGCTGAAAGCGCAGCAGCAATTCGTGCAGCGCGTGATTGAGGAAGAGGAAATTGCCTTCCTGAAAACGCTGGAAAACGGCCTGCGCCGCCTCGAAACGCTGGAAGAGGGGTTCCGCCAGAACGGCAACCGCATCGACGGCAAAACGGCTTTCGAGCTGTCCGATACATTCGGTTTCCCGCTGGACCTCACCGCTCTCATTGCCCGCGAAAAGGGCCTGACGGTGGACGAGGAAGGCTTCAAGAAGGAGCTGGATGCTCAGAAAAACCGCAGCCGCAACGCCCAGGAGGCCGAGCAGAGCGACTGGACCATCGTAAAAGAATCGGAAGAGCAGCCCGCTTTCGTCGGCTACGACCAGGAGGAGGCGCCGGCCCGCATCCTGCGCTACCGCCGCACCGACCGCAAAGGCAAAACCGAGTACCAGGTCGTGCTCGACCAGACGCCGTTCTACGCCGAATCGGGCGGGCAGATTGGTGACACGGGCTACCTGGAGTCGCCGCTGAGCAAGGTGCGCGTGCTGGACACCAGGAAGGAAAACGACCTGATTGTGCACACCGTGCTGGAGCTGCCGCAGGATGTGGAAGGCGAGTTTCTGGCCCGCTACGACCACGCCCGCCGCGCCCAGATTCAGCGCAACCACACGGCCACGCACCTGCTGCAGGCCGCGCTGCGCGAAGTAGTCGGCTCGCACGTGGCTCAGAAAGGCTCGTTGGTGAACGAAAAGCTGCTGCGCTTCGATTTCAGCCACTTCACCAAAGTAACCGACGACCAGCTGCGGCAGGTGGAAACGCTGGTAAATGCCCGCATCCGCCAGCAGATTCCGCTGGATGAGCGCCGCAACGTGCCCATTGATGAGGCCAAAAACCTGGGCGCTACCGCGCTGTTCGGCGAGAAATACGGCGAGTTTGTGCGCGTCATCACCTTCGACCGGGACTTCTCGGTGGAACTGTGCGGCGGCACCCACGTGCGGACCACCGGCGACATTGGCTTCTTCAAAATCACCTCGGAAAGCGCGGTAGGAGCCGGCGTGCGCCGCATTGAGGCCGTCACGGCCGAAGCGGCTGAAGCCTTCGTGAACCAGCAGCTGGATTTGCTGGCGCAGGTACGCGAGGCCCTCGGCAACCCGCAGCACCTCATTCCGGGCATCGAGAAGCAGACCGAGGAAATTGCCACCCTGCGCAAGCAGATCGAGCAGTTTGCCCAGCAAAGCATCAACCAGCAGAAAGACCAGCTGGTAGGGCAGGTGAAGCCCCTAGGCGGCGTGAGCTTCCTGGCGGCCCAGGTGCAGGCCACTTCCGCCGACGCTCTCAAAACCCTAGCCTTCAACCTGCGCCAGTCGGTGCCCAACCTGGTAGCGGTACTCGGCGCCGAAATCGACGGCAAGCCGCAGTTGGCCGTCATGCTCGATGATGAGTTGGCCAAAGGCGGCAAGCTAAACGCCTCTACTCTGGTGCGCGAGCTGGCCAAGGAAATCCAGGGCGGCGGCGGCGGTCAGCCGTTCTTCGCCACGGCCGGCGGCAAGAATGCGGCCGGTTTGGGTGCCGCTATAAGCAAAGCCGAGGAGCTGATCAGCAAAAGCTTAGCGTAATACTTGGCGGTATTTTCGAACTTGAGGCGAGCCTGCTTGTAGGCTCGCCTCTTTTTTATGCCCTTATGGAACCGCGCACAATTACGGAAGTCATTGCGGCCCTCGACGACATTGTGCGGCACTGCCAGCAGCGGCGCGACCGGGCCGGCTACTCGCCTGATTGACACCACTGTAGTCCGTTAGGGAAGAGGAGTGAGGGCCCCACTGATCAGAGCTGGATCTTCCGCCCGGTTGCTGCGGCTCACTGCCGGGGGCCGAAAAGCTATTGAGGCTTCGGGCGGGCAACTTTTCTCAGGCAGATAGTTTTAACTTGCAGCCCCGGCGGCCAACCCGCCTGATTTTTCTATGGACGACAACATCAAAGCCAACTACCAGCCTGTCATCGGCCTTGAGGTGCACGCGCAGCTGCTCACACGCAGCAAAATGTACTCTTCCGACGAAAACGAGTACGGCGCGCTTCCCAATAACAACCTGAGTGTCATTACGCTGGGCCACCCCGGCACGCTGCCGCGCGTGAATTACTCGGCCGTGGAGTTTGCCATGAAGATGGGCCTGGCTACCAACTGCCAGATCCGGCGCGACAACCTGTTTGCCCGCAAAAACTACTTCTACCCTGACCTTCCCAAGGGCTACCAGATTACGCAGGACAAAACCCCGATCTGCACCGGCGGCCATGTGGAAATCCGCCTTTCCGACGGTTCCACCAAGAAAATCGGCATCACCCGCATCCACATGGAAGAGGACGCGGGCAAGAGCATGCACCTGGCCGGCGAAGTGGAAACCCTCGTGGACCTGAACCGGGCCGGTGTACCGCTGATTGAAATCGTGTCGGAGCCCGACATCCGCAACGCGGAGGAAGCCTACGCCTACCTGGCCGAAATCAAGAAGCTGGTGGAGTACCTGGGCATCTGCGACGGCAACATGGAAGAAGGCTCGCTGCGCTGCGACGCCAATATTTCGGTGATGCGGCGCGGCGCCGACAAGTTCGGCACCAAGGTGGAGGTGAAGAACATGAACTCCTTCCGCAACGTGCAGCGCGCCATCGAGTACGAAATCGAGCGGCAGATTCAGCTGGTAGAAGCCGGTGAAATCATCGACAGCGAAACCCGCGGCTTTGATGCGCAGACCGGCACCACCAACGGCCAGCGCAGCAAGGAAACCATGAACGACTACCGGTATTTCCCGGAGCCCGACCTGCCGCCCGTCATCATTGATGATGCCTGGCTGCACCGGGTGCAGAGCGAGTTGCCGGCCCTGCCGCAGCAGCTCTACGCCCGTTTCACCGGCGAGCTGGGCCTTTCCGACTACGACGCCACGGTGCTGACGGCCGAGAAAGAGCTGGCCTTGTATTTCGACGAGTTGACTCGCCTCACGCCCAACGCCAAAGCCGCCGCCAACTGGGTGACGGGCCCCGTAAAAGCCTACCTCAACGAGCGGGCCCTCACCCTCGACCAGTTCCCGCTGAGCCCCCGGCACCTGGCCGACATCATTCAGCTCATCGACGACAACAAGGTGGGCCACTCGGTAGCCAGCAAGCAGCTGTTCCCGTACCTGCTCGACAACCCCACGCAAACTGCCGCCGCCGCGGCCGAAGCGCAGGGCTTGTTGCAGCAATCCGATGCCGGGGCGCTGGAAGCCATGGTGCAGCAGGTGCTGGATGCCAATCCGGGCAAGGTGGCCGAGTACCGCGCGGGCAAAAAGAGCCTCACGGGCATGTTTATGGGCGAGCTGATGAAGCTGACCGGCGGCAAGGCCGACCCCAAGCTGGCCAACCAGCTCCTGCGCCAGAAGCTCGACGCCTAGCCACCAACCATAAGCGGTAATGACCCTAAGGTCGTTCTGAGGCATGAAAACGCAGCAGGACGACCTTTTTGCCGAATAGTTTCTAGCAGCCGCACGCTAGAGCCGGCCCTCCGTCGTTAGCGGCAGCGAACCAGCCCGGCGGCGGCGCTGTTCTGAGGCCCGGGCCGGGGGATGTTCCCAAATCCGGCCGAAATCGGCAACTTGCAGCCGCAACCCTCGTCTTTTGCGAAACCAACGCCGGCAGGCCTGCCGGCTTTCCTCCTGAATATGTTGAAAATGAAAAGTCTGCTGTTTGTTGGGGCTGTGCTGGGCATGGCCAATGCCTGCACCAAAAACACGACGCCTACTACCACCGGAGCCGCCGGCGACGCGGGCTACCAGCTTAGCGGCCAGCTGACTAACGCCCCGGCCGGCACCAAAGTGTATCTGGCCGAGTTGGGCGAAACGCAGTTCATCTCGCGCGATACGGCCTCCCTCGACGACAAAGGGCAGTTCCGCTTTACGGGCACCGTGCCCGAAGCCGGCCTCTATCAGGTGAAAACCTCCGACCAGAGCCAGGTGCTGCTGGCCCTGAGCAACGGCAGCAAAGTGGAGCTCAGCGGCGACGCCCAGAAACTGGCCGAAACTTACACCGTGAAAGGCTCCAAAGACTCCGAATTGCTGCAGCAGCTGAACCGCACCATGCAGCAGTCGAAGGAGCAGATGGGCCGGCTGGAGCAGCGCTACAACCAGAACGCGCAGGCCGGCCGTGCCGACTCGATGCAGGCGCTGGAAAAGCAGTTCTACGCTGCCCAGGCCCGCAGCACCAACAGTGTGAAGGCGCTGGTGAAGCAGAACCCCAAGTCGGTGGTGTCGGCCTTCGTGGTGGCCAACCTGATTAACCCGGAGGAGCAGTTCGGCTTCGCCGACTCGATGGCCACGCAGTTCAAAACCACACTGCCCGACTCGCGCTATACCAGGGCGCTGGTCGCCAAGATAGAGCCTATGCGCGCCACTGCCGTGGGTTCGGCCGCGCCGGAAATCAATCTGGCTGCGCCCGATGGCAAAGCCGTAGCTCTGAGCAGCCTGCGCGGCAAGTACGTGCTGATTGACTTCTGGGCCAGCTGGTGCGGCCCCTGCCGCCGCGAAAACCCCAACGTGGTGAAAGCCTACAACAAGTACAAAGGCAAGGGCTTCGAAATCTACGGCGTGAGCTTCGACCAGGACCGCGACAAGTGGCTCAAAGCTATTCAGGCCGACGGCCTCACCTGGAAGCACGTTTCGGACCTGAAAGGCTGGGAAAGCGCCGCCGGCCAGACGTACAGCATCAAGTCCATCCCGGCCTCCATTCTCCTCGACCCACAGGGCCGCATTATCGGTAAAAACCTGCGTGGCGAGGCTCTGGAAGCCAAGCTGGCTTCGGTGCTGAAGTAAGCACTAATATTTCCACAAAAAAGGCCGGCCCCACATGGAGCCGGCCTTTTTTTGTGGGTAGTGACTATATAAAAACATCCGCTGCATCGGCTGCCAGAGTTGCTTTTTGCGGCCGGCGTCGTATTCGAGCATCTTGATTTCGCTGGCCCCGAGGAAGGCGGTATTGCCGTAGAGCAGCACCGGCTCATAGGGTTGGGTGGTGTAGACGGCCAACTCGAGCAGGTTTTTGCCGAACGCCAGGAACTGCCGGGCCGCCAGTGTCTGGCGCAGGCTGCAGAGGGCCACCGGAAACTTCTCGTGCTCCACGTTCACCAGCACCACGTCTTCCATCACCAGCCGGATGGCCTTGAGGATGTTGTTGAGGAACACGTTGCGGGGCAGCTTTTTGAAAAGAAGGCCGCCCAGGCGGCTATACTGTGGGCAGGGTGAAGTGGAATGTGCTGCCGGAGCCCGGCTCGCTTTCCACCCACAGCCGGCCGCCCTGGGTGGTGATGAACTCGCGTGCGATGCTCAGACCCAGGCCGGAGCCGCCGCGGTAGCCGGTTTTGTCGGGAATCTGGGCAAAGCGCTGGAAGATCCGGTCGTGATGGTCGGCCGCTATGCCGGGCCCGTGGTCCTGCACGCTCACCTGTACGAAGGCGCCGGCCGGGGCGGCGCGCACGGTCAAGGCCTCGCCCACCGGCGAGTAGCGGATGGCGTTGGCCAGCAGGTTGATGAGCACCCAGGTAGTTTTTTCCACGTCGGCGCGGGCAGCGGGTAGGTTGGTGGGCAGCAGCAGGTCAAGGCGCAGGTGCTTGTCGGTGAGCTGGGCCTGCACAGTGGCGGTGGCGTACTGCACCACGTCGGCCAGGTTAGTGGGGCGCAGGTCGAGCTGGATGCCGGCGCCCGCGTCGAGGCGCGAGACATCGAGCAGTTCAGCCACCATGCGCTGCAGGCGCTGGGTTTCCTGCCGTACCTGGCCCGTGATGCGTAGGCGCTCGTCGGCGGGCAGGCGCTCATCCTGCAGCAGCTTGAGGTTGATATTCATGCTGGAAAGCGGGGTTTTCAGCTCGTGCGAGACGGTGGCCAGGAAATTGGATTTCACCTGGTCGAGCTTTTTGAAGTCCGACACGTTGCGTAGGGTCAGAATCTGGCCCACAAACTCGGTTTTTTCAGTAGCCTCGTTAAAAGACACCAAGTCCTGCACGGCCAGGCGGTAAAAGGCTTCCTCGCCGCGCTGGCTGATGCGTAGCAGCGGTGCTTCGGCCACGGCCGCCGCCCGGTTGGGCGCGTCGAGCGGGGTGAGCAGTGCTTGCAGCAGGTCGTTGTGCAGGCGCACCAGGGGCGCGGGCTGGCCCACCAGCTTTTCGGCCGGCAGCCCCAGCAGCTCGCACATCACGGGGTTGGCCAGCAGAATGCGGCGGTGCTCATCCAGTAGCAGCAGGCCTTCGTCGAGGGTATTCACGATGCTGGCGGCGCGGTTGCGCGCGGTTATCAGTTCGGCTGCCGTAGAGCTGCGGTATTCGCGCAGCTGGCTCAGCATCTGGTTAAACGCCCGCGCGACCTGCCCGAACTCGTCGTGGCTTTCCTGCGGGATGGTGGCTGAAAAGTCGCGCTCCGTGGCGTGGCGCAGGGCCGCCGTGAGCTTGCGCAGGGGCTGCACCGCCGCTTCGGGCACGCTGGCTACCAGGCCGAGGGCCAGCAGGGTCGCCAGGGTGAGAAAGGTCAGCAGGTTGCGGTTGGCCTGGTCGGCGCGGCGGTTGGCCGCTTCGGTTTTCTGGTTCAAAGCCCTCGTGTTCAGCTCTATCATTTGGTAGGTGAGGCGGCGCAGCGCGGCGGGCTCCGGCGAGGCAGCGGCCGGGCCGGAGCCCGCCCGCAAGGCATCCTGCTGCTGGCGTTGCAGCTGCCGTATTCGTCGGTTCATTTCGTCCACGAGCCGCTGCTCGCCGGGCTCGGTGATGTTGCGCGCTTCCTGGTCGAGGGCCGCCACGAAGCGGGCCGTGCCCGCCGTATCGGAGAGCGGCTGCCGGCCGAGCTGGTCGAGGGCGCGCAGCATCTGCTGCCCCAGGTTCACCGAGTATAAGTTGGCCGTAAGCACATTTCGCGAGTTGCGGTCAAGCTGGTGCAGCGAATAGTAGCCGTAGCCCCCGATGCTGAGCAGCAGCAGCAGCATGGCCAGGAAACCCAGAGTGATTTTGGTTTTGAGGTTCATGTTTTGGGCTATCCCAGTTTTATAGAACGGTCAGGCGCTAGTAACTGATTAAGTACACGTCCAGATCAGTATCGTCACGAGCTACGGCCCGCAGCAGGTCGTAGGTTATGCCGCGGCGGGATACCCGCTCCCAGGCGCTTTTCTCGCGCGTGATGCCGCACACGAGCAGCGTAGCGTTTTTTTCGCGAGCCACGCGGCGGATGCTCCCCACCACATCGTCATCCTTCACCCGCAAAATCTGGGCCCCCAGTTCGGTGGCCAGCTGCAGGTTGTTGAGCAGATGGCGCTGAGTAGCCAGGCCGATACGGTCGGCGGTTTCGCGGCCGGTCTGCACGTAGAGCACATACCAGGCGGAGGCTGAAAAGCGCGCCGCCAGCCGCGAGGTTTTGCGGATGATTTCCTTGGCCGCCCGGTCGTTGGAGTTGATGCAGGCCAGCAGGCGGTCTGCGTTGCGGCGCTCCGGGGCCACGGCCCGGGCCCCACCCGCGTCGCTCTCAATCTGAAAGCCCAGCGCGTGCGTGACTTCGCGCAAAGCCAGCTCGCGCAGCTGCAGCAGGTGCTCGCGCTGGAAGAAGTTGGTCAGTGCGGCCGGCACCTTGTCGGGGGCGTAGATTTTGCCGTCCTGCAAGCGGATCCGCAGCTCGTCCACGGTCAAATCCACGTTGATGACCTCGTCGGCGGCCCGCAGCAGCACATCGGGCACGCGTTCCGTGACGTCGGTGCCGGTGATGCGCAGCACTTGGTCATGCAGGCTTTCCAAATGCTGCACATTCAGGGCCGTGATGACGGAGATGCCGGCGGCCACGATTTCCTCTACGTCCTGCCAGCGCTTTTCGTGGCGTGAGCCGGGCACGTTAGAGTGAGCCAGCTCATCGACGACAACCACGGCCGGGCGCTGCTGCAGGATGCCGTCCAGGTCCATTTCCTCCAGCGCCCGGCCCTTGTAAAATACGCTTTTGCGCGGCAGCACGGGCAGGCCCGCCACCTGGGCCACCGTGTCAGCGCGGCCGTGGGTTTCCACGTATCCGACGAGTACGTTCACACCGTGGGCCAGCAGGTCGTGGGCTTCCTGCAGCATCCGGTAGCTCTTGCCGACCCCGGCGGCCAGGCCCAGGTAGATTTTCAGCCGCCCGCGCCGCCGCTCCTGCACCAGACGCAGAAACCGCTCGGCGGACTGGTCGCGCAGCTTGTTTTCGTCGTCAGGAGGAGACATAGCCTGGGAAAGATGACCGGAAAGAACTGGTGTTAAAACGAAATGGCCACGCTGCTGGTCATGTTGCCGTAGTTGCGCGTAGGGTTGCCGTTACGGTCAGTGAGAAATGGCTGGCGGCCGTGGAAGGTGCGGCCCTCTACCCGGAACGTCATGTTGCTAGTGGGCGCGTAGTCGAGGTTAAGTGAGGCGGCCTGCACCTTGAAATCAGTGGCAGCGGCTACCGGCGAAATGGTGCTGATGATGACGCCCCGGTCGGCGCTGTAGTACTCGGCGCGGGCGGCGGCGGTCCACTTATCGGTCAGCTTATAGCGCACAAAGGCCGCGCCGGTGTGCCAGGTATCGGCGCGGCCGCCGCGCCGCTCGCTCTCCTGCTTGCCCACATCGAACACCAGGGCCAGGCTGAGGCGGTCGGTGGCGGCGTAGCTCACGTAGAAATCGTGGAAGTAGCGGCGGCGACGCACCGAGTCCTGGGGCTGCTCGTTGCCGTAAAAGGTGCTGCTGTTAATGAGCAGCTTATCAGTGGGCTTCCACTGAATCTGGGTGCCCAGAGCCTTGGCCTGGTTATTTTCGCGGATGTTCTGCCAGCCGTTGAGCACCAGCCCGGTCAGCGTCAGCTTCGGCGACACCTCGTAGGTAAACCGAGCGCCGGCCTCGTAATAGGGCGAGTTTTCGGCCATCAGGGAGCGGGTCAGTGTCCAGTTGTCCTTGCTCATGGCCGACTCAAAACCAATATGCGACCCGAAAATTCCCACGTCCAGCCAGGCTTTGCGGAAGGGCCGAAAGCCCGCGTAGACCTCGTAGAAATGCTTAAGTACCTGGTCCTCGGCCGCGTAGTTGGCCGATACGTAGGTGCCCGCGTGCAGGCCCAGCGCCCCGCGCACCTGCCCGTTGTCGTAGCGAAGCCCGATGATGGCGTTGTTCACCGTAAACTCGTTCTGGCGGTTGTGCGAGTACAGGAAGCCGGGGCGCTGGTTGGTGGCTGCGTGCTTGAAATCATAACCGTAGTAGCCATCCACAAAGCCGTAGGTGGTCAGCGGGTTGGTAGGTGGCACCGGGGCGGCAGTGGAGTCAGGCGTAGTTTGGGCCGATGCAGCCGAAGCCGTAAGCAGCGCAGCAGTTGCGAGTAGAAACAGTGGTTTCATGGAGGGAAAAGCGCCTGGTAACGCGGAGCGCGTAGAAATAGAGAAGTAAAGCAACGAAATCCGGCTGGCAACGCTGTGCCTCAATTCCTTTCGGGCTAAGAGCGAAGCCAACCAAGTGAATGTTCCCAGTGCCATCAGGCTACCAGCTCCAGCAGCAGCCACAGCAGCGCCAGAGCCAGTAAGGTATAGCCCGGCCGGAAGTGGCGGCCCCGATGCCGATGGGCCCGCAACCGCCAGTGTGCGCGGGCCCGATAAGGATGCACCACCATTAGCGGTTTTGCAGGTCGTCGAGGGCCACGTTCAGGCGCAACACGTTTACCCGGTCAGGACCGAAGGCGCTATGCTGGGTTTGCTGGGCTACCAAGGCCTGCACCTTGGCAAGCTCCAGGCTGCGCGCCCGGGCCACACGGGCTACCTGCACGGTGGCGGCGGCCGGCGAGAGGTGCGGGTCGAGGCCCGAGCCGGAGGCAGTAAGCAGCTCGGCCGGCACCTGGGCCTTGGTTACGCCGGGGTTCTGCACCAGAAACGTATCCAAGCGGGCCTGCACGGTAGCCAGGTAATCGGGGTTGCTGGGGCCTTTGTTGGAGCCGGCCGAGCCGGCGGCGTTGTAGTCCACGGCCGAGGGGCGGCCCTGGAAGTACTCAGGCCGGGTGAAGTTCTGGCCCACGTTGTCGTAGCCCACCACGCGGCCGTTGTGGCTGATGGTTTCGCCCTGGCCGCCGCTCGGGGCCAGTTGGGCGCCGGCCCATACCAGCATCGGGTAAATCAGGCAGCACACCACCAGCAGCACAAGGGTCAGGCGGAATGCGGGAAGCAGGTTTTGTTTCATGTTGATTTGGTGTTGTCTGTCATGCTGAGCTTGCCGAAGCACCTCTACCGCTTCGTTGAATCGGTATTGAATACTACTGCGGTAGAGATGCTTCGACTTCGCCTCCGGCTTCGCTCAGCATGACATTCTTTTTTATCTATTCAGACTTAAGCTTTCTACAAAAACAGCCCCACTACCAGGTCAATCAGCTTGATGCCGATGAAGGGCACTAGCACGCCGCCCAGGCCGTACACCAGCAGGTTGCGGCGCAGCAGGGCCGAGGCCCCGATGGGCTTGTAGGCCACCCCACGCAGCGCCAGCGGCACCAGCAGCGGAATAATAAACCTTATTCGGACAGTTTGGGGAATTTATCGGGCGCGTAGAGGCGCAGGGGACTGCGCACGCGTAGGTTGTGCAGCCCGCAGGCGACCACGATGACCGTGTCGCGCCGCCACTGGCCGCGCAAGCGCAACGTGTCCTGTACCATGCGCAAGCGCTTCATTCCGGTGGGCATGCTCGATGACCACGCGTAAGGGGCTCAGCAAGTGGTTGTACAGCTGCTGAGCGAAGGTCAACTCCCGCTTCGGCGGCTTCTTGTGGGGCATCTCCACCACCAC
Organism: Hymenobacter psychrotolerans DSM 18569; assembly: GCF_900142395.1. Classification (GTDB taxonomy): domain Bacteria; phylum Bacteroidota; class Bacteroidia; order Cytophagales; family Hymenobacteraceae; genus Hymenobacter; species Hymenobacter psychrotolerans. The sequence goes on along the minus strand of NZ_FRAS01000029.1, from coordinate 5 downwards.
GCCGG
>NZ_FRAS01000027.1 GCF_900142395.1 Hymenobacter psychrotolerans DSM 18569 | reverse complement strand
GGCAACTTCGAAACCGAAACCCACCTGCTGCGCTACCTCGACAACCGGCAGTTTCTCGCCGCCTTCGTCGGCTTCGACTACCGCAACAACCGCACGCTGCTGGCGGAGGGCGAACGGAACACCAAAAACAACCGGCGCGTGTTCGACGTGGGCCTGTACTACCTGCTGCCGCTGCTCGTGCGCTCGGAGCTGCGCCTGGACAGCAACGGCAAGGTGCGCCTGCAGCTGAAGCGCACGGACCTGCCCCTGAGCAACAACTTCTTCGCCGACCTGCTGGTGAACACCGACCGCGAGTACAACGTCGCCTTCCGCTACATGGTCAGCAAATACGTGTCGCTGAGCACCAACTACGACAGCGACTACAAGTGGGGCGCCGGCCTGACGCTTCACTATTAAAGGGCAGCCGGCTTCCTACTTGCAGGTCTGCACCAGCGCCGTCACGCTCAACGTCGCCGTGGCGTCGGTGGTGTAGTTGTCGTTGTTCACGCACACATACAAGCGCCGGATGCCGGGCGGCAGGCTGATGGGCCGGGTTTCCTGGGGGGTGTTGGAGGCTACGCGCAGGCAATTTTTCACGTCCTTGATGTAGCCTTTCGTGTCCAGAAACTGCTGCGCTGCTGCTTCGTCGGGGGTGATGTACCAGTGGCATTTGGTGCTCACGGTGGGCGGCGCATTGTTGCCCTGCTTCGTCAAGGCCGTAGCCGCCGTTGTTAGCAGGGCGGGCGCGGACATGCCGCCCGTACCGACAACGCCAGCCAGGGCCAGGGCCGTGGACCACGACACCGGGGGCTGGCCTTCGTCGCGCACGTCCAGCTTGTAGACGATGCCCACCGTGCCCTCGGGGATGTCCACCGTGAAGACCTTGCGGCTAATGTGCATGCAGTTGCTGCAGTGAATCGAGGCGGTGCTCAGCGGCAATGCCTCCTGCATGAGAGACTTGCACTTGATTTCCCGGCCATCGTCGCGCCAGCTGCGAAAGTCGGACTGCTGCACGCCGTTGACGTACGTGCCCTTAAAGCTAACCTGGCCGTTTTCATGCCAACTGCAACACAGTCCCGTGGGCTTGTCGGGGGCTTCGCTGGCCATCTTGCCTTCCCACTGCTTTTTCCAGGACGGATAGAAGTAGTCGCGCACCGTGCCAATGGTTTTGCCGGCGGCATCGTGGCGGGCAATGCGGGCGTAGGCCACTTCCTCCAGCGTTTCGGTGCGTTCCCAGTCCCGGTCGAAATAGACCGTATCGGCGGGCGGCAACGAAACTGCGGCGGGCTTGGGTCGCTGGGCCAGCGCGGGTACACTTATAATAAGGAGTAGAAACTGTAGAAGGTAAAGTTTTGCCATACAGAGAAAGCCAGTAGAATAAGCAGAAGGGCGGTTGGTAAATGTACTAACAAGTTGCTTTGACTCTAATTTTCACATCTGACTGCTTGGACTGCTCAGTGTAAAGTTTAGGCATCATAACGTTTAATTATGATACCTAAAGTATCTTGCCGCCATGAGCACCGAAATCACCCGAATTCCCGACGAGCCGCAGGCCCTGGGCTCGCAGCTGTCGACGGCCGCGGCCAACGTGGCCCGCTACATCAAGGCCGGCCTGGAGGGCGCCGACAACACGGTGCTCGCGTACTCGGCCGACCTGAAAAGCTTCGGGGACTTCTGCCAGCTCCACGGCCTGAACCAACTGCCGGCTGACGTGGCCACCCTCGCCCGGTACGTGGCCGACCTGGCCGACATCCCGCGCAAGCTCTCCACCATCCGGCGGCACCTGGCCGCCATCCACAAGCACCACCAACTGCGCGGGTACCTGTCGCCGGTGCGGGCCGACGAGTTGGCGTTGGTCATGGAAGGCATCACCCGCACGCTGGGCAAGCGGCAGAAGCAGGCGCCGGCATTCACCGTGGAGGAGCTCAAGGAAAGCATCCGGCGCCTGGACGTCACGACCACGGCAGGCCTGCGCGACCGGGCATTGCTCTTGCTGGGCTTCGCCGGTGCCTTCCGTCGCTCGGAGCTCGTGGCTTTGGACGTGGAACACCTAGAGTTTACGGAAAAAGCACTGATTGTACACTTGGCCAAGAGCAAAACCAACCAGGCCGGCGAGGTCGAAGACAAAGCCGTGTTCTACGCTGCGACATCGGCCTTTTGCCCCGTTCGCTGCACCCGGGCCTGGCTGCAGCAGTTGGGCCGGAATACAGGTCCGCTATTCGTTTCCTTAAAGCGAGGCAAGGTAAAAGGCCAAGCCATGCCCACCTTGAAGCGGCTGTCTCCTTTGCGTGTAAACGAGTTGGTTCAGTTGCACCTGAACCACGACGAGGACGGTCACAAGGTTCCGGAGAAGAACTACTCGGCCCACTCCCTGCGCGTCTCCTTTATTACGATATCCGTGCTACGAGGTCAGTCCAACCGGTTCATCAAGAACCAGACGAAGCAGAAAACCGACGCTATGATTGACCGCTACTCCCGGCTGGATGACGTGGTGAGTTTTAATGCTGCCCAGAATCTTGGGCTATAAGCGAACAATGGTACCTTAGCCCATCCTTTTTCAGGCTACACATTTATAATATTTACTGGATGGCTCTAATATCAGAAAATGAGGTGCGCAGCTTCGTACCTAAGCATACGCAACTATTTGAGTCATCCGCAACACGGTTAAAGAGGAACTCGGTTAAAACATTCACCTCAACCGACTCCTACGATGTATTCCTTTCACATGCATTCAAGGATGCAGAACTGGTTGAAGGAATAAAGCTTTTCTTAGAATCTAAGGGGCTAAGCGTTTATGTCGATTGGATTGAAAATCCTGAACTAGACAGAAGCAAAGTTTCGCCGGGCACTGCAGCAGTGCTCCGTGAAGCCATGCGGCATAGCAAAACTCTCATTTATGCTGCCTCGGTACATGCAGCCGCGTCACAATGGATGCCATGGGAACTTGGATTTAGTGATGCTCTACATGGAAGGGTAGCAATTCTTCCGCTGGCTCCAGCTAATCAACTTATCCAAGCTTATAAAGGCCAAGAATACTTGGGGATTTACCCCTATGTTGATGAGGTTGGCGGACTGCTGCAGGTCAAGAGCCAACGGATTGCTGGCCGTCAGTTAACTAAGGACCAGTGGCTTGTATTGGGCAACAACTACAATCAAACCGTATCAGTAATCTAACTAGGCATGAGTGCTTCGAAAGCAGACCTTTACCAAACCTTCGGCCAAGGCCTAGAATCTGGCCGCGCCGCACTATTTGCTGGTGCTGGCTTATCCGCGGGGGCTGGATTTATGAATTGGCGGGAATTACTGAGTGGCATCGCGAACCAGTTGGGTCTTGATATCGAGTTGGAGTCAGACCTATTAGCAGTCGCTCAGTACCATGTTAATGATAGAATGGGTAACCGCACGGAGATTGACGAACTCATTGTCAAAGCTTTTAAAACTAGAGCCAAGCGTCACCCTAACCACGACCTAATTGCTGACTTAGACCTGTCGACTGTTTGGACTACCAACTATGACCATTTGCTCGAACAAGCATTCGAGCGAGCTCACAAAGTGGTTGATGCTATCATTGAATCAAAGGACTTACGCATCACTTCACCGCGTCGCGACGTGGTTGTTTACAAAATGCACGGCGATGTAAGTCGCCCCGGTGATGCCGTTCTAACGAAAGATGATTACATCGCTTATGCCAGCACAAGGGAACGCGAGCTTTTCCTAAGCGTCCTCCGTAGTGATTTGGTCAGCAAAACGTTCCTGTTTTTAGGATTCAGCTTTGATGACCCTAATATCGAGTTTGTATTAGGCAATCTACATTTAGCATTGCTGGGTCAGAATAAAAAGCATTTCTGCGTGATGAGAAAACCACAGCAGATGCACTTTACCAAAGCGGGAGATACTCCTACACCTGAGGAAGTTGCAAACTTCAGATACGCTTTACGAAAGTTCGATTTACGCAAGGTTGACTTGTTGCGCTATGGTGTTCATACCGTTGAAATACTTGATTTCAACGAGATAACAGAAATGCTGCAGGAGCTCAAGAGACGTAGTCGCCTTAACGACATCTTTGTATCCGGCAGTGCGCATACCTATGACCCTCTAGGACAAACTGTAGTTGAACAGTTAGCTCGGCAACTAGGTACCAAAATCATTGAGCAAGAATGCAACCTGATTTCAGGTTTTGGCCTCGGCATAGGAGGAAATGTTATTATTGGAGCACTTGAAGCGCTCTATAGCCAGCCAAGGCGCGACTTAAGCAAACGTCTAACTCTGCGACCGTTCCCTCAGAATTTCAACTCTAATGAGGAACGGATTGAGATGTGGAGTAAATATCGGATAGATATGATTTCCAAGGCTGGGTTCTGCCTCTTCATCTGCGGCAACAAGCTCAAGAATGAGGAGGTAGTAGAAGCCGATGGCATGATTGAGGAATGGAACATTTGTAAAGACCAGAAAAAGTACCCCATTCCCTTAGGTGTGAGTGGACATGTGGCCAGCAAGATTCACGAGGAAGTTATGGCGAACTTGGAAGTGTACTACCCAGCAATGCCCCAAGTCAGCAAACACCTTGAAATACTCAACGACGCTCACGCTGGAGTAGACAAATGGCTTGACGCAATATCTTCCATCATCAAGCTAGCTGGCCAGAATCCCGCTTAAAACTTCATTAGCACCCTTACATCAACATCTGGATGGCCCGCAAAGTGTTTTTTAGTTTCCATTACACTAGAGACTCCCACCGCGTTTCTCAAATCCGAAATTCCAACGTGTTGGTCCAAAATTATTTGGAGAGCACATACTTAGATAGAGCTGCTTGGGAGCAGATTAAGCGTACTGGCCCGCGAGCTATTCAGAACTGGATTGACAATAACATGCACGGTACTTCAGTAGTGGTACTTTGTTTTGGGGCAGAAACGTATCAGCGTCCTTGGGTGAAGTATGAACTTGAGAAAGCTCATAGTGAAGGGAAAGGAATTGTAGCGATTGACATGCGAGGCATGAAAAACCTGCGCAGCGAAATTGACCGCAGTGGACCAAACCCCCTACGCTATGCAAAAGATGCCGGTGGCACTGAATTAATATATTACGACCGATACAAAACATATTCTTGGCTCGGACCCATGGGAAATGAACAGGGGAGGAATCTAATTGACGACTGGATAGAGCTAGCTGCAAAACTTGCCGGGAGGTAATATCAAGCTTTGGAGTTATTGGGTATCAGCGGGAAAATTTTACCCGCTGGCCCAAAAGGCAACACGAAAGTGTTACCGTTCAAGTATTAGATTTAACTATTAATAGGCTCTTTCTCAAGAGGGTACATTTTGTAAAGTGCATCCAACTTGTATTCTTCTTTGCTGGATTTGTTAAGCCAAGTTTTGAATATGTCAAAGCTGATGCTCGTCAGGTGGCTCATTTCCACTTCATAGGTCACAGCAAGCTTGGACTCATTTAAAATCTGTCCACCCTGAGAATAGCCTTTCACCAGGCGGTGCTTCCGCGCAGGGTGAACACTGGGTGCTCTTTTTCGAATAAACTGAGTCGCTAGAATTTCTGAATAAATCCACGGTGATAAGGTAGAATCAATAATCTTGTCCGGCTTTATTGAGTCAGGGGTGTTGAGGAAGAAAACGCACTCCGTGTTGTCAATCATTTTTGACAATGCGCCAGAAAGCATGAGATAGACGTGGCTTGTCGAAAAGTTTCGCTTTTGATAATTGTATGTGTTTTCGCCTTTGTTACGGCAGTATTCGTTGTCGAGCTGTTTCAGTAAATCATTGCTGTAGCTCCAAACGGTTGAATCGATGAAAGACCTGATTCCAAAATTCTTAAGTAGGTACCCGGCAAGAATGATGGCTGTTTCTTCATTCTTGTGTGAATGGGAGATAAACAAGTCCGCTTCTACTAGGGGAAACCATTGCTCTTGAAGCTTGGTACCATCCAAGGTTCCATCCTTCAATATCATTTCTTCTAACGCGCCTTTTATGAAACGCTTATCCTTATTAAATACATCGTTTCCTAGCTGATAATACTCCTCGTTACGGCCTGGCTGACGGGTAAACGAGTCGATTGTTACGTTGAATCCTCTGTACATAAGGCGGGTGTCAATTGCCTAAAAAAGGCGTAATACGGTTTGTTTCGAAGTTAAGAAATGTGCTTCCCCATGCTACTCGACGGGCACGGGCACTGCTGCTGTCCATTGGGACGCTAACTACCTCTTATGGGGCATTCGTTTTGATTTTAGAATTGGCCTGATGACCATATTGTATCACCTCAGTCGAGTTGATAGAAAGAAAGCGGAATCGTTGGGGCCTTGCAGCCAAGAGGGTGAGTAAGCTAACTATTATGTCTGTGAATTAAGCTGCATAAGTGTCCTCTTGTTCCAAGTGGCGCACCAACGACATCATGGCCAGCGTATCGAGCAAGGGCTTTACCTTATCGACTTTGGTACGCAGGAACCGGGCAGCTACCTGGGCACTGCTCAGGGACTCGCCGCCGGCCTGCTGCACAATGCTGCGCACGGCGAACATCTGCTGCGCCAATTCAGTTGGCCACGGTTTAGCCTCGCCCATAACTTCGTCGGCTGCCACTGTTACCATGGTCGGCAAGGCCATCTTACCCTGCTGCTCACCAGGAGCTTGGTACGCGGGCCGCAAGTATCGCACCGTGCCGGCCGCTTCCTCACTAGCACGCTGCTGATTTAAGTGTACCAAGCGCGTCAAAATCTCAGCGTCGCTTAATGTTGCGGGCCAGCCGTAGGCCTCAGCTACGGCAGCATCAAGTTGCTGATGCAGACTGAGCACCACGGTCGCCAAACCTGTTTCATAGGTCGTTTGCTCTTTAACCGTCAACGCCTGGCCACTCCGCAGTTTTTCCACCACGTTGTAGAGGTCGGTGAGCGCAAGGCTAGGGTATTGTGCCTGCTGGCGCTTGCGGTGGTCATCAAGGTCTTCGGCTAATTCGCGAATGTGGGCTTTTTGGGCGTCTGTTGCAGTGGGAAACGGGAAAGGCAGAAGGCAACGGGAGCTGTTGTAGCGAGGGTCATTACCCATACCCATCCTTCCCCCGGCGGCCAAGGCCCAGGTGCGGTGCATCCTGCTTGATAACACCCCTAAATGGAAAGCATCATCGAGTGCAAGCGCCACCAGCATGTGGTCAGGTGCTATACCTGCATCCAAGAATTGAAAAATGCGGTGCTTCGCTGTTTCGGCCGTGGCAATGTAGCGCGGTAGTCCGTGCAAGGCCAAACGTAGACCCTTGCGGGTCTCACCAAATTGCCACCAGATTTCTTTGAGCTTCTTGCGGTTGTTGTTGTCGCGTTCAGGCTTGACGTGGGTATATAAGTGCTGGTACACCGCCGGATATTCGCGAATAGCCTCGGCTTCAGTCAGGCCGAATAAGTCTACTAAGTACACGCCTCGGGGCCGGGCCGTAAGGTCTTTACCGTTGCGATAAGGTCGAATTCGGGTTTCAAGACCGGCGACTGTGCCCAACCCCAATGCGTGGGCCTGGACCTCGGTGACGATGAAGCCAGCACCTGCCAGCATCATACCGTTGCTGGATATGCCTTCATTGGATTTGAGTGCCTGTGCCGCTGCCACATCGGCTCCGGTCGTAAAATCCGCGTTAATGACCCCATCAGCTTCCACTAGTTCCACCGTGGGAGCGTCGTCATCTTCTGTAGCGGTTTCACGCATCACCGACGCGACCTTGCCCGTGTGCGTACCGGCACGTCCTACGCTCATGGCAATGCGCACGGCCGCACCGTCGGCGCTATCGACCCACGGGTGGTCGGGAATGGCAAAAGTGAGCGACAGCGGCGGCGAGGCCGCCAAGTGTCGCTGAATAAGGCGGCGGTTGAACGTTTGGGTGATGGAGTTAGTGGTGATGAAGCCAAATGCTTCCGTATGGCCCAGGCGGGTCACTTCGGCCGCCCTTTCCCACCAGTACATAACCAGGTCGGCCGATTCGTCTACTTTGCCTTTGTAGGTCTTTCGCAAGGCATCTACGTAACCGTCACCCAGCGCCCGCCGCATGGCCTTGTCCCCCACAAACGGCGGGTTGCCCACTATGAAGTCAGCTGCGGGCCATTCGGCAGGCCACGTCTTGCTGTAATCATCATTGTGCCCCAATACCGCATCCTGCTGTTTAATATTCTGGTAGTTGTCCAGCAAGGGCTCTGCTAACTGTGTGAGGCCGTGGGACCGCAAGTGCCACTGCAAGTACCCAATGCGCAGCACCACGTCAGCAATTGCCGCAGCGCGGGGGTTCAACTCTAGGCCCAGCAGCTGCCGGGGGCTAACCGTCGTACCCTCGCCCAAATCCAGGCGCCCAGAGCCGCCAAGCTTAGCCAGTGAGGTAAGCACCTCGCCTTCCAGTCGTTTCAGGTGCTCCAGTGTCACGTACAGGAAGTTGGGGTAGCGCAAGAGTAAGAACAGAAATTCCCGTTAGGGCAGTTAGGCAAGTTGAAATGCCTCGCCTAGTTGCTGGTGCAGCACGCGGGCCAGCGTGGCCGCCGTCAGGGGCTTGGGCAGCATCGGCACGCCCAACTCCCGCGCCCGCTGCTCTTCCGCGGGTATATCGGAGGAGGAAACGATGACCACCCGGACCGCCGCGCGCCGGGCAGGCGGCCACCCAAGCTGGGCGTGCAGAAAGCCGAACCCATCCAGCACGGGCATCTGTAAGTCCAGCAGGACCAGCGTGGGGACTAATTCTGTGGCGTAGTGAGCGAGCAGCTGCAGGGCCTGGTGACCATCTTCGGCCATGAGCACCCGCACCCGGTCCGCATAGGGCCGCAAGAGGCGCGCGGCCAAATACCGGGCGGTCTGGTCGTCGTCCACCAGCAGCACGGTTGGGAGAAGTTGCATGAACTTCTGCCTTACGAGACGTCGGGCGCAAAAGTTGGGCTGGGCTGGGGGAGCACCACCCGGAACAGCGACCCGACCCCCGCCTGGCTTTCGAGGCTGATGCGGCCCCCGGCGGCCCCGATCACCTGCTTGACCAGGTACAGGCCAATGCCGGAGCCCTCGATGTGCTCGTGCACCCGCTGGAACAGGCCAAATACCCGCGCCTGCTGCGCCTGCGTCAGCCCCAGGCCATTATCCTGTACTTCCAGCACAATTTCCTGGTCGCGCAGGTGACAGCGCACGACAACCCGCGGCGCCCGGTCGGGGGAACGATACTTGAGCCCGTTGCTGATGAGGTTGTAGAGGATGCTGCGCAAGTGCTTCTCGGCGAAGGTTACCAGCTCACAGCCATCGGGGTCGACCGTGACATGCCCGCCGCTGACGACGAGCAGCGGGTGCAGGTCCAGGCGAATGTCGGCCACCAGGGCGGCCAGGGAGACGGCCGTGACCGGCAGCTGCGCGGGCGCGTGCAGGCGGGTCACGTCGGTCAGGTGCTGGAGCGTGCGCTGGAACCGCTGCACCGAATCGTCCATCAGGTGCAGCACGGTCGCCGTATCGGCTTCGGCGGGGGGCAGGACCAGCTCCTCCCGCAAGGCCGTAAGCAGTCCTTCAATGTTGGTGATGGGCCCCTTTAAGTCGTGCGAGGCGGTGTAGATGAACGTGTCCAGGTCCTTGTTTACGCGCGTGAGTTCGGTGTTGCTGGTGTGCAGCGCCTCATTGGCGGCCGTCAGCTCGTCGTTGATGACTTGTTCCCGCTGGCGGGCCCGGACCTGCGCGGTGACCTCCGTGGCCACGCACACAATGCCGGCCACCAGGCCCTGGGCGTCGCGCAGCGGCTCATACACAAAGTCGAAATAGCCCACTTCCCCCGCAGCATGGCGCGCCAAGTGGATGGCCTGCGCCTGGGCGCGGTAGGTCTCGCCGGTGATGCGCACGGCGTCGAGCAGCTCGGGGAACCCCTGGTCCGCCAGCTCCGGCAGGGCCGCGAAAAAGGCCTGGCCCAGCAATTCGGCCGGGGCGTGGCCGAGCATCTCGCCCATGAGCGGGTTGACCACATCCAGCACGTACGCCGGCCCCTGGAACACGCAAATCGCGACGGGCGCCTGCGTAAAGACGGCGTGCAGCTGGCGCTGCTGCGCCTCGCGCAGCTGCCGCGCCACGACCTGTTCGGTCACGTCGTAGACGAAGACCGATACGCCCACGATGCGCTCCTGCTCGCGGTAGGCCTGGTAGGTGAAGTTAACGTACCGCTCCGGCCCGGCATGGAAGGGCGCCAGCGACAGCTCCACGCCCACGTGGGCTTCCCCGGTTTGGTAGACCCGGTCAAGCAAGGCCACCAGCCCCAACTCGACCGCGGCCGGCTGGCTCTGGGCAATGGTGGTGCCCACGGCCGGGGGGTGGGGAAACAGGGTGCGGTAGGCGGGGTTAAAGTACTCGACCCGGTGGTCGGGCTCGCGCAGGAGAATGATGGCCACGGGGGCTTGCTCAAACACCTGGTAGATGTTTTGCCGCTGCCGGGCCTGGGCCTGGGCCAAGTGGAGCCGCTCGGCTTGCAGGGCCTCGGCCTGCTGGCGGGCCCGCACCTGCTCGGTGACTTCCACGCCGAGGGCCAGCAGCCCCGTCACCTCGCCCTGCTCGTTGCGCAGGGGATGGAAACCGAAGTTGACGTAGGCCGGCCCGGGGGGCTTGTCTCCGCGCGCGGGCAGCCGGACGGGGGCCTCCGTCACGAAGAACGGCTCGCCGGTGGCCAGGACGCCGGCCAGGATGGCCTCGAAGCCCTGCCCGGCCGTTTCGGGCAAGGCTTCGAAATAGGGCCGGCCGACCACCTGGGCGGCCGAACGGCCCCAGATGGCCTGCACGGCCTCGTTAGCCAGCTCCACCACGAGGGCCGGGCCGCGCAGGATGGCAATGCCCACGGGAGCCTGCGCGAACAGGCGCTCTAGCTCGGCTTGCTGCGCCCGCTGGGCCTGGCGGGCGCGCACGCTCTCGGTTACGTCGTAGGCAAAGACGAGCACCCCGTCCACCTGCCCGAAGGCATTGCGGCGGGGCTGATAGGTGAAGGTCCAGTGCAGCATTTCCACCGGGGCCGCGGCCTCGCGGGCCAGCGACACCGGCATCTCCTCGGCGTGAAATACCTGGCCGGTGGCCATGACCTCGCGCAGGATGCCGGGGATGGGGGAGTCGCGTAGCTCGGGCAAGGCCTCAAGCAGGGGCTTGCCCAGCAGCCGCCGACCGGGAAACGCCTGCTGGTACCCCGGATTCACTAGCTCGTACACCCACTCGGGACCGTGAAGCACGCAGATGGCGGCCGGGGCCTGCATAAACAGCGTGTTGAGCTGGGCGCGCTGGTGCTCGGCCGCGGCCTGGGCCAGCGTGGCGGCGCGGGTGCGCTCCTGCACGCGCGTTTCCAAGTCCTGGGTGAGCTGCTGTAATTGCAGCTGGGCGCGCAGCAGCTCCTGGTTGGTGGCCTGCAACGCGTCGTTAGCGGCCAGTAGCTCCTCGTTCGTGGCGACTAAGCGCTCGTTCAGGTCCTGCACCTGCTGCCGCGCCACCACCTGCGCCGTCACGTCAATGGCGATGTCGAGCACGCCGAGCAACTCCCCGGCCGCGTCGTAGAGCGGCTGGTACACGAAATTAAAGTAGTGGGTGGCCACGTCGCCGGCGGGTTGCCGCAACGCAGCGGCTACTTCCGTGCCCACGAACGGCACCCGGGTGCGGGCCACTTCCGTCAGCAGCGTGTCGAAGCCTTGCTCGCGGAGCTCGGGGACACCCTCCAGCAACGGCCGGCCCAGCACGTGCTCCGGGGCATAGCCCCACATGCGGCACAGCTGGTCGTTGGCCGCCGCAACGGTTAAGTCGGCTCCCTGAAACACCCCGATGGCTACCGGTGCCTGCGTCAGGACCGCTTGCAGCACATTCCGCTCGCGCTCCGCCGCGCGCATCGCCGCCGCCAGCTCGTCGTGGCGGGCCGGCTCCTGCTCCAGGCGGTGGTGGTGCTGGCTCGGCGGCTGCTCCGCGTTGACGCGGCCGGCCGCGTCGCTCGCCAGCCTGGTGGGCGGGCACCCTTTCATGTCTGGCGCGGGCCCGGTGAGCAGGCTAATGACCAACCACTCTCCGCTGCGCCGCGCGGCGACGGTAGCCTGCTGGGCTTGACCGTGGGAATCAACCGGGAAGCGCCCCGGCTCTCCCGTGGTAAACACCTGCCGGTAAAAGGCCAGTATACCGGGCTGCTCGGTCGCTGGGAAACACGCCCCCAGGGTACGGTCTGGTCGCTCGGGCAGGCTAAGCAGCGCTTGCCCGGCGGGATTCAGGTAGGCGAGCGTAAAGTCGGTTATCACCCCCTCGGCGCTGTACACCGGGCGGCCCAGGTACATGGGTGTCAGCGACGTGGCCAGCACATCACGCAGCAACGCCAGCAGCTCGTCAGCGGTGGCCGGGAAAAGATAAGACATGGAATAAAGGCAGGATAAAGCCGACAACTACCACGCAGCAGGTGCAAGTTCGGCAAATTGTACTAGCGCACCAATGGCCGTTGCGTAGGGAGAGAATTATGCCTTACTATACAACAATTCAGCCCTACGGACAGCGCGCCCTGTTAGCATAAGGAGCGGGCCAGGACAAGCAGGTACTGGTGCTGGGTCACTAGCGCGGAAGGTAAGTCGGCCAGATCGGCTATCACACGCACCTGCTTGGGTACCGGGTACCCCTGTGGACTGAATTGAGGCCAGGTCTGGGCGGGCCAGTGTTGCACGGCATACTACATCTGATCCGCGATGCGCCGCAGGCGAGCTGATCGGTAGGGCGTTGTTTTCTGTAGGGCCAGCAGGTCCCAATAGAGTAGGCGAACGATTCGCGCAGCAGAAGAGCTGCTGCACTGGTTAGAAGTGGTACTAGTGGACATACACGAAGGAGAGGGCTTGTAACGCTACATAATTCAGGCGCAAACCGAAGCGGACAGCCCCGGCACAATGTCATCCAAGACTAGTAGCGGAAAGCAGCGGCAATAAACCTGGAGGTGCACGGTAATACTCCGGCGCCCTGATAGATTGTTCGCAGCTCGGGGTACGCTATATGCCCCTGCACTTCTTGGCCACTTGAGCCAGTAGAAACTGGCACGGAATAGTCTGGGGTTGGGCTAAGTTACGCGTTTGGCTTAAATGGCAGATGGGTATCCGGTGGGTCTGCTTAGCCCTCTGCGGACATAGGTGGAACAGTGCTGGCTGCCTCCGCCCCGGTGCGGGTAGCGCGGTAGTGCGGGGACATGATTTCGACGCCCGCGCGGGCAAACTCTGTTTGGATGTGCTGGTGCAGCTCCGAGTACAAGGCGGCCTGCCGGTGCGGCTGCCGGGTGTAGGCGTTGATTTGGTAGGAGACGTAGAAATCGTCGAGGCTGGTTTGCAGCACGAAGGGGGCGGGCGAGGCCTCCACGCCCGCCGTGGCGCGGGCCGCCGCCAGCAGCAGCTCGTGGACCTGCGGCCAGGGCACGTCGTAGCCGATGGTGATGGTAGAATGGAGCACCAGGCCCTCGCGCGCGGCCGCGGCGCTGTAGTTCACGGTGTGGCCGGTGAGGATGTTGGAGTTGGGAATGGTGATGTCTTCATTCTTGATGGTGCGCAGGCGGGTGACCAGCAGCGTTTTTTCGAGCACGTCGCCCACCACCTCGCCAATCCTGACCCGGTCGCCCACCTTGTAGGGCCGCATGTAGGTGATGACAATGCCCGCTACCAGGTTGCCAATGGCCGAGGTGGAACCGAAGGAAATAATGAAGCCCAGCAGCACCGATACGCCCTGAAACACCGGCGAGTCGGAGCCGGGCAGGTAGGGAAAGATGACGATGAACATGAACACGTACAGGGCAAAGCGCACCAGGTTGAAGGTAGGCAGGGCCCAATCGGCGTAGAACCCGTCGATGACCAGCTTGCCCTCGGCCACTTCCGTGGCCAGGAAGCGCAGCAGGCGCACGGCGTTGGTGGTAAAGAAGTAGATGACTACGATGGTGAGCAGGTTGGGAATGTAGTGCACGATGGCCAGCACCACCCGCTGCACGGGGCCCAGCACGTAGCCCAGCAGCTGCCGCGAGAAACCTTCGGTCCAGGGAAAGAGGCTAAAGAGCAGGGGTAGCGCGAGGTACACCGTCAGGGCTACCAGTACCAGGCGCAGCACCTTGAGTAATGTGCGCAGCACCTCCAGCTGCCGCTGCTGCGTGAGCAGCTCGTAGTTATTGATGCGCCAGGGCCGCAGGGGGCTGCCGCGCCAGCGCAGAATGTGTTGGTTGATGGCCCGAAAAAAGCGGTTCAGCCCGAAAATCAAGCCGGCCAACATCACCAGCGTGAGCACGGCCAGGGCGCCGCGCTTCAGCAGCGCGGGCAGGGAGCTGGCCTGCTGGGCGGCCGTGAGGTGGCGGCGCAGCAGGCCGAGGTACTGGCGGGCCACGGCTTGCCGGGGCTGGCCCAGGGCCTGCGCTTCGGCCTGGCCCACGCTCAGCACGTGGGCGTCGGCGTACATGATTTCGGAGTCCTGCTCCGCGTCGACCACGTAGAGCGAGTCGGGCCGGAACAGCGGCGCGTCGAGCAGAGCCTGCAGGCGGCGCTGGATGGCCTCGGCCCGCTCGCGGGGGCCAAACGAACCCACCCGGCCGTACACCCGAAACAAGGTATCGGCGGGGGGCAGCACCACGGCCGCGCCGGCCGGTGCCGCCGGCGCGGGCCGGGCCGCCGGGGCCAGGGAATCGGGCGTCTGGGCTACCGCGCCCCAGGTCAGCAACAGGAATAAGCAGGTAAAAAATGGCCTCATATGCGGGAAAAATACACAGAAAAACCCTCCTGGCTGGTTCCTGATTCAGGTCAATAGGTGCCAGCCCTACTCGGCCGCCGTGGGCCGCAGTTGGGCCAGCAGCGCCGGCGATACGTCCAGGGTCCGGATGGGGAAGGGAATGACAATCCCGGCCTCGTCAAACGCCCGCTTGATGCGCATAACAGCCTCGCTCTTGGCGCCCACGTAGTCGACCTGCTGCTGGTAGGGAATCCAGAAGCGCAGCGTGAAGGTGATGGCACTATCGCCAAAGCCGGTAAACATGACTTCCGGCGGCCGGTCGGTGAGCAGCTTGGGAAAGTCGCGCATAGCCTGCAGCGCCACCGCGCGCACCTGCTCCAGGTCCGAGTCGTAGGCCACGCCACAGTCCAGGTCCACGCGGCGGCGGGTGGTGACGGTGTAGTTTATCACGGCGCTTTCAAACACCTTGCGGTTGGGCACCCGCACCAGCTCACCGGTGACCTGGCGCAAATCCAGGGTGCGTAGGTTGATGCGTTCGATGGTGCCGAAAAAGGCGTCGGTCTGGATGACGTCGCCCACGGTGAAGGGCCGCTGCACGGCGATGATGATGCCGCTGATAAAGTTGGCGGCCATGTCCTGAAAGGCAAAGCCCAGCGCCAGCCCGATGATGCCCACGCCGGCCAGCAGCGAGGTCACCGTCTTGTCGAGGCTGAGCACTTCCAGCGTGAAGAAGGTGCCCACCAGCAGCACGCCCAGGTAGGCCAAGGTGCTCACCAGGTTGTTCAGCGTGGCGTGGGTGGATACCCGTGGCAGCACCTGGCCCATCAGCCGGCGCACGAGCCGCGCGGCGAAGAAGGTGACGACCAGAATCAGTAGGGCAATGAGCAGGTTGGGCAGCAGCAGAATAAACTGCTGCAGCCAGCGAGTAAGCTTGCCCGATAATAGGGTGAAGGCGCGGTTAATATCTGTCATGCGGCCGGGGAATGGTGGAGGGTACCCTTACCTACGGCCGGGCAGCGGGGTTGGGTCGGCTGGCGCGGATGCGGCACGAAAAAGTCCCCGCGGCGGCCGGGGCGTTGGGTGGTTATCGTGCCCAGGCAACGTCATAAGCTTAACCAAGAAGCTACTGAAAGTGAATAGCATTGAATGCTTCTCGCTTCTTTTGCGGTAGCGAGAAAAGAGGACCGCACCAAAAACATTCTGGCTCTTCGCGCCCGGCTTGGTTGGACTTGCGCTGCGTAGGTTGGGGTGAAGCGAGCAGAAGCGGGCCTGCCGGTGGCTTTGCGGGTGTACGTTCTGGGTGGGTAGTACATCGACAAACTGTGGAAGCTGCGTCCAACCTGAAGGATGGGACCCTATCCTTAGCGCCGGGGTGGCGCTTCCAGTAGCAGCTGCACGGGATGCTGGCTGCCGGCGCGCACGCTCAGCCACTGCCGTAGGCGCTGCTGCTCGACCGCCGGCAGGGGCTGCGCGGTGCGCACCGACACGACGACGGTCGTATCGGCCCGCAGCGAATCGGCCGCGGGCCGCACCACACGGCTCACGCCCAATTGGCGCACGGCGGGGTGCTCGGCCTGCACCTCGCGTAGCAGAACTGGGGCGGTGGGCAGGCCGGTCAGGGCGGGGTTATCGGGCTGGGTAAGCACCTGCTGGAGTTGGGCCAGGCGGGCATCGTAGCCGGCCAGGGTTTGCTCGTTGCGGCTGCGTACGTCTTCGAGCAGGCTGTTGCGCATGGTTTGGGCATCGGCCGAGTCGAGTTGGGCCAGGCCCTGGCGCACGGTCAGCTGGGCCTGGGGCAGGCGGTAGCGGACCAGCTGCTGCCGGGCCTCGCGCAGCTGCGCCCGCGTGAGGCGCTGCCCGGCCAGCAGCACGTTGATGGTGCGCGTGTCGGCCTCAATGCGGCGCGTGACCACGTAGGTGCCCGGCTGTTGATTAAACTGCTCGTCCACGAACTGCTGGGCATTGTGGGCAAACACGGTGCGCTGCACGATGCGCGAAGCCAGGTACACGCTGGGTATGCCGGTGAGCAGGGCCACGGCCCAGATGGAAAGCTGCACGCGCCGGGCGCGCTGGCGGCTGACAAAGGTGTGGTGCGGCAGCGGCAGGATGCGGGCCACCAGAAAGGTGGCCAGGCTGATAAACACGCTGTTGATGAAAAACAGGTACAGCGCCCCCAGCAGATAGCTCCAGTGGGATGTGGCCAGGCCGTAGCCGGCCGTGCACAGCGGCGGCATTAGGGCCGTGGCAATGGCCACGCCGGGCACGGCATTGCCCCGCGAGCGGCGGGTGAGGCCCACGGCCCCGGCTGCCCCGCCGAACAAAGCAATGAGCACGTCCCAGGTGGTAGGTTGGGTCCGGGCCAGCAGCTCGGAGCCCGCATCGGTGAGGGGCGTGAGCCGGAAGTACAGGGCCGACACCAGCAAACTGATGCCGGCGGCAATGAACAGGTTTTTCAAACCCCGCCGCACCAGCTCTACCTCGGCCGTGGCGGCCCCGAAGCCAATGCCCACGATGGGCCCCATGAGCGGTGAGATGAGCATGGCCCCGATGATGACGGCCGTGGAGTTGACGTTGAGCCCCACCGAGGCTACCAGAATAGCGAAGATGAGCACCCACAGGTTGGTGCCGCGGAAGACAATGCCCTCTTCCACGCCAGCCAGGATGTGGGCCGGGTCGGCCATGTCGTGGGAAAGGTCAAAGCGCTGGCGGAGCCAGACCAGAAAGCGCACATTCATTCGAAAGAGAGTAGCAGGGAAGGCGCTGCATACGCATCCCGCCGCAAGGTAGCCGCAAAGTGCGGCCAGAACCGCACCAAGAGCATAGGGCAAAGTGCCCTAGCCATTGCGGGGCCGGTAACCAGCAGGGCGTTCAGCTTACACCAGGCAGAAGGGTTCGAAGCTATTGCGGCCCATTCAGGCGAGCGATGGCCGCTTTCATCTCGGCAATTTCCCGCTCCTGCGACCGAATAATGTCCTGGGCCAGCTTCTGTACCTGCGGGTCCTGCAACTTGGCCGAGCGGCTGACCATAATGGCCGAGGAATGGTGCGGAATCATGGCCTTCATGTACTGCACGTCGCCCACCGGAATCTGGGCGCGTAGCAGCAATAGAACAAGCACAAACAAAGCCGCGCTGCCGCCCGCAATGAGTTGATTGGTGCGCTTGTCCGGGTACATGTGGCGCATGAGGCCGAGCATGACCAACGCCATGGCCGAAACCATCAGCAAACTCATATAGGTGCGGGTTAGGCTCAGGTAAACATGGTCGGGCTGGTCCACGTTCAGAAACATAATCCCGTACATGAGCACAAAGGAAATACCCAGCATCACGGCAAAGCCGCGGTAGGGATGTGGCGCCATGGGCATGGGTGCATCGGAAGTCATAAGCACAACAACAGAAGGAACATGAGGGCCGGACCGGCCATCGGCCCGTAACCAGTATACGATGGTCCGGGAGCCGTGGCCGGCCGGGCTGCACGCCCTGCGCTCCGGCCCGCCGCGGCTCCTTAGCCAGGCGCTGCTTAACTAACTTCGCTGTTTCGCGTCTACTGAACTCTTACCCGCCCCTGGCCTCCCGATGGAATTATATAATACCCTGGCGCTGCTCATTGTTCTGGCCGCCGTATTCGGCTACGTCAACCACCGCTTCCTTCGACTGCCCGGTACCATCGGGCTGATGGTGCTGGCCCTGGTTTCGTCCTTGCTAGCCATCGGGCTGGGCAAGCTGGGCGTCGACTGGGTGCTGACCGCGGGTGAGCTGGTGCGCGGCATCGACTTTCACACGGTGCTCATGCAGGTGATGCTGAGCTTTCTGCTGTTTGCCGGCTCCCTGCACGTCGACCTGCGGACCCTGGGCAAGGAAGGCGTGGCCGTGGGGGCCATGGCCACGGCCGGTACGTTGCTCTCGACGGCCCTGGTCGGCACGGCGTTCTATTACCTGCTGCCGCTCTTTGGCCTGCCCACCGACTTCATCTACTGTCTGCTGTTCGGGGCCCTCATCTCCCCCACTGACCCCATTGCGGTGCTGGGCATTCTCAAGCAGGCGCGCATCGATCCGCGCCTGGAAATCCGCATCGTGGGCGAGTCACTCTTCAACGACGGCATTGCCGTGGTCGTGTTCGTGAGCCTGCTGCAGATTGCCCAGTTCGGGAACGGCCAGGCCACGCCGGCCATCATCGGGGAGCTGTTTCTGCGCGAAGCCGTGGGCGGTCTGGCCCTGGGGGCGGCGCTGGGCTACGCCGGCTTCTGGGCCCTGCGCAGTATCGACCACTATCAGGTAGAGGTGCTTATCACCCTGGCCCTGGTGATGGGTGGCACCGCCCTGGCCGCGCGGCTGCACACCTCGGGGCCGCTGGCCATGGTGGTGGCGGGGCTGATTGTGGGCGACCAGGGCCGGGAGCTGGGCATGTCGGACGAGACGCGGGAGTACCTGGACAAATTCTGGGAGCTGCTCGATGAGATTCTGAATGCCGTACTCTTTGTGCTCATCGGCCTGGAGATGCTCGTGCTCGACATCAGCCGCACTACCCTGCTGGTCGGCCTGGTGGCCATCGGGGTGGTGCTGCTGGCCCGCTGGGCGTCGGTGGGCCTGCCGCTGGCTCTGCTACAGCGCTACTACCCCTTCGACCGCCGGACGCTGCGTGTGCTGACCTGGGGCGGGCTGCGGGGCGGCATTTCCGTGGCCCTGGCTTTGTCGCTGCCCGCCTCCATGCCCCGCGACCTGCTGGTGGGCGTTACTTACGTGGTGGTGGTGTTCAGCATCATCGGGCAGGGCCTTACCATCGGGCCGCTGGTCAAGCGGCTGGGTCTGAGTACCGGCGAGGCGCCCGCCGATGCCGGTCATTAACTGCTCGTAAACCGCTTCCTATGCACCGACTCCGCGCCCTGTGGCAGCACCTGAACGCCAGTCTCTGGTTTGTGCCCACCCTGATGGTAGCCGCCGCCATCGGGCTGGCCTTTGCGCTGGTATTTCTCGACGCCGGCATCCGCCACGACTGGGTGCCGGACTACCCCCTGCTGTTCGGGGCCGGCTCCGACGGGGCCCGGGGCATGCTCACGGCCATTGCCGGCTCCATGGTCACAGTGGCGGCCCTGATTTTCTCCCTCACGCTGAGCACCCTGGCCCAGGTGTCGAGCCAGTACACCTCACGGGTGCTGCGCAACTTCATGCGCGACCGGGCTAATCAGGTGGTGCTGGGCTTTTTCGTGAGCATCTTCGTGTACTGCCTCATCGTGCTGCGCACCATCCGCGGCGGCGACGAAGGCGGCTTTATTCCCTCCCTGGCTGTGCTCATGGGGCTGGTATTGGCGTTGGTTAGCATCGGGGTGCTCATCTTCTTCATCCACCACATGGCCACGGCCATCCAGGCGTCTACCATCATCCGTCACGCCACCGAGGAGACTCAGGCGGCCATTGCCCGCCTGTTTCCCGAGCAGTTGGGCGAGGAAGCCGACCCGGCGCAAGCGCAGGAGTTGCTCCGGCAGGCCGGGCAGCTGCACTGGCAGCCGGTGCCGGCTGGGGCTACGGGCTACGTGCAAAGCATGGACGAGGAGGCACTGCTCGCGCTGGCCCGCCGGCTGGGGGGCGTGGTGCGCCTAGAGCACGGCATGGGCGGGTTCGTGGCCCGCGGCGCGGCCCTGGCCAGTGTGGCGCGCTACGAGCCGGCAGCTCCCATGGCCCTGACGGGGGAGCTCACCGCGCAGCTCAACGACTGCTTTAGCCTGGGCAGCCAGCGCACCATCGAGCAGGATGCCGGCTTCGGTCTGCGTCAGCTGGTGGACATTGCCCTCAAGGCCCTCTCGCCGGGCATCAACGACACCACCACCGCCCTCATCGGCATCGACCACCTGAGTGCGCTGCTCGCGCAGCTGGCCGACCGGCACTTCGAGCAACCCTGGCGTACCGATCACGAGCGGGTCCGCGTCATTGCCGTGCGCCCCACTTTTGGCGGCTATCTGGCCACGGCCTTCGACCAGA
Organism: Hymenobacter psychrotolerans DSM 18569; assembly: GCF_900142395.1. Classification (GTDB taxonomy): domain Bacteria; phylum Bacteroidota; class Bacteroidia; order Cytophagales; family Hymenobacteraceae; genus Hymenobacter; species Hymenobacter psychrotolerans. The sequence continues at coordinate 31,932 of NZ_FRAS01000027.1, read as the reverse complement.
TACGCGGCAGTGCCGACGGCAACGTGGCCGTGTACCTGCGCCTGCTCACGGCCCTGGCCACCATCGGGCAGCGGACCCAGGCCCCGGCCCGCCGCCAGGCCCTGCGCCAGCAAGCTGACCTGATAGCCGAAGCCGCCCGGCGCACCCTGCCCACCGACTACGAGCGGGAGCAGGTGCGCCAGCGGCTGGCAGAGGTAGCCGCCGCCTTCGGCGAGGGAATAAGGCCGGATAATCCTTATCGGTAAGAAATCTAGGCGCCCTGAAACCAGGCGCTGGCCCGGTCTGAGTCATCAAAGATGGTCGGCTAGAATCGCCTTCAGTTGGTGGCGCTGCAGTAGGTTGCATATGTGCACGTACAGGGCCCGAAACTCGACGCTAGATACCGGTGCTCCCGTCCAATGCAGGTACACATGGGTCCGGGGCACATGGTCAATCAGGCCCACGGCGTTGGGAAAATAAAAACGAGTTGGAACCAGGTGAATACGCGAAGTCCAAACAACTGCTTTACGGGTTGAGGGGAAGCACAACCGCATACCGCCCCCGCCCCGCCGGCTATTGAGGGGTATTCTCCAGTGGCTCGGAGCCATATGCGGCCGCCCGGGCCACTGGAACGTCGCCAGAGCCCGCCGGCCAGCCCTCGCGCTGCCGGCGTCGGTCCCCATCGGTAGTTTCGGTCTGGTCGTGGAATAGAATCTGCCGGGTGGGAAAGGGTAAGTCGAAGCCATTCTCGGCGAGCTTGTTCTTGATGGCTTCGAGCACCTTGTCCTGGGCATCAAGGATGTCGGCCTGCCGGGGCGGATCCACCCACCAGCGCGCCCGGATGTTCACGGAGCTTGCGGCCAGGTCCATCACCAGGGCTTCCGGCGCGGGGTCCTGCAGCACGCCGGGCACCGCGCGCATGGCTTCGAGCATCAGCTCCCGGGCCCGGGCAATATCGTCGCCGTAGCCGATGCCCACGTCGTACTGCAGGCGGCGCTTGTCGTAGGCCGTATTCACGGTCACGGCGTTAGTGAACAGCTCCGCGTTGGGAATGATGACGCGGCGTCCGTCGTAGGTTTTGATGCTGGTGGCCCGGGTTTGGATATCTTCCACGGTGCCCTCGAAATCTTTGTACTTAATCTGGTCGCCGATGCGAAACGGCTCGGTAAAAAGCAGCAGGATGCCGGCCAGAAAGTTCTGGAAAATGTCCTTGAAGGCAAAGCCGATGGCGATGCCGCCCACGCCCAGGGCGCTGACTAGGCTCGCCGGGGTAAAGCCCGGCAGCACGATGGTCACCGTGACCAGCACCCCCAGGATGAGCGTGGCCACGTAGGCCAGCCGGCTTAGCAACAGAGGCAAGTTGTGACTGCTTTTTCTGCTGCGCGTGATACGCTGCACCAAGGCGCGCACGCCGCGGGCCAGCAGCAGAAATCCCAGAAAGACGATCAGGCCGAAAACGATGTTGGGCAGGGCCAGCATCAGGTCGCGGCCAATCTGGTGAAGCTTCTGCCAGGCAAGGGAAAAATCCATCAGCGGGGATTAAGGGGAGTGGTAACATGCCTGGGCCAGCTGGCCTCAGTGGGCAAGGGTAAAGAAGGGCTATATTACGCTGCCCTCCCCTGGCTATACCCCCGGTTCCGGGCAAAGGTTGACGGGTCAGCTGTTGAGATCAGCCAGATTATGGTGCCCACCAGCTATAGCGCCGGGCCAACGCCTGAAAGGAGCTTCACGCCCAGCAGCTCCAGCCCGGCAAAGCCCAATACCAGCACGGAAGTTTTCCAACCACTTGGCGAGGTGCAGCAGCAAGTGGAAGCGCTGCCGTTAGAGTTGCTGCTTTTTCAGAATCTGGGTGGGGCATAGACAGTAGCATAGCGACCTATTAGAAGTAAGACAAGAGTAGACACAGAAAGTAACGGCAAGGACAAACTGTGTGGGCCGGGGTGTCTCAGAAAACGGGCGTTTTTTCGGCCCGGTGATCTCGCCCGTTCGGGAGGCGCTCGTGACCAGTAATAAATGTCTCATACGCTGTTCTCACAAATCAATGGCTCGCTATCTTTGCCATTCTTGACTTTCTGAGAACAGTACCTGTGATTTTCGGCTACGCCCGCGTTAGCACCCCCGACCAACAACTGCACCTGCAAACCGATGCCTTGCAGACCTACGGCTGCCAAGAGGTCGCGCAGGAGAAGGTATCATCCGCCAAAGAGCGGCCAGCGCTGCAGCACCTGCTGACCCGCCTGCGGGCAGGCGACACGCTCGTGGTCTGGAAGCTGGACCGGTTGGGCCGTTCGCTCAAAGACCTGGTCACGCTGGTGACGGGTTTTCAGGACAAAGGCATCCACTTTGTCAGTTTGCAGGACCACCTGGACACCACCACGGCGCAGGGCCGGCTCATGTTCAACCTGTTTGCCTCCCTAGCCGAGTTTGAGCGCGACATCATCCGCGAACGAACGCGCGCCGGCCTAACGGCCGCCCGCGCCCGCGGCCGGCAGGGTGGGCGGCCCAAAGGCTTGTCGAAAGAAGCGTTGTCCAAGGCCCAGGCCGCCAAGACGCTGTATCTGCAGCAGGACAAAACGGTGGCCGAAATTGGCCAGTTGCTGGGCGTTGGTCGGGCCACCATCTACCGCTACCTTGCCCACCTGGGCGTTCCGACGGGTGGCAGTCCGGCCAGCCAGTAAGCGCCACGTATGCCTGTCGAGTTTCTCAATGACGAGCAAGCCGCTCGCTACGGCCGGTACCACGCCGACCCCAGCCCGGAGCAGCTTACCCGGTTCTTTTACCTGAGCGCGGCCGACCAGCAGTTCCTGGCGGCCCGGCGCTTGCCGCACACCCGCCTGGGCTGCGCCGTGCAGCTGGGGACGCTGCGGTTTTTGGGCACCTTTCTGGTCGACCCGCTGCAAGTGCCGCCCGCTGTGGTGCAGACCTTGGCCCAGCAACTCGGCCTGGCGCCGGAGCAACTGGCCACGTACGGCGACCGGCCCAACACCGCCTACGAGCATCAGCCCCTGATTCAGGCCTACCTGCAGTACCGCGCGTTTGACGGCCGGCAGGCCTTCCGCCTCACCCGCTGGCTCTACGCGCAGGTGGCCACCAGCACCGTGCGGCCGAGTGTGCTCTTCGATTTAGCCACGGCCCACCTGGTCGCCCAGCGCGTGGTGCTGCCCGGCGTCACGGTGCTGGCCCGCCTGATTGCCCGCGTGCGCGAGCGCACGGGGCGCCACCTCTACCGCCAGCTGCGCACCCGCCTGAACCCGGTGCAACAAGCGGCCCTGGAAGCGCTGCTGCAGGTGGAGCCGGGTGAGCGCCTCACCCCGCTGGAAATCCTGCGCACGGCCCCTACCCGGATTTCGGCTCCCGCTTTAGTGGCCGCCCTGCGCCGGCTGGTGCACATCCGCGCCCTGGGCGTGGGCGAGGTGCCCGTGCAGGACTTGCCCGAAGCCCGGCTGGCGCGCCTGGCCCGGCATGCCCAATCCGCCTGGGCCCAAAGCCTGCAGCGCATGAGCGAGGAGCGCCGCTTGGCCACGCTGCTCGTGTTCGCGCAAACGCTCGAACGCACGGCCACAGATGACCTGCTCGACCTCTTCGACGGCCTGATGGCCACACTGGCCCTGCGCGGCGAAACCACCCGGCGCCGCGAGCGCCTGCGCTCGCTCAAGGATCTGGACCAGGCGGCCCTGGTGCTGGAGCAGGCCGTGCGCCTGCTGCTCGACGACGCCGTGCCGGATGCGGCCCTGCGCCAGCACGTGCTCGACCGCTTCAGCAAAGACACCCTGCGCGATGCGGCGGATGCGGTGCAGGAGTTGGCCCGCAGCGACGAGGACCCGCTGGTGCAGGCCTTGACCACGCGCTACGCCACGGTGCGGCGCTTTCTGCCGGCGCTGTTGCGCGGGGTAGTGTTCGAGGGCACGCCCGCGGCCAAGCCCCTGCTCGACGCCTGGCGCTTTTTGCAGGGCCAGGAAGCCGGCGGCCGTGGCTGCCCGAGGTGGGCCGCAGCCCCGCGTACCGTTGTGCCGCCCCGGTGGGCGCGGCGGGTGTTTCCCGCCAAAGGCCAGGTCCACCCGCCCGCTTACACGCTCTGCGTGGTCGAGCGCCTGCACCAGGCGCTGCGCCGCCGCGACGTGTTCGTGCGCCGCAGCGAGCGCTACGGCGACCCGCGCGCCGAATTGCTGCGCGGCGAGGGCTGGGAGCAGGTCCGCGACTCGGTGGCCCGGGCCCTGGAACGCGCCACGGACCCGCAGGTGGAGCTGGCCCGCTGGCAACAACAGCTGGCGGCGGCCTACACGGAAGTGCACACGAACCTGCCCCACAACACGGCCCTGCAGGTGCTCGAAGAAGACGGGCAGCCCTACGTCAGCGTCAGCGCCCTGACGGCCCAAACCGAGTCGGACGGCCTACGCACGCTGCGGGCACAACTGGCCCAGCGTCTGCCCCAGGTGGAGTTGGCAGCCCTGCTGCTGGAAGTGGACGCCTTCACCGGCTTTGCCCGTGCGTTTACCCACGTGGCCGATGGGCAGCCGGCGGCTGCCGATTTGCCCTTGAGCATCTGCGCCGTGCTGCTGGCCCAGGCCTGCAACATCGGTCTGAAGGCCGTGGCTCGTGCGGACGTGCCGGCCCTGACGCTGCCCCACCTCTCGTGGGTGCAGCAAAACTACCTGCGCGTGGAAACGCTCACGGCCGCCAACGCCCGGCTGGTGGATGCCCAGGCACGGTTGCCCCTGGCCCAGGCCTGGGGCGGCGGGGAAGTCGCTTCGGCCGACGGCATGCGGTTCGTGGTGCCCGTGCGTACGGTGCACGCGGGCTGGAACCGCAAATACTTCGGTTCGGAGCGCGGCGTGACCTACTACAACTTTACCAGCGACCAGTTCACGGGCTTTCACGGCATCGTCATTCCTGGCACCCTGCGCGACTCGCTCTTCATCCTGGCCGGGCTGCTGGAACAACAAACCAGCCTGGACCCGCGGGAAATCATGGCCGATACCCACGGCTACAGCGACGTGGTGTTCGGCTTGTTCTCGCTGCTGGGCTACCGCTTCAGCCCCCGCCTGGCCGACCTGCCGGACCAGCGCTTCTGGCGCCTGGAAAAAGAGGCGGATTACGGGCCGCTCAACGCGCTGAGCCGCCACGTGGTCAATGCCCGGCTCATCGCCGAGCACTGGGACGACATGCTGCGGCTGGCCGGCTCGCTCAAACTCGGCAAGGTCAAGGCCACGGCCGTGATGCGCACCCTGCAACGGGCCGGTACCCTCTCCGGGCTGGGGCGGGCTGTGGCCGAAGTCGGGCGGGTGGAGAAAACCCTGTACCTGCTGGCCTACGTGCAGGACGAGGCCTACCGCCGGCGCATCCTGGTCCAGCTCAACCGGGGCGAGGGGCGACACGCCGTGGCCCGGGCCGTGTTCCACGGCAAGAAAGGCGAGCTGCGCCAGCGCTACCGCGAGGGCATGGAAGACCAACTCGGGGCCTTGGGCCTGGTCGTCAACGCCTTGGTGTTGTGGAACACCCGCTATCTGCAGCAAGCGCTGGAACACCACCAAGCCGTGGACGGACCGCCGGAGCCGGGCGACGTGGCACGCCTCTCGCCCTTGCTGCACGAGCACATCAACATGCTGGGCCGCTACGATTTTAGTTTGCCTGAAGGCATTGCCGCCGGACAGCTGCGGCCGCTACGCGACCCAACCAGCTTGGAGGAACAACTCGCCCAACTCTCCTAACGGGAATTTCTGTTCTTACTCTTGCGCTACCCCAAGTTGCCGGAGCCGCAGGCCGGGTCCAGCACCTTCACCGCTGTCAGCCGGCGCAAGAATTTCAGCAGCTCCTCGCGGGCCGCGTCAACCGCCTTTTTGCCCTTGCCTTCGTCCAGGCGGGTGGCGCTGGCGGCTTGCGCGGCCGCCCACTCGCGGCGGAGCGGCTCAATCACTGTCGGCAGCACCAACCGCTCGACGTAACGCCGGGGCGTATAGTGAGCGCCCAGGCTGTGGCGTTCGGTCGGGTCCAGAGCCCGTTCGAGCAGGGTACCGAAGATGGCTGGCTCTACTTCCGTCCAATTAGCAGCGGCGGCCAGTTCCAGCAGTTTTATCTGGTCACCGTTCAAAGGCAAGGCCTTCGCCTCGTTGAACAGCTGGCCGTTGAAACGCCGGAGCTTGGTGCGCAGCTCGGGCGAAAAGCCGCCCTTGTCCATCACGGCCCATAAGCCTTGCAGCGCGTCGGGCAGATAGCCCCGCGATTCTTCCGTTTCCGCGTATGTGGCCAGCAGCCCCTTAAAGGAATCAGCCGGAATCAACTGCACGTCCTCGGCAAACATGGTGAACAGGCAGCGCATCAGGAACTGGGCCACCACGTCGGACGGGTGCCCGGCCTTTTCCAGCTGGGTGCTCAATCCGGCCAGGTAACCGGCGAGCTGGCGCGTGACCCGCGCGGCGCGGCGGCTGGGGTCGAGCTGCTGCGGGTCGGTAAAGAGCAAGTGCAGCTGCTCTCGTAGCTCAGGCTTGGTCAGTGCCGGCAGGTAGAAGCGGGAATGCGCGGCATCGGGAAAGGGCACGTATGTATCCCCCACACCGGCAAAGTTGCTGTACACATCAAAGCAGTGCCCCACGTCCACCACGACCACAAACGGCGGGCGTGGTTCCGAGGCCGGCAGGGCCCGCACGTAGCGCAAGGCCTGCTCCTGAGCGGCCTTCATCATCTGCTCCCATTTGGCCGTGCCGCGCACCGCGTGGCCCTTGCGGCGCTTCTCGGCCGGCAAGCCGAGCTGAGCTTTCTCGGCGGCGGCCTGCTCGTCGGGGGTAGTGGTGCCCTGCTTGGTTTCAAGTACGAAGCAGCCGCGCTTGTACAAGTCAATCCGGCCGGTGGTCTGCTTGCCGCCCCCGTCCTCGAACGTCACAGCCCGCTCCAGCACGTACGCATCCTGGGCGGGGTTATCGGTGGTTGGGTCCGGGCGCGGAACGCCGAGTAAGTCACATAAATCCTGGAGAAACAGGCCGTAGTTGGCCCGCTCCGCTCCGCCTGATTTTAGCCAGCGGGTTTCGAAGTCGGTATAAAGCACGATGCAAAATAGGTCCTTTCCGATAAGCGCGACCTATTTCTGTCAGCAATGGCAACAGCAAGGCTTTTGGGTGGACAGATTAGGTGTAAATGATGCATCCTGATGACAAAGGCAAGTAATTAGAACCGTTGAAAATCAGCACTATCAGGCACCACTTGCAAGGTTAGGACAGTGAACCTAAGCATTTGCTGTACTTTGGCCCCCTTAAGGCTCTAAGTTAAACTTCAAGTGCCTTGTTAAATATCCTCTCCCCTATGGAAAGAGCACGTGTACGCTCCAGCAACATTTCTTCCATCGGCTACGAAGTCAACTCCCAGACACTGGAAGTAGAATTCCAATCAGGCAGTGTTTATCAATATAGTCGGGTTCCAGAATCCATTTACGAAGCCTTGATGGACGCCCGTTCCCACGGGGCCTATTTCAACGACCACGTACGGGACAACTACTCCACTCTTCAGGTGCGGTAGTAATGAAAATTAAAAGTTTAGAAATCAGCAATTGGCGCTCCATTAAGAGCTTACAACTTGAGCTGCAGGATTTAGCCATCTTCATTGGTCAGAACAACAACGGCAAGTCCAATATCCTGAATGCTTTGCTGTTCTTTTTCGGGGAAATCAAGCATACAGAGCATGATTTTAACGATTGCGACACCGAGCTGTATGTCGAAATCACCTTCTGTTGCCTGGATGAATTCGACCAAAATCAGTTTCAGAAATACGTAACCGCCTCAGGCGAAATCAAGGTCCGCAAAGTGGCGCAAAAGGGTAGCGCGGCGGATTTATACGGCTATCTCGAACTCCCTCGGGACGTGAATTTGCGAGAAGATGCCATGAGCGGCTTCACCACCGCCGAAAAGCGCAGCGAACTGCCCTTTGCTGACCAATTACCAGCCGGCCGGATTACGCAGGACCAGCTCAAATCGTATTTGGCTGCTCACATAGAAGCTAACCGTGCTGCGATTCCAATGGAGTACCAATTGGAAACAACCCCATTTTTTGGTGCCCGGGGCATTGGCCAAAGCATGTTTGGCGAAATTCTTTACATCCCGGCTGTGACGGTAGCGGCAAGTGAACTGGCCGTGAAAGGCAGCTCCATGTTCAACAAGCTCTATTCTCGGGTCGCGACCAAAATATCGGAAACGAACCCTTTGTACCGGCAGGCCAGCGCGGCCTTGGCAGCACTGGTGAGCTCCATGAATCGAACCAATCCGGACGGCTCTCCTAATACCGAACGGCCAGAAGAGCTAACCCGATTAGAGGAATTGATTGGAGCGCAAATGGAAGCGTGGAAGTCCAAGTTGGAAATCGAGTTTACGGCCCCCCATGTTGAAGACGCCGTAAAGCTGGAAACGTCCGTAATGGTGTTTGACGGTAAAAAGACGGACATCGACCGCAAAGGCAATGGCTTACAGCGCTCCTTGGTCTTTGCCCTCATCAAAGCCTGGGCGGTTATCATGAAGGAGGAGCGCGAAAAGCGCCGGGCCGATGCCGGTGAAGATGGCCCGAAGCGGGGCGCTTCGCATTCGACGTACTTCATTTTTGAGGAGCCCGAGCTCTTTTTGCATCCGCAGGCGCAGCGGGAGCTGTTCACGTCGCTCAAGGAGTTGTCGCAAGCCGACAACCAGGTGTTTCTCACGACGCACTCCAGTTCGTTTGTGAACTTAGAAGACCACAAATCCATCGTCATCGTCCATAAAAACGACTTTGAAGAGGGCACCACCATTGTGCAATGCAATGATGACCTTTACCACGAAGAGGACGCCCGTAAGCTATTCGGCTTACAGCTGCTGATAAACCCAGAACGCAGCGAGTCTTTTTTTGCCAAGAAGGTGGTTATTGTGGAAGGGCCCACCGACAAGGCTGTCATTCCATTTCTAGCCAAGAGCCTAAACATCTTCAAGCACGAATACAGCTTTATCGAGGCGTCGGGCAAAGAGGGAATCCCGCTGTACATCCACTTATTCAACTGCTTTAAAATAAAGTATGTGGTGGTGTATGATAAAGACCACCAAGCCCACAAGACGCCCGCGCAGTTGGAGGGTGCCACCGCTTCATCTCAGTTAATTGAGGACAAAATTGACGCCACGTATGGCACCTCGATTTTATTCGACAACGACATTGAGGAAGAAATTGCCTTCATCCCAAGTCGCAGCAAGTACAAGCCGTTTGAAGCCTTAAAGCACGTTTCGGCTACTGGCTATACTATTCCAACCCAACTAGAACAGAAGCTTCGGGCTATCTATGCCTAGTCTGCACGAAGTGGTTGGTCTGGTAGTCGCCAATTTCGCTAGCTCTGGCGATTGCCCGCCTCAGTGATTTTTGATGTTGCTACCCCACCCTCTTAATAATCAATTAACTATACCTCAGCCTCCGGGGTCGTGAGGAACTGCAACTGTCCCTGAAAAGAAGCAAGTGCCTCAGTATCCGGCAACACAAACCACGTAGTCTTACTTGATAGGGGAAAGCGTAACTGCTGCGCAGGTAGGCCCAAGCTACCGAGCACACGCTGCACTAGGCGAGGCTCCTCGCGCTTAAGCTTGCCATTTTTCAGGTTGACGATGTTGGTGTAGGTGAGCTGGTGCGTTTCACAAAACGGCTTCAACTCCCCACTGCCCAGCATTTTTAACCTTGCTTGGGCATAGAGCAGCGCATCAGCATAGGAAACGGTCAAACTCAGGTCTGGGAATGGCAGCGGGGCAACGTCGGTCTGGCGGGTTACTTCTTCAGTCATGTGTGGTGTATCTTTTTCCTGGCTACGCCATGCTGGGCTCAGGAGTAACTGTTAAGGTCAGTCAGGACGGTACCCGTGAGGTGCATTTGGCGCAAAGAAAACTAGTCCGAGCGGTTCTGCCTACGTCCCACTGCCCTTCAGGGGTACGCAGAAGCCATTTGTTAGTCCTGATACGCTTGCTGCCGCTCCGTTGCAATCAAGGAAACTAGCAATGCTTCGCTGTGCCATCCGGTAGCATTCCACAACCTGCTGCCAAATGGTGCTACCCCGCATTATGGCTTATAAAACCTATTAGTTCACTCACCGGCTCAGCTGAACTGTAGGCTGCCAACCCCGCTAAAAAATAGGTTTTATAAGCCCAGAGGGTGCTGTTGGTGGTGCTATTATGCTCAACTGCTCCTCCCTGGGCTGTTTCCGGTGTTGCTGAAGAAGCTGCTGAGAGCCTCTTGTGAGACTTATAAAATCTATTAATGAGGCTTGTGCTAGCTTTGAGCGTAGTATTACAGTTACCTTTGAGGTATACAGAGATGTTCTAAATAGTAGAAAAAGGTAAAAAATTCTTTAAAAAGTGCAATCCCATTTTGTGCTTGTTTAGACTCCCTTTTTTGTTGTTTTCGTTCGGGCATCGCCCTAAACCACCACTTTATAAGCTTTTGTACTCCAGCTTCAACAAGCTTGTGAGTATTTTAAGTATTTAAGGTATTTGCAGGGCTCGCAACTTTTTGTACCTCAGTAGCTTAAGCGGCTTTAGTAATAGGTTTTATAAGCCAACTAATAGGTCTTATAAGTGGAGTAATAGGTTTCATAAGCTGACTAATAGGTTTCATAAGCCAAACTAATAGGTTTGATAAGCTAACTAATAGAGTCAATTCGTGGGGCTATCATAAGCCCTACTGTTCGCGAACTAATAGATTTTATAAGCCGCTGGTGGTTCATGGTTTCTGAGACGCTATGCTGGCGGGCCGCGAACTAATAGCTTTTATAAGTCTAACTAATAGCTTTTATAAGCCTCGCCAAAAACTCGCGGCGGGCTAACTAATAGGTTTCATAAGTCTAACTAATAGCTTTTATAAGCCAGCCAAGCTGCCGCCTTTCCGCTTACTCATAGATTCAGGATTTGTAGTACTCCCTAAAAGTTGGACAGTTTAGATGGGCTAGCTTAGCCCATGTATGAACCCAAAACGCACCCGTCGCCGCTTCACGGCCGAGTTCAAGGCCGAAGTCGCCTTAGCCGCTCTGACCGAGCGCCAGCCGCTGGCCGAACTGGCCGCCCGTTACCAGCTTTCCGTCAGCCAGATCACACGCTGGAAGCAGCAGTTGCGCGAGCAGGCGGCGCAGGTCTTTGCCGAGCCCGCCGCTGCGGTGCCAGCCGCCCCCGATATCGAGCCGTTGTACGCGGCCATCGGCAAGCTGCAGATGGAAAACCAGCTGCTAAAAAAAATGCAGCGGCCGTGAGTGTGGCTGAGCAGCGGGCGTTGGTGCAGGCCAGCGCCGAGGGGAGCGTGGTGGCCCGCTGCCAAGCCGTGGGCCTGGCGCGCAGCAGCTATTACTACCGCCCGCAAGGCGAAACGGCGCTGAACCTGCAACTCATGCGTCTGCTGGATGAGGAATACACCCGCCACTGCTTCAAGGGCGTGCTGGGCATGCGCGATTATTTGCGCCTGCACGGCTACCCCGTCAACGAAAAGCGCGTGCGCCGCTTGCTGCGCCTGATGGGCCTGCAGGCAGTCTATCCCAAGCCGCGTCTCTCCACGCCGGGCGAAGGCGTGACGCGCTACCCGTATCTGTTGCGCGAGCGGGTGATTACGGCCCCCAATGAGGTGTGGAGCACGGATATTACCTACATCCCCATGGCCCGCGGTTTCCTCTACCTAGTGGCTGTCCTGGACTGGCACTCGCGCTACGTGCTCAGCTGGGAACTGAGCAACACACTGGACGTAGGCTTTTGTCTCACGGCCCTGGCTGACGCGCTACGCCAGCAGCCGGCACCCTACATCTTCAACTCAGACCAAGGAAGCCAGTTCACCAGCACGGCCTTCGAGCACGCACTGCTCGCCGCCGGCTGCCAAATCAGCCGCGACGGGCGGGGACGCGCCACGGACAACGCCTTCGTCGAGCGGCTCTGGCGCTCGGTCAAATGGGAGTGCGTTTACCTCAACCCAGCTGACGACGGGCAGCATCTCTACCAGCAGTTGCAAGCCTACTTCACCTATTACAACCACCACCGCCCCCATCAGGCCCTGAAAGGCCTGACCCCGGCTACGATCTACGCCCAAACCCCTACCTTCAACCCTAACGTCATTTGCTTAACCACCCCCGTCTAAACTGTCCAGTTTTTGGGGAGTAGTACAATTTGGCTCTATTAGTTTCCGATTTAAGCCGTATGTTTGCTTTGTATCACCACAGTAGCTGCGTATGGCCGCGCCCGAATCCACCGTCCCGATAGAAATTCGGCAGCACAACGCGCTGACGACGGCGCGCTACGAGATGAGTGCCTGCGAGATGGACATCGTCTTTTCGCTGCTCTCCAAGCTCACCAAGCAGGACAAGTCCGGCACCATCTATGAAATCCGGGTGCAGGAGCTGATGGAGCTGACGGGTCGGACCTGGAACTACAAGCAGCTGCTCGAATCCACTGAGAACCTCAACAGCCGGGTCTACCACATCGAGACGGGCAAAACCTTGCTGCAAGTGAGTCTGCTGGCCTCGGCCCTGTACCGCAAGGGCGAGGGCACCATTGAGCTGGAGATATCCGAGCGCATGCGGCCCTTCCTGATAGACCTGAAGAGTAACTTCACGTCTTACCGCCTACAGGCTGCCTTTAGCCTGAGCAGCAAGTACGCTAAGCGCATCTACCAGCTGGCCTCGCAGTGGAAGGACATCGGCGAAACCAAGACCTACTCGCTGGATGAGTTTAAGGGCATGCTCAAGCTCAAGGACCCCGCAGGTAAAGAGCCCGAGCAGTACGCCCAGATTTCCTCGCTGCAGAAGTACGTGCTCGACGTGGCCACCACGCAGATAAACGAGCACACTGACCTGCGCATCAAGTACGAGCTGCTCAAGAAAGGCCGCTCCTTCCAGAGCATCAAGTTCTACGTCAACACCCAAGTGCCCCAGCAGTTGCCCATCCCCTTCGAACTGGAGGCCGATGATGCCAAGGTGCAGCTGGCCCGCAAGCACCTCGAAACCTTGGGCGTTCAGGAGCCCAAGCTGGTGCAAGACATTCTGCAGTCGCCCAAGCACGTGGATGCCTTATTTGCCTTTATCTACAAGCTGAAGACGGATAAAATCAAGGCGACGAAGAACCCCGGTGGCCTTTTTTTAAAAATGCAGGGTCTTCGCTAAGACTGTGAGACTTTTGTTGTTTCAGGAACCTTTGCCTGCATGAACTGGTAAAAGCCGTACCTGACAATTTCCCATTGTCGCTACCTTTGCCCCGATGCGTCTGCTGTCCCTATTTTTCGCCTTTTACTTCGCCTGCCTGTCGACCATGACGTGCACGGACGAGGTAGCGGTGTGCCAGGACCAACAGCAAACCACCACCGTCGCCGCGGCCTGGCACGCCGACTGCGGCACCGACGCCCTGGGCGACTGGTGCTCGCCGCTCTGCCAGTGCCACTGCTGCGGGGGCGTCGTCATCGGTTTAACTCAGCCTCCCGTGGGGGACTACCCTCTCGCGGTGGAATGGGGCAGCAGCCCCCAGCACGGCCCGCTGGTCGTGGCGGCCCCCACGCGGGCCTTGGGCACCATCTGGCAACCGCCCAGAGCCTAACCCCTCCCCTATTTCCTGCTGACTTCCCGCCCGGGTCGCCTGCTGCCGCGTGCAGTCGGGTCACCGGGCCGCCGGGCGCATTGCGTTTTGCCATAAGTCATTCCGTCCAGCCCGCTTCCGCTCTTCGCAGCCGAAGCCGCCGGGCCGCAGGGTGTTTTTCGGAAGCGTTAGACTTAACCCCATCGCCACGGATGTTCGACCGGCTGATTCATTTTTCCATTCACAACAAGCTCATCATCGGGATTCTGACCCTGGCCCTGGTGGCCTGGGGCGGCTACTCGTTGAGCCGGCTGCCGATTGACGCGGTGCCCGACATCACCACCAACCAGATTGTCGTCTACACGGTGGCCCCGTCATTAGCCGCCAGCGACATCGAGCGCCTCGTTTCTTTCCCCGTCGAGCAGAGCCTGGCTACCATCCCCGGCCGCGAGGAAGTGCGCTCCTTTTCCCGCTTTGGCCTCTCGGTGGTCACCATCGTCTTCGAGGACAAAATTGACATCTACTGGGCCCGCCAGCAGGTCGGTGAGCGGCTGCGCGAAGCGGAAAGCCAGATTCCGGCCAGCATCGGCCGGCCGGAAATGGCCCCTGTCAGCACCGGCCTGGGCGAGGTGTACCAGTACCTGGTGCGCGCCAAGCCTGGCTACGAGAAGAAGTACGACGCCCGCGAGCTGCGCACCATTCAGGACTGGATAGTGCGCCGCCAGCTGCTGGGCACGCCCGGCGTGGCCGACGTGGCCAGCTTCGGCGGTCAGCTCAAGCAGTTCGAAATCCGGCTGGACCCCACCCGCCTGCGCTCGCTGAACGTCACCACCGAGCAGGTCTACCAGGCCGTGTCACGCAACAACCAGAACGCCGGGGGTGCCTACCTCGACCAAAAGCCCACCGCCTACTTCATCCGCACCGAAGGCCTGGCCGAAAACGCGGCCGACCTGGGCAACATCGTGGTGCGCAACACTGCCGGCGGCATGCCGGTGCTCGTGCGCGACGTGGCCGACGTGCGCCTGGGCTCGGCCGTGCGCTACGGGGCCATGACCCGCAACGGGGAAGGCGAAGTAACCGGCGGCATCGTGCTCATGCTCAAGGGGGCCAACGCCAACGATGTCATCAAGGACGTGAAAACCCGCATGCTGACGGTCGAGAAATCCCTGCCTGAGGGCGTGGCCATCGACGTGTACCTCGACCGCTCCGAGCTGGTGGGCCGGGCCATCGGCACGGTGAAAACCAACCTGATTGAGGGCGCCCTGATTGTGCTCTTCGTGCTCATCCTGTTCCTGGGCAACTGGCGGGCTGGACTGGTCGTGGCTTCCGTCATCCCGTTGGCCATGCTCTTCGCCATCGCCATGATGCGCCTGTTCGGCGTGTCGGGCAACCTGCTCTCGCTCGGGGCCATCGACTTTGGCCTGGTGGTAGATGGGGCCGTCATCATCGTCGAAGCCATCGTACACCGGCTGCACGGCGGGCAGCTGCGGGTAGCCGGCAACCGCCTGAGCACCGACCAGATGAACGAGGAAACCTACCACGCGGCCAGCAAAATCCGCTCTTCGGCCGCGTTCGGGGAAATCATCATCCTCATCGTGTACCTGCCGCTGCTGGCCCTGGTCGGCATCGAGGGCAAGATGTTCCGGCCCATGGCCCAGACCGTGGCTTTTGCCATCATCGGCGCCTTTATCCTGAGCCTGACCTACGTGCCCATGATGTCGGCGCTGGCCCTGAGCCGCTCGACGGAGGTGAAGCGCAACTTCTCCGACCGGATGATGAGCTGGCTCGAAGCCCGCTACCGCCCGGTGCTGGAATGGGCCCTGCGCCGCAAGGCCGTGGTGCTCACCTCGGCCGTTGCCCTCTTCGTGGGCTCGCTGCTGTTGTTCCGCACCCTGGGTGGCGAGTTCATTCCCCAGCTTTCGGAAGGAGATTTTGCGGTCGAACTGCGTACGCTCACGGGTTCCTCGCTGAGCTATACCGTGGACCGCAGCCTGCAGGCGGGAGCCATTCTCAAAAAGCAGTTTCCCGAAGTCAAGGAGGTGGTAGCCAAAATCGGCGCGGCCGAGATTCCCACCGACCCCATGCCGGTGGAAGCCGGGGACCTCATGATTATTCTGGAAAAGGACAAAGACAAATGGACTTCCGCGAGTACCCAGGAAGAGTTGGCGGAGAAGATGGCCGAAGCGTTGAGCGTGATTCCCGGCGTCACCTTCGGCTTCCAGCAGCCCATCCAAATGCGCTTCAACGAGCTGATTTCCGGCGCCAAGCAGGACGTCGTGCTTAAGATTTACGGCGAAGACCTACAGCAACTCTCCTCCTACGCCGAGCGGGCCGCCCGCCTGGTGCGCCAAGTTGAGGGCGCCGAAGACGTGTACGTGGAGCAGGTTACCGGCCTGCCCCAAATCGTGGTCAAGCTCGACCGCAACCGCCTGGCCCGCTTCGGCCTCAACGCCGAGGACGTGAATCGCACCGTGCAAACCGCCTTCGCCGGCCAGACCGCCGGCCAGCTCTTCGAGCAGGAGCGCCGCTTCGACGTGGTGCTCCGCCTGGCCCCCGAGCTGCGCCAGAACATCGGCAACGTGCGGCAGCTGCTGGTGGCCACGCCCGGCGGCGAACAAATTCCCCTGGAGCAAGTGGCCTCAGTGGACCTGCAGGAGGGCCCCAACCAGATTCAGCGCGACGACGCCAAGCGCCGCATCACGGTGGCCTTTAACGTGCGCGGTCGTGACGTGGAATCCGTCGTCACCGAGCTGCAGGGCAAAGTCGACCAGCAATTGAAGTTCGCTCCAGGCTACTACACGACCTATGGCGGGCAGTTCGAAAACCTGCGGCAGGCCTCCGAGCGCCTGAGCATCGCCGTGCCGGTGGCCCTGCTGCTCATTTTCGTGCTCTTGTTCTTCACGTTTAAGTCGCTTAAGCAGTCGGTGCTCATTTTCACGGCCATTCCACTGTCGGCCATCGGCGGGGTGCTGGCGTTGTGGCTGCGGGGCATGCCGTTTAGCATCTCGGCCGGCGTGGGCTTCATTGCCCTGTTCGGCGTCGCCGTGCTCAACGGCATCGTGCTCATCGGCTACTTCAACCAGCTCAAGGAGGAAGGCCAAACGGACGTCTACCAGCGCATCCTGGAAGGCACGCAGGTACGCCTGCGGCCGGTGCTGATGACGGCCACCGTCGCCTCGCTGGGCTTTCTGCCCATGGCCCTGTCGCAGTCGGCGGGTGCCGAAGTGCAGCGTCCCCTGGCCACCGTCGTCATTGGCGGGCTAGTCACAGCCACGCTGCTGACCCTGCTGGTGCTGCCGGTGCTCTACGCCCTATCCGAGCGCAAATCGGAACAAAAGGGCGAAGAAAAGCCCCGTCCTGTCTCGGCAATGCCGGTTTCGGTGGTGCTGCTCGTGCTCGGCACCTTGCTTGCCGCATTACCGGCCCGGGCCCAAGGTCCGATAACCTCCACCCAGGCCGTGGGCCAAGCCCTGCAGGCAAATGGCACGGTGCAGGCTGCCCAACGCTCCCTGGAAGCCCAGCAGGCCCTGCGGCGTACCTCCTTTGACGTGGGCCGCACGACCATCCTGGGCACGTACGGCCAGGTCAATTCCCCACTCTCCGACAACGTGCTGAGCATCGGCCAGTCGCTGGCCCTGCCCGGCTACTACCGAGCCCAGGCGGGATTGAGCCAGGCCCGCATTGGGGGCCAGGAGCAGCAGCTGGCCCAGGTCCAGGCCGAGGTGCGCCGGCAGGTGCGCCTGAGCTACGAGCGGGCGGTGCACGCCCGCCACCGACTGCGCACGCTGCGCGGGCAGGACAGCATCTACACCGAGTTCCTGCGCGCGGCCCAGCTGCGCTTCAAGACCGGCGAAGTGGCCCGCCTGGAGCCGGCCAACGCCCTGATTCAGCAAGGCGAAACCCAGAACCAGCTCGCCCAGGCCCGGGCCGACTACACCATTGCCCGGCGCCAGCTGCAGGCCCTATTGCAGACCACTCAGCCGGTGGCCATTGCCGATAGCATCCTGCGCCTGTTGCCCGCCCCGGTGGCTTCTGCGGATACAGCGGCGTTGGCCGCCACGCCCCAAGCGCGGGTTCTCCAACAGCAGGTTGCCGAGCGCCGGGCGGAAACCCGCGTGGAACAGGCCCAGGGCTTGCCGCAGGTAACGGTGGGTTACACCAATCAGTCGCTGCGGGGCACTTATGAGATAGATGGGCAAACCTCGACGTACGGCACCGGCGACCGGTTCCAGAGCGTGCAGGCCGGCCTGGCTATCCCGCTGCTGCGCGGGCCGCAGAAAGCCCGCGTGCAGGCCGCCAAGCTGCAGGAGCAAGTGGCCACGACCACCTACCAGCGCTACCAGGCCGAAGCCGCCGCCCAGTTGGATGAGCTGCGCCTGCGCCTGCAGGAGCAGCAGCGGCGGGTGCAGTTCTACGAGCAAACCGGCCTGCCCCAGGCCGCCGTCATCGTGCGCCTGAGCCAGCGGGCCTACAAGGCCGGCGAAACCACCTACTCCGAGCTGCTGCTCAACCTGGAGCGCGCCCTGAGCGTGCGCACGGCCTACCTCGACGCCGTGCTCCAGCACAACCAAACCGCTATTGACCTGGACTACCTGCTCGGCACCGCGGCCCAGTAAGGTGTTCTCCATCTCCCTGACTTGAATTACCATGAATAAGATTGCATCCCTGGTACTACTTGTGGCCCTGACTTTTCAGGTAGGCTGCAGTGCCGATAAGAAAGAAAGCGCTGACGCGGAGTCCGCCACCGAAGTCAAAGGAGCCGGCGGTGAAGCCCGTGAGGCGGAGAGCGAAGAAGCGTCCGACGTCGTTACGCTCTCGGCGGCCGAACAGCAGGCTGTGGGCCTAAAAACCGCCCGCCTGACCGACCGGCCCATGGGCGCGGGATTGGCCGTGACGGGCACCCTGGACGTGCCGCCGGAAAGCACCGTGCGCATCACGGCCCCGTTAGGGGGCTTCGTGGAGAACACCGAATTGCTGCAGGGCGCCCGCGTCCGCAAGGGCGAGGTGCTGGCCACCATCCGCAACCCCGAGTTCGTGGCCCTGCAGCAGGACTACCTCGAAACCCGCGCCCGCCTCGACTACGCCCGCACCGAGCTGGCCCGCCAAAAGGAGCTCTACGAGCAGGAGGTGGCCCCCCAGAAAAATTACCAGCGTGCCCAGGCCGACTACCGAGCCCTGCAGGTGCAAACTTCTGCCCAAGCCGCCCGGCTGCGGCTGGCGGGCTTGCCCGTGGGCGGGCGCATCGTGACCACGGCCAGCATCCGCGCCCCGCGGGCCGGCTTCGTGCGCACCGTCAACGTGACCGTGGGGCAGGCCGTGACGGCCACCGACGCCATGTTTGAAATCGTGGACCCCGAGCACCTCCATGTCGAACTTACCGTGTTTGAGCGCGACGTGGCCCGGGTGCAGAAAGACCAATTGATTCGCTTCACGCTGGCCAGTGACTCCACCGGCTCCCGGCGCGAACGCACGGCCCGCGTCTATCTGGTGGGCAAGGCCATCGGCGAGGACCGCACCGTGCGCGTGCACGGCCATTTGGACCAGGAAAACGACCCCATGCTGCTGCCCGGCCTCTACGTCCGGGCCATGATTGAAACCGGCCGCACGCAGGCGCCCACCCTGCCCGACGCGGCCCTGGTGCGCTTTGAAGGCAAGAACTACGCCTTCGCCGTGGAAGCCCCCGGGCGCTACCGCCTAGTGCCCGTCACCCTGGGCCGCAGCGAGGACAACTTCACCGAAGTCACCCTGCCGGAAGGGGTACCAGCCACCACCACCTTCGTCACGGACGGCGCCTACTCGCTGCTGGCCAAGATGAAAAACGCGGAAGAGGAAGAATAATGATGGCCCATCCCCTCGAAGACACCTTGATTGCGAAGCAGATTGCGCCCACGGCCATGCGCCTGCTGGTGCTCGACGTGCTGATGAAACAGTCGGCAGCGCTGAGCCTGACCGACGTGGAGGAACTGCTCAAGCATGCTGACCGCATCACGGTGCACCGCACCCTGAAAACCTTTACCGACAAGGGCCTGGTGCACCGCATCGAGGACGGCAGCGGCGCCGTCAAGTTCGCCCTGTGCGAGCCCGGCTGCACACCCGAGCAGCACCAGGATTTGCACGTGCATTTCTTCTGCACTAAATGCCGGGAAACCAGCTGCCTGCCCGCCGTGCCCGTCCCGGCCATTGCCCTGCCCGGCGCTTACCAGGTGCAGGAAACCAGCCTCGTGATGAAGGGCCTCTGCCCGCGCTGCGCGGGCAACTCGCCAACCCCCGCCCAAACAATGCAATAGCATTGCATCGTCCGGCTCCCGAGGTTTGTCCTCGTAACCGGCGGTGCGCTTTCCCTGACCCGCTTCCCATGCTTGAACTCCTCACCGGTGCCCTTGTGCTAAGCCTGCTCCACGCCGCCATTCCCAACCACTGGGCCCCGGTGCTGGCCGTGGCACGGGCGGAGGGCTGGCCGTTGCGGCGGGCGGTGGGGGTGACGCTGGTGGCTGGCCTCGCCCACGTGCTGAGCACCGTGGGCATTGGGCTGGCCCTGGGCCTGCTCGGGTGGCGCCTCTCGGCCCGCTTCGAGCAGTTCGCCGGCTGGGTAGCGCCACTGCTGCTCATCGTCATTGGCCTGCTCTACTCCTTTTCCGGCCCCGGCCACGCTCACCCCGACCCGCGGCCGCTCAGCCGCCGGACGCCGCGCCGGCGGGTGGTGCTGGGGCTGGCGGCGACCATGTTCCTGGCCCCCTGCCTGGAGATTCAGACCTTTTTTCTTGCCGCCGGCACCCACGGCTCGGCGGCCCTGGCCCTGCTCATGAGCTTGTACCTGCTGGCGTCCGTGTCGGCCATGTGCGCGCTGGTGGCCCTGGCCCACCGCAGCCTGGGCCGCCTCAACGTGGACGGACTCGCTCACCACGAGCGGCGCCTGACCGGCGCGGTGCTCGTGCTGGTGGGCGTGGCCGGCTTTTTCGTGGACTGGTAGCTGCCGGCTGGCCGCTGCCCCATTTTTTAACATGACGTTCCTTTTCCTATGCCTGACCCAACCTCCTCCAATACCGACGAAGAGCTCAACACCGCCAAGCAGGTGAAGCTCGAAAACGTCGGCGCCCTCAGCCGCGAGCAACTCACGCCCGAAGCCGCCGCCGAGCCCGAAGGGCACGACGTGCCGGGTCACGACCACGCCGGACATGACCACCCCGCCGGCAAAAAGGTAGTGGACCTGGCCGGCAAGGCTGCCGACGAGCACGCCGGCCACGACCACGCCAGCGGCGACGACCATGACCACGGGCAGGTGGGGGCAAACCCCTACCTCTGGCCCGGCATGAGCCTGGCGCTGCTGCTGGGCGGCCTGGCCCTCGACTACTACGACGTGGCCTGGTTTACTTCCTACGTGCGCCTGGCCTGGTACGGAGTGGCCTTTCTGCTGGTGGGCTGGAAAGTGCTGAAAGCCGCCGTCCTCAGTATTCCCAGCGGCAACGTGTTCAATGAGTTTCTGCTCATGAGCATTGCCACGCTCGGGGCCTTTGCCATCGGGGAGTACCCGGAGGGCGTGGCCGTGATGCTGTTCTACACCGTGGGGGAGCTGTTCCAGGACGCAGCCGTGAACCGCGCCAAGCGCAGCATCCGCGCCTTGCTCGAAATTCAGGCCACGGAAGTCACGGTGCTCCGCGGCGGCCAGTCGCTGGTGCTCGACCCCAAGCAGGTGCAGCTGGGCGACACCATCGAGGTGAAGCCCGGCGAGAAAGTGGCCCTGGACGGCACCCTGGTGAAGGGTCCGGCCTCCTTCAACACGGCGGCGCTCACCGGCGAGTCCGCCCCGCAAACCAAGCAAATGGGCGAGGTGGTGCTGGCCGGGATGATAAATCAGGAGTCGCTGGCGCAGGTGCTGGTGACGGCCACCTACCAGGACACCAAGCTGGCCAAGATTCTGGCCATGGTGCAGGACGCGGTGGGCCGCAAGGCCAAGACCCAGCAGTTCATCACCAAATTCGCCAAGGTCTACACGCCCATCGTCGTAGCCCTGGCCGTGCTGCTGGTGCTGGTGCCCTACTTCGTGGTCGACGACTACGTGTTCCGCACCTGGCTGTACCGGGCGCTGGTGTTCCTGGTGATTTCCTGCCCCTGCGCGCTGGTCATCAGCATTCCGCTGGGCTACTTCGGCGGCATTGGCGCGGCGTCCAAAGCGGGCATCCTCTTAAAAGGCTCCAACTTCCTGGACGTGCTACGTGAAATTGACACCGTGGTGATGGATAAGACGGGCACGCTCACGCAGGGCGTGTTTGCGGTGCAGCAGGTGCAGCCGGCCCCCGGCGTGGACCCGGCCCAACTGCTGCGGCTGGTGGGCGCGCTGGAAACCAAATCCACCCACCCCATTGCCAAAGCCGTGGTGCTGCACGTGGGGGCGGCGGCCACGGGAGTACCCGTGGAGAACGTCGAGGAGATTTCCGGGCACGGCCTGCGCGGGCGCGTGGACGGCCGCGACGTGCTGGCCGGCAACACCAAGCTGCTCACCAAGTTCATCGTGGCTTACCCAGCTGAAGTCGACCAGGTGTTTGACAGCATCGTGGTGGCCGCCATTGATGGCAAGTACGCCGGCTACCTGACTGTGGCCGACGCGCCCAAGGCCGACGCCGAGCAAACCGTGCGCGAACTGCGGGCCGACGGCATCACCAAAATCGTGATGCTCTCCGGCGACAAGGACAGCATCACGCAGCGCGTGGCCAAGGAACTGGGCATCGACGAGGCCCACGGCGGGCTGCTGCCCGAAGACAAAGCCCGCTACGTGCAGCAGTACCTCGACGCGGGCCGCAAGCTGGCCTTTGTGGGCGATGGGGTAAACGATGCGCCGGTAGTGGCCCTGGCCGACGTGGGCATTGCCATGGGCGGGCTAGGCTCGGACGCCACCATTGAAACCGCCGACGTGGTGATTCAAACCGACCACCCCAGCAAGATTGCCACCGCCCGGCGCATTGCCCGCGCCACGCACTCGGTGGTGTGGCAGAACATCTGGCTGGCCTTTATCGTGAAAGCCGTGGTGCTGGCCCTGGGCGCCGGCGGCCTAGCCACCATGTGGGAAGCGGTGTTTGCCGACGTCGGAGTCGCCCTGTTGGCCATCCTCAACGCCGTGCGTATTCAGCGCATGAAGTTTTAAGCCCAACCGGTGAGCGGCCCGTTTGCGGCGCGAAAGAGGTATCTTTCGTGATTCTATCTTCTCCCTAATTTATCCGATGTTGTTCATGCGTTTTCCCTTCGTTTATATCCTGTGTGTTGGTTTGGCCCTTGTTTCCTCGGGGTGTAAAAAGGTGTGCGACACCGACGACATCCCCCAGTATTCGCTAACCCCCGGCCTGCGGGCCTGGACGGCGCCTTATCCAAAAGATGCCGTGCTGCGGTTTCGCAACGCCACCACCGGCTACGTGCGCAGCTACCGCGTGACCGAGGCCGAGAACAAAATGGATGGGGTCGGCGCAGGCGTGAACCCCTGTCCTACGTATAACCAGGAGTTTACCTCGCATATTCTTCAGCGAACTGATTCCACGGGCAACAGCGAGAACAAGTCCATGCAACTGTATACAGTGGTGGCAGGCAACACGACCCGGGTTCAATCCCGGTTTAACATTGGAAACACGTCGGTGAGTCTGCCCCTTAAGGAAGTGGAAGACGGCACCCAATCCCTTTCGCCCGCCACCTTTGCCGGCCGCACCTACCCGGCAGTTTTGGGTGGCACGACTTCCCTGGCCGGGAGCGGTTCCAGAGTGGTCGTCACGCTGTACATGACAAAGGCTGAGGGGCTCATCCGATTCGAGGAGCGCGGCGGCACGGTTTGGGACCGTCAGTAAAGCGCAAAGCCTCATCAACAGACCTGAGCGAATGTTGTACAGGACCCGCTTTTCTTTCCGAGCCAGAGTGCGCCACCTAATTCCATGGTCGGCCAGCTTACTGTTGGTTAATGTAAGCAGCTAGAGCTGCTGAGAGGATACCGACGAGTAAAGGCAATCCGTCCATACCAATGTGAACAGTGCCCTCCAACCGGCTATCCTCAACGTCATTCGCTCCCAGCACCTAGACTTTGGCCTGTCTTAAAAGTTTGGTCCAAAAATCGCTTTTGCGGATTGTGCGGTCTCTGTAGTTCATAATTGCTCTTATCTCCACCAAGCCATGAGGTAGCAGGATAATAAGTTGTTAAATATTTATATGAAATAGTTATTGTAATAGAAATAGTTAATACTTTCGAGCCTCTACTCCGCTCCCTTATCCTGCACACCTATTGCCAGCATTCGCGTCGCCTTCCTCTCCAGGAAGGTGCGGAGCTGGCTTTTTTGTGTTTTGATACATCTGTTTTTGCATACCAAGTTGCAAAGTGGTAGCAGGGTTGTCGAAATATTTTGCTGAAAACTTCATCATTTCTTTCTTCACCCTAACCCAATCCCTTCATGCTTACTTCTACCAAATGCTGTTTATCAATGCGTTTGTTTGCACTCCGACCCCCGAAACTTACCCTGCTGGTAGGTGGCTTGTTAAGTCTGAGTGTGCATTCCAGTATGGCGCAGTTCCAGGCCAGAAAAGGAGTCACCGCGCCCTATCCAAAAGAGAAAATCAGTCAGTTAGCAAAGGAGGTGAGAGCTGACGGCTGGATCCTTTTTAAGGAAACATTAAAGGAAAAGCCCCAAGAGATTGCAGGCAAACACAAGGAAGCGCTTGGTTTGGGATCAGCGGATGAACTCCAAGCTACTGAGGCGTTGACTGACGAGTTGGGCATCACCCGTTACCGATACACTCAGTACCACGGAAAATGGCCTGTCCAAGGAGCAGACTTCAGTATTTACGGAAAAGCGGAAAAGTCACTTTTCGCTAACGGGCGACTGGTTCAGACGCTCCCCTCCCCGCAAGTTCCGGCCGTGACGGAGAGCCAGGCGCTTGCGACGGCATTGGCCAATGTTCCAGCCAAGCGATACCTATGGCAGGACCTGCGCCAAGAACAACAATTACGCATCTCCAAGCGCGACTCCTCAGCCACCAATTATCCGAAGGGGCAAATACTATATGCCCTAACAGCCAATGACGGTAACGCCGAGGGTACTATCCATCGCTTAGCCTACCGCTTTGACATCATGCGGTTGGATCCGGAAGCTTACGAGGCGGTATACATCGATGCTATTACGGGCCGCTTGCTGCGGATTTCCTCGTTAATGAGCAATGGTAGCTGCCAAGATAATCAAGTTGATACCTGGTATAACGGCAACCGGTATGTAGGCACTTGGTGGGATAGCAACTCAAATAACTTTAAGCTCCAGGACTTTTGCCGCGGGGGCTATATCTACACTAAATACAGTGATGGCACAGGCTCTTCGGCCAGCGAGTTTGCCAACGGGTACTTTATTACGGCCAGTGGCAGCGAGAACAACGCGCTGAACACTAATTGGAACTGGGATTTTAAAGCAAAGTCGGCCGCTACGGCCCATTACGGAGTTCAAGCTGCCCACTACTTCTTTAAAACCGAATATGGGCGCAACGGGCCTGCCAATCGCAACCGTGACATTCGCGTGGCAGTGAATAACCTCCAAAACAATGCCTATTACTACCAGCTGAATGATGCCGATTACATCGTGGTTGGGCGCTGGTACCGGAATGGCGCAAATGGTAGAAGCTTAGCCGAGACAGACGTCATGGCCCATGAGTTCACTCACGGGGTAGTAAAAACCTCGGCTGGTCTGGACGGTGGAGAAGCAGATGCGCTCAACGAATCGTTCGGCGACATTTTCGGCGAAATGGTCGAGCGCTACAACAATTCAAATAACCACGACTGGCGGGTAGGAGCCAATGCCGGATTGGGGCGCGCTTTCGCTCGCGAGGTGGATCCGTTCACCTCACAAGCACAGGTGTATCAAGGAGATGGCTGGGATTTCGGCGGTGGACCGCATCGGAATGGTGGTGTGCAGAATCGCTGGTTCTATCTGCTCTCAGTAGGGGCAGCACCTAGCTCCGGTGTTTACATTCCCGCAATCGGTGAGGACAAGGCGGCCCGTATTGCCTACCGTAACCTCACCCGCTATCTGGGGTCTAATTCAAACTACGCCAACGCACGTGCCGGAGCCATTCAGGCCGCGACAGATCTGTACGGGGCCTGCTCGATCGAGGTTATTGCCACTACTAACGCTTGGGCAGCCGTGGGCGTCGGGAGCAGTACATCCCCTAATTGCGCCGCCCAAATCACTGGCTCCCCGCAGTTTTGCGTCGAGAATGGGTCCAGTGTATACGCTGAGTACCGGGTGCAAACCTCACCGGGAGCCACGAAGACCTGGTCGGTTGATAACCCAGCTTTCGGTTTCTCGCAAATCGGGCAAGTGGATTATGCCGTTTTAACCCAGATACCCTCGTATGCTGATGCGGCCACGCTCAGTGTTTACGTTCAGTACCCAAATCCGGCAGCCAACGTTTGGCGCTACTATTCGCTCAGCACCCTAATATGCAATCCCCAGCCTCCCTATTGCCCGCCGGGGCAGATATGTGAAATACAGGTTCAGCAGCGGCAGCAGCAAGCGGCAAGTGGCGGGGCGACCGGCCAAGAGGTTGCTGTTTTCCCCAATCCGGCTGACGCCTTCATGACCTTGGACCTGGCTGTACCAACCGCTACTCCTACTACGGTCAGCATTAAGGACATGCTGGGTCGAACACTCCACATTCAGCAAGTTGCGCCTGGGCAGCGAATGGTTTCTCTTGATGTGTCCCAGCTACCAGCTGGCTCCTTTATCGTAACCATCGCGACGACATCGGGTACGACGGCAAAACGCATTCAGATTAGCCGTTAGGAATTGGCTGGCTTCTCGCTAAAGCGCGTTAACTTATAAGTACTGCCGCGTAAATCATGCGTGGTGGTACTTATAAGTTACCAGCTAGACCGGCGACGCAACCATTATCACCGGAAATAAATCACGCTTTTGAAGCCAGGTCAATGGCTTCAATTAACCCCCGCTCATATGAAATCACTCTGTATTTTGATGGCCAGCCTCTGGTGTCTAGCCGGATGCAAGAAAGAAGCCGCCGTGGCCCCTAGCATCGATGCGGCGTTCAACCAGTCGGTAACATTGCGCTACCAGCAACGCGCGGCCTTGCCCAATCAGGGTACTCCGGAACTGACTGTCACGGTCGATGACGTGGTGGACACCCGCTGCCCTGAGGGAGTGAATTGCTTGCAACCGGGTGATGTGCAAACCGTGCTTGGCGTCCGGGACCAGAACGGCACGGGTCAGGTCTTAACCTTGCAACTGGAAGGGCGCTCCAGTAGTGTCGATTCGACGGCGGTGCAGGCCAACGGGCGACAGTATACAATCGTGCTGCAGGAAGTCACACCCTACCCGAAAACGACGGACGTAGCAAAAAAGGATAAGCGTGTGGTGCTTGTTGTCAAGCGCCGCTAACATCCCAGTCCGACGAACTAATGCTTCCGACCTGCGCAAAGCTGTTGTTGGCCCTGCCCCATGGAGTGGTTTCCTGTCTGCGGCGCTGCTTGCTTACGGGACTAGGCGTTTTGCTGAGCTGGTGCGCCCACGCCCAGCTGGAGGCATCGCAATGGTACTTTGGGCGACAGGCCGGCCTAGACTTTCGGGCCGGGGAGCCCGTGGCTCTGACCAACGGGGCTCTTGATTCGGATGAAGGATGCAGCAGCAGGGCAGATAGCCTTGGCAACCTGCTGTTCTATACCAATGGGGTTACCGTCTGGAACCGGCAGCACCAAGTGATGGCGGGCGGCGCCAGTCTGCGGGGTAACACATCTACCACGCAGTGCCTAGTGGTGGCCCAACCGGGCAGCCGCTCTGTATATTATCTGTTCTCGCCGGATGAGGTAAGCCAAGGTGCAGGATTCCGCTATTCTGTTGTGGAGATGGACCGGCAGGGCGGATTGGGCGAGGTGGTCCGCCGCGACGTGTTGCTGCACCCAACCTCCACAGAGCGGGTGGCTGCTGTACCTCATGCAAACGGCCGCGACCTGTGGGTGATTGGCCACGAGCGCGATACTGACGTGTGCTTTGTCTATCTGCTAACCGCTCAGGGAGTAGTGAGTTTGCCGGTGCTGAGCCGCGACGGGTTTGTTCACCAGCGGGTGCAGGCCATCGGCCAACTTAAGGCCTCGCCGAACGGACGTCGCCTCGCCCTAGCTGCCGGGACCGTCAACCCCCAGCAGACCCAAGGCATTCCCAGCGTCGAATTGCTAGACTTCGATCCGGCCACTGGTCGCATTAGCAACCCAGTGGTGCTGCCTCCAGCCCGTATCGCCAGCTACGGGGTGGAGTTCTCGCCAGACGGCACCCGGCTGTACGTGACCGACCCGTTTTTTGGGGCGCTTTTCCAGTACGACCTCACTGCGGCCAATATAGGTGCCTCGGTGGTGCCGATTCCGGTGGCACCGGGGCAAGCAGGCAGTACGCCCAGTGCCCTACAGCTCGGCCCGGATGGTCGCATTTACGTGGCACTCACCAACACTACCGTCCAGGCCGTGAGCGTAATCACGGAACCAAACAGCTTGGGTACGGCATGCGCCTATATAAACCAAGGCGTGAGCCTGAACGGGCGTCGGTCTGCCCTAGGTTTGCCTTCCTATGTGCAGCGCGACCTATGGCACTTTACCCTAAAAGGGAAGTGCCAAAACTCTCCTATTGCGTTTGCCTTCCCGGCTAGCTATGCCCCTGATTCAGTCAGGTGGGATTTTGGGGATCCTGCGTCCGGACCCCGCAATCTCTCCTCCCTATTAGCACCCACGCACACCTATTCCGCTCCAGGGCGTTATTTGGTAAGTCTTACCTTGTCACTGCCGGGGGGCTACATCTCCACCTTGCGACGCTACGTAGATGTGTTCCCTCTACCGCAGGTAAACATCGGACGTGATACTTCGCTGTGCCCCGGCAGCAGGCTTACATTGAATGCAACAACTGTTGGTGCCACTTACCGGTGGCAGGATGGTTCCACTACTGCTACCATTACCACAGACCGGACTGGTTGGTATTGGGTTGATGTCACTAGCGCAGCAGGCTGTACTACCCGCGACTCACTACGCATACGGGCAGCACCTGTACCTCGAGTCCGGTTAGGCGCTGATACGGTTCTCTGCGTGGGGACCTCGGTAATGCTTCAGCCCCGGTTGGTTGAGCTAGGGACACGCTACCGATGGCAAAATGGAGTGACAACTTCCGCCTTAATTGTAAATCAGCCTGGTATTTACTGGGTTGAAGGCACCAATGGGGCCGGGTGCAGTACGCGAGATTCCGTAAGGGTTTTCTACCTGGATCCTCCGACTGTCTATTTAGGCCGGGATACCACTTTGTGCAGTACGCCAGAGCAGCCTTTCATGCTTGACGCAACCCTGCCCGGCGTCCGGTATCGGTGGCAGGACGGCTCTACTGGGGCCACGTTCACCCCCGACCGTTCCGGCCGTTATTGGGTGAGAGTTTCTACCGATTTCTGTAGCGCCACTGACACAATCCTCGTTCGGTTGTATGAATGCCGCCAAAGCGTATTCGTTCCAAACATCATCACGCCGAATGGAGATGGGAAGAATGACGCTCTACAAGTAACAGGGCTTGGTACTGTGCCTTGGTCACTCGTTATTTATAACCGGTGGGGCAAACAAGTGTATGAGACTTCCAATTACCAGCAGAACTGGAGTGCCGATGGCTTAGCGGATGGAACGTATTTTTACTTACTCCGTCACGCGCAGTCCACTCAGCAGGTCAAAGGCTGGGTAGAGGTGCTCCGGTAGTCTTGCAGCTAACACTAATCTCTCTTGTCACGAAGTGAAGAGGAAATCTTGCCATGTAGTATTCTTGTAATAAGGCGGCTTCATACGTTCAATTCGGGGTTGAGTTAGTGACTGGACAAAGAATTACGGTAAGGCCTCGTCGCCCGCCTTGCTGGTAGGCACCATGGACTTTTCATTAATCTGGCAGCCAGCAAAGCGCAGGATTTTGTAGAGCGTGCGGCGGGAGCCAATCTGGAAGTAGGCCATCAGCTGGCGGGTGGACTGCTGGCCGGCCTCGTAGAGTTCCTTGACGGCGGGGGCCACTTTTTGGTAGCGTGGGGCCAAGCCCGGGGGCCGTCCGCCCTGGCGGCCGCGGGCACGCGCCGCCTGCAGCCCGGCGCGGGTGCGCTGCACGAGGACGTTGCGCTCGTGCTCGGCCAGGGCGCAAAAAATCTGGAACACGAGCTGGCCGCCCGGCGAGGTCGTGTCGATGGGGTCGTGCAGCGAAATCAAATGCAGCTGCCGACGGCTCAGGTCCTCAACCACTTCAATCAGGTGCTTGGTGGAGCGGCCCAGCCTGTCGAGCCGCCAGATGACGATGGTATCCCCCGCTCGCGCATACGCCAGCAGTTTTTCCCAATTGGGCTTGTGGGCCTGCACCCCCGAAACGGTGTCCGTATAGATATCGTCGCAGCCGGCGTGGCGCAAGGCGTCGAGTTGCAGGTCGAGCACTTGTTCCTGGGTGCTGACGCGGGCGTAGCCGAGTTTCTTCATAGTAAAAGGAGGGTGAACGGTACCGGAAAGAGGCGAAATGCGAATTTACGGTATCTTGATTGCGGAAACCAGTTTCCGGTACCGTCATTCGCTGGGTTAGGGGCGTGATCTTAGGCAGCGCCCGGTGGTACCGGAAAAGGGGCGTTTTCCGACCACCCTCCTTTTTTTGACTCGTCCTGAAAAAAGTTGACCGTTTGGTGGTAGTCCGCCTCCAGGGCTTACGCATCAAATTTAAGGAGCCGTTGCCCGGCCGTTTTGGCGGGCGCGGGTTAGGAGCTGAGTCATGTAGTTTGTACTACTCCCCAAAACCTGGACAGTTTAGACGGGGGTGGTTAAGCAAATTGGTTCGGGGTTGAAGGTAGGGGTTTGCGTGTAGATGGTGGCGGGCGTTTGGCCTTTGAGTGCCTGGTAGGGGCGGTGGTGGTTGTAGTAGGTGAAGTAGGCCTGCAGCTGCTGGTAGAGGTGGTGGCCGTCGTCGGCCGGGCTGAGGTAAACGCACTCCCACTTCACGGAGCGCCAGAGCCGCTCGACGAAGGCGTTGTCGGTAGCCCGGCCCCGGCCGTCGCGGCTGATCTGGCAACCGGCCGCCCGCAGTGCTTGCTCGAAGGCGGCGCTGGTGAACTGACTGCCTTGGTCGGAGTTGAAGATGTGCGGGGCCGGCTGCTGGCGCAGGGCTGTGGTCAGGGCGGCGAGGCAAAAGCCTACGTCCAGCGTGTTGCTCAGTTCCCAGCTGAGCACGTAGCGCGAGTGCCAGTCGAGCACGGCCACCAGGTAGAGAAAGCCGCGGGCCATGGGGATGTAGGTGATGTCGGTGCTCCACACCTCGTTCGGCGCCGTAATCACCCGCTCGCGCAACAGGTACGGGTAACGGGTGACGCCTTCGCCCGGCGCCGAGAGGCGCGGCTTGGGGTAGACCGCCTGCAGGCCCATCAGGCGCAGCAGCCGGCGTATGCGCTTCTCGTTGACGGGGTGGCCGTGCAGGCGCAAATGGTCGCGCATGCCCAGCACGCCCTTGAAGCTGTGGCGGGTGTACTCCTCGTCCAAGAGACGCATGAGCTGCAAGTTGAAGGCGCTTTCCCCGCACGGGCGGTAGTAGTAGCTGCTGCGCGCCAGGCCCACGGCTTGGCAGCGGGCCGCCACGCTGCCTTCGGCGCTGGCCTGCACGAGCACGCGTTGGGCGGCGCGGCTCACGGGCGCTGCATTTTTTTTAGCAGCTGGTTTTCCATCTGCAGCTTGCCAATGGCGGCGTAAAGCGGCTCGACGTCGGGAGCGACCGGAGCCGCGTTGGCCGGCTCGGCAAAGACCTGCGCCGCCTGCTCGCGCAACTGCTGCTTCCAGCGCGTAATCTGGCTGACGGAAAGCTGGTAGCGCGTGGCCAACTCGGCCAACGGCTGCCGCTCGGTCAGAGCGGCCAAGGCCACCTCGGCCTTGAACTCGGCCGTGAAGCGGCGACGGGTGCGTTTGGGGTTCATACATGGGCTAAGCTAGCCCATCTAAACTGTCCAACTTTTGGGGAGTACCACAGTTATCGTTCCAGCCCGCGTTCCGTCGTCGGGCCCGCAGGCTCCCAGGCTGATGTTTTCCCTGCTGCAGGAGGTTGAAAGCCAGCTTGCGCAAAACAGCAAAGTTGCGGGTCGCTACCTGGTCGCGACTGCGGGCCTCATCCTCGCGAAAGACGACATCCAGCACCCAATGCAGGCTGTTTTCGATGGCCCAGTGGCGGCGGATGGCTTGGATGAGCACGGCGGGGGCATCGGGGCAACTGCTTAGGTAGTAGCGCCACTCGACGTGCGTGCCTGGCTGGTGCTGCACCTGCCGAATGGTTTCGACCGCGATGATGGCCCGCAAGCCGGGCCAGGTGCGCAATCCGGCCAATTCCTCGCCCAGCGGCAGCACCCAGGCCCGGCGGCGTACCCAACGGCCGTGGCGGCGGTCAAA
>NZ_FRAS01000026.1 GCF_900142395.1 Hymenobacter psychrotolerans DSM 18569 | reverse complement strand
GGGCTGGGCGTTTTTTTTACCCGCTCGCGGGCTTCCAGCGTCAAACAACCACTCACGCGCTGCCAAGTGCCATCGGCGGTCCACTTGCCGAAATAATAGTACACCGTAGGCCAGGGAGGAAAGTCTGCCGGCACGTCGCGCCACACACAACCGTTTTTGAGCACGTAGAAGATGCCATTCACCACCGCGCGCAGCGGCCACTTACTCGTGCGCTGCACCACGAATAAGGGCGCTAACTTCCTCCACTGACGCTCCGTTAAGTCTGAACTATACCGCTTCTGCTGCATCAAGCAAAGCTAATCCCAGCTGATTAACTTAAACAGCTTCTTAGAGCCTGTAACTTTCACTTCATATCATTTCAGTATGCATAAACTTTTACTTTCATTTGTGGCTGCCTCATCATTGGTTGCGGCTACTACCAATGCCCAACAACATCGTGTCTACCCTGTAACTGGCAATGCTCCACATCCCGCACAAGCGGGGGGGGGGGGGTGGGGGGGCACACTGCCTTCACCTGCTGTCTTTGACGCTCAAATGCGGAAGTGGGCTTTTCTGCCTGTTGGTCTGAGCTTTTCCAATCCCAAACAGGTCTTTCCCATCCCGAATGCACCCAATACTAACAGCCTAATTGCGGTTTGTTGGAGAAACACCTGAGGTTTTTCCTTTCCCTTTGAATCCAGAATCTTTGTTACTTAATGACATTGCTTTAGCGGCTTCATTAGGGTCTGATTATTTTGCTCAGCCAAGCTCCCTCTTCCAAACATTCAGAATTACACTTGTTCTAACAAACGAGTGCGGCGATTCTCAGCCATTTGTAGGTTACTTCAAACCTATATCGGATATGTACAGGAATACAAATTCCTCCGTTTATCCCAACCCAGTGGAAGGAGACAAAAGCTTTATCACGTATAACCTACCCCGAGCGCAAAAAGTAACTATCCGCATCCTAGATGCGCTTACAGGACAAGAGAAGATGAAATTAGTAGATAACAGTGAACAATCCGCAGGCAAACATATCATACCCTTTGACGCCTCCTCATTACGGAGTGGTACTTATATCTATCAGGTTATTTCAGATAAGGTTTCTACCGGGAGAATAACATAGACGGAATAACCATTTATCCTGCCCAATTCAACCCGTCCAATGATAAGAAAACTATTCCTCCCCATTCTGCCCGGTTTGTTCTCGCTGCCGGGGCTTGCGCAGCCTACGCTTACGACCCTGCAGCCCAGCGCTGCCCCCATCGGCACGACTGTAACCATCACGGGCACGGGCTTCGCACCTGCTCCCGCCCAAAACCGGGTGTTTTTCGGGCCGGTAGCTGCTACTGTCACGGCCGCTACCGCCACGCAGCTTACCGTGGCGGTGCCGGCGGGCGCTACCTCCGGCGCGGCCGTCACGGTCACCAACCTAAGCACCCGGCGTACCGTTTCCTCACTCACGTCGGGCACACCTGCCTTTCGGGTGACCTTCGCGGGCGGCACCATCCGGGCTACCGGCTACCGCCGGACCGACGTGGCAGCCGGCTTCGCGCCCGAACAACTGGCCGTGGGCGACTTCAACCGCGACGGCCGGCCCGACGTGGCGGCTACCTCGCGCACCCAAGGCACTAGCCGCCTCGCCGTACTCTACAACCAGGGCAGCCGCACCTTCTCGGCCCCGCAGCTCGTGGATGCCAACATTGTGCCGGTAGGTGTGGCTACCGCCGACCTCAACGGCGACGGCAACCTGGACCTGGTAGCCACCAACGACCTGAGCCGCGACGTGTCGGTGATACTGGGCGACGGGCAGGGCGGCTTCGCCACGCCCACCAATTATGCGCTAACCAGCCGGGGCCGGGGCGAGCTGCTGCTGGCCGATGCCAACGGCGACGCGCAGCCCGATATTCTCACCATTGATGGCAACCAGGCCGTGGTGCTGCTCAACCAAGGCAACGGGCAGTTTTCAGCTCCCGGCCAGCTAAGTGCCGCGTCGGCCTCCGGCAGCCCGCTCAGCTTCACGGCCGCCGACTTCAACGCCGATGGCCGGCTGGACGTGGCTTACACGGATGTGCGTGGCGGGCAGGCGGGCGCGGTTGTCCGGACCCGGTTGGCGGCCGGTACCTACCAGGATGTGTTTCTGGCGGCACCCACGCCGTTTCCGCTCGCAAACCTGCGTGCCGCCGACCTGAACAACGACGGCCGCGCTGACCTGCTGGCCAATGATGCCGGGGGTCTGCTGGTCTGGCTGCGCAACGCTGCCAACACCGGCTTTGCCGCACCGGTCAGCACCTCCCTCGTACCTTTTCAGCGCACCGATGTGGCCTGCACCGACCTGGACGGCGACGGCACCCTGGACCTGCTGACCACTGCCGGCAACTCGCCCATCGAGCTGCTACGGGGCCTGGGCACGGGCGCTTTCGCCCAGCCCGGCACGGCGGTTGCCAACCCCAATGGCTCCCGCGCCCTGGCCCTGGGCGACGTGGATGCCGACGGCTACGCCGATTTTCTGACGGCCAACGACTTCAACGCGGGCTTTTCGCTGTTTACTTATCTGCCCGGCACTACCGGCACCACCAACCCGCCTACGCTGGACTTCATTCCTGACCAGACCGCCGACCGTACCCGCCCCGTGCAGACGGTGGCGCTGACCGGCATCAGCGGCGGGGGCGGCGTGGGCCAGTTTATCACAGTAACGGCCACGAGCAGCAATCCGGCTCTGGTAACGCCGCCTACCGTGGCCTACGCCAGCCCGGCGGCCACCGGTAGCCTCTCCTACACCGTGAGTGCCACGCAGGGAGGCACGGCCACCATCACCGTGACGGTGAGCAACGGCCAGACCACCAACGGCACCTTTAGCCGCAGCTTTCTGGTAACGGTGCCGGGCACGCTGGGTACCAGTCCGGCCAAGGGTGCGGTGGCCCTGGCCCTCTACCCAAACCCTTCCCTGGACGGCTGGTTCCGGGTAGATGCCAGCCGACTGCAAGCCGCTGGTACCCTTACCGTGCTGGACCTGACGGGCCGGCTGGTGCTGTCCCGCCCCGTTGAGCCGCGCCGGGAGCCGGTACCGGTGCAGCTGCCAGCAGCCAGCGCCGCCGGTGTGTATGTAGTGCGCCTGGTAGCCGCGGGCCAGACCTGGACCACCCGCCTTATTCTGAGCCGATAATTTCTCTTTTTCCGCTGTATAGTCTGCTATGAAAACACTGTTGCGCCTGCTTGCTCTTGCCCTGCTGCTGGGAGCCGACTACGCACCTGCGGCACTGGCCCAGACGGTGCTGCCTGCCAAGCGCTGGGACCGGCGCTTTGGGGGTACTTACTATGATGGATTGGTCAGTGCCATTCCTACCGCCGACGGCGGCTATTTGCTCCTTGGCTTTTCTGCTTCCCCGACCGGGGGCGATAAGTCGCAGCCTATTATTGGTACACTCGGGGATTTTTGGGTGGTGAAGCTGGATGCGGCCGGCACCAGGCAGTGGGACCGGACCATTGGGGGCTTGGGCGAAGACATGCCCGAACGAGCCATACAGACTCCGGATGGTAGCTTTGTGCTGGTCGGCTCTACCTCCTCCGGCCCCGGCAACGACGTAAGCCAGCCCGGCCGGGGCTTTACGGACTACTGGATGGTAAAGCTGGACGCTACCGGCACCAGACTCTGGGACCGGCGCTTCGGCGGCAGCGGCACCGATCAGCTGGCCGATGGCATCCAGACTGCTGACGGCGGTTTTCTGCTGCTTGGCACGTCCGATTCGGGCGCCGGGGACGACAAAACGCAGGCCTCGCAAGGGGGCGAAGACTACTGGCTGGTGAAGACCGATGCCACGGGCACCAAACAGTGGGACCGGCGCTTCGGGGGAGCCGGTTCCGACGGCGCGGCCTGCGTCCGGCAGACGCCGGACGGCGGCTTTCTGCTGGGCGGAACTTCTAGCTCAACCGTTTCCGGCGACAAAACCCAGCCACTTACTCCCGGCTCCCTCAGCCCCGACGCGCTGGATTTCTGGGTTCTGAAGCTGGACGCGGCTGGTACCAAGCAGTGGGACCGGACCATTGGCGGTACCTCTGACGACGGATGTGAGCTGCTAGCCCTTACCGCCGATGGCGGCTATCTGGTAGCAGGCTCTTCCTTTTCCGGCGCGACCGGCGACTTCACGCAGCCCCCTCGGGGCCAAGTGGACTGCCGGATAGTGAAGCTGTCGGCCCAGGGAGTAC
This sequence comes from Hymenobacter psychrotolerans DSM 18569, assembly GCF_900142395.1. Classification (GTDB taxonomy): domain Bacteria; phylum Bacteroidota; class Bacteroidia; order Cytophagales; family Hymenobacteraceae; genus Hymenobacter; species Hymenobacter psychrotolerans. Next base: position 48,543 of record NZ_FRAS01000026.1, on the reverse strand, counting down.
CCCAATGGAATGCCTGCTTCGGCACAACCGCTACGGAATACCCTACCGACCTTATCGCAACCGCCGAGGGTGGCTTCCTGCTCCTGCTGTCAACCAACGGCGGAGCCGACGGGGATAAATCGCAGCCTTCCTTGGGCGGCTCCAGTGATTACTGGATGGTGAAGCTGAACGCGGCCGGTACCAAGCAGTGGGACCAGACTTTAGGAGGAAGCGGAGAGGATAAGCCCGTATCCATTCAGCAGCTGGCGGACGGGGGGTTCTTCGTAGCCGGTAGCTCCAACTCCGGTATCAGCGGCGATAAGTCGCAGGCCAGCTGGGGAGAAGAGGATTACTGGGTACTGCGCCTTGGGCCGGCCGGGCCGCTCAGCAACACGGCTCCTTCCTGGGCCGCCGAGCTAAGCATCTATCCCAATCCCGCGCACGAAACCTGCACCGTGAAACTTCCCAGCAGCCTCAGCACATCGTCATGCACCATTTCGGTGCTTGATATCTTGGGCCGGCCACTCAGCAAACAAGCAGTCACTGCCGCCGGCCGCCGGGAGGTGGTGCTGCCTTTGCACGGGCTAGCAGCCGGCAGCTACATCGTGCGCGTAGAAGCTGCCACCGGCAGCGTAGCACACAAAAAACTTACGATTCGTTAGATGTCGGTTTAGTCTCTCGGGTTTCATAGTTACCTACTTTAAAAGCAGATTAGCTAAGGCTATAATACAAACGGGCCGCGAGCTACGCCAAATGGCACTGCTCGCGGCCCGTGATACGCCCGGGGCGGGGTATACTCTCTCCCTATTCCCTACACGCCGGGGGCGTATACCTTTAGCGCATCCTTCAATTCCTTGCGGGCAATATGGATGCGGTTTTTGACGGTTCCGATTGGGATTTGCAGCTTTTCCGCAATTTCCAGGTACTTGTAGCCGATGTAGTACATCATAAACGGCGTCCGGTAGTCGGCCGACAAACCGGCAATAGCCTGGTTGATGTCGGTTACTACGAAGTCGGAGGTTGCTCCGTTGTGCGTAATGTAGTTTTCATCGGTATTGAAGTACTGGAAGTACTCGGTACTGTCGATGTTACTGTTGCGCTTCGTTATCTTATTGTAATTGTTGATAAACGTGTTGCGCATGATGGTGTACAACCAGGCCTTCAGGTTGGTACCGGCTTTGAACTTGTCCTTGTTGAGCAATGCCTTGAGCAGGGTTTCCTGCACCAAATCTTTAGCATCGTCAGCGTCGCGGGTCAGGTTCATCGCCACTGGCTTCAGCGAGTAGGAAATCTTCTGTACTTGATTGGTGAATTCCAAAGAGGTCATGCTGTTTAGCTTTTCGTGGCAAAAAGTTAAACAAATATACGAGGGTTTTCGAAAGTAGACCGATTGTGCCCCAAGTATTTTTTGACTTATTCTAAACAACTCCTAAGGCCCGACATCCCACTACGAATCAGTTGATTATCAGGGCTGTTTTACCCCGATGCCATTCGGTGCACGCCCCCAAACGCACGGTGAACTATGCCTTTTGCCCGTTCAAAAATATCGGGAATTATGCGGCTGGCGGGACATTATGTATGTACAAACATCAATAAGCACGGCAAACCATTGTGCCCGGCCTGTTTAAGCCGGCACTGCCATGCTCACCCGCATCTGGTCGGCGAGCATGAGGAAGTCTGTAATCAGCTGCAGGCGCACTGTGTTGGGCGGCAACACCAGGGCTTCGTGCTGCGCCACTGGCCCGCTCAGAATCACCGTTGTGTCGGGGCAGCAACGGCATAGTTCGTCTACAAACGGCTGGAGCTTCTCCCGCTCCGGGGTGGCAGTCAGCACCGTACAGATGGCATAGGGCCGGTAGGCGGCACACACCTGCTTCAGTTCGGCCACCGGCAGGTTCTGGCCCAGGTACAATACATGATGGCCACGTGCCCGCAGCGCGTAGTTCATAAACAGCAGCGCCAGCTCGTGCATCTCGCCTTCCGGCAGAAACAGTACCCACCGCCGCGCAGCCGTAGCCGACACAGCCGGCAGCCCATCAGTAGCCGCCATCATCTTCTGGCGCAACAGATGCGTCACCAGGTGCTCGTGCGCCGGATTGATAATACCAACCTGCCACATTACCCCAATCCGCTGCAGAAAAGGATAGCCCACATGAATCAGAGCCTGCTCGAACCCGAGCCGCTTGATAGCGCGGTTCAGCAGGCAGTTGAGCTGCACTTCATCCATGGCCAGCATGGCGGCCATCAGCGCATGTACCTGCTGGCAATAATCGTTGGCATCGTCGTGGCAGGAAATAACAGCTTTGGAGATTTCCTGCTCACTGAGCTGTGCTATTTTGGAGATGCGGTGGCCCCGGCCACAAAGCGTCGCCACATTTAGCAAACGCCGGAGGTCGTCGTCGCAGTAGGTGCGGATATTGGTGGCTGTGCGGACGGGGCGCAGCAGGCCATAGCGCTGCTCCCACATCCGGATGGTATGCGCCTTGATGCCCGAAAGCTTTTCTAAATCACTGATGGAATAATTTCCCACGGTTATTCTCCTCCCTTCTTGTCCTGCGATACAAATGCCCGGGGCCGCAGCGTACGGTTTGGGGCAGGCTGCCGCAGCGCCAGCGTGAAGTATTTTGGTGACACCCACAACAGCCCAAATTCTTCAGAGCCGTGGCGGGTGGTGGCCTTATGGTGCATTTTGTGGGCCATGTTCAGCGCACGCAAATACGCGTTGCGCGATTTTCGCCAGAAGCGCAGCCGGCCATGGATCAGCACATCGTGCACAAAAAAGTACAGCGTGCCATAGGCCGCAATGCCTACGCCGGTCCAGAAGCGCCAGTCTTTGGCCGGGGAGCCATATATGATGAGCAGCGCCGACAACGAGCCGTAGAACAGGAAAAACAGGTCGTTGCGCTCGAAGCGGTGCGGATGGCGCACATGGTGCGAGCGGTGCAGAAACCAGAGCGGCCCGTGCAGCACGAAGCGGTGCATGAACCATGCAACAAACTCCATTCCCAGAAAAGTAGCCGTCGTGGTGGCTACGGCTGCCAACGTTGTCATGGGAAGCTAACCACTAAGAAGAAGAGAAGTTTAAAAGCTGAGCGGTTTGAAAGTTACACAAATCGGCCGGAGACAGCACAACCTTATGCAGTTTCCAAGCACAACCGTGTTGAACCGTAGCAGCGTCCGGTTATCACACCAGCTTATGGCACCTTGCTTAGTTCTCCCAGGTGATTTTTTCTTTGGCCAGGAAGGCGGCAATACCGCGCCGGCAGTCGTGGGAGCCCCGGGCTTCGGCGTTCATCTGGGCGGCGTAGCGCAGGCTGTCCTCGAGAGGCATTTCCGGGATGCGGGCCAGCATTTCCTTGATGGCCTCCATGCTCTGGGTTGAATTTTCGACGCACAGGCGGCGGGCAAAGTCGTGCACGTGGCCCGCCAGCTCGGCCGGAGCCAGCACGCTGGTTACAAGCCCCAACTCCAAAGCCCGCTGAGCGCTGAGTACGTCGCCGGTAAGCAGCAGCTCCTTGGTGCGGCCCTCCCCTATCTTGCGCAGCAGAAACACGCTGACAATAGCGGGCAGAAAGCCAATCTTGACTTCAGTGTAGCCAAAACGGGCTTCGGGAACGGTGAAGGCAAAGTCGCAGACGGTGGCCAGGCCGCAGCCGCCGGCCAGCGCGTGGCCCTGCACCTGCGCAATTACTACTTTCTTGAGCGTGTAGATCTGGTGAAACAGCTGCATCAGGTGCGTGGAGTCGGCCAGATTATCGGTGTAGCCAAACCCCTGCAGCTCCTGAATGTAGGCCAGGTCAGCGCCGGCGCAGAAGGCTGCCCCTTCGGCGCGCAGCACTACCACCTTGCAGGCGTCATCTTCCTCAGCAAACTCAAAGGCCATTTTCAGCTCCGACACCATATCGGCGCTGAGGGCATTGCGTTTTTCGGGGCGGTTGAGGGTGATATAGCCAATGGCATCGGCAGCCTCATAGCGGATAAAGCGCAGGGCTTCCAACTCTTGCGTGGGCATGTTGTCCATAAAATACTGGAGTTGCAACGGTGAGCAGCGGCGCGGGACTGGCTCTGCACAGCAGAACGGCCGGGCGCCACTAAATCAGCAGACAGCAGAATCAGGTCGGCACTAGCCAAACCTAACAAAAATGCGGCGCTAAGTAAACTATATAGCGCGCCAAGCGTGTGCTGAGTTGCGACTATGCCCGGGTTTTACTTGGCCGCCGGCTGCAACGGCCGGATGAAAGCGCCCTGCAGCGTTACATCATGCGTCTGCCAGCCAGCCAGTTGCAGCTTTTGCTGCATGGCTGCTACGTACCATGACTTGCACGACGAATCGAACACTACCGTGGGGGTTTTGCCGAAGCAGGCTTCCAGATCTTCGGGCCAGACCCGGGCATTGCGGCGCAGTACTACTACCTCAACCGGCACCGGGGCCTTGGAGCGCGCCAGGCGGCCCGCCACAAACGCCACCCGTATGCCGCGCCACACACTCAGTACCAGATTGGTGCGGGCCGTTGTGTCGGCGGTGGCCGGCACGGGCGCGCTGCGCCAGCCGGCGTGGTAGCTGACGTCGTGGGCGTCGCGCTGAATAATGCCGGGCACGATGCGGTAGGTACGCTCGGTTTCGGTGAGCGGCAGCGAGTCGGCGCTGACGATGTGGGCGGCCGCGCCCTGCCAGAAGCCCACCACCGAGCGGCGCGGAATACTGTAGACGATGAGCCGCTCGTCGGGCGCCAGCTTGTGCGCGGCCCACACGCGGCTACCTGCAAACAAACCCAGCAGCGTACACGCCAGCCCCATCCAGGCCAGGCTTTTCAGCCGGAAGAAGGCCAGCAGCGCCAGAATTACCCCGAATATCAGCCAGGCCTGCGGCGCCGTCACGTGGATGCCCGAAAGCAACGCGCCCGGCATGGTGCGCCCGATCCAGAAGATGTATTCGTTGAACAGCCAGATCATCCACTCAAACACCCGGGCAATGAGCTGCGGCGCCAGATCGAACGTGGCGGCGGCGCCCGGCAGCAGCCAGCCGAGCCCGGCGGCCAGCAGCTTCACCAGCAGCAGGGCCAGCCCCACGTACACGGCACCGCTGGAAATGGGCACCGCTACCAGGTTGGAAAACAGGAAGCTGAGCGGAAACTGGTGGAAATAGAACAGCCCCAGCGGAAACGTAGCTACCTGCGCCGCCAACGACAGGGCCGTAGCCTGCCAGACTGCATTGAAAAACCAGCTGCTCCACTTCCATAGCTTCTGCACTGCTTTGGACTGCCAGGGGCGCTGTTTTTGCAGGAAATACTCTTTCACATCCAACCAGGCCACGATGCGCGGCTGCAGGTACACGATGCTGATAACGGCCAGAAAAGACAGCTGAAACCCCACGTCGCAGACCAAATACGGGTCGTAGCAGAGCAGGCAGAACGCGGCTACGGCCAGCGTATTGAACATGTTGGTCTGCCGCTGCGTGGCCCGCGCCACAATGATGAACGTGAACATCACGGCCGCCCGCAGCACCGACGCCGACAGGCCGGTCAGGAAGGCGTAGCTCCAGATAACGGCCAGCCCCAGCGCCGCCGTCACGAACCGGAACAGCGGCCCGCGCCGGCCTGGCAGCAGGCCCAGCAGCCACGTTACGGCCCCAAACAGCAGCCCCACCTGCAGCCCCGACACCGCCATGATATGCGTGGTGCCCGTGTTAGCGTAGGCCTGCTTGGTTTGCTGGTCGATGTCATCTTTAAGCCCAAGCACCAGCGCCGAAGCCAACGCATACTCGCGCTTAGCCCGCACGTACTGCTTAAAGAGGCTATCCAGCACGCGGGCGGCGCGCATCGCAGCGGCTTTCAGGTAGCTCGGGGGCGCAGTGGCTATTTTTCGGTACTGGTCGGGGTGGATGAACTGCTGATGGTACACCTGATGGTACTGCAGGTAGCGGCGGTAGTCGAACTCGCCGGGGTTAAGCGGCGCTTTGCTGGGTGCCGGCGCACCCCGCACCAGCCATACGTCGCCGTACTGCGGGGCCGCCACGCCGGAGTCGCGCGGAACAGATACCCGGATACCGCCCAAAGCCGGCTGCCACTCCCCGGCCACCCGCACCGCCGAAACCCGCACGGTAGTGGCATACGTGGCGGGCCGCACCACAGTATAGTCGTCCACCACGGCCCGGTAGTACTCGATGCGGCTGCCAAAGCGGTAGAGGTGCGCCGCATCCCGCGACTCAGTGGCCTGCTGGGTGAGGGCCGCGCCCGTCACGTACACGGCCAGCAGCGCCACCAGGCCGGCGTTGTCGGCCGAAGCCGGATTCCGACTGTGCCGGCTCACTACATGTACAACGAAGAACAGCCCGACAATTCCGGCCAGCGGCCACCGCAAATCCGGCAGCGCTTCCCCAAAATACAGGAAGGTCAGGATGCCGGCCACCAGGGCCAGCGTGAGGCGCACAAAGGCATAAGAAGCCCAATGAATCATAGCTACACGAGTGATATAGTATTATTTCTCAATATAGATACTGGCGGGCAAGCCCCATCACAAAGCCCTTCCGATTTTCCATCGGAAGGGCTTTTTTTACATCAGAGGCTTCTTTGTTAGGAGCGTTGCCATACCATCTTGCAGTGCTGCAGGCCGCCTTCCTCAAACATCTCGCCCACTTTCTCAAACCCGTGCCGCTCATAGAAGCGCACGGCGGGCAGCTGCGCGTTCAGGTACACAGTAGCCTGCGGATGGGCCGCCTGCACATCCTGCAGCACCTGCCGGAGCAGCGCGGCCCCGGCCTGCTGGTTGCGGTAGTCGGCCAGCACGGCAAAGCGCTCCAGCTTCACGCCGTTTTCCGTGACACGCCAGCGCGCCGCGCCGCAAGGAGTGCCATCATCAGCCAGGGCCAGATAATGGGTGGCGTCGGTGCGGTCGTGGGCGTCATTTTCCAGGTCGGCGGGCACGTTCTGACCCAGCACGAACACTGTGTGCCGGATGGTAAGCGCCGTCTGCAGGTCAGATTCGCTGGTTATTCGATGAGCATTCATAAGGCCTTATATTATTTCGAATCAATCGGGAGAAATGGGTTCCGCAGCAAGCGGCCATCGGAAGCAGCTACCGTATGGCAGCGCAACACCCGGAAACACCAGAGCCGCCACCCGGCTGGGCAACGGCTCTGGTTTTTCGGCACCGGCTTTTACAAACCTGGCTGCCTCAGCTCAACGGGTCTAAATCTGCTCCTGGTTCACGGGCAGGTCGTGCATCCCATCGTCTTCGCGGCGGGCATCGGGGTGCTTGCCGGGGTCGGAGCCAGCATTGCCGGGTTTGTTGGGACGGCGGTAAGACTGGTATTCGCGGATGGGACGGTTGGCCTGGTTGGCTTGCTCGTGCTGCATTTCTACGTCGAATTTGTCGTAGGCCTGCACGATTTGCTTCACGAGGCGGTGGCGCACCACATCTTCAGCCGTCATTTCCACAAACCCAATGCCCGGCACGTCGCGCAGGATGTCCAGGGCCTGAATCAGCCCGGATTTCTGCTTGGTGGGCAGGTCAATCTGGCTCCGGTCACCGTTGACCATCACCTTCGCCGAGGGTCCCATCCGGGTCAGAAACATCTTCAGCTGCGAGGGAGTGGTGTTCTGCGCTTCATCGAGCAACACAAACGCATTGTTGAGCGTGCGGCCCCGCATGTAGGCCAGCGGCGCTATTTCAATGGTTTTGTTTTCGAGGTAGAACTTGAACTTCTCGGGCGGCAGCATGTCCTCCAGCGCATCATAGATGGGGCGCAGGTAGGGGTCTACTTTCTCCTTCATGTCGCCGGGCAGGAACCCGAGGCTTTCGCCGGCTTCTACCACGGGGCGCGAAATGATGATCTTCTTGACTTCCTTGTTCTTGAGGGCCCGCACCGCCAGCGCTACCGAAATGTAGGTTTTGCCGGTACCGGCCGGCCCCAGCGCAAATACCAGGTCATTTTTGAGCACGGTATCGACCAGCCGCTGCTGATTGGCCGTTTTGGCCTTGATAACGCCGCCTTTAGAACCGAACAGAATCACGTCGGGCGAAGCGGCCAGCATGCGGTCCTGCTGGTCCTCATCTGCCGAGGACAGGTACTGGGAAATGGTTTTGTCGGTTATTTGCCCATACTGGTGATAATGCTCCAGCAGCGCCGACAGGATATCGTTGATGCGGCTGATAACAGGGGTCTGGCCCTGAATTTTAATCTCGTTGCCGCGTGAAATAATTTTGCTGCCCGGAAAAGCCGCTGCAAGCTGGCGGATATTCTGGTTGTCGGGCCCCAGGAAATCTACCAGGGACACGTTTTCGAGCGTGATGACTTTCTCGACCAAATCGTGGGGGTTTTGTAGCTAGGGAGTTAGGAAAAAGGCACCTCCTGCAGAGGCAGCGGTTCGGCTAAATAGCCTACTTTTGCCGCCTCCAGGGCACCCAAACAATAGTACGAAGAACTCAGGATTTCCGGCAATGGGGTTGATTACGTTTCTGTCTGACTTCGGCTACCGCGACCATTATGTGGCGGCGGTGAAGGCGCGGATTCTCCAGCTGGCACCCTCCGTGCCGGTTCTGGACATCACTCACGCCGTCGAACCCTTCAACATCGCGCACGCCTTACACGTTCTCCAAGCCGTGTTTCGGGATTTTCCCGAAGGAACCGTGCACTTGGTTGGCGTCAATGACCTGGGTGGGCCACGGGCCGCCTGGCACGCCGCCAGCTTCCAGGGGCACTACTTTGTGGCCGCTGATAACGGCCTGCTGGCGTTGCTCTGCGATGGGCAACCAGATGAACTGGTAGCGCTGGGCACCGCCACACCTGCTACCTCCTCCCCTACCCGCGACCTGCTGGCTCCGGCAGCCGTGCACTTAGCGCAGGGCGGCCTGCTCCAGGATCTGGGCCCGGTTACGTCGCAGCTGTACTCGCTGCTCAACCGCCAAGTACGGCTGCAGGACAACCGCATTACGGGCCATGTGGTGCACGTCGACCACTACGGCAACCTCATCACCAATATCACTCGCCCGGCGGTGGAAGTCATCGGGCGAAACCGCGCCTGTACTATTCATTTTGCCCGCGAAACCGTGCGCGACTTCGCGGCGCACTTTCAGGCCGCTGATCCGGGCGAAATCGTCTGCATTTTCAACAGCCAGGAGCAGCTTTGCATTGGCATCAACCAAGGCAATGCCGCGGAGCTGCTTGGCCTCCATTTCGACTCGCAGGTAGATATCCGCTTCCCGGCTTAAGCGCAAAACATGCGCCTGGCGGCCATAAAAGGCATTTTTGACTTTGTTTATTTATTATGTTAAGTACATTCATATCATTTCCTGCTCTAAGCTCTTCCCATTTTCAACTCCTGCCTTCTATGCTGATTCGGATTGTGCGCATGACGTTTGCGCCGGAAAATATCGGTGCTTTTCTCGACCTGTTTCAGAACTCTGAGGACCAGATTCGGCAGATGCCGGGCTGCCACTTTCTGGAGCTCTGGCAAGATGCTGACCAGCCCCACGTCTACTGCACGCATAGCCACTGGGAGTCGGCGGACGCCCTCAACAACTACCGGCGGTCAGCTTTATTCGGGCAGGTTTGGCCAGCTACCAAAGCGCTTTTCAGTGCTCCTCCCCTGGCCTTCTCTGTGCAGCCGGCTACAACCATTTGAATCTTCAGCTGCTACGGCTTTCTGAGTTGCCGGCGTGCACTAGTCCGGCCGTTCCCGTATAGCATTCAGATCTTTCTGTTGGCTCTTTACTCTTCGCCTGCTTATGACACTTGATTATTTTGAGTTTTACCAGTTGCCGGAAACCTTCCGCCCTGACGCTAAAGCCCTCAAAAGCAAATACTACGCTCTCAGCCGCGAATATCACCCCGACTTCCATGCCACGGAAAGTGCTGAGCGGCAGCAGGAAATTCTGGCGCTGGCCACGCTAAACACCAACGCCTACCGCACACTTGCTGACGAGGACCACCGCATGGCCTACATTTTGGGCCGCCATGGACTGCTGGAAGAAGGAAAACAGGAGATGCCAGCTGATTTTTTGATGGAGGTAATGGAGCTGAACGAACAACTTATGGAGCTGGAATTCGACCCCGATCCGTCGGTTGTTGAGCAAGTAGAAAGCGAGGTCAATGCTCTAACAGCTACCCTGGAAGCCGGCATAGAACCCGTATTGGCCGGGTACGAGGGCTTGCCGGCGGAAACCCGGCCTCAGGCCCTGCAGCAAGTCCGCACCTACTATTTGAAAAAGCGCTACTTGTTGCGCATTCAAGAAAGTCTGGCTAAGTTTGCCACCCGTTCCTGAGTTGTGGGAGCGAGATGCCCAGATGGCGGAATCGGTAGACGCGTCGGTCTCAAACACCGATATCGAAAGATGTGCCGGTTCGACCCCGGCTCTGGGTACTTGGAATTACTGACGGAAGGCCCTAAAACCTGCTTCACACTACGCAAAAGCAGTTTTTAGGGCCTTTTTGCGTCCGGGGCTTTTTGGTTTTGCACCCATTTGCGGCCGCAATTGTGTCACCAAATCTGTCACCAAAAATGACCGTCAAATTCGTCCTCCGGGAAGACAAAACCGACAAAAACGGGCTGGTTCCGGTATTCATCGATGCCATATTTGAGGGGCTGCGGCTGCGCTGCTTCACCCGCGAAAAGTGCCTGCCCAAGGAATGGAACGCCGACAAGCAGCGGTTCCGGAAGGGAAAAACCGGGGCGGAAGAAGCCAACAATGTGCTCGAGGCCATGGCCGAACGGGTGCAGAAGCGCTACCGCGACCTGCGTACGGCGGGCACCCCTCCTACCCTGGCGCTGCTACGGTAAGTGATAAACCCGGCGGCCGTCAAGCCGGAGCTGAGCATGGCGGAGGCCATGACGGCCTTTATCGAGGTGCTGCGCGGGCGGGGGTACGCCTTCCACACACTGCGGCATTACGGCACAGCCCGCAACCACCTGGCCGCATTCCTGGCCACGGGCCGGCGCCGCAAAATCAGCGTGGCCGACTATGACGGGGACGTGCACGATGACTTTGTGAAGTACCTGCGCACCACGTGCGGGCTGGGGGCCAACGGCATTTACACGGTGCTGAAGGACGTGAAGACCTTTCTGCGCCACGCCCAGGACGAGCGGCAGCAGAAGCTGGAGCTGAAGCGGGTGGAAGTGCGCTATGCCGATCAGGCCAAGACCTACCTGACCGGGGCCGACCTGGCCGCGCTGGCGGCCGTGCAGTTGCCGCAGACGCTGGAGCCGGCGCGGGACGTATTCTTGTTTTGCTGCTATACGGGCCTGCGCTACTCCGACGTGGCAGCGCTGCACGGCGGCAACCTGCACGCGCTGGGGGCCAATGGCGACGGGGACCGGGTGCTGCGGCTGGTGCAAACCAAGACGCGGGCGACGGTGAGCATCTACTTAAGCCGACTGGCAGCGGAAATCCTGGACCGCTACGCCGCGGCGGAACGCACGGGGGAAGGCGCCCAACTGCTGCCGGTATTGGCCAATCAGCTGATGAACCGCTATCTGAAGAAAATAACCCAGCTGGCGGGCCTGACCCGATTGGTGGAAGTGGTTAGCACGGCCGGCGGCAAGGTGGTGAAAGGGGCCGTGCCGCTACATGAGCTTGTGACCATGCACACGGCCCGGCACACGTTTGCCGTCCAAAGCCTGTTGCGTGGCATGCCGGTGGCCGTGCTGCAGCGGGTGATGGGCCACGCCAAGATTCAGAACACCATGAAGTACGCCCAGGTGGTAGAGGAACTGCAGCACCAGGCCATGCGGGCCGCCTGGGATGGACCTGCGACTACCAGCAACCAGGCAGCCCCCGATGGCACTGTCTGCTCGGTGCTGACAGCAGCTTAATATAGCGGCTGCCTACCTGGAAAAGCCCGGTCGGGGACTACCCCGCCCCGGGCTTTTTTATATACACCAACCTGGGTTGGTGGTGCCTTTATCCTGCCTTTATCCTGGCTGGAATTTAATGTGTGGGCCATCTATTCATTGCTAATCATTCACTGCGACAAAGTGTGCTTTTTAAGGAAGATTTGGTAATCATTCAGCATGGCCGCGGGAGGGTTTCACCCAAGCGCGGCGGAGCCAGGGCAATTTGGTAGCTTGGTAGCCTGATTGATTCGTTGCCGCGTTCATGTCTGATTTCGCTTATACATACGCCCGACCCTCGGCCCTGGAGCAGCGCCCGGACGGCAACGCCCTGCTGCTTTCCGCATTCGCCGAGGAGGTCCAGACTGACACCTCCTGCTTTTTCTGGGGACGCCTGCGAAACTCCTGGCGCGGTGCGCGCCCCAATTTTGCGCGGGTGGCCAGCGCCGGGGACGTGCGCGTGGGCGGGGCTTCTCGGGCGAGGATTACTCCTACTTACTTCCTCCGTTCATCTACCGATTATCTTAGCTGATGTCCTCTGTCGATACGTTCGAACTGATTATCCGCCGCCAGAATGCCGACCAGCTCGTGCCTTTTCTGTTGGCCCTCGACAAGAAAGACGTGGTAGCCGTTCGCGCCAAAACCAAGGCCCTGCGCCGGGAGCTAACCGAGATTCGGCAGCTGGGGATATCCACGTGGGGGCGTACCGGCACAGAGCCCCAGCTGGTCATGCTTCAACTGGCGGGGGTGGCGACGTACACGCGCAAGGAGATGACGGGACTGAACGAACGCCTGGGCATACACTGGGGCGAAGGTGCTATTCGGGCCGCCAACGAAGCGTATTTCTTCACCGTGGCCGAGCATGCCCGGCCTAATTGGTTGGCCGAATGGCTGGAGCGCCAAGGCCAGGGCGGCCCGTGGGGCCTGCCCGACTACCGGCTACTGCGGGAGCTGGAAGCCCGGCAGCTCGTGGCCTACGAGCCGGCGTTCTTTGCCCGCACGCTGGCGAACTGGCTTACCGAGCAGAGCTACCACCGCCGCGAAAAGCAGCCCGTGCCGCACTCCGGGGAAAAGCTGCTGCGCGAGTGCGAAGAGTCTGCCGACACCTTCCGCCGGGACCTGCTGGCTTTCTTCGACTACGACACCTCCGTGGATTCTTCCCTGGCCTACACGGGCGTGGCCCAGCAGTACGTGCGGTGGCTCGACGTACTGCAGCACCTGGTGGCGGCGGGTCGCCTGGACCGGGCCGACCTGCTCACGCGCACCCTGGCAGCTATGCGGCGGGACTTTCGCCGGCCGCTGCTGACCTGGTTCAAGAACCTGTTTCTGGCCCTGCAGCCCACCGCGGAAGAACGCCTGGCCCGGCAGCAGGAGCTAGTGGAATTGCTGGCCCACGCGCAGCCGCAGGTGGTCAACTTCGCCCTGGACCAGCTAAAGGCGCTCTGGCTGCACCCCGAGTTCGAGCCGGCTCCGCTACTGGTGTACGCGGAGTTGCTCGTGACGCGGCAGGACCTCAATACGGCGCAGCGCACGCTGCTGGGCAGCTTCGAGAAGCTGCTCAAGCGGGCTCCCTCCCTGGCGCCGGACCTGGGCCGGCTAGCCGTGGCCGCCCTGGCCAGCCCCGATTCCGCGGTGCAGGCCAAAGCCGGCAAGCTCCTCGTAGCTATTCTGCAAGCCAAGCAGCCGCTGCTCACTCCCGAGCAAGCCACGGATTTGACGGACTCGCTCGGCTTGTACGCCGACCTGCTGACCGCGGAAACCCGCCAGCACTTGGTGGGATGGCTCAGCCCGGCCGCTGCGCCCCAGCCCACCGAGGCCGTCGCCTACGCGCCGAACGCCGCGTTTGTGCCCGATTTGTCAGCCGCCAACGCGGTGGCACCCGTCGCCGACTGGCACGAGCTGCTGTTTCTGACCGGGCAGGTGCTGCGCTACAACGACGTGCTAGCTTTGGAACGCTGGGTGGATGGCCTGCGGCGGCTGCAGCTCCGGTACCCGGAAGACTACGGCCAGCAGCTGCTGCCCTACCTAGTGCAGGTGCGGTCGTCCCTGAAAGGCAAAGTGGATGAGCAGACCGCGGCCATTATTGCCAGCAACGGCCTGAGCGGGCACCGCGGTCTGGTCGAAGCCCTGCTGCTGAGCTGGGCGCAGGGCTTCATTGTGGCGCGCGTGGAGAAGGTGAACGTGCGCCACGACCAGGATGCCTCCGACCCGCTGGTGCTGGTGCAACAGCGCCGCTTCGTAGCGGCGGAATACCACTTGCGCGCCCGCTCGGGCCTGCCCCTGCTCAGCACGCCCTCGCACGCCCCGCACTGGTTGGCGCCTACCACCCTGGTGGAAAGGCTCCTGACCTACGAGGCGGCGCACACCGAGCCGGACCCGGCGGACCTGGTCGTGGCCCTGGCCCGCACCGCCTACGCCGACGCAGCCGATGCGCAAGCTGCCCTGACCCAACTGCCCCGGCTGCAAAGCGCCGAGCTGCGGGCGCTGCTGCAATGGCTGCTGGCCCCGGCCATGCAGCCATTGCCTCTGTAGCCTGAGCACAAGCCCTCCGTGCTCAAACACCTGACCACGCGCCTAAGCCAGCTGCTGCCAGGCAACGCTATTTCTTCTTCCCTGGCTGACGCCTGGCCCTGGCTGTGGGCCGTGGCCGCCCGCACCCGCCAGCCCGAAGGCGTGTTTGAGGAGTTGACGGCAGTGGTGCCGACGGATTACATCGGCGTTGTTCGTCCCTGGGTACCCGGGTGGCACTTCGAGGTGAAAACCAACACCTGGGTGGAGCAGTGGAAGCCGGGCAAGCCCACGGTCACGCATCAGTACACGGTGCTGCAGTTTCCGAGCAAGTACACCAGCCAGACACCCCCGTCGCCGTTGCTGCTGTATTCGCAGCACGCCCGCTTCGCGGCCATGCAGCACGCTGGCTGGGTGCTGCCCCTTGACTACCGGTTCGTGGCCAGCCTGGTGCCGCACAACCCAGCGCCCCTACACTGGCACGTAGTCCGTACCGCCGCCTGGGCCGATGGTTTGGAATCTTTGGAACGGGACGTAGTGCAGGCCGCCTTGCAGGAGCTGCTGGCCCGCGGCCCGGCCTTCACGGAACCTACCACCTTGCTGCTGGCACTGGGGCTGATGCACAAAGTCCCGGCGTGCCGGGCCCTGGCCCTGGAAGTATTGCTGGCGGCCTGCGCTACGGGTCGGCTGGTGCCCGCCACCCTGGGTACAACGCTGGGCCGCTTCCTGGCCAACGAGTTTGTTCCCGTGCAGCGCCTGGCCGACAACCTGCAGCAAGCCCGCGCCATTGATGCCGCCACGGACGACGCGTTGCAGCAAGTGTTGGATGCCCTGTTGCCTGAACTACCCGTCGCGCCACTGCGCAATACCAAGAAGCTGGTTGAACTGTATGCCGAGCTGGCCAGCCGTAGCGGCCGACTGCCAGCAGAGGCTGCACAACCCAATTTGCGCCATTGGAAAGCCACTGCCACGCTGAAAAAAGCCATTGGTGAGCTGGTGTAACGCAGCCAGGCAGTACACCTGAGCCTCTTAACGACCGGCGACTCAGCCGTGCGTAGCCCTACTATGCTACGAGCGACCTTCGAGTACGGACGGAGGTGGCTGGAGCTGGACTTATTTCCTATTCAATGCAGCGGACACTTCAACAGTGTCGAGGCCAGTGTAAGCGCAGAAGTCCTGCACGGTGACCAGGGCGCCTTGCGGTTTGCCGGCGGCCTGGCGGGCGCGGCGCAGCAGGCGCTTAGCGGCGTCGTAGCTGCGGCCGGTGAGGGTGGCTACGTCTTTGGGATAGAGGCAGATGCGTGGCATGGAAGTATAGTGGGGTATGCGGGGTTAATTGGGGCAGCAAGCGAATATCAGCAAAAATAGTTGCACAACTTTGGTATACACCAGCGCCGATATACCTGCTGCGCGGCTTTGGTGAGCAACTTTTTTTCACCCTAACCCTGCTTACAACAATGGCACAACAAACCGGAATTCTGGGGTTGCGCGGCACGGTGGGTGGGTTGGTGTTCCGCAAAGACGGTTCGGTGGCCCAAAAGCCGGCGAGCAACAAAGCGGCTTTCGCCAACAAGGCCAGCATGGAGCGCACCCGCGAAAACGCCAACGAGTTCGGCTTGGCGGCCAAGTACAGCAAGCTGCTGCGCGACGCGCTGCGGGTAGCCATTTCGGCGGCCAGCGACAATCAGGTGGCGGCCCGCCTGACCAAGGTGATGCGTGAGGTCATTGCACTGGATGAAACCAACGACCGGGGGCAGCGTGTGTTCGACGCAGCCAACTCGGCCCCGCTGCTGGGCTTCAACTTCAACGCCGGGGCCGTCATCGGGCAGACGATGTACTTCCCGTTTGAGGTGACGGGCAACGGCGCGGACGTGACGCTGAGCATCCCGGCGCTGAACCCCGTCAGCGACATTGCCGCGCCGCAGCGTGCTACCCACTTCGAGGTGGTGTTTGCCGCGGCCGAGCTGGACATGGAGACGATGACCTTCACGGGAGCCCGCGTGGCGGCTCTGCTGGGGGTGCTGCCCATCAACACGGCCCCGCTGGCCAACCAGCAGGTGGTGGCCACCTTCCCGGCCGCGCCGGCCGCGGCTTCCCTGGTGGTTGGTGTGGTCGGCATCAACTTCTACCAGCAGGTGAACGGCAAAAACTACCCGCTCAATAACAACAGCACCAACCCGCTGGCTATTGAGTACGTGGCGTAAAGGCGCCGCAGCATAGGAGAAGCGGCCGGCTGGCAACGGCCGGCCGCTTTATTATTCAACCCTGTAACGCGTTTTCTTATGCCTCTGACGGCGTATCAAACCCAATACAAGCGGCGCATGAAGCGCGCTATCCGCCTGCGGGCTTTGGCCGATAAAAAAGCCCGGCGCTACGCGCAGCTGCTGGCCGACGCCCTCACGCTGGGCAGCAGCGCGGCCGCGCAGATGAACGCGCTGAACCAGCTTTACAACGTGGACGTGAGCACCAAAACCATTCTGGTGCACGACCTGCAGCAGCTGGTGACGCCGGCGTAGCTGACCGGCACCCTGGCGCAAAGTACCCCGGCGGAAGAAGTCGTGTTGTTCAACCAGGTGCCGGACGGCAATGCCGGGCAGCCCCTGCCCGATAACCCGGTGTTTGGGGAGTTGATAACTGGCTTGTCGTTTCCACTCTCTACTCCGCCAATTAAAGAGCCAACCATGAAGGCGGCATCTGCACCCGGTGCGCCTGTAGGGGAAAGAACCGTTCAGGAGGCGGAAACAGGGGTTCAACCTCATCCATAAGACGGAAACGAAGGAATATGAGAAAATTCTATGCAGGTGTAGGCACCATGAGATAATACTACGCTACCTAGTAATCCAAGCTGAGATTGTACGCTATTTCCGCTTTCAACCGCTCATAGGCAATATCCCGCAACAGTTGATTGTTGCGTACGGCCAAGGCCGCCAACGCCCCACAGGCTTCGCCGGTAGCCGAGGAAGTAGGCATGATGCGGATGGCGCTGTGGCCTTCCCGGGTGGAAGAGATGCAACGGCCAGCCACCAGCAGATTGTCGGCCTGCTGCACCAGCAGGGCGCGCAGGGGCACCTCATAGTACTCCCCTTCTTCTACGTGCTCCAGCACGGAATCCTCGCCCTTCTGCCCGTGAATGTCGATGCCGTAGCTGGAGCGCGCCACCGGATCCGGGAATTTGTGCATGTTGCGTACGTCGGCTCCGGTTACGGCGTAGTCGCCGACGGCGCGGCGGGTTTCGCGCACGCCGACCTGCACGGCGGTTTCCACGAGGTAGGAGTTTTCAAAACCGGGTAGTTCCTGCTGAATCAGTTGCACCAGCTGGTTTACCTGATTGCGGCCGGTGAGCTCGGCGGCTGTAAGGTCGGGTGAGGAGGAGCCATCGAGGCCGAGCACATTGCTGGTATTGAAAGAACCTTCGCCGGAGCCCGGCAGGGTAGTGAAAAAGATATACTCGATTTCCGGGGGCAGGCGCTTTTCGGCGATGGCGCGGCGCACGTTGCTCCAGTAGCCCGCCACCGACACGATTTTCGAGAAGTCGAAATCGTAGGTCATCCAGTCGAAGAAGTCATGCTTGTTGGCCTGGACGTAGTCGGTGGCCCGCTGAATATCGATACCGCCCATGCGAAAAAACAGTGTCAGGGCCTGCAGCAGGCCGGTTTTTTCGTCGCCCTTTACCCACGGAAAGTTGCCCAGAAAAACCAGTTGCGCGTCGCCGGTGGTGTCAATAAATACGTCTCCGGCCACTGTCACTTCGCGGCCATCAACGAGAACATCGAGGGCGGCGAGGCGGTTGCCTTCGCGCTGCGCCCGCGCAATTTCGCCGTGCAGCAGCACCGTAACACCCGCCGCCCGCAGCAGCTCGTAGGCCGAGGAGCGGAACGCACTGGCATAGAACCCGTTGTCAATCATACCGTTCTGGCGGCGCATACCGTTTTCCAGGTCCTCGAACACCCCCCGCACCAGCGGCAGGCCGTGTACGGTGTGCTTCATGAACGGGCCTACCATCCCCGCGGTACTCATGCCGCCCACGAAGCCGTAGTGCTCCACCAGCAGCACCGAAGCGCCCATCCGCCCGGCCTTCACGGCTGCCGCAATGCCGGCAATACCAGCCCCAGCCACAATCACATCGTATTTTTGCTTCAGCTCCATAAGGAAAAGTCTCGTCTTAGGGGAAGGCCGTTACTGGGCGTTCCATCTTTCGGCATTGGGTTGGTTACTGAACTGCTGGCTGCGCGGCTTGAGCGGCCACGACGGCAGCCTCCAGGTCGGCAGCGCGCTGCAGCCACTGGTGAGGCGCATAAGCGCGGCCGGGCAGCAAATCGGCGGCGCAGCTGAAGTAGCCACTGAAATCGGCTGGCGCAGCTTCATAAAGCAGCTGGGTTTCGGCCGGCACAATCTGCAACCGGGCTTGCAGCGGCGCCAGCACGGCAGTCAGGGTATCCAGCATATCGTTAGCCGTGGTTTCAACAAACGTGGGATGCGCAGCGGGCAGGCCCAGAGCCAGCCAGTAGCGGCCATCGGACAGGCGTACGGCCTGCTGCAGGCCCGCCAGGGCCTGGATGGTAGCGGCGGCAGCTTCCGGCACGGGGCTGGTGAACACGCACAGCCGGGCCCCAGTGAGCTGGCCGGTGCGGCGCACCAGGCGCGTAAGGTGGCCGGCATCGGTGGCATCGAAGACGCGGCGCGTCCGCACGATGAATTCACCTTCCTTGCCAATCAGGCTAAGTGTGGCGTAGCCATCGGCGTCGGCCGGGGCCAGCGCGCGGGCCTTCACGTGAAACAGCAGCGCCACCGACGACGCTTCCAGCGCATGCTGCAAGCTGATTTTGAGAACTTCCGGGTTGAGCACGCAGCCCTCCGGCCCTTCGTGCACCAGGGCGTAGGGATTGGCCAGCAGCGGCCCGAACAGCTGCCGGGCGTGCGGCGTGGCCGCCTCAGGCCGCTGCTGCAGGCAGCTCAGGCTTTCCGTGACGCTGCCGCCGGGAAAGCCGTACGCGTTGAGCACCAGCACGTCGTAGCCGGCGGCCGCGTAGTGCAGCGCCAGCAGAATCCCGCCCACCGAGGCCCCGTACACGACGTAGTCGTAGGGCTGCGAACGATCCAGCGAATGAATTTGCATAGAGAAAATGAAAAGCGGCCCGAAGGACCTAAAGCAGCGTTAGAGCGCGCCAGAACTGCTGCTACAGACCAGTGAAAGATGAATTTCCCCTAACTCCCGGTCCAGCCAGCCAGGGTTTTTACTAAGTCGCGTGAGGGCTCCGGTCCATCGTGCTTCATCTGGCGTCCGCCAAGCCGAAGCATCTCTATCACACCGGTTGGTTAGCATTGCAACGAAGCAGTAGGGATGTTTCGGCAAGCTCAGCATGACATTTATGTAAGCTTTAAGTGAGTTTCCAGATGCAGCTTGGCGGCATTATTTGGCCTGCATATCTACCGGCACCAGCGTGATGGGCGTGGGCAGGCACGAGGCACCAGGCGGCGAGTACGTAAGGTGAATCAACTGCTCCTGGCCGTCGGCGGGCGGGGCAAAAACCTGGATAACAACCGCCTCGGGCTCCTTTTTGGTGGCTGCTTTGTCGGAGGGCAGCTTCACAATGCCGCCGGGGTGCAGGCCGGCACTGACTACCACGCTGGTGGCCATGGCCCCACACCAGTTGTTGTTGGGTCCGCCGCCGCGGGCGTTGCGCGTGAGCAAGGCCAGGCCGCGGCCATCGGTGCTGCGCCAGCGGATGTTGATGTCGTAGAGCACGCCGTAGTTGCCCTTGAGCACGGCCGTTTCCGGAGTGTGGCTGGCGGTGCCCTCCACCCACGGGTCGCGCTGGCCATCGGCCACGGTGATTTCGGCCGCGCCGTGGCGGGTGTCGAACACCGAGTCGGGCTGCACGCGGTAGTTGCTCACGCCAAACACGCCGCGGCCGGCCCCGCTCTTGCTTTTGCCGGGCAGCACGGTGGGGTTGCGGGCCAGCGCCGTGGGGCCAGGAGTGCCGGGGCTGGTCTGCAGCACCGTGATTTCAGCGGGCTGGTCGATGAGAAACTCGTAGAAGCCGTGCACCAGGTCATCATAGCTGACGGTGGTCTTCTCCCATTTCTCGTCCAGGGCTACGGCCTGTCCGGCTTTCACCTGCCGTACCTTCGGGCTGGGCTGCGAGGCAAAGTAGTCGGCCAGGCCCTGGCTGCCAATCTTCAGGTAGTCGCCGCCGGGCGGCTGCGCTGAATACTTCAGCATCTGCAGGCGCATGGGGCCGGAACCCAGGTTTTTGATAAGGGCCGTGATTTTGCGGTCCATCTTCTGGGGCTCCTTCACGCCGTTCACGTTGTAGAGGTAGAAGCGCACGGTGCCGGGCAGCACCCGCTCCCGAAATACCGCCGCCTCAGGCACCCGGATATACTCCGGGTCGTCGCTGATGAGAAACTGCGGGCCTGGCAGCACCAGCTTGCGGTAGCTTAGCTGCCGGGACTTCTGAAAGGCAAACTCCGGCAGCTCCACGCTGGCGCCAGCTTTGGCCTGCAGAATCCGGGCGCTGGTAGAATCAGGCGGGACGGGCCGGGTGGCCTTCACCGAAACGATGGCGCCGGCCAGCAGCACCGCTAGGCTTATTTCCTCTTTCCAGATGTTGAAGGAAAATTTCATGGCAAAAATTTGGATGGGAAGGGAAAAACAGGGCAGTAAAAAAAGAAGAGAAACCAGGTTCCTCTTCTTTTTCGACCTAAAGTAAACGTGGCGGCCGAAGCATATCCTTCGGCGCGCTTGCTGTCATAACTTATTATCAGATAGATTATTGAATCATAATTTTACGTACACCAACGCCGGCCGGGGCCTTCACCTGCAGCAAATACACGCCGGCGGCCAGTTGCGGCAGCGCCAACTGCTGGCGGCCCGGTTGGGCAGTGCCCTGCGCCACTACGCGGCCCTGCAAATCCTGCACCTGCCAGGTCTGCACGGTACGGTCCTGGATGTCGAGCGTGAAAGAGCCGGCGCTGGGGTTGGGGTGCACCTGCATGGCGGCAGTAAGGGCGGCCGAGCGGGTGCTCAGCACGGTGGTAGCCGTGGCTGTGGAAGCGGCTGACAGCGCTTCGCGCAACGCGAAGGCCTTGATATAGTAGGTGGTATTGGCGCGCAGGCCGGGAATATTGGCCGTGACGGTGGTGGTGCCGGCGGCCGGGCTCAGTACCTGCACGCGCCCATAGTCGGGGGTATTAGCCGTGGCCGTAGGGTTGAGGCCGAAGCTAGCGCCGCTGGTGCTATAGTACACCTCATAGGCAATTTCATCGGCCCCATCCGTGAAGCTCACGTTGAGGCTGGTGCCGGCGGCCGTGGCCGTCAGGTTGGCGGGAGCGGCCAGCGGGGCGGCAGCCGTAGGGGTTGGGTCGAAGGTGAAGCTACGGCGCTGGGTGGCGGTGCTGCTGGTGAGGGCCAGAATGGGGCCGGCGGCCTGCGCATTCACCCCCGAGAAAGCCGCCACGTTGTAGCGGGCCTCCGGAATGCTGGTAGCCACGTAAATTGTGTTGTAGGTGGGCGGCGTGGTGGTAGCATCTACCTTGTGCGTGATACCCACCTGAAAGCCCTTATTGGCCCCCGTAGAACCGATGCTCATGCTGCCGTACACGTACTCGATGACGTTGCTGGTTTCGTAGAAGCGCATCTGGTAGGTGGCATCTACGGTGCCGCTGTTGGCCAGCACGCCCAGGTTCAGGTACTCCACCACCAGCACGCGGTTGGGCGCCGTGCCGGTAGTTTTGTAATGAATCTTGCCCGTCGACGACGGCCCGATGGTGGCCACATCGGCGGCGGCAAAGGCCCGGTGAAAGGCCGCAAACCGCTCCAGCCCGCCCGTGAGGGTGGCGGCTACTACCAGGTTTTCCTCGGCCAGGCTTACCAGGCCAGTGGTGGTGGCGCTGAACTGGCTGAACCGCTGCCCATAGAACCAGAGGTCAAACCCGATGGGCTGAAACGTGGAGCCGGGCACGTTGGTGGCCCCCGGCCCGAAGAGCTGGGTGGTGCCCGTGCTCATGTCGATGGCGGCGCCGGTGCGGCTGGTGGCCAGGCTGGCGGCCGTACCGGTGGTCCAGCGGTAGCGGTTCATGTCCAACTGGGCCTGGGCCGAGTGCGACGAAGCGGCCAGCAGCGCGGCCAGGGCCGTAAAGCGGACCAGTCGCTTGGGAGCAGCCTGGTGCAGAAGAGTAGAAAGTGACTTCATAGGAGGTGGGAATTGGAAGGTGAGAACTACATGATAACTGGCAAACGCGAAGGACGCTAGCGGCTTAGCTGGACGTTGGCGCTGAGCCACTGCCCGCTGGCCTGGCGGGCCTGCACCACGTACTGGCCCGTGGGCAGCGCAGTGCGCAGCTGCACGGTGTAGGCGGCCCCGGCCGCAAGGCGCACCGGCTGCTCGAACACCACGCGGCCCAGCTGGTCGGTCACGCGCACGGCCGTCAGGGCGGTTTCGGCCCGCACCGAGAAGGTGCCTGGGCTGGGGTTGGGGAAAGCCTGCAGCTGGCTGCCGGTAGCCTTGCGCGACTTGCGGGTGCTGAGCGGCGCGGCCCGACCATCAAGGCGGCGGTTGCGCACCAGCAGCACTGCGTCGGCACTCACGAAGCGGCCGGCGGGGGTGTTGTCGGCACTCAGGCGCACCACGCGCTGGCGGCCGGCGCGCAGGTAGAAGTCGCCGAGCTTCACGAAGCCGGCATTGCCCACGCGGGTCTGGTCTACCGTCACGGTGGTGGCAGCGCCGGTGGCGTCCGTCACCTGGAAGGGTGCGGCGGCATTGCGGTTGCTGGAAACCACCTGGTAGGCGTACACCTCGTACCAGGCATCAGCGGGCACGGTGAGGAAATAGTCCAGGGCATTGCCGGCGGTGTTGTCGGCGTAGAGGCTGGGGCCGCTGTAGCCGGGGTTGTTGCTGGTCAGCCAGGTGCCCGAGCGCACGGCATTGGCGGCGTCGGTGATGGGCACCAGCGTCCGGAACGTGCGCCAGTCGGCGGGCGCAAACGGCGCGGTGGCCGGCGTGGCGAAGCGCGTGCGGCTCAGGTAGCGGAAGCGCCCGGCCAGATCATCAACAAACCAGATGGCGCTGCCCAAAAAGCCTTTGCTGCGCGCCAGGTCCAGGTAGCTCACCAGCTGCTGATTGGTGAGCACCACCGACGAGCCGGGGCTGACGGCAAACGACGGATACACTTTCGTGGGGTCGTTGACCAGGTTTTTGGCGTAGGTGATGTAGCCGTCGTACACGGCCTGGGTGCTGGCGTAGCTCTGCACCTGCACGTTGTCGACCTTGTTATTGTCGACCCACCACTTCCAGTCCTGCAGGTACTGGTTGTAGGCCGTGTAGGTGCTGGAGCCGTACTGGCTGGGCGCATTCGACACAATCAGGCGCGGATTCACGGCCTTGATGCTGTCGTACACGCGGGCGTGGAAGGCGTTGATCTTGTCGGCGCGCCAGCGCATCCAGGCCGCGTCGTTGCCGGCCGTGGGCGGGGCCGCGCCGTTGTGCTCCTGCCGGTAGAGGCCGACGGTGAACGGGTCGTAGCCGTAGTCGAGGCTGGCGTAGCGGATGCGGTCCAGCTGGATGCCGTCCACGTCGTAGCGGCGGCTGATTTCAGTGGCCAGGCTGATGAGAAAGTTCTGGGCGGCGGGGTTGCTCTGGGCCATCCAGTAGAAATTGCTGGCCGGGTCGAGCTGCTGGCCGCTGAGCTTGGTGGCGGTCCAGTCGGGGTGCACGTCCAGGATGGGGCCGCGCACGGCCCCGGGCGCCAGGTTGCCGGTCCAGCCGGCCACAAAGCCGTACTCAAACCAGGCCTCCACCCGCAGCCCCACGCGGTGGCCTTCGGCAATGGCTTCGGCCAGAATGTCGCGGTCGGCGTAGGTGGGGTCGGTGCGCAGGCCGGTCTGCTGGAAGAAGCTGGTGCTCTGAAACAGCGGATAGCCGCGGCTCCACACGTTCACATACACCGTGTTGAAGTTGGCCGAGGCCAGGCTGTCCATCTGCTGGGCAATGGCGGCGCGGCTGCTGTACTTGGTGCGCGTGAGCCAGGTAGCCCGCAGCTCCTGGGCCATAGTCGCGGCGGGCAGCAGCAAGGCCAGCACGGCGGTGAGGAAACGTTTTTTCATGGGAAGACAGTCGGCAGTAAGCGGCCCCGCTGCCGCTTACTGCCGCGGGGTGTGTGCTTACAGACCTGTTTTCAACCTGAATCCCCTAAGAGTGCGGGAATTATCTGCGGGCCCCGACCACCACCTCGTCCACCATCAGGAACGCCGCGCCGCCGGCACCGGGGTGGCCGGGCGGGCACACGCCCACGCTACGGGCCTGAATGCGCACGTAGCGTACGGCCCGGCCTGGGCCGGCCGCGTGGTAGCTGCGCCGGAGTGGCCCCACCGCGCTAACCGGTTCGGGCGTGGTGGCTTCGGGTCCCGATGTATACGTCTGACCATCCGAAGAAAAGCTTGTCTGCACGGTGCGGGGCAGGAAAATCCAGGAGTTCCAGTCCTGCAGAAACGCTACCCGCACGGTATCCAGCAGCTGACGGCTTCCCAGGTCCAGGGTCAGGTCGAGGTCGGTGCGCTCAAACCCCTGCCAGGCGCCGTCGCGGTAGTCGAGGCTCCCCAGGCGGCCATCGGTGAGGGCACCCGCGCCACCCGCGGAGTAGGTCGGATGGAACGGCGCCGCCAGTGTCAGGGCCGCGCCCAACGCCGCGTGAGGCTGGAGCTGCACGGCTGGCAGCTCGGCCAGCACCTGTCCATCACGCAGCGCCAGTACCCGCAGCCGGGCCGGCGTTTCGACCATCAGCGGCGCCGTGTAAGGGGCTGAAGCCGGTGTGGGTGTGGTGCCATCCATAGTGTAGCGCAGCCCGATGCCGGGGCCGCCGGCCGTGAGCGTGGCCCGCAGGCCGGTGGCGGCAGGCTCGGTGGTAACGGCCAGCGGGCGGGTTTCGAAGCCATACTGTACGCCTAAGGCTGTCAGGCGCGGATAGTACTGCCGGGTGCGGTTCAGAAACTCCGGGTAGGCGCGGGCAGGAGCCGGGCCGCGCCAGAGCACTTCGGCCAGGGCCAGCAGGCGCGGGAATATGGCTTGGTCGAGCTGTGCCGGCAGCAGCCGCTCCGTCCAGACGGCGGCCTCGCCGCCCAGCACCCGGCTGCGCGCCGCCCCCGCCAGCCCGGCCGGCCGCGGATTGAACTGGTAGACTTTCGCCAGTTCCAGCAGGGTGGTGTTCTGGTCGAAATAGGTGAAGCTGCCCGGCGAGGCAACCACCGGATAACCGGCCTGGGCTGCTGCTGCTACGGGCCCGAGCCCGTGCCACGCCTGCACCACGGTGCCGAGGGGCGGGCGCAGGGCCAGCGCCTCATCCCAGACGATGCCGCGCCGCCCGCGCCGGGCCAGCACCGCCGCCACCTGCCGCAGGAAATACCCCTGCAGCTCCCGCTCCGACTGTAGCCGCTCGCGGCGCATCAACGCCTGGCACTTTGGGCAGGCCTGCCAGCGGGCCACAGGCGTTTCGTCGCCGCCGACGTGCACAAGCCGGCCCGGAAACAGGTCCATTACCTCGCCCAGCACATCAGCGGCAAATGCCGCGGTGCGCGGATTGCCCACGCACAGCACGTCCTCGTGCACGCCCCAGTCCGTTGCTACGGCCAGCGGCCGGCCCCGGCACGACAGCTCCGGGTAAGCAGCCAGGGCGGCCCGGACGTGGCCCGGCATATCCACCTCGGGCACCAACTCGATGTGGCGCTGTCGGGCATAGGCTACCAGCTCACGTAACTCGGTTTGGCGGTAGAACCCACCGTAGGGTTGGCCATTGGTCCCGCGCCGCCAGGCCCCCACGCTGGTCAGGCGCGGCCAGGTGCGGCTTTCCAGGCGCCAGCCCTGGTCGTCGGTCAGATGCAGATGCAGGCGGTTGAGCTTGTGCAGGGCCAGCAAATCCAAGTAGCGCCGCAGCTGCGCCGGCGGCACAAAGTGGCGGCTTACATCCAGCAGGAGGCCCCGCCACTCAAACGCCGGCCAGTCGTGGATGCGCACGCCGGGCACCGGCAGCGGCCCGGCAGCCGGCCCTGGATTTTCCAGTGCGGCGGGCAGGAGCTGGCGCAGTGTCTGCGCAGCCCGAAACAGGCCCGTGGCCGTGGAGGCCCGCAGCCAGATGCCGCGCGGCGTCACGCGGAGCTGGTACTGCTCCCGCAGCGAGTCGGGCACAGTGCCGGGCGCAATGATAAGATGCACACCGGTGCTGGTCGTGTCGGCGCTGAAGCGCAGCCTCCCCCCTATTTGCCGGCGTTGCAGCCAGGCGGCCAGCTGCTGGCTGGTTTCAGCAGCGGTAGTGTCGGTGCACGGGGCTGTGAGGAAGAGCCGGGTGCGGGCACTGAGCGTAAACCCGGCGCCGGTGTACTGCACTATTTGCGGCCGGGGCAGCAAAGCGGTAGGTGCCACTGCGGCCTCCGCCTCAGCCAGCTGCGGCCGTCGGCTGCAACCCGACAGTGCGGCCAGAGCCAGCCAGAGCACAGGGAGCAGAAATGAGCGGGCGGGCATCAGCAGCAGAAAAGAGCAAAAAGTGGGTAGCCGCACCGGGTCTCCCGGCAGAGCACCTGGCAGACCCTTGGAGCTGCAGCCTCAGCAACCGCCAGCTGACCAGGACCGGTGGCGTTTTCCGTCATTAGTTATGGCACAAGATGTGGCTGCACCAATCGGGTCCATAGCTCGTAGCCGGCGCGGGTCATGTGCAGACTGTCGGGCTGGTAGAGCGCAGGACGGGGCCGGCCATCGGGGCCAAGCATGGGCCCGCTGACGTCCACGAACTCCACGCGGCGGTGCCAGCGGGCGTAGCGCCGGATGCGGCGGTTGGCCTGCTGCATCAGCGGATACTGGGCCCAGCGGGCCGGGCTGGGCTTGGTGCTCAGGTACGTGAGTTGGGTGGCAGGCAGCTCGCGCCGCAGCCGCCGGGCAAACGTGCGAAACGAGGCGAAGACGTGTGCCGGCGGGTAGCCGGCGGCAATGTCGTTGTCGCCGGCGTAGAGCACTACCTGCCGCGGCTGGTAGGGCGTGACCAGCTGCGCGAAATAGTAATTCACGTCGGTGAGGCGCGCCCCGCCGAAGCCGCGGTTTAGCACGGGCTGCCCCGCGAAATCAGCGGCGAGGGTGCGCCAGCCCCGGACCGACGAGCTGCCGACAAAGACAATGGGCTGTCGGGGCGGCCGGGCGCTACTGTCCTGACGGGCGAAGGCGGCAACTTCCGGGGCCCACAGCTGCGGGTTGGCGGGCTTGGGGACAGCGGGCAGCTGCGCCCACGCAAAGGGGGCGGCTGCCAGCCCCAAAGCCAGCAGCACGCCCCCACTAGCATAGCGCATCATAGTGCAAGACACAAGGAATTGGCAGATAGTAATCAGATGGAAGTAGGGCCGGCGGCCCGCTTAGCGCACCCAGCGCTACTGCTTGTCCCACCAGATGCGGGTGGTCATCAGGTCGGGCCCCTGGCGGCCGAGGGCCTGCTGGTAGCCATCAGGGTTTTGTCGGGCTTCATCTGGTGCATAGCGCATTCGGCGCGGTACCTGACCATTAGTCTCGCTACTCGTATTCGGAATCTGCTGGAGCACCGGGAAGCCCGTGCGGCGGTACTCGGCGTAGGCCTCGAAGCCGTTGTGGCCGAACAGCGACAGCCACTTCTGGGTGCTGATTTGCTGCTGGGCCTGGGCCGGGTTGAAGCGCACCAGCGGACCATTCAGGTAAGCCGTGATGGCCGCCCCGTCGGTTACGCCGGCCAGGGCCATGGCTTCGCGCACGCCGGTTTCGTACCAGCTCTGGGCCGTGCCCGTGTTGTCCCAGCCCCGCAGCGCGGCTTCGGCCCGCAGGAAGCACACCTCCGAGTAAGTCAGCAGGTTCTGATCGTTAGCAGAATTCTTATACCGCGCCCCGCCCTGCGAGAAGTTGGCCGGGGCATACTGGGGCTGGGCCAGCTGGGTAGCCGACAGCCCGTTGGGCAGGCCCACGCGGGCGGGGTTGCTGCTCGACACCGGATCTGCAAAAATGTTCAAACGTGGGTCATTGTAGCGGGTCAGGTAGTCTACCAGCGTGGCACTAACACGTTGATCACTAACGAAGGTTAGCACTACGGATAAAGGGTTCTGATTAATGCGGATGCTACCCCCCGTGTTTTTCATAATAGCCGACTCGGCGTTGCTGTTCATCACGCCGCTGGCCAGCGCGTCGCGCACCTGCTGCTCGGCCAGGGCGGGGTTGGCCTTGCTCATGCGCATGGCCACGCGCAGCCGCAGCGAGTTGGCGAAGCGCCGCCAGCGGTTGTTCACGGCCGGTAGGCTGGTGCTGGCCGCGTGCGAGCCAGCGTTGCCAAACAGCAGGTCGGCCTGGCCGTAGTTGCCCCGCTTGGTGTCGTCGATGGCCGCGCTCGCCTCTTTCAGCTCCTTCACGAAGTCCTCGTAGATGGCTTGCTGCGGGTCGTAGTTGGGCCGCACGTTGCCATCCGAAAGGCCTTTGAAGGCGTCAAAGTACGGCATGTCGCCCCAATAGTCGGTCATGCGCTGAAACAGGAACACGCGCCAGATGCGGGCCTCGCTGAGCTTGTTTACTTCCTCCGGCGAGTTCTCCACGTAGCGGATGGCCTGCTGCAGGTCCATGCCGTACCCCGAATAGAAGGTGTTCCAGAAGCTC
This sequence comes from Hymenobacter psychrotolerans DSM 18569, assembly GCF_900142395.1. GTDB lineage: Bacteria > Bacteroidota > Bacteroidia > Cytophagales > Hymenobacteraceae > Hymenobacter > Hymenobacter psychrotolerans. Next base: position 19,583 of record NZ_FRAS01000026.1, on the reverse strand, counting down.
TGTACCCAGTCCAGCCGGCCAGTTTCATAACGGTCCGTTGGAAAAGCAGCGTTGGAGTTGGCAAAAAACTGCACCCACATGTTAGCGTGCAGGTGCTCGCCCAGTTGATAGTCGTTGTCGTAGAGGGTGCCGTACTTCAGGGCCCGCGAGAAAAGCAGGTTGGCCGGCACGTCCACGGCCTTGGTGGGGTCGGTGTTGATTTCCTCGAACCGGTCGGTGCAGGCCGGGGCCGCGAGCAGCAGGCCCAGGCTGGCCAGCAGCGGCAGCATCCGGCGGCGGGAATAGCGGAAAGTCTTCATACAAAGTCAGGCGAAGCCGCCGTTAAAATTCCAGGTTGAGGTTGTAGCCCAGGCTGCGGCTGTTGGGGTAGCCGCCCGATTCCAGCCCCTGGGCCCGGCTCAGGTTGTAGCCCGATTCCGGGTCGAAGCCTTCGGTATCGCGCCGCAGAAACGCCAGGTTGCGGCCCACGATGGAGAAGCTGGCCCCACGGATGAACTTGGCCTTGCTCAGCAGCGCCGATGGCAGCCGGTAGCCCAGCGCCACCTCGCGCAGCTTGATGAAGGTGGCATCGTACACGAATGGCTCCGACACCGTGCCCAGCCGCGCCCAATACGATTCCGGGTTCACAAAACCGGCTTTAGGCGTAAACGAGCCGTCGGCGTTCTTCACTACTCCTTCCACGTACACGCCGCCGGTGGGCGTCCAGTTGGCCGGGGTGGCGCCGGCCGCCAGCCGCGCCGTTTCCGACTCGTACCAGCCCTGCCGGCCATCCAGCGTCTGCCTGGCATTGCCGCGCACCGAGGCCACCTGCTGCGACACCGAGTAGATCTGGCCGCCCCAGCGCGCATCCAGCAGCACACTCAGGCTGAGTCCTTTGTAGCTGAACGTGTTGCTCAGCCCCCCAAACCAGTCGGGCTGGAAGTTGCCGAGCTTGTTGTTGTTGCTGGTGCTAGCCAGCGGAAAGCCGTTGGCATCCACGATCAGCTGCCCGTCGGGGGCGCGCTGCAGCACCGTGCCGAAGATGTCGCCGAAGGGTTTGCCCACGGCGGCCACCACCGACACGTTGTTGCTCTCATTGCCGAGGAAGTACGACACCCCGCCCTCGTTGAGGGCTACTACCTTGGATTGGTTCTTGGCCCAGTTAGCGGTCAAATCCCAGCGGAAGCCGTTTTCCAGCTTCACCGGCGTCACAAGGCCCACAATTTCCAGGCCCTGGTTCTGAATGTTGCCGGCGTTGATGAGCTGGCTGCGGAAGCCCGAGGCCGCCGTTACGCCGATGCTGGTTACCTGGTTGAAGGTGTTGGTGCGGTACACGGTCAGGTCGAGGCCGGCGCGGTCCTTGAAAAAGCGCATCTCCGAGCCAAACTCAATGGAGCGCGTGGTCTGGGGCTTGAGGTTAACGGCGGGCAACTGGTCCTGCAGGTTGGCAAAGGCCTGGCCCAGGTGCGAGGAGCCCACGCCCGGCCCGTTGGCAATGCCCGAGCCCAGGTCGTAGAGCGTGGTCAGCTCGTAGGGGCTGGCTCCCTTGCCCACACGGGCCCAGGAGGCACGCAGCTTGCCCAGGCTCAACACTTTAGAGTCCAGCTTCAGCAGATCGGTGTAGGCCACAGCCAGCGAGGTGCTGGGGTAGAAGTACGACCAGTTGCCGCGCGGCAGCGTGGAGTCCCAGTCGTTGCGGCCGGTGGCTTCCAGAAACACCGCGTTGCGGAAGTTCAGCTGGGCCCGCCCAAACAACGACTGCACTTCGGAGCGCGAGAAGTTGTAGATGGGCACGCGGGCCGCCCCGTTGTCGATGGTGAACAGGTTGGGCACGTTCAGGCCCTGCGTGGACGCGCCGGCCTGCTCGTTGCGGCGCTGCAGCAGGTTGCCAAAGGCCTGGGCCGTCAGCTCGAAGTCCTCGCTCAGGTTGCGCGTGCCGCTCAGGATGAAGTCCATGTTGGTTTCCTTCACCCGGAACGTGCTTTCCGACAGGCCGCCCCGGTCGGGCACGGCCGTGGTGTTCCAGCTGGTCCAGCTGGCGTAGCGGTAGCCGGAGCGCGAGGTGTAGAAGTCGGTGCCGCCGCGCACCTGCAGCCACAGCCAGGGCAGGATGTCGTAGCGGATGGCCACCGAGCCGTTCACCCGGTCCTGGCTCACCTCGTTGGTGTTTAGGTAAGCGGCCCAGAACGGGTTCTGGCGCTGGGTGCCGGAGGCCAGTACGCCGGCCGCCAGCTGGGTGTTCAGGTTCCAGAGCCGGGGCTGCAGCGTCACCGGGTCGCGGTAGTCGCGCAGGTCGTCGATGTACACGCTGCGGGGCATGTACAGGAACTGCGTCATCACGTTGTCGGGGCTGGCGCCTAGCGTGGGGCGGTTAAAGGTGCGCTGAAACGTATAGTTGAGCTTGGTATCCACCGAGAGCTTGTCGCCCAGCGAAGTGGTGCCGCGCAGCGTCACGTTGTCGCGCACCAGCCGGCTGTTGGGGTAGGTGCCTTTGTTGCGCAGGTCGCTCAGCGACACACGCAGCGTTGACTTTTCAGTGCCGCCGGTCAGGGCTACTGTATTGGAGGTGGTATAGCCGGTTTCAAAGAAATCCTCGATGTTGTTGGGCTGCGGGCTGTAAGGCTTGATTTCGCCGGTCCAATGGCGAACCTGCTGCCCGTCCATGCGCGCGCCCCAGCTGCCGATGTTCTCGCCCGCCTGCTGCAGCTGCGGGAAGCCGTCGGCCGTCAGGATGGGCTGGCCGGCGGTGTTGCTCAGAAAGCGGCCCTGCGTGCCCTGCCCGTACTCGTTCTGGTAGTCGGTGAGCACCTGCACCCGGTCGAAGGTGGTGTTGGAGTTCAGCGACACACCCAGGCCCTGGTTTTTGCGGCCCTTCTTGGTAGTCACAATCAGCACGCCGTTGGCGGCGCGGTTGCCGTACAGGGCCGCCGCGTTGCCGCCCTTCAGCACCGAGATGCTCTCAATGTCTTCGGGGTTGATGGTGGAGAGGCCGTCGCCGGAGTCGAAGCCGCCCAGGCGGCTGGCCTGCTGCAGGTTGGTGTTGTCGATGGGTACGCCGTCTACCACCACCAGCGGGCGGCTGTCGCGGGTGAGCGAGGTGTAGCCGCGGATGATGATGTTGGTGGAGCCGGCCGGGCCCGAGCCGTTGCGGTTGATTTGCACGCCGGCCAGCTTGCCGCTCAGCGAGTTGATGATGTTGGGTTCGCGCGCCACCACAATTTCGGCGGCTTTCACGTCCTGCACCGAGTAGCCCAGCGACTTGCGCTGCCGCTCCAGGCCGAAGCCCGTCACGACCACCTCCGACAGGGTTTTGGTGTCTGCGGCCAGGGCCACGGCCAGCGTTGTCTGGCTGCCAATCTCCACTTCCTGGGCGGCAAACCCGATATAGCTGAACACGAGCGTGGTAGCACCCTCCGGAACTTCCAGCGTGAAAAAGCCTTCGGCGTTGGTGGCCGTGCCGACTGTCGTGCCTTTCGCTACCACGTTCACGCCGGGCAGCGGGCCACTGCCGTCGCGGGCCGTTACGGTGCCGCTCACGGTGCGGGCCGCCGTCAGCCGGCTCACTACCGGCGCGGGCGGGCCCGACAGCGCCACCAGGCTGCCGTTGGCCGGCGTCAGGGGCGCCGCTCCCGACGAGTCGGTGCGGCGGGGCGTGAGGATGATTTGCTGGCCCACAATGCGGTATTCCATGCCCAGCGGGCGCAGCACTTGGTCGAGGGCCGTTTCCAGGGGCACATTGGCCAGGCTGACAGTCTGACGGCGGCGCTTGTCGAGGCGGTTGTCGCTGTAGATAAAGACGTAGCTGCTCTGGCGCTCGATTTCGCGCAGCAGATACGTGACCTCCTTATCCTTAGCCTTGAGCGTGATGGTGGCGGCCGTGGCACCGCTGGGCGCGGCCTGCAGCTGCGCGCCGTTGCCGGCCGACAGGTTAGCCAGCAGCAAAGAGCTGGCCACCAGCAGCGCCTTGCCGGCGGTGCGGGGGGCGGGGTGCCGGCGAAAAACAGAATCCGGGAGTAGCCTTGGGGTCATGTGGGGGGATTGGCGGGAAGGTGGGAAGCAAAACAGAGGACACACCAGGCGCGCACGCAGGCCATAGCATGTTATCAGATGGTCAGGCGCTCAGGGGCTTCACTGTCGCAGCCAAGGCCCTTAATGAGCAAGGAATTGTTATGCAGTTCAAAATCGAAGGCGCGGGTCATTTCAATCAGGCGCAGCACTTCGCGCAGCGACTGATCCTTGAAGCGGCCAGTGAGACGGCAGTTGCGCAGCCGCTCATCCTCGAAGCGCACAGTCACGTTGTATTGCCGCTCCAGCGTTTTGGCTACTTCCGCCAGCGGCGTGGCCTGGAAAATCAGGGAGCGTTGGTTCCAGGCGGCATAGTCGAGTCCGTTGACCTGCTCTACCCGCAATTCGTGGCTGGCTTTGGAGTACACCACCTTCTGGTCGGGTACCACGTAGATGGTGTCGCGCTTGGCCGCAGCAGGCAGAGCCGCGCGAATAAAGGCCACACGGCCCGTTACGACGGCCGTTTCTACGGCGTCGTCGTCCTGATAGGCCTTCACGTTGAAGGACGTGCCCAGCACGCGCACCTCGTGGCGGCCCACGTGAATGACGAAGGGCATCTGCTCGTTGCGCTTCACGTCGAAGAAGGCTTCCCCTTCCAGGTACACCTCGCGCCGCGCGCCGCTGAACGTGGCCGGAAACCACAAGTGGCTGTCGGCGTTCAGCCACACGGCCGTGCCATCGGCCAGCAGCACCTTGGACTTGGTGCCGCGCGGGTTGGTGCGCTCCTCGTAGCTGAGCGGGGCCGCACCGGTGTGCGCCGCTGCGTACTGGCGGTAGGCCACGGTGCCGCCCGTTGCCAGCACAGCCACCGAGGCCGCTGCCAGCCACAGGCGCCGCCACCGCGACGCACGCGGCATGGCTACTACCCTGCCACCAGTTTCGTCGGCTTCGGTAGCCTGCGGTGTGGGCTCACCAGCCGGGGCGGGTTGCTCTGCCTCGTCGATGCGGGCGAGCAGGCGGTCGAAGGCCCGGGCCGTGTCGGCGGGGTTGGCAACGGGCTTTGGCCCCTGCCAGAACAGCCTAATTTCATCGTAAACGAGGCGCTCCTCTTCTGTAGCCTGGGCCAGCCAGGCGTGCAATACTTCGCGCTCCACCTCAGAGAGTTCTCCGGCGAGTTCTTTCCCGATAAGATCGTATAGTTCGGAAATCTCCATCCCGTATTTACAGCTCAAATGACGTGTTTGATTTTCTAGACATGAGTGCGGCCCACATCCCCTAATTTCCCGGTAAAATTAGGCTGATACCGGACACCCGTACAGCAAAAAGGCGCGACCGGGGCCGCGCCTTGATAGAGGCTGACAAGTAATTTGCGGCACCTGCTTTAGCTAGCCACTCCGGCCAGCAGCAGCGGAATCAGGGCCTGAGCGATACGCAGCACGCGCGGCGGAGCCTGCCGGGCCGTGAGGTGGGCCTGCAAGTCCACGCTGATTTTCTTGATGGCAATGCCGATCTGAACCTCAATGGTTTTAGTGGAAATCCCTAATATTTCGGCTACCTCCTTGTACTTGAGGCCATCTTCGCGGATCAGCTTGAAGATGATCTTACACTGCGGCGGCAGCTTGTCTACGGCCCGGTGAATCTCGGCCTGCAGCTCCGATACCAGCAGCGTGCGCTCCGGGGTGAGGGTTTCCACGCTCAGGTAAGCCGGCAGATCTTCCAGCGGAATAGCAGGCTGATTTTCTGCTTTCTGCAGGTAGTTCAGTGACTGATTTTTGATGGAAATGTAGAGGTAGCTATCCATGTGCTTCACCTCCGGCAGCGTGGCGCGCTTCTGCCACAGCTTGAAAAACACATCTGACACTACCTCCTCTGCCAGTTCCCGCGACTTCACGTAGAAGTGGGCAAATTTCAGCAGCCGCGGGTAATACAGGGTGAAGAACTGCTCGAACGCCCGCCGGTCGTCGGCGGTGGCAATCCGGTGAAGAAGCAGAGCGGTGGACGGGTGGGAGGAATCCATCAGAATCGTTTTGTTAAAAATGCCGGTTCCCCCGCGCCAAACCAAATTTCTTTACAAAAACTCTGTTTTTTTTCTCAAATCTGGCCGTCAGGGGCTGTTTTTGCGCGACACCGACGAGAAAGCAACGCTTTTGCGCTTGTCGGCTGAAAATCACAGTTGACACACCTGCACCACTACAATCAGCAAAAAACGCCGCTGCCGGCAACCTGCACCGGCGGCAGCCGAGTGAGCTTCCGGCCATACTGACTGCGCTAAAAGCCAAGGCAGGAAAACAGAAAGGACGCCGCATGTATGCGGCGTCCTTTTGCTAGAATTTCCAGCGCACGAAAGCCTCAATAGCTTCGTACTCGGGCAGGCCGAGCTGGTCATAGAGCTGGGCGGTGGTGCGGTTGCGCTCCTCGGCCCGCTGCCAGAACTCGCGCTGGTCGGCCCCCGGAAACAGCGGCCGGTCTTTCTGGCTTTGGTGCTTGAAGATGGCGCGGCGCTTGCGCGTAAGCTCCTCCGGGCTCAGGGGCACAGCCATTTCAATTTCGGCCACGTCCCACTCCTGCCAGGCCCCGCGGTAGAGCCACACCCAGCAGTCCTGCAGCCAGGGTGTACCCGCCGCTTTCAACCGGCGCACGGCCTCGAAGATGGCCGCCAAACACACGCGGTGCGTGCCGTGCGGGTCGCTCAGGTCGCCGGCGGCGTAAATCTGGTGGGGCTGCAGGCGGTTGAGCAGGTCGATGGTGAGCTGGATGTCGGCTTCGCCGAGCGGCTTTTTGCGTACCCGGCCGGTTTCGTAGAACGGCAGGTCCTGGAAGTGGGCGCGGGTGTCGGGGTCGAGGCCGGCGTAGCGCAGGGCGCTGCGGGCCTCGCCGCGCCGGATGAGGCCCTTAATCTGCTGCACCTCGTCGGAATCGACCTGGCCGGGTTGCTTGCTTTTGAGCGTGTCGGCCACGCGGCGGTAGATATTATCGCCGGGCTGCTCGCCGGCCATGTTGAAGGCTTCATCATACTCGGCCACAAAATCCGCAAAGCGGATGGCCTCGTCATCAAACACGGCAATGTTGCCGGACGTCTGGTAGGCCACGTGCACCTCGTGGCCCTGGTCCACCAGCCGCAGCAGCGTGCCGCCCATGCTGATAACGTCGTCGTCGGGGTGGGGCGAGAAGATGAGAGCCCGCTTGGTAAAGGGCATGGCCCGCTCGGGGCGGTGCGTATCGTCGGCGTTGGGCTTGCCGCCGGGCCAGCCCGTGATGGTGTACTGCAGCTGGTTGAACACCTTGATGTTAATGTCGTAGGCCGCGCCCGACTCGGCCAGCAGGTCGGACAGGCCGTGCTCGTTGTATTCCTCGGCCGTGAGCTTGAGGATGGGCTTTTGCAAGGTGCGCGCCAGCCAGGTTACGGCTTTGCGCACCTGCGCATCGTCGTGCCAGTGCTGGTCCAGGCCTACCAGCCAAGGCGTTTTCACGCGGGTCAGCTCGGCGGCGGCGGCCTCGTCCAGGATGACGTGCACGCTGGCGTGCTTCTGCAGGTAGGTGGCCGGCACCGAGTCGGTCATGTCGCCTTCCACCATGCGCTTCACCACGGCGGCCTTGCCTTCGCCCCAGGCCAGCAGCATAATTCGCCGGGCCTCGAGAATGGTGCCCACGCCCATGGTGATGGCGCGGCGCGGCACGTTTTCCTCGCCGTAGAAGTCGGAGGCGGCGTCGGTGCGCGTGATGTGGTCGAGGGTGATGAGGCGGGTGCGGGAGGCGGCGCCGGAGCCGGGCTCATTGAAGCCGATGTGGCCGGTGCGCCCGATGCCCAGCAGCTGCAGGTCGATTCCGCCGGCTTCGCGAATCTGCTCTTCATAGCGGCGGCAGAACTCGGCTACCTGGTCGGCGGGCACGGTGCCGTCGGGGATGTGCACGTTTTCGGGCCGGATGTCGATGTGGTCGAACAGGTACTCGCGCATGAAGCGCACGTAGCTCTGCAGCGAGTCGGGCGCCATCGGGAAGTACTCGTCGAGGTTGAACGTCACGACATTCTGAAAGCTCAGCCCCTCCTCCTGATGCAGCCGCACCAGTTCCTCATACAGGCGCGTGGGTGTGGAGCCGGTGGCCAGGCCCAGCACGGCCGGACGGCCTTCCCGGGCGCGCTGCCGGATGAGGGCAGCAATTTCCCCGGCCGCAGCAATAGAGGCCTGCTCCGAATCGGAGTAGATGGTGGTAGGGATTCGCTCGGCGTGGAGCACGTCAGCAGCAGTCATGGTTAGGGGAAAGGCAGGTGAAACGTGTCTTATCAGGAAAATCGGGCAGTGCAATTCCAGCGCGCCGGCCAGTGGGCCAAGCAAAAGCAAGTGGGCCCAAGCCGGACCGTCAAAAAAGCTGGGTTTCGCTGCTAAAGACGCCTGCGGGTTGACTACCCCTTAATAATCCATCGAAAATTTCCTGAAAAAAAGCGGCAGCCCGCTACCAGCCGCCAATCATCCGGCGGGGCCTGCTCCCGCTTAAGTCCAACTAGCTGCATGAAGCACTATTCCCGTACTCTCCCCTGGCCCGCGCTGCGCGGCGGCCTCATCGTGTCCTGCCAGGCCGAAGGTGACTCGCCCTTTAATAGCCCCGAGGGCGTTGCCCTGTTTGCCCGCGCCGCCGTGCTGGGCGGGGCCGTAGGCATCCGCTCCGAGGGCCTCGATAAAACCCGCCGCATCCTGACAGAAGTTACTGTGCCGGTCATCGGGCTGCTGAAGTCATCCTTCGCCGATGGCACCGTGTGCATCACGGGCACGCTGGCAGGCGTGCGGGCCCTGGCCGAAATGAGCTGCGCTATAGTGGCCATCGACGGCACCCTGCGCACGCGGGAAAACCTGAACGGCCCCGACTTCATCCGCCAGGTGAAAACCGAGGTGGGCTGCCTGGTAATGGCCGACATTGCCACCGTGGCTGAAGGTGAAGCCTGCGTGGCGGCCGGCGCCGACTGCCTTTCCACCACCCTCAGCGGCTACACGCCCGAAACCGCGCACCTGAACGCCGCCGGCCCCGACCTGGCCCTAGTGCGCGAGCTGGCCGCGCGGGTGCGCGTCCCGGTTTTTGCGGAGGGCCGCCTGAATACACCCGCCGACGCGGCGGCGGCGCGGCAGGCCGGGGCCTGGGCCGTGGTGGCGGGCTCGGCCATCACCCGGCCCACGCTCATCACTGAATGGTACGTGCAGGCGCTGCAGGCCGGGCCGGCAGCTTAAGGGAACGGGCCCCAATCCGGGTCTATCCGGCTACCACACTTCTTCTCCTGTCTCCCTCTCTCTTCCTGCTTCGGATGCAGACTCTCCAATTGCTGGCCCTGGTGGGCGTATTTGCCCTAATGGCGCTGCTCATGTTTCTGCGCAAGCTGCCGGCGCTGCTGGCCTTGCCACTCATGGCCGTGCTGGTGGCGCTGCTGGGCGGCATCCGGGTGCCCGACGTGCTGGAGCACGTCATCGGAGCCGGGGCCGTGAAGCTGCACGGAGCCTACACAGTGGCCATCTTCGGCAGTATGCTCAGCGTGATGCTACAGAAGACACGTGTGGTGGAGAGCTTCGTGAAGAAGGGTGCCGAGCTGTCGGGCGACAACCCCTGGATTATTGCCGTGAGTATGCTGGCCATTATTGCGCTGCTGTTTACTACCGTTACGGGGCTGGGAGCCATCATCATGGTGGCTACCATCGTGCTGCCCATCCTCTCTTCGGTGGGGATTGGGGGGCTGACGACGGTGGGCATCTTTCTGTTCGGGCTCAGCATCGGCGGCACGCTCAACGCCACCAACTGGGCCGTGTACGTGAGCGTGATGGGCCTTCAGCTGGAGCAGGTGCGGCCGTTTGCGCTGCTCATGTTTGGGGTGAGTACCACGGCGGCGCTCATCTACATCACCGCGCAGCTTTACCGCGACGGGCAGGAGCTGAACCTGCGCCGCATCATCACGGGCAGTCTGCTGACGCTGGCTGTGGTGGCGGGGCTTATCGGCGGCTACCACTACGGCCTGACGCCGGCCGCGCAGCAGCAGCTGGGCACGGTGGCCGGGCGGGCCGGCACGGGCCTGAAATGGGCCACGGCGGCCGGCCTGGCGGCGCTGGCGCTGCTGGTAGCAGTGCGGGCCGTGCTTAGCGACAAAACAAAAGCTTCCGGCGAAGTGCACTGGTCGGCCTACTTCTCGCCCCTGATTCCGCTGCTGCTGATTCTGCTGTTTGACGTGAATTTTATTGCCGCTTTCATTCTGGGGCTGTTATACGCCTTTGCCAGCACTTATCGGCGCGGCAGCCTCAACCTGCTGGTGCAGGCTGCGCTGGAAGGCGGGGCGGTGGTAATGCCGGCCGTAGTGCTCATGTTCGGCATCGGCATGCTGCTGGTGGCCATTATGGGGCCGGGCGTGCCGCTGGCAGCTTACCCCGACGGCTGGCCGGTGCTGGGGCTGCTGCGGCCGCTGCTGGCGGTGGTGCAGCCCCAGCACGCCTGGTCGTACGTGCTGATTTTCACGCTGGCGGCCCCGCTGGCGCTCTACCGCGGCCCTCTCAACGTGTGGGGCATGGGCTACGGGTTGGCGGCCGTGTTCCTGGCATCGGGCTTCAACCCGCTGGCCATTATGGGCCTGCTCATGGCCGTGGGGCCCATCCAAAGCATCAGCGACCCCACCAACACCCAGAACGTGTGGCTGGCCAACGAAATGCGCGTCGACGTGCAGAAAGTGCTCTGGAATACGCTGCCCTATACCTGGGTGCTGGCTTTTGCCGGCCTGGCGCTGGCGGCGCTGCTGTTCATGTAAAAAAACCGTAGAATGATGCCGACAAGTGAGTTGAAGCACGCCGTGGCGCTGCGGGGTCGCGGCCCGGTCCTGGCGCCGGCTCCGCAGGTGCGCTGGCAGCTGACCCCCGAGGGCTGGTTTGAGGCCACCTTCGACGTGCCCCTGCCGCCCGGCGCGGCCTGGAACGTGAACCCTGCCTACTCGCGCACCCGCTACCGCGACAACTGGGGCCTCTGGGAGCACGACGTGGTGGAGCTGTTTCTGCAGGCCCGCCCGTACCCAGACGTAACCTCCGGGCCGTACCTGGAGCTGCAACTGTCGCCGCTGGGCCAGCCGTTCGCGCTGGTGGTAGAGGAGCCTGCCCGGCGCTATGCCGCCCCCGAAATGCTGGCTTTCCTGCACGAAAATGTGCCGGGCGAAGCCAGCTGGCGGGTGCGGGTGGCCGTGCAGGTACCCGGCTACGCGCCCGGGGCGCCCCTGTTTGGCAACCTCACGGCCTGTCTGGGGCCGGCGGAGGCGCGCACGTATTGGGGCCTGCAGCTGAACGCCGGCCCGGAGCCGGACTTTCATCGCCCCACCGATTTCAGGCAGCTAATCTGATGTTGGCTGAATGATGGCTCCTCTCCCCTGCTACCTGCTGCTCGGCGACTCCCTCACGGCCGGCTTCGACGTGACCCGGCTGCTGCCGGAGCTGGCCATCCGCAACGAGGGCGTGTCGGGCGACAGCACCGTGGAGTTGCTGGAACGCCTGCGCCCTGACTGGCTACTGACGCCCGGGCTGCGGGCCGTATTCGTCTGCATCGGCACCAACGACCTGGCCCGCGACCGAACCGACCACTTCATTCTGCAGCAAATCACCCGCTTGGTGGCTGCTTTGCGCCCGGCCGCGGGCCCGGCCCGGCCCATTTACCTCACCTCGCTGTTTCCCACCCGCGACAACGAACCCCGCCCCAACCCACGCATCGTTGGCTTCAATCGACAGCTGGCGCTGCTGGCCACGCAGCTTGGCACCCGCTTCCTGAACCTGCACCCACACTTTGCCGATGCCGCCGGCCAGCTGTACGCCTGCTACACGGAAGACGGGCTGCACCTCACCGAGGCCGCCTACGCGCAATGGGCCCGGCTGCTGCAAGCCACCATCGACGCCGACTTCCGCACCTAGCCGACCGCTTCAGCGGGCGCTGCCCCCCGGTGGCGGCCCCGCCAAGCTAGCGGCAAAAAAAAGCCCTCCGCAGTGCGGAGGGCTTTTTCAATTCCCACATTTTTTGGTTACCCACCTTTATAAAGTCACGTCAATCAGCAGGTCCACGGCGGCATGCGCCGCTACGTCGATAAAGTTTCCGGCCACTACCACGCCATTCACGCGCATCTCGCGCACGCCTTGGTTGCGGCCGTGGGGGTTGGCAACCGTCAGTTTGAGGCGCTTGCCGCGGAACACCCGCTCGGCCGTGAACGAGGGCCAGGCCGCCGGAATGCGCGGGTCGATGGTGATGCCGTCCAGCGAGGTGCGGAAGCCCAGGATGTAGTCGAGGCCGATACGCAGCATCCAGACGGCCGTGCCCGTGAGCCAGGAGTGGCTGGCCTGGCCTTCGGTTTCGTGGTCGGGGCTGGTCACGTACTCGGCAAACACGTAGGGCTCCACCTCGTAGCGGTCGATGCGGGCCGACGAGTTGGGCGGCAGCATGCGGCGGTACACGTCGAAGCCGGTTTCGATGTCGCCGTTGAGCAGCGCAGCCAGCGCGAACCACGACGAAGCATGGTTGAAAATGGCCCCGTTTTCCTTTTTGCCGGGCACGCAGCGGCTGATGAGGCCCATTGTCTCGTCTACTTCCGTGAAGCTGGGCCAGCAAATCTGGATGCCGTTGTCGCGGCCCAGCAGCTTGTAGGTGGAGGCCAGGGCCTGGTTGCCGCGCTCGGTGGGCGCCAGGCCCGAAATCACCGACCAGGTCTGGGAGTTGATAAATATCTTGCCCTCTCTGTGCGCGTTTGAGCCCACCGGGTCGCCACTATCCTTGAAGGCGCGGATATACCACTCGCCGTCCCAGGCCACGGCGTTGGTGACTTCGCCCAGCTTGTCGTAGGCGGCCTGCCAGCGCTGGCGGGTGGCTGTATCGCCGCGCTTTTCCAGCAGCGGGAAGCACTTGCGCAGCGCGTAGCCCAGAAAAAAGGCGCCCCACACGGTTTCGCCCTTGCCTAAGGGGCCAATCTGGTCGAGCGTGTCGTTCCAGTCGCCGTTCATCATCTTGGGCAGGCCCCGCTCCGTCGTCGCCGACAGGCAGAAGTCGAGCGAACGGACGATGTGCTCGTAAACCGTGGCCGGCTCGCCGCCGTCGTAAAACGGCACCAGCTCATCCAGCAGGCTGAAGTCGGCGGTTTCGTTGAGGTATTCCACCACCCCGAAGCTCAGCCAGAGCGGGGTGTCGGAGTGGTTGGTTTTTTCGCCGTTGTTGGTGAATTTAAAAAAGTTGTGCAGCGTCGAGCCGTCCTGCAGCTGGAAGCGCAGGGCGTTGAGCAGGCGGGCCCGCACCCGCTCGGGGTGGGTGATGACCATGCCCAGAATGTCCTGAAACTGGTCGCGGATGCCATTGCCGAACAGCAGCCCGCCGTGGTAGTAGCCCGAGTTGCGGGCCATGTCGAACGTGACGGCCGCCTGGTAGGGGTTCCACACGTTGAGCATGGTATTCAGGGCCGCATCCGGCGTCTGGGCCCGGATGTGGCCCAGGTAGTCATCCCAGTAGGCACGCACGGCGGCCAGCTTCTTATCCAGTACGGCCGTATCGCGCAGCTCCTCCCAGCGGAAGGCGGCATGCTGGCGCACGTCTTCGTCCTTCTTCACCACGGCCATCACGGCGGCAAAGTCCACCGCCTGCCCGGCGGCCAGCGTGAGCTTGCTTTGCAAAGCCGCCACCGGGTCGCCGGCCGTAATTTCGGAGTTGTGCATGCGGCCGGTTTCCACGCACTCGGGGTTGGCCTCCGAGCGCCAGCGGCCGATAAACTTATCCAGGCTGCCGTCGAAGCCCGTCACGGGCAGACTCAGCGTGAAGTACAGATTGTAGTCCCAGCCGATGTTAGGCTGGGCCACCGACACTTTCTTATTCAGCACCCAGTAGCGGCGCGTGCACTCCAGCGCCTGCAGGTCCTGCTGAAAATGAATGTCGGTGAAGTGCTTGTCGTTGGGCTGGTTGATGATGTCGTTCAGGGCATTGCCCATCATCAGCTCGGTGAAGGCGTACACCTCCAGCGCCCGGTCGCGCCCGCTCAGGTCAGTAAGCTTCACGCGCCACACTTCGGCATTCACGTCGGTGGGCACGAAGTAGGTCAGCTCGCCGCGCACGCCGTTTATTTCGGTGACGATGGTGGTATAGCCCTGGCCGTGGCGGCACTCGTACTTGTCGTAGTGCAGCTCGATGGTCGGGGCCCAGCTCAACGACCAGTACTGGCCGGTTTCGGCATCCTTCACCAGAATATAGCGGCCCGGCCGGTCCCAGGGCAGGCAGTTGTAGCGCATGCGCGTGAGGCGGTTGTCGCGCGGCGACTCCAAAAAGCTGAAGCCCCCACCGGTGTGCGAGATGAGGCCGGCGTACTGCTCGTTCCACATGTAGTTGAACCAGGGGCGGGGCGTGCGCGGGTCGGTGATGATGTACTCGCGGGCGTCGGGCGAGAAGTGGCCGTAGGCCGAGCCAGGCGGCGTAGCGGCCGGCGCAATGGTTGGAGCAGCGCTGGGCGCAGTCAGGTCATTCATGACAGGGAGGTAAGCGTAAGGGGAGCAAAAACAGAGGTGTCAGGCCGATTGGAGCAGCTCTTGCCCGGCAGCCAGCAGCGCCGCCACCTCGGCCGCCGACTGCCCTTCGGCGTAGAGGCGCATGAGCGGCTCGGTTTCGGAGGCGCGCAGCAGCAGCCAGCGGGTGTCGCCCGCCAACCGGAATTTCAGGCCATTCACCACCCCGCGCGAGCTGTAGAAGGCGGCGGTGTGCGCCACCGCAAAGCCGGCCACTGTGGCCGGCCCGGCCGCGTGCAGGTCGGGCAGCCGGGTGAGGCGGTCGGCGTGGGGATAGTGCAGGTCGATGCGGTCGTAATGAATCGGGCCGAACTGCGCCCGCTTGGCCTGCACCAGCGCGCTCAGCGTGCGGTAGCCCGAGGCGGCCAGCATTTCCAGCACCAGCAGGGCCGAGAGCAGGCCGTCGCGCTCCGGCAAGTGGCCTTTCAGGCCGTAGCCGCCGCTTTCCTCGGCCCCGAAAGCCACATCGTGCGCGAGCATAGCCTCGCAGATGTACTTGAAGCCTACCTGCACGTCGTGCACCCGGCGCGTGGGCGTGGCCAGGGCCAGCAGCTTGTCCGTTACCGAGGAAGTCTTCACCAGGTCGCCGCCGAGACCCTTGCCGTTCACCACGAAATCGGCCAGCAGCAGGATGGTTTCCTGGGCACTGAGCCACTCGCCGGTTTCGAGCAGCACGCCCAGGCGGTCGGCGTCGCCGTCGGTGGCCACGCCCAGGGCGTAGCGGCCGGGCGCGGCGATTAGGGCGTCGCGCAGGGGCGTCAGGTTCTTCTCAATGGGCTCGGCCGCGCGGCCGCCGAAGTCGGTGCGGGCCTCGCCGGCCAGCGTGTCGGCGGGGCAGCCGTGGGCGCGCAGCAGCTGCTCCAGCAGGCGCTGCCCGGCCCCGTGCATGGAGTCGATGAGCACCGGCAGTTGGGCGGCCCGGATGCGCGCCATATCGACCAGCGTGCTGAGGTGGGCGAGGTAGGGCGCGTTAAAGTCCTCTACCTGAATGTTGACGCTGCTTTGCCTGCGGGGCGAATGGTCGAGCAGCAGTTCCACGCGGTGCGTGTCTTCGGTGAGGAAGGGGCCGCCGTAGCTGGCCTTGAACTTGAGGCCGTTGTAATCGGCCGGGTTGTGCGAGGCCGTCACCATCACGCCCACCTGCAGGCCCTGGGTGCGCACGGCGTAGGCCAGCGCGGGCGTGGGCACGATGCTATCGACCAGGTGCACGGCAATGCCGTTGCCGGACAGGATTTCGGCCAGCAGGCGGGCAAATTCCGCCGAGCGGTGGCGGCCGTCGTAGCCCACGGCAGCCGTACGCGGGCCGGGTGTGGTGCGCAGGTGGTCGGCCAGGGCGGTGGCCACGCGGGCCACGTTGGCGGCCGTCATGTCCACGTCCAGCAGGCCGCGCCAGCCGTCGGTGCCGAAAGCAATGGGCACAAAGGGGGTAGTAGCGGAGGTTTCAGCACTCATTTTTTCTCGGCAGCAATCACCACTACCTCATCCGTAGGCAGCAGCTTGTGTAACTCAATGTCCACCAGGGCCATAATCTGCGACTCCTGAATCAGGCCGGTCAGGTCCACCACGCGGGCGTCGGTGAGCAGAAAGATGTCGGGCACCAGGGCTCCGGCGTCGCCGAAGCTGGTGAGTTGCTCCACCAAAGAGCGGATGGTATTTTTCACGCCACTGCTCGCGTTGGTCGCCACCAGGCAGTCGGAGAGCTGCAGCCGGATGGTGCCTTCCTGGTCGATGACGCGCAAAGGCTGGCGCTGCTGGCGCACCAGGCCCAGCCAGGCGCGGTGCTCGTGCCGGTGCGCCACGGCCCACAGCGCCCGGGTGCGCCCGGCTACCGTCAGGGCTGCCGCCTCGCAGCGCAGCGACTGGGCGCAGCGGGCGAGCAGGGTTGCTTCGGGCAGTGTTTCGGTGGTGGCTTCACGGGCCCGCAGCTCGCTGGCGCCCATGGCCGTGGCAATTACCTTCTTGTTTTTGCTGTCAATCTCGATGGTTACTTCCACCGTGTCGGGCTCGGCGCCCATGCTTACTACTGAGGCCACGGCCTGCTGGCGCAGCGCAATCAGGTCGGCTTCGGTAGGGTTGAGGATGTTGCGTTCCACCGAGTCCCGAATCATAGCCAGGGCCGCGCCGATGGCTGAAATCACCTCGCCATTATGGGTGATGGTGTGCTCCACGCCCAGCGCCTGGGCTGCAAACGGCACGATGGCCGAAGCCCCTCCCCCACCGCCCACAAACTGAATCAGGGTTGGGTCGAGCTTGTACTCGCGGCTGAGCTGGCGGATGACAGGCCGGATTTTGTCGCTGGCCAGGGTCAGCAATTCGGTGGCCAGCTCGCGGGGCGGGCGCTGCAGTACGGCGCCCAGCGCCGCGAAGCCGCTTTCCACGGCCTGCTGGTTGGCCTGCCCGTGTCCGACGTCCTGCACCAGACCCAGCAGGTTGGAAGCACAGGTTGGCGTGAGCGTATAGTCGGCGCGGGCATCCTTGGGACGCTGCAGGGCCAGGTAGTCGGCGGGGTCGCCGGGCAGGGGCTGCACGGCGGTAGTCTGCAGGCCGCTGAAGTCGGCCTCGTTGGCAAAAGCCACATAATGCAGATGGGCAATGTGGGCGCTGCGTGGGCCCACATCCACAAACTTGCTGCCCTGCAGGCGCGGCACCGAGCCGCCGGCCACGCCCAGCGTGCGCACGTCCAGCGTATTCAGGTAGAGGCGGTGGCCGCCAATCTGGGCGGTTTTAATCTGCGCCTTGCCGTTTTTGATAACTGAGATGTCGGTACTCGTGCCGCCTACTTCCAGGAAGATGCCGTCGGAGATGCGCGCATACATCAGGGCCGCTGCCACACCCGCCGCCGGCCCCGAGAGCATGGTCAGGATGGGCCGTCGGCGCATCTCGCTAATGTCCATGATGCCGCCATCGGAGCGCATAATCATCAGCGGCACTGTTATGCCAGCCTGGCGGATGCTGGCCTCGGTCATATTAGCCGTTTCCAGCATTTTGGGCATCATACTGGCGTTGATGACGGCCGTGCGGGTGCGCACCCGCAGGCCGTAAAGCTGCGAAATGCTGCTGGCGGCCGTGCCCAGCAGCCCCATTGCAGCTGCCACGCGTACCACCGTATTCTCGTTCACCGGGTCATCCACGCCGAAGGCTTCGGAGGCGACAATTACCTGTGCCCCCTCAGCCACCAGTGCCTCAATGGCCGCGCGGGCCTGGGCTTCGGTCACCGGCTGGCGGGTGTTGAGAAAGCGGAAACGGGTGGGCAGCAGCTTACCTGGTGCCAGCTGCACCTCGCGCAGATTAGTTTCGCTGCGGGCGCGGCGCCCTTCCAGCCCGTTGCCCATCCCGATGATGCCCACCGTGGCCACGTCGCCTTCCAGCAGCGCATTGGTGGCCTGGGTGGTGGAATGCGCGATGAGGATGACTTCAGACGGAGCAAT
Source organism: Hymenobacter psychrotolerans DSM 18569 (assembly GCF_900142395.1). GTDB lineage: Bacteria > Bacteroidota > Bacteroidia > Cytophagales > Hymenobacteraceae > Hymenobacter > Hymenobacter psychrotolerans. The sequence goes on along the minus strand of NZ_FRAS01000026.1, from coordinate 1,642 downwards.
TTGCGCCGTCTGAAGCAGCGCTTGCATCGACTCTACCACGCCGCGGGCCACGCCTTCAGCAGCGCTGTGCGTGGTAGGCACACAGGCTTTGCCCACCACCAGCAGGCCGTTTACGTCCAGCGCCACGGCATGCGTGAACGTGCCGCCTACATCAATCCCGATTTTGATTTTGCGCATAGAGCCTTACCCGAGGCCGCGGGCTATGACGAGCTGGTACCGGACCTCTGCTGCCTTAGACCTGTTTTTGCCTTAGTGCCCCTAAACGGCGAGCAGAACAGGCCAGAAAAAGAGAGGACTGAAAGCTGACGCGCAGGAGCTGCGCCGGGAGCAACAAGAGTTTGACTCGACCAGCGTCTCGTATCTGGTGCGCAGGCCAGTAAGTAGCCATCCAGTTTGCTCGTACGGGTAGTGGGGCTGCCCATCGCAACGCCACTCTACAACGTGGACGTGAGCACTAAAACTATTCTGGTACACGAACTGCAGCAACTGGCCACGCGTGTGCAGCTGACGACCACGCTGGCCGCCAGCACGCCGGGCGAGGAGCTGGTGATTTTCAACCAGATTCCGGACGATAACGGCGGGCAGCCGCTGCCAGGCAACCCGCTGTTTGGCGAGGCGGTGGCCACGCCTCCGATTGTTATCGTGGTGCCTAGGTGTATAGTCCCAGGATGTGATGGTGTATTTTCCGGTCTGGAATTTCGCACAACGTTATGGGACAGATACTCCACGGCAGCGCCCGCACAACTCAGGCAGTACGGACTGCTATCCAGCGTAGTCAGGAAAGCCTACAACCGTTAGCCAAACGCCACGGCATCAACCCGAAGACCGTCGCCAACTGGCGGAAACGCCCGACGGTACAAGATGCCCGAATGGGGCCCGTGGCGGCCTCGACGGTGCTCACGGCCGAAGAAGAAGCCGTGGCCGTGGCCTTCCGCCGGCACACGCTCTTGCCCTTGGACGACTGTTTGTATGCCCTGCAAGCCACCATTCCGCAGCTCTCGCGCTCGGCCCTGCACCGCTGCTTTCAGCGCCACGGCATCAGCCGCCTGCCGCTCACCGAGGACGGGGCAAGCGCGCCCAAAAAGCGGTTTCGGGAGTACCCCATCGGCTACCTGCACGTGGATTTTGCCGAAATGCAGACCGAAGAAGGCCGCCAGTAGTTGTTTGTGGCCATTGACCGTACCAGCAAAGTCGCCTTTGCCGAGTTGCAGCCCCAGGCCACCAAGCTCGCCGCGGCGGAGTTTCTGCGCCGGGTCTTGGCCAAGCTGCCGTACCGGGTGCACACGGTGCTGACCGACAACGGCATCCAATTTGGCAACATGCGCCACCAGCCCTGGGCGTTGCCCCACCTGTTTGACCGCGTCTGCACCGAGCACGGCATCGAGCACCGCTTCACTAAGCCCGGTCATCCCTGGACCAATGGCCAGGTCGAACGCATGAACCGCACGATTAAAGAAGCGACGGTCCAACGCTACCATTACCAGACAACCCACGAATTGAACGAGCACCTGCAGACCTTTCTGCTGGCCTATAACCACGCCAAACGACTCAAGACCTTGCGCGGCCTGACACCGCATGAATTCGTCTGCGCCCAGTGGCAGAAAAATCCCGTTAACTTTAACCAGGACCCGACCCACCTCAC
>NZ_FRAS01000025.1 GCF_900142395.1 Hymenobacter psychrotolerans DSM 18569 | reverse complement strand
AGATGGCAATGGCTTTTTTTAAAATATCCAGCTCCTGCGCCTGCCGCCGGGCTAAAGCCCGCAGCTGGCGCAGCTCGGTCGCCGTGGCCGGGTCCAGCTCCGCCCCACGAGCCGCCGCCACGGGTGTGAGTGCTTCTTTCTGCCACTTGTAGAGCAGCTTGGGGCTAATATTCAGGGCGCGAGCGGCGGCCTGGGTCGAGCGGCTCTCGCCCGCCAAACGCAGGGCCTCGGCCCGGAAGGTAGCGTCATAACGCCGACGTTTGGCGGGTTGGGGACTGTCTTGCATGACATTCGAAAGATAAGACCCTATTCTGTCCACATTTACTCGACCACCTCAAACCTATTCTTCATATTGAATTAGAACGACTGCAAGGTCACTTCGAGAAACAGAAATGGCATTTGACAAGGAAGGATTCCGCGAATGGTTGAGCACATTTTCTTATAAGTCTGCTCCTGAACAATATCCTTACTATTTACAGATCCTTGAAGAACAGTATCTGTGGGATATAGACAGCTTATCCCCAGAGGAGTTCGCAGTTGCAGACGCAAAACTGTCCCAAGAGATTGATAGTCGAAAACAAGCAGGGGTATACGATAAAAAAGACACCAACAATCTCGCTAGCTACTTATCTGCTCTCCGCAGATATAGAGAATACCTGCTCCAGCGAGATAAGAAAACTGCTTTATCACAGCAAATACAGTCATTTTAGTATGAGGGAAGGCTCAATTTTTTTTGAGCTTTCGTGGTTGCTCTTTTTTCACAACAGAGCCTTTTCTTTCAACTGGTTCAGTCGAAGCTTCCGCGTCTTCAGTTGCCTCCGCCGGCCGGTTCTGGTACTCGTCGCGAATGAGGTCGATAAGCTGCTGCTCGGGTACTCTTAGAAGCGCAGCCAGCGCCAGCAGTTCCTTTATGGTCAGGGTCTCGGGCTCCTTGATGCGGCGCTGGGCCGTGCGGTGGTTGATATCCAAGCCCTCTGTAAGCTGCATAATCTTGGTACCGGTCTGCCGCAGCAACTCGGCGAGGGTGCTGGCCGTGACGGTGGCAGCCTGCGCCTGGATGGAGATGAGGTGACGTGTCATGGGCAAGGCTACTTTCTGCTGGTAAGGGGGAGCAAAGGATTTTTAATGGCGCGGAATGAGCGTTGGGGCGGCTCGCCGGCCCGCACCTGGGCTAGCAGTTCTTCTACCTGCTCCGGTTCGAGTAGCTCGCGCATAGGGCCGATAAAGGTGAATCCTCCGAATATGCTCTCGTCGCCGTGCACGAATCGCAGCAGGTAGTAGCGGTCGTCATACGGGGCAGCATAGCGCACCAGCATTACCAGTGCCGGCGGAGCAATGGCGTACTGCTCACAGAGCTTGCCGGCCAAGTCCACGACGCCTAATCCAATACGGTCCCAGAAGAATTGGGGCAGGTCAAGGGCAATGGCCCACTCGTGGGCCGGATGAACCAGCACCTCACTCCGGGCGGATTGGGCTTGGTCATCCAAGAAATAGAAGGGCTCGGCTTGTTGAATACCGGGGATGCGAAGCAGGCTTTCCAATAGTAGAGGGGTCAGGGATGGTAACTCAGGTAGTAGGTTCGGCTTACGTACCGGTGCCCCGTTAGTGACAGCAGCGCGGGAAACTTGAACGGCCGCCCCGCGACGCTTCCTCACGGAGTAGCACCGCATCCTCCCACCGCTCGCTTTCCATTAGCGCCAAAACAGCCCACCGGCAGACCTGCCTGGCATCCGACGTGGCGGCCATCAGTTGGCCAGCCTTCTGCTGGCGCTCGGCAGAAAAGGCCGGGTGGTTGAGAACGAGCGCCAGCCAGGCACGGGCTTTTTCCAGCGGTAGCGGTTCAGTTGTGAAGTGGTCGATAGGAACGGAAACAGCCATAGCTATTCTATGCACAATGTACGAAGCATAATTGCACTTACTGCGAAGCGAGTGGGAGGCGGCCTATTTGCAAAACATCCCGGCTGGCCACTGGCCAACCGGGATGCTGCGAGCATTATCTCATCATCTCAGACCGCATGAGCAGGACCGGACCGGCCACCACATCCACGGGGGAGTACTGGTCAAGCGGATAGGTTTCGTACCACAGGGCCGTGGCCAGCGGGTTGATGGGGCACTCCTTGAATTTGCCCTCATCGTCGAAGACCAGAATCCAGTCCTGGTAAGCCCCGTGCTGGGGATGGTGCACGTCGATGTAGTCGCATTCCAAGGCCGCATACAGCTGCGCCAGCTTGAACGTCCGGCCCTTAACGGGGCGCACTTCCTGGATACTCCCGTCGACTCCCAGCAGCATGGCCGCCCCCTCGGCCGGGAGCATGGCGCGGTGCTGGCGGGCGAAGTAGTTGCCTAGGGCCTTCACGCTGGCCAGCCGCTGCCCGTCCGCGAGTTGAAAAGGGCCGTGCTCGTAGGCATGGGTCAGAAACCGTTTGCCGGTTGTACCACACAGCGCCACGATGCGCGATTGGTCAGGCTGCCCGACCTGCACCTGCACAAACAGGCGCGGCGGTAAGGGCTTCCAGAACGGCTGCCCCTGTTCGTCACCGGCCAATATCTGGCTGCTGTGCAGGCTGAATAGGAGTGGTTCAGCTGCCACGGCTGCCGCCGCTGGTGGGGTAGGCTCGGCGTCCACCCCAAACAGCAATGCCTCCGCCACTGGCCCGGAACCATCTTTGAACTGGTAATACCAGGCTCCCTGCGCAAAGTCGCGGGCCGCTACCGTCAACGGCTGCTCCACCCCAAAAAGGCGCACGCTCTGCCCAGGATTAAAGCGCGCTGGGGCGGTTCCGGCCGGTATTGGGTGAGTTAGACCTTTTACCCAGCGTAGACCATGTGGGCCACGAAATCGCACTTGCTGGCCCGCCGCTACCAGAGCATTTTCGGCCTTATCGTCGGTACGGTTGAGGTAGCCGCTCAACTCTGCGCGGCAATAAGCTGCTGCCTCAGCTATGGTAGCGAACAGCGCCGCCGGGAAGCTGTCCCCGTACTGGCGAAGAACTTCAAATTGATAGCTGGCAAGATGGGTATTTTCCATGCTTTAAAGGGTGTTTAGAGTGGTTGCTGATTCTAAATGGTCAACATTCGCTCCTTCCCCTTAGTTGCACTTTATACAATTCTTATTCGTATTTTATACTATAATTTCTTGTCTTGTGGTGTATCTGACTGCCATGCAAAAACTCAAAAGCCTTTTCGGCCGCGTGACCGAAAAGGCTTTTGGTAGCTCTGTGCTACAAGGATAGATTCTACTACGCTAAGACGTTGCTGGGGCTAGAATTCTGATGAGCCGCTCAATGGGGATTCTGGGAGTGAAGGGGTGCGTGTTGCCCCACGCGTGGGCTTTGATACGGCACACATCTTCGTCAGAGAGGCCCACATGGCCAAGCTCGGTTTGCCCCCTGAATACATGGCAATGATTGCCGAACATATTCAGGGTGAAAGTAACGGGAACGTGTTCGTGGAGTAGGTGCAGAAGCGGGTAGTATGCGGTTGACATGGCAACAGAGAGAAATGGTACACCTAGAATTTACAACATAAATGTCATACTTCCTCTGCTTCCCTTAGTTCTCCTGACCTTTCGGCTTGGTCGGCGTCCAGTCCATCCACTTCCGCTCGGTTTGGCAGTGGGTGCATTGCATCAGCAGCTCCGTTCCTACGGGGTAAACTTCCAGCACTTCCAAGTGGGCGTGCAGCGTATCCTCTCCGCACGTCACGCAAGCCAGTAGCTCAGTGCCGGCCAGCTGCTCTTCCAGAAAGTGTAGTTCGTCGTCCTGCATAGCAGCAAGGTACGAGGCTTACCGTTCGATGCCACCGCTGCTGCGACCAATGGCGGAGCTGCCGCGCTCCTGCACCGGGACGGTGGTCAACACCCTAGCGGAGTTGCGCAAGTCTTCCAGATGCTTGCTGGTGCCCAGCCCCGGCAGCTTCTCGGCCGCGTCAAGCGACCGGCGGAAGCTCTCCGCGTTGGGGCCGACAATTACCGGGTTGCGCGCTACGTCCTTCGCCACCTCGCGCAGGCCGGCCCCAGCGGCAGCCTGGCCGTGGGCTTCCAGCGCCTTGGCCACCTCGCGGGCGGCAGTGGCAAACACGGGCTGGGCCTCGGCGTGTGTCCTGGGGGCTGCGGGCACCGACGGGGTGCTACTCCTTGCTGCCGAAGCCGCGGGCTGCCGCTGCGCGGGCAGCGCTACCAACTCCTTGCCTTCGGCAAGCTGCAGCACCTGCACCGAGGCGGCTTTCAGGCGCTGGGCATCGGCCAGGTCGAGCGGGGTATCCTTCATGGCCGGGTGCTTAAGAATCTTGTCCGCCGCCTGCTGAAACTCGGTGATGCTTTTGCCCTGGATGGCCTTGGGGTCCAGATTCACGGCCTCCACCTGCTGCCCCAGCCGGATGCCCTGCTCCCGGTTGCCGGGTCCGGGCATGTTGGCCACCACGCTGGCTACGCGGTAGCCGGTCACCTCAAACTCCCGCCGGGCATCCACTGCCTTCATGGCCGGGCTTAGCTCCGGGGTGGGCGTCACGGCCTGGCGGGGGTCGCGCAGCCCCTCCCCTATCGCCCCCGGGGTTGGGGTGATAATTTTCTGAAACATCTCTTTCAGCGGCTGCAGATTCTTCGCCGCCTCGGCGGGCGGGTACTGTCGCACGATGGCCAGGTCGCGGCTGCGGTTTAGAATCTCCGGGCTGGCCCGGTTGAAGTCCACGTCGTAGCCGGCTTCCTTGCCCAGCTGGGTGAAGGTGGCCTGGATGGTGCGGCCGTTGCCGTCCCGGAAGGCGTGGGCGTGGTTGTACTGGTCGAGGTAGTAGGCGGCCCGCTCGGCAAACTTCTCGGCCGAGAGGCCTTTCAGGTTATTCTCGCTGTTAAGCTGCGCCCCGATAGCATCCAGCCGCTCAGGTATTTCCTTATGGGGCGCGTACGTCATGGTTTCGCGGAAGCCGGTGACGCGGGTATCCTTGTGGCCCTGAAACTCGCGGTCGGCCCGGGTCTCGCCGGCCCACTGGTACACGCCACTAAACAGCCGCTCGTGCACCTGCTTCAGGTGGGCCTGGTCGTACTTCCCGCCCTGAATGCCGCCCTGCGTGTTGACCAGCTTCAGGCGGGGAATGGAGGAATCGGACTCGGCCTGCGCCAAATCCTCCTTGTTGGTAATTCCGAGCTTGTTAAGCCGCACGCCATTCTCGTCGCTGAACCGGTCATTGAGCACCGCCATTACTGTGCTGGGCTGGTGGGCGTGCCGGCTCCGGGCTTGGCCGCGTAGCGGGCCCTGAGCATCTTGTCGGTTAGCTCAATGACCTGCTCAATCGTCAGCTCGCCGTCGACGTGGCGCTGCATCAGGGCCAGGGCCTCCGGGCTGGGCGCGGGGCCGTTGCTCATCATCGTGGCAATGGCGTTGTTGCTGTCGTGCTCGCGCTGCTGGCGGGCGGCTAGCTCTTCGGCAGTAAGGCCGGCCGGGGCGGGCGCAAAGAAGGTCTTGCTCATGGCTTTTCGGAAATAGAATGTGGTACTAGTAGAACGCTGAAACGGCCTTATTTGTCACTTTTAAGCGGTTTTACGCCTCATTTTTTGTCCCTGCTGCTAAGGTGTTTACATGCTTGGCCAAGGTTTCTTTCACCTCCTGGCGCACCCGTAGAAAGTTCTCCTGCACCGTGCGCGAAAGGGCGCTGGCCGGGTCTTCCCCCGGGCCGCCGAAGCTCACCATCTGGTGCAGGGGAAACCGCTCGGGCGTAACGTCGGCCCGTGCAATGGTGCCCTGGAAAAAGGTGCTGCCGGTTTCCACCGTCTGACCGATAAACTCGCCCTGCTGCAGGCCAATGGTATCCTGCACCCGCACCAGGCTGCGCTCCTGATAGCTGGTGCTCTGGTTGGTGGAGTTGTTGCGCGCCCCGCTGCCTTGGCTGGTGCCGGTGCTCGTGCTTACCATCTCTTTGTCTTCGCGGCCCACCAGTTCGGAAATAAACTTGGCCGTTTCCAGCGAGTTCACCTTACCGAAAAACTGGTTGTTGAGGTTGCTCACCATCACCTGCATCTTCTCCTTGCCGTAGGCGTCCGTCATCTGGCTCAGGTCCTGGGTCATGTACACCATCGCCACCTTGTTGCTGCGGGCCGTGGCCGGAATCACCTCCAGCCCCGGCACGTAGAGCGTCGCGGCCTCATCGAGAAACACGTAGCTGCGGTGCTTATTCTGCTGGTTCATTAGCTTGAGTGCTACCGTAATCACGCAGCTGACCACCGGCGAAAACGTGTCCTTTAGCGTCGGGTCGTTGCCGATGCACAGCAGCTTGGGCCGCTGCTTATCGTTCAGGTCGAGCGAAAAGCCCTCACCGTTTGCCTCGTCCGGGGTCAGCACCCACACCACCTCGGGGCTGTTAATCTTGGTCAGGTTCACCTGCAGCGTGCCCAGCACCGCGCCCACCTGCTTGTCGGCGCGGGTCTGCACCGCCGAGATAAGGCTCCGGGCCTGGTCGCCGCACTCCAAATCAGTTTCCAGCATACTCAGGACGTGGGTGTAGTCCTTGTACATGGCCGTGGCCACAACGTGCGGAATGGTGCAGTACTGCGGGTAATGCTTCTTGTAAAACCAGATGATGCCGGTCAGGTACGCCACGGAACTGGTATCGAAGAACTCCATCTTGCGGATGCTCGACGGGTTCAGGTTGTTGATGATGGCCTTGCTATACTCCTCGGCGAAGGCCACCACCGGCATATCCGCTGGCCGCAGCGGGTTCACCCGCTCGCTGCGCGTCAGGTCCCGGAAGTTGATGATGTGTAGCTGCACGGGCGGCTCCGCCGCCGGCTGCGGCTCGGGCTTGCTGAACAGGCCCGTCAGCCGGGCCTGCAGCCGGCCCTGGAAGCTGGCCGCGTAGCTGGCGGCCTGCTGCTGCTCGCGCTCCTTGCGGCGCTCGGCCAATACCAGGGCTTTCTGCATCGCCTCGGCCAGCACCGGAAACTTGAAGTCGTACACCAGCCCGGCAAAGTTCTGGTAGGCAAACTGCTCAATCAGCGGCTCCCCTATCGAGTAGGTCTTGCCCGCGCCCGCGCCGCCTAGCACCAGCGTGCCCCGGTACGGGTTGGCTACCGTAATCCAGCCCCCGTCCGCCGTGGGGAAGTGCACGGCGTCGGGGCTTTTCACCTTGCGGCGCTCGGTGCTCAGCCCGAAAGCCGGCTTCTTGGTCATAGCCCACAGCAGCCCCACTACTCCCCCACTGCCCAGCACGGCCACGGCGGCTCCCGGATAGCCAAACTCGATAAAGCCCGGCGAGTAGTGCTGCATGTTCAGCAGCACGTAGCCCGCTGCCAGGAATAAGGTCCCGCACAGGCCCGCCACAACGCGCAGGGCCTGCCGGTTGATGACGTTGCGCCTAACCTGCCCGGGCCTCGCCTGCGGGGCTTTCTGCACGAATACAAGCACCAGCCCGGCCAGCAGCAGCAGCGCCCGCAGGTACACCCCGGCCGGGCCGTAGAAGCGGGCAGCTTTTACCAGCAGCTTGCTCCCCATGCCACTGCCAGCTTTAGCCAGCGCGTCGGTCCCGCCTTTGGCCTTATTCAGCGCTTGGTCGGTGGAGTGCGTTACGGCCACCGCGCCGCTCGCCGCCCCCTCCCCTACAATCGGGCGGGCAGTGGCTTCGGCCTTGGTAATGCGAGCTTGGCGCTGCCGCTCGGCAATGCGCGCCGTGGTAGCCGCCAGCCGCTCTTTGGGCGTCAGGCTGTCTGCTGGTATGCCGGCCGCCTCGATGAGTTGCGCCCGGCGGGCCTCGGCAATCTCGGGGCCATGCAGGAGCATATAGTAGTCGCCGCCGATGATGGCCAGCAGCAGCAGGACAATAAAGAGGCCCGCGCCCTGGATAACGGCCGCCGGCCGGGGTGCTTGACTGGTCATAGGCTTGAAAGCTGATTTAGGTGAGTAGAACGACGATGGGGTGAGTGGGCACGCTACATTTCAATGTCCAGCTCCGCGCTGTTGTGGCCCCTTTTCTCGCTCAGATGCTCAGTCTTTTTCTCGCGGCCCGTGTTGGAGCGCACCGCTTGCTGCACGGCGTGGAGCATGGTGCTGGCCGCGTGCTGCGGTACCGGCTGCTCGCGGCCCGTGCTCAGCAGGTGATAGGCGTTATCAATTGGCTGGCCCTGCTGCGCCCGCCGCTCGACGGTAGCCAGGGAGCGGTAAAACGTTTTGTCGTACTCGCGGCCCTGGGCAATCTGCTGGACCCGCTGCGGGTCCAGTCGCTCTTCCTTCAGCACGCGCAGGTTGAGGGCGGCCACCCGCTCCCCAATCCTGACTGCACGGCCGGCATCCCGGCTACCATCGCGCTGCTTGGGTCGTAGCTTTTCGTGGGCCTGGGCCGTGTAGCCAAACTGCTTTTCAAACTGCCGCCCGGCCGCCGCCTGCCACTGCATCAGGTCGAAGCGGCTGCGGCGTCCGCCGGGGTTGAGCGTGACTCTCTGCTCCGCGTCGCGGGCACTCACGATGACGTGAATGTGCGTCTGCAGGCCCGGCCGCTGCTCGCCTATCTTAGCCTGGCCAGTACTCACCTCCGGGTCGGTGCCCCGATAGCTGCGCTGCTGGTGCAGCGTGGCTCCCCACACCAGGTCCTGGCTGCCTAGCTCCCGTCCATCCTTCAGCTTGAAGTTGGCAGCGTACTGCGCCATCACCTGCCGGGTATAGTCTTTCAGCTTGGCCTCGTCGTTGCCAATATGCGTCAGCTCGGCCTCGCTGGGGCTAATTACCAGGGAGTAGAATTTTGCCTCGCCGGCCCGCAGTCCCTTCACGTTAGAATCGATATTCTGCCCCACCTCGGCTGCGCTGAGGTCGTCGCGGTCAGCCCCGAAAAACGTGGCTTCCTCTCCATCGCGTCCAGCTTCCTGCCTAAGATAATTAAGCGTTTGCGCGCTGCTTCCGCTGTTGCTGTAAGCCGCTTTTCCGTGAGTCGCGGGGTTGATTAGCTTGATATACATCGGTGGCTGTGCGCTTAATTCTTGACTGCTTTTGCCACCGTATCGCCATCATTTATTCTGCCTGCGCCCACTTGTTGAGCGGCAGCTATTGCCTCTTTTGCCTGACGCTCAATCATGTCTTCGTTCTGCGCCCGCAACTGCTTTAAGCCCTCCCGCTGCTCGTTTAGCTGCGCCTCATTAAGGCCGCTCAACTGCTGCGTCAGGTTGTTTACCAGGATTTCATTCATGCGCAGCACGCGCTCCAGCGTCACCCGGCTACGAAGCATTTCCTCTAGCATCGGTAGCAGCAGACTACGCTCCTGCTCCTGCAGATACCCAAACACCCGGTCCCCGAGCTTCTTCACCTGCTGCATAATCAGTTGGCCTTCGCGGGCCACATCCTCCACCGGGTGTAGTCCGCGCTCCGCGAAGTAGCGCACGGCCGCACCGGTGTAATCAGCCTGGCTTATCTGCAGCCGCTTGGCCTCTTTGCTCAGCAGAAAATGAGTGGCCGCAGGTACGTTGACGCTCTTCGTAGCAGGGTTGGTTGGCATAGGTAAAGACAATCTTCTGCCCACCCTCTTTAGGTTATTTTTAACCTATGAATCAGCTAGTTATCTTAACAAACCTACAAATTTAAGCTTTGCTTAAATACAAGTATCACACTTACAGATGCTTAGCACCCTGTATGTGATACTCTTCTTGCTAAGACTACATACACTACATCCAAGAGGGCTTTCAGAATTATTTGAGAACTATTTCAGAACTACGAGTACGTATTACGAGCGGCATTAGGTTAGCCCTTATCTATCGCTACCTCACTCTGCTGCTGTATCCTTACCTGTTCCTATCCGCAACGCCCCTCCTGCTCTTACCGCACTGCGTCGTCTTAGCTGCTGTTTATCTAGACACTAGGTGTAGCTGCTATCCTTTCCCGTGCTCATTAGCCCGCAAGAACTTTTTGACACCTATTACTACTTTACGACATTACTACTTTACAACTTTGACCAACATAGGACAGCTGTCGTTGTCATTAAGCTAAACATTGCCTACCATAGCTTATCTTACTACTTTACGACATTACTACTTTACTACGCTAACAACCTGACTCAGTCGACGTGTTACTACTTTACTACAATGCGACTTTACTACACGCATAATTTATGAGAGTACTAATGCGGAATCCTTATCGTTCTACAGCATTACTACTTTACTACAATGCATTTTTACTACTTGTAGCATATACTACTTTACAACTTATTGCTTTTACTACTTAGTCATTTTACGACTACACAACTTTGCGACAATGCGACTTTACTACTTTGCGACATTTCCGCTTACATTTGCTTTCCCCGGGCCTGACCATCTGGGGCATCAGCGCTAGCTTACCTTAACCAGTAACCCCATGTCAAAAGTCATCAGCTTTGCTACCCAAAAGGGGGGCTCGGGCAAGTCAACCCTGGCCCTCGTCCTCGCGGCTCCTCTGGCTATCGAGTACGGACTGAAAATCGCCATCCTGGATTGTGACTACCAGCAGAGCATCGTCAAAACCCGCAAGCAGCTGGACGAGCCCAGCCTGGCTATCCTGCGTGAGTCAGACCCTGCGGCGGATTACCCCTACGACGTGTTCCCCATGTCGCTGAAGAGCATCTTTGACTTCATCGACAATCCGGAAAACGACTATGACCTTATCATCATCGACATTCCCGGCCGGGCCGACGGGGAAGACGTTTTTAACGCTCTCACGGGCTGCGACGCGGTAATAGTGCCGCTGGTATCGGATTACCTAGACCGCGCCTCCACGGCCGAGTTTATGGGCATCCTGGAAGCGCTCAAGAAAGCAGCCGACAAAGCCGAGGTGGATTTCCAGTATTTCGGCCTGGCCACGAAGCGCATCAGCGGCCGACGGGAGGAAAAGGAGATGGACGACTACATTGACGAGCTGGGCCTCTCACGCTTCCAGTCCTACCTGAGCCACCGCATGGTGTACAGCCGCGCCTCCACGCTGCACAGCCTGCTGACCCCGGCCTACCGCAACTACGCCGGGGGCACCAAGGATAGCTCAGAGGAAATCCGGCGCGTATGCGACGAGCTGATAGAAAAGCTGGACCTGCCCCGACGCAAAGCCGATGTCGAAGCTGAGCTGGAAGAAACGACCGATACCAACCCAACCGAAATCAAGTAATGGCAAAGTCTCCCTTTGTAAAAGCGAAAATTGAAGGCCCCCGGAAGCGTATCCCGGTTGATGAGACCTTGCGCGCCGAAGCCCGCGCCGGAATGGGAGGGGAGCAAACCCGCCTGGAAGCCGAAGGCAAGGCAACTACCCCGGCTGCGGCTGCCCCTGCAGAAGCGGTAGCGGCCCCAGTAGTACCCGCCGCGTCCGAACCAAAGCCCGAGCCGGTAGCAGCAGTTGAGCCAGCACCGGAGCCCGCGCCGTCTACTGAGCAGCCGGTGGCGGAAGCCGCTACGACTTCCGCGCCTGCGGCCCCGGTTGAGCGCCGTCCCCGTGGCCGCAAGCCGACAGCAGCGGGCCCGGAGCCAACGGGCGAGTTGAAAGGGGTGAGGATTGCGGAATCTGTGTGGTCGGAGATTCGCAAGATTATCGTTCAGCTTCCTAAAGGGCCGGATATGCCCACAAATATCATCGGCTACCTGCACGCGGCCCACCGACACTACGAGGCGCACCTGCGCAAGCAGGGCAAGCTCCCCCCAGTCAATTAGCGCGCTTGGCAGGACTGGTTAAGGATAACTAGCTGGCTTAGTCACCGCCCCCGCTTATCTAACAATGCCGCAGCACATTTGCGGCTGATGCTCCAACCAAGGGCAGCTCCTAGCAGAGCTGCCCTTGGTTTTTTTGGGCAGTGGGGAAGAAACAGTCAGCGCGAACCAGCTGTTTTCTTGCTGGTAAGTGCTGAGTCACCGTATCCTTCTTTACTGCAGCCGGGTACTGACGCGGGGGCCATTACAGTCCTGTAAAGTCGTTGTGAGTCGGTCAGCTACGATGGCCAGCCGTTGGGGAGCTGCTGGCATATCACTGCCAGCCAGCGGCAGAATCCAGATGTGCGAGCTTCCGCAGCCAATCTGGTAGCCCGGCCCCATCAATTCCCGCACAGCCGGGGCGAGGTCACGCAAATCCGCTTGGTGCGTGTGATGCTGCACGTACTGGCGAAGCTTTGTCAGCCGGCTTCTTTCGGCTTTGTCACGCGGTTTTTGCTCAATGACCAGGTACGCTTCCTGCGCGGGGAAACCCGTGGTACTCGGGTCGGATTGGGGAGAAGGATTCATAAAGCAAGGGGCAAGGGGAGAAGTTGGCCGACTGCGGACGGTCCGGTGGGGTAGGAGAGGGGGCTACTGTTGAAAAAGCAGGTCGGCCGGTGCTACCTGGTGCCACTCTCCGGTCTGCAGGTAGCGAACCTGAAACTGGCCCCGCCGGGTCCGGGCCTGGCTCACGCGGTACCCCGCCGGCGCTGGCGCGGCCTCGGTGGCGGCGGCCCGGTGAAATACCGACCAGCAATTGTTGGCAAGGGCCTGCTGCACGTCACGGGTAGCGTGCCTGATTGTGGTTAGGGGACTGCTCATCGTTAGGGGTTATAGTGCTAGCTGGAACTGCCCGCCGTGCTGCTCGCTGGTGCGGCGCAGGCCTTCGCAGGCAATGGGTCGAACTGCCCGCACCAGCTTCAACAGGGACTCATAGGCAGCTGACGTGTCAATCTCCAGCCCAAGGCGCTCGGCAACCTCCTCGGCGAGCACTTCGCTGTTAATGCCTTTATCCAGCTGCCGCATCAGGTTTTCTACGTCGGCAACGATGGCAATCACCCGGCTGCGGTACTCGTTCCAAGCTGGGCTCTGGATAGTGGGGGCTTCACTGGCTTTCATAAGCAGACTAGAATTAGAATTAGAGCTAGGGCTAGGATTAAGGCTAGGGCTAGCCGCTCGCAAGCGGCCAGCCCCGCCCGGCGGGCTATGCGAGCTGCAGCCAGCTCAGCTCGGCGGCCATAAACTCGCGGTCGATGTCGTCGAGCACCGCGGCCGGCGCGCTGGCTACCGGCGCGGCTGCCGGGGCCTGTACCTCGTCGGCTTCGCCCTCCGGCTCCGCCGTCGTCCCTAGTATCAACTCAGCGGCGCGCTGGGCTTTGCTGGCGGCCTGTACCACGAGCTTCTTATCATTCTTCAACCGTTCCAGCCAGTTCTGAATGTAGGCCACGGCGTTTTCTTCGGTCTGCTCGGTCGCAATGCCGGCCGCCGCGCTCAGAAAGGATGCGCCCATTTCAGCGGTCAGCTCCTCGCGGGCGTAGCTGCTGCTTTGCTTGCCCTCGCCGGCGGTCAGGTCGGCGCGGTCAAGGCGGCTCTGGTGGCCGGTGCTGTGCGTCAGCTCGTGAAACAGGGTCTGATAGTATCCCTCCGATGTGGTGAAGGTTTCCGGCTTGGGCATGTTCACGAAGTCCAGCGCCGGTGAATAGTAGGCCCGCTGGTGCAGGTGCTGAATGGCGGGCTTGCCGTCCCACGCCTCCACGATGCCTTCGGCCACTTCGCTGGGGGTAAACTCCTGCTTGGTTACCTCGGGCAGATTGAACTCGATACCCTCAATGTCTTCCACTGAAAACACGGTGTAATACTTCAGGAAGGGCATTTTCTCTTCTTTGCCGGTCTCCTTGTTCTCGCGCTTGCTGATGTTGTAATACACTACCTGATGGCCTTTAGCCCCTTTTCTCACGTTGCCGCCCAGCGCCAGCGCCTGCTTGAACGTCATGAAGAAGGGGAGGGCTCCGCTGAAATGCAGCAGGAACAGGTTGATTCCGCTGTACACGCGGCCGGTGGCGTAGTTGCGGGGGAGGCCATACACCGCGTTCCACGGCTTGCGCCACGGAATGATGCCGCCTTCCAGCGCCGAAATAATCCGGTCCGTCACAATCTGGTACACGTCGGGCCGGGTTGCGGCTGCTTTGGTGGCTTTCTTGGCGGCGGGCTTGCTGGTCTTTTTCATGGCTAAAAGGCTGTTGTTCCGTTCGTTTGTTATACTTATTAAACGACAGCAACGCGCAATTAGTTGCATTTTATACAATTATTATTCGTATTTATTACAAGTATTTTCTTTTATTCAATCCCCTCTATCTCCGCCTTTTTTCCCCACCGCCCCTAATTCTGCTTGGTCACGAAACAGTAGAAGACTCACGTGCACCCTGCTGGGAGCGGGGCGGCTTTTTCAGCCGGCTGGCTCCCAGCTCCGACTCTCTTTTCAATGGGAGAGGCCATCAGGCGGAGCCGCCGGCCTGCGGTCGATGGAGCACAGCGCAGTCGTCGGCAGGCCGGCGGCTCCGCCTGATGGCCTGTGTGCCGGCTTTTTGCGTGAGGGATGGCAGGGGTTTAGTCCGCAGGACCGTAGGCGCAGCCGCAGCCCCGAACAGCCCGGCCCGAAGGGACACGCCCAAATTTCTGTATTGTGTAAATTTTTTTACCTTATCCAGAAATTTTACGTATATTTACTTAAGACCTGTAACCTGTGCCCCCGCGTCGCTTTTTGCTAGACACTATGCTTATTGACTATGGAGATACTTACTAAGAAAAGATTGAGAGACTATGGAAATACCCAACACCCTGATGTAGCCCAGGCCCTGCTGGAGTGGTTTGAGATGGCCGAGGCGGCTGAGTGGCAGACAGCCGCTGATGTACCCGCTCGCTACGTCGGCAACAACCGCTACGTGTTCAATATTCTGGGCAACCGCTTCCGCCTGATTGTCCGCATCTTTTTCCCGGCTTACCAAGTGTACGTCCGCTTCGTGGGCACCCACGCTGAGTACGACCGCATCCCCGACACTTCGACGGTCTGAGCCACCTTCTTCTATCCCAATCATTCACCCCACACGCACAATGGCACTCATCCTGCACACTGAAAAGGAGTATCAGGCCGCTATGACGCGGCTTGAATACCTCATCGACAACGAGCCCGGCAACCTGGACGAAATCAAGGCCCTCGGTCACGCCGCGAACGAATACGAAAACGACCATGGCCACCGGCCCATCTCGCCCACCTCTCTGGTCGGCATGCTGGAGCGGGAGATGGTAGCGCGCCGCCTGAAAAAGCAGGATATGGCGGCCCTGCTCGGTATTGCCAACAGCCGACTGAGTGAAGTTCTTAACGGCAAGCGCGCCATCAACCTGGACCTGGCCAAGCGCCTCTACCAAAAGCTGGGCATCTCTGCCGAACTTATTTTAGAGTACGCTTAGTCACTTATCTGAATGTCAACAAGCTGGTTTAACAAGCCACGCTACTTCAAACATTTCTTAAAACCTATTACGATGCCAACTTTCGCGACAGGCTTTGCCGGTGATATAATCGATAATAACATACGGATAGCCAACTTCTCAGCTAGCTACCATTCTAGTTACAATCCTAATTATGACTTTTTCGTTGTCAATATCTTTGATACCAATGGACAACAACACTGGGGAGAAGTGTTTGTACCCAAAACAAATAATATACAGAACCAAACAGCTTTTATTCAAAACCTTACCAAACAGGTACTAGCAGCAACAAATCCCATTTTGACATATTCCATCGAGAAGTTTGTCATGAATAAAAGCCAAACTAACGACCACGCTTATATCACATTCGACTACAAAAATTCCTTACTCACAGCACAAGTCTGGCAGCATAATTCTAATAACTACGTACAGCAAAACCTGACGTGGAACATGACATTGCCAGCGATTCAGCAGCATTTAGGGCTTTAGTTGTGTAGCTCATTTTTTATCAACCACCAATTATAGCTGCATGTATTGATGCAGCTATAATTGGTGGTTGAGCGGGCCTTTTCGTTGTGAGCATAGCTCACTGGTATAGCAACATCGGTTCAATCACGATGGCGCATTATTCTCTACGATGCTATTGGCATATAAACTACCGGTTAATGTCTATAACACGTGCCGGGTTAGTCACCTCCTGACTTTTGCTCAACTCGCGCCGCTCGGCCCGGTCGCTGCTGTGCTCCATAACGTGGCTACCGGGCTGCTCTGCCACTGCGTCCAGCGTGGGGCTAATCCGGCTCAGCTCCGGCTGGTCAGTGCGGTAGGACACTTTCATCTCCGAGTGGCGGATACCATCGGCGGCGGTGGTACTCTGAATGTCGCCGGCTTTAGCCCCGCTGCCGTTAACGGCGGCCTGCACGGCCTCAGCCTGGCCTCGCTCGCCTGGGGCAATGGCGGGCTCGTCCACTTTGATAATAACTTGCTTCTCGCTGCCTGGAGCACCAGCCGGAGCTTCTAGTTGCGGCTTCTCAGCCACATCCAGGCTACGGTCCCGGTTGTGAGGCTGGATGGGGGCCACTTCGGCCGCTGCCTGGCGCGCTGCCTGGTCGGCTTCGCTCTCCGCTACCCGCACGCCGGCGTACTGCTCTCTTCCGGCTTCGGCGCGAGCGTTGGTGTTGGTCACGATGGCGTGAATGATAGCAATATCGGGCCGGTCGTTGCGGTAGGTCATATCGAACTCCGCCCGCCGGATGCCCTGCTCATCCACGGTGCTACGAATCTCACTCGTCCGCATCGAGTAGCCGGAATTATCCAGAATTTCCTTCCAGGCCTCGGCGCGGCCGGTGGTGTTGGGCTCCAGCTCATCGATTTGCCAAGTTGCTACCTTTACCTCCGCCTGGGCTGCCGGCAGGTCGGCTGCCACCGGGCGCGCCGCGAAGCGGGCCTGGTCGCGTAGCTCAGCCTGCTCGGCCTCATCGACTTTGCGGCCGGTGGGAGGGGGATTATCGTTGATGTATTCCTTTAGCAGTACCAGGCCCGCGTCCCGGGCGTGCACGAACTGCGCCGTGTGCGCTGCCGCTTCCTGCTCGGTTCGGTACGAGCGGAACGACTTCTCCTCATCCTGGCGGCCGGCGTCAGCGACTGCCGCGCCCATCATTGCCTGATTGAAGCGACGGTCCTCCGCCTGCCGCTCGGCCTGGCTTTCGGGGCTGTTGTCGTCTGCACGCTGCTGCCGCTGCCGCTCATCGTACTGGCGGCGGGTTTCCTGCTCGGCGCGCTCCATCGCGGCGGAGCGGGCGTATTCCGCCTGCCGCTGCTGCTCGCGCTGGTCCCGCTCAGCGGCGCGCTGCTGCTCGTCCAGCTGCGCCTGGGCGCGGATTTGCTCGGCGCTCAGGCCTTGCGTCTTTAGCTCCAGCTCCCGGTTCCAGTCTTTAGCCTGCGGGTAATCGACCCGGATAAAAGCCTCCTGGCCGCGCTCCTGCTCAGGCCGCAGCTGCTCCCGCTGGCGGTACAGCTCCTGGCTGATTACTTCGAGCTGGGCGGTATCGGCCTTGGCCACCGACAGGCGTAGGACGGTTTCCCGCTCGGTGCTGCGCTGCACTTCCAGCTCAATGGTAGGGCCGGCTTCCTGGGTGCCGTTCATCCGGGCCACCCGCTCGGTTAGCTGCTGCACCTGGGCCGCCCCGCTCTCGGCGCTGTCGTGGCGGTAGCTCACTTTCAGGGCCGTGTGGTATTTATCCGACGTGGCGTGCCACTCCACCGGGCGGCTGGCTTCCCTGTAGGCTTCCTGGTCGGCCACGGGTACCAGCGGGCGGGCCGGGTGCAGTTCGTTCATATAGTTCATGTTGAACTGTCGCCCGCCAGCGTCGCGGTCATTGGCCAGCACGATTTCCTTGGGCTCCTGCTTGTCAACCACCCGCTGAATCAGGGCCACCTGCGCTTCGGTGGGCGTGCCGCTGGTAGCCACGTAAAGAGTGTTCCGGGGGTCCTGCGCGTGTTTCAGCTGGTAGTGGGAGAGGGAGTCAATGGCTGACTCGGACACGACTACCCGCTCGACCGGCGTATCCTTACCCTGGGTGGGGTGCGATACCCAGATGCCGTTTTTAGGCAGCGGCAGCAGGTTCTTGTAGTGCTCGTTCTTTTGCTCGACGCTGGCCAGGCCCTGCTCGTTGTAGAGCGGGAAAGCGGTGTTCTTGTGCTCGTTCTGCTGCGCGGTGAAGATGCGCCCCTGAAAAGCCGGGCTATCAATCGTGCTATCGGTGATACCCCGGCCGTGCAGGTAGCTGCGGTCGATTAGCTCCTTATTCACGCCCAGCACCTCGGCAATGAGGCGCGTTTTACGGTCTTCCTGCTGCTGGCGCTCATGGTCCGGGTCGCCCACGGGCAGGGCATTGAGCCGGCTCACGTCCACCGGGGCAGCATAAACACGGGCTGGGGCAGGCCCGTCATGCAGATACTCGCGTAGCTGCTGGCGAACCTGCCCCAAATTCAATCCGTGGCCGTTGCCGCCCCGGGTTTTCGCAAAATCAATAACGCTGCCCTTGTCCCGGTCGTCGCCGGTGTTCAGGTACACCTGGTGGTCGGCCTTACGGGTGACGATGAGCACCTCCCCGTCTTTTTCGAGCTGGTGCCAGTCGCCGCGCTTGCCTTCCTTCCTGACTTGATAGCCCTGCCGCTCGGCGTAGTCTACCAGGTCAATGTCACGCTTGAACCGGTCAAGCTCGGTGGGGTCGTTTTCTCGGATAGGGGCATTCATCGCGGGGAGCTTACAAGTGGTCGTTGATGACCAGTAGCTCCGGGCGGGGAAGGGGAGGCAGGAATGAGTCCGCCTGGCTACCCAGAAAACTATCCGGTCGAGGTTACGGGGCTGGGGCTGCCGATGCGCCGGCGGCGTGCTCGGTGCCGGGCAGGGGAGGGGTGCCGCTGTCGAAGCACTTCAGCTGCTTCTGGAAAGTGGTCAGGGCCTCCTGGCTGGGAAATAGAAAGCGCGGGCTCTCGCTGTTGGGCGGAATCCTGATTAGCTCAGTGGCTACGTCGAGGTTGCGGAGCAGGCGCTGCAGCAGGCGGGGCTCTTCGCGCTTCAGGGAGTTGTTTTTCAGTCCTACGATACTGGTGTAGGGCAGCTCGTGCTGCTCGCAGAACGATTTCAGCTCCCCTTTAGGAAGCATCAGCAGGCGGAATTGAGCATAGCGTAAAACGTCGGCATAAGGGACGGTGAGATTTAGGTCGGGAAAGCCCAAGGGGGCCGAAACGTGTACAGATGGTACCATGCAAGAGGTGGCTTTGTGAGGGATGAACAGGTGTGTTAGTAGACCTAACGAGAGGCATAATCTACAAAGACACGAATTCAAGCCATTCGCTGCAAATGGCTAATACAAAACTCGCAATGGTACCCCGCGCTCCGGTAGCAGCTCAACGGCAGTTGGCTCGGCCTAAACGCGGTTGCCCATCCCTAACGAAGAAACTTATCAGAAGTTTTACAGAATACTAAAAGAATCATTTTAGAAATCTTTCAGAACTCTTTCAGAATAGCAGTCGTAAGCAGGGCTCATATGAAAATGGCCTTTATCGTTGTGTTCACCCTGTTTTTACTGTTTGCCCTGTCCGGCTTGGCTTGGCGGCGCATCAAGAGTAAGAGCAAGCCGGCTGACCTCGTGGCCAAGAGCAACCACCGCTCGGTGTGGTCTTTTCATTATGGCCCCGCAACTATTCTACCTTCCCTGGAGGTAGTCGCGCCAAGTCCGCCGCCGGCTCCCGGCAATGCGCTAGCCCGGCTCATGCCCGACGAGGACCAGCGGGTACCGCAAGAGCAGGCCCAAGCCGCAGCGGCAGCTGACAGCGAAGCGGCCAAGAAACCCATCCCTGAACAGGCGCAACAGCCAGACACGCCGGGTCCGGCTTCCGGCAAAGATGCCGGAACGACCCCGCTGCAGTCCTCGCGCCACGCGCCCGGCGCAAAGGTGAATGTGCTGGAGTTGCTCGGCACTGATAGGACAGAGCCTGCGGTAGCACCGGCCACGGCCGAAGCGGCGACAACTGCCGGCAGCGAGCCGGCCAAACCAGAAGCGGCCGGGGAAGTCACCGTGCCCCAGGCCATCTACAGCAACCCGCTCACGGAAGCCACGCGCACCAAGAATGATGAGGCCAACCGCAAAGCCGCCGCGGAGCTGAGAAAAAGCAACCGGGCGGCCCTGCGCACCGGCACCGATAGCCAGAAAGCTGCCCTGACCGCCCTCATCAAGGAAGGCTCCGCCTAGCCATGCATCCCTCCGGCACTACCCCTTATTTCCGCGCTTCTTCTGCCCTGCTTATCGGGCGATAAGCGCCCTACTTCCTTCCCCTTTTTTTCTTACTCCTATGCTCAACAAACCCCTCAATCTGGCGGCAAACCTGGTAGTAGCCGGCAAAGCCTACCAACCTTCCAAGCTGGAGCAGCGCGGCTACGCGCTGCTGACGGTGCTGGCCCTCTCCACCGGCGCGGCGCGGGCGCAAAGCGCCGAAGCGGCCCTCACCCAGGTCAAGGAAAAGGTGATTGGCATCGTGCAGGTCATCTTCGCCATCATTCTGATTATCGGCCTTATTCGGGTGGTAATGAAGTTTATCCAGGGCTCACCCGACGCGCTGGGCTCCCTGGGCTGGCTGGTGGGCGGGGTGCTGCTCTGGTTCGGCTTCCAGCTCTTCAAGGACGATTTGGTCAGCGCCGTGGGCGGCAGTGACGGGGGCGGCATCACCGACTAAGCCGCTGCCATGCGTTCCTACAAATCCATTGAGCGCCCCGCGCAGGTGCTGGGTATGAACCTGCAGGACCTGGGCCTGCTGGTGGGCCTGTTCATCGGCTCCGTGCTGCTGCTGGGCTTCTTGGGCATGGCTGTCAAGATTCCGCGCATGGTCTATCTGGTGGTCATCCTCACGGAAGTAGGCCTGATGCTGAGCCTGCGCTACCTCACCCGCACGCAAGCTCCCGGCTTCCTGATGGGCTGGCTCTCCTACACCTTCATCCAGCCCCGCCGCCTGGCGGTGGGCTCCCTTCCCATTCCCACTCTTCATGGCAAAAAAACCAAAAACGGCCGCGTTTGACGCCGTGATGCCCGTGCACAGCTTCGAGGGCGACAAGGTGGTCTTCAAGGATGGTCGTGTCGCGGTGGGCTTCGCTATTGAGCCGGCCGAGATGGAAAGCTGGACGGTGGACGACTACGAGGCCTTCCAGACCGCGCTGGTGGGCGTGCTGCGCCCTCTGCCGGTAGGCACCATCGTGCAGAAAACCGACATCTACTACGACCGGCCCTACCGCGAGGACAAGACCCAGCAGACCTACTTCGAGGGCAAGATGAACAAGCACTTCTTCGAGCGGCTGGTGCTGTTTCAGAAGTCCTACCTGTTCCTCTCCTTCGCGCCGGTGGCGGTAAAAGCGCCCCGCACCAACGCCGTGAATGCCTTGGTGGCCCGCGCCGGAGAAGCGCTGATGAAAAACCCCTTCGCGCAGCTCGTCCAGACCCTGGAATTGGCCGAAGCCAGCGCCGTGGAATTCGTGCAGGGCATCAAGAACCTGGGCGGCGTTACGTTTGAGCGACTGGGCGGCCGGGAGATGCACCAGCTTTACCTGCAGTATTTCAACCTCAGCTTCGATGGCCAGCCTACCCGGCAGGAGCGCGAGATTGGCAACGACATGGGCGCGCTCAGCGTGGGCGAGCACCGGGTAAATATTCTCTCGATGGTGGGCCAGGGCAGCGAGGCCCACCCGGTGGTAAAGAACAGCTACGGCGTCACCGCGCCCATGCTCTACCCGCTCACCCACGTCCTGCAGTGCCCGCACATTCTGACGCAGGCGCTGCTGGTTCAGGATACCCGCGCCGAGCTTAGCTCGCTGGATACCGACCGCAAGCTCAACGCCTCGCTCTCATTCCTCTCCACGCAGGATAATGCGCTACGGGCGGCCGAGGTCGAGGAGTTTACCGCCGAGGTGCGGGCCGAAAACAAGCAGATTGTGGGCCTGCACCTCTCCTTGCTGCTGTGGGACACCAACGACAACAGCCGCCGGGAAAACGTGGAGCGGGCCACGGCGGCCTTTCGCTACATGTTCGGCACCGAGAGCGTAGTGGAAAGCTACCTGGCCCTGCCCGTGTTCTTCGGTTTGCTGCCCGGCAACGCCTACCAGGTGCCGGACCGCTGGCTGACCTGCTCGTCGGACCGGGGCGCGTGCTACACCCACTGGACGGCCACCTATAAAACCGACCCGGTGGGGGAATACCTCACCGACCGGTTCCGCAACCTGGTGCAGGTAAACCTCTTCAACACGGCCCTGGACAACCAGAACGCCATTGTCATCGGCCCCTCGGGCTCGGGCAAGAGCTACACTTTCGGCAACCTGATTGTGCAGCGCTTCGAGAAGGGCGCCCGCCAGATTATTATGGACGTGGGCGGCACCTACCGCAACGTGCTGCAGTCGCTCAACGGCGAAGACTTCGACAACACCTACTTCGAGTACGACCCGCAGCGACCTATCGAGTTCAACCCCTTCGTGGTGCCCCGCGACGCCGCGGGCAAGTGGCTCTACAACGACGAGAAAACCAACTTTCACCTGGCCCTGCTCGCGGCCCTCTGGAAGGGCGGCAAGGATACCGGGCTGGACAAGTCGGAGCGCACCATCCTCTCGCGCTTTCTGATTGAGTACTACGCCTGCCTGAACGAGAGCCCGCGCCTGAACCAGAAGGACGAGGAGTTTCCCGGCATGGAAAGCTTCTACCGCTTCGTGGAGCAGTTCGACCACGAGATGCAGAAGCCCGTGGCCGTGCCCGGCGACGGGGTGGAGCCCGACCCGCTGGATGGCGCCCGCCGGCAGTACCAGAAAAACCTGAAGTACATCGACATGCACCAGTTCTTTCTGGTGCTGGGCCAGTACATCACCGGCGGCCGCTACGAGCGGGTGCTCAACGCCAAGCGCGACGTGGACCTGTCGGAGTACCGGCTCATCTGCTTTGATTTGGCCAAGGTGCAGGCCGACCCCGACCTCTACCCGGTGGTGGCCATGCTCATCACCGAGCTGAGCCTGGATTTGTTCCGCAAGTTTCCCGACGACATCAAGTACATCGCCCTGGACGAGGCCTGGACCATGCTTTCGGGCGTGCTCTCCGAGTTCATCGAGTCGATGTACCGCACCATCCGCAAAACCAACGGCTCGGTGACCATCATCACTCAGGGCATCACCGAGATTACCAGCAGCAAAATTGGGCCGGCCATCATCAACAATTCGGCCACCAAGATTATCCTGCGCCACGTCAACCCCGACTCGCTGGCCCAGCTGCAGGCCCCGCTCGGCCTGACCGGCCACGAGATGGACCTGATTAAGTCGGTGCGCTCCACCGAGGCGCTGCGCGAGATATTCATCAAGCAGGGCGCGAAGGGCAAGATATTCGGGGTGGAGGCCTCGCCGCAGCTCGATGCTATTCTGACCTCCAAGCCCGTGGAGCGCAACTACCTCAACAAGCTGGTCAAGTTCTACCAGCAGACCAACCTGAAGCCGGTGCTGGACCGAAACGGCCGGCCGAAGCTGGATGCCGAGGGCAACCCGCAGTACGAACCCGTGAAGGTGCAGCGGCTGGATTACGCCGTCGACCAGTTTGTGGAGGATAAACAGGCCCGCAAGGGTGTCCTGGCCCAATGAGCAGCCTATACATAATGGTCGCCTACGGGGCCGACCCGGGCTTTCTGAGCGCCTGCGACCAGACCCTGCAAATCGTGCTGCGCGCCTGCCGCTACATCACGCCCACCTTCATGCTCATTGCCTTGCTCTACACCATCGGGCGCGGCTTTATCTCGGGCAACGGGCTGGCCATGGACTGGGGCCCCATCATCAAGGCCGTCTGGATATTCTTCCTGCTCTTCTTCTACAAGGAGCTGATTGACACGCTCAGCTCGGGCATTGCCGGGTTCACCCGCATGTTTGCCACCCCCGACGGCTCCACGGCCGCTTCGGCGATGGGCGCGACCATCAGCACCTCGGAAACGCTCTCGCAGAAAACGGTGGTGGAGCAAGGGGCGCAGGAAATAGCCAACCTGCTCAAAACCATTACCTCGTTCAGCCTGACCAACATTCTGCTGCAGCTGGTGACCGGGGAAGTGGTGCTGCTGATTCGGCAAATCATGCAGTTCATCCAGCAGTTCATTCTGGGCTTCCTCTTCGTGTGCGGCCCCATTTCCCTGTGCCTGTCGGTAGTGCCGGCCTTTGGCCAGCTGGCCATCAAGTGGCTGCAGAACTTCCTGGCCGTGCAGTTCTGGGGGCTCTCGTTTGCCCTGCTGGATTTGCTCTACACCTTCTACACGGCTTCCAACACCACGTTTGGCGGGGTTTTCTCCGCCCCGGTGGCGGCGGAGTCAGATACCCGCCAGCTGATTGTCTCCGTGGCTTTCATCATGCTCTACCTCATGGTACCCTACCTGACGAGCCTGTTTATAGGCTCCTCGGCCGCGCAAGGGTTCGTGGGCTCCGTGGTGGGCATGGCTACTTCGGCGGCAGCGGCGGCGGCCGGTGTTTCGGCCGGCATGGCCGGCGGCGGCCACGGCGTGTCCGGGGCCATCGGCCGGGCCATGAGCAGTGGCAGCCCCTCGGGTGGTGGCGGCTCCGGCGGGGGCACGGGCGGCGGCTCAGCCGACCCCGGCCCGGCCCCAAGCGGCGGCAGCTCAGCCTCGGCGGGCCTGCCCTCCATTACCATGTCCGATGCCCTCAATCCTTCTTACCGGCAACGGCCTTCCGGGCTGTGGACGGCCTAACCATTCCCCTCCTTTCCGATGAACTATCCCACCCGCTACCTGGCCCTGCTAACCCTGGGCCTGGCCACTGCCTGTCAATCCAAAGAAGAAAAAGCCAGCGCGGCCCTCGCCGACGCGCTGGAAGCGCAAGCGGAAAGCCCCGCTGAGCAGGCCCGTATGGCGGCGCAAAAAGCGGCTTACGCGCTGCCCCCGGCCCGGCCGGCCTCGGCGGTTGACGTGCGTGCCGGCGTGGAGCAGCTGCTGCCGGCCGAAGGCTACCTGGAGCTGGTGTCGGTGAAGGGGCAGGCCCTGCATCCCATCACTATCAGCCTGCCGCCCATGTGGCGCATCGGGGTGAAGCCGGGCTACCCCAAGGTAGGCCCCGGCTACAAGATTCCGTTCGAGGCGGTGCTGCGCTGGAAGCCCACGGGCTACGTGGAGACCAAGCCCAAATCAGCCCTGCTGGTACTGCAGACGCCGAAAGACTCGCTGATGCGCTTCTACATCTCGGAGATGAGCGTGGGCAGCAAGGTCGTGCAGGTGCGGCCCGGGGAGCCCGTCACGGTGCAAGGGGTGCTCTACACCTACCTCGACCGGGATAACGCGCAGCGGCTGCTGGTGTATCCCTATCAGGATAAACAAGTGTACCTGCCCCTGGCCAATTAGGGGCAGTGGGGAAGAAAGCCCCGACCTTAAAAACCTCCTTCCGTTGACTTAATCAGCCTTTTTAATGGACTCCGCTAAAAACCTAAGTACCTCATTCTCCACCATGCGCAACCTGGCGATGGGGAGCGTCCTGGCCCTGCTGCTCGTGTCGCTGGCGGCGGGCTTTCTGGTGTACCGCGCCTACGAGAACAGCGGCCGGCGCGTGTACGTGGTAGGCCAGACCGGCTCGGTGGCCGCCCTCTCCGCGCCCAGCACCGAAACCCACACGCCCTACGAGGCCCGCAACTTGGTGCGCAACTTCATGCAGACCATGTTCGGCCACGACCAATACACCTACAAAACCAATCTGGATGCGGCCCTGCCCCTGATTGAGGGGCGCGGCGGCCGGCGCATCTACGACGGCTTCACGCGGGGCCAAGTGCTGCAGAACTACGAGCGGTACGCCGCCCGCAACGTGGTGACGGTGGACAGCGTGAGCATCGACATGAACCACCGCCCCTGGTCAGGCCGGGTGTACATCAAGCAGCGCATCTTCATCGGGGGCGAGCAGAAGGAGCCCCTGCCGCTGGCCGCCAAGTTCAACCTGACCGAAACCAACCGGTCCGATGCCAACCCCTACGGGATGCTCATCACCAACTTCGACTACATCCCCTACAATCCGCAGGTGTCGCGGGAGGAGCTACAGGCCCTGAAGGAGCAGGAAGCCGACCGGCAGCGGGCCCTGCTGGAAGCTCAGCGCAGCGCCGGGGCCCTGGCTCCCGCAGCCGGCGACGCGCCTGCCCCGGCAGCAGCTGCGGCTGCACCCGCCGCCCCCGCAGCGGGAAACTAATACTATCCTTTCTCCAAGCGCATCGCACTATGTTTTCCAAGCTTTTGCTGGCCTTGAGCCTGCCCCTGCTGCTAGCTTCGGCCACGTCAGCCCAATCCTCCACGGCCGTGCTGCGGCCCGCCGCGGCACCATCGGCGGCCCCGGCACTGCTGGACGTGGCCGTGTCCGACAGTTCCACTACTTACCTCGTTTTCGGCGGCCCCGTGTCGCTGGTCGACGTGGGCATGGCCAATAACTACCTGGTGAAGATTGAAGCCAACGCCGTGTTCGTGCGCGCCCGTCGCAAATCCGCGCCGCCCACGCCCATCCTCATTCGCTACGGCTCCAAGTACTGGATGGGCCGCCTCGTGTACGTGAACCGGCCGGTGCTGCAACTCTACGACTTTCAGAAAGACGGCGCGCTGAGCGTGAGCAGCGGTACCAGCGAGGGCACGGCGGCCGGCGCGGCCCCGGAGAATGAGCTGGCCCTGGACAAGGAGCGGGAGAAGAAAGTGGCCGTGGAGGGCAAGCTCAGCCAGCTGCGCAAAACGCGGGAAGAGCACCAGGCCGTGGCCGTCGTCGACAACGACCTGGTACTGTCGCTGGCCAACGTGCGCAACGATAAGGATTTTACCTACCTGCGCTTCAAGGTCATCAACCACTCGGCCATTGACTACAACGTCGATTTCACCGACTTCCAGCTGGTGGAAAACGCCCATAAGAAGTTTCTGGCCCGCAAGAAGAACGAAGCGCGCCGGCCACTGGCACCCTCGGGGGGCCTAGCCAATCAGGTGGTTACGGGCCGCACCACCGGCTACCTGACCTATGCCATTCCGCTCTACGCGGCCACCGACCGGGGCTACCTGGAAGTGACCCTGCGGGAACTGAACGGGGCGCGGGTTCTGGTGCTGCCGGTGCCTTCGCGGGTCATCAATCGAGCCTCTACCATCTAACGCCGCTGCTATGGAACCCGCAAATCCCCACACCCACCCCCCGGCCATGGGCTCCGCGGCGCACGACGACGCGGAGCACTTCGGCCCGCAACGGCCCGCCCCCGCCGGCCAATCCAAAGCCACGCCGCTGGAAACGCTGCGCAACAACTGGCTACTCCTGACCGGTCTGCTGGTGCTGCTGGTCGGCATGGGTCTGTTTCTCTGGCTGCGCTCCGCCACTCAGGCCGCACAGCAGAAGAAGGAAGTCGTAGCAGCAGCCTCGGAAAACATCGAGCCCGAGATTAAGGCGGCCCCCACGGCGGCGGCAGAGCCGGTGTCGCCCTCCGCGCAGATAGAGCAGCAGCGCCGGCTGGAGCAGGAAACGCAGAGCACGCCCACCCGCCTCAATACCGATGAAGTCGCAGAAGCCTTCGTGGCCGATACGATGGGGCAGGCCCAGCGGCGGAAGCAGCGGGCGGCGGCCCTCACGGCGGCAGCGCGCCGCCGGCAGGAGGAAGCCCGCCTCGCCGTGGCCGACGTGGACACCATTGAAGCCACGGTGCAGGACCCCGCAACGGGCTCGTACCATGCCCAGACGCTGGTAGTGCCCCGGCGGCGGCCGGGCCAGGTAGCTGGCAGCGTGGCCCGCCGGACCAGCTCCGGCGCGGCGCGCCGGGCGCGGGCCGCGCCGGAGCTGGCGACCGACACGGACGGCACCCCGTTTGAAACCGACCCGGACGTGCTGGCCATGCTGAGCACGTCTCCACCCGAAACTCGTGCCGCCTACGAGCGCATGACCGGCAAGCGCTACCGCGACCCCAGGGCCGTCGCGCAGAGCCTGGCCAGCCGCGCCAGCGCGCCCGGTATGGATGGCTTCAATACCGTCAAGGTCGCGGGCTCCGCCCGGATGATGGCCCAGAGCAGCCAGGCAGAACTAGTGCCCGACGTGTTTTTCAAGTGCGTCATCAACGGCGAGCAGAAGGTGCGAACCGGCTCCGTGGTGCTGCTGCGGCTGCAGGAAGACGCCGTGGTGTCGGGCGTGACCTTCCCGAAGAATACCGTCTTCGCCGCCGTTGCTACCGTGGGTACCAACAACGTGATGCTGGAAGTCAACCGCCTCGGGCCCAACCGGGTCGCGGCCAGCATCTACGACTACAACTATATGCCCGGCATCATGATTGACCCCGTGAAGCGGGTAGCCAAAGATGCCAGCCTCGCCGGCCAGGACCTGCAGCAGCAGTCCATGCAGGAGGTCAGCACCGCCATCGACCGCTCCGCCTCGGCGGCCAATTCGGTGGTGGGCGTGGGCGGGCGCGTGGCCATGGGCGTGCTCAGCCGGCCCAAAGCGCGCACCAAGCTGCGGGACGTGCTGCTGCCCGACGGCTACCCCATCCTGATTACCACGGCTGCCGCCGGCCAGATGGGGCCGGCCACGGCGTCGGGACGTTAATCCTTTCACCAATTCCACGACAATGAAAAAGTCTCTTTTTCCGGCCCTGGCGGCCGTTGCGCTACTACTGGCCCCGGCCGGTCAGGCCCGGGCGCAGATGGTGGTTAATGACCCGCTGCACATGGGCGTGCAGATTGGCGAGTTTGCCAAGCGCCTGCAGCAGTGGTCCTCCACGGTGCAGAACTACCAGGTAGTAAAGGACGCCCGTCAGATTGCCGGCGTCACGAAGGATATCACCAGCGAAGTGCGCAGCCTCACCCAGGAAGGGCTCGACCTGCAGAAGCAGGTGCAGGCCGACCTGCGGAAGGTGCAGAGCATTCAGGACTTGCGCCTCTCCAACCCGCAGGAGCTGTTTGCGCGGGCCCTAGCCATGTCCGGCCGCAGCCAGACCAACCAAATGATGCCCGTTTACGCCAAGGCCCAGCGCCTGCGGCAGGCCCTGCAGCTGACCAACCCCATGCAGGACGTGAATACGATGTACGACGTGTTCTCGCGCTTCGGCACCAGCTCGGCCGACCCCAACGGCAATATGACCAGCGACCAGTACCAGGCCAAGCGTGAGGAATCCACGGTTTCCCTGTTTGCAGCCGAAGAGATGATGGCCAAGCGCAAGCTGGCTATGGCCGTGAACTACTACAAGATTGCCGACGAGATGACCGCGCAAAGCGTGGAAATGCAGGCCACGCTGAAGAATCCGGGCCGTTACGCCATGACCGAGGGCGAGCGGATAGCGGCCCTGAACTCCTCGAACGACAACCTGATTAAGGCTATGCAGCTGCGCGAGCAGGGCGACCGGCTGTTCATGGAAGCCTCGCAGGCTGGCCCTGCCCACCAGGCCGCCGAAGCGGTGTACGCCTCGACCCTCAGCCGGAACGCGCTGATTAAAATGGACCGTGCACGGCCGCGCTAGCATCCTATGAAAAAGCTCCTGTTAGTGGTGCTTCTGCTCGCGGGGGTCGGTATTCTGCCGGCCTCCGCCCAGCGGCACGTCAAGCACCTGGCCTCTTGGGGGGCACACCTCGGTCGCTCCGAAACCGGCGACTACTACGAGCTGAGCTATACGCCCATGCTCACCAACCACCTGGCCCTGCGCCTGAGCGGAGGCTACGAGCACGGCACCCTGACTACCCGCGGCGAATACTCGGTGTACCAGGGACGGGTTCTGCTCTCGCCCCAGCTGTTCCGCCTTGGGGAGGTAGCCTACGTGCACCTGCTGGTGGGTGCAGGCGCGGGCTACGAGTGGACCAACCAGAACGGCACCGGGGAGATGATGACCGGTGCGAAAGAGCCGCAGCGCTTCACTTACGGCCCCCAGGTAGGAGCCGAAGCGGATTTCTTCCTCGGCAACCGGCTCTCGCTCGTGGCCACGGGTACTAAAGGCTACTTGTTCAATAATCCGCTGGTCGACCAATGGCCAGGCCTGGCCAGCATTGGCCTGCGGTATCACTTTCGCTAACCCCTTTCTTCTGACCTATGAAACGACTTGCCTATCTACTGCTGAGCTGCGCGGCTCTGGTCACGAGCTGCTCCAAAGACAACGACGCCACGCCCTCCGGCCCGAAAGAGTATCAGGTAGAATACAAGGTTACCTCCAATGCTCCAACCTCGGACTACCTGAGCTACACCAACGAAAGCGGCGGCAATACGACGCTCAGCAACACACCGCTGCCGGTGAGCTACAAGTTTAAGCGCACCATGAAGCAGGGCGACAACCTGACCATCCTGGCCAGCATCGACGGCGGAACGGCGGCCTCGGAAATCACCTGCGCTATCCTGCTGGATGGCAAAGAAGTTAAGAAGGAAACCGGCCGGGGCGTTGACGCGCAGGCCGTACCGGTGTACGTCATCGGAGAATAGGTTTTCAGATTCGTTCCTGACAATGACAAAGCCTAACCAGTGACTGGTTAGGCTTTGTCATTGTCAATACATTTATAAAATACCATATTAACCAGGTGCCTTGATTCAAGAAATCAGCTTGATTATGGATATTTTCGCGTAGGTCACAGCTGCAGCGAATCCTTTATGGTAAGTAGATTCTATTCTTTGGCGGAAGCTAGTAAAGCCAAAACGACTTTTGATTTGGCTGATTTAGGGTCCAAAATATCTCGTATGACTCCCTATGGCTTCTTAGGAGCCGATGGCAGGCTCAGAGGATTTGATACTTTTGAAGTACCAGTGAGACCTGCCGACTACGACGAAGCTTTCACAAAGAAGCTGCTGGAACTGAATCCCATTTATCAATTACCAGACTTCCTGAGTTATCACTTCGACTACTTTCTCAGTGAGAGTGACGAGGGAGGAGAATTTCTGCATCATATTGAGTACGTGATACTCCCGAGGCTCAATACCACCCACAACACTGCTCCTTACTCCTTAGTAGTTGAATGGCTTGGAATCCAAAAGCAACTTATGTTCAGTCAGCACAAACAACAGAGAATCAAATTTTTGGAGGCCGCCTACAAAGCAGCCTGTGAGTATTCCCCCGCCCAGCCTTTATCTGTCAGCATCAACCCCGTGGAGTTGGGCAAGGAATTGGACATGGACCGCTCAACCGTCTCCCGCATTGTCAATGAACTGGTCCAGGATGGCCACGTTACCTCGACGCTAGGAATGAAGGCCATGTTTGTTACCCGGGAAGGAACCCGGGAACTTGAAGGAGGAACAGAACCTAAAAGCGCTGTGCAGCAAAACTTTCACTTTGCCCAAGGCAGTACGAGCACTGTCGCGACCGGCTCAAACTCTGTGCAGGTCACGAACACCGGCCAAGGCGCAATGCTCAACGTAGCAAGCGGTGGCCAGGTAACTCAGGCTATTAATGGAGCACAGGCAACCTCGCTGGCAGACTTGGTGGAACAACTTAAGCAAGCACTGGATGGGGAGCCCAAGCTCGAATCTCACAAAGAAGATATTGCTGAGGAGTTACGCCGGATTGATGTACAACTGCAAAAGCCCGAACCGAAGAAAAGTATACTCGCCCGCTCCTTCGAGACATTGCATGACTTGGCAAAAGACGGCTTGGGAAGTGCAACAGGGCACGTAGTATTCGAACTGCTGCAACAAGTGCCTCACCTTCTAGGTGCCGCTTTCTAGCAACCAATGATGACCGCTCCCGAATTAATAAGCGCGGCAATTGATGACGCACTTCAACCAGCAACTAGGCTAACAGATGTACTTCTAAAAGTTAAGGCACTAGCCTATTTACTTAAAGATGAACGACTAAAAGAGTGGGCTAACTTAGAGATTGGAGGTTACCAGGGAAGCGGCCAGAAGGTACCCGCGTACAGAAAAGTAGGCGTGGTGCCGAAAGTCCATCTGATTCATAAGTTCACCGGGCAGCAACTTCCCAACCAATCAATGGCGGTAGAGTATCTGGAAGAAGACTTGAAATCTGCTCTGGTCAGCAAGTACGTTGGAAATGGCGTAGCTGAGATTGAGCATATGGCTACTCAAACTACTGACGGCACCATTGACTTACCACACCCTATCAATGCCGTCGTGGCCCAAAAAGCTTATCACGAGGACTGGCATATTCACCGAAGTTGGCAGGTCATACCAACAAATCAATTAGTCGGTGTTGTAACCAGTATCCGCTCCAAGGTCGTTGACTTGTTATTTGAACTGCAGGATTTAGGTAACGATATCACCCTGCGTTCCTTTCAGGTCAAAGTACAAGAAACGGTTTCAAAGGTGCTGCATTCTATTCAGGTTGGAGAAGGGGGCATCTTGAACATATCACATGGGGCCAACTCAGTCCAAGCGACCAATACCGGGCAGGATAGCAGCTTAAATGCCGCCACTGGGAAGTCTGTACATCAAAGCGGGTAATAACATGAGAGCTTTAAGAGGAAAAGTGGGCCATGTACTTTCCAGTGCAATTAGCTTGCAAGTCATATTAAGCCATGAACCCCAGTCGTTATATGACTGGGGTTCATGGCTTTACTCTAATACATTTCGAGTCATTCAGCCATCAACTAATGGTGGAGGCTACAGGCATTCTGTGATGAACCCAATAATACCTGCCTTACGGTCAGTAATCATCTGCCTAGTCCACGTGTTGGTTTCCGCACTTAAGTCCTGAATCTCCCGCTGCTGAGCAGTGTGCGTGTAGGATGCCCGCTTCTCCGCAAACGGACTGTTGCCAACCGAGCAGTTGTGAGACTTCGACAACAACAGGTAGTTGCCCAGGCAGTCGATATACTGGTTTCTGAACTCCTCGTCGTAAACCGGGTAGCCGGCCGCCACGGGCTCACCCTTGGTAGGCGTCTGGGGCGCAATGTGCTCTAGCTCCGGCCGGGTGACGGCATCGAAGCGCGAGAGGGCGTATCCGTTTTTGCCTTTGCCCTGCAAATGATTTTCGTATTTCCACAACAGAAACCGGGCCGTGGCGGGGTGCAGCCAGCCTTGCAACGCCTTTTCCAGCTCGTTTTTATTCCAGTAGGCGTACCACCAATCCGTCGTCGTTTTCAGGTAATTGACCCGGTTGACAATTGGCGCAATGCTGGCATTCTCCTTCGTGAAAGCCGAGTACACGTCATTCAGACGGGAAGTCAAATCAGCCCGCGTCCCAATTACCCGGCTCCGCAATACCACGGATTCCAGGGAGGCACACAACTGGCAGATGTCCTGCACCGGCAAGCCGAACGAATAGGCTTTGATGATAAACGGAATGGCCAGGCTAAAGCCCCCCAGCGTAACCAGCGAATGAATCTCGTGGTGCTGGGGCTCATGAATTCTGAAGAAGGTCGTCAGGTGTCGGAAGCTCGTGTACAACGCGAGGGTGAAGGCCTTGACAAACGGCACGGGGTCGGCTACCGCCAGCTTTTTATTGATTCGTTCGAGTGCATTGCCCTCGGATAACGAGTTGAAGTACACCTGAATGGTATAGCCCAATACATCATCCTCCTTCACCGTACCCTCAATGGAGGAGATAGATTTGTAAATGCTCTCAAATCGTTCTTTTATCTCCTCAATAAGGCTGTTCTTGGCCTCCCCTCCTTGCAGGTGGACGGCGAACATGAACTGCGCCTTTATAATCTCCAGGTTAGAAGGCTTCTTGCCCCGGTTGTTCTGAAAAATGAACATCTGGATGGCTTCCGACTCGTCCCGCACCGGATGGGTCGTGCACGTAGCTGCGCTGATGGTTTCCAGCATTTTCACCAGGTAGGCCTCGTCCTTCTCAGCCAGGACAGCGGTAAAGAAGTCGAATGCGGCGACGATACGTTTGGCGGAAGTGGTATTCAGCCCACTATTGTCCGCTTGCTCCTGGTTGATAACGTAGTCTTTGAAAAGCTGCCGGTCGTAATCGACGGTTTCAAAGCGGTAGGTCGAGTTGCGCTTTATCATGTCCTCTTTGGCCTCCGCCTCGGAATCGGTTAATGGCCGAACGGCTTGCAGGCGGGTAAAGAGGGCGGAAAGGAAGATAACGAGGGTGGTCAGCCGCTGCTGCCCGTCAATTACGGCGAAGTCCTCCTTGGTTTTCTCTTCAAACAGGAAGTGGCCGAAGTAGTACGGGGTCTTGGCCAAGCTGGTATTGTATTGCTCTAAGTCGCGCAAAAACACATTGACCTGCCTCGTTGAATTCTCCTTTTTCGCCTCGGTTTCCCACGAGTAGGCGCGTTGGTAAGAGGGCACGACAATCTTGTTGCCAGCCAGCATTTTCTTGATGGTACTTGAGGCTTCCATGCAGTGGGTATTGTGCGGTGTTTAACGAGTGGGTTAGGTTAGAATCCAGCGCTTAGCTCCCCGCTACGCGGGGCTGGCCTTCATAGCAGCCGCGTGAATCTGCGTTATCTGCTTGCGTAATGACGTTGGTGCCAGCACCTGCACCTGGTCGCCGAGGGAAAGTAATTCCATCAGCAGGTCGTGCGTGTTGTAGACGGTCAACTGAATCCGCAGTTCCTCGTCCGTATCCACCAGCACGTGCTGCGAGGAATGGAGTGGAAACGACTTAAGGTATTGGCCCTGCGTTGGTTTCAGTGCCAGAACAATTTTCGCCGGTGGCTCATGGTCCGGGCGAATGATGCCGAAGCTGTGAGCGTAGTATGCCTCAGGCTCAAAGCCCGCTGGTGGCTCAAAGGCGTGAGTAGTGGGCTTCAGCGCCTGGATGCGATCCAGCCCAAAGCACCGCAGCCCTTGGCGGGCCGGGTCGTGCGCCAGCAGGTACCAGCGGCCCTTAAATTCTTTGAGCAACAGCGGGGAGACGGTGCGGGCTGAGGGCTCATCGTCCCAGAACTTGCGGTATTGAAAGGCTACCTGACGCCGCTGCTGCACGGCGCGCAGCAGCGGCTGCAGCCATTCCGTACCCAGGGGCCGCCGGGATTCCCATTGCACAAACGGGCTCAGTGCAGTTGGCAGCCGCAGAAATTCCTGTAGTTCAAAAGCATCGAGCAGCCGCTGGTAGCCTTCCGGCAGCGGGTCCGTCGAGGTAACCACGTAGCCGCCTGCTCGCCGGTCATGCGCAATCGTAACGCCGAAGCGCTCCGCGATTTTGGGTAAATCCCGCTGGAAGGTGCGCTGCGAATAGTTAGCAGCCAAGTCCCGCAGCGAAGTCTGCTCTAGCAGGTAGTCGCGTAACTCTTCGAAGGGGATAGCGCGCCGGAGGCTCTGCAGGCGCAGAACCAGCAGTAGCTGGCGAAGAAAGTGGGCGTGGGTGGTCACGAAAAGGATAGGAGCTACCGTACGATAGATGAAGTAAGCAGGCTATTCGTTTGGCGTAGTCGACAGATTAAAGAATAGCATAGCGTTATCAGAAAGCCATAAATCCGCACAAGGCAGGGTGCAAGATAAGGATTGGCAATGAAGGGCAAACAGGCATTTATGCAGTGCCTTCCTCATTGGGCAGCATAGTTTCCAGCACTTGTAGAATCCTTTCTTTCACCCACCAGGCACCCCACCGGTCCAGCTGCTCAGAGGCAGCCCCGTAATGCTGCTGTGCCTGCTGCCATCCTTCTTCACCGGCCGCTACCAACTCAGCCTGGCTGAGCCCTTGATTCTGATATCGACTGGCCACAGAAGCCACGTAGAGCGCTACCGCAGCGGGAATGGCATGGATGGCTGCAGGCAGCTTGTGCGCCTCGGTACTAGGCTTTGTGATTCGAATGGCGCGGAGCATGGGCAGTAATTAGTAAGTCAGGCTGACTGGTCACGAAGGTGTAAGTCTACAGCGACAAAACATGTCGTTCTCGTTGCGTATAAAAACGCCGGGGCCTTTGCGAGCCGCCATTCGGCACATGCTCGCCCTGCACATAGGTGCCACTAAGCTTATAATCAACGGTGTAGCTTGCATTAAATTGGGGCAGTAAGCTTACCGTACCCCTTTGATTAGCTAACCATGAGACACCGATATCAGGAGCGCCCAAAGCCACCTATTAAGGCCAGCAAAATCATCTATTGTCTCTCGCTGGCCCGCCCGGCCTTAGCAAAGCTGCAGGGCAAGGGCAAGCCCTACGACCCGCTTATTGAGGCAATCATGGCCATTGGCCCGGATGATAAGTCGCCCGCTAGCAAAACGCTGCAGGAGCAGTTTGGCATCACCGCAAGCAGGTTTCGAAAGTGGCTGGATACGCTGCACGAGGACTTTATTGCGGCAATTTCCGCCGACGCCGACGTGCTCCAGTACACAAATGTGG
Organism: Hymenobacter psychrotolerans DSM 18569; assembly: GCF_900142395.1. Lineage (GTDB taxonomy): Bacteria > Bacteroidota > Bacteroidia > Cytophagales > Hymenobacteraceae > Hymenobacter > Hymenobacter psychrotolerans. Next base: position 27,792 of record NZ_FRAS01000025.1, on the reverse strand, counting down.
AGCACATCGTGCACGTGCGCGGGAAGCGAGACGGGGTGAGCTTTCTGTGCCGGCTGCCAATAATACCCCGGGTAGGTGAAGGGCTTGAGCTTTGGTTCCTGATGGGCGAAACCGGAGAGGGTGCCTATTACGTCGAGGATGTTCGCTACGAGTTGAGCGATGACAAGATGCTGGTCATTGTCAGCGTGCGACCAGGCTATTTCGATGCCTACTTCTGGCAGCTGCGGGCCCGCGCCAAATTCGAAGGCAAGCTCCCTTATGAGTTGGAAGATGAAATGGGGGAATATCGCACGCAGGATTATCTGCGCAAGCTATACGAATCCCCCCGTCCGGCTACAGCCCCAGCCTATACACCTCCCACACTACCGTTTAAGCGTCGCAGATGACCATCCTATTCAGGTACACACCTCAACTTTAGACGTTTTGCCAATCAGAAATTAGCAAATAAGTAGCTTGTTAACTTGCTTGAAAGTTCATTTGCTACCCAGCCTTATTATGCCAGCCAGTCGCACCCGCAAAAAAGCCTCCCAGAAGAAAGCCAGCGCAAACCGGCAGCGCGAACAACAGCATCGGCACGCAGCCTTCAAACAAAGTTTAGGAGCCCTGCTCGACGGAGTGCCCACCTGCACGACCTGTGGCGGCGAACGGCGCGAAGTAACCCAAGCACAGGTCCCCGCCGAAACCTGGGAAAACATGGCTCCCATGCGAGCCAGCCTCGACGCCCAGGGATTGGCAGTGGGCCAAATTGCCTATTGTGCGAATTGCCAGGAATATTCCATCCTGAGCGACTGGAATTCCTTTTAGTTTACCCGGCCAGTATTCACTAATAGACCTATCATGTTTGCATCCGAGCAGCTGTCCTTCATTCGCTGGATGGAGGACAACCATTCCATTGACCAAGACCCTGTCTTGTGGAAGCACTTAACTCCCCGACAGCAGGATATGGCAGAAGAGCTGATTGAGCAAGGGGTCCTCGATACGGCGTTTTCCCTGGTGGACGGCAAGGACGAGCCTAGCGTATGGGCCGCCGGTCAGTGGGTTCATTACCAGTGGATGCGCCTTAACCCAGCATCCGCAGATGTTCAGCGGCGCTTTTTCACGCTCCATGGTGTTGATGACGTGCTTCACTACGTGATTCTAACAGCGGCAGAACCGCCGTTGAACATCAGGATTATGCAGCTAATTGCCCAGCCAGGGGCCACCCCTGCTTTCGCTGTTGTGCCAGTGGCTACGCAGGCCACAACCGTTCGGGAAGCGATGGAACAGCTCAACAAACAACCGATTCACCAAAGCGTTGCTATTTTCTGACCGTATGCCAACTAGTGATTACGGGGGCCAGGGGGCTCCATCCCATAATAAGGGAGAATTTACCGTTGATTATTCGTTGAACACCACACGCTGGGGCCGACGAGAGCGGCGCAAGGTGTTCAACGAATACGACAAAGCCAAGGCTTTCTACGACAGCATAGACGATTCCGCAGCTATTTGGGATACTACCCGCTACGCAGAGCTGTGCGAGGCAAAGTCCCGAATTGCCTATTACTGCGGCGTATTGGAAAGCCGCAAAAGTGCGGCCGATACGCTCACCGTGCATACCGTAGCCAGCGAATTAGACGGAGCGACTATGATGTTTGGCCGCAATTTGAGAGGGAGCGGATGGAAGCTGCGAGTCGACTCCGTCAAAGAACTGACCGAAGAGGAATACAACTTACTGGACCCTGCTGCTGACATTCAACTCGTGATACCGAAAAAACAACGGTAAAACTTCACTCTCCGGCACTACGCCAAAAGTAACAACTCACCCACACACCGTTTTTCCGACATGACTATCCTCAGCAGTGAAGAATTTAAGCAGCACTGTGCTGTGAGCTGGAAGCAGCTTATCGACCAGCTCTTTCCGGCAGGAGTGCCTGCGCACGCTGAATGGACTGATATTCCCGAAGTTGTCCGGGTGCTGAATCATATGTGCGCCATTCCAAGTATTAACGCACTGTTCCTGCCTCATAGTGGCTGGCTCGAAATATATGGCGCTTTCCCCGGGAAGGAATCGGGGCAAATTGAGTTGGAAACCAATGCGGACCCGCATCATAGCCAACGCCGCGTCTGCCGAGTTGCGAAACTGACTTTTGAAAGCTTCGACAATCCTGACGACTATCAATTCAGCTATTTCCGCATTCAAACGGCCCCGCTCGCGATTCTGCACAACGAGTACATGATGCCGGGCAACATGCAAGAGGAAGTTACCGAGCTAGGCCCCGGCGAATACGCCTCCCGAAGCATCTGGGATAACCGGCTTGACAACGATGATGCCCCATTGCCACATGCAGCCCGGCACATCGTTCGCATACTAGGCGGCAGTATGGTGCTGGTCCAGAAGATGGGCAATTATGCTCAGGCGAGTGGCACCGATGATGGCTTCCACGAAGAGTTTAGTGAGGACGAGTTTCGTGAAATGATGGCGAGCTGCAACCGTGATTACACTCGTGGCTGAAAGGTCCCTTTCTCAGAGAACGGAAAGTGCTGCGTGCTGATGGCTGAGGGAGTGTCAAAGATGACATCGTTCCCACCACTCAAGTTCATCCGGCAAACTCCACCGAAAGTATCGAGCGAAGCACGCTAAAGAAAGACTTTATTTTAAGTTATGATAAGCTTTACTTATCATAACTTATATTTGCCCGTAAAAATCGGAGCATTCTAGCCCGTTCTGACACCTATTATATAAGGTGTGCGACAGCCCCGGCGTTGGCACCGCCGAACCATCCCATGAGCGAAGACCTGTCCCTTCTCCCAGCATCCGACGCTTCCCACTCGCTCAGCCACCACTTAGGCCGGGCCTCCGCTAAAGTCGCGGGCTTTCTGGAAGCCGGCCTGCAGGGCGCGGCTAACACGGAGCGGGCCTATACCTCGGACCTGAAAAGCTACGTGACCTTCTGCGAGCAGCACGGCTTCGTGGCCGTGCCCGCCGAGGTGGAAACCATCACGGAGTACGTCGCCTACCTGGCCTCCGAAAAAGTCGAACCAGCACCTGGGGGCAGTCGGGGAAAAAAGAAGGGCCAGCAGCCGCTCACCGGGCCCCACGCGCTGGCGACCATCAAGCGCCACCTGGCCGCCATCCGCAAAGCCCATCAGCTCGCGGGGCATCGGCTGCCGGCCACCTTGGATGCGCTCAACATCGTGATGGAAGGTATTGCCCGCACCCTGGGCAAGCGTCAGGAGCAGGCGCAGGCCTTCACCGTCGAGGAGCTGAAGCAAGCCATCCGCCGCATCGACTTAGAAACGTCAGCCGGCTTGCGTGACCGGGCCCTTCTGCTGCTGGGCTTCGCCGGGGCCTTCCGCCGCTCGGAGCTGGTGGACCTGAACATCGAGCAGCTGGAGTTTACGGAGCGGGCCCTGCTGGTGCACCTGGCCAAAAGCAAGACCAATCAGTACAGGGCGGTCGAGGATAAAGCCATTTTCTACGCCCCCAACGCGGATTACTGTCCCGTGCGCTGCCTGCGCGCCTGGCTCGGTCTGCTGGGCCGCACTACGGGGCCGCTGTTTGTAAAGATTCCCCGGGCGTCTCCTGGACAAATGGCCGCTCCCTCGGACAAGCGGCTTTCGGACATCTCCATCAACAAGCTGGTGCAAAAGCGCCTCGGCCCCGATTACTCAGCGCACTCGTTGCGCGTGTCTTTTGTAACGGTGGCCGTGCTTAATGGGCAGTCCCATAAGGCAATTAAGAACCAGACTAAGCAGAAAACGGACGCCATGATTGAGCGCTACACCCAGCTAAACAACGTGGTATCTTACAATGCAGCCCAGGCCTTGGGACTATAATCCAGAAATCATGCAGCAGAATAGTCCCCTACTCCCTCCCTTGGTCAACTCTAGCTTGGCAGAATACGCAAAAAAATAGCTGCACTCTATCCTAATGCAGAGTTTTACAAAGAGGAAGTACGTGACACGGGCATGGGAGAAGGACCATTCTTACTTCTCACTATCTGCGAGAACGGAAGCATTCTTGAGGAGGAGAAGTTCTATTATCCAAATAACTCTGACATCACTATGTAATTAGAAAATTTGGATGCCTATCTAGATTTCAACTAAATATTCGGTCAAGCCGACCTGCACCATGGGGGTTCATGTTGCGACGGGGCGGATTTACACGCTAAGGCTCGAAATCCTCATTCCTACTGTATCAGCGGGGATTATACAAAGCAGCTATCAGGTAATAGTCCCTTTCCGATAGGTTACTCACCCCCACTGCACGCCTTGGAATTGGGCATTTCTGGCCTGTTCTTGTACTACCCTTTTCAATAATCGGGCTTATCGTGTAAATCCGCCCCGTTGCAACAGGAACCTCAGTTAGCAGTAAACTGGTGCTTACTGCACCGTCAGCAGGCCCTCTAAGCAAGCAAACAAATACCTGTCTGTCAACATTTTACAACCTTAAATCAATACACTATGTACCCGAATAGAAGGTTTTGCACTATTTGCCTAACACCACTCAACCTTTGACCCATTGTAAAATCCGCGCATTGAATAGCAAAATCATCTCTATTCGCTGGAGTGATCATAACACATTTTAGAAGTCTTGATGCCACAATAGGTTTCCAACAGACGAGCTACCGTGCGGGCTACTCCTTCCGCTAGTGGTACTGGCACGCCATTACCAATCATTTTAAATTTCTTGGTTAGAAACCCATTCGTCGCCGGCAATTCATATTCATCATCCACCCCCTGTATTCGAAGTACTTCTCTGACTGACAATCGCTTACCGTTATATGGATGCAGATGGACTTCATTATTGCCATAACAAGCGGTCGGGCTGAAGCGATAACGGTGCAGCTTCTTAAACGAGCGGCGCGAGACATCGCCTTCAGCTATCGTAAGATGCTTTTCTGAAAGTAGGTTAAATCGCTCAGAAGCATTAGCCAGCGTCTTTTCCTCAGCAGCAGAAACCAAGCATTTGTCTAGGCACAGCGCGTACTGACTTTTATCAGTTGGTTGCTTAGGCTTTGCTCCTAGCTTTTCCGTTTTAGGCCACTTATATTTTCGCTGGGCCTTGATGCACGCTTTTTCTTGATTCCAATCTACCCAGCCACTACCAGGCAGGTATTGGGCAGCTTCAGCGGCCCTTGCCGGAATTAATAGGTTACGGCGCAGGCCAATTATAAAGAGTCGCTCCCTACTCTGCGGAACGCCATAGTCTAATGCATTTAATTTTGCATAATCCACTAAATAGTCTTTGCTCAAGAATCGGCACAGTTCTGTAAACTCCGTTCGATGCTTTTTTTCAAGTAGACCAGTCACGTTCTCCATTATGAAAAAGGCTGGCTGCATGTAGCTGATATGCAAACAGTATTGATGCGTAACATCACCCCGCCAGCCATCAAATCCGGCCCGTAAGCCGGCACTGCTAAAATCCTGGCATGGCGGCCCGCCTATCAAACCAAACAATGCAGGTCGGCCCTTCGGAAAGGCCTTATGTAATATGACCTCCTCTCCACCCAAATCCAATAGTTTTCCAACGGCTGATATTTGAGCGGGCTTATCAATTCCTTTTTTTTTCTTACGCCACGAAGTCATGCCAGCTGCGTAGAGCTGAGCAAAAATCGGGTCCATTTCGTTGGTCCAGACAGCAGGAAAACCTGCATTTTCGAACCCCATATCCATCAGCCCACCACCTGTAAAGAAAGACAGTATAGGCATAACTATAACGGAATGTTCCGCTAGGTCGGCAGCTTTAAATTCAGGCAAAACAGCTTGTACTTGATGTGTTATCAAATTCTTCAACTATGCGAATTACTGCTGTTGGTTCTGCGGTAAAGGTACGACTACCCGGTGTCTGCCTAACCCCAGATACTACCGCCCACTGTCCGCTACCAGCAATAGCCTCCCCATTAAGTCGATTTGCCACCCTACCTGCCGCCTGAATGACTATTGGCCCAGTGGATGTAACTATTGTCAGGTTCAACCTGTTTTCTGTGGCGGTAGTCCTGCCCAATGCACCTAGCACATCAGCACCAATGGCTCCTCCGGCGGCATGGAGCAACAACAAGTAGGGATGACAGTTAAGTCGATATGAGCAGAATCGGCACGTTTCAGGAGCAGGCCGGGCCAACTCCAAGCCAGTACCTAGCCGGGCCGCTTGTTCTAGACTATCAAGCATTTGGTTGGCTCCAGCCAACACGCTAAGGCAATCGGCAGGTGTGAAAGGCACAGCCACTTCGCCCCCCGCCAACCCTATCAACAAGCCACGAGTTGGCCATATTGTTGTTTCGGCATGATATAGCGCCGCATAAAGCTGAAGTTGCTGAGCATACTCAGGCTTGGCAATAGGAAGACCAGAGGACTCAGTTGCCGCATAGTAGCCGGTTTTGTAATCCACTATTTCTACTCCGCTGACACCCTGCCGGATAAGGTCGGCCCGGCCGGCTATACGGCCGGCAGCTAGCCATACTTCTGCTCCTAGCTTTGCGCCGGATGAGCTGGCCGCGCCCACACTACTAGCTATACGGGAAGGAGTTGAAAGCGACATAGTACCAACTAGGGAGCGACGAAGCGTAGCTTTTTTTATGGCATACTTACGGACTGTTTGCGCTAATGGCACCAACCCAGCAGTTACCGGGTCAGCCAGCAGTTGGGTTTCCTGTTGGTCAACTTGACGCTGCCATTCCGCATCAAATCCGGCAGTGCTGCTAAAGGGGTGGCTGGCGTGAGTTCCCAACATTCCGTGCATGACTACACCTAGGACGGCTGCCCCGCTGGTAGGCAGTGGTAGTGCATCAGCTAGCTTCAACAAATGTCGGTAGCCACATTGCTGCACCTGCCCAAATTGGCTGGGCGATAGTCGCCATTGTTTTTCTACAATTGCCATTTAGATAAGGTTTTCACCGTTTATTAGCCACTCGTAGCATTTACCAGGACGCCGTGACAAATTGAAGCTGTCGAGAAATTGAACCTGTCCACTTGGCCCGGCCAACCCATAAACCTCCCCTAGTGCCTCGCTCAGCCAGTTACCGGCTGGCTGCCGCTGCAAGTCCCAGAACGGATGCACGACTACAGCCACCCGGTGGTCGGTGTCCGGCCCCCACACCAGCACAGGTAGTTGCTCACCTTCGCCTACGAACTGGACGTTGCCCAACGGCTGCCCATCAGCTCCGAGGCTGTTATTAAATGTCTCTAACCAGTCCCATGCGTACGCAGACCAATCATTCAGTTCGAGTTGGCTAAAATCGCCGTCTGCCCCTGCCTGATAACCCTCTTTGTTCATAATCCGCAGCAGCGCTAGCGCTAGCCGCCAGTCTAGCAGCGCATGGTAGTTCATGTTTCTATAGCCTTTTAGACAATCATAGCAGGCACTACCACAACCCTCGTTTACACCGTCTGCATCCCCTTTGATATGTTTTACTTCTTGAATTTTGCCCAGGTAGCTACCTACTTCGGTTGGTGTAAGCACCTCATCTAATAGGCTGTGCTGTTCTTCACCTAAGCTCAACTGCTCGTGCATTTGCCGCACAAAGCCCGAGCCGTTGGGCAGGGCGTCGCACAGCACAATTTGCCCGGCATAGCGGATACTTTCTTTATCGGTCAACTGTATTTGCGTGATGCCAGCGATTTCTATCTCTGCCGGCTCTACGTCTAGCCGGTCAGCCATCGCTCGCTGGAGCAGAAATGCAGCTGAGTAATAGGCAGCTTTCAGACCGTGTGCCTGCCGGCCCCTGACCCGATGGTCGAGGGCAAGATTGAGTGCCTGCGGAACTTGGCGAGGCTGTATTCGTAGGATTTCAGTTTTCTTATTAGCAGCTAGTGCTAGCATTTCCTCTGGGCCAGGAGCACCGTAGTATAGCGCGTATTCCTCGGTCGGGGGAGAGTTCCACACGCTGGTCGGATTCATGAGCCATTGCTCTTTGAACCGGAACGTGTGCTTTCGAGGTCGTTCCCAAGTATTAGAGCCATTGGCGTATGATCGCCCGCGAAACAATGCCTCGCGTGGACCTTTGTTGAGTCGCCAAGCCGTGTCAGCATCTGCTAGACAGAACAGGGCATTATTACGTGGCTTCGTGACCTGCTTGGAATCTTGCTCAGCCACCAGAGGTGGGCGTTGCCCCAGCGAGTCGCTCATTTCTCGCTCGTCGCGCCCTCCCGTGTATGCTGTGCGGAACGCCCGTGGTGAAGCTATCTGAAAAACGTAAAAAGGTCCGTTTTCTAGGTCTGCTGGGGTAAGGTCAAAGCCGCACGTTTCGACCGGACACACTGCATCGGGCTTCTCGTCCAGTTCATACGTTTTGCAAAAAAAGCATTCTGGGCATTGCAACATCCACTTGCGGGTGGTGAATGCGCTCACGTCCTGGCCGGTCTTATTTGTCATAGTACGCCAGCCGTCTTCCACATGCTCCCTTACTTCCGATGTAAAGCCGATAGCCTGGTGTACTACTTTGTCTTTCATTTTCTGAGCACCCGGCGCAAACTCATAGATAGCTAAATCCAGCGCTCGGTCAATCTTAGTGGGCAGCCACTTGTCGCGACCTGTTTTGCGGAAGCCTAGCAGCAGGTCGCGCACGGTAGTGGGCATCCCGAACATAGGTAAAATACCGCCCTGGGCCAATTTTTCTGATGGTGTATCACCAGGTAGCGACCTGTTGGCCAACACTGCTTGCGCCTGTTGCAACAGCCCGTCCATACCTTGGCTCAGCGCCCATGTCAACAGACTGGCGCGCAGGTCAGCATCCGGGTTAGGCATGAACAAATCAAGTAGGTGCTCTATTCGTGCCTGGCTGTTTGCCAGCCGCACTTTTAATTCGGCCGCCCGCGCTGTCCAATCGATAAAGCTGCCAAACTCGCCGTGGATACCACCTCCGACCACATCGGCTGCCTGGAATACATCGCGTAGCACGGCTTTGGCCAACACCCGCCGCAGTATTCTAGGCTGGTCAGTAGCTAAGAAAGGCACCGGTGCATCATCGCCGGTTATTTTGTGAGGGTTTGCAAAATAGAACTCATCGTGGCTACGGCCCCGGCAAAATGTGAAGGCTACTGAGTAAGCTTGTCCCCGGCGACCCGCCCGCCCCACTCGCTGCTGATAATTGAAGCGCTGGGGCGGCATATTGGCCAGCATTACTGCTTGTAGCGCCCCGATATCTACCCCGACTTCTAAAGTAGTCGTTACGCTCAATAGGTCGATGGTACGGACGTTAGCCGGACCCTCGTCTTGCAAAACCACATCGCGAAAGTGGCGCTGACGTTCAAACTGGTCATCGGTCTGACCGGTCAGTTCCTCACAGTGTAAACGTATGGCTTCACGGGGCTGAAGCGCGGCGTGATAGGCCAAGTAATTACGGCTCCACAAGGAGCGGCAGGTTGTATCCGGACGGGTAGCAGGGCTTAAGTGTGTACGGCAGGCAGTGCAAACCCCGGCTGCTGGATGCAAATGTGGACGCTTACAATTGGAGCATATCCAGGCAGGGCTATGTTCTGTTACGGCTTCCAGCCACAACTCTCCTACCTGTGCGTTACCCGCGTCGTCCAGCACTGGACTAGCTGTACCCAGCAGGCATTCCCTTATGTCTTCCAGCACTTGGTCGCGGCTGGAACCGGGCGCGTGAAGGTTGAGTACCGCTTCTATGTAATCACGCACAGGACGGGCAAAATCGGTGCCGCTCCCAAATGCCTTTTCTCTTGGGAAACCGCCCGGCTCATAGCGGTATTTATCTCCCAAGATGCGGATGACGCTGCTCAAAATATCGCTAGTATGTTCGCGCAAGGCCGCCGGTAGTTGCCCGCGCAGGCGTTCAAGCTGCCGAGTAGCAGCGTCGCCGCCAGCCAGCACCCGGACGATGCCCAGGCCTGAAGCCTCCAGCGAGTAAAACAGCCGTCGGAACAGCAGGTCGCCTAGATTACCGGCCAACTCTTGCCGAATGCGTGTTTGCAAAATGGGTGCATCGCCATGCCACTTAGGAGCCGACGGCCCATCAAACTCCACGCCATCATACCATGGCCCTTTACCTTCCCCAATCGGCATTTCTTGCATCTGCCGTGCATTACCACCTGGATTGATACCGAGCTTCAAGAAACGACGCACTAGCTCACCCTTACCTGAGTTCAAGTCATCGGTTAGGTCACGCACCGAAATAATGGCACGCCTGATACTAGCCAAATTTGTTTTTGCCTCCTCTGCCCGCTTTACGCGCTCCGGGCCGGTACCAGAGTATCCGGCATCGCTTAGCCAAAGGTCAATTTTATCATACAGTGCAGGGTCTAGTGCCTCTAGCCGCTGTCTTTCCACTTCCGGCAGAGGCGGATTCATCTCAAAAGCGGCTATTAATCTTTTTCCAGTGGCTACTTGATGAAGTAGGTAGTCAGCCACCAGTTCTCGTAGCAGAAATTTATAATGGGTACGCTCAATATTATTGGCGGCTTGGGCTGCATCCTCACGGCTATCAGAAAACAGCACCAGCTTCCGTGCGCCCTCCACGTCGCGAGGCAGTTGCATCATCAGTTCCTTAGCGAAGGTCTGGCTGGTTTGCGCAAAACCCGTGCGGAACCCACGCACTGAACTCGTTTTGCGTCGGCCTACGGGCCGGTCGGGTGGCCCCGTCACCTCGTGGCTAATACCACAAGCCGGGCACACCGCCGGCATGGCTTGAACTGTATTCAGTATCTCATCTCCCCCTGTAGGTGTAACAGAAAAGATCCGACCAGCTATCCAGTCGGGGCCATCGTCCCCTATGGATTCCTCCACCCGTCCAAGCCGTACGTTACCTGACCGACTATCTATTGTCGCTTCCACCCACAATGCTTCGTTCTCAGGCCGCTGCTCTCCGATACCAGGCTGTTTCCAAGGAAACTCGGTACGCCCGCCTCCCCAAGCTACCCCGCTGGCCCGCTCGTGCCGGGTATATTGTTGCCCGGCTTCCGGCCAGAATACCGCATAGTCGCGGTAGCTACGCCGCTCTACCAACACTTCTGCCGTCTTTTCTGGTATACCCTCTATTTCCGGACTAACTGTTAGCATCTGAAAGTCAAACTGCCCATCCGTAGCCTCGCGCAGGCTGAGGCGACTACCTCCGTAGAACACGCTGCCGCAATTGTCGCAATACAGCGACTCCACGATGTGCTGACCCGACTTGGCCCGTAAGTCGGGCTGCGGGTACAGCTTGCCGAATGCCTTACGCCAGACAGCCCTCGGCCTATCTAGGTCGTTTTCCAATTCGCTGGCGGCCGGTAGGGCCGCCCACAGCCCTTCTATGTTGCGAAAAAAGAAGTGAAACCGAAAGCGCGGCAGTGCTCGCCCCGCGTTCCGTGCCTCCCGCTCCAACAGCTCACACTCTGCTTGGTCAAGCAGCCCCCGGCCAATGAACAGTCCCCGCACGGCCTGCCGCAACATGACCGGATCGTGACCGCTGCCAAATAGTGAAATAGCTAAGTGCTGGAATCCCTCCGGCAAAACGTCGCCAATGGGTATTGCAGGTATCACGGGCACCGCCCGCACCTTTTCTTTAGGCTTACCTTTTCCCTGCGCAGTGCTCTCCAACACTGTACAGGCTGCATACAGGCGACGACGCATCTGTAGTTTCTCACCCAGCAGCGCATGGCCAAACTGATGCAGCCCGCTACCGCCAGCAGGAGGATTTCCGCTATACGCATTGAGTGCTTGGGCAGCAGCTACTAATGCCGCATCAGGAATCCCCTTATCCTGCTCAAAAGCGGCGGCCAAGCCTACAAACGCTGAGACGGGTAGCACTGCGTTTCCATCTACTGAATCAACTTTTACCTGCTGCCCCTCAATGATCGTAAAGGTTTCTTTGTCCTCATCATCGGCTGGAAAACCAAAGAAATCATGCAGAAAGCGGCGGCTCTCTAGCTCCTTTTCGCCTCCAGTTTCCAGCGAGGCGCTGCTGGCTAGAATGCGTAACTGCTGATGATGCGGGTCCAGACCCAGACGGTCGAGTACCATGCGCAGCAAGTAGGACACTTCTGTACCAGACGTACCTCTGTACAGGTGCAGTTCATCTACTATCAGGTGAAATACCCTGATTTTTTTCGCGGCTGCCCGCTCATTTAGAGGCAAATCCAGCCCAGCCAACCAATCTCTGGTTTTTGTAAAAATCGGTGCATCCAGCTCTCGCATCAGCATAATGCTGAGCATAGAATAGTTCGTAATGAGGATGTCAGGTGGTGACTCCTGCATATCAAAGCGTGAACGCATTTCGGCCTCGTCAGCCCGTGGGAAGTACGCTGTCAGTTCCTTGGCCCGGGCTCGCTTTTTGGCATCGCCTGCCACATCGAGCCCCTGCTCCTGGATGTATTGCTGAATCCGGCTGGCGTTACCGCTTATGGCCCGCAGCTCTTTCCTCAACTCGTCGAGCTTCCACTTATTTATAGCGGGTTGCCCCGTTTCCAAATCCTCGCACAACAGTTCACCCGATACTGGGCTAGCACCAGTGTAGCGGCCAAAATAAATCCGGTTACGCAGAACGTTTTGGTCAAACCAAGTGCGGGCTTCGTCGGAGTCGAGTGCTCGACGCAAGCGGGTCATCTGGTCTTCCACTAGGGCGTTCATTGGGTACAAAATCAAAGCCCGAACCGCCGCTGGTCGGGTTTGACGCTCTTTTCCCTCACGTGTTACGTACTCGTGCCCCCGTTGCTGCGCTGGGCGGCGAAGACCAGTTCCATGACCTCGCGGCGTGTTCTTGTCTACTACGTTGGCATCTGTAAGCCGACCAACAGCCCCCTTTTGCCACCATGCTTGCGCCGAAGGTGGTACGAGTCCAGGTTCAGGCCAACTTGCCGCCTCTTTCACCAGCTGTGCGAACAGTGGTAACAGGAATGATTCCGTCTTTCCCGACCCCGTACCGGACGTGATAACACAATGCTTTCCCTGCAAAGCGGTACGTAGCATCGAAACCTGATGCTCGTATAGCTCCCGGTTAGACGCATCGAGTAGACCAGCTTTCACCAGTCCTCGAAACAGCTCTTGCTCGTGGTCAGTCAGCACATCGGCCAATTCCACTTCCGGCAACTCATTATCAGCCTCTCGTTTTATTTGGCTACCGCTACCCTGATACTCAGGCAGTGGCTCAGCCCAAGGCTGCCGATAAAGGACTCTGTCTTGGTGCAGCAGCTTGTGCCGTCGATTTTCAATATCGTCAAACTTGGTGCGGAAAGCTGTTTCTACATACCGGATGAAATTATCCCGGATGGTATCGAATGCGCCGATAGGGTCTTGCATGGGAGGGGAAAGGTCAATCTTGATTCAGGTGTTTAATAATGCGGTGGATGAGCAGTCCTGCTCCCGGCTGGCGGTACACATCGCATTTGCGCGATACGCCGCCTACATCACGCCAGCTAGCGGCTGGGGCCTGACCACTCAGCAACACCAGTGCCTTTGCCAATAGGTCGGGCAGCGGAGCTAGCACAGGTACTAACACTTCTCCATTGCCATGACGAATGACACGCTTGCCCGCTGCTTGTAGAGCTAGATAGCGTCCCCAGTTTTTATCCACTCGATGCGGTTGACCGCCGTACCACCACGCGTATCGGCGCTCAAAGTCACTTAGCTGGTATTCTACAAGGCAAGCTTGCTGCTTGTAGGCAATATCAGATACTTCCACGTCGTCCCATTCCAAGGTAGCAGGGTTGAAAATGAGCTTGCGCCAGCCATCGCGCACATAGGACTCGGAAGGTACCAACGTTCGCCGATATTGGGTTAGGCTTCCAGCAAATAGCACCAACTCAGCAGGTACTTTAGCTCCGAACCCAGCATACTGAATACCGCATTTCTGAGCCAGCGTTTCTAGTGTCTCCTCTGCGCTGTGAGCTGGGGCAGTTAGTATCACTGAATCAGGCAGTAGGAGGTGGTCGTTGCCTACTTCTGGACCAATTATCTGGATGTTTACTTCTGGCGTTTGCTCTGAGATGCAAGCACGTATGCCCGCCAGCAGTGCCGGTGTACGGCCTCCAGTCAAAAGCATCCGCCAAGTCGCCGCTTCTTTAGTGGGGAGTGGCAGCAGATAAGGCGGTAGGGAAGTTATTTGTTCGCCATTACGTCGGTAACCATAGTCGCCGAAGCCCATCTGGGCATACAGCCGCATCACACTACGCTTCTGCCGTACGGTAGGCAATTGCTGCCGACCCTCTGGATGTTGGTCTAGCCACACGGCGTCATATGCCCGCGAGAACTCTTCCAGGGTCAATCTGCCCTTGGTTGTCAACAAGTGTAGCAGCCCATCCCTGCCTCTGCTTGCCACTTGGCATGTGTGAGACTCAGTACCAGCTACTGGTGTAAAAATAGCGTCATAGGGAATAGTTTGGAGCTTAATTTTTTCTAGTAGCGTGGTAGCCGGATTAGCACCCCAATCTGGAGGAAGTGCCCATAGGTGAGCAGGGTCTTTGACGGGCATTCTGGATAAGGATAAGCGATGACCGTCGTAATATACCACGTCACCTTCGGCTACTGCCTGCTCACCCGGTAGCAGGCGCAGGTCGTCATTATACGGTCCTCGCCTGATTGTCCGACTCTCTACCTTCGCTACCGCCTGCGTAAGAGTATAACGCAGCCCATCAGAGCTCAGGTTACGCCCCGGCGCTACTACGACGAAGGTATCATTACACCGGGTACTGACTGGAAGTAGCCACCGCGCCCCGTCTTCGGCATCTTGCAGGAGCGACGCTGTGTCACCATCCGAATCGTAGCGTATAAATAGCGGCTGTTTGGATTCAGTATTAAATAGTCGGAAGGCTGGCGGAAGGTCAGCTAGATAGCGGCGGTACTCCCATGCCAACCCACCTTCAGCCACTATGCGGCCCTCGTTTTCGGCAGCTGGTATATTATTGAGTTCGGGGCAAATTCCCACCGGATTTTTAAGTTTAAATAAACTGTAACCATCAGGCAGCCCACTATAACCAACTAGTTCTTGAAATACTCCAGTAGTTTGAAACGACTCACCCCATTTCCTGATACCATAAGCTTGGCGGATATCACGGCATAGTAGCAGCATCTCCGTTCCCTGTTCCAGCACACTAACAGGTGCCCAGTATGGCAGGTGGTACCTACTAGCCAGCACGAAAAGTTGTATATCTGCTGGCTGGTACACACAATGCCATCGGTTGCGGTTATCTTCCAGTCGATGTGTTTTATGAAGACTCAATCCAGGTAATGGGGTTGACCAGCCAGGCGTGGCGGTGTGGCATTCTGCCATTGAGTAGTTCTCGCCGACAAGCTGCAAATCGTCTGGTAGTGGTACTGCTACACGAATACGGACTCGATGCTGCCACGACACGCGCTTGGAAGCTCGGTCAAGCTGTAGAAAAGGCAATAATTCTGCCGCTGCATCCCCACGCTCGACAATGCGCTCCGGTCTGCCACTACTGCTTTCGGTTCTATACTTGGTAAAGTTGGAACTGCCATCCCACGCCCGGAACAACCCTAGCACCATCTCTACAACGCTTTTTCCAAGTTCATTATCGGGCCTTGATAAGCTCTCTCTAGTTAGCTTAGGCAGGTCAAGTATACCGGGCTTACTACGCAGCAATAGCTCACGCATCCGCTGCCCTGACAATACCATGTTCGGTGCCAGATTACTATTCACGAAAAATTGCCGCAATTGCTGAAGCACCCGTGGCGACAACAGGCACTGGGCTAAAGGCCAACTCACGTAGGGCCAAGCAAGCCAATTACTAGCCCGGCTACGCACTATTCCTTGTTGCCCACCGCATTCTCCCAACGACCAAGTTTCCAACACCTGCCACATTGCTTGCCAGCCTTTTCTGTCATCCAAGCTGTAAATATCTTGCTGAAGCTTACGCTCATCCTCACCCTGCCCCGACAACAAGGCATTGCTACGCAACCATTTATCTAATATTTTATAATAACCCCGCGTATCCCTCAATTCAGTATCACCGCCCAAAGGCATGGTAAGTAGAATTAGGTAAGTCAGGTGTGCTGGGTAGCGCACTTGCTGAATACTTCCATTCTGCCGGAGCAGGCGTGATCCTGCCGTGTCTCCTTTCTCACGCAGCATCTCCCACTGCTTATAGCAGTTATAAGCGCGCTGCACAATTCCTGCTTTCTGACCGCCAACCCCTACCGGGCCACTGCGGACACACGCGAGAAAGGTGCGCCAAATATGTTCTCCAGTAAGTGACTCTCCTTCCTCGACATTGAATTCGTCAGGCGTAGCAGCAGCCTTCGGCCAAGCAGCCTCCACAATCTGTTCTCTCGACAAAAACAAAAAAACCTCCTGATTTACTCTACTTGTCTTGAAAAGCAGATCACCTATCAAATTATTCCACTCGTAGTATGTCATAAAAACCATTCCCACAAGCTTAGTCAGCTTTGGCTAAGCTAATTAAGCATACAAGTTGAGATTACAGGAAGGAAGGAAGGAAGGAAGGAAGAAAGTGCCTACAGGCTGCTATTTGCGGGAACCAGTTGCGACTTTGAAATAGGCACCGACGCACAATAGCTTGACATATTACTCAATGATTGACGCATCTACCACCTTAGTTTCTTTCTGTCATCACCCAGCGAGGATATGCACATCTATATTAAAACAATAATTTTAATAACTATTCCCATAAATTGTACTATTAGATAAACAATAAGGAAAAACTATTTAGATGAGTTGCTGGCTGGCGCCTTATAGCCAAAAGTGCGGCGTATAACAGCCGTGACGCGGGTCTGCAGATTGTTACGCAAACCAGAAAACGACCCCATCACATCTACGCCAAACGCCGACGTTAACCCTAGCCCCAGCTTCACCCAGCCATTATCAGGATAGCGCACGGTAGCAATGGCTAAGGCCACCACCAAAGCTACTACTGGCACCGTCACAATGAAGGCAGCCAGCCGATGCGTGCGACGCAGAAAACGGTCTGTGAACTGTTCGGCCGAAAAAAATTGCTCGGGATTTAATAGTCCCTTACTATTGAAGGCGAGTTCCAGCGCTTTTAGCGAAACGAGATTGAGAAAAGGGGAAGAAAAAAATGGAAACGGTCGCCGCCACAAAAACTTAAACATCTTGTTAATTCGCGTTTCATCGGGAACCTGTTCGCCAGTAAGCAGCTGGTACACTAGTGACACTTGATGGTAATCTTCGCGGCTGTTAAGATTACCTGCCATAATATTGGTTAAAGTGACATTCAATCGCTGTTTTTCTTCATCCTGTGAAGTACGAAGGACTAGCAAGTGGCGCACCCACTCACTTGGCAAGGCAAATTTCTTCACCGCACATACCAGCGAGAAAATCAGGTAGTCGTTATAAATCCACTCTGACTCCTTGTTTGGCCTACGCCCTAGCAATTGCTGATATAACTCTTGGCATCGCATTTCATCTGCACTGCGCACCAAGTATAACACGTTGCACGCCAAACTATTAGAGTCTGCCAATAGCAGGTGCGGTGGCCTCAAATCGGCCTGTTCATAGAGGATGCCCACAAAAAATTGAGGCATGGGGCTTTCCAATAGTGAGGCCAGATAGGCAGATTTTGCTTCTAGAGAAACCATTTCTTGTGCCGAAGCTGGCGGCTAGCTACGTCATAATTCCAACCCGGTATGCCCCGTAAGTCCTTTAACTGCCGGGCCAGCATGTTGGAATAAAGCAGCGTGACCGGCGAGTGCACGGGGTAAAAGGTGCGGAAAGACAGGCGGGTGAACTTGAAGGCCTGCTGCACCACATAGGCCAGGTCGACAAAGGTAGAGCTGCGGTGAATGCGTACCAGCACTGGCCGAGATGCCCCATGGCGTGACGTTTTCATCTCATGCGGTCCCAGCATCTGCACGAGGCAGGAACGTGGGTCCAGCAGCACATTGTAGCCCCGCCAAGGCACGTGCGTGCCCTTGTACACCTTGCGGTAGGCATCAAATTCTCCCCGCTCGTTTTCGTTGAATAGGACGTAGGGATGAAATTCGGAAAAGGTGACAAACGCAAACTTGATGTCAAACTCTTGGTACTGCTCCATCAGGCTGGCCACCACGTCGGCTTCAATGTGCTTAATAGGTTTGAAAATATGGAAGATGATGCGGATACGGTCGCCTGAACTCCAGCTGTAATTATTGGAAATTTCATCAATTGATACCTTCAGGTTGTGCAGTAGCTCGTCAAAGTACTGGTCATAGGGCACGTCTTGGGTCTTGCGGTTGGAGATGTACTTGCCATCGGCCGAGAAGAAGGTGCTGATGCCCACGATTCGGGCCTGCGTCGCTCCGGCGTATTGGTTGCTGCGCAGAATGGAGCTGCCAATACCAATCACGAGTTCGTGGTCAACACTTGGCCCGATGGGCACCGTCCAGGGTGTACCGCCCAGCTTGGCATACATCTGCAGGGCGATGCTGTCGATGCTATATATAGGTTTCTGAGCAGTTTCAGCCCGTATGAACTGCGTGGAAATGCCATGCGAATAAAGCAGGGACTTCACCTGAAAATAGGGGTTATCCATGGGCGGTAACCGCCGAAAATCCTCGCACGTCTCGACGATAGCAATATCAAACGAGCCGTTCTCAGCGCGGAGCAGCTTGTTGATGGCAGTCAAGTATTGTGGTACGGTATAATCCGTTATTTCGGCAATGCGGTATTCCATGGCCGTCAGGCCATACTTGCGCACCATGCCATTGGCGAAATAGGCATGTTGTGCGATACCGCCCTTCAGTTGAGCTAGGAACTCTGCAAAATGGCCGGCGTTACGCTGGTGAAATACCACCAGAATCTTGGGCGAGTTCACGTCGAATGAAGTGGACCGGCTGTATGGCCCGAAGGTGTTGAGTCCGGTGGTGGGCGTGGCGTGGATGTTAGTGCCACTCACGTCGAAGATGAGTTTCGGCTCTTCTAACCGGATGCCCGCTTGACCCGACACAGCGTTATTCGTTCCAATCGTAAAGCAAAACGAGTCGAAATTTCGGTATGCAAGGCGGCTTAGCCATACGCCCATCTCTTCAATCTCGCGCATCACAACATCAGGTTGCAACCGTCGGGATTCATCTTGCTTAATGTGATTCACTATTTGCTCGGCTTTCCCTTCTCCTACCAGCGAGCCGAGGTAGTTGACTATATTCTCCTTTGATTTGAAGAGAGTCAGTTCGAATAGAGCATACTCGGTAGGGCCTTGATTGGTACCCACTGTAGCATGGTCACCGTTCACCGCCATCACCCGGCCGAGCAAAGTCAGTTCGGGAGCTACTACCCCATCCGAGTAGTCAGGCGAAGTAGAACTGTTGACTTCAAGACCCAGAATATCTAGGCCTTCATTTACCAACTGCTCACAGGTGCGATCAATGGTCCACTGGTAACGGTGATTCACCACTGCGACAAACTGTGGCTGTTCTTCTGTTTCGTTGAAACGCAGTTGTACTTCTGTGATACGCTTGTAAGTAATAACATTTTGCAGCCTTTCCGGCAGCATGTTTAACGCCAAATCGTACTTATCCTGCTTCGCAGGGAAGGTGAATGGGTGGAACGAAGGCAACAATCCAGGCACCTTGTCTTTGATTGTTCGGAAAAAAATGTGGCGGACCAAGGAAGCTACGACTTCGGGATGCTTGGTTATGCTGAGCCGCACCACGTCACCCAAATTGGCCGCAGCCTCAACGCCAGGCGAGATGTAGATGAAGTCGTCGCGGCGAAAAAAAGAATGGGTCGCGTTATGTTGTTGCCGTAGCTTATCTAAAACCTCTTTTTGATAAGGGAGCCGTTGGATGTGAAAATCGTCAAAATTGAATTGGATCGGGAAGAAATTAGATTTCATAAGCAGCTGACAAGTATAGTCGCCTCTGGGCAGCCAACGGATTTCATACCTGGCAAATGAGGATGCTAAAGCTACTCATCATGACCATGATTTTAACCAATGCTTATATAGTCGACATCTATTGCCTTTACATTTTTCTGAACTCACAATCTGCTCACTGATTCATCTTTCAGTTAATCCCGTTTGAATCGGCTTACTTGGATTAGCATGTAGATTAATCCTATTTTAAAAGAACCTACTGAGAACTAAGGAACAGAAACAAACCCTTGAGCTGCTAAAATTTCTTCCAGTTTAGCAGCAAGCAAGCTCGTCGCACCAGGAAGCAGAGGCAATCCGCCTATACCGACCGAAGCTACGCTGGCATAGAACCGATGCCCCATATAGCCTGCTTCGTCGGCAAATGGAAATAAAACGTAAGCCCCGACCACCGGCCGGCGGTACTCGGGTTGGCTGGGTACTGGGGGCAACACGATAGCGTCACGATACCGATGCATGACATTGATATCGTCAGTAGTCGGACCGGGACCGGCGTAGCGGCGGCGATATTCCGGGTCGAACGCCAAACGGTACTTCGCGTCGAAAACGTATAGGGCCCCACTCCCGGCAAGCTGAATCACATTGTCGGGCTGTTGGCTCACCGTGGGCAGACGATTGAAAAGTCGGTTATAGAGCAGATGCAACTTTTGTCCGGTGGTAAGACATCGAAAAGTAACTGCAGCTTGAATTCCCTTTGCTAGCACAAGCGTCAGGCGGGTATTGCGCACACGCACCAAATTGTGGCTTTCGACCCGGAAGCGTACCGCGAGCAGGCGCACGATGGTGAGGAAGCACCAGTATTCGTAGAGCTGAGAGATTTGTTTGACCCCCACACTGAGGGCGTCGCCGTGGAACGTGAGCCCACCGTCCAGCAACCGATAGATGCGCGCAAATGCGGCATAATGGGGATGTTGCTGGAACACCAACGAACCGGACGATGCTGGTGCGACGTCGGCCACTTCGCGCAGGTAGGGGGCGAGCAAGAGACGGCCCAGGCGGCGGCGCATCGATTCGGCTTCCGGCTTCACGGCAACCAGGAACAGCTGCTCGGCGTTCGGGTCGGCGTCCTCGTCGCCAGGACCGGCGGATCGCAGTAAGGCCTGCACATTCCGCAATGTTTGGCGCAGCTGTGCCTTTACCAAACGGTTTTCCGGTGTATCGGTGGTGACTCGGCTGGTCGTTTCAGGTAGGCGTCGTGGGAGTCCCAGACCAGTTCCCGGCAGAATTGGGCCGCTGGCCGTGGCATGCCGCCTCAGTGCCCGCCGCAATTGTGTTTCGTCTACTCGGCGGAGGCGGTCGGGCGCAACCAAGCGGGTCGTCTTTTCCAGCCGGGAGTGCGGATTCCGTCCTATTGCTTCGGCCGCGGCGACTAGCTCGTCGAAGTAGCGACGCATCAACGCCACCCAGGCCACCAGTGTGGTCGTGCCCTGCGATTGGGTACCTACCCGCCCATAGGTACGCGCTTGCGCAGCCAAGGCCAGACCGCGGGCGATGCTGTCCACCTCGTCACGCATCAGGGCATAGTCCCGGCGGTAATCGATTTTGACGGGGAGCACCTCCAACCGCACGATTGCCGACACGGGGCCGAGAATGTGCAGCTCGGTCAAGCCGACGTCGTTGCGGAAGTTCAGCGTGTGGTGTTCGCTCCCGTTACGTCGATGACGTAAGGTGCCGCTCTGTGAAAGCCGAAGCCTGGTGTCCGGGTCGTCCGCTTCGAGGTAGAAATTGTAGTCCGTATTCTCGAAGAGAATCGGGGCCACCATGCCATTCTCTGGCACGGGCACCAAACTGCCGCTGGACCGGTCGAATACCTGTACCTTCAGTGCGGAAGGGCTCACGACCGACAACTCGGCTTTGCCGGCAGGCAGGAAATCAGGCAGAGACGTCATCGGCCCGACCAGCTCCAGCGTCCACGCAGCGGTCCGTACCAGAAGGAGCGTTTGCGCCACGATTAGGTTCCCCAGTACGTAGTGGCACCTTCCGCCTCCAAACGGGCCAGCATCCGTTCCACCTTGTCGGCACTGCGGGTCCAGGGGCGACTGCTGGCTACCGATGTATCGCCATCCTCGGTCAGCAACCATTCTCGCAGCTTGCGCAGTGCCTCGCCGAGGCCTTCACCGGCCCCCTGCACCTTGGGCAGGATTTTCTGCAGGAAGCACAAGTCCATAGCGGCCGAGGCCGACAGAATATTGGCCAGGTCGAATCTGCGCCAAAAGTGCATGTACAGGCACACGTCCCGACGGGTCCGGTACCCGAATGAAATCCCGGCCGGGCGCAGCACGTCGCTGGCTTCCTGCAGCAACGCGCCTATTTCGTTGAGCAACTCGGCATCGGTGACGTAAGCTTCGCTCTCGCTGACCACGTTGGATACATCCAGCAGGCGGGGAACCAGACGGGCAAACGTAGTAGCGTCGAAGGGCTGGGCCTCCCCGGAAGGGAATTGGGTCAGGTCGGGGGTGACGGACTCGATGCTGAAGGCCCGGTCCAAAACTTTGGGACTGAACAAATGGGTCGTTTCGTCCATGTTGGCGGTTCCGACCACCCGAACGTTGGCAGGCAGACCCAATGTACGAAGACCGGCGTACGGGTCGGGTTGGCCGGCAACCGCTGTCGGTAATTCGAGTGGCAACGGGTCGGTTATAATGGTGCCTGCCTCACGGCGCCGCGTCTCCATGATGCTGAGAAAGTCGCTGAAGTAGTGCTCGACGGCCGCTAGGTTCATCTCATCCAGCAGCACGACCGCCAGTTGGCCGGGGGTCGCTTGTGCCGCCTCCACCACCTCGGTGAAGCGTCCTTTCACAAAGTGCGTGGGGTTGAGGCTCGGAACGTAGCCGAACAAGTCCGAGTTGTCGGACCATTGCGGTTTGACGGGGACGCTGTCGAAACGCGAGTCGGTCAGCTGCGCGAACCGACGGGGCATTTGGCTTTTGCCGGTGCCCGAAATCCCGCTCAGCACGACGAGCGGGCTGACACACAGAGCCAGGTAGAAATTAGCCAGGTCTGCCTTGTCGATGAGCAGGCCCTGGGTGGCCAAGGCCTTCTCCATTTCTTCGAAAGCGGGCGCAAGCGGCTCCACCCCACCAGGTGCTGGTGGGGGGACCGGCGGAGCCGGGGGCAGGAAATGACGACCCGGGCGGTATTCGGGACCCAGATTACCGGCCCGCTCCGGGGTAGAAGCGTTGACCTGCTTACCGGTCTTCTCCAAGTACCCGAGCTTTACCAAGTAGTTGGAGCAGCTGGGCCGGCGCAGCGACGGAATCTCCCGGGAAGCGAACTGCCAGATGTAATCGAACGGGAACTGGCTTTCCGGGCCTTCTTCGGCCACTAGTTTCTCGACAGCCTCGCGAGCGGCGGCGTAAACCTCGTCTCTACTTAGTTCTGGCTCCATGATTAGGTGAAAGCGGGCTGGTGTGCCGGTATAGGCTGGTTTTCCGGCAGGGCGTAGTGAGCAGCCAGCAAGGGGGCAATATGGAGCGCAAAGGCCTCTCCTAAAGTCGGCGGTACTGCTTCGCCTATCATGTCGATGCCGACGCCGATGTTGGCGGTTTCGTCCTTCTCCTTGACCGACGTCAGCAGTTTGAAATCATCGTCGAAGGACTGCAGCCGGGCTGCCTCGCGCATGGTGATGCCGCGGTCGGCAGTGGGGTGCGTGAAGCGGCCTGAACCGAGAAAGTTGGCATTTGCCGTGATGGTCAGCGCTGGCCGGGCTGGGTCAAGCCGAGTATAGGCACTCCAGTAGTACCGCTTGTAGAAAGCAGGGTTGATGACGCCCTCAGCAATCAGGCGCGCTTTGGTGGCCTCGTTGTTCTCACCAAGCAGGCGTTCCTCGGCAATCATAACGGCGTATGCGGCCCGCATCCGTTCGCTGGCCGCGTCCCACGTTTCACCCGGTTGCATCTGTCGGATGATATCGATGATACGTTCCTTATAAGTACGGCTGATGTGGTTATAGGGGAAGGTGGGCGACGTCCGCATCGCCTGGGCGTACGGACCGGGATTGGGGACGGCATAGAGGTCCAACGCTCCCCCGCCCAACGTTTCGATCGGGGTGGGTGCCGGCAGGTCGGCCAACGCCTCCGCCACGGTTACCCAGGGCAACCGGCCTTGCTCAAGTAGATTCTGCGCAAGCGGGTCGGCATGGGTCGGAGTAGGCAATTCGAGTACACCGATACGCGAGGCCAGGAAAAAAGCACGTTCCCGCAGCTGGGGCACGCCGAAATCCGCGGCATTGAGCACTCCAGAGGTAACCGTGTACCCCATCTCTTCCAGCAGGCCCCTGACCGCCGCCGCTAGCCCGCCACGTACCCCCTGATGGGTGTGGGTAAGCATTTGTGGCACGTTCTCGATGACGATGACTTTAGGGTTGAGTACGTGGGCAATTTCCAGAAAACGCAGCACCAGATCGTTGCGCGGGTCCTGGTCGAGGCGATTGTAGCCTTTGAAACCCACCAAGTCGTCGCCTTGCCGTTCCTCGCTGCGTCGCATTTGAGAGAAGCCCTGACATGGAGGCCCGCCGATAAGGCAATCCAATTCGCCGGGGGCAATACCTTTTGCTATCAGTAACTCCTGGACCGATTGGAGCGTCACGGTCCGGATGTCCTGACTGATGATGGCCGGAACGCCGGTGTTGGGGCTGATGTGGTTGCGCTGAAAGGTATGAAGGGCGGCGGGCTTGATGTCGTTGCCCAGTACCACGTCGAACTCGCTGGAACGGGCGAAACCATGCGAAAACCCGCCGCACCCACAGAAGAATTCGGCTAGTGTATATGGCATGAAGCTGATTATATGTTAGTGCCGTCCGACTTTCGAAAGGGAAGTGTGTGGCAGTTTCCGAAAGTTACGTAACCGAATCAAGTCGTCATAAGCCGATGCCCAAAAACGCCTCGGCTGTGGAAGCTCTAAAGGGCCTGATAATTGATGCATTGTTCCATCCCGAAGGCCATGAGCTTCTACAATTCATACCTTTGCCTCATACTTTCCCACACGCCATGACCGACCGAGGGTCTCGTCTTCCTGTTATAAACGGTACTGGTTACCGTGCAGCCACTTTCGTTCAGCTGTTCTGTATGCGTGACCAGGAAATCATTCCCCACTCGGCCGGAAAGGTATTGTCCCGAAACGGTGACACGATTGCAATAGCTGTTCACTGCCGCAAATGCGGGCGGCAGGCGATATATGCTACTGACCAATTACCCGATGGCTACCAAGTTTACCATATCCGTGTAACTGGCGAGGATGGACCTCATCTGCCGGATGAATTTCGGCCCATTCCATATGTGGAAGAGGAATTCGAAGTCGTTGGTAGTTCCCTGCAGGATGCCCATGAGCGGGCAGAATTTGCTTGTACGCTGCGCTTCCAAGGCCATCGGACAACATGGATTATCAATGGACTGGAGCATCTGGATGAGCGCTTTTAAGGAAGGCTCCGCATAGGGCAAAAGCAGGATGCTCGTATAGTATCTCCAGCCTATGTCATGGACCTACCTACTCATTGAAAATATCCCACTCTACTAGTAGAAAGTTCTCAAGCGTCAGGCCTACCTGTAAGCCTGACGCCAGCCAACGCGGCTGCGTGGGTCGGATTCGGTCTTTCTTGCGCCGCTTGAGCTCGGCAAATATTACAGTTTCACCATCCCAGCCAACGACATCCCAGCAACCCGCATAGCTGTCACCGTTGGCATGCGCAATCTTCTGCAGCAAGTCCTGAACCGCTGGTTTAGTGATAGGTACGTGTTGTTGGCCGGCTATACCAGCATCAGCCCAAGCAGTGAAGTGGTAAGGATTCATTGGCCCAGCCCCGTAGGTTTCCACCCACCGGGCCTCCCAGCCGGATAGTCGTACCAACTCGTACACGCAAAGCTCTGCGAAAACTGGATGGCCGCCGAAGTCAATTAGCGGCTTGTTTCCGAAGGTGTTGCTGATAGGAGACCCAGCCCACCGGCGTAGCTGCAATTCAATTTTAGGAATAGCCAGTGCTTGGCTAGCACTCATCAATATCTCTGTAGTAGTAGGTCTCAGCAGACTTGGGTAGATAAAGCTCATTTGGACTGCGGCTTGGTCGTGATGGTCAACTACAGGCTATGCTTAACTCACGTAAAGCGCAGCCAACGCATCGAAGGTCGCTAGGTTCTGTAGATTTACGGCGCTCGTAGGAGCGCCCCGAAGGCCCGACGTATCGTAATGGTGCGGCGGGCTTTCTTCAGCAGTTGGCCGCCCTTTCACTTGTACCATGTTCGATAACAACTCAGAAGACGAATCTGAATACGATTTTCCCTCGCTCGATGCTTCGTTTGCCGTGACGTATGAAGACGCGCTACGCCTGGTGCGGGGGTATCTGCGCGCCTACGAGCCGGCGGCCCTGCCGGAGCTACTGGACCGCTGCGCCGACCTGGGCGTGGCAGTTGATGCGGAGCAGCTGGATTGGGTATACTATGGCCCCCTTGTTAAGCAGGAGCCCAAACTGATTCAAAGCCTACTAGGTGTCTTCGGCTACCAAGCTACCTTGCTGGGCTTTGATGTCGGGCCGATACGGGGTAAGATGCGCTATATGCTCTTCCTGAAGACGAAGGGTCGTCTGGCTCGCTTTCAACAGGAGCTGGCAGACTTTGATGCAGCAGTATAGTAGCGGCTGTTCTTCCAATCGGGCGGATTTACACGCTAAGCATTGCGGTGGCTCACGCACGGGCCACTAGAGTTGGAACAGAATTTCTCGTTAAGGAGCGGTGCAGCTTCTCCGTATTTTTGAGCTTCCTCCTTCCTATCGTTCCTGCGCATGGACCAGCTCCGCATGATAGAATACCAGCCGCGCCACTGGCGCGTGGTGTACCCGGCAGTTGTGCTGGAGCACGAAGCGTTATTCCAGCAGGGTAAAGCGCTGCACATCACTGCGCCGCAAGAGGCGGAGCGAATCTACCGGCGTATCATGGCCGCCTGCGGGGAGCTGCACCTAGACGCGGTTTCGCATTTGGGAATGCTGCTCAATAACCGAACGCCCGGCTTGGGCCTTACCTACCTCATGCAGGCCCGGCTACTGTTTCCCAAAGCCTTTGAGGAAGGCCGGGACGTGTTGCTTTATGAGTCCACTGGTAATGGCTTCGTGTTAACAGCCTATTATGCCATGGGTGTCGAGTTGCAGAAAGCGAAGCGGTGGGCTGAGGCGCTGGCCCTATTTGAGAGCGTGTTTGGGAATTTCACAAGTGCATAAATAGAAACGAGCCAGTAAGTTGCAGGCGGAGTTCCTAGGCTCCGGTCTGCTTATGGTTGACGGCTATCAACCCCTTACTGACTCGCAGTGGCAAGTTATGGCCTGTCTACTGCCTGTGCAACGGCGTCGGCGCCTGTGTTTGCGCCAAGTGGTCAATGCCGTGCTCTATGTCTGCCGCACGGGCGGCCAGTGGCGGGCCTTGCCGGCCGAATTTCCGGCTTGGACGGCGGTCTACTACTATTTCTACCGCTGGCAGCAAACGGGCCTCTGGGCACGCCTAAATACGGTGCTCAATGCGCTGGATCGGCTACATGAGGGGCGGGAGGCGTTGCCCTCGCTGGCCTGCGTGGACAGCCAGAGCGTCAAACTCGCACCCCGCATTTTCGAGCACCGGGGACTGGACGGGGGCAAGCATGTTAACGGGCGTAAACGCCAGATCCTCACCGACTCGAGCGGGCGTATCTGGGCCGCGCACGTACACGCGGCCAACGGCCATGACAGTCGCGGAGCCCTGGGTTTACTCCCCCATCGGCCCTGGTGGGCCGCCCGTTTACAGACCGTGCTCACGGATGCCGCTTACCGGGGCCGCTTCGCCGACCACCTGCGCGGCCTCGGCCTACAGCACCAGGTGGCCAGTCGCCCACCCACCCAGCGCGGCTTTGTGCCCGTCGCCAAACGCTGGGTGGTGGAACGCACCTTTGCTTGGCTGGCCTGCTTTCGGCGGCTGGCCGTGGACTATGAGTACACCCCCGCCAGTCATGTCTGTTGGCTTGTATTAGCCAATATCTCCATGTGTCTAAATCGACTCGCCTAATTCCCAAACACACTCT
>NZ_FRAS01000033.1 GCF_900142395.1 Hymenobacter psychrotolerans DSM 18569 | reverse complement strand
TTTTTTAAAATATCCAGCTCCTGCGCCTGCCGCCGGGCTAAAGCCCGCAGCTGGCGCAGCTCGGTCGCCGTGGCCGGGTCCAGCTCCGCCCCACGAGCCGCCGCCACGGGTGTGAGTGCTTCTTTCTGCCACTTGTAGAGCAGCTTGGGGCTAATATTCAGGGCGCGAGCGGCGGCCTGGGTCGAGCGGCTCTCGCCCGCCAAACGCAGGGCCTCGGCCCGGAAGGTAGCGTCATAACGCCGACGTTTGGCGGGTTGGGGACTGTCTTGCATGACATTCGAAAGATAAGACCCTATTCTGTCCACATTTACTCGACCACCTCACATTGTCCATTACACGTTCATCTAAAGCTGATACTAACGACTGACCGTATATTCTGATTGTGCCCCTCACTATTGCATACTCAATTCCTTCGTCATTCAATACCTGAATAATGTCGTCTGTAGCGACAGTTACCTTAGGCGGCACCAGTCGGCCTATATGAGTCACCACAATAGGGTCAAGCTCTACCCATTCGATATCTTATATTCGTTCAGGTCCTGCTACTTCAATGTAACCTTCAACAGGCAAGCCAAAACCACCGCCATTCAGTTGCTGAGTCTTCGTGATAGACTTTAAGCCTAATCTTACAGCGTGTACTCTCTATTAAATGTTGTATTGTTAGCAGCTTACTCATTTACCGGTTACCTCTATTATTTCGCGTAAGTATCTCTCCTCCTAAACCTACACACAACATAGCAGAAACGCCGTTTTTCTATACCTTCCGGCGTCCTTTCTAAGCTCCTCTCTATCCATGCTACCCCGCTCCGTTTCTCGCCTGCCGCTGCTGGTGCTGCTGGCTTTGCTGTATGCCTGCTCCAAGTCGGGCTCCGATGCCACTTCGGACCCCAACGGCGAGGAAATTGACCCGTACCAGAACCTGGTGTTTCAGTTTGCCGATGCCGTGGCCGGTCCAGAGCAGCAGGACCGTTGGGATACGGTGCAGGTGGTGAAGTTCGAGCCGGCCATGCGCGGCAAGTTCAAGTGGACTTCTGACCGGGAGCTGATTTTCTCGCCCACCACGCCCTTCAAACCCAGTACCGCCTTCACGGCTACCCTGCGCAAAGAGGCCCTGCCGGAAGGCAAACGCAACGTAGAGCTACCCGAGAACCGCCAGAAATTTCATACGCCCTACCTGCAGCTGCAGGAGCCCCAGGCGTTCTGGGGCCGCTCGGAGCGGGCGGCTGGCACGGCTGAAATGCGCGTGGAGCTACCTTTCAACTACAGCGTAAAGCCCGCCGACGTGAAGCCCCTGCTCCGCGTGACCCAAGACGGTCAGCCCGTGGCCTTCGAGGTGAGCGGGGAGCCGGGCCAGGTGGTGCGCGTGAGCCTCAACCAGCAGGTGCGCCCCGGCTCGCCGCTCACGGTGGCGCTAGGCCAGGGTCTGCGCGCTCAGGGCAGCGACCAGGCTTCTACCTCCGACTATGAAAAGCAGGTGCAGGTACCCGATCCGGAGGAGCTAGAGATACGCTCCATCACGGGCACCCTGCAATCGGCCGACCCGGTCATTACCATCCTAACCAACCAGCCGGTAACAACCGGCGACTTGCGCAATGCGTTGTCGGTGTCACCGCAGGTGGCCTACGAGGTGGAGGAACTGGAAAGCGGCTTCCGACTCAAGGGCGGCTTTGAGGTAGGCAAAAGCTATCAGGTGAGTTTGCGCCAGGGGCTGCGGGGTGGCCTGGGCGGGCACCTCAGCGAAAATTTCACCCAGACCGTGAGCTTCTCCGACGAGCGGCCGACCATCAGCTTTGCCAGCGCCGAGAAGGCCATGTACCTCGATGCGCTGGGTTCGCGCAACCTGGGCGTGCGCATCAACGAGGTAGGCCAGGTGAAGGTGACCATTGCCAAGGTGTATGCCAATAACATTCAACAACTGTTGCGCAGCGGCACCCAGTACGGCTACCCCGGCTACGATGGGGAAGAGTCGGGCGAAGAGGAAGAGAGCGAGGAGGGAGAATACGTGGACCGCTCCTACCAATACTACGACGTAGAAAACCTGGGCAATGTGCTCACGGAGCGCACCTACACCGTGTCGGGCTTGCCGAAGGCGCAGGGGCTGCGGCTGCTGAACCTGAACCTCAAGGACCTGGAATTTGCGGGTGGGTTGAAGGGCCTCTACATCATTAAGGTGCAGGATACCGAGCGGCAGTGGCTACAGGTAAGCAAGCTGGTGGCCGTGTCGGATATCGGGCTGATTGTGAAGCAGGGCAAGGCCGGCAGCACGCTGGTATTTGCCAACTCTATCCGCAACGCCAAAGCGCTAAGTGGTGTGGAAATGCGCTTTATCAGTACCAACAACCAGGTAATGGGCACCGGCCTTACCAATGGTGAGGGGGTAGCAAAATTCGACAGCACCGCGCAGAACGGCCGCTTCCGGCTGGGCATGGTCATGGCCCAGCAGGGCAACGACTTCACCTTCCTCGACCTGAGCCGGAGCCGCGTAGAAACCTCCCGCTTCGAGGTGGGTGGCCTACAGAGCAACGCGGCCCGCTACCAGGCCTTTCTCTACGGCGACCGGGACCTGTACCGCCCCGGCGACACCATCCAGACCAATACCGTCATCCGGACCGAGGACTGGCAGGCGCCGCCCAAGGGCCTGCCGGTAAAAATTCGGCTGCTGCTGCCCACCGGCAAGGAATACGCCAGTCTGCAGAAAACGCTGAATGCAGCCGGCTCCTTCGAGGCGCGCTTCCTGCTGCCCCCAGCCGTGATGACCGGCCTCTACACGATGGAAGTGCTGACCGGCAACGATGTGCTGCTAGCCTCGCGCCAGATTTCGGTGGAAGAGTTTATTCCGGACCGCATGAAGGTGACGGTGAAGGCGTCTAGGCCAGTTGCGAAGCCCGGCCAAGCCATTTCGGCCCTGATTACGGCCCAAAACCTGTTTGGTCCGCCCGCGGCCGACCGCAAGTTTGAGGTGGAGTTTTCGCTCAAGGAAAAGCCTTTCACCCCAAAAAATTACGCCGACTACACCTTCGCCATCAACAGCGGCGACAAGCAGCGCGGCCAGTACGGCGACCAGGTTTTCACACCCATTTCCGACCGGTTCGAGAAGACCACCCGCGAAGGCACTACCGACGCCGCTGGCCGCGGCACTGCCACCTACGAGGTGCCCGACTACTCTGACCTCGGTATCCTGGAAGGCGCGGCCTTCACGACAGTATTCGACGAAACCGGCCGCCCCGTGAACCGCCTGGCTACCTTCGAGGTGCAGACCCAACCGGTGCTGTTTGGGGTGAAAAATATGGACGAGCTGGTGCAAACCCGCCAGGCCCTGCCCGTGCGGTTGGTGGCTCTCACGCCGGCCGGTACGCCTACCTCGGCCCAGGCTACGGTGCGCGTGGTACGCCTACTCTGGGAAACGGTGATTGAGCGTCAGGGCGGCCGCTACATCTACAACTCGCAGAAGCGTGAGCAGGTGGTGTTAAGCCGCAACGTGACGGTAGCCAGCGGCGGCTCCGATGCCGGCCTGAACTTCACACCCACCTATTCCGGTGAGTACGAAATCCGGGTTTCTAGGCCAGGGGCCGTGACCTATGTGGCCCAGCGCGTGTATGCCTACGGCTACGGCGACACCCAGAGCAATTCCTTCGAGGTGAACAACGAGGGCGAAGTGACCATAGAGGCCGACAAGCCCAAGTACCAGCCCGGCGAAACCGCCAACCTCCTGCTGAAAACGCCCTTCCCGGGCCGCGTACTCGTGACGGTGGAGCGGGACCGGGTGCTGGACCACTTCTACTTGAACACCGACGAGAAATCGGCCCGCGTGAGCATCCCCATCCGCACCGGCCACGTGCCCAACGTGTACGTGACGGCCACCGCCATCCGCGAAATCAAGGACAACCGCCTCCCCCTCACGGTGGCCCGCGGCTTCGTGCCACTCACGGTAGAAAAGCCAGGCGCCAAGCTGCAAGTGGCTATTAAAGCGCCCACGCAAAGCCGCTCCCAGACCGCCCAGACCATTGAAGTCACCACCGCCCCCGGCGCGCAGGTGACGCTGGCCATGGTGGACGAGGGCATTCTGCAGATGAAGGATTACCGCACGCCCGACCCCTACGGCTACTTCTACCAGAAGCGCGCCCTGGAAGTGCAGGCCCACGACGTGTATCCCTTCCTGCTGCCCGAGCTGGGCACCAGCAGCACCGGCGGCGACGGCTACGACCTCTCGCGCCGCACCACGCCCGTGCCCAACCGCCGCGTGAAGCTGCTTGCCAAATGGAGCGGCGTGCTCACCGCCGATGCCAGCGGCAAAGTGCGCTACAAGCTGCAAGTGCCTCAGTTCAGCGGTGCTGTGCGCATCATGGCAGTAGCCTACAAGAACGACGCCTTCGGTTCCGCCGAGCACACCATGCGCGTCGCCGACCCAGTGGTTATTTCGACTGCATTGCCACGGTTTTTAAGTCCCGGTGACACGATTGACGTGCCGGTGACCCTGACGAATACGACGGGGAAAATTCTTGATGTCACTCTATTTCCGTCCAGCAAATTGATAAGCCAAGTGCCTGATGGCTATATTCCTTCACTAGGCTCTCATTATAGTGTTAAGAGTGTATCTCTTAAGCCGAATATGGAAACTAGAGTGATGTATCGTTACACTGCTTCTTCTATCGGAGCTGGCTATCTGGAGATTGAAGCCCATACATACAAGTGTGAAGAACCTAACCAGCCTGGTATGCACTTTAGAAAAGAAGGCGCTGAACCTTTGTATGTACTGAAAGAAACCATCGAACTACCCATCCGTCCTGCTTCGCCGCTGCAGAAGCGCACGGGGGCAGGCGTGGTGGCGGGCGGCGCGGCCCAGCAGCTGAACCTGCGCACCGACTTCCTGCCTTCCTCCCTGCGGAGCCAGCTGGTGGTGAGCCGCTCGCCGATGACGGAGTTTGCCAAGGACCTGCGCTACCTGCTGCAATACCCCTACGGCTGCCTGGAGCAAACCGTGTCGGCCGCCTTCCCGCAGCTGTACTACGGCGACCTGGCCGCCACCCTGGGCCAGAAGAACGACCCAGGCACTAAGCACCAGGCACTAAGCACTAAATACAATCCCAACTACCACGTGCAGGAAGCCATCCGGAAGGTGGAAGCCCAGCAGATGTACAACGGCAGCCTCAGCTACTGGCCCGGCGGCGACTACGACAACTGGTGGGCTACCACCTACGCCGCCCACTTCCTGCTGGAAGCCCAGCAAGCCGGCTTCGATGTAAATAAGAACGTGCTCGATAGGGTGCTCCGCTACCTGCAGGCCCGCGTCCGCAAGCGCGAAACCGAGACATACAACATCATCCAGACCGGCGGCGTGATTCAGCCCGTGACGCTGGCCAAAAAGGAAATTGCCTACTCGCTCTACGTGCTGGCCCTGGCCGGCCGCCCCGATGCCGTAGGCCTCAACTACTACAAAGCCAACCGCCCCCAGCTGGCCGAAGATTCGCGCTACCTGCTGGCGGCGGCCTTCGCCCTAAGCGGCAACCAGCGCGGCTACCAAAGCACCGTGCCTACCCGTTTCGGTGCTGCACCCACCATCGCCGTCCGCCAGCTCGATGGTGCCTTCTCCTCTCCTATTCGGGATGAAGCCCTGGTACTCAACGCCCTGCTCGCCGCCGACCCGGCTAACCCGCAGGTAAGCACCCTGGCCCGTCAGCTCAGCCGCCAAGTGAAGCAGGCCGGTTGGCTCAACACGCAGGAACGCTCTTTTGCACTGCTGGCCCTAGGCAAGTTGGCCAAGAAGAACGCCGGTAGCACGGTAGTGGCTAGCCTGCTGGCCGATGGCAAAGCCATCGGCAACTTCTCGGGCAAAGACCTCACCGTAAGCAACGTGGCCAACCGCCAGCTGCAGCTGCGTACCAGCGGCAAAGGCAGCCTCTACTACTTCTGGGAAACCGAGGGCATTTCGCCCACCGGCCAGGTGCGCGAGGAAGACGCCTACCTGCAAGTCCGCCGCCAGTTCTTGGACCGTAACGGCAATCTAGTGGGCTCTACCTCCTTCAAGCAAAACGACCTGGTAGTCGTTAAAATCACTATTCAATCGGCTGAAACGGCAGGTGAAGTCAAGAACGTGGCCATTACAGACCTACTGCCCGCCGGCCTGGAAATCGAAAACCCACGCATTGGGGCCGTCCGGGACCTGACCTGGGCCAAAGACGCCGCCCAACCCGATTACATGGACGTGCGCGACGACCGGATTAACCTGTTCACTACTGTTACACCCACACCCCAGTCGTTCTACTACCTCTGCCGCGCCGTGAGCAAAGGCACCTTCAAGCTCGGCCCCGTTAGCGCCGACGCCATGTACAACGCCGAGTACCACAGCTACGCCGGCAGCGGCGTGGTGCGGGTGCGGTAACTCTTTATCTACTTATATGCTGTTAGCTATGCTCTGGCAAACCATCCTGTTCTACACAGTTTTGCTGATATGCGTAGGCCTGCTAGGCCTGCTTGTTTTCAGAGTAGTAGCCTATCTGATTGCACGTTTCTGGCCCTCCTTGCAGCGGCCGACTAGGATAGCTCTTCCGGCGGCTATTCTGATTACGCCGCTGCTTTGCGTGGCCATTCCCTATCTAATTCTTGCCATCTATTTGTACTACCCACATCGGGATTTCAACAAAGCCGACTGGGCTACTAATTTGCCTAAACGCTATGAGCAGGTTGAGGATTTAGTAGCTTCCCACAAACTGGTTGGCCTTACTGAGCAACAAGTAGTTGAGTTATTAGGGACACCTGATATGAAGTTTAGCTCTGAAGCTACTTGGGAGTACTATTTGGGCATGACGCCCAAACTCATTCCTATTGATGGCGACGCCCTGTCTTTGCAATTCAGTAATGGCAAAGTGGTGCGCTACTGGATACACGAAACGTGAGTCCTGCCCAGCAAACATAGGCCTAGCAACGTAGCTCATCCGCAGCTTTTTCACACACAGCTTCGTACACTTTATAACCGCTTTTTACGCAGCCGGCACTTGTTAAGTAGCCGGCTGTGTTACTGTTAAACATGTTTGTTGCTGTGCGATATATGAAACTGATTTCCCTTATTGCCGCAGCCTTTCTGCGCTGTACACTACTGCTTTTGCTCGGGGTAGTTTTACTTATTCCAACTCCAGCTCAAGCTGACATCGTAACCCTCACAGCCGCCGACAATGGCAAGCAGGTGCAGCTGAACGTAGGCGACCAGCTGATTGTGCGGCTGCCGACTATTTCGCCGCGCTTCGGCTGGCGCCTGACCCAGACGTATCCGGGACAGTTGACGGTTACGACGACGCATAGTCTGCCGGGGCTGAGCAGCGGCGTGCCGGGGGCGCCGGCTACGTTTGAAATTCACTTTCAGGCGGTAGGCACCGGTGGCCTAGACCTGGCGCTGATTTCAGCGCAGCCAGGTACGGGCTACTCCTCGCTGGGTGGTTTCTTCCGGGTATTTGTGACCATTGACAAGCCGGGCGTGGCGAAAAACGTGAACGTCACGGAGTATGGCAACCATAGCAGTGTGAAGGTGAATAAGGGCGACCAACTGGCTATTCGGCTTGACAATACCGCTGGCTCGCAATATCAATGGGAGGTAATGCCTCTGGCCGATAACGTGATACAATTGATCCAGCCTCCTACCCCCCAACCCGCCAAAAAGCCGAAGAAGAAAGCCAAAGCGGGTAGCGAGGAAGACGTGACGTTTCAGTTCCAGGCCCTGAACCCGGGCAAAACCACGCTCCGCTTCCTCTACCGCAACGCCGCCAACAACGAGGCCCCACCCAAGCGCGACTTTGAGCTGGAGGTAGAAGTGCCCGAGCCACCTAAATAAAGCCGCACCAGCGCCGCCGACTTTCTATCTTGCTACCCCTAATCCATGGATGAACGCCGCGGGCTGACGGGCTGCATGAAACGCGCTTTTAAGGTTCTTATAGGAGTTGCAGTGGTCCTGGCGTTGGTCGGGGGCCTGGATTTGCTTTTCCCGCTGCCGCCTCCCCCCCAATACTCGCCCATTGTGCTGGCCGCCGATGGCTCGGTGCTGCACGCCTACCTCAACCCCACTCAGAAGTGGCGGATGAAAACGGAGCTCCGCGAGATTACGCCGGTGCTGCGCAAGGCCATCCTGGAGAAGGAAGACCGGTGGTTCCGGTGGCATTTTGGGGTAAACCCAGTGGCGCTGGTGCAGGCGGCTGGCCGCAACCTGTTCGGTACCGGCCGTACCACGGGGGCCAGCACCATTACCATGCAGGTAGCCCGGCTGCTGGAGCCCAAAGAGCGCACCTTCGGCAATAAGCTGCTGGAAATGCTGCGCGCTACCCAGCTGGAACTTCACTACAGTAAGGACGAGATTCTGCAGCTCTACCTGAACCTCGTGCCCTACGGCGGCAACGTGGAGGGCGTGAAATCGGCAGCGCTGCTGTACTTCCAGCAAACACCCGACTACCTTTCCCTGGCCCAAACCGTCACGCTGGCCATCATCCCAAACAGGCCTAGAGGCTTAGTGCTGGGCAAAAACAACGCGGCCGTGCTGCAGGAGCGCAACCGGTGGCTAAATCGGCTCGGGGAAGCCGGCTTGTTCCCGAAAGAAGCGGTAGAAGATGCCCTGCTGGAACCCCTGGACGTGCAGCGCCACGCTGCCCCGACCCTTGCGCCGCACCTTTCGCGGCGGCTGGTGCGGCAGTTTCCGAGGCAGGCCATCATCCGGAGTGGCCTAGAGCGCGGCAAGCAAGCCAAAGCCGAGGACCTCACCCGCAACTACGTGCGCCGGCTCTACGAGCTGGGCATCACGCAGGCCGCCGTGCTGGTGGTCAATAACCGTACCCGGCAGGTAGAGGCCTACGTGGGTTCTGCCGACTTCCGCGACTTTGCCAACCAGGGCCAGAACGACGGTATTGTAGCGGTCCGCTCGCCAGGCAGTACGCTGAAGCCGTTTCTCTACGCCCTGGCCATGGACCGCGGCCTCGTCACGCCCAAGCAGCTCCTGCCCGATGTGCCCACCAACTTCCAGGGCTACCGCCCCGAGAACTTCGATAAGCACTGCAACGGCGAGGTGACGCTGGAGCGCGCCCTGGCCTACTCGCTCAACATTCCGGCCGTGCGGGTGCTCAACCAGCTAGGCGTGCCCACCTTCACGGATAAGCTCCGCCAGGCAGGCTTCCAGAATGTGACGCGCAACCGCACCCGGCTAGGCCTCAGCAGCATTCTGGGCGGCTGCGGCGCGAGTCTGGAAGAGCTGACGAATCTGTACGTGACGCTGGCCGAAGGTGGGCAGTATAGTGGCCTACAACTGGTTTCTACCAGGAAAGGCACGTCAACCAGTCCTCTCATTTCCGAAGCCTCGGCCTTCCTTACCACCGAAATCCTGGCTCAGCTCACCCGGCCTGACCTGCCCATCAACGCGGCCAGCAGCATGCGGCTGCCCAAAATTGCCTGGAAAACCGGCACCAGCTACGGCCGCCGCGACGCCTGGAGCATCGGCTACAACAAGCAGTACACGATTGGCGTGTGGGTAGGCAACTTCAGCGGCCAGGGTAGCCCGGCCCTGACGGGCTCCGAAGTGGCCACGCCCCTGCTCTTCGACTTGTTCAACACCCTGGCCTACAATTCGCCCAACGACTGGTTTGTGCCTCCCGCAGCCCTGGATTTCCGGTTGGTGTGCACGGAGAGTGGCCTGGTGCCCGGCGAGAACTGCCCGAATCAGATTATCGACTACTTCCTGCCCAACGTGAGCAGCGGGCAGCGGTGCCAGCACGTACGGGAAGTACTGGTGTCGGCAGATGGGAGCTTTACCTACTGCCGGGCCTGTGCGCCGGCGGCCGGGTATCGGCGGGAGCTGTACCCGAATCTGCTGCCCGAAGTGGTTGCCTACAAGGAAGCCCAGGGCATTCCGTACCGCCGGCTGCCCCCGCACAACCCGCAATGCCAGCTGGTGCGCGGTGGCGCGGAGCGGGCGCCTAGCATCACCTCCCCCACCCCCAACACCGAGTACGTCCTCAACCGCCACGAAAAGCAGCAGCTGCTCCTCACCTGCACCACCGATAACGAGGT
This sequence comes from Hymenobacter psychrotolerans DSM 18569, assembly GCF_900142395.1. Classification (GTDB taxonomy): domain Bacteria; phylum Bacteroidota; class Bacteroidia; order Cytophagales; family Hymenobacteraceae; genus Hymenobacter; species Hymenobacter psychrotolerans. Next base: position 22,344 of record NZ_FRAS01000033.1, on the reverse strand, counting down.
GCGCCAGGTGTTCTGGTACGTCAACGACAAATTCCTGCAGGCCGCTGCTCCCACCGAGCGGGTCTTCATCAAGCCGCCGCCCGGCCCCCTGAAAATATCCTGCGCCGACGACCACGGCCGCAATACTGATGTACTGGTGACGGTAACGGAGCTATAAAAACATCTGCCCTCAGAAAACGTAGCACACGTCTTACCCTGAGAAATTACCAGATTCTTTTACTTTCCGAGCCAGGGTTGGAGTAGCCTTCAAACCTGGTTTTTCAGTCTGGCATTTCAACAATGCGGGGGGGTAGCGGGTTTACCTATGCTGTACTCCGTTTTCGGAGTGCCGACGGGTTTTGCCGCTACTGCGTAGTAGTGTCGCAACCAGTTGATTAGTAAGGCCAGTTTGCCGTTCCCCCCACCGGCTCCTGGTTCTAAGCTCCGCTGAACATGCAGCCGCAACAGCGCGCGTGCCTAGTGAAGTCGCCGCCCCTTATCTGCCCTTGGGTCACCCAGCCCAAACCCGCTTAGTTACGTATCGGAGTAGCTGCTTTTTTCTTCTTATGAAACACATGAAACAGGCGCTCCAGCTTCTGCTGGGAGCCTTAGTGCTTGTCCCGTGCCTGGTGCAGGCCCAGCCAACCGCACCGCCCCCGTCCGGCTCTCCGCTCACGCTGGAACAATGCCTGCAATTCGCGCTGCAGAACCAGCCCGTGCTACGGCAGGCGCGCATTGATGAGGAAAGCAACGACGCCACCATCCGCATCGGGCTGGCCGGCTGGCTGCCGCAGGTGGGCGTAAACGCCACGGGCCAGCACTATTTCCAGCTGCCCTACACCGTTTTTCCGAATGCGGAAGGCGTAAACGTGCCGCGCCAGATCGGGCTGAAAAATACCTCTACCGTAGGGCTTTCGGCTACGCAGGCCATCTACAACAACGATGTGCGCCTGGCGCTGCGCAGCGCCAAACCGTCGCGGCAGTTCTACGAGCAGAACACCACCACGGTCCGCATTGATGTGGTGTCGGACGTGAGCAAGGCGTACTACGATGTGCTGCTCTCCCAGCGCCAGTTGGATGTGCTCAGTGAAGACATTGTGCGGCTGCAGCGGAGCCTGAAGGATGCCAAGGCCCGCTACGACGCCGGCATTGTGGATAAAACCGACTTCAAGCAGGCCGAAATTTCGCTCAACAACTCTATTGTATCCCGCAAGCAGGCGTTTGAGGCCATCAAGGCCAAATCGGCGTACCTGAAGGAGCTGATGGGCCTGCCCGGCCCGCAGCCGCTGGCGCTGCGCTACGACACGCTGCAGCTGATGCGCGACGCCGCCGTGGATACCACTGTGGCGCTGGAACCGGCCAACCGCATCGAAATTCAGCAGTTGCAGACCCAGAAAGTGTTGCAGGAAGCGCAGATCAGCTACTACCGCTGGGGCTTTCTGCCCACGCTTTCGGCCTTCGGCAACTACAACGCCGTGTTCCAGAACAACAACTTCGGCGACTTATACAGCCGGCGGTTCCCGAATTCCTATGCCGGCCTGCAACTGAGCCTACCCATTTTTCAGGGGGGCCGCCGCCTGCAGAACCTGCGCCGGGAGCGGCTCACCGACCAGCGCCTCGACCAGGACATTCTGGCTACCCGCAACCGCATCAACACGGAGTATGAGCAGGCCCTGGCCACCTACAAAAGCTACTACGCCGACTACGTAGTGGGGCAGCGCAATCTGGCTTTGTCTAAGGAGGTGTATTCGGTGGTAGACCTGCAGTACCGGGAGGGCATCAAAACCTACCTCGACGTAATTGTGGCCCAGACCACGCTGCGTACGGCCCAGCTCAATTACTACAGTGCTCTGTTCCAGGTGTTGAGCAGCAAAGTAGATCTGCTCCGCGCTCAGGGCAACCTCCCCACCCAGTATTGATTGTAGAAACCTGAATTCTGGCGCTGGGCGCTTAGGTGCCGTTGCCCATCACGGCGCCAGCACCAGCCCCGTCTACGTTTCAGCCCCTCATATCTCCGCTCTCGTAAGCCCCCATGAAACATACGATTCTCGCTCTGTCCTACGCTGCTGGCCTGTTTGCCTTTGCAGGCTGCGGCAACAAAGACGCCGACAAGCCTGCCGGTCCGCCGCCCGCCACGCCCGTTACGCTGATAACCGCCCAAACCAGCGACGCCGTGTACTACGACGAGTATCCGGCCAACGTAGTCGCCATCAACAACGTGGAGCTGCGCAGCCAGGTGGCCGGCTTCATCACCCAGATTTTCTTTAAGGACGGCGAAGCGGTGCCGAAGGGCAAAACGCTCTACGAAATAGACCGGCGCAAGTACCAGGCCGCCTACCAGCAGGCGCTGGCCGGCCTGAGCAGCACCCGCGCCACCGTGCAGAATGCCAAAGTGAACCTGGAGCGCTACCAGCGTTTGGCCAAGCAGGATGCCATTGCGCTGCAGATTGTGGACAATGCCCAAACGGCCTACGCCACGGCTCAGGCCCAGGTAGCAGTGGCGCAGGCCAACGTGGCCGCCGCCCGCACCGACCTCGACTATTCCCTGATAAAAGCGCCATTTGCGGGCCGGATCGGCATTTCGCAGGTGCGGCTGGGCGCGCAGGTGAGCCCCGGCTCCACGCTGCTCAACACCATCAGCGGCGAAGACCCGATGGGCGTGGATTTCGTCATTACGGAGTCCGACCTCACCCGCTTCACGGATCTGCAGCGCCAGGGTGGCGGCAAAAACGACTCCACCTTCCGGCTGCTGCTGCCCGATGGCACGCGCTACGAGCAGCCCGGCAAAATTCTGGCCATCGACCGGGGCGTAAACCAGCAGACCGGGACCGTGCAGATTCGGGTGCAGTTTGCCAATCCGCAGCGCAAGCTCAAAGATGGCATGAGCGCCGTGCTGAGCGTGCTCAACCGGCAGTCGGGGCGCCGTATTGTGGTGCCGTACAAGGCCGTGGTGGAGCAGATGGGCGAAAACTTCGTGTTTGTGGCCGGCGACAGCAGCAAAGCCTACCAGCGTAAGGTGCAGCTGGGCCCGCGCCTCCGCGACCAGATTGTGATAATGGAAGGCGTGAAGGAAGGCGACAAAGTCGTGACCGAAGGCCTGAACCGCCTCCGCGACGGTGGCCAGATTCAGACCGGTACGCCGGCCGCAGCCGGTGCTCCCGCCCAGGGCGCCAAAAAGTAAGAATCCGAAGAGTCGTCCTACCAAGTTGGCCGAGAGGCAGCTCGACAGGGCGTTCTGAATTTGCTACCAGCCAGCTGCCCGCAGCTAACAGCTCCTACGAAATGATTGCAGAAACCTTTATTCGGCGCCCCGTCACGGCTATTGTCACCTCGCTGGTGATTGTGCTGGTTGGGGTGCTGGCCATCCTGAACTTGCCGGTAGGCCAGTATCCGGAGATTACGCCGCCCACCGTATCCGTCAGCGGCACCTACACCGGCGCCGACGCGCAGACCGTGGAGCAAACCGTGGCTACGCCCGTGGAAGTGCAGGTGAACGGCACGCCCGGCATGACTTATCTGCAAAGCAACAGCACCAGCAACGGGCAGATGAGCATGACGGTGAACTTCGAAGTCGGCACCGACATCAACATTGCCGCCCTTGACGTGCAGAACCGGGTGGGCATTGCCCAGCCCACGCTGCCGCAGGAAGTGCAGCGCCTGGGTTTGATTGTGCGCAAGCGGAACCCCAGCATTCTGATGCTGGTGGCTCTTTACGCGCCCAAAAACTCGCACAATACCACCTTCCTCGACAACTATTCCAACCTCTTCATCAAGGACGCACTGCTGCGCACCAAGGGCGTGGGCGACATTGTGAGCCGCGCCGACGACTTCTCGATGCGCGTGTGGCTCAAGCCCGATAAACTCTCGCAGCTGGGCGTAACGGCCCAGGACGTATCGGCTGCTATCCAGGAGCAGAACGCCCAGATTGCGGCCGGCTCCATTGGCGCGCCCCCGGCCCAGACCGGCCAGACGTTTGAATACATTGTGTTCGTGCAGGGCCGCCTGGCCAACACCGAGGAGTTCGGCAACGTCATCGTGAAAACCCGGCCCGAGGATGGCTCCGTGGTGTATCTGAAGGACGTGGCCCGCCTGGAGCTGGGCAAGTTCAACTACGCCAACAACTCGTTTGTGGACGGCAACCGGGCTGCTTACCTGCTCGTGTACCAGGCCCCCGGCGCCAACGCACTGGAAACCTACGAAAATGTGCTGGCCACCATGAACGAGCTCAAAAAGCAGTTCCCGGCCGACCTCGACTACGTGGTGCCGTTCGAGGCTGCCAGCGTCGTGAAAGTGTCTATCAATGAGGTGCTGCACACGCTGGTAGAGGCCCTGCTGCTCGTGATTGTGGTGGTGTTTCTGTTCCTGCAAAGCTGGCGCTCCACGCTCATCCCGGTACTGGCTATTCCGGTGTCCATCATCGGCACGTTCCTGTTCTTTATTCCGCTGGGCTTCACTATCAACACGCTTACCATGTTCGGCTTTGTGCTGGCCATCGGTATTGTAGTGGATGACGCCATTGTGGTGGTGGAAGCCGTGGAGCACAACATGAACGAGCGGGGCATGAGCGCGCTGGATGCTACCATGGCCGCCATGCGCGAAATTTCGGCCCCGGTTATTGCCATTGCCCTGATTCTGGCGGCCGTATTTGTGCCGGTGGGCTTCATTCCGGGCATCACGGGCCGCCTGTACCAGCAGTTTGCCATCACCATTGCCATTTCGGTGCTGATTTCGGCCTTTGTGGCGCTTTCGCTCACGCCGGCCCTGTGCGTGCTGCTGCTCAAGCCCCACAAGCGCGACGAAAACTCCACCGGACTGGACAAGTTCTTTTTCAAGTTCAACGCCTGGTTTGATAGGGTGACGGCCCGCTACGGCAAGGGCGTGCAGAAGGGCATCAAACATTCGCGCTTCGTGGTCATCATTCTGGTGTGCATTATTGCCGGCACCGGGCTGCTGTTTGCCAAGAAACCCGGCGGCTTCATCCCAACCGAAGACGAAGGCCGCCTCATCATCACCTTCAATTTGCCCGAAGCAGCTTCCACGGAGCGCACCGTGAGCACGCTGAAGGAAATTATGAAGGAGCTGAGCCAGGTGAAGGGCATCCGCCACTATGCCGGTCTGGGCGGCCTGAATGCCGTGAACTTCTCGTCCAAATCGAACAGCGGCACCGTGTTCTGCCAGCTGCTGCCCTGGGACGAGCGCAAAGACAAGGAGTTGCAGCTGCAAAGCCTGATTGCCACCATCAACCAGCGCCTGAGCCGGCTGAAGGAAGCCAACATCGTGGTGATTTCGCCGCCGGCCATTCCGGGCCTCGGCAACACGGGTGGCTTTAGCTTTGTGCTGCAGGAGCGCGAAGCCGGCGGCAACATCAAGAACTTCGACGCCACGCTCCAGAATTTTCTGGGGGCGCTGCGCAAGCGGCCGGAAATTACGGGGGCCTTCTCGTTCTTCACCGCCAACACGCCCGGCTACCAGCTCACTATTGACAGAGAGAAAGCCAAGAAGCTGGGCGTATCCATTGCTGATATAGGCACGGCGCTGCGCACGTACCTGGGCTCGTCCTACGTGAATGACTTCACGGCGTACGGCCGCAACTTCCGCGTCGTGACGCAGGCCGACTCCATGTACCGCGCCGATATCAGCAACCTGGGGCAGTATTACGTGCGCAACTCCAGCGGCGGCATGGTGCCCCTGAGCACGCTCACGAGCTACAAGCGCACGGAAAGCGCGCCGCTTATCTCGCACTACAACCTGTTCCGCTCCGCCGAAATCAACGGCAACGCGGCTCCCGGCTACAGCTCCGGCGACGCCATCAAGGCGCTGCAGGAAACGGCAGCGCAGAGCCTGCCGGCGGGCTACGGCTACGAGTTTTCGGGCCTGAGCCGCGAAGAGCAGCTGGCCGGCGGGCAGACGGTGTACATCTTCGCGTTGTCGCTCACGTTTGTGTTTCTGTTTCTGGCGGCGCTGTATGAAAGCTGGTCGGTGCCGTTTTCGGTGCTGCTGGCCGTGCCGCTGGGCGCTTTCGGAGCTATTGTGGCCCTGATTTTCCTGCCCAAGCTCACCAACAACGTCTACGCCCAGATTGGTCTGATTACGCTGATTGGTTTGTCGGCCAAAAACGCCATTCTGATTATCGAATTTGCCAAAGAGCGGGTAGACAAGGGCATGCCGCTGGTGGATGCCACGCTGGAAGCCGTGCGCCTGCGCCTGCGCCCCATCATCATGACCTCGCTGGCCTTTATTCTGGGCGTGCTGCCGCTGGTATTTGCTTCCGGCGCGGGTGCCCAAAGCCGCCAGACCATCGGCTGGACCGTATTTGGCGGGATGCTCTCGGCTACGCTGCTGGCCATCTTCATTGTGCCGGTGCTCTACGTGCTCATCACGCGCTTTGCCTATGGCAAGGAGAAGCTGGCCGAGCTGGAAGCCAACTACAAGCCCGACGAAGAGCACGGCGGCCCTGACCAGGACAAGCCAGACCCGGACCCCAACGGTCCTGACGCTCCGAAGCTGCTGCCGGCTCACTAAAACCGGCCTGGCTGTTCCACTACAAAGTCCCGCTGGCAGCTAGCCAGCGGGACTTTTTTTGCGTAAGGGCCTCACAACGGGACCCCACAACCTGCGTTGTTTACCAGCGAATTCTCCTGAAACTTATCTTTCCGCTGGCGTACTCGTAACCGCCCCACAAGTTCTGGTAGCTAAACCCTGCTGCACTTCATGAAAACGATTTTTTCCACGCTGCTGATGCTTGCCGCCCTGCCTTCTGCTCTTGCCCAGAGCACGATTTCGCTCTACAGCGGCACCATTCCTAACTCTATTGCCACCGACCTGCAGGAGAAAAGCATTACGCTCGACAACGGCGGGGTGCGGGTGTCGAATGTGGTGCAGCCGACGCTGCAGGTATTCCGGCCGGCCAAAGACAAAGCCAACGGCACAGCCGTTATTATCTGCCCCGGCGGTGGCTACGCGCGCCTTTCCATCGACAGTGAAGGCTCCGACGTGGCCAAGCGGCTCACCGAAATGGGCATTACGGCCTTCGTGCTGAAATACCGCCTGCCCAACGACCAGACCCAGCCCGACAAAACCATTGCTCCGCTCCAGGATGCGCAGCAGGCGTTGCGGCTGGTGCGGCAGCGGGCCGCGGAGTATGGCGTGAATCCGGCGCGGGTGGGGCTGATGGGCTTTTCGGCGGGCGGGCACCTGGCCGCTACGGCCGGCACGCATTTCAGCAGGCCCGCCACTCAGGACGCCCCCAACACCAGCGTCCGGCCCGATTTTCTGGTGCTGCTCTATCCCGTCATCAGCCTTTCCGACAGCCTGATGCACGCCGGTTCCCGCAACAACCTGCTGGGCACCAAGCCGGCAGCCGACCAGATTCGGCTGTACTCCAACGAGCTACAGGTAACTCCCCAGACGCCCCCGACCTTCCTGGTGCACGCCGCCGACGACACCACGGTGCCTGTGCAGAACAGCCTGCGGTTCTACGAAGCCTGCCTGCGCCACAAGGTGCCGGCCGAGATGCACCTGTACCCGCGGGGCGGCCACGGCTTCGGCCTCAACAACAAAACCACTAAAGACAACTGGACCGAACGGCTGCAGAACTGGCTCGATGCCAACGGCTGGCTGCGCTAAAGCAGGCCCTCCCACCCTGCCGTTTCGCCCTGCCACCACACTTCCGTACCGAGGGGTACCGCAGCTGCGCCCTCCTGCGTGAGCAGCAACGTGCGGGTTTCCGGGCGGCCAGGGCGGGCTATTTCCTCCACGCTGGCAACGGCCGCGGCTTCGGTGCCATCGGGGTAGCGTAGCACAAGCGCCAGGGCAGTATGGAGCGGCAAATCCGCCAGCTCTGCCGCCGCTGATTCGGGCAGCAGCAGCACGCCCAGGCCAGTCAGTGCAAAACTCTCGGACACCCGCAGCAGCAGCTTTTTCTTCATACGCCTTGGTACGGTAAAACGCTTGGATCTGGCTATTCAGGCCCTTTTCTAGCTGCGCATTGCCGGCCGTAACCGGAGCGCCCAACTTTCCGGCCGGGCTAAACCTAACTGCGGAGCTAGTCGTATTGGCATGGTGCTTGTAAACACCCTCTCAGATCCGGGTATCAAGCCCTCTAAACTTTAACTTTCCATCGTCATGAAAAAGGCCAGTTTGTTTCTCGCATTTGTGATGTTCTTCACCACTATTCTCAGCGGTTCCGCTCAGGACCGCAAGATCAGCTCCAGCGCTAAGGGTGCCGTCATTGGCGGCCTGGGTGGCGCTGCCGCTGGTGCTCTCATCAACAAGAAGAACCGCGTGGCAGGTGGTGCCGTGGGTGGCGTCGCGGGTGGCGCTATCGGCTACACTATCGGCCGCAACGCCGACAACAAGCGCAAAGCCGAAGCTGCCCGTGTGGCTGCCGCCCGCCGGGCCGAGGCTAACCGCGTAGCGGCTTACCGTGCTGGTGTTGCGAAAGGCAACGCTACTGCTAAAGCCAACAGCAACAACAACAGCGCTATGGCTGCTACGGCCGCCGCTGCCGCTGGCACGCCCATCATGATGAACAGCCTGGCTCCGGCCGCTTCTAACTCGGCTTTTGCCATGGGCAGCGGCTACCTGCCCAACGACTCGTACGGCGACCGTTCTACGGCTTATCCTTCTTCGGAAGTGCGTCGCAAGAGCTGGTAAGCTCTCCGCTAAGTATAACCCGAAAACCCAGGTCGTAATACCTGGGTTTTCTGTTACTTCACCCCTGCTTTCCGTTCTGCTCTCTCTTACCAAACCCTGTTTTCTTATGAAACCCTTTCTTGGTCTCCTGCTCGGAGGCGCGCTGCTGGCCTCCTGCTCCAATGCCAAAACCGACGAAGCTGCTGCCGTAAACGTGCAAAGCCTCAACCAGCAGTTTATTGGTGCCTGGAACGCCAAAAACACAGTGCAGCTGGATTCGTTGCTGGCCGATGACGTGCAGTATGCTCAGGGCGCAACCCGCTTCAACGGCAAGTCGGAAGTGGCCGACAAATGGGTGCGCGCCACCATGGGCACCATCTCGGACCTGAAGCTGTATTCCACCACCACCGGCTCCGATGCCAACATGGCCTACGAGGCCGGCACATTCTCGACGGATGTGCTGCCCGAAACGCCCGGCCAGCCCCGCGGCGAAGGTGAAGGCAACTTCATTCTGCTGTGGAAGAAGAACAAGAAAAACGCCTGGAAGCTGAGCTACGTGCAGTTGGAAGGCCTGCCCGTGAAAGTTGCCAACTAACGCAGGCAACGCACAAAAAAGCCCCAGGCGGATACCGCCGGGGGCTTTTTTGTGCTTGATGGTGTACAAGCTGCACTAGAGCAGCGGGGCCGGGTAGCTAGGCCTGCTGCTCTAGATACTCCTCGCCCTGCAGCACCGGGGCCATATTCTTTGCTTCCTCCTCGGTAAACAGTCGGGAGCGAATCAGGAACCGGACACCCAGCGGGATTTCCAGCGAGAAGCTGGCGCCCCGGCCTTTCACCACGTCCACGGTGAGCTGCGTGTGCTGCCAGTATTCAAACTGGCTGGTGCTCATGAAAAAGTCGCAGCCGTGGATCTGGCCCAGCCACACGTCGTTGCCGCCAATGCGGAACTCGCCTTTGGCAAAGCACATTGGCGAGGAGCCGTCGCAGCAGCCACCGCTCTGATGGAACATCAGCGGGCCGTGCTCGTCGCGCAGCAGATCAATGGTGGCTTCGGCGGCGGGCGTGACCAGCACGCGGGGAGTTTGGGACTGTGGCATTGGGAAGCAGGTTTGAAAAACACCAGAACGTCATGCTGAGCTTGTCGAAGCATCTCCACCGCAGTAGTACTTAACGACCATTGCACGCGAGATGCTTCGACAGGCGCAGCATGACGTTCTGCTTTACGTAGGTTTAGCCGCCGCTATTAAAAGAAGCCCAGTTTCTGCTGGCTGTAGCTGATGAGCATGTTCTTGGTCTGGCGGTAGTGGGCCAGCATCATCTTGTGGTTTTCGCGGCCGAAACCGGAGGCTTTGTAGCCACCGAAGGGCGCGCCGGCGGGGTAGTCGTGGTAGCAGTTCACCCACACGCGGCCGGCCTGAATGGCGCGGGGCATCTGGTACAGCTCATGCGCGTCGCGGCTCCAGAGGCCGGCTCCGAGGCCGTAGAGTGTGTCGTTGGCCAGTTCAATGGCTTCGTCGTTGTCTTTGAACGTTGTCACGGACAGCACCGGGCCGAAGATTTCCTCCTGGAAAATCCGCATTTTGTTGTGGCCGCGGAAGATAGTGGGCTGAATGTAGTAGCCTTCGTTCAGCTCTTCGTGCTCATGGTCGCGGTGCGCCTCGCCGCCGGTCAGCACCTCGGCTCCTTCCGCCTTCCCGATTTCGAGGTAGCTCAGGATTTTCTCGTACTGGTCGTTGCTGGCCTGGGCGCCCATCATGGTTTCCGTATCCAGCGGATGGCCCAGCTTAATGGCTTTCACCCGCTCAATCAGGCGCGGCATAAACTCGTCGTAGATGTCCTCGTGGATGAGCAGGCGCGACGGACAGGTGCATATTTCCCCCTGGTTCAGGGCAAACATAGCCGCTCCCTCCAGGCACTTATCCAGGAAATCGTCGTCGGCATCCATCACCGATTTGCAGAAGATGTTCGGCGACTTGCCGCCTAGCTCCATGGTCACGGGAATGATGTTTTCGGCGGCGTACTGCAGAATCAGGCGGCCCGTGGTAGTTTCGCCCGTGAACGACACTTTCTGCACGCGCTTGTTGGAGGCCAGCGGCTTGCCGGCTTCCAGCCCGAAGCCGTTCACCACATTCACCACACCGGCCGGAAGTACGTCCTGAATTAGCTCCATCAGCACCATGATGCTGGCAGGGGTTTGCTCGGCGGGCTTCATCACTACGCAGCAGCCGGCGGCCAGCGCGGGCGCCAGCTTCCAGGTGGCCATCAGCAGCGGGAAGTTCCAGGGAATAATCTGGCCGACCACGCCCAGCGGCTCCTGAATCACGAGCGACAAAGTGGTTTCATTGAGCTCCGTAGCGGAGCCTTCCTCGGCCCGAATGACACCGGCGAAATACCGGAAATGGTCGATGCACAAGGGCAGGTCGGCGGCCATGGTTTCCCGGATGGCTTTGCCGTTTTCCACGGTTTCCACGGCGGCTAGGTGGGCCAGGTTGGCTTCCATGATGTCGGCAATCTTGAGCAGCACGTTGCTGCGCGTGGTGGCCGAGGCTTTACTCCACGATTTAAATGCTTCGTGGGCAGCGTCCAGCGCCAGCTCAATGTCTTCTTTGGTGCTGCGGGCTACTTTGCAGAAGGCTTTGCCATCAATGGGCGAAGGGTTGTCGAAGTATTGCCCTTTCACCGGTGCCACCCATTTGCCGCCAATGAAATTGTCGTAGTGCGACTTGAACTTGGGACGTTCGACGAGAGTGGTGGTTCTTTCTAAGGTTTCCATGGGCGAGATGTTGAGGGGTTATTTGATAAGCCAAGCTAGCCCTTCTTTAGGGCGGAAGCACTGCAGTATCCTCGCAGAAAACCCGCCTATTGTCGCAACCTTGTAAGTACTCACTCACACGCCGCGCAACTCTTAGCCGGGTGTAGCGGTTCTTGCTGGAAAGCAGCCTGCACGAGCGTTGCATTGTCCTTGATCTGTCGTTAGCTTTAGCCGCTTCACTGTCCGTTGTTCCACGTTTTCCCGACGATATATGCCGACTCACCTGCCCGCTCCCATTGCCTTGCGCCAGCCCGAGCAGCTTACCACGCTGGTAGAAAACCGAACGGTATATTCCCTGGAGGCCTTCGAGCTGAACGTGTTTGAGACGCACCGCACCGCCCATCAGGTACCGCTGAACATGGGCCACGTGGTGCTGACGACGATGCTACAGGGCAAAAAGGTGATGCATCTGGTGGGCCGGCCGGCCTTCGAGTATCTGCCCGGCGAGTCGGTGGTAGTGGGCGAGAATGAGACGATGGTAATTGACTTTCCGGAAGCCGATGAGCAGCGCCCCACGCAGTGCCTGGCTGTGGCTATTCCGATTGAAACCATCCGGCAAACCGTGGACCTGCTCAATGAGGAGCAGCCCCGCGCCGAAACCCACCTGCCCTGGCAGCTGGACACCACCGAGCACGCCCACTTTCAGAATACGCCCGAGCTGACCGGCACGCTGGAGCGCCTCGTGCAGCTTTCCCGCGACACGGGCCGGGTGAAGGATGTGCTGGCCAACTTCACGATTCAGGAAATGCTGGTGCGCCTCATGCAGACTCAGGCGCGGCAGTTGCTGTTTCACAACTACCGCCAGCACGCGACCTCACACCGTTTCGCGGCCGTGGTGCAGTACATCAAGCAGCATCTCACGGAACAGATTACGGTGGAAAAGCTGTCGGAGCTGGCCTGCATGAGCAAAGCCACGTTCTTCCGCGTGTTCAAGCGCGAGCTGGGCCTCACGCCGGTCGAGTTCATTATTCAGGAGCGCCTGGCGGAAGCCAAGCGCCTGCTGCGCAACCCGCTGACCACGGTGGCGGACGTCTGCTTCCGGGCGGGCTTCAACAACACGGCATACTTCCAGAAGCTGTTTAAGCAGTATGAGGGCGTGACGCCAGGCATGTATAAGCGGCAGTGCGTAGCGTAGGACCAGCCCAGTTGGCATAACCTAATAGACTCGTTGTCTGTTTCCTCAAGCTATCCACGCCGCGACAGTAAAAACGCGGCACAATATGCTTCATGAGAGAAACAGAACCTGTTGCCGTTGAGGCAATTCCTGATAAAAGCCTACCTATTCACCCGCCCCTTGCTCCTGCGCTGGTCTGGCTGATGGCCATTACCTGCGGGCTGGTGGTGGCCAATATCTACTACAACCAGCCGCTGCTGGCCGAAATCGGGCGCACGTTTGGGCTCACGGAAAGCCGGGTAAGTCTGGCCGCCACCATCACGCAGGTGGGCTACACGGTGGGCCTGCTGTTCGTGGTGCCGCTCGGCGACAAGCGGGAGCGCAAAAGCCTGATTCTGGTGCTGCTGCTGTGTGCGGCCGTGTGCATGGCGGGCGCCGCCTACGCGCCTACGTTCGGCTGGTTGGTGGCGGCAAGTCTGCTTATCGGCGTGTTTTCGGCAGTTCCGCAACTCCTGATTCCGATGGCTGCTTCCCTGGCTTCCGATGCCGAACGGGGACGCGTGGTGGGCAAGGTAATGAGCGGGCTGCTGATTGGCATTCTGCTTTCGCGCACCATCAGCGGCTATGTGGGGCTGCATTTTGGCTGGCGCACCATGTTCTGGGTAGGCGCAGTCCTCATGTTGCTGCTGACCGGCGTGCTGGCCCGTATGTTGCCGCGCAACGAGCCGCAGTTTGCGGGCAGCTACGGTAGTCTGCTGGCTTCGCTGGGCACCCTCACCAAAGAGTTACCCGTGTTGCGCCGCTCCGCGCTGGTAGGCGCGTGCATGTTCGGGGCCTTCAGCGCGTTCTGGACTACGCTGGTGTTCTTCCTGGAAAGCGACACCTACCGTTACCATGCCGACGTGGCCGGGCTGTTCGGCCTGATTGGGGCCAGCGGCGCGTTTGCCGCTTCCTTCGCCGGCAAATCTGCCGACCAAAAAGGGCCGGATTATGCGCTTACGCTCGGCATTCTGCTGTTTCTGGGAGCGTATGTGCTGCTGGCTTTTGGCGGCTACTACCTGCTTGGGCTTATTGTGGGCGTAGTAATACTGGACGTGGGCCAGCAGATGACGCACATTTCCAACCAGACCCGCATTTTCAGCCTTCGCCCTGAGGCCCGCAGCCGCCTCAACACCGTGTACATGACGGCCTGCTTCATCGGTGCCTCGCTGGGTTCCTTACTTGGCGGTTTTGCCTGGGACCATTTCCAGTGGCTCGGCGTGTGCGCCGTTGGTCTGGCGCTGGTGGTACTGGCGTATCTGGCGAACCGGTTTTATGGGAGAACCCAATAATTTCGTCAAGGCCAAATAGTAGTTCTATTTAAGAATATCCAAATCCATTTGTCTGTATTTATTAGGGCGTCCCGCGTAATAATCAACGATACGCTCTTCAACATGTTCAGGTGCCCATACAGAACAACGCTCTAGGCCAGCACAATCTTGTTTTGAGGCAGGCTTTATAGTGCCCATGACTGGATCATACAACTCAAACCTTTCCAATTTCAAAGGATCTTGAATGAATTTTAGAGGATGATTTTGTTCTGTTGCCGTTGAAGTATCCTTGCCGATTTTAAGCCACCTACGCCCATTAATTGCATAATTATTTACTGCCACAATGAAAATAAAGGGCTTACCTATTACCTCTTTTACACTTTGGATTCTTTGTGTAGTGTAAGAGTCATAAATACCATAATCTGCTCCTGCCAATATTTTACCATAGGCGTAGTAGCCGTTCCTTAAATCTATTTCTATCACGGCTCCTACCGATATTTGAGGGCTACCCATTAGTTACAAAATCAGTTATTTTAACCGCCCCATACACACCACCAAACTCTCGCGCCAGTGCGGGATGGCGACGCCGAGCTGGGTTTTGGCTTTGGTCTTATCCATCACGGAGAAGGCAGGGCGGGTGGCTTTGGTGGGGTACTCGGCGGTGCGAATGGGCACGGTGCGGGTGGGCAGGCCGCCCAGCTCGAAGATGGCCACTGCGAAGTCGTACCACGAGGTAACGCCTTCGTTGCTATAGTGGTAGAGGCCGTAGGCGGTGTTATCCGTCTGGATGATGTGCAGAATGCAGCCAGCTAAATCAATGGCGTAGGTGGGCGTGCCGAGCTGGTCCCAAATCACGCGCATTTCCTCCCGCTCCTTCCCAAAGCGGAGCATCGTTTTCACGAAGTTATTGGCGTACTCGGAGTAGAGCCAGCTGGTACGCAGGATGAAATACCGCTCCGTGTGCTGCGGAATCACCTGCTCGCCTTCCAGCTTGGTGAGGCCATACACGCTGATGGGCGCCGCTTCGTCGGTTTCCGTGAGCGGCTGATTGCCGGTGCCCGCAAACACGAAATCGGTGGAAATGTGGATGAGCGTGGCGCCATATTCGCCGCAAAGCCGGGCCAGATTCGCAGCCCCGTCGCGGTTCACTCTGCGGGCAATATCCACTTCATCCTCAGCCTTATCCACGGCCGTATAGGCGGCGCAGTTGATAACGTAAGCGGGTCTGTATTCAGCAAAAACGGCCTGCAACGTCTCAGTGCTGAGGATGTCGGCCTGCTCTTCGGGCAGAAACACGATGTCGGTGATGGTGCGTTGCTGAGCTACGTGCTGCAGGCATTGGCCGAGCTGGCCGGAGCCACCGAAGACGAGGGTAGTAGGCATAGGGAGAGACGGGGAAAGAACCGGCGGCAAATTACGCCTTTCCGGCCGCCCTCCTACTCGCCTTCCGCCGCGGCCTCGCCCAATGCCGGGCCACCGGGCTGCACAGGGCGCTTGTTGCGGATGGGCTCGAACCGCTGCTCCCGGGGCTGCTTTTCGCTGAGGTAGCGCCAATACCGGAGCGGTATGTGGCGGCGGTGCAGCTTCATATTCTTACGCTCCGGGATGTTTACATGGTCGAAATACGACTGCCACAGCAGCTTGAACAGCGGCTCCCGCTCGTCGAGCACCGTGGCCGAAACGGCCGTGCTGCGCTGCGGAGCGCTGGTTTCAAATTCTACTACGTCGGTGCGCGTGAGGTCATAGTAGAGCCCGTAGCGGCGGCGCTTGTCGAAAATCAGCCAGCGCTGGTCGGCGTAGCGCTTGGTGAAGTGCGGCGCAATCAGCGGCAGCACATCGAAATCCGGGTCGATGGTGGCGTGAAACAGGCCGTCGGTCGTTTTCTCGAAGCGCACGAAGGCCTCCATGCGGTGCTTTTCGCGGTACATCTGCTGGGCCAGGCGCTGCACACGGCGCACGTTGTCGTCGGTATAGTTTTCCGAGATGTCGCGGCCGGAACGCATGGCCAGATCGGCGTAGCGGAAGATCAGCATCTCCCGGTCGGGCTGCTCGCTCAGAAACGCATGAAACAGCCGGGTGCGGGCTTCCTGGTCCATGTAGCGCAGCAGGCCGTCCCACACGCGGGCTGCTGTGGCCTCGTTGGTGTCCACTTCAACCGGCTGCACAAACAAACCACCCTGCACCGCCCCTATCGGCTGAATTGTGTTCGGCGCTGCCTTCCGGTCATAAATCGAAAACAGCACCGACAGCAACCCCTCAAACGAGCCATCGTAGGCATAGTCCAGCGCGGGACTGGTGAGCAGCGGCGCACCTGGCCGGGAGCGAATGGAGCTTTCGGCAGCAGGTGTTGCGGCGCGGCGGGTGGGCGACAGAGAACGGCTCATAGATCAGGATACAACGGGTACGGATTCGCCCTGCAGAAACTCCAGCAGCAGCCGGTTTACAGCTGCGGGCTCTTCATGGTGCAGCCAGTGCGTGGCCTCATCGAAATACGTGAGGCGGCCATTTTCGCATAGCTCCAGGCTGGCTTGCGCCAGCTCAGGCACCAGAAAAGCATCTTTCCGGCCCCACAGGATGCGCACCGGTACTGTAAGCAGGCGGGAAGGTGCCGATGCGCGGGTGTGGCGGAACGCGGCGCGGTACCAGTTCAGCATACCGGTAAGAGCGCCCGGCTGCGCCCAGGCCCGCACGTAGTGCCGCAGGTCGTCGGAAGAGAAGGTGCCAGGACGGCTGGTGCCGCGCAGGGCCCTGCGCCCAAACCGGAACGCCCGCCGCCGAAACAGCTGCTCCGGCAACCAGGGCACCTGAAAAAAGAAGAGGTACCAGCTTTTAAGCAACTGCCGCGGCCGATGACGCAGCACGCGGCCCAGCACCGCTGGGTGCGGCACATTCAGGACCGCAACCCGCTGTAGCCGCTCCGGATGGTGCTCCGCCAGCCACCACACCACCGCCGCGCCCCAGTCGTGCCCCACGAGCATGGCCTTCTGAGTGTCGGCTGCATCCAGCAGCCCCAACACATCGGCACCCAACTGCTCGATGCGGTAGTCCGACGTGCGGGTGAGTTTGTCGCTGAGGTTGTAGCCACGCTGGTCGGGCGCCCACACCCGGCAGCCAGCCGCGGCCAGCGCCTGAAGCTGGTGGCGCCAGCCGTACCAAAACTCTGGAAAGCCGTGCAGCAGTACAACCAGCGCCCCGCCGGTGGGGCCACACTGCACCACGTGCAGCAGCAGGCCATTAGTTCGGATCTGGTGGTGTTCAAGCGGAAACTCCATACCTCGCCTACCCCACCCGGCGGCAGAAAGTTATGGCGGAAAAGCAGCGCGGCTAGGCGGCTTCCGACTGGCGCTCCTGTTTTTTGGCGTTGCCACGCACGGTTTCACGGTGCAGCTGCTGCACCAGCGGCAGTAGGTCGGAGAGCTTACAGCAGCAGGCAATACGGGCCACTTTCATAGACTGGAGGGTTTCTGCGGTGGAGGCCGGCGCGTCGGCGGCGCGATGGGAGATGGTCATGGCTGCTGTCGTTAGAAGTTTGTCGTTAGATCAGTCTGTTGTGCGTGAATCTTCTCTCCGAAACCAACCACCTGCTGTTTTAAGATGCCTGCGCAAACAGGTCGAGCTGCTGCGTCACCAGCGCTGAGCGCACCGAGCCGGCCCCAAACAGAATCTGGCGGCGGATGGTCTGCTCATCGTAGTCGCGCTTCTCCAGCGCCTGCCCGCGGCAAGTCAGGAAGAACTTGGCCCGCTTCAGTACCACGCCAAACTTGTGCAGATGGTCGAGGGTGAGCGGCGAGAACCGGCGGGCTGCCACAATACGCTTGGCCGAACGCGCACCCACGCCGGGAATCCGCAGAATCATTTCGTAGTCGGCCGTATTCACGTCTACCGGGAATACGTGGCGGTTGCGCAGCGCCCAGGCCAGCTTCGGGTCCACTTCCAGATCGAGGAACGGGTGGGCCGGGTCGAGAATTTCGTCGGCCTGAAAACCATAGAAGCGCATCAGCCAGTCGGACTGGTAGAGGCGGTGCTCCCGGATGAGGGGCGGCTGCGTTACCTGCGGCAGGCGGGCGTCGTCGGTGACGGGGATGTAGCCGGAGTAATACACGCGCTTCAGGCCGTAGCCTTTATAGAGCGAGTCGCTGAGGTTGATGATCTGCAGGTCGTTTTCCTGCGAAGCGCCCACAATGAGCTGGGTGCTCTGGCCGGCCGTGGCAAACTGCGGCACTTTCTTGAACAAGGCCTTTTCCTCCTTGTTCTGCCGGATTCCGTCCCGGATCTGCCCCATCGGAGCCAGGATTTCCTCGTAGTTTTTTTCCGGAGCCAGGTTCTGCAGCGCCATGTCGGAGGGCAGCTCTATGTTCACGCTCAGACGGTCGGCGTAGAGGCCGGCTTCCTGAATCAGCTCCTCAGAAGCACCCGGAATGGCCTTCACGTGGATGTAGCCGTTGAATTTGTGCTCGGTACGCAGGTTTTTGATGATGCGCACGAGGCGCTCCATGGTGTAGTCGGGCGAGGAAAAGATGCCGCTGCTCAGAAACAGGCCCTCAATGTAGTTGCGGCGGTAGAAGTTCATGGTCAGGTCCACCACTTCATCCACGGTGAAGGCGGCGCGCTTCACGTCGTTGGAGCGGCGCGACACGCAATAGGCGCAGTCGAAAATGCAGTGGTTGGTGAGCAGAATTTTGAGCAGGCTCACGCAACGGCCGTCCTCGGTGTAGCTGTGGCAAATGCCCATACCCTCGGCATTGCCCAGGCCTTTGTCTACGTTTTTGCGCTTGCCGCCGCTGCTGGAGCACGATACGTCGTACTTCGCGGCGTCTGCCAATATACTTAGCTTTTCCTGGATGCGCTGTTCGTTCATTGGGGCGGTTTCGAGGCTTAAAAATAGAATCTTGCGCGCACATACGCACTATCCAAAAGACTAAATCCATTAGAAATGTTCCGGCAACCTGAAGTATTTGCGCGGTTCCTGCGTAGTAGGTGAGCCGTAGCGAAACGGCCCGCTCGCAGGCCCCGAATTGCGGGCAGCGGGCCGGGCGGTGGCAGTGTTTGCAGCCTGAAATCAGCTTCGGGAATCTTCTGCGGGCGCTGTACCTTGCAAAAAGGTGGCTGTAGCGCTGCCGCGCAGCATATATATGAACAACCAGGTGCGTTTTTGGGTGATGGTGTGGCTGGCCCTGCTGGGGCTGGCTGGCAGCGCCGCGGCCCAGAATACTGCCGTGGCGCCCATCGACACTGCACGGCGCGCCAACGGCACCCGCCCCGACTCGCTGCGCCGCCGCTTCGACCAGGAACGGCTGCTCAATGGCCTGAAAGCCTACACCAGGCGCAAGACCATTGCCGGCAAAGCGGCGGCCGCGCTGTTCAACTTCACGGAGCGCCGCGAGGAGCAGGCCGGCCTCGATGCAGCCCTGCTCGACCGGCAATATGACCGGCACAGCTACAAAATCGTGCGGCGCATCAACATCCGGACGCTCACGGCTTTCGGCTACAGCATCACGGACTCGACGCGGGTGCCGCGCAACATTCTGGAGAAAGGCGGCAACATGCTGCACGTAAAAACTTCCCGGGCACGGGTGCGGCAGGTGCTGCTGTTTCGGGTGGGCGAAGAGCTGGAGCCGCAGGATCTGGCCGAATCGGAACGACTGCTGCGCCAGACGCCGGAAATGCTGGACGCCCGCGTATTTGTGAATGAGCGTACCAGCTCTGCGGATAGCGTGGACGTGGAAATCGTGACCAAGGACGTGTTCAGCCTCAGCGGCTCGCTGGAAGTGCGCGACGTGGGCGCGGGCATCATTGGAGTGCGCGACCAGAACTTTCTGGGCATGGGCCACCAGTTCCGCAACTCCTACGAGTACGGCCGCAACCAGCCGCAGACCTGGAGCTACGAGGGCAGCTACCAGGTGCCGTTCCGCCACTTCATCTACGGCGAAGCGCGCTACCTGAACGAGCACCAGAACAAGCGCGGCGGCGTGACGCTGGGCCGGGGCTTCTACTCCATCAACACCAAATACGCGGGCGCGCTCACCCTCAATTTCTACGATGTAGGCGCCGTGCTGCCCCAGCCCGATGGCTCGCCGCAGCTGCCGGCGCCGGGCGAGTGGCCGGTGTATACGCCCCAGCGCTTCAACATTCAGGATGCCTGGCTGGGCCGCGCCTTCCCGCTGCCTTCCTACGACCTGGGCTACGAAAACCCGGCCCGCCTGATTCTGGCCGGCCGCATAATCCGCACCGGCTACAGTGTGCGCCCCACGCCGGAATACGTCAACTCGAACACCGTGATGGGCACGCTAGGCTACAGCGTGCGGCGCTATTATAAGGACAAGTACCTGTTCGGCTTCGGGCGCACCGAAGACATTCCGACGGGTACGCTGCTGAGCGCCACGGTGGGCTACGACATGAACGAGCGGCAAAACCGCCACTACTACGGGGCGCGGGCCTCCACGGCCAGCTACAGCCCGCGTGGCGGCTACCTCTACCTGAGCGGGGAGTTTGGCTCCTATGTGACGCGGCCCAACAACGACTGGCAGCAGGGCCTCATCAGTACCGAGCTGCTGTATTTCACGCGGCTTTATCACGCCGGCAACTTCCAGTGGCGGCATTTTCTGTGGAGCCGCAACGCCATCGGCCTGCACCGCCGCCCCGGCGAGCAGCTGCTGGCCATCAACGGCGACCGGGGCCTGCGCGGCTTCTCGCCGGCCACCAACCTGCGCGGCACCAGCCGTATCGTGCTCAACTACGAAACCACCGTGTTTACGCCCGTCTCGTTTCTGGGCTTCCGGCTGGCCATGCTCGTGTTTGCCGATGCGGCTTGGCTGAACGTGAACACGCCCAACCGCACGCTGCCCATCCACGAAAAGCCCTACACCGGCTTTGGGGTGGGCCTGCGCTTCCGCAACGAATACCTGCCGCTGCGCACGTTCCAGATTCTGCTGGGCTTCTACCCGCGCGGGCTGGCCACGCCCAACGGCTTCAGCCTCTACGAAAGCTCCCGCTCCTACTACGACTTCAGCGACTTCAGCTTCGGGCAGCCCGGCGCCGTGATTTACGAGTAGCGGGCTGCAAAAGTCAGAAGTAGCCTGGCTGGAAACCAGCCTGACAGGCAGGAAAGCGGCAGGGCAGCGGCGCCGGAGAGGCTTTCTGAAGTCTGATTCATTGACATTATTTTTCAGCAGCTGTATAGCGCGCGTATAAAATATCCCTATACTTATACCCGTTACCGCCTCCTATTCCTACCGCCGCCGCCCGCACCTATCCTTTACCGCGCCGGGCCGCGCTGCTCCTGCCTTCGCACACCGTTTGCCCCTGCTCCCCGCGTTGCTGTTGCTGCCGTTTTGGTGGCCGGTGATGTTGTGTGTTTGGGGCTTTTTTCGTTGAACCTTCTTTTCCTGCTGCTGCCATGAAAGCTAATTGCCTCTTCCTCGCCCTCACACTGCTGTTCTTCGCTGCCTGCAAAAAGGAGCACACCGACCCACTGCCGCCCGCCACACAGACCGGCGCCAACACGGCCGGCTGCTACGTCAACGGCAAGCCGTTCGTGGCCCAGCAACTCGGTACCGGCATGGGGTCTGTGCCAGGAGTATACGGCGGGTTCTTCGCTGATAGTCTATACCATATCAGCTTCCAAGGCACCTACCGCGGACAGGAAGCCTCCATTACGCTATTTCTGCGCCGAGTGGGCCAACCAGGCACCTTCCAACTCAACCAAACGACGCCGCCATATCCTGAGCAAGTGGATCGTTATTGCCTCGACCACGCCACCTACCGTCCCAGAGATTATTCGCGGGAGGTGTATGTGACGGACGCACAGCATACGGGCCAGGTCGTTTTCACGGTTGCCACCCGCTCGCGCCTGCGCTCCTCGGGCACCTTTTCCTTCACGGCCGTCAGCAACCAGGACCCCGGCCGCACCATCACCATCACCGATGGTCGCTTTGATATTCAGCAGTAATCCCTTCTTTTTCACTTATTCCTGTATCGTATGAAGCACATTTTCCGCGTATTCTTTCTGGTATGCCTGTTCGCCTCGGCGGCGTGGGCCCAGCAAGCCCCTGCGGCCGGCAAACCCGGCCCACTTGAGCCTCCTGTTGATATTACCTGCGCCGAGCCGGTCGGGCGCCCGCAGGCGGTGGCCGACAGCCTGCTGGAACTGCTCGACAAAAGCCAGATTCCCACGGGCCTGCTCTACGACCGGGTGTTCCCGACGGGCCAGCCCGGCATTCACTAGTAAACCCAGTTGTCCTTTCCCAACCCTTTTCCACTTTTCTAGTGATGCCCACATCCTCCGACAACCTCGACATCACGCTCACCGACGCCGACCTGAAGCGCATCAACGACGCGCTGGATGCCCTGGATGCGGCCCTGGCCCCGGTGCTCATCACCCTCACGGGCAAGCAAATCCAGCGCCTGCCCAAAGCCTCCGACGCCTCGCTGCCCTTCATCGAGAAGGCCCTGGACCTGGCCGAGCAGCAGCCGCAGTTCGCGCCCGGCTACGTGGA
>NZ_FRAS01000006.1 GCF_900142395.1 Hymenobacter psychrotolerans DSM 18569 | reverse complement strand
AGAGCGTGTTTGGGAATTTCACAAGTGCATAAATAGAAACGAGCCAGTAAGTTGCAGGCGGAGTTCCTAGGCTCCGGTCTGCTTATGGTTGACGGCTATCAACCCCTTACTGACTCGCAGTGGCAAGTTATGGCCTGTCTACTGCCTGTGCAACGGCGTCGGCGCCTGTGTTTGCGCCAAGTGGTCAATGCCGTGCTCTATGTCTGCCGCACGGGCGGCCAGTGGCGGGCCTTGCCGGCCGAATTTCCGGCTTGGACGGCGGTCTACTACTATTTCTACCGCTGGCAGCAAACGGGCCTCTGGGCACGCCTAAATACGGTGCTCAATGCGCTGGATCGGCTACATGAGGGGCGGGAGGCGTTGCCCTCGCTGGCCTGCGTGGACAGCCAGAGCGTCAAACTCGCACCCCGCATTTTCGAGCACCGGGGACTGGACGGGGGCAAGCATGTTAACGGGCGTAAACGCCAGATCCTCACCGACTCGAGCGGGCGTATCTGGGCCGCGCACGTACACGCGGCCAACGGCCATGACAGTCGCGGAGCCCTGGGTTTACTCCCCCATCGGCCCTGGTGGGCCGCCCGTTTACAGACCGTGCTCACGGATGCCGCTTACCGGGGCCGCTTCGCCGACCACCTGCGCGGCCTCGGCCTACAGCACCAGGTGGCCAGTCGCCCACCCACCCAGCGCGGCTTTGTGCCCGTCGCCAAACGCTGGGTGGTGGAACGCACCTTTGCTTGGCTGGCCTGCTTTCGGCGGCTGGCCGTGGACTATGAGTACACCCCCGCCAGTCATGTCTGTTGGCTTGTATTAGCCAATATCTCCATGTGTCTAAATCGACTCGCCTAATTCCCAAACACACTCTAAGTCAGGTCGATGTAGAACGTGGTGCCCTGGTGTTCCTGGCTTTCCAGCCAGATTTTGCCTTCGTGCAGCTCTACTATCTGCTTGGCGATGAACAGCCCCAGGCCGGTGGTGGTATCGTCGTAGAGGCCGGGTCGGGCCGCAGCCGTAAACTTATCGAAAACGCTTGGCTGCAGATTCTCCGGAATGCCCACGCCGGTATCCTGCACAACCAAGCGGGCGTGGCCTTCGTGGTGCAGCAGGCGCACCCAGATGCGGCCACCCGCAGGCGTAAACTTCAGAGCATTAGTAAGCAGGTTGTCGAGGATGCGGCCAAACTTATCAGCGTGAATGTTGGCGTACGCAGGCTCGGCGGGCAGCTCCAGCAGCAGCTCCAGGCCCTTTTCCTGCGCCGCAACCCGGAAAAGCGCGAGGTGCTCGTCCAGATAAGCGCCCAGGTCGGTGCGGTGCTTTTCCAGACGGGCGGCTTCCATCTGCCCCAGATACAGCACGTCCTTCAGCAGCGCATTGGCATTGTCGCAGGAGCGTTCCATCAGCCGAAGCAGCTTCCGGATTGACTGCTGGTCGGCTTCGCGAGCGGCCTGCACGACCGGCTCCAGCCGCAGCAGCTCAATCAGCATCTGCAGGTTGTTGATGGGGCTTTGCAGGTCGTGGGCGGCCAGATGCAGAATGGTTTCCTGCGCTTCGTAGAGGCGCTGGTGCGAAATCTCCAGGTTTTTGCGCGTGGCAATATTTTCCAGGGTGGTGTAGCCCAGCTCGGCGCCGTCATCAGGAAACAAAACCGATGTAACCCGGCACCAGAACGAGGTGCCATCCTGCCGGACCAGGCAGGTTTCAAGCACAAAACAGGGTTCTTTGTGCGCCCACAGGCTCTCCTGAAGCTTTTCCCAATCGGGCTCATGGTCGGGGTGGGCAAACTCCATGATGCGGCGGCCCACCAGCTCCTGGCTGCTTTCGAACCCCAGCATAGTGGCCAGCGCCTGGTTTGCCTGCCTGATGGCCAGATCGGGAGTGATGATTTTCTGGCCCAGCGGCGAATTCTCGAACACGGCCCGGAAGCGCCGCTGTTTTTGTGCCTGCGCCGCCGCATGCTCCTTCAGGCGGACAATTTCCTCGTGAAGGGCGCGGTTTTCTGCCTCCAGGGCGTGGTAGTCGGCCATGGCGGCGGGAGTAGAGACAGAAGAGGGCATGGCAGGGAGGCTGCCCGGGCTATGTGAAAGAATATCCGGGCAGCCGGCCGCAAGTTGCATAAAAACTGGCGGCTCGCCGCTGCGTTTAGCGGTTTTGGCGCAGCAGCCTGGGCACGTTGCGCAGCAGTAGCAGCGCCACCAGCCCGCTCACGGCCACCAGCGGCACCACCGAACCCCGGATGGGCCGGAACCGGGAACGGCCCTCCGTCAGCTCGATGTAGCCGACAGGAGTGAGGGCCATGCTTGCCCCGCCGCCCGAACCTTCTCCTTCGGACACTTTGGAGCCTCCTCCGCCCCCAAAACCGTAGATGGCCCGCGCCACCGGAATCACCGTAACCCCGTCCCGCTCTACGGGCGTGCCATAGATAGTCTGGGCGCTGGCGGAAGCGCCCAGCTGCCGGGCCAGGCGCTCAACCAGCGAAGAAGAAGGAGTGGCGGCAGCGTCAGAAGCAGGTGTCATAGCGAGAGGAAGAGGATGCGGACGGCAAGGTAGAAAAGAGTGCGGCATTTGCTGGGCCGCTACAGGCTAGAACTCTACAATAAAGCCAATGGTGGGCAGCACAGTGGCGTCGTCGTCGGCGAGGAGGATGGGCAGGGCGTTGGCGCCGTTGGCCAGAACGGGCTGGCCGTCGGTGGTGAGGAAGGCCGAATTGTCGGGGGTGCGCTGGAAGGTGTAGTTCGGCACCGACGGGTTTTTGATCAGGAAGGCGTTTTGCAGGTCAATGTACAGGTCGATGGTGACGCGGCGCAGGTTATACTTCTTGTCCACGCGCAAGTCGAACTGCTGGTAGCTGCCCAGCCGCTGGGTGTTCAGGCGGGTGTAGTCGAGCACGCCCTGCCCGATGGTGAGGTAGTTCTGCTGCGACGTGGCCAGGTCGAAAGGCGTGTAGGGCGCACCGCCCGCGAAGCGGTACTTGATGCCGGCCTCCCAGCCGCGGCTGAACTTGCGGCCCAGCAGCGCCGACGCCAGGTGGCGCGTATCCCAGGCCGAGGGCTTGTATACGCCGTCGTTGCCGGTAAACTCGCTGCTGAACAGCGTATAGGAAGCCACCGCAAACCAGTTGTTGGTGAGCTTCTGCTGAAAGAAGAACTCGCCGCCGAACGTCCGGCCTTTGCCCGTGCTCGTCACCGCTTCGTTGCCCAGGGCCGCGAAGTCGCCGCCGAGGTTGGCCAGCGAAATACCGTCGCGCACGCTCACGGGGTAGTAGTCGTAGTTTTTCAGGAAGCCTTCCAGCGTGAAGCGTGTGCTGGCCGTGGGCAGAAACTCCAGCCCGACTACGTAGTGCGTGCTCCCGATGTAGCGCGTGTTTTTGTTGACGAACTGGCCGGCATTGTCGCGGAAGCCGAGCAGGGTAGAGGGCAGGATCTTGTAGTAGCGGCCCACCGAGGCGTTCAGGTTCCACTTGTCGGCCAGCGCGTAGGAAGCCGAAATGCGGGGCGAGAGAGTACGCAGCAGGTTGGCCCCGTCCTCGGTAAAGGAGTTGCCATCGGCGCGGATGCCCGCCGACACGGTCAGCCGGTCGTCAGGCAGGAAGGGGCGCGTTACCTGGGCAAAAGCGCCGAAGCGGGCAAAGCTCAAATCAGATTGAAAGCGCACGTCCACGGCCGGTTGCACCAGCGTGCCGTCGGGGGCCAGCACCTCCCGGCGCAGCCGCGCGAAGTAGCGCGAGTCGAACGTAATCCACTGGCCCACGGCGCCATACGCGTACTGCCACCTGCCCACCGACTTGTTTACGTCTACGCGCAGCTTGTTTTCCGTTTCGCCCGAGCGGGTGAGCAGGTTGCGCCGGCTTTCGTCGCCGCTGAACTCGGAGCCGCCTTCAAACCGGTTGATCTGGTTGTCGAGCTGCGTGCGGCTCAGGGCCACGTTCAGATAGCCGCGTTCCAGCAAGTGCCGCAGGCTCATGCCCAGCGTGTAGTTCCACTGGTCGATGCTGGGCGTGTTGCGCAGAATGTACTCCTTCTCCAACGACGATTTGCGCGGCACCGCCACCTCGAAGTGGTCGATGGCACCCAGGCCCAGCGCCGTGAGCGTGGTTTTGGGCGAGAGTTTGGTGGTAATCTTGAATTGCGAATCCCAGTAGTTGGGCCGGATGGGCAGGTCGATGGCCTTGAACAGCAGCTGCAGGTAGGAGCGGCGCACCGAGGCCAGGAACGTGGTGTTTTTAGCCAGCGGACCTTCCAGCGTGCCGGCCACTTCGGTGCCGCTCAGGCGCACGTTGCCCTGCACCCGGTCGGGGTTGCCGTCGCGCTGCCGAAACTGCAGCACACTGCTCAGGGTGTTGTCGTAGCGCGCCTCAAAGGCGGAGGAGCTCAGCGTCACGTCCTCAATAAACGACACGTTCAGCAGGCCCGTGGGGCCGCCCGCCGAGCCCTGCGTCTGGAAGTGGTTGATAACCGGCACCTCAATTCCGTCGAGGTAGTACACGTTTTCGTTGGGAGCACCGCCCCGGATGATGATGTCGTTGCGGAAGCCGGCCGTGCCGCTGGTACCGCCGCCACCCACGCCGGGCAGCACCTGCACCACCCGCGAAATATCGAAGTTGCCGCCGGGGTTGCTCTTGATTTCCTCCACGTTCAGGCGCTGCACGCTCAGCGGCGTTTCGGGTGTAGCTACCCGAATGGCGCGGTTGGCTGTTACCTGCACTTCGCCCAGCGCCTGTGCTGATGGGGCTAACTCCAGGTTCACGATGTTGGCGTTGCCGGAGGTGATGCTCACGTTGGCGCGCAGCAGCGGCTCATACCCAATGAAAGACACGCGCACGTTGTAGCTGCCCGTCGGGATGCCGGTGAGGCGGAAGCGGCCCTGCTCGTCGGTGGCGGTGCCCAGGCTGGTGCCTTCCAGCGCTACCGTTACGCCCGGCAGCTGCTGCTGCGTGTTCCGGTCGCGGACGGTGCCGCTGAGTACGCCGGTATTCTGGGCCTGCCCCGGCCCGCAAGCCACAAGCACTAAAAGAAACGCGAACAGGTAGCGGAGCAGCATAAGCAAGGATTTAGTTGGATGTCGTACGAAACCAAGCCGTTTTAGTATGTTTCGAAAAGTAAAAGTATTTTCTCATACCGTATTGAGGCGGCTTGCTTTACTTTGCCTGACATGGCCTACACGTTACTGAAGCAGCTACTGGAGCAGCTGGAGCATTTCGAGCAGCAGCACCCCGCCGCTGCCGGAAGCCCGGCGGCCAGCCTGGCCGGTTTTGCGGCCTGGCTGTATGCGCGCACCGCTGCTCCGCCCGCGTCCCGGGGGCCGGCCGCGCCGCCCGAAATACCGTCTGTGCCGCCCGAGGCCGAAATAGGTAAGCTCCTGATTTTCCTGGCTCGTTACGCCCGTTCCTACATTCGGTTGGGCCTGGCCGGCACCCCGCTGCTCACCCCCGACGATTTTGCGTATCTGGCCACCGTGATGGGCCATCAGCCGCTCTCGAAAACCGAGCTGATTGCGCGCAACATTCACGAAAAGGCCACGGGTACTGAGGTTATCAAGCGGCTGCTGGCCCGCGGGCTGGTGGCCGAACAGCCCCATGCCACCGACCGGCGCAGCAAGCTCCTGACCCTCACGGAAGCCGGCGCGGGCGTCCTGCGGCAGGTATTTGGCCCGATGGGGCAGGCCTCCCAGCTGATTGCCGGCAACCTGAGCCGTGCCGAGCGGATTCAGCTGCTGTACCTGCTGCAAAAGCTCGACGCCTTCCATCTGCCCATTTTTCAGGGAGGCCGCGCCGGCAGCCTCTCCGAGCTGCTGCACCACCTGCCAAACGACACTCCGGCCACGTAGCCCGTTCCATAAGCATGCAAAAGGCCGCTCGCGTACAGGAGCGGCCTTTTTGCGGATGAAGCGCGGCGGCACTATTGGTGCAGCTCGGTCAGAGCAGGGTTGGTGTACATGCGCTTGAGGTAAGCGTTCAGGCGGTTCAGCATTTCGTCGTCTTCCTCGTGCAGCAGCTGGCGCCAGAGGGCCTGCACCAGCAGCGTAAGATGGTAGGTGGCCAGGTCGGGCTGCGAGTAGCCCATGTCCACGAAAGCCTTGTTGAGCAGCGCGTACACCGGCAGCATAAACTTCTGGAAGTGCTTCTGCACCACTTCCTTGTCGAAGGCCTTGTCCTGCAGGGTCCAGAAGGCGCGCTCTTCCCGCACCAGCTTGTAGGGCAGGTCAATCACCTTCAGTACCAGCGCGCTGGCGTCGGGCTCGGTGAGCATGCCGCGGTTGGCTTCCACAATGCGCTTATAGCCATCCTTGATGATGGACTCGAAAAGCTTGTCTTTGCTTTGGAAGTACTTAAATATCAGAGGCTCCGATACACCGGCCTCCCGGGCAATCAGGGCCGTGGAAGTATGGTCGTAGCCCCGTTCCGCAAACAGCTGCAAGGCAGTCTGCTCAATTCGCTGGAAGCTTTTCATGGCGTGCAGGTAGAGGTGGAGGGCAGCGGCGCTGAGAAAGAGCGCAAAGCGTGGCCGCCGCCCAGGGTGGGGGCATGGCCAGATGCCTGTAGCTCAAAAATAGGAAGCCAAGTTCAATACCCGGCATATAGTGCCCAACAAATGCTGTTTTCAGGCTTGTACGAAGGCTGTGCCGGCAAAGGCCAAACATCCTGGCGGCTGGTTTTGCGTATAGCCGGGCTGCCACTTCCCATTGCCTGTTTCCATGACCGAGCTACAACGCCTCCTTCTTGCCTATGATGAGCACCGCGCCGCGGGCCGCGCCTGCGCCCTGGCGTCGGTGGTGGACGTGGCCGGCTCGGCCTACCGCCGGCCCGGTGCCCGTATGCTGGTCACCGACGAAGGCCAGCTCACCGGGGCCATCAGTGGCGGCTGCCTCGAAGGCGACGCCCGGCAGCGGGCCCGCCGCACCATCCGGCAGGGCCGCCCCACCGTCGTCACCTACGACTCCACCGACCCCGACGACGACCTGCAGTTTGGGGCCGCGCTGGGCTGCCAGGGCATCGTGCAGATTCTGCTGGAACCGCTGGACTTTCAGAACCCCGACAACCCCGTGGAGCTGCTGCGCCGCTGGGCCGCGGGCGTGCAGGCTCCGGCCGTGGTGGCTACCGTGTTCGGCACGGCCGGCCCGGAAAGCGGCGTGCAGGTAGGGCAGCGGCTCCTGCTGACCTCCGACCAGGCCGAACAGGGCACGCTACCCACGCAGGCCGCGCTGTACCCGCAGATTCTGACGGATGCCCGCGCGGCGCTGGCGGCCGGCCAGCCGGCCACGCGCCACTACGCGGCCGGCAGCGGCACGGTGCGCGTGAGCCTGGAGGTGCTGCGGCCCCCGGTGCGCCTCACCGTGTACGGCGCCGGCAATGATGTGCAGCCGCTGGTGCGCCTGGCCGCCGGGTTGGGCTGGCAGGTGCGGGTGCTGGATGGCCGCCCGGCCCAGGCCCAGCCCGCCCGCTTCCCCGAGGCCGACGACGTGCGGGTGCTACCCCTGGCCCAGGTGCCCGACGAGTTGCACGACGGCAGCTTCGCGCTGCTGATGACGCACAACTACTACTACGACCTGGCCGTGCTGCAACACCTGCTGCCCGCCCGCTCGGCGCGCTACATTGGGCTGCTGGGCCCGCGCAAGAAGTATGAGCGCCTGCTCGACGACCTGCGCAACACCACCCCCGATGCCGCCGAGCAGCTGCAGGGCCGCATCCACAGCCCCATCGGCCTGAACCTGGGCGCCGAAACCCCCGAGGAAATAGCCCTGTCCATCGTGGCCGAAATTCAGGCGGTGCTGACGGGCCGGCCGGCGGGCTTCCTCCGCGACTCGCCGCACCCCATCCATCCGCCGCTGCACGCCAATGCCCCGCTCGTGGCCGAAGGCCGCGTAGATGCCGTGTGCGGCTTGTAGAAGTAAGCTCAGCGCGTATCACCATGTCCCAACCCATTATTCTGCTGGCCGCCGGTGCCTCCACGCGGCTGGGGCAGCCCAAACAGCTCCTGCGCTACCAGGGCCAGACGCTGCTGCGCCGCGCCGCCGAAACGGCGGTGGCTGCCGCCGGGGGCGCGCCGGTCGTCGTCGTGACGGGGGCGCTGCACGGGGAGCTGCTGCCGGAGCTGGCGGGCCTGCCGGTGCGGGTGGTGCGTTGCGCGGAGTGGGCTGCCGGTATGGGCGCTTCGCTGAAAACGGGCCTGCAAGCCTTGGAGCAGACCAACGAAGAACTAAAAGCGGTGGTGGTGATGCTCTGCGACCAGCCACTGCTAACGCCCGCCGTGCTCCGGCAGCTCGCCGCCGCGCACCACGCCACCGGCCAGCCCATGGTGGCGGCCGAATACGGCGGGGTAAGGGGCGTGCCGGTGCTGTTCGGGGGCGGGGTGCTGCCGCTGCTGCGCCAGCTGCCCGATGCCGCCGGGGCCGCCCGGCTGCTGCGCCAGCACCCCGGCCAGGTGGCGCCGGTGCTCTTCCCGGAAGGTGCTTTCGACGTGGATACGCCCGAGCAGTACGCGGCTTTGCTGCGGCGGGAAGCGCCTGCGGGTTGCTAATCCGGCCGGGGCCGCTGGTCGGGCCATAGTCACTATTCCCGCCAAAAAAATACAGGGCTGCCCGCCGATATCCTGACATGAATCCCAGTATATTAACCGCTCATCTTCTAACCCATTACCCATATGCCCATTGAATATTCGCTGGCGGAGCGCGGCAACCCCGGCAAGCCCTCTGCCCCCAAAAAGTTCTATGCCGTGGCCCGCTCGCAGGGCGAGGTCAGCGTCCGGGATATTGCCGGCCGCATCAACCAGATGAGCACCGTGAGTACCATCGACGTGATGGCCGTGCTCGAAGCCTTTTTCCAGACCGTGCCGCAGGAGCTGGCCGACGGCCGCATCGTGCGCTTCGGCGACTTCGGCTCGTTCTCGGTGAGCCTGCAAGGGGAGGGGGCCGACACGGAAAAGGAGTTCAACGCGGCCCTCATCAACAACGTGAAAGTGGTGTTCCGGCCCGGCAAGCTCTTCGCCCAGGCCATGCAGGGCGCCGAGCTGCGCAAGGTGAGCACACCCTTGCCCGCCACGCAGCGGCAAGCCGCAAGTCGTAAAAAGGCCGGCTGACCTGGGGCTGTGACATTACTATGTCACGGGCAATACATAGTAATGTCACAGGTGTGACATTACTATGTCACAAAAAAACGCCTGCGGGCCTGCTGGTAGCAGCAGGCCCGTTTGTTTGTCGGTGATGCACTCCGCTACTTTTACGCTTCGTTGTGTTTCTAATCAATCTATGCCTTTCTCTACTCTAATAACCCGCTGGGCCGGCCTGGCCGCCGGTGCGGTTCTGCTGGCCGCCTGTTCCGGCACGCCCGACCCGCAGCCCGATGCCCCGGGCTATACCCTGGAGGTAGTGAAAGGGGATGCCCAAACCGATACCATCGGGCACGTAGTGTCCGACACGGTGGTGGTACGTGCCCGGCGTGGCACCCGCCTGCTGCGCGGCTATCTGGTGCGCTACGAGGCCAGTGCCTGCGGGGAGTGGCCCACCAACGAGCCCTACGAAACCGACTGGAGCGGGCGCAGCCGCTACCGCTGGCGCCTGTCGGGAGAGGTGGGGGCCCAGCAGTTGCGCATCCGTCTGTTCGATTCGGCCGGGGTAGAGCGCGCCACGGCTACGCTCGGCGCCACGGCCGTGCAGCCCACGCGCGGCTGGCATCCGGCGGCGTGCCTGCCGGGCCCGGTCGGGGCCCTGGCCCAGCAGCCCGGTGGCCGGCTGGTAGCCGGGGTGAGGGATAGGCTCTATACCTCACCCGACAACGGGGTGAGCTGGCAGCCGCTGGCGTTTCCCAAGGTGCTCAGCCTGACGGTGAACGAAATTGTATCCGTAGGGGCCAGCGAGTTGCTGGTGCGCGCCAGCGTGCTGTTCGGCAACCCCGGCAACGGGCTGTACTACTCCTCTGATAACGGGGCGAGCTGGCAGTTGCGCAACGCCGGCCTGCGCGACGACTTTTTCACCGACGTGCTCTATACCCGTGGTGGGCGCATTCTGCTCAGCAGCCAATACAACGGCCTGATGGCTTCCTCCAACAAAGGCCAGAGCTGGAGCCCAGTGCCGCTGCCCGTGCCGGCCGCCCGTGCGCCTTTCAGCAGCCTGAGCGAAGCGCCCAACGGCGACCTGTACCTGCTGGACTACGATGGGAAAATATTTCGCGCAACGGGTGGCGGCACCACGTGGCAGCGCCTGCCCGACCCGCCTGCCACGCGCAACACCTACGCCTACCCCGACCCTGATAACGGCGACTTGTACGTGGCCACCAACTTCGGCCTGTTTCGCTCTGCCGACCAGGGTACCACCTGGCAACTGGTGTATCAGACGCCGCCAGCTTCCTCATTTGCTGTCACGCGGGTAGTCAAGGCGGGCGGCGCATTCTACCTGGATGTGAACGGGCAAGGCCTTGTGCGCACCACCGATTTTGCCGCGTTCCGCTACCTGACGCGCCCCGCCACCGGGGAGCCCTGGGGCGGGGGCTGGTTCGGTGATGCCCTGCTGACGGCCAACGGCACCGTGCTGCTTAACGGCCGGCGCTCTGCCCTGGACAACCAAACCGGCCTCTACTACAACCAGCGCCCCTGATGCGGCACCAGCGCCAACGGCGCTAAAGCGGGGCTTCGGCAACGGCCGCGCCGATTTCCCGTTATCTTGCCCGCTACCACACTCTACTTCTGTCTCTATGACAACTGCCTCGGCACTGGCGCCGGATACCGGCTTTGATACCATCCCCAAGGACGACAAGCGCATCACGCGCGGCTGGACCTTCTACGACTGGGCCAATTCCGTGTATCCGCTGGTGATTACCAGCTCCATCTTCCCTATCTACTGGGGCGCAATGGTGAAGCAGGTGACGGGCACCGACAGCGGCAAAAGCCCCATCGATTTCCTGGGGTTCCAGGTGCCCGGCTCGTCCCTGCTGACGTACGCCATTTCGGCCGCGTTCCTGATTATCGCCCTTATCAGCCCGTTCCTGACGTCGCTGGCCGACTTTTCGGGCCGCAAGAAGCTGTTCATGCAGATCTTCTGCTACCTCGGGGCGGCCTCCTGCGCGTTGCTCTACTTCTTCACGCCCGATACGCTCACGCTCAGCACGTTCGTGTTCATCTCGGCCACCATCGGCTTCTCGGGTTCCATTGTGTTCTACAATTCCTACCTGCCCCTGATTTCGTCGGAGGAGAAGTTCGACTCGCTGTCGGCGCGGGGCTTCTCGATGGGGTATATCGGGTCGGTGCTGCTGCTGCTCGTGTGCCTGGGCTTGATTATGGGGCACGCCTCGCTGGGGCTGGAAGAGGGGTTTGCTACCCGGCTGGCGTTTCTGCTCACGGGCGTATGGTGGGCTGGCTTCGCCCAGATTCCGTTCCTGACCCTGCCCGCCGACCCCGGCCGACCCGCCGGCTCCGCCGCTGATGATTCAGGCTGGCTGCTCAACGGCTTCCGCGAGCTGGGCAAAGTCTGGGACCAGCTCAAGCACCTGCCCAACCTGAAACGGTTTCTGCTGGCGTATTTCACCTACAACATGGGCGTGCAGACGGTGATGTACGTGGCCACCATCTTCGGCGACGAAGAGCTGAAGCTGGAAAGCTCGGCCCTGATTCTGACCATTCTGCTGCTGCAGCTGGTGGGTATTCTGGGGGCCTGGCTGTTCTCGAAGCTGTCGGAGCGCATCGGCAACACGCGCGCCCTGAGCTGGTCGGTGGTGATATGGATGCTGATTTGCGTGGCCGGCTACTTTGTGCAGGCCGGCTGGAGCTTCTACGCGCTGGCCTCGGTTATCGGCCTCACGATGGGGGCCGTGCAGAGCCTTTCGCGCAGCACCTATTCCAAGATTATTCCGGAAAATACGCCCAACACCGCCGCGTTCTTCAGCTTCTTCGACGTCACAGAGAAGCTCAGTATCGTTATCGGCACGGCCGTATTTGGCCTGATAGCCCAAATCACCGGCTCGATGCGCAACAGTATCCTCTCGCTCATCGTGTTTTTTGTGCTGGGCCTGATCTTCCTGCTGCGCCTGCGGGGCCGCAAGCTCCGCGACGAGCCCACCGCTACCGATGCGCCGCTGGGGCCGCCGCCCGCTACGCCCAACGTGGGTATGCCGGCTTCTACGCGCTAATTTTCTGCCATAGCCCAGACAATCGCTGCTCTGCTACCTTCGGGAGGTGGGGCAGCGGTTTTTTGCGGCCGCGCCCAACCAATAACGGCCTGCGCTGTTAGTGCTGGCACATCTTTCACCCCATTTCCTCGCTTCCGTATGTCCGACGCCCAACCCACCCTGCAAGCCGCTCTCAGCCAGGAGCTGCGCACCGAGCTCAAGCTAACCCGCCGCCTGCTGGAGCGCGTGCCCACCGAGCAGTTCAGCTGGCAGCCTCACCCCAAGTCTATGTCGATTGGGAGCCTGGCCTCGCACATGGCCAATCTGGTGGCCTTCCTGGAAGTGTCGCTGGCCGGCCCCGACACCGACGTGACGACCGTGAAGATGTCAAATGCCGCTACCACCGACGAAGTGCTGAGCCGCTTCGACGTGAACGGCGAGAACATTCATAAGGCGCTGGAGCAGGTAGACGACGCCACGTTCCACGGCAACTGGTCGTTGCGCATGGGCGACAAGGTGCTCATGACGCTGCCCCGCGCCGCCGTGGCCCGCACCATGGTGCTCAACCACCTCATTCATCACCGCGGCCAGCTTTCCGTGTACCTGCGCCTGCTCGATATTCCGGTGCCCGCCATCTACGGCGGCTCCGCCGATGAAGGCCCGGTACGGGGCTAGGAGTGTGGTGACGGGTAGAAATTATCTGTCCTCCTGAGCGCAGTGAAGGACCTGATTACGCTGAAACGAACCGTGAGTACGATGGTCGTTCTAGCATAATCAGGTCCTTCATTGCATTCGGGAAGTCAGCCTTGGGTAGCGGTTATATGGGTAGGGCTATTTGCCGCCGAACACCTTCTCGCCGGCAATCCAGGTTTGCTGCACTTTCGCGCCGCGCAGCTGCTCTTTGGGCGCTTCCAGCAGGTCGGTGTTCAGCATCACAAAGTCGGCGGCCATGCCGGGCCGGATGCTGCCTTTCTGCTTTTCCTGAAAGGCGGCGTGGGCAGCCCAGGTGGTCATGCCGCGCAGCGCATCGGGGCGGCTCAGCACGTTCTCCATCTGGAAGCCGCCTTCAGGGTAGTTCTTGGCATCCTGCCGGGCCACCGCCGAGTGGAAGCCAAACAGCGGGTTGATGTCCTCCACCGGGAAATCGGAGCCGATAGCCACCTGGCCGTACTGCTTGCGCAGCTCTTCGTAGGCGTAGGCCGTTTTCAGGCGTTGCGCCCCCAGCCGCTCGCCGGCCCAGTACATATCGGAAGTGGCGTGCGTGGGCTGCACCGACGGCACAATGCCAAACTGCCCGAACTTGGGCATGTCGGCGGGCGTGATAACCTGGGCGTGCTCGATGCGCCAGCGCCGGTCTTTCTGGCCTTTCAGGGCCTCGCCGTAGATGTTGAGGATGATACGGTTGGCCGAGTCGCCGATGGCATGGGTGTTCATCTGGAACTTGCTGGCCGCAATTTCCTGGGCCAGGGCGCGGTATTCCTTTTCGGTGGAGAGCAGGAAGCCGGTTTCCTTGGGCCGGTCGGCGTAGGGCTCTACCAGGCAGGCCCCACGGGAGCCCAGGGCCCCATCAGCATACACCTTGAAGGAACTCACTGTGAGCCGCTCGTCGAGTATTGGGCCGTTTTTGAAGTAGAAGTTTTTGTTGGCCGCCGTGGGGTTGAGCATGGCGTAGAGGCGCAGCTTCAGCTTGCCCTGCTGCTGCAACGCTGCCAGCTGGTCGATGTTGGCTTTGTCTAGGCCGGCGTCGGCGAGGCTGGTGAGGCCCACCGCCAGGCACAGCTGCTGGGCTTCGAGCAACAGCGCAGTGGCTTCGGCGGGCGTGGGGTCAGGGATTTTGGCGGAAACCAGGTCCACGGCATTGTCAACCAGCAACCCCGTGAGCTTGCCGGACGCGTCTTTCGTGATGGTGCCGCCGCTGATGGGCGTCCGGGCCGTGACGCCGGCCAAATCCAGCGCCTTCTGGTTCACGAGGGCCGCGTGCCCGTCTACCCGGATAATGAACACCGGCGTGTTCGGAAACAGCGCATCGAGGGTGTCTTTGGTCGGAAACTGCTTGTTGGGCCAGTCGTTCTGGTCCCAGCCACGGCCCGTCAGCCAGGCTGCCTGCGGGTACTGCTGGCGTTGCTGCTGCAGCTTCTGCACTACTTCCTTCCAGGAGCCGGTGCCGGTAAGGTCGGCGGCGCGCAACCCTAGCGCATAGCGGTAGAAGTGGCAGTGCGCATCATAAAAGCCCGGATAGATGAACTGGCCTTGTGCGTCTACTTCCTGCGCGGCCTGAAACCGGCCCCGAATGTCATCGGCGGAACCTACGCCCACAAACTTGCCGTCTTTCACGGCAAACGCCTGTGCCTTGCTGAACGCAGAATCGACGGTATATACGGTGGCGTTATATACCACCAGGTCGGCGGTCTGGCGGGAAGTGCTTTGGCAGCAGGTAAGCAGGGCCGGCAGCAACAGCAGGGCCAGGGAGCGGAAAGGTTGAAGCATGCCGCGAAAGTAGCGCAAAAGTGAGGATCAGCGCTGCGCCGCAACCAGAACCCCGTGCCGCACTGGCTCACCGGCGCTTACCGCTCCACCGAATCGTGCTGATGGCAGTGCTCCAGCCAGACTAGGGCAGCCGGCTCGTCGGTGAAGCGCTGAAAAGCATAGGGCAGGCCATCCGGGGCCGAGTCGATGTCGGCGCCGTTGCCGGCTAAAACACCGGCCAGATGGTGCGGCGACATCAGGAAGGCCATGTAGGTAGTGTGGCCCATGCGCGGCTGCAGCTTCGGGAAGAACTCCTCGGTTATCCAGAACACGTCTGAGGCGTCCACCCCGGTCCGGCGTCGGATATCGAGCAGCCAGAAACGGCAGTTGGTAGCGGCGGCCACATCGAGGATGGCGGAATAGCCCTGCTGCAGCTCAAACGGCATTACGCCCCGCTTCCAGCGGCCAGAAAGCAGGTGCTGGGTTTCATCGTACGTGACATCCAGATACGCAGTAGCAAAGGAAGTCATAGAGGCGGGTTGTATGAGCGGGTAGAGCTATAAGGCATAAGTAGAAGCAAGATACGGGAAGCACAACGTGCTGCACAACAAAAAATCCTCAGCGCCAACCAGGCACTGAGGATTTTTTTCATTCTGTACAGAGCGGTGCCGCAAACAGCGGCACCAGCCGCCGCGGCTACTCGAAGCGCATGTGCTTCACCGATTCGCCGGAGTTTTTCAGCTCCATCAGCGAGTCGATACCAATCTGCAGGTGCGTGTTCACGAAGTCGGTAGTTACCTTCTTGTCGCTCTCCGACGTTTTCACGCCTTCCGGCGTCATGGGGTTGTCGCTCACCAGCAGCAGCGCGCCGTGCGGAATTTCATTCACGAAGCCTACCGTGAAAATGGTGGCCGTTTCCATATCCACGGCCATGGCTCGGATCTGGCGCAGATACTCCTTGAAATTCTCGTCGTGCTCCCACACGCGGCGGTTGGTGGTGTACACCGTGCCGGTCCAGTAGTCCTTCTCGTGCTTCTTGATCATGCTGCTCACGGCCCGCTGCAGGCGGAAAGAGGGCAGGGCCGGAATTTCGGCCGGCAGGTAGTCGTCGGAAGTACCCTCGCCCCGGATAGCGGCGATGGGCAGGATCAGGTCGCCGAGCTTCGTCTTGTTTTTCAGGCCGCCGCACTTGCCCAGAAACAGTGCTGCTTTGGGCTTCACGGCCGACAGCAGGTCCATGACGGTAGCCGCCATCGGGGAGCCCATGCCAAAGTTGATGATGGTGATGCCGTTGGCCGTGGCCGTCTGCATCGGTTTATCGAGACCCTGAACGGCAACGCCGAACTGCTCGGCAAACATGTGCACGTAGTTGATAAAGTTGGTCAGCAGGATATACTGGCCAAATTCCTTCAAGGGTACGCCGGTGTAGCGGGGCAGCCAGTTCTCAACGATGTCGGCTTTGGATTTCATAGGCAGGTAGTGAGTGGATGATTAGTAAGTGAAGAAAGACAGACGGGCGGCAGCGAAAATGGTTGGGAACCTGATTTTCTTTGCTGTCAGCGGCTCTTTCGGGTACGAAAAAACCGTCAGACCCTTGCCAAGAGGATGTGACGGTACGGAGGGAAAAGCGGGAACCGGAGTTCGGGGGCCGTACCTTTGGAGGTGATGCAAGAGCTGAACCTGCCGCCTTTCGAATACAAAGTTACACAATCCGGCGAAAATCTGTTGATCTGGGATATTCTGCGCCGCAAGCACGTGGTGCTAACCCCCGAAGAATGGGTGCGCCAGCACGTGGTGCACTACCTGATACAGCACCGGGGCTACCCCAAAGGCCTGCTGAGCCTGGAGCAGGGCCACCGCTACAACCAGCGCCAGAAGCGCACCGACCTCGTAGCCCTCGGCCCGGATGGCCAGCCGCTGCTGCTGGTAGAATGCAAGCGCCCCACCGTGCCGATAACGGCGGCCGTGGCTATGCAGGCAGCCACCTACAACCAGACCATCGGGGCGCCGCTGCTGCTGCTCACGAATGGCGTGAGCCACTTCTGCTGGCGGGTGAATTTTGCGGAGCGCACCAATGAGCGGCTGGCGGAAGTGCCCCTGTATGAGACGCTGACTCAGCCGTAAGGGCCCGCGCCCCGTGCCCAGCTTTTACCGGTATAGGGAGTTGTCGGCGAGGCCGTTGGCAAACAGCTGTACGCAGGCTTTCAGCTCGTCGCCATACTGCCGCACCTTTGCCGGGTCGGGGTTGGCCAGGGGCTGAGCGGGTAGCAGGTGGGTCTGGTAGGGGTAGAGGCGGATGCGGTTGTCGGTGGTCAGCTCCGTCACGAAGTCGTGGTGCACAAGCCAGTAGGAGCCGCCGCTCAGAAACAGCGCGCGGCCCTGGCCGGCCGTATCAAACACCGAGTAGCCGAATGGCAGCAGCTGCTGGCGGCTGGCCCCCAGGCCCAGGTAGTCCAGCACGGTGGCGGGCACGTCGGCCTGCTGCGTGATGCGGTGTACGTTGGCGGGCGGCAATTGGCGGCCGGGGTGGAACAGCAGCAGCGGCGTTTTGTAGGAGCCCAGTGTATTCTGGTATTCCGGCCGCAGTGTTTGGGAGGTGTGGTCGGCCAGCAGAATAAAGAGCGTGTTCTGGTACCAGGGCTGCTGCGCGGCCGTCCGGAAAAACTGCCGCAGGGCGTAGTCGGTGTAGCGGATGGAGGCGTGAATGGGCAGGCCGCCGGGCGCGAAACGGTTTTTGTATCGCGGCGGCACCGGAAACGGCTCGTGCGAGGTGAGCGTGAAGACGGTGGAGAAAAACGGCTGCGGCTGCTTGGTCAGCTCCCGGGCAAAGTACTGCAGGTAGGGTTCGTCGAAAATGCCCCAGTGCCCGTCGAAGTCGGGGCTGCTGCTGCCGCCGGGGTATTCGCTCAGGCCGTAGTACTGCTGCACGCCTACCATGCCCGCAAACATATTGAAGCCCATGGTGCCGTTCTGGGCCCCATGAAACACCGAGGTGCGGTAGCCCTGCCGGTTCAGCAGCTCGCCTAAGCCGTGCAGCTCGTTGGTCTGGAACCGGGAGGTGATAAACGAGCTTTCCATCAGGCCCGGCAGGCCTGCCAGCACGGCCGGCAGCGCCTCAATGGAGCGGCGCCCGTTGGCATAATGCTCCCGAAAAAACAGCCCCTTGGTCGCCAGCGAGTCGAAAAACGGCGTGTAGCCCTGGCCGCCATTTTCGATACCGTTGTACTCCGAGGCGAAGCTTTCTACCAGCAGAATCACCACGTTGTCGGGTGGGTGGGTAGTGGTGGGGCGCGGCGCCGGGTAGTGCGCGGCCAGCACCGGCCACAGCGCCTCCCGCGACGCAAAATAGGTGCGCCGGTCGGCCGGCTGGGAGCCCAGGCTTTTCAGAAACGTGAAGGTGCTGTTCAGGGCAACGTGGCCGAGGGAAGGCGGCGTCTGCACGAAGGCCACGCCGGTGCGCAGCGGCTTCAGCTGCCAGCCGCCCCGAATGCCCAGCACCGTAAGGCCGGCCACCAGCACCAGCTCCACGCCAAACCTCAGCCAGCGGCGCGGCGCCGGCCGCTGCCGGGCCACGGCGTGCGTCGGCGGCATCGGGTAGAAATACCACGTGAGGGCAAACAGCAGCAGAAACGGCGGCACCAGAAACCAGTAGTGCCACACCAGCTGCCCAGCCTGCCGCTCAATGTCGCCGGTGATGGTGAACAGCTCATCGGAAGTGCGCCGCCCGATAAACTTGAAATACTGCGTGTCCACGATGTTGAGCATATAGCCCGTGGCGTTGAGCACGAGGTACACGCCACGCACCAGCTTCTGCCAGCCCCGGCTGTAGCTGGGCACAAACGAGAGCAGCAGAAACGGAATGTTCAGCAGCAGCAGCCCCGCAATATCAAAGCGGAAGCCGTGCCAGAAGGCGAGCAGCACCTGCCCGGTAGAGGCTTCCTGAAACACGGCCCGGTTGGCCCAGTAGAACCCCAGGCGCAGCAGCGCATAGGCCCCCAGCAGCAGGGCAAACCGGCGCAGCAGCAACTGTACGGTAAGGGACGGAATGGCGCGCACGCAGCGGAATTATTCGGTGGTGAAGCGGATAGACTGCCCGTCGGGCAGATCCTTGATCTGGCGGTAGAAGCTGGCCAGCCACGCCAGCCGCTCGGCCGCGCTTACTGCCTTGATGCTGGGTTGTTGCTGGCCGTCGGTGGCCATGCAGAACGGCGGGTACACGCTCAGCAGCTGGCCCGGTTGCAGCACCCCGCCACTTTGCTGAAAGGCCCGCAGCGGCTCCATGCTCAGCGCATCTACCGGAAACTTCTCGGCTCCGAACAGGAAGTGCTTGAAGTCTACCTCCAGATCAGCCAGCTCGCCGGTTTCAGTATCGAGCCACAGCACCGCGTCGCCGCGCAGCAGAAACTGGTTGCCGGCGCAGTCCTGCCCAAACGGAATATCGGTTTCCAGCACCGTGTCGTAGCTGCGCCAGAACGCCGATTCGCCCTGCCAGGCCTCAGCCAGCGAGTGCCAGGCAGGCTCAGCCACGCAGCCCCGGATGTGCAGCCCGCCGAAATAAGCCACCACACCGTTTTGCTCGCGCAGAAATGCCTGCAGGTAGGCGGGCAGGCGCGCGAAGCTTACGAGGTCCGTCAATTCGCCGCCCGTATATAAAATGCCTTTCATCGAAGAATTATCTGAGTGGAAAGCAGCCCGGCAAAAGTAGCCGCCGGCCTGTTCCGGAGTAAGTGCCGGCAGTGAAAAGGCGGCCAGCAAAAGAAAAATTGAGCGTTCCGGCAGCCAAAGACCACCCGAACGCTCAATTCATACTTATCTGATAGTCAACTGCTACTTACGCAACAGCAGCTTCCATCACCGATTCTACGGATTCCAGCGGCAGGCCGAAGGCGTCGGCTACGCCTTTATACACCACTTTGCCGTGCACCACGTTCAGGCCGAGGCGCAGGGCCTCGTCGCGGCGGCAGGCTTCCTGCCAGCCCAGGTTGGCCAGCTTCACGGCGTAGGGCAGCGTGGCGTTGGTCAGGGCCAGGGTAGAAGTGTAAGGCACCGCGCCCGGCATGTTGGCCACGCAGTAGTGCACAATGTCGTCGATGATGAAGGTCGGGTCTTCGTGGGTAGTGGGGCGGCAGGTTTCGATGCAGCCACCCTGGTCCACGGCCACGTCCACGAGCACCGTACCGGGGCGCATGGTTTTCAGCATGTCGCGCGTGATGAGGTGCGGCGCTTTGGCACCCGGAATCAGCACGGCCCCGATGATGAGGTCGGCGGTTTTGATGGCTTCGCGGATGTTGTACTCGTTGGAATACTGCGTCACCACGTTTTTGGGCATGAAGTCGTCCAGCTCGCGCAGACGGTTCAGGCTGATGTCCATCACGGTAACCTTGGCGCCCAGGCCGGCAGCAATTTTAGCGGCCTGCGTGCCCACGATACCGGCACCCAGCACCAGCACTTCGGCAGGTTTCACGCCGGGTACGCCACCGAGCAGAATGCCACGGCCTTTCAGGGGTTTTTCTAAGTACTTGGCACCTTCCTGCGGGGCCATGCGGCCGGCCACTTCGCTCATCGGAATGAGCAGGGGCAGGGCCCGGTTCGGCAGCTCCACAGTTTCGTAGGCCAGGCACACGGCTTTGCGCTCAATCATAGCGTGGGTCAGCTCCTCGCCCGAAGCAAAGTGGAAGTACGTGAACAGCAGCTGGTTTTCTTTGATGAGCGGGTACTCCGAGGCAATCGGCTCCTTCACCTTTACAATCATTTCCGCCTTGCCGTACACGTCGGCAATAGTCGGCAGAACAGTTGCGCCAGCCTGCTCATACTCAGCATCGGAGAAGCCGCTGCCGTTGCCGGCCGTGGCCTGCACGTACACCTCGTGGCCATGCTTGCGGAATTCAGCTACACCGGCGGGCGTCAGACCTACACGGTTTTCGTTGTTCTTGATTTCTTTCGGTACGCCGATGATCATGGCAGAGCGGAATGGTAATGGGTGGAATAAGAGGCTGCAAAGATAGGGCTTCGCCGCCGAATGGCCGGCACTCTATCTGTGCAGGCCCCGGTATAAAAATGTGTCATCCGGAGCAGCACGAAGGACCTCATGCAACCGAACGATTAGCCAGGTTCTGACTCGTTCGGCCGGCATAAGGTCCTTTGCGCTGCTCCGGA
The DNA here is from genome assembly GCF_900142395.1 of Hymenobacter psychrotolerans DSM 18569. GTDB lineage: Bacteria > Bacteroidota > Bacteroidia > Cytophagales > Hymenobacteraceae > Hymenobacter > Hymenobacter psychrotolerans. Next base: position 167,591 of record NZ_FRAS01000006.1, on the reverse strand, counting down.
TGACAATGGCTTTAAGCAGCGGCTTACTTGAACGGCACCACGGCGCCGCTTTCCTTCAGGATGCTAGAGCCGTTCAGGTCGCGCACGATGTTGGCCTTCAGCGTGAGTTTCACGTCGCCGTTCAGGTCGTTGGAGCTCAGCGTTGCCACATCCGTCATCTGCCCGATCTGGCGCTGGGCGTACAGGATTTCCACCACGGCGCTCTTACCCGGCTGAATGGTAGGCGGCACCGACTTGTAGCCGATGCAGTTGCAGCCCGACGTGAGCATGCCCAGCTCCAGCGGCTGCTTACCGGTGTTCTTCACCGTGAACTTGGCCGTCACCTGCTGGCCGGCTTCCATTTTGCCGAAGTCGTGGGTGGTGCGGTCCAGCACCAGGCGCGGCGACTGGCCCAGCTGCGTCGGCGTGAGCGTCGCCTTGGCTTCCGCCTTCGATACTACGTCACCCTTCACGGTAAGCACCGCGCTGGGCGTACTGGCGTTGCTGGTCACGGTCACGGTTTTGTTGAAGACGCCCGGCCGGCCGGCGCTGCTGTACATAGCCTTGATGATGCCCGATTTGCCCGGCAGTACCGGGGTTTTGGTCCAGTCGGGGGTGGTGCAGCCGCACGAAGCCTGCACGTTGGCAATGATGATGGGCTGGTTGCCGGTGTTCTTGAACCGGAACTCGTACGTCGCCATGGTGCCTTCCGGCACCTTCCCGAAATCGTGCGTGTCTTTTTCGAAGGAGATGACGCCTTGCGCGCGGCTGCTGAACGCCAGCACAACAAAGAGCAGGAGGGAGGCAAGGTGTTTCATAACAAAGCGGAAATCAGGGTGGTGAAAACGTGAGCAAACGGCGCCGGCCGCCCAGGCTGCTAAAGCAGCGCAAAACCGGCCCGGCACAGCAAAACGCGGGCTTCCGACGCTCTGCCTGCCAAAGATATACAAAATCGGTCCGGCTGCGTAAGCACCGGGGCAACGCATGCTCCCGGCCAAATCCGTACTTTTGGGCACCTGTTCACTACAGGCCCGTTTTTCCGCTCCCGTTTATCAGGCATCAACATCTCCCCCCATCCGTTTTATGCCCACTGCTGAATCTGCTGATCTGATGGCTACTGCCACTACCCTAAGTAAAGAAGAACTGCTCCAGGACTACCGCTTGGGCTGGGAAAGCCGGCACGCCTCGTTGGCTGGCCGCAAAGAAGTGTTCATGGGCAAGGCCAAGTTCGGCATCTTCGGCGACGGCAAAGAGCTGCCCCAGCTGGCTATGGCCCGCGCCTTCCAGCCCGGCGACTGGCGCTCCGGCTACTACCGCGACCAGACGTTTATGGTGGCCGCCGGCGAGCTGACCTGGCAGCAATACTTTGCGCAGCTTTACGCACACCCCGATGCCGAAGCCGAGCCCGCCACCGCCGGCCGCGCCATGAACGGCCACTTCGCTACCCGCATCCTGGATGAGGATGGCAGCTTCAAGAATCTGGCGCAGAGCAAAAACTCTTCTGCTGATATTTCGCCCACCGCCGGCCAGATGCCGCGCCTCGTGGGCCTGGCCTACGCCTCCAAGCTCTACCGCCAAAACCCTGAGCTGCACCAGTTCGACCAGTTTTCGGTGAACGGCAACGAGGTGGCCTTTGGCACCATCGGCAACGCCAGCACCTCCGAGGGCATGTTCTTCGAGGCCCTGAATGCGGCCGGCGTGCTCCAGATTCCGATGCTGATGAGCGTATGGGACGACCACTACGGCATTTCGGTGCCCGCCGAGTACCAGACCACCAAGCAAAGCATTTCCGCCATTCTGGCCGGCTTGCAGCGCGACGGTGAAGGCGAGCAGGGCTTCGAGATTTTCGTGGTGAAAGGCTGGGACTATGCGGCCCTCATCGACACGTACCAGCGCGCGGCCGAGCTGTGCCGCACCCAGCACGTGCCGGTGCTGATTCACGTGACCGAGGTAACGCAGCCGCAGGGCCACAGCACCAGCGGCTCTCATGAGCGGTACAAGTCCAAGGACCGGCTGTCGTGGGAAGAAGAGCACGACTGCCTGCGCAAGATGCGCGGGTGGCTGCTGGCCGAGGGCCACGCCTCCGAAGACGAGCTGGCCCAGATTGAAAACGAAGCCCGCGAAACCGTAAAAGTGGCCCGCACTGCCGCCTGGGGCGAGTTCTTCAGCCCCATCAAGCAGGAGCGCGACGAAGTGGTAGTGCTGCTCAACAAGCTGGTGGCCGAAACCGGCTCCGAAAACAGCCTGCACGAGCTGGTAGAGCACCTGGAGCATAACCCCACGCCCATCCGCGCCGACCTGGTGCGCACCACCCGCCGCGCCCTGCGCCAGGTGCGCAGCCAGCGCAGTGCCGCCCGCCGCGAGCTGCAGAACTGGCTGGAGCAGGCGCTGGCCGAAAACGCCGACCGCTACAACTCCTACCTCTTCAGCCAGAGCGAGGAAGCCATTGGCAATATCGAGGAAGTGAAGCCTGTATTCGCCACAGACGCGCCGCAGGTAGATGGCCGCGAGGTGCTGCAGGCCTGCTTCGATGCCAACTTCCAGCGCGACCCGCGCATCTTCGCCATCGGGGAAGATGTGGGCCGTATCGGCGACGTAAACCAGGCCTTTGCCGGCCTGCAGGACAAGTTCGGGGAGCTGCGCGTGACGGATACCGGCATCCGCGAGTGTACCATCGTGGGGCAGGGCATCGGGGCCGCGCTGCGCGGTCTGCGTCCTATCACCGAAATCCAGTACCTCGACTACCTGCTCTACGCCATTCAGATTCTGAGTGACGACGTGGCTTGCCTGCAGTACCGCACCAAAGGCGGCCAGAAAGCGCCGCTGATAGTGCGCACCCGCGGCCACCGCCTCGAAGGCATCTGGCACTCCGGCTCGCCCATCCAGATGATTCTGGGCGCCATCCGCGGCATGCACCTGTGCGTGCCGCGCGACATGACCCAGGCCGCCGGCTTCTACAACACGCTGCTGCGCTCCGACGAACCGGCCATTGTGATTGAGTGCCTCAACGGCTACCGCCTCAAAGAGCGGATTCCCAGCAACGTAGGCGAGTTTACGCTACCTCTGGGCATGCCCGAAGTGCTGCGCGAAGGCTCCGACGTGACGGTAGTAACCTACGGCTCTATGTGCCGCATCGTGCTGGACGCCGCCAAACAGCTGGCCGAAGTGGGCATTTCGGTGGAAGTGCTGGACGTGCAGACGCTGCTGCCCTTCGACTTGGAGCACGTCATCACGGACAGCATCCGCAAAACCAACCGGGTTATCTTCGCCGATGAGGACGTGCCGGGCGGCGCTACGGCCTACATGCTGCAGCAGGTGCTCGACAACCAGGATGCCTACCGCTACCTCGACTCGGCGCCGCGCTGCCTTGCCGCGCAGGCTCACCGCCCGCCCTATGGCTCCGACGGCGACTATTTCAGCAAGCCCAGCGCCGAAGACGTGTTCGACACAGTGTACACGCTGATGCAGGAAACCGACCCTCAGCAATTCCCGGCTATCTACTAGTCCTCTAACAGCAACGCCCCGCCGGCTGTGCTAGGCACGGCCGGCGGGGCGTTGCTGTTGGTAGCGGGCTACGGAAAGGCTAGCGGGGGGCCACTACGAAGCTGGAAGTCGTGACGGTATTGCTGGTGTTGAGGGCGCGGTCCTTGATGGTGATTTCAAACCGCACTTCCTGGCCCGGATAGAACGGCGAGCCCAACGCAAACCCCTGGCGCAGGCGCAAGTTACCCTGTAGGGGGGCCTTTTTCTCGCTGTTTGGCTCCAGGTGCGGATACTGGCCGTAGTAGTCTTCCGGCCGCAGTTCCAGCAGCTCCGGCGTTACGCGGTAGGGCTTGAACTCCGTTTCGCCCGGCGCTTTCACGAACAGGTTGAAGTAGTAGTTCCAGTGGTTGAGGTTGAGGCTGCCATCTGTGTTGAGCCGCTGATAGGGCGGGTTGTTGTATTCTTCCTCATTCAGACCCAGGTCGCCGTCTCCATCCTTAAAGCCGATTGTCACGACAACCGAATCAACGGCCGTGACGCCATTCACGATGTGCCGCTGCACACTCAGGTCCTTGAACTCGATGCTGGGCGTGTCGGGGAAGTCGGGCGGGCTGATGCAAGAGCCGATGGCCAGGCTGCCCACCCCAATAAGTAAGCCTGCGCGAAGAGTACGAAACATGGTCATAGGAAGCCGGAAACTACGATATAAAGCGCCAGTGCGACGGGCAAAAGGTACAACTTCTCAACGAAGCCGCCCGCCAATTGTTATTCTCTCTGCAAACCCCGCTCCGCTACAATGAGTTTCCGCGACGAACACCTCACGGCACTGCCCCACCTGACGGCCGCCACCGCGCCGGCGGCGGTCCTGCGCCTGTTCCGGCATCAGGCCCGGCATTGCCCGCCCTATGCTGCCTACCTGGCCGCCCTGGGCCGCGACCCGCAGCAGGTGCAGCAGCTGACCGATATTCCGTTTCTGCCCATCGAGTTCTTTAAAACCCACGATGTGCGCACCGAGCCCGGGAGCTGGGAGCCGCAGGAGCTGTTTCTGAGCAGCGGCACCACCCGGCAGCAGCGCAGCCACCACCGCCTCCGCGACCCGCAGCTGTACCGCCGCAACGCCGCCCGCATTTTCGAGCAGTACTACGGCCCTTTGCAGAACTGGACGTTTCTGGCGCTGCTGCCCTCATATCTGGAGCAGGGCCATTCGTCGCTGGTGGCGATGGTCGATTATTTCGCCCGGGAATCGGGGCAGGAGCAGCCGGCGTTTTTCCTGCACGACCATGCGGCGCTGCTACAGGCCCTGGCCGCTGCAAAGCAGGCCGGGCGGCGCGTGCTGCTGTTTGGCGTGAGCTATGCACTGCTGGACTTGGCGGCGGAATACGGCGCGGCGCCGGAGCTGCAAAATCTCACGGTGCTGGAAACCGGGGGCATGAAGGGCCGCCGCCGCGAAATGATTCGGGAGGAGCTGCACCAGGAGCTACAGCAGGCGTTCGGGCCGGCCGGCATCCACTCCGAGTACGGCATGACCGAGCTGCTCAGCCAGGCCTACAGCTTCGGCGACGGCCGCTTTCATGCCCCGCCCCAGTTGCGGGTGCTGCTCCGCGACCCCGCCGACCCGTTCGCCCTGAGCGAAACCCGCCCCGACGGCGCCATCAACGTCATCGATCTGGCCAATGTGGATTCCTGCGCTTTCATCGAAACCAAGGACCTGGCCCGCCTGCACCCCGATGGCTCCTTCGAAGTGCTCGGCCGGATGGACAACTCGGATATCCGCGGCTGCAATCAGATGGTGTAAATGCCTGTCCTTCTGAAGGCAACCTGTCATCCTGAACGCAGTGAAGGACCTTATCACGCCAGAACGGTTCTGTTCAACGTGGTAAGGTCCTTCGCGCTGCTCAGGATGACAGGCTCTTTCAGATAAGCCCCGGTTCCAAGCTGCTACTTCCCCGCAAACGCCTTGGCGTCTTCGGCTGAGATGGTGTCGTCGCTCATGATGACGAGGCGCTCTACCACGTTGCGCAGCTCGCGGATATTGCCGCGCCAGTCGAGGCCTTTCAAGTAGTCGAGGGCGGCGGCGTCAATCTTCTTGGGCTTGTTGCCGTAGTCGTTGGCAATGTCCTTGAGGAATTTCTCAATCAGCTCCGGAATATCGTCGCGCCGGTCGTTGAGGGCCGGCACCTGAATCAGGATGACGGAGAGGCGGTGGTAGAGGTCTTCGCGGAAGTTGCGGTCGGCAATTTCCTGCAGCAGGTTTTTGTTGGTGGCGGCCAGCACGCGTACGTTCACCGAAATTTCCTTCTCGCCGCCCACCCGCGTAATCTTGTTTTCCTGCAGGGCCCGCAGCACTTTGGCCTGGGCCGAAAGGCTCATGTCGCCGATTTCGTCGAGGAAGAGTGTGCCGCCATCGGCCTGCTCAAACTTGCCGATACGCTGCTTCACAGCCGACGTAAATGAGCCTTTCTCGTGGCCGAACAGCTCAGACTCAATCAGCTCGGAAGGAATGGCGGCGCAGTTCACTTCCACCATCGGGCCGTTGGCGCGGTTGCTGAGCTCGTGCAGCTGGCGGGCCACCATCTCCTTGCCGGCACCGTTGGGACCCGTGATGAGCACGCGCGCATCGGTGGGCGCTACCTTTTCAATGGCTTTGCGCACGGCACCCAGCGCCTCCGACGAGCCCACCATTTCGGAGCTCTTAGCCACCTTTTTTTTCAGCGTCTTGGTTTCGGCCACCAGCTTGGTGCGGTCCAGGGCGTTGCGCACCGTCACGAGGAGGCGGTTGAGGTCTGGGGGCTTCTGCAGAAAATCGTAGGCGCCCTTCTTGGTGGCATCCACGGCCATTTCCACGTTGCCGTGCGCCGATACCATGATAAAAGCCGCATCGGGGGCCAGCACGCTGGCCCGCTCCAGCACCTCAATGCCATCCATTTTGGGCATTTTGATGTCGCAGAGCACCACGTCGTACTTGTCGCGGATAAGCATGTCGAGGCCCGTGGGGCCGTCCTCGGCCTGATCTACCTGGTAGCTTTCGTACTCAAGAATCTCCTTCAGCGTGTTGCGGATGGCCTTTTCGTCGTCGATGATGAGAATGCGGGGCATAGACTCCAGTAAGGGAAATGGGAAAAGCCAAAGTAACGAAAACCGCCGCGCAAACGACATACCCTTCCCGCTAGCTCACGCATGCGCCCCGGTTTGGTAAAAACCATTGTTTTCAAGCAACCGGGCACGAAGGTTTAGCAAAACCATTGGTTTTTGAGCAGCCGGAATGCCAATGACCATGAAAACAATGGGTTGAGAGCTACCGGGGCATCCGGTAGCTCTCAACCCATTGTTTTCATCGAACCGGAACGTCCGGCTCAGTAAAAGCAAATGGTTCGCGGCCGTAGGCAACCTACTTCAATAAAAGAAGTGGTGTTTGAGCGGTGGGCCCAACGCAAACGGCCGCCGCACCCGAAGCTGCGGCGGCCGAAAGCCGGGGTGATGAGTCTGTAAGCCGGGTTTTGTACGCCACCCCGAAGGGTAGCGCCTCCACCATTTATCTAGGCCAGTCCTCGCGGAAAGGCTCCATCAACCTACCCGCTGGCGCCGGACGAGCCGCCCGGTGCGCCCTCACGGGGCGCGTGCCAGCTTATTTGGTCTTTCAACCCCTGAGGTTTACCCAGCCGGACTGGTTGCCCAGCCGCTGGTGCGCTCTTACCGCACCTTTTCACCCTTACCGGCTGCCCGAAGGCAACGTAGGCGGTATTTTCTGTGGCACTGGCTGTCCCGGGAAGCTCGCGCCGCCCGGTCCTTCCCGTTAGGAAGCAGGGTGCTCTGTGTTGCCCGGACTTTCCTCGTCGCCTTGAGGCGCCGCGGTGGAGCGACTCATCACTGCGGGCAAAGGTACTAGTTTGGTGGCAGAATTCTACGAAAACGCGGTTTTTGAAACAGCTTGTCAAGCTCTTTATCTCGAATAGTGAAATAGCTAAGCAGTGGGTCGCATTGATCTAAATAATTGGATTCAAGCATAAGTAAATACTTTTGCTTGAACCCAAGGTAAGACAGGTCATTGTATTTTGGATTTGTTTTCAATACAAGTGTGTCTCCTGTTTTGCCGCGCCATACCTTATTTAGTAAAAATGTATAACATGTAACAGGATAGCCCTTTATATAATCATCAAAAGGTGAATAATCGTGGCTAATAGCTGTCGACGATTTTATAAGTGTAGCAGTACATATTAACGATGCAGTTTTTGCTCGGCTCTTAATGTATTTCTTGTTTATGTGTATAGTTATGCACGATGCGTAAGCTGTGCCATGGAAGATGGAGAATATAGAAAACGCAAGAAGCCAGAGAAACTTTATCATATAGTATCAAAGTCGTTCTGCAATTTAATGTGTGTCTTAGCGCTCCAGTATTGCACTTGTTGACTAGGTAAAGGCCACTGCAAAAGCTACTCTAGCCTGTTCCCTAGCCCCGCCGCGCCTCTATCAATTCGTAGCCTTCATCTACCAGCAGCTTGGTGCCGGTGGCGCTGCGCACGGCCAGCTGGTCGCACCGCTCGTTTTCGGGGTGGCCGTTGTGGCCGCGCACCCACTTAAACGAAACCTTGCGCTGGCGGTACACTTTCAGGAAGCGGCGCCAGAGGTCTTCGTTGGCTTTCTTGCCGAAGTCGGCCTTCTTTTCCCAGCCAAACACCCACTTCTTCTCCACCGAATCTACTACGTACTTCGAGTCGGTGACGACGGTGATGGGCAGCTCGGGGCGGTTGATGGCTTCCAGGCCCACGATGATGGCCAGCAGCTCCATGCGGTTGTTGGTAGTGAGGCGGAAGCCTTCGGACAGCTCCTTTTCGTGGGGCCCAAAGCGCAGAATGGCGCCGTAGCCGCCGGGGCCGGGGTTGCCGCGCGAGGAGCCATCGGTGAACAGGTAAATCATAGGTTATTTGGGTCTTAGGGGCTTTGGGTCTTGGATTTCTCGTGCCAGTAGGAATTCTTACTATCCAAGACCCAAAGCTCCTAAGACCCCAACATCAGAAATTGCTTTTAAACAGCTTGATGGCAATAGCCAGCAGAATCACGCCGAACACGCGGCGCAGGATGTCTTCGCCGGCTTTGCCCAGCTTGCGCTCAATCCAGGCGGAGCTTTTGAGCACGCCGTACACGAACACCAGGTTCACGGCAATGCCCACCAGCACGTTGGGCAGCGAGTAGGCGGCCCGCAACGAGAGCAGCGTGGTCATGGTGCCGGCCCCCACGATGAGCGGAAACGCCAGCGGCACAATAGAGCCCGAAGCCGCCAGCGGGTTGTGCCGGAACAGTTCGATGCCCAGAATCATCTCCATGCCAATCAGGAAGATGATAATGGCCCCCGCCAGCGCAAACGACTGAAAATCGACGCCGAACAAACTCAGGATGCTCTGGCCCAGAAACAGGAACACGAACATCAGCACGCCGGCCACCAGCGTGGCTTTCTCGGAGTTGATTTTGCCCTCCCGCTGCCGGATCTGGATGATAATGGGGATGGAACCCAGAATATCAATTACGGCGAAGAGCGTGAGCGTAACGGAAAAGATTTCCTTGAGGCTAAACATAGGCAGTGAGTGAATGACTGAATGAGTGAACGACTGAATGAGTGAATGTCCCTTGAGAGGGCGGAATCTTCACTCATTCTCTCATTCACCTATTCACTCATTGGTTTCAGGCAAACTCTTTGGCAAAGAACTGCACCAGCTGCTCGAAAGCGGCGTCCGGAATGGCCGGGAAGTTGGCAATACGCAGGCTGCCGGCCTTCCAGTTGCCGTAGCCGTTGCCGAGCTGCAGGCCCTGCGCCAGGGCGCGGCGCTTCACTTCCTCGATGAGCGTGGGCGTGCCCTGCAGGCCGATGACGGTGGTGGAGCGGGTTTCGGGATTCGTGACGAGGGGCGTGAGCTGGGTGGCCTGCTCGAAGTAGTCGTAGAGCTTGGTGGCGCGGTCCTGCAGGTGCTGGTGCACCGCTTTGATGACCGGGCGGTCCTGCAGCACGCGGTAGAGCAGGTAGATATTGAGCACGTTGGGCGTGTGCGTAGTCTGCCAGTTCAGCATCTTCTCATATTGCGAGGCCAGCGAGTTGTAGTGGCTCCGCTCGTTGATTTCGCGCAGGCGTGCCACGGCCCGCGGCGACAGAATCATGAGCGACAAACCGGCCGGCAGCCCGAAGCATTTCTGCACCGAGGCATACCACACGTCGGCCTTGATGTACTTGAGCTGCACGCCGGCCATAGAGGAAGTGGCATCGACGGCCAGCAGCGCCGAGCCCAGACGGTTGTAGAGGTTGAGAATGAACCCGTCGCGCAGCTGGGTGGCGTTGCTGGTTTCGTTTTGGGTGATGCACACCAGGTCGGTTTCGTCGTCGGGCAGGGGCAGGGCGGCTACATCGGGCACCTCGTTGAGGCCGAACGGATAGCCTACCGAGGCCGGACGCAGGGCCTTGGCATACTCGTACCACTTCTCGCCAAACGCGCCGCTGTAGAGGTGGAAGCTCTTGCGCGGCGTCAGGCTCTGGGCCAGCACTTCCCAGCATTCGGTGGCCGAGCTCATGAAGAACACGGTATAGTCCTGCGGAACGTTGAGCTTGTTTTTCAGCTCCTGCACGGTCTGGCGCATCAGGCCCGTAAACCGCTCACCGCGGTGCGGCGCCGAGAGCCAGCCCTCATCGAAGGCATCCTGAAGGTATTGGCGCACCTGCGGGTACACCTGTGAAGGGCCGGGATTGAACGTATACATAAGTGTGAAGAGGCTAGGGGAGCTGCAAAGGTAGTGAGGTTATGAGGTGATGGGGGGAATGGTGATGAGGTGACAGGTAAATGGTAATGGGGTAAAAGCAGAATGTTATTCCGAGCATGTGGCGCCAAGCCAGGGTCCGAGAGATCTTGCGGGCTGACGTGCGCAACATGCGTGCGCAATGATGCTTGTTTACCACACCAGCGAGATTCCTCGGCTCCGCTGCGCTGCGCTCGGAATGACGTTCTTTTCACCTGTCACCTGTCACCTCATCACCTCATCACCTGTCACCTCATCACCAAATCATACCTTAAATCCAACGCGGCGGGGGCGCAGGCCTTCGAAATACTGCACGGCCAGCCGGTAGCTTTCCAGCTTGAAGCCGCTGATGCTGCCCACGCAGTGCTTGCCCAGCAGGCTGCGCTGCCGGAATTCTTCACGGGCGTGCAGGTTGCTCAGGTGCACTTCAATAACGGGCGTATTAATAGCTGCTACGGCATCGGCCAGAGCCACGCTGGTATGTGTGTAGCCGCCGGCATTCAGCACGATGCCGTGGTAGGTGTAGCCGATTTCGTGCAGCTTGTCGAGCAGCTCACCCTCGTGGTTGCTCTGGAAATACTCGATGGTGATGTCGGGGAAGGCGGCGCGCAGCTCAGGCAGGTAGTCGTCGAAGGAGCGGGTGCCGTAGATGCCCGGCTCACGCCGGCCCAGCAGGTTCAGGTTGGGGCCGTTGAGGATAAGAAGCTGCATGTAGCAATGAGTGAATGAGTGAATGAGTGAATGAGTGGATCAGCGGGTACCGCTCAATCCGTAGGTCTGCTTTGCCGGGCTTCAGTAAACTTGCACAAATATCAGCGGGGCAGTCTGCCAAACAAGCTTCTCACGTATCCACTCGCTCATTCACTCATTCACTCACCTTATGTCTACCTGGTCCGTTACGCTCCGGCAGTTCGAGGGCTATCTGCAGCTCGAAAAGTCACTTTCTGCCAACTCCGTGGAGGCCTATGTGCGCGATGCCGGCAAGCTGCGGCACTTCCTGGAGCTACGGCACCTGCCCAACTCGCCCAAAGAAGTGACGACGGAGCTGCTGCGCGAGTTTTTAGGCTACTTGGGCGAGTTAGGCCTGAGTGCCACCTCGCAGGCCCGGATTCTGTCGGGCATCAAGGCCTTCTTCAGCTTCATGATTATGGAGGACCTGCTCACGCTGGACCCCACCGATACGCTGGAAGCGCCCAAAACCGGCCGCAAACTACCCGACACGCTCAGCTATGAGGAGATTGTGCAACTGCTCGACGGCATCGACCTGAGCACGCCCGAGGGCACCCGCAACCGGGCCATGCTGGAGGTGCTGTACTCATCGGGGCTGCGCGTGAGCGAGCTGACGGACCTGCGCCTTTCCAACGTGTACGTGGATCAGGGCTTTGTGCGCGTGACTGGCAAGGGCAACAAGGAGCGGCTGGTGCCCATTGGGCGCGACGCGCTGAAGCATGTGGGCCTGTATCTGCAGGGTATCCGCTGCCACCTCGACATCAAGCCCGGCCACGAGGACTTTGTGTTTCTGAACAAGCGCGGCTCCAAACTATCGAGAGTGACGGTTTTCACCGTCATTAAGGCCGCCGCCGACAAAGCCGGAGTGCGCAAGAGCATCAGCCCGCACACGTTTCGCCACTCGTTTGCCACGCACCTGATAGAGGGCGGGGCCGACCTGCGGGCCGTGCAGGAAATGCTGGGCCACGAAAGCATCACGACCACCGAAATCTACACCCACCTCGACCGGGACTATCTGCGGCAGGTCATTACGGCGTTTCACCCGCGGAGCTAGGCCGTGCGGGAAAAGTGCTGCCGCTGGCAGCTGTGGAGCCATTCTTCGGCATCCTGCACCGACTCAAACAGCTGCAGCTCCGTGCCGGCCCGGCGAGTCCAGCTCACGTCCAGGTCGCCGACGTTGGCATTGGCGCCGGGCTGCATCACATGGGCTACGCAGGGCGGCGGGCAGGTATTGGTGCTCTCCCAGACGTAGCGCAGCCACGTCAGCGAGTCGAACCACGGATTGAGTACCTGGCTGTTGTCGTTCAGGAAAAACGGCGGAATGGGACTGCTGAGCAGGTCCAGGTGCGAAACTACGCTCTGCAGGGCTTGCTGCGGATTCACAAACCCCCGCCACGTAGCCCGGAGCCAGTGGTTGGAAGTGTCAAATTCTACACGGCAAAACGGCTGTTGCGCGGTGGAGAAGGCAGGAGAGTCGGACATATTCGCAATGCGGAGAAGAGTAGGAGGAAGCCTAATCGGGCATTGCAATAGGTGAAGGCGGACGTAACGGAGCGGCAGGGTACTTTTGCAGCAAACTTACTTGCGTGCCAGGAAAACTAACTCGTTTGCCCCGATTTTCACCGTTGCAACTGGCACTGCTGGGCTTGCTGCTGTTTTTGTTGCCTTACGGTATTCTACTTGCGCATAGTTACGTTACAATCGACGATAATCTGGATGCGGAATTGAATATTTCGTATCTACTTGTCCGTCACGGGGTATTATTTGATTATCGGCCATCGGCTATAGTGCCTGCCATCATGGAAGGGCTGCCCCGGAATGCGCTGCGCTCCGGCCTGAATGTGGGGCAGGGGCTGTTCGTGGTGTTTCCGCCCTGGGCTGCTTATCTGGCGCAGCAGGCGCTGGTGCGGCTGCTGGGGCTGCTGGGGATGTATGGGCTGCTGCGGCAGGAGCTGCAAGGCGGGGCGCGGGCCAAAACGGTGGCCGCCGCCGTAGCGCTGTGCTGGGCCGTGCTGCCGCTGTATTCCATGTACGGGCTGTCGGTTCTGGGGCAGCCGGCGCTGCTGCTGGCGTTTCTGGCTATTCGGCGCCGGGCGGCGCGCTGGTGGCATTGGGCTATGGTAGCGGGTTTTCCGCTCTGGAGCATGTTTGTATTCGTAGGGCCGTTTGTGCTGGCTGCGCTGGGCGTGCTCTGGCTGCACGACTGGTGGCAGGCCCGCCGGCCGAATCTGCCGTTGTTTTTGGGGCTGGTGTTGCTGCTGAGCGTGTATCTGCTGGTGGAGTGGCCGTTGTTTTACTCGCTGCTGATAGCGAAGCAGTTTGTACCGCACCGGCTGGAATTTGACCTCAGCCAACTGACGCCTTTGGGCCTGCAGGCCGGGCTGCGCAGTGCCGGCCAGTTTTTCCTGATGGGCCAGTACCACGCCAGCCGGTTTCTGCGCGTGGCCATACTGCTGGCCGTGGTAGCGGCGGTAGCGCTTGCCCCGGCCGGGCAACGGCTGGCCCGGTGGCAGCGGCTGTGGCCCTGGCTGCTGGGGCTGGCGGGACTGGCCGGGTTCAGTGGCTTCTACCCGCAGCTGGTGGCGCAGGGGCAAACCTGGCTGCCCATGCTGGGGGCATTCAATTTCGGTCGTTTCCACTTCCTGACGCCCCTGCTGTGGTTTGGCGTGCTGGTGCTGGCTCTGCGCTACCTGCCCGGCCGCTGGCAGGCGCTGGTGCTGGGGCTGCAGCTGCTCATTGGCCTGAGTATGAACACGGAATGGCAGCACAACCTACGGGAGCTGGCCGGTCGCCCGAGTCCGCACGAGCCCAACTACTCGGCCTACGTAGCACCACAGCTGTTTCAGCAGATACAGCAGGCTATCCGGCGCGAGTCGGGGCTGGCGCCGGCGCAGTACCGGGTGGCCTGCCTGGGTTTGCCGCCGGCCGTGGCACAGCTCAACGACTTCTACACCCTCGATTCCTACCAGAACAACTACCCGCTGCCCTACAAGCACCGCTTTCGGCCGCTCATAGCCGGCGAGCTGGCCAAAAGCCCCGAGCTGCGCCACTACTTCGATGCCTGGGGCAACCGTTGTTATCTGTTTTCGGCGGAGTTGGGCAAGGATTTCCGGGTAGGAGCGTTTCAGCGGCGGGTGGTGCAGGATTTTGCCTTCGATGCCGCGGCCTTTCAGCGCCTGGGCGGGCGCTATGTGCTTTCGGCCGCGCAGTTGGCGGCTCCGGCCCGCAGCGGGCTTCGGCTGGTAGGGGTATACGAACAGCCGGGGGCGTATTGGCGGATCTGGCTGTATGAGGTGAGTGGCTGAGCGGCTGGCTATTGACAGCAAAATGACCAGTCTGTTGCTATACTTACGGCGCCGCGCCGCTACTTAGTTACTCAGCGGAATTACCTAGATTTGGCCCTTTGGTGCGTGAGAATGGCAAAAAATACCTACAAGCAAGACCCCACTCCCGTCAACCGGGCCAACGAGCCGCGGCCGACCCGGGCGAACCAGCCCCGTGCGGCCGCGCCCGAACCCGTAGCGGCGCCCCGGGAAAACCGGCGGGCTTCTGAGCCGAAGGCAGCCCCCAAGCCGCCCCGCAAGCCCCTGAAGCTGCCCTCTCTGAACTTGGGCGGCATGTTCGGCTTCCTGCGTGACCGGCGCTTTCAGCTGTTTCTGGGGTTCTTTTTTCTGCTTGGCTCGCTCTACCTGACCTTCGCGTTCTTCTCGTTCCTGTTCACCGGGCACGCCGACCAGAGCGTGGTGGAAGGCCTCGACCAGACTCCTGTGAAGGAAGCCGGGCGACAGTCGGGCAACTGGCTGGGGTTGTTGGGTGCCATGGCTGCACAGGCGCTGATTTACAAGGGGTTTGGCGTGGCGGCGTTTGCGCTCATTCCCATCGTCTTCTTCCTCGGCTACAAGATTGTGTTCCGGCGCGCCGGCGTGTCCGTGAGCTATGTGCTGGCGCTGTGCCTGTTCATTATGGGCTGGCTGAGTGTGCTGCTGGGCTACGTGGTGCTCACCATGCAGGCCCCCGACGCCGACCCCAACCTGGGCTACCGCCTCGACTTTCTGAGCGGCGGCATCGGCTACGAAGTGGCGCTGTGGCTCGACAGCCTCATTGGCTGGGGCACGGTGCTGCTGCTGGCTTTCCTGCTGATTTCCTTTGTGGTGTACTTCTTCAACGTCACCTCCATCACGCTGCCCCGCTTTGGTGGAGAAGACGAAGAAGCCGACGAAGAAACTGCGCCGCTAAGCCAGCAGGCCCGCGCCATGAATACGGCTGCCGTAGCCACTCCCTTCGCCAGCACCCCGGACGACCCTGAGGACGAACCCGACCTGGGTATTACCGTGCGCGATATCCGACCAGTAGCCGCTAACCGGCCGCTGCCCCAACCGGTAGTAGAGGAAGAGGACGACGACCTGACGGTGCCCGATGCCCCCTTCGTAACGACTGGCTCCGTGGCTTCGCCGCCGCTGAGCGTGGCTCCGGCAGTGCCCGCGGTTGCCGCTGCCAGCATGGCCGGCGCCGCCGTCCCGATGAGCGTAGCCGCTTCCGGCGCGGCACTGAGTGCTGCCAGCGCCGCCGCTACAGCAGCGGCAGGCGGTGCAGCGGCGGCGGCCAAAGGTCCCAGCTTCTCCATTGAGGCGCCCTCCGACCCCGAGCCGCTGGCAGTGGCCGCCCCACGCGTGCCTACGCCGCTTTCCCTGGCTGATCTGGCGGACGATAATGCACCGCTGCCCGCAGCCGCTGTGCCGGTAGCTGCTCCCGCAACTCAGCAACAGCAGCCCGTTTTTCAGATTGAAACCAAACCTGGCGAGCTGGACCCCGCCGCTGGCGCCGACATGGCATCCATTGCCGATGACGATGAGGACGCCGACACCATGCCGGCCGTCAACTACGACCCCACACTGGACCTCTCGCGCTACCAGTACCCCACGCTGGAGCTACTCAACGACTACGGGCAGGCCAAAGCGCAGGTGACCAAGGAAGAGCTGGAAGCCAACAAGGACCGTATCGTCGAAACGCTGGGGCACTACGGTATCAACATTGCCAGCATCAAAGCGACCATCGGGCCCACTGTCACGCTCTACGAAATCGTGCCGGACGCCGGGGTGCGCATCTCCAAAATCAAGAGCCTGGAAGATGACATTGCGCTGAGCCTGGCCGCCCTGGGCATCCGCATCATTGCCCCGATTCCCGGCAAAGGCACCATCGGTATTGAGGTGCCGAACACCAAGAAGGAAATGGTGAGCATCCGCTCGGTATTCGCTACCGAAAAGTTTGCGCACACCGAAATGGATCTGCCGATTGCCTTTGGCCGTACCATCACCAACGAGGTGTTTGTGGTGGATCTGGCCAAGATGCCGCACTTGCTGATGGCCGGTGCTACCGGTCAGGGTAAGTCGGTGGGCCTGAACGTGATTTTGGCGTCGCTGCTCTACAAGCGCCATCCGGCCACGCTGAAGTTCGTGCTCGTCGACCCCAAGAAGGTGGAACTGAGCATCTTCAACAAGATTGAGCGTCATTTCCTGGCCAAGCTGCCCGACACTGAGGAAGCCATCATCACCGATACCAAGAAGGTGGTGAACACGCTTAACTCCTTGTGTATGGAGATGGACAAGCGCTACGACTTGCTGAAGGATGCCGGCTGCCGCAACCTGAAGGAGTACAACCGCAAGTTCATCGAGCGGAAGCTCAACCCTAAAAAGGGCCACCGCTTCATGCCCTTCATCGTGCTGGTGATTGACGAGCTGGCCGACCTGATGATGACGGCCGGCAAAGAGGTGGAAACGCCCATTGCGCGTCTGGCGCAGCTGGCTCGTGCCATTGGTATTCACCTGATTGTAGCCACGCAGCGCCCTTCGGTGAACGTTATTACGGGTATCATCAAGGCCAACTTCCCGTGCCGGATTTCCTTCAAGGTAACCAGTAAAATCGACTCGCGCACGATTCTGGACGCCGGCGGCGCCGACCAGCTCGTGGGCCAGGGCGATATGCTGATTTCGCAGGGCTCCGACATCATTCGGGTGCAGTGCGCCTTCATCGACACGCCCGAAGTAGACCGCCTCTGCGACTATATCGGGGAGCAGCAGGGCTACCCCGATGCGTATCTGCTGCCCGAAGTGGTGGGCGAAAGTGGCGGCGGCAGCGGCGACATGGAAGACATGGACCCCTCGCAGCGCGACGCCATGTTCGAGGAAGCGGCCCGCGTCATTGTCACGCACCAGCAGGGCAGCACCTCGCTGCTGCAGCGCCGCCTCAAGCTGGGCTACAACCGCGCCGGCCGCCTCATCGACCAGCTGGAGCACGCCGGTATTGTGGGGCCGTTTGAAGGCAGCAAGGCCCGCGAGGTATTAATTCCCGACGAGTACAGTTTGGAACAGTTGTTGAATACACTGCCGAAGTAAGCGCTTATGCTGCCATTGGAGCCTATAGGGAAGGTTTTTCAACTTCTTTTTGTTGGCGCCCAAACAAAGCAGGCCCTTGTACGTCTTTGTACTCATTCTACCGAATCACCTTTTGCAATGAAAAAATACCTCGCCCTGCTTGCCCTGTCCGTGTCGCTGGTGTCGGCCGCTTCGGCGCAGCAGGACCCCAAGGCTGCCAAAATCCTCGACCAGATGAGCGCCAAATACCAGGCAATGAAGGCCTTCCGGGCGAACTTCACGCAGACCCTGGAAAATGACGCCACCAAGGTGAAGGAGAATATGAGCGGTGATATCACTGTAAGCGGCCAGAAATTCCGGTTGAAGATCAGCGGCCAAGAGGTCATCAACAATGGCAAAACCGTCTGGACGTACATGAAATCGGAAAACGAGGTGAATATCTCGGAGGCTGAAACCGACGACCAGGAAATTTCGCCTTCCCAGATCTACACGCTCTACAAGAAAGGCTATAAGTACGCTTACGTGCAGGAAGCCAAGGAAGGCGGAGAGGCCGTGGACGTAATCGAGCTGACGCCCGAAGACCGCAACAACCAGATTTTCAAGGTGCGCCTGAAAGTGGGTAAGGTGGATAAGGCTGTGAAAAGCTGGCAGATGTTCAAGAAGAACGGCAACCGCTATACCTTCAAAATCAACAAGTTTGTGCCGAACGCGCCCGTGGATGCTACCACGTTCAACTTCGATAAAGCCAAATACAAAGGCGTGAAGGTGATTGACCTGCGCTAGACTGCCTTCTACACCAAACCGGCCCGCTTCTGCTACGTGCAAAGGCGGGCCGGTTTGGTGTAGAAGGCAGTGCGCCGGGCTGCCAACGAAACAAAACCAGACATGTTGATTGCTGTATCTTGTCCGTTCATATTGAGCTAGGGCGCTATGCAAGAAGATTTCCTCCACTATGTCTGGCAGCATCAGTACTTCGACAAAGCCGGGCTACACACCACGGGCGGCGAGCAGATAACCGTGCTCAAACCCGGTATGCGCAACGCCGATGCCGGCCCCGACTTTCTGAATGCCCGCCTGCAACTGGGCGAAGTGGAGTGGAACGGCGCGGTGGAAATCCATATCCGCGCCTCCGACTGGCACCGCCACCACCACCAGCACGACCCCAAATACGACCAGGTGGTGCTGCACGTCGTGTATGAAGCCGACCAGCCCGTGCGCCGCCTTGATGGGAGTGAGGTGCCCGCTTTGGCGCTGGCTCCACGTCTCGCACCCGAGCTGCTGCGCACCTACGAGCGGCTGATGGCGGTGCCCGTATTGGCCGAGGTACTGCCTTGCGTACCATTGCTGGGCGGCGTACCGGATATCACCAGAATTAGTATGGCGGAGCGGGCCCTGCTGGAGCGGGTAGAGCAGAAAGCGGCCGTTGTGGCTGAGTTGCACCAGCAGTTGGGGCAGGACTGGGAAGCCACCGCCTACCACGCCCTGGCGGCGGCATTCGGGTTTCAGAAAAACAGCGAGCCGCTGGCGCGCCTGGCCAAGGCCCTGCCGCTGGCCATAGTGCGCCGCCACCGCCACGATGCCCGGCAGCTGGAAGCGTTGCTGTTCGGGCAGGCCGGCTTCCTGGCCGAAACCGAAGAAACCCGCACCGACGCGTACCTGACCGGGCTACGGCAGGAGTTTGAGTTTCTGCGCCACAAGTACAGTCTGCACGGCACCGCCCTGGCCGCCCACGAATGGAACTTCCTGCGGATGCGCCCGGCCAACTTCCCGCCGGTACGGCTGGCCCAGCTGGCCGCCGTGCTGCACGCCCGCCCCGCCCTGTTCGACGCCCTGCTTTCCGCGGCTGACGTACCGACGCTGCTGCGCTTTTTTCAGGCGCCCGTCGCGGAGTATTGGCGTGGGCACTACCGGCCGGGCGTGCCGGGCAAAGTGCCCGCTCTGGGCAAAAGCAGCATGCAGGTGCTGATTACGAATGTGGTAGTGCCGCTGCGTGTGGCCTATGCCCGGCACGTAGGCCAGCCGGAGCTGGTAGAAAGCGCGGTAGCGCTGCTCAGCCAGCTGCCGGCCGAGCACAACAGCCTGACGGATGCCTATGCTGCACAAGGCTTCGAGCACCGCACCGCCGCCGACTCGCAGGGGCTGCTGGCGCTGCATCGGGGCTACTGCGCGCCGCGCCGCTGCATGCAGTGTGCCATCGGAAGCCGGATTCTGCAACGAAATATGGCCATCCGGTGAGGCAGCTGCTTGTGGCCGTGGTGTTGAATAGCGGGCTGCTGCTGCTGCTGTGGCGCTGGCTCCAGCCCCGGCTGGCCGAGCCGCTGCTGGGCCGGTGGCTGCTGCCACTGCTGGCCCTGAAGGTGCTGGCCTGCGCCATAGCCACCTACTTCATCGGCGGCGACCCCCAGTACTATCTGACCTGGTCGCGCGCCTTCAACCAGCAGCTGTGGGCTGAGCCGGGTGCCTGGCTGCGTACGCTGGCCGCCGATGAGTTCCATTTTGGGGGGCTGCACCTTGTGTTTCACGGGTTTTCCAACACGCTGTTCTTCATCAAGCTGCTGTCGGGGGTACAGCTGGCCGCCAATGGCAGTGCTTTCCTGACCGGGCTTTACTGCTCTCTGTTTTGCTTCGTGGCCTGCTGGGAGCTGGTGCGGGCCGTAGCCCGGGCCTGGCCCGCTACGCCTGCCGGTGCCATGCTGATTGGCTTTCTGGCCTGGCCCAGCGTGGTGTACTGGACGTCGGGTATCACGAAGGAATGCCTGCTGGTGGGAAGTGGCGCCGCTGTGGTGGCGCTGGTGGTTGGCTGGCTCTACGGCGGCCGGCCGGTGCGCTTAGCTACGCTAGGGCTGGCCATCTTGCTGGCCGGGCTGCACTTTCAGATGCGCTTTTTCTTTGCCGGGCTGCTGCTGGCCGCTTTGTCGGGGCTGGGGCTGCTGCGGGTGGCAGAGCGGCTGCTAGGGGGGCTCCGGCGCTGGCTGGCCGTGCTGCTGATGGCCGGGTGGTTGCTGGGCGGGGCCTGGGTGCTGGGCGAAATCAGCCCGGTGTTCAGCCTCAATAAGTTTACCAGCCGCCTGCTCATCAACTACCACACCCTGCAGCAGAAATCTGCCCACGGCCCGCACCTGGAGTACCCCAACCTGCAGCCCACCGGGGAAAGCCTGCTGCAACACACCCCGCAGGCCGTGGCGGCAGCCCTGAGCCGCCCCTGGCCCTGGGAAGGAAGCAGTCCGCTCTATGTGGCGGCCGGCCTCGAAAACCTGTTGCTGCTGGTGCTGCTGCTGTGGGCTGCCGCCGAAACGGTGCGGGGACGGCCGGGCCGCCTGCCATTTGCAGTGGTGGTGGCGCTGCTGGCGTATTGTCTGCTGCTGGCCGCGCTGCTGGGCCTCAGCACCCCCAACCTGGGCACCCTCAACCGCTACCGTGTGGCTTTGCTGCCGTATCTGCTGTGGCTGGCACTGCAGCACCCTGGCGCTGCCCGCTGGCTGCGGCGCCTCGGAATGTAGGGCCGCTGGTGAGGCATACGAGCAAACGAATCCGTAAATTTGCGTTTTGGAACTCTGCCGGCCGCTGGCCGCTTTTCGCTTCGCATGGAAAATCCTATCATCATACTGGGTGCCCAAACGGTGGGCACTTCTGCCCTCGACGCCTTTCTTTCTAACGATGTCGTGGTATACTGCCTGCTCGACGACGATACCAAGCTGCAGAACACCGAGCTGTTTGACGTGCCCGTGATGGGCAGCACCGACGACAAGGAGCTGCTGAAGCTGCTGGGTAAAAAGTGTGAGGTTTTTGTGGCTACCGAAGATGCCGCCAGCCGCCGCAGCCTCACCAACATGCTGCACAACGAGTACCAGGCGGTGCCCGTGAATGCCATTCATCGGCGCGCCAGCGTGTCGGAGCATGCGTGGCTGGGCCACGGTAACCTGGTGGGCGCCAACGCCGTGGTGGTAGGCGCTGCCAAAGTGGGCAACAGCTGCCTGATTGGGGCCAACGCCGTGGTGGAAGCCCGCGCGGAACTCGGCGACTACGCGCAGCTCGGGGCCGGTGCTATCCTCAACGCCGATGTGACGGTGGGGGAGCAGGCCTTCATCGGGGCGGGAGCGGTAATAGTGGCCGGCGTCAAAATCGGCAATAAGGCCCGCGTTGGGGCTGGCTCGGTGGTGGTGGCCGATGTGCCCGCCAACCAGACCGTGTTCGGCAACCCCGCTCAGAAAGTATAAACCTGAGAACTTAGAAGATAGAGTTTAGAGCTGAGCAAAGCTTCCTGCTTCTTCTCAGATCTACGCTCTCCTATCTCACTTCTACTTAAGAAAATGGACTACCACGTTCTGCTCTACTACTGCTATACTCCCATTGAAAACCCGGAGCAGTTCCGCGACGAGCACCACCGCCTGTGTTTGCGCCTCAATCTGCGCGGCCGCATCATTGTGGCTTCGGAGGGCCTGAACGGCACCGTGTCGGGCACGGTGGCCGACTGCGCGGAATATATGCGGCTGGTGAAAGAAGACCCGCGCTTTGCGGCGCTGGAATTTAAGATAGAGCCCGCCGTGGCGCATACGTTTCAGAAGCTGCACGTACGCGTGAAGCCGGAAATCGTGCACGTGGGGCTGCCGCACATCAAGCCCTATGAGCGTACCGGCGTGCACCTGTCGCCGCAGGAGTTCCGCGACCTGAAAGACCAGGACGACGTGGTGGTGCTGGACGTGCGCTCCGACTACGAGCATGAGCTGGGCCGCTTCAAGAACGCCGTGACCCTCGACATCGAAAACTTCCGCGAGTTTCCGGAGAAGGTGGCCGAGCTGGAGCAATACAAGGGCAAGAAAATCCTGACGTACTGCACGGGCGGCATCAAGTGCGAGAAGGCCAGCGCCTTTCTGCTGGAGCAGGGCTTCGAGGACGTGTACCAGCTGCACGGCGGCATCATCAAGTACGGGCTGGAGGCCGGCGGCCAGGATTTTGACGGCAAGTGCTACGTGTTTGATGGCCGGGTGGCCGTGGACGTAAACAGCGTCAATCCGACCATCATCAGCCATTGCCACTACTGCGGCACACTCTCCGACCGGATGGTGAACTGCGCCAACCCGCACTGCAACGCCCACGTGCCGCTCTGTGAAGCCTGCGGCCAGCAGCTGGACGGCGCCTGCTCCACCACCTGCCAGGAGCACCCCGACAAGCGCCCCTACGACGGCACCGGCAACTATCCCAAAATCAGCAACCACTACCGCCCCGAGCAGGGCCTGCTGTCTTACCGCGCCCCGGTCCGGTAGGCTTTCCTTACTAACCCGGTCAGGACCTTGTCCTGCTGGAATGGCTGTCGTCTTCACGACTCGTTCCGGCGCGGCAAGGTCCTTTCTGTTGCGTGGCCGCCTCGGCTCGGCGGCAACTCATACCCCGGTTTTTCAGTACCATTGCACCTTCCTTTTCCCCTAATACCCTCCCACTATGCCCATCGCCGACTCCGAATTTATCCTCAACAAGGATGGCAGCATCTACCACCTGAACCTGCAGCCCGACCACATTTCCGATACCATCATCACGGTTGGGGACCCGGAGCGGGTGCCGCTTATCAGCCAGCACTTCGACTCGTTGGAGACGGTGGTGCAGAAGCGCGAGTTTGTGACCCACGTGGGCTACTACAAGGGCAAGCGCCTCACGGTCATCAGCACCGGCATGGGCACCGACAACATCGATATTCTGCTCAATGAGCTGGACGCGCTGGTGAATATCGACTTTGTGACGCGGGAGCCCCGGCCGCTGGAAGAGCGGATTGCGCTGCGCATTGTGCGCGTGGGCACCAGCGGCGCCCTGCAGGCCGATATTCCGGTGGGCTCGCACCTCATGACGGAGCACGCCGTGGGCCTCGACTCGCTGATGCAGTTTTATCCGCTGGTGGAAACCGGCCTGGAAGTGGAAGTGGCCAGCGGCGTGCAGCAGGCGTTGGGCCTGAGCTACCGCCCGTATTGCGTGCGCGGCACCGACCTGCTGCGTGAGCAGCTGGGCGCGGGCATGGTCGTGGGCAACACGCTGACCTGCCCCGGCTTCTACGGGCCGCAGGGCCGGGTGCTGCGCCTCGACCTGCGCATCCCCGACCTGATTCAGCAGTTCCAGAACTTCCGCTACGACAGCGCGGAGGGCGAATTCCGCCTGACGAACTTCGAGATGGAAACGGCCGGCTACTACGCCCTGGGCCGAATGCTGGGCCACGAAGTAGTGTCGCTGAACGCTATTGTGGCCAACCGCGCCACCGGCGAATTCGCCACCAACACCGAAGACGTGGTCAACGACCTGATCCAGAAAACCCTGGACCGCATCTAAGCTGCTGCCGCCGCACGGAGGTGCCAGGCAGCGCGGAGCCTCCTCTCGAACGGCCCGAGACTCGTGTCGAACAGGGTGGAGTTCGTGTCGAAGGCGCTGGTACTTGCTTGGTTATACCATCTGTTCCGCAACAAAAAAGGCGCTTCCCTTGGGAAGCGCCTTTTTTGTTGCGGAACAGACGGCGTACTATGTGAAATCGGGCAGCAGCCTGGGGCTAGTAGAAGTCGAAGGCCAGCACGGCGTGCAGCGGCAGCGTGATGCCGGACTTCAGGGTGAGATACTCCTGATGCGTGGCCCAGATGGTGGTGTACACGCGCTTCACGGCGCCATCGGCGGTCTGGAAGTAGATATCGAGCTTGCCCTGGTAGTTGTTGCCCAGGCTGGTGGCGCGTTCCGCATCGTGGCGGCGCTGCTTGATATCGTCCGGGTCAGTCAGGACATCATCGTGGGGGAAACGCAGGCTCGGAATGAGGTCTTTATCGATTACCTCGGCAGAGAGAGTTGGGAGCGACAGGGCCATAAAAGTCAAAGGCTAAAAGGTCAGGGAACGGCAGCGGGGCGGAAATTGGCCGCCCGCCAATGAAGAATCCATGAGGCGTATACCACAGGAACCGGGACAGCAGAGGGCGAAAACCGTGCCTTACCGTTCTGCTGTATTTTACGCCAATTCTGCCAAAAAGGCCATCGTATCCACGCCATCGGCATAATCGGACACGGCCGGACACTGCGCCCGCCCGAACGGGAAGCTGCCGGCCCACTGCCCGCCGGCCGACACAATGCACTGGGTCTGAGCGGCTACATCGGTCAGCTGATCTACCAGATCTACCTCGCTGGAATAGGTGCTGTAGTGCAGCACCGAAATCGGGGAAACGAGCTGCGGGCTTTCCGTGAGCAGCAGAAAACCGGTGTCGAGGTGCGGCACGCGGTTGACGAGCAGGATGCTTTTGTTGTAGTCGTAGTTGTTCTGGTACTTGTGGTGGTCGGGGATGTGGTGCCACGGCTGCAGCGAGTCGAGCAGGGGCGAGAAATCGTAGTTCAGGGGCACGTAGAGCTTGCTCACGTTGCGGCAGCCCAGGCCGTAGTAGCGGAAAATGTCTTCGCCCAGCAGGCCCAGGTCGTGGGATTCCTCGCGGCCGGTGAGCACAGCCACGCTGGTGCGGTTGCGCCGGATGATGTGGGGCTTCTTGCCGAAGTAGTAGTCGAAGTAGCGGGCCGTGTTGTCGGAGCCGGTGGCAATGAAGGCATCGGCGGCATTGAGGCGCTCTACCACCTGAATCTGGTCGGTGAAGCGGGGCTCGAGGCGTTGCAGCTCGCCCAGAATCCATTGCATGAGCAGCGTATCGTCTTTGCTGAGTTTGGCCAGCAGCACGTGGCCGCTGAGCAGCACGCACAGCGCATCGTGGAAGCCCACCAGCGGGATATTGCCGGCCATTACCACGCCTACCTGGCGGGGCGTGGCGGGCTCGGCGGGGTAGCGGGCGGCCCATTTGGTCAGCGGTTCTTCTTCGAGCAGCTCCGCAATGCCCCGGATGGCCGAAACGACATTCGGGCGGTCGAACCAGGCGTTCTGGTTGCGGGTCCGGGCGGAGAGGGCAGTCAGGTCGTCGTCGGAAAGCTGGCGCAGGTGCCGGCCCAGAGAAATAAAGGCCGCGAGTCGGTCGGGGTGGTTCATAAGCGAAAGTGAGGTAGCAGAAAAGCGCCTGCCGCACGGCTGCAAGAACGGCAAACGTGGGGTTTCGCTGGCCGGCGGGGCCGTATCCGGGGGGCGTGTCAGCAAAAAACTCGCAACGCTACGAGTTAGTTTCTACTTTTGCTTGCTGAACCGGCCGCCCTGTGGCCTTTTTTTGCGTTATAACGTTCAGATTTCTCACCAAACTGATTCCACGGCTATGGCCATCATGATAACCGACGAGTGCATCAACTGTGGTGCCTGCGAACCGGAATGCCCGAATACTGCCATCTACGAGGGCGGCGCTGCCTGGCGCTGGGCCGATGGTACGACCCTGAAAGAGGTAACCGTTGATGGTGGCCAGACGGTATCGGGCGTGGCGCCCCAAACCCCCGTTTCCGACGAGTACTACTACATCGTGTCGGACAAGTGCACGGAGTGCGTGGGCTTCCATGAGGAGCCGCAGTGCGCCGCCGTATGCCCCGTTGACTGCTGCGTAGATGACCCCGACTACCGGGAGTCGCAGGAGAAGCTGATTGCCAAGAAAGAGTGGCTGCACGCCTAAGACCACGGATTTTTCGGATGAGTCGGATTTTGTAGACGATTGGACGTGTGGTTTTCTTCTGAACAACAAAGGCTTGCCTACTGGCAAGCCTTTGTTGTTGGGTAGCCGGCCGGAAGTTTGGAAGCAGATGCCGTCCCCAAAATCCGACTCATCCGAAAAATCCGTGGTCTTAGCGTGGTCTTAGGTGCCGCAGTTGAAGTACTTGTCGTAGGCCGATTCTGGAATCAGGTTCATGCGGCTCAGCACCTTGATGGGCCAGCGCAGCCGCCGAATCAGGGAGTAGTTGTTGGGGTAGTCGCGGAACGTTTTGGGAGGCGTGGCCACAATCTGCTCAAACTCTTCCCGCGTCAGGCCCAGGCGCTTAATGCATAGCGCAATTACCTTTTCGTCCTCAATCTTATTGACGTGGCTGACGCGCTCCAGTGCCGTTTCGCGCGGCATCTGGCCCGAGCGCACCAGCGCCGAATAGTTGAACAGGCGCCGGTCGATGTTGAACTTGGTGCGGTTGAGGTAGTAGATGACGCTCTGGTACAGGTCGTCGAAGTAGTGAGCACCGGGGTTCACCCAGTCCAGCTCACGCTCGAGCAGCTCGTCTACATCGGCGCGCACATAGTCGATGTGGTACAGCAGCGTTACCGTCTTGATCCGGCGGACGAAGGCGTAGTAGAACATCTGCGGAATGTCGAGGTGAAAGCCGGGGTCTTCGGCCTTCCAGGGGCGCAGCGGCACCGTCCCGAACTGCTGGTGCACAGCCTTCAGGTACTTGCCATCGAGGTAGTTCCAGGTGAGCGGCGCAATGCCCTCCGTCCGAAACGACTGCCCGATGATGATGCGCTGAATGCCTTCCTTGGCGGCCACGCCATACAGAGCCGTGGCAATGCCCACATCGGTGCCTTCCTCCATATCGGGGGTGGAGGCTTTCAGGAAAGCAATTTTCAGGTCCTTGGATTCGCGCCAGTCGGAGGTGATGGTGCGCATTTCCACGCCCAGCTTGCGGCAGGCCTTAATCATGTTTTCGCCCGCCACTGGGTTGCCGAAACCGTCGTTGAAATGCACCGCCAGCGGCCGTAGCCCCAGCTTTACTACACAGTACCAGAGCGTGAAAGACGAGTCGCGGCCCCCGCTGACGCCCAGCACGCAGTCGTATTTCTTGCCTTTGCCAAGCTGCTTGATGTCGGCGGCTATTTCCTGCACTTTGCGGCGGCCGGCCTCGCCCAGCGGGAAGGCCCGGTCCATGTGGTCGTGTACAGCACAAAAATTACACTCACCCCGCTTATCAAAACGGATACCGGGCACGGTGGTATCCATGATGCAGCGGGTGCACTGTTGGTAGAGTTGGGTCATGCAATAGGTAGGGAAGAGGGACAGAGAGGCTGCAAGGTCATTTTCTCATATTAAAGAGGCATTAAAACCAACCAATCTGGTAAAAATTAGTCGGGCAACACATCAAACCGGAAGCCTTTGCGAAGCAGCATCTCGCCAATCTGTGTGCCCTTTTCGGCCCGCACCGGCCGCGGCAGGTCGGCCACTACCAAGTCGCCGGCAAATTCGTTGAACGTGCCCTGCGCCCGCACCCCCGAAGCGTCTACGGCCAGCGAGCAGCCCACACTTTTCTTGCCCTCATACGGCCCGCCCACAATATAGCCGACCGAGGTAGTGCCCACTACCGTCACGTTGTACAGCTTAGCCAGAATGGAATACGGCTTCACCCATTTCTCGCGGTACGGGTCGTCCTCCTCCGTGATAGAATAATCGACGGTCCAGGACGAGGGCGACAGAATAAACTCGGCCCCCATACGTGCCAGCGTGTGCCCGATGCTGAGGCCATCGAGGAAGTTGTCGGCGCAGATATTGACCCCGATTTTGCCCAGAGGCGTATCCACCACGTTCAGCGTCTGACCCACCGCGTAGTAGGGCTGCTCCACGGTCAGGAGGTTGATTTTGTGGTACTTCGTGATGATTTCGCCGGCCGGGTTGATGAGGATGGCCGCATTATAGTTGCGGCCGTCCGGCGCGCGCTCCGTCAGGCCGGCACAGATGTAGAGCTGATGGCGCACGGCTTCCTGGCACAGCAGGTCGGAGTAGCGGCCGGGAATGGGCTGCGCTTCGGCCAGCGCGCTGGGGTGAGTCCAGGCAAAGTCGAGGGTTTCTGGCAGCAGCACCACGTCGCAGTGCTGCTGGGCGGCTTCGGCAATCATCAGGGCCGCGCGCTCCAGGTTGCGGTCGGGCTCGCCGCCTTCCACCAGCAGCTGGCCCATCCCGACGCGCAGCGTGCCGGCCGAGGGCATTACAGTAGGCGGAGCCGGAGCCGGCGCAGCGGCCACACTGGCCGCCGGCGCTACCGGCGAAGATTTACGGAATTTAAATAAAGCGGCCATAGCAGGCGCAGGGGCTGAGGTGAAGAGAGGATGCGCAATTTAGCTATATGGTTGCCACGGCCGACGGATGCCGGCCTGTGGTGCAGCGGTAAATTTACTTGAAAACTCCACGAGAAGGCCGATTTGGGAAAATAGGTCTCTGAACAGGCCAAGGGCCGGGTGGAGCATGAATAAGAAGACTATCTGCGGAGCCCCGTGAAATGCCTACTTTTGCGCCTAATTCCAACCGATTTTTCGCTTGACGATGTCTATCGCCAAAACCTATACGCCGGCCGACGTTGAAGCCAAATGGTATCAGCGCTGGCAGGAGCAGGGCTTCTTCAAAGCCAAGGCCAACCCCCGCAAACAGCCGTATTCGGTTGTGATTCCGCCGCCCAACGTGACGGGCGTGCTGCACATGGGCCACATGCTCAACAACACCATTCAGGATGTGCTGGTGCGCCGCGCCCGCATGCAGGGCAAGGAAGCCTGCTGGGTGCCCGGCACCGACCACGCTTCCATTGCCACGGAGGCCAAGGTGGTGGCGCTGCTCAAGGAGAAAGGCATCGAGAAGAAGGACCTGACCCGGGAGCAGTTTCTGGAACACGCCTGGGAGTGGAAGGAGAAGTACGGCGGCATCATTCTGGAGCAGCTCAAGAAGCTGGGCGCCTCCTGCGACTGGGACCGGACGCGCTTCACGATGGAGCCCGAGCTGACCGAGGCCGTGCTGCGCGTGTTCGTGGATCTGCACCAGAAAGGCCTGATTTACCGCGGCATCCGGATGGTAAACTGGGACCCCAAAGGCGGCACGGCGCTGTCAGACGAGGAAGTAATTCCGAAGGACACGATGGCCAAAATGTACCACCTGCGCTACGAAGTAGTAGGGCAGGAAGGCCAGTTTCTGACCGTTGCTACTTCGCGCCCCGAAACCATCATGGCCGACGTGGCCGTGGCCGTGAACCCCAACGACCCGCGCTACACGTCCCTACACGGCACCAACGTGCGGATTCCGCTGCTGGGCCGCGAAATTCCGGTGATTCTGGACGAGTACGTGAGCATCGACTTCGGGACGGGCGCGCTGAAGGTGACGCCGGCGCACGACCTGAACGACTACGAGCTGGGCCTCAAGCACAACCTGCCGGTAATTGATATCCTCCACAACGACGGCACGCTGAACGAGAAGGCGGAGCTGTACGTGGGCCAGGACCGGTTTGCGGCCCGCCGCAACATCGTGAAAGACCTGCAGGAAGCCGGCCATCTGGTGAAGGTGGAGGAGTACGCCAGCGTACTGCAGACGTCGGAGCGCACCGGCGCCGTCATTGAGCCGCGCCTGAGCTTGCAGTGGTTCCTGAAAATGGAGCACCTGGCCAAGCCGGCGCTGGAAGCCGTGGAAACCGACGAAATCAAGCTGCACCCGCCCAAGTTCAAGAACATGTACCGGGTGTGGATGGAGAACGTGCGCGACTGGTGCATTTCGCGGCAGCTGTGGTGGGGCCAGCGCATTCCGGCCTACTACCTGCCCGATGGCACGTTTGTGGTAGCCCTGAACGCCGAGGAAGCCCTGAAGCTGGCCCGCACACAGAGCGGCAACGACGCCCTGCAGCTCTCGGACCTGCGCCAGGACGAGGACGTGCTGGATACGTGGTTTTCGTCGTGGCTGTGGCCGATTTCGGTGTTCGACGGCTTCAAGGACCCCGACAACGCCGATGTCAACTATTTCTACCCGACCAACGACCTGGTAACGGCCCCGGAAATCCTGTTTTTCTGGGTGGCGCGCATGATTATGGCCGGGCTGGAATACCGCAAGGAAGTGCCGTTCCGCAACGTCTACCTCACGGGCATCGTGCGCGACGACCAGGGCCGCAAGATGAGCAAGCAGCTCGGCAACTCGCCCGACCCGCTGGACCTGATTGCGCAGTACGGCGCCGACGGCGTCCGGACCGGCATGTTGTTCTCGTCGCCGGCCGGCAACGATTTGCTGTTCGATATTAAGCTGGTAGAGCAGGGCCGCAACTTCACCAACAAGCTCTGGAACGCCTTCCGCCTTACACAGGGCTGGGAAGTAGACGCCGCATTGCCCTTCGTGAATGAGAAGGCCGTGGAGTGGTTCGGAGCCAAGCTGCAGACCACGCTGGCCGAGCTGGACGAGCATTTCGAGAAGTTCCGGATGAGCGACGCGCTGATGACCGTGTACAAGCTGGTGTGGGACGACTTCTGCTCGGTGTATCTGGAGATGATCAAGCCGGCTTACCAGGCCCCGATTGACCCCGAAACGCTGCGCCTGACCACCGGTTTCCTCGAAACGCTGCTCAAGCTGCTGCATCCGTTCATGCCCTTCATCACGGAAGAAATCTGGCACGAGCTGGCGGAGCGGGGCCCCAAGGACTATGTATGCGTAGCGGCGTGGCCCAAGGCGCAGCCTGTAGCCGGCAGCGCCGAGCCGCTGGCCCGCATGGAGCGCGCCCTCGACATTGTAGCGGGCGTGCGCACCATCCGGAACCAGAAAGGCCTGGGTCCCAACAAGCCCCTGACGCTGGCCGCCAAAACCGAGGACGCCGAGCTGCTGCAGGACTACGACGGCATTATCCGGAAGCTGGCCGCCCTCACCGAAATTTCGGTGGTGGATGCGGCGCCGGCGGCTTCGGTGGGCTTCGTATCAGGTGGCGCGGAGTTTTTTGTGCCGCTGGAAGGCCAGATTGACCTGGGCGCCGAGAAGGAGCGCCTCACCAAAGAGCTGGAGTACGCGCAGGGTTTCCGGGATTCGGTGCAGAAGAAGCTGGCCAACGAGAAGTTCGTGGCCAACGCCAAAGCCGACCTGGTGGAGCGCGAGCGGCAGAAGCTGGCCGACGCCGAAGCCAAAATCACGGCCCTGGAGCAGAGCTTGGCGGCGCTGGAGGACATGGAGGACATCTTTTAATCTGTGCCGTCAACCATTTACAGAAAGGCTCCGGCTACTCAGCCGGAGCCTTTCTGTTTGCCACAGCCGTAGCGGGTACCTGAAACCAAAAAAAACCGATGCTCAACCAACCTTGCCGGCAAAAGCGTGTCTGTGGCTTCGGCTGGCTGGCGAAACCAGCGGATGATTTGTGGGTTTTCAGGGGCAGAAACTGCTGGTTAGTCGGTTTGATTTTCGGGCCTTTGGCACCTGAGGTAAGTTCGCGCCAACAATAGAGCAGCCATAACGCCGCGCCGGTTTGCCGGGCGGCATCTTTCAATAGAAGTTCATGAAAAAGATTTTCCTCGTTCTGGTTCTCACCACGGCTGGCCGACTGGGCTGGGCACAGATGCCACAGGGCGAACGGCCTGCAGGAGCTATGCGCCCGGCTGGTGCCCCCGGCCAGGCGCCCCCCCAGGCCGCCCCGCAGGCAGGCTCCGGACGAATTACGGGTGTCATCACGGATGCCGCCACCAAGCAGCCGGTGCCTTACGCCACCGTGGTGCTGCTGAACCCGGCCACCGGCAAAGCCATAGACGGCACCTCCGCCGACGACAACGGCAAATTCTCGATTCCGCGCATAGCCGCCGGCACCTACACCGTGCAGATCAGCTTTATCGGCTACAAGAACGTGGAGAAGACCGGCGTGGTGATTACCGACGCGGGCAACACGGTAGCGCTGGGCGATATCACGCTCGAATCGTCGGCGCAGAAGCTGGGAGACGTGCTGGTGGAAGGCCAGCGCAGCCTGATAGAGGAGAAGGTGGACCGCACCGTATACAACGCCGAAAAGGACGAAACCACCCGCGGTGGCGACGCTACCGACGTGCTCAAGCGCGTGCCCATGCTCTCCGTGGACCTCGACGGGAACGTGAGCCTGCGCGGTAGCTCCAACATCCGGGTGCTCATCAACAACCGGCCCAGTACCATCTCGGCCAATAGCATTGCCGATGCCCTGAAGCAGATTCCGGCCGACCAGATCAAGTCGGTGGAAGTGATTACCTCGCCCTCGGCCAAGTACGACGCGGAAGGTTCGGGCGGCATCATCAACATCGTGACCAAGCAGAACAACCTGCAGGGCTTCACGCTGGATTTGCGCTCCAGCGTGGGGCTGCGCAGCTCCGACCTGGGCCTGAGCGCCTCGTACCGGGTAGGCAAGATGGGCTTTTCGCTGGGCGGCGGCGGCCGGGGCCAGTACAATACGCCCGGCAGCTTCCGCAACGAGCAGCAGACCTATTCCATCCAGGATGAGGACCCGGGCAACCGCGAGCTGCTGAGCCGCACCGTGCAGGCCGCCGACACCCGCAACCAGAACCTGTTCGGGCGCTACTCATTGGGCTGGGACTACGACATCAACAAGTACAACTTCCTGTCGGCCTCGGTGCAGCTGGGGTTGCGCAACGGCTCCAACTATCAGGACGACCAAAGCACTAACATCAGCTATATTGATGGGCGCCTGCCGATATCCAGCCTGCGCGACATCAAGGTGCTGGACAACTCCAACACGCTGGATGCCACGCTCAACTACACGCGCACGTTCGAAACGCCCCAGCGCGAGTTCAGCCTGCTGGCCCAGTACAGCCGCAACACGCGAACCAACAACTTCACCAACCTGATTCTGAGCGGCGAAGACATCGGTGACAACCTGCGCAACGAAAACGACAGCTACAACCAGGAAGTGACGCTGCAGGCCGACTACCAGACGCCGCTAAGCAAAACCCAGCTGCTCGAATTCGGGGCCAAGGACATCATGCGCCGCGTAAACAGCGACTATACCACGCTGCTCAACGGGCAGCCGCAGGCCGGCACCAACCTTTCGAACGTATTCGACTACAACCAGAACGTAGCGGCGGCGTATGCCTCGTACACGCTCAGCTTCCTGAAAAGCTACACGCTGAAAGCCGGCGCCCGCTACGAGTACACCACCATCGACGCCAACTTCCGCACCGAAAACGGGCCTTCCATTCCGTCGTATGGGGTGCTGGTACCCAGCGTGAACCTGTCGCGCAAGCTGGCCAACGGCAACGTGCTGAAAGCCGCTTACAACCGCCGCATTCAGCGTCCTTCGCTGCAGTTTCTGAACCCCAACCGCCAGGTGCCCAACCAGGTAAGCACCAGTGAGGGCAACCCGCTGCTGCGGCCCGAGTACACCAACAATTACGAGTTGGGCTACAACACGTTCATCAAGCAGACTTCGCTCAACTTCTCGGTTTTCGCGCGCAACACCGACGGCTCCATCCAGCCGATTCGCACCCAGGACGGGGCCATCGTGCGGACGACGTACGCCAACATCGGGACGGAAAACGCTTACGGGGGCAGCCTGAACGCCAATATCAACATCAACAACAAGCTGACGCTGGGAGGCGGTGCCGACTTGTACTACGCCACCCTCGACAACAACATTTCGAGCCCGCTCTACGCCGCCAGCAACGAAGGCTGGGTGGCCAGCGGCCGGATGATGGGCGGCTACGCCTTCACCAAAGGCTGGGGGCTGCAGGCTTTTGCGTTCTACCGCGGCCGGCAGGTGCAGCTGCAGGGCTACCAGGGCGGCTTCGGGGTGTACAGCATGGGGGTGAAGAAGGACTTCGCCGATAAGAAAGGCTCTATCGGTTTCGGGGCCGACAACTTCTTCACGCCAACCAACAAAATCCGCAACTCCATCAGCACGCCTTTCCTCGACCAGAACAGCGTGAACGTGCTCCGGCGTACCGGCTTCCGGATGAACGTGAGCTACCGCATCGGTAAAATGAGCATGGCGCCCACCCGCCGCAAACGCTCCGTCAACAACGACGACCTGAAGGATGGCGGCGACGGTGGCAACGGCGCCGGCGCCACGCCCGCGCAGGGCCCCAGCGGCGGCCGTCCCTAAACCTGAGTAACTACGCCACAAAAAAGCCCGGCCTTGAGAAAGGTCGGGCTTTTTTGTGGCGTATAGTTAGCTGGCTAATTGCGGACCTTGGCGCTGTCGGGGGCGGTGCCGCGGGTGGCCTGCGTGAGCTTGTTCTGCAGCTGAAACGTGACCTGCATGCAGTCTTTGGCGTTTTGCTCAGCGGCGGCCAGCTTCTGCTCGGCGTCGGAGAGGCGCAGGTACAGAAACACAATCAGGGCCAGCGAAATAACCAGCGCCCCCAGGGTGATGACGTTTTTCATAATGGGTTGGTCAAAAGAAAAGCCCGCCGGAACGACGGGCTTTCCAGTAAGTACAGCAGCTTAAATAGCCGTGTTCGGGTCGAATTGCTCCAGGTAATCGGCCACGCGGCGCACAAACTGCCCGCCGAGCGAGCCGTCTACCACGCGGTGGTCGTAGGAGTGGCTCAGGAACATGAAGTGGCGGATGCCGATAAGGTCACCCTGCGGCGTTTCAATCACGGCTGGCTTCTTCTTGATGGCGCCCACAGCCATGATGGCCACCTGCGGCTGCATGATGATGGGCGTGCCCATCACGTTGCCGAACGAGCCTACGTTGGACACGGTATAGGTGCCGCCTTCCAGATCCTCGGGCTTCAGCTTGTTGGCGCGGGCGCGGTTGGCCAGGTCATTCACCCGCTTGCTCAGGCCGTTGAGGTTGAGTTGGTCGGCGTTGTGAATAACCGGCACGATGAGGTTGCCGGAGGGCAGCGCTACAGCAACACCCACGTTGATGTCGCGCTTCTTGATGATGTAGTCGCCTTCCACCGACACGTTGATGTTCGGGAAATCCTGGATGGCGCGCGCAATGGCCTGGATGAAGATGGGCGTGAAGGTGAGGTTTTCGCCTTCGCGCTTCTTGTAGGCATCCTTGTGCTTGTTGCGCCAGTTCACGATGTCCGTCACGTCGGCCTCCACGAAGGACGTAACGTGCGGCGAAATGCGCTTCGAGTCTACCATGCGCTGCGCAATCATCTTGCGCATACGGTCCATTTCAATCAGCTCCTGGTTGCCGTTCACCGAAGGCGCGGCTTTGGGGGCAGCTGGCTGAGCGGCGGCCGGCTGCGGAGCCGGGGCAGCAGCTGGTGCGGAAGCAGCAGCGGCGGGAGCAGCCTGCGGTGCAGCAGCCTGAGGCTGGGCCGAAGCCGAAGCATTCAGCGGTTTTTTGCCGGCGGCCACATAGTCGAGGATGTCTTTCTTGGTAACGCGGCCTTCGCTGCCGGTGCCGGGCAGGTAGTCGAGGTCGGCCATCGAAATGCCTTCTTCGCGGGCAATGCTGAGCACCAGCGGCGAGTAGAAGCGGCCGGTCTGGGGCTGCGCGGCGGGTGCGCTTACGGGCTGCGGCGTGCCGGCTTCGGGCATGTAAGGCACGTCGGCCGCTCCGTTGTCGGCGGGGGCCGAAGCAGCAGGGGCGGCGGCCGGAGCCGATGCGCCAGCGCTGGCCGCGTCGGTTTCTACAATAGCAATGGGCGCACCTACCGCTACTACCTGGCCTTCCTGCACCAGGATTTCCTGTAGTACACCGGCATGGATGGCGGGCACTTCGGTATCGACTTTGTCGGTGGCGACTTCCAGCACGGATTCATCCTGCTCGATGGTGTCACCTACTTGTTTGAGCCATTTCAGGACGGTGCCTTCCATGATGGATTCGCCCATCTTGGGCATCGTCATTTCCACTCGTGCCATGCGGTAGGGGTAGGGGTTGTGTTGTGGGGTGGGGAATTTGCGGACTCAAAGGTAACAGAAAGCCAGAACGCCGGCCAAATGACGAAAGCTGCCGTGCCCAATACCGGCAGCCACCGTCCAGAGCGGCATACTTGCGCCGAGGGGTTTGGGTTGTATATTTGGCCCGCGCCCCGGCTTGGGGCACTTATCAAGAAAGGCGGAGGGACAGGCCCTATGATGCCTTAGCAACCAGTAGCAATACCAGGTGCTAAATCCTGTTTCAGGCCTACTTCGGTGGGCCCGGAAGAAGATAAGCTGAATTGAGGCCCTATGTTTCAGTAGGGGCGGCTCTTCTGTCTTGTCGGAAGGGCTTTTTTTGTGCCCTTTCGGTGGGAAATCTTGATCAGGTGCTTTGGGCGGGCTGCGCGTTTCACGCACGTAAACTCTCTGACTTATGCCTGTTTCAATCCCTGTTTCGCGTTTTTTCCGGTGCCTGCTTGCCCGGGCCGCTTCGGTAGCCGCGGCCGCGCCTCATGCGGCGTTGCATAGTCGTCTGCCCTTTTAGCTGCTGCCCATGATCCGCAAAGACATTCGCATCGGCCTGTTTGGGTTTGGGGTAGTGGGCCAGGGCCTGCACACGGTGCTGGCGCGCACGCCCGGCCTGCGCGCCCGCATCGGCCGCATAGGGGTGAAGGACCGCGCCAAACCGCGCCCGTTGCCCGCCGGCCTCTTCACCTACAGCCGCCACGACCTGCTGCAGGACGACTCCCTCAACGTGATAGTGGAGCTGATTGATGACGCCGACGAGGCTTACCGCATCGTGACGGAGGCGCTGCGGCGCGGCAAGGCCGTGGTGACGGCCAACAAGAAGATGCTGGCCGAGCACCTGCCCGAGCTGATTGACCTGCAGCGCCAAACGGGTACGCCACTGCTCTACGAAGCCGCCGCCTGTGCCAGCCTGCCTGTCATCCGGAATCTGGAGGAATACTACGACAACGACCTGCTCGAATCGGTGGAAGGCATCATCAACGGCTCTACCAACTACATTCTCACGGCCATGCACCACGACGCGCTGTCGTTTGAGCAGGCGCTGAGCCAGGCGCAGGCCCTGGGTTTCGCCGAAAGCAACCCGGCTCTTGATGTGGAAGGCCTTGATGCGCGCAACAAGCTGGTGCTGCTGCTGGCCCACGCTTTCGGGCTGGTGGTGGCGCCCACGCAGCTGCTCACCATCGGCATCGACCGGATCAGTCCGCTGGCTACTGCCTACGCCAAAGAGCAGGGCTATGCGCTGAAGCTGGTGGCGGAAGCGCGGCGCCTGCCCGGCAACGGCTCGGTGGCGGCGGCCGTGCTGCCCATGCTCGTGAAGCCGGAGCACGAGCTGGCCCGCGTGCAGGACGAGTACAACGGCCTCATCACCCAAAGCAGCTTCGCCGACCGACAGTTCTTTCTGGGCCGCGGAGCCGGTGCTTTTCCTACCGCGTCGGCCGTGCTTTCCGACCTGTCGGCCCTGACCTACGGCTACCGCTACGAATACAAAAAGCTGCACCAGCAGGCGCACCTGGCGCTGGCGCCCTCAGCAGCCGAGCTTGAGATATTGGTAACATTTACAGATGCGGCAGCTCCTAACGAAGCCGATTTCCGGCAGCTGCACGAGCAGTTCCGGTCCGGCACGCGCGGCCACTACCTCACCGGCACCATCGGGCTGGAAAGGCTGGCGCAAGCGGCGTGGCTGCGGGCTCCCGGCATCTGCGTAGTGCGGCTGCCCGGGCCGCTGCGAGCTGCTCCGGCGGCGGCAGAGTAGTGGCTGAAGCAGCTCGCAGCGGTCAGCTCTAATCGGCGGGCCCTACAGCGCCGCACTTTCTGCGTAGACAGATACGTATTGTCTGCTGCCAGCCTTTTGGGCCGGCACAGCTTCTGCTTCTCTATATGCCTGATCCGACCTCCCGCAACCTCAACGAAGAGCTCAATACCGCCAAGCAGGCCCAGCCCGAAAACGTAGGGGCGCTAAACCGGGAGCAGCTCACGCCCGAAGCCGCCGCCCAGCCCCAGGGCCACGATGTGCCCGGCCACGACCACGCCGGCCACTCGCACGACGACCTGAGCTTCGACGACCACGACCACGACCATGACCACGGACCGGCCGGCGACCATCCGTATCTGCTGCCCGGCATCAGCCTGGGCCTGTTGCTGGCGGGCCTGGCCCTGGACTATTTTGGGGTGGGGTTTTTCAGCGGATATGTTCGGCTGGTGTGGTTTGGGGTAGCATTTCTGCTGGTGGGCTGGAAGGTGATGCAGGCTGCCGTGCTGAGCATTCCATCCGGCAACGTGTTCAATGAGTTTCTGCTCATGACCATTGCCACGCTGGGCGCCTTTGCCATTGGCGAATACCCGGAAGGCGTGGCCGTGATGCTGTTCTACACCGTGGGCGAGCTGTTTCAGGATGCTGCCGTAAACCGGGCCAAGCGCAGCATCCGGGCGCTGCTAGAAATTCAGGCCACCGAAGTCACGGTGCTCCGCGACGGGCAGCCGTTGGTGCTCGACCCCCGGCAGGTGCAGCCCGGCGACCTGATGGAAGTGAAGCCCGGCGAGAAAGTGGCGCTGGATGGCCTGCTGCAGACGGCGGCCGCCTCCTTCAACACGGCCGCCCTCACGGGCGAGTCGGCGCCCCAGACCAAGCAGCCAGGCGAAGCCGTGCTGGCCGGCATGATTAATCTGGAAACCCTGGCCCACGTCTCCGTCACGGCCGCCTTCGCCGATACCAAGCTCGCCCGGATTCTGGCCATGGTGCAGGATGCGGTGGGCCGCAAAGCCAAAACCCAGCAGTTCATCACGCGCTTTGCCAAGGTGTACACGCCCATTGTGGTAGCGCTGGCGGTGTTGCTGGTGGTGGTGCCGTATTTCGTGGTCGAGGACTATGCGTTCCGCACGTGGCTGTACCGGGCGCTGGTGTTTCTGGTGATTTCCTGCCCCTGTGCGCTGGTTATCAGTATTCCGCTGGGCTATTTCGGCGGTATCGGGGCCGCGTCCAGGGCGGGCATTCTGTTCAAAGGCTCCAACTTTCTGGATGTGCTGCGCGAAATAGACACCGTAGTAATGGACAAAACCGGTACGCTCACGCAGGGTGTGTTTGCGGTGCAGCAGGTGCAGCCAGCCCCGGGCGTGGAGCCGGCCCGACTGCTGCGGCTGGCCGGTGCGCTGGAAGCCAAGTCTACGCACCCTATTGCTAAGGCCGTGGTGGCCCACGCCGGAGCCGCTGCGGCTGGCGCGGCAGTAGAAGGAGTAGAGGAAATAGCCGGCCACGGCTTGCGGGGCCAGGTGGAAGGCCAGGAGGTGCTGGCCGGCAATGCCAGGCTGCTCAGTAAGTTCGGTGTAGCCTACCCGCCCGAAATCGACGAGGTAGCCGACAGTATTGTAGTGGTGGCAGTGGACGGCCAGTACGCTGGCTACCTCACCGTGGCCGACGCCCCCAAAGAAGATGCCGCCCGTGCCGTGCAGGAACTCAAGGCCGATGGCATCACGCGGCTCATCATGCTCTCCGGCGACAAAGACAGCATCACGCAGCGCGTGGCCCGGCAGCTGGGCATCAGCGAAGCGCACGGCGGCCTGCTGCCCGAAGACAAAGCCCGCTACGTGCAGCAGTATCTGGCGGAAGGCCGCCGGCTGGCCTTCGTGGGCGACGGGGTGAACGATGCGCCGGTGGTAGCACTGGCTGATGTGGGCATTGCCATGGGCGGGCTGGGCTCCGACGCCACCATCGAAACAGCCGACGTAGTCATCCAAACCGACCACCCGAGCAAAATTGCCACTGCCCGCCGCATTGCCCGCGCCACCCACAGCGTTGTGTGGCAGAATATCTGGCTGGCATTCATCGTGAAGGGCATAGTGCTGACCCTGGGCGCCGGCGGGCTGGCCACTATGTGGGAAGCGGTATTTGCCGATGTGGGCGTAGCCCTGCTGGCCATTCTGAATGCCGTCCGGATTCAGCGCATGAAGTTTTAAGCCACTCAGCCGCCACCTGGCGGGCCGAACAGATGCTCCGGCCCGCCAGGTGGCGGCTGATGTATAGCGCAGAGAATGACCCTACGTGAGCCGCGCAACCAGTGGCTTGGCAATGCTGCGGCCAACCATAAGCGCCAGCAGGCTGCCCAGAATAATGGTAACACCGTTCATGAAAATGTTCTGGGCAAAGAAGGGCAGCTGCGCAAACGAATTTACCACCGAGTCGTCGGGGATGCGGCCAGCATTAGCCGACATGCGGGCCACCGTTTCGGCGTAGGTCTGCGGAATGCTGGCATCAATCAGCTGGCAGTACAGCAAATCGAGGGTGAAGCAGCACAGCAGCGTGCCCGCCGACAGCACCAGCACCAGCCAGATGCCTTTGGTGGGCGCCAGGTGGTTGCGGAACGCGTCGGCCCGGTGCTGAGAAATGGGGAAGGCGTACAGGATGCCGGCCGTAACCAGCATCAGCAGTCCGGGCACCACCGGCAGCAAAATCATCCGGTCGTCCCGGAACAGGCCAGTGTCCGGGTCCATCCAGTTGTAGAACACCATGTACAGCAGGCTCAGGTACACCAGGGAAGCCAGCAGAGTCCAGGTCAGCAGCGTGAAGAGTAGGTCTTTTTTCATTGGAAAGTAGGTTTAGGGACGGTTGCGCCGCGCCGTAGCCCGCAGGCCGGCCCGGTAATACAGAATGCTCAGGCCAGTATGTATTGCCAGCACCCAGGTGTAGCGGTCCTGCGCATAGGTCAGGCCCACGAGCAGCGTATTGGCCACCACCCCGGCTACATAGGGCAGTATAATACCCAGCCCCAGCAGCGCCCGGAAAGCCGGGTCGCGCAGGGCAGCGCCTACGGTGTGGGGGAAGTGGAAAGCCCGGTTTGCAAACAGCCGCCGGTGCAGCGCCAGCCCCAGCGCGGTGCTGGCCAGATGCGTGAGAAACAGAGCCAGAAATGTATTGGTCATGACAGGCGGGAATTAGGAGGAAAGGGGCTGGTTGGCAGATACGGCCGCTGTCCGCTCCAGCACTGGCACCGGGCGTGGCTGGCTCCGGCGCGGCAGCAGCCGGCGTGCATATGCCAGAATCTTCACGTAGTGCAGATTGGTGATGAACATGGCGTATGAGCCAATCATAATCCAGGAAAAGTTATCAATCCGCATGAAGTACCAGATGCCCATGTGCAGCAGCACCCCACCCACGATAACCGGCCATTTGGTAGGCCGGAACCAAATCAGAAACGCAAACGACAATTCCCACAGAATGGTGAAATACGTGCTCAGGACCACGAAATAGTGGTTCTGGGTGAGCGGAATGTTCCAGTCGGTCTGCCGGAACTCGTCTACGCGCATGGTGTAGTAGGTGGCAGTGCCGTTGAGCCACAGGTCGCCTTGCAGCTTCGCTAGCGCCGTGAAAAAGTACACGTAGCAGATCTGGATCAGCAGGGCCAGCGCGGCGTAGCGCATCATTAGGTTGCCGGCTTTGCTCAGGGCCGCCGGCCACCGCCACTGCCAGGTGGGGCCCAGCCGGTTGTAGCGGTAGGCGTCGGCCAGAATCAGGAAGGGCAGCGTAACTTCTATCACGTTGTCGGAGCCGTCGAGGATAAAGCCATTGCGCTGCTTGAACACCAGCAGCAGCAGCCACAGCACCAGCGCCGACGCGCGCCCGAACACCCCGAAAAACACCAGAAACGCTACCACAAACGTCAGCAGCACGAAAGCCTGGGGCGCGTAGGCCACGTGGAACGGATAGAGCAAGGCTTCCAGGCCATAGGCGTGCATCAGGCCCACGTACATGTCGTAGTCGACGATGGCCTCAGCCCCGAGCAGGTCATCGGCCATGGGCAGGTAAAAAATCATGTTTTTCATGATCAGGGCTGCCAGCAGGCACCGGAAAACCGACAGCCCGATAGAATTGCGTAGCAAATCAGAAGTAGGAAACATGGCGTAGGAAGTAGAGGTGGCCAACTAAGAGATTAGCGGAGCGCCAGGCGCAACGGATACGCCTCGCTGGTCAGGTGAGAATACCGGGAATTCTTCTCGTTGAAGTAGTCTGTTTCCCGCTTGGAAAAGCGCGGAAATTCCTGGTTCAGCACGCGGTACGTCACCAGCACGGAGTCGGCGCCGGCCCACGACGGATGCGCCTGGCACATCCGCCGGAACGTGTGCCGCGAGTACTGCATAATGGCCCGGTGCCCCGACGACTGGGCAATGACTCCGCGCAGGAACCGGCGGGTTTTGGCAGTGTCCTGCGCCAGCGTGTCCTGGCGGGTCGCAAACTTGATGGCCTTGTTCTGGGTCTCAATCACCTCATTGGTGGAGGCGGAAATGTGCTTCAGAACGCGCTGAACCGGCGACCAGTAGCTTACTTTTTTGAGGTCTGTGAGTGGCTCCACCACATCAACCCAGCCGGAAAGCCGCGGCTCCCCTTTCTGGAAAATCTGATATTGAAACAGCAGGCGCTGGTTGGAGGCAATTGGATTGGGGGCAAACAGGTTCCAGGTCTGCGAAAACCACGGATTCATGTACCCCTGGATTTGGTATTTGTATTGGTGGCTGATAGGGTTGGCGGGCAGCATACTGAACGCCACCACCGTGAAATGGCCCACCAGCACCAGCGTCAGCACGGTGTGCAGTACCGGGGTGGAGTATTTGGAAAGAAGGAAGCGGAAGGCAGAGGTTGGTTTCATAGCACGCAGCATGGTGAAAAAACACGGCACACGGACTGCGCAGCACCTGCCTGCGCAAACAGACGGGCGTGGTATATTTCCGTGAAGCTGGTAGTGTGAAGGAGGGGCAACGGGGCAACCCCGATGCTACAGGCACAGCCTCGCTGAACTGCGACGCAGCTGAGCAACGCTGTGCCTGGGTATGCATGGGTTCGGTGAGCCCGCCAGGGCTCCCGGCTGCAACAGCCGTTTCTGTGAGTGCGGCGAGCCTACAGGCATCAAATCAGCGGTTTAGCCCTCGCTGACTATGCCGGCTCTGCAATGCCAGACGCAACCGGCAGCCGGGAGCCGTACCATCAACCCTGAAAAGTGCCAGAGCTTTCGGTGGTGGCCCACGAAATGACAAAAAATGAAATGCGCAGAGTAAGCTTCCGGAACCCTTCCCGGTCGGGGAGGCCTACCCAGCACAGTGTGTTAGATAGCCGCAGCTTTCATATCAAACTCCGAGAAATCAGTGCTCTTATACGACTCGAGCAGGTGGGCGCTGATTACCTCATTGTTGTTGCCGCCAGCTGCTTCGCGGTAGCCCGTGTACACGCCATAGGCAAAGGCGCCCACCACTACCACGCCAAAGGCCACTGCCGCCACGGCCGGGAAGGCCGCCTGCTCCAGCTCCATGTTAGCGGCCTGAGGCGCCGTTATCTGGGTGTAGGAGCCCAGGGCTACGGTGTTTTGGATGGATGCGGCAAAGAGCATCACCGTGAGCATGCAGGCCGCAACAACCCGCTGAAATTTGTGTAGCATTTTCATAGCTGCGGAGTTAGTTGTGGCTTACCTGATCAAATTCCGAGAAGTCCGACGCCTTGTAGCTGGCGCGCTCATAGCTGAGGGACATCTCGTTGTTGCGGCCCATCAAATCGTGAGCAGCGTGCCCCACGATAGTGCCAATCTCATAAGCACCCACTACTGCACCTACCACGGCGCCCACCACAGCTACTCCCGCCGCAATGGCACCCCAGCCAAAGGCCGCGTCCTGCTGGCTACTCATGGCCGCGTAAGTCGGCGCCTGGCGGTAGCTGCCTACCGCAACAGCATTCTGAATGGAGAATTGAAAAAGGGTTAAGCTCAATACGGCCGCCGCAATGGGCCGTTTCATCTTGCGTAAATTTCTCATCACTGAAGAAAATGAAGGGTTGAAAAGATGAATGGCACTATGACCAGGAAGGACAATGGAGATACTGCCGCCGGTATATGCTACCCGCAGTATTTAGGATTTTTTAGGCATAGGGATGCGCCCCGCAGTTTGCGGTGAGCCAAACAGGCAGCAATAGGAGACCCGCCAAAGTGCTAATAAGCACATCAGGATGGCAGGGGCCAGTACGCAATAGGGGTGTGGGAGCTAGCAGGGCGCGGTAGGCACTGACGGGGCTAAACCGTGCAGTGGTAGTAGCTGCTAATCAGATAGCAGGCGCTAATCAGTGAGACCAAATAACACTTCTTGCAAGTAATAAGCAAGAGGGTATATGAT
This sequence comes from Hymenobacter psychrotolerans DSM 18569, assembly GCF_900142395.1. Classification (GTDB taxonomy): domain Bacteria; phylum Bacteroidota; class Bacteroidia; order Cytophagales; family Hymenobacteraceae; genus Hymenobacter; species Hymenobacter psychrotolerans. The sequence goes on along the minus strand of NZ_FRAS01000006.1, from coordinate 123,652 downwards.
TTTTTTTCATTCTTTTTTCTCAATTGTGTTTTTGATATAGAAAAACTGTATACTAGATAATTGCAAATGCCGGTATTCAGGCCTTGCCTGTAACTGTCTAAACAAGCCTATATGAAAGATATAATCTTTTTTGATGGCGTCTGTAACCTGTGCGACGGATTTGTGCACTTCGTTATCGACCGAGACGAGGCGGCGCGCTTCCGGTTTGTGTCGCTACAGTCAGAGGTGGCGCAGCAGTTGCTGCACCAGCATGGGCAGCTGCCGCCAGCTGTACCCGCCACTATCTACCTGCTGCGAGCAGGCAAGCTCTACGAGCAGTCGGAGGCCGTGCTGCTGATTCTGCAACAGCTGGGTTCGGGGTGGCGCTATGCGTCGGGGCTGCGGGTGCTGCCCCGCTTCATTCGGGACTGGGCCTACCGCCTGGTGGCCCGCCACCGCTACCTTATTCTGGGCCGGCAGGTGGCCTGCCGCATTCCCACACCAGCCCTGCGGCAGCGGTTTCTGTAACGCTGCCGCAGGGCCGGTGTGGATATCTGCGTGCTCCGTTCGTGAGTGTATAGGAGAAAGTTGGGCCACCTTCAGACTGTGCTTCCAGCGGGCTTTGGGAGGTGGAGCCGCAGCAGGTTCAGGGCCATAGTCACGGTGTATTCCACGTTCAGCTGCCGTCCCCGATTGAACGTGAAGCGCCGGCTCACCGTCTGCTGCGCATCGGCGTAGGCAATGCAGATCGTGCCCACTGGTTTGTCCGGAGTGCCACCGCTGGGGCCGGCAATGCCGCTGGTCGCCAGCGCCACATCCACGCCCAGCTGCCGACGCGCGCCTTCGGCCATTTCCCGCACGGTTTCTTCGCTCACGGCGCCGTAAGTGGCCAGCGTTTCGGGCTTCACACCTAGCTGCTGCTGCTTTATGCGGTTGTCATAGGCCACCACGCTGCCCATAAAATAAGCTGAGCTGCCCGGTACACTCGTGACACGATGGGCCAGCAGGCCGCCGGTGCAGCTTTCGGCGGTGCCCAGCGTGAGGCCGCGCTCCAGTAGCAGGCGGCCAATGGCGTCCTCCAGCTTTACTTCGCCTTCGGCAAATACATGCTCGCCCAGCCGCTCCCGCAGGGCTGGCAACAGCGCTTCCATGCGCTGGCGCAGGTCGGGCTGGCCGTCGGCGTTGCCGGTCAGCCGCAGCCGTACCCCGCCCAGGTAGGGGAGGTAGGCCAGCTTGAAATTAGGAGGCAGCGCGGCTTCCCAGTCCGCAATCTGCTCGGCCAGAAACGACTCGCCCAGGCCCACGGTCTGCACCACAATGTGCTCAATCGGGGGCACCTGGAACAGGGCCTGCAGGCGCGGCAGCACGGCCTCCGTCATCAGGTATTTCATTTCGTGCGGCACGCCAGGCATGCTGACGAATACGGTGCCCTGGTCCTCAAACCACATGCCCGGCGCCGTGCCCACGGCATTAAACAGCACCTCACACTTGGCCGGCACCAGCGCCTGCTGCCGGTTTACATCCAGCATGGGGCGGTTGAAGCGCCGGAAGATACCTTCCACATGTTCCAGCGTGGGCTGGTGCATCACCAGCTCCGAATGGAAATAGCGGGCCAGTACGTGCTTGGTCAGGTCGTCTTTGGTGGGGCCGAGGCCGCCGGTCATCAGCACGACCTGGGCCCGCTGCCGGGCCTGGTCGAGAGCGGCCACAATCTCATCGGCGCGGTCAGATACGCTGCTGATCTGCCGCACCCGCAGCCCGATCTTGCCCAGCTCTTGCCCCATAAAAGCCGAGTTGGTATCGATGACCTGCCCGTAGAGCAGTTCGTCGCCAATGGTCATGATTTCAACGTCGGGCAGCAGTGGCATACAGGAGTGGTTAGGATAGGACTGGGATTTGGCGCAATTTGGCACCCTGACGCGTAAGACCGCCACACTGGCCGTCTGGTTTTCGTCATCTGCCGCATATGTCCGCTATCCGTACGCTCACTTTCGCCCTCGCCCTGGCCCTGGTTGTGCCCCTGGCCACTCAGGCTCAGACCAAAAAGACGACAACCACTACCAAAAAAACTACGACGGCCAAGAAAACCACTACCAAAGCGCCGGCAAAAACTCCCGCAAAAACCACCACCAGCTCCACCACAACCAAGGCTACCACCGTAGTAGCGCCGGTGAAGATTCCGCTGACCGATACCGACGCCAGCAGCGGCCTGAAGGAGGCTCTCACCCAAAGTATCACGCGCAGCATAGAGCAGGCCTCCGCCCTCGACGGCTTCAATGCCAACGCCGATATCCGGATTCCATTTCCGCCCGAGGCCGAGCTGGTAGCCACCACGCTGCGGGGCCTGCGGATGGGCGCACTCGTAGACCGATTTGAGGTAGCGCTAAACCGTGGCGCCGAAACGGCCGCCAAAGAGGCCGCGCCCATCTTTCTGGGTGCCCTGCAAAACCTGAGTTTTCAGGATGCGCTGAGCCTGGCCACCAGCAAGGAAACCGACGCGGGCACCACCTTCCTCTACGAAAAGACCGCCGAGCAACTCAAAGCCGCGTTTCAGCCCACCATCAAGCAGTCTTTGGACCAGACGGGGGCAACCAAGTTGTATGCGGAAATGGTAACCCGCTACAACAAGATTCCGCTCGTGACGCCCATCAACGCCGACCTGAACGCCTACGCCAGCGAGAAAACCGTGAACGGCCTCTTTACGCTGATTGCTGACGAAGAAGCCAAGATTCGGGCTAATCCGGCGGCGCGGGGCAGTGAGCTGCTGAAGCGGGTGTTTGGGAAGTAAACGAGCCTTTTGCGGCGCGCTGGGAAACCTGCGGGCGTTTGGTCCGGTTTGTGCAATTGTCGCGGCAAGGCTTCGGCCTGTTTCTGTGTTCTCTGCCGCTCCTACCATGAACAAACGCCTGCTTCTCATGCTGCCCCTGGCGCTGCTGGGCTTCCAGCTTAGCGCCTCCGCCCAGATTTTTACGCTACCCAAAATCGGCACCATCAAGCTGCCGCCGCTCCCCAAATCTGGTACGGCCGGCACCAGCAAGGGCGGGCTGACTGATGCGGAGGCGGCCAATGGCCTGAAGGAAGCGCTGGTGCAAGGCATCAGCAAAGGAGCCGACCAGGCCTCCCAAACCGACGGGTTCAACCTGAACCGGCTGATCCGGATTCCGTTTCCGCCCGATGCCCAGCGCGTAGCCACCACGCTTCGCAGCATCGGGCTGGGCAGCCAGGTGGATAAGTTTGAGCTGTCGTTGAACCGCGGCGCCGAGGATGCTGCCAAAAGCGCCAAGCCCATCTTCCTGTCGGCCATCAGGAGCCTGACTTTTTCGGATGTCTGGAACATCCTGACCGGCGAGAAGAATGCCGCCACGCAGTACCTGCAGCGCACCACCACCGCGCAGCTCAGCACGGCGTTTAAACCCATCATTCAGCAGAGCCTCAGCAAAGTAGGCGCCACCCGCTACTACACCGACCTGACCACCCGCTACAACCGGATTCCGCTCGTGACGCCCGTGCAAACCGACCTGAACCAGTATGCCACTGACAAGGCTATCGGCGGCTTGTTTACCCTTATTGCGCAGGAAGAAGCCAACATTCGGGAGAACCCAGTAGCGCGTACCACAGACCTGCTTAAGCGAGTGTTCGGCCGCAAAAGCTAAGTAAGCCGCGCATAAAAAAGAGCCTGCACAAACTGTACAGGCTCTTTTTTATGCGCGGACATTGGGAGCCCTAATAGTCGTCGTAGTCGGAGTTGCGGCCGCTGTTGCGCGAGCTGCCGGCACTGCCGTACTCGTCGTCGCCATCCGAGAAGTCGTCATCATCCAGGTCGTCGAGACTGGTGAATTTGGTGTCGGATTCCGAGTCTTCGGAGGCATCGGCCAACTCAAACTCGTCCTCGCTCATGTTGGCCAGGTCCAGGGCTTCGTCGTGCGAGGAGCCGGTGTCGCGCCACATCAGGTAGTCGGCGTACTTAGCGGAAAGCTGGTCTTCGGAAGAGCCCCGGGTTTTGCTGCCCCCAGTGCGGGCAAAATTATCCAGCTCATCGTCGTCGCCGAGCAGGTCATCATCGTCGAGGTCGTCGTATTGTCTCATGGCCTTGGTCAGGGGCGGTAAGAAGGTGAAAAAGAAGTGTGCGTATACCGCCGTTTCAGCTGCGAAGATACGGCACGAACCGTTTTCAGTTACTGGTTGAGTTGCCTTTTTCGTGGGTGGCTGCACGCCGCCAGTTGCCAGCCGGCTGCCGAATACGGCGCGCCGGAAGCTACATAAAATACGCAACGCTGCGCCACTACAGCCTACCGGGCAGCTTGCGCGCCGAAATCTGTAATCAGTAGCTGGCTGCTGCAGAAGTCGTACTCTTCCGGCACGTTGGAGGAAACCAGCACCGTGCGGCCCGCCAGCGTAGCACGCACATGCTCCTGGTACCAGGCTACGCCCGCCCGGTCGAGGTTGGTGGTGGGTTCGTCCAGCAGGAGCAGGGGCGTATCGGCGTAGAGGGCCAGGGCCAGCTTGAGGCGCTGCTTCATGCCCGAGGAAAAGTCCCGCACCAGCTTGTGGCTCGACTTCTCCAGATACATCAGCTCGATCAGCTGCTTCGGGCCGAAACCGGGGCGCAAAGGCTTGAAGCGAGTATGAAATTGCAGCAGCTCAGTGAGCGTGAGTTCCTCAATCAGCTCCAGATAAGGGGCCGCATATGCCAGCAGCGGGGGCATTTCTTCCACCGGCACCAGCGTACCGGCCTGCGTATACCGAAGCGTGCCGGCAGTCGGCAGCAGCTGCCCCGACAAGGTGTTGAGCAGCGTGCTTTTGCCAGCTCCGTTCGGGCCCAGCACTGCCGTGGCTGTTCCGGGCTGGAAAGTGTGCGTCAGGCCCCGGAAAATCCAGTCGCGGGCGTAGCGCTTGCTCAGCCCGGTTGCTTCAATCTGCACCGTTGCCGCCGCGCGAGTAGCCCTTGATGATGCCGCGGCCCGAGTTGCGCACAAAATTCACCACTTCGTCGCGCTCCGGCGAGGGAGCCAGCTCCAGCTCAATCTTGTCGAGGGCGTCGTTGTTGTTCATGCCGCCCAGAAACAGCAGGCGGTAGAGCTGCTGAATTTCCGAGATTTTCTGGTCGGAATAGCCCCGGCGGCGCAGCCCGATGCTGTTGATGCCGGCATAAGTAAGCGGCTCGCGCCCGGCCTTCACGAACGGCGGTACATCCTTGCGCACCAGAGAGCCACCCGAAATCATGGCGTGCGGGCCCACCTTCACGAACTGGTGCACGGCCGAAGTACCGCCGATGATGGCATGGTCGCCGATTTCGACGTGGCCGGCCAGCTGCACCGCATTGGCTAGCACACAGTTGTCGCCAATCATGCAGTCGTGGGCTACGTGCACATAGGCCATCAGCAGGCAGTTAGCACCTACCACGGTCCGGAGCCGGTCCACGGTACCCCGGTTCACGGTCACGCACTCCCGGATTACGGTGTTGTCGCCGATATGAACCGTTGTTTTCTCGCCCGCAAACTTGAGGTCCTGCGGCATGGCTGCAATAACAGCGCCGGGGAAAATCTTGCAGTTCTTGCCAATCCGGGCCCCGGCCATAATGGTGACGTTGGGGCCAATCCAGGTGCCTTCCCCAATTTCAACATCCTTGTCGATGGTGGTGAAAGGCTCCACTACCACGTTCTGGGCTATTTTGGCTTGCGGGTGAATATAGGCGAGCGGCTGGTTCATTCGTTGGTTAATTAGTAATCAAGAATTAATAATTAAGAAGTGTCTCAACGAAGCGCAACCGGGTCATCGTCGGAGAAGGAGACATTCTTAGCTACTAATTACTAATTGGAACATTAGGCGTCTTTGCGGACAATGCTGGCTGACATTTCGGCTTCCATCACCACTTTGCCATTCACAAAGGCCTGGCCCTTCATTTTGGCAATGCCGCGCTTGATGGGCGCCAGCAGCTGGCAGCGGAAAATGATGGTGTCGCCGGGCACCACCTTGCGGCGGAACCGACAGTTCTCGATGCCCATGAAGTAGGTCCAGTAGTTTTCCGGGTCGGGCACGGTGTTCAGTACCAGAATACCGCCGGTCTGGGCCATGGCCTCAATCTGCAGCACTCCTGGCATAACCGGATTGCCCGGGAAATGGCCCATGAAAAACGGCTCGTTCATCGTTACGTTCTTCACCCCCGTCACGGTGGTGGCGTCCAGATGAATGATTTTGTCGATGAGCAGGAACGGGTAGCGGTGGGGTAGGGTAGCGGCTATCTGATTGACATCCATTACCGGCAGCCGCGAAGGGTCGTAGCTGGGCACCGGCGACGAGTCGGCTTCCAGCATCTTCTTCTTGATTTTCTTGGCGAAGGCCACGTTGGCGGCGTGGCCGGGGCGGGCCGCCAGAATCTGGCCTTTGAGCGGGCGGCCCACCAGGGCCAGGTCGCCTACCATGTCGAGCAGCTTGTGGCGGGCCGGCTCGTTTTTGTGGCGCAGGTCCACGTTGTTGAGGATGCCTTCCTTCTTTACGGCCACCCGGGGCTTGCCCAGCATGGTAGCCAGCTCAGCCAGCTCGTCTTCGCTCACCACCCGGTCTACCACCACAATGGCATTGCTCAGGTCGCCGCCCCGAATCAGGTTTTGCTTGTACAGCGCTTCCAGCTCGTGCAGGAAGCAGAACGTACGCGACGAGGAAATTTCGCTTTTGAAATTGCTGATATCGGTGAGCGAGGCGTGTTGCGAGCCCAGCACCGGCGAGTTGTAGTCGACCATCACCGTGAGGCGGTAGTCGTTGAGGGGCAGCGCCGCAATTTCTACCCCGCGGTTGTTATCGAGGAAGCGGATTTCTTCCGGAATTTCGAAGTAGTTGCGTAGCGCGTTCTGCTCCTCCAGTTCGGCCGCTTCCAGCGCCTGAATGAACTCGTAGCTGGAGCCGTCCATGATGGGCGGCTCGGGGCCATCCAGCTGAATCAGTACGTTGTCGATTTGCAGGCCTACCAGCGCCGCCAGCGTGTGCTCTACCGTGTTTACGCGGGCCCCGTTCTGCTCGATAGTCGTGCCGCGGGAAAGGTCTACTACGTTGTCGACATCGGCGTCCACGATGGGCTGGCCGGGCAGATCAACGCGCTGGAATTTGTAGCCGTGGTTTACCGGTGCCGGGCAGAACGTCATCGTGGCCTGTACGCCGGTATGGAGGCCAATGCCACTCACCGTGACGGGCGCCTTGATGGTATGTTGCTTATCGTTCATTGGAGGAAGCTAAAAGCGGGCGCTAAGAGCTGGAAGCGTATAATAAAACCAGAAGTCAGAAGCCGGGAAGCTAGAGCAGGTCAACATTCTAGCTTCTGACTTCTGACTTCCGGCTTCCGTGGGGCAAAGCTAGGACTTTTCCGGCGGGTTTGTGCCGCGCTCCAGTTGCGTGAGGCGGCGCTCCAGCTCGGGCAGGTGGCGGAAAACGGCATTTGCCCGCAGGCTGTCGCGCAGGCTAAAGGCCGGGGAGCCCTGCAGCAGAATGCCCTCTTCCTTAATAGACTTGCCCACGCCCGACTGCGCCGTGACGGTGGTGCGGTTGGCCAGCGAAAGGTGCCCGGCAATGCCGGTCTGGCCGGCCAGTACGCAGAAGTCGCCGATTTTGGTGGAGCCCGAAATGCCCGTCTGCCCCGCTACTACGGTATGCCGCCCAATCTCCACATTGTGGGCAATCTGCACGAGATTATCGATTTTGGAGCCTTCCCGGATGATGGTGGAGCCCATAGTAGCGCAGTCGATGGTGGCGTTGGCCCCAATGCTCACGTTGTCTTCCAGCACCACATTGCCGATCTGCGGAATGGTGCGGTAGGAGCCATCGGGCTGCGGCGCAAACCCAAACCCATCGGAGCCGATAACGGCGCCGGCATGCACGGTGCAGCGGTTGCCGATAACGGTTTCGGCGTAGACTTTGGCCCCGGCGTACAAAATTGTGTTATCCCCGATTTTGCACCGGTCGCCGATGAACACGTGCGGGAAAATGACCACGTCGTTGCCGATCTGGCAGTTCTCGCCGATGTAGGAAAACGCGCCGCGGTAGTGGTTGTCGCCGATGGTGGAGCTGCCCGCCATATAGGCCGGCTCCTCTACGCCACGCTTGCCGGTGCGGGTGGCCTGCTGGTAGAACTCCAGCAGCGTAGTGAAGCTGGTGTACGGGTCATCAACGCGGATAAGGGCGGTAGCCACCGGCTGCTTCAGCTCCAGCGTACGGCTCACGATGACTGCCGAGGCACCCGTAGTATACAGGTGGGGCTCATACTTGAGGTTGGAGAGGAAGGAGAGGGCACCCGTTTGGGCCTCTTCGATTTTGGCCAGCCGGTCAATCCGCTGGCTTGCGTCGCCTTCTACTGCGCCGCGCAACACTTCTGCTATCTGGCCTACCGTAAATTCCATAGGGCGCAAAAGTAGGGAATGTTAAGAGGTGTTGTGTCATCCTGAGCAGAGCGAAGAATCTTACTATGGCTGCGTTTCCACCAGATACCTATTGTTCTAACGGGAGCAGGTTCTTCGCTGTGCTCAGGATGACAGGGTTTTACCAACTCCTCACAGAATCTCCTTGGGGTAGCAGATGTAGTGCTTCTCTACGCGCTGGCCCAGGGCCTTGATGTTGGGCAGGTCGGAGGCTTCGGCTACGTTTACTACGCGGCCGCGCTTGGTAAGCACATCAATGGTGTCTTGGCCGTCGGCGTCGTAGGCATTGTTGCTGATGCGGCCGGCTATCATCAGCTGCGCGGCTTCCTGATGGTTCAGGCCAAACCGCTCGGCAATCAGCTCCACAATGCCCACTTGAAAATCGTCGTCGAAGGACTGGCTCTGGAGCGTAATCTTGAACAGCCGCCGGTCCAGGAGGCTTTGCGCCAGAAAGTTGAGGACTTTATCGGGGTGGTCGGCCCAGAGCTTCACGGCGCTCCACACGTCGGTATCGTCGAGGCGGGTGAAGCGGCGCAGAATCCGCTCGTCCTGCTCAAACTCCTGTTGCGTAATGTTGCGCGAAAGGAAGAAGTGCAGGTTGGGCGAGGCCGGCACCTCTACCCCAGCCCGCACCAGATTGCGGGCATGCTCCATAATCCTAATCACCATCTGCTCGGCGCTGGTTACGGTTTTGTGCAGGTACACCTGCCAGTACATCAGGCGGCGGCTCACCAGGAAGTTCTCGATACTGTACACGGCCTTTTCCTCCAGCACCAGCCGCTCGTCCACCACGGTCAGCATCTTGATGAGGCGGTCGGCGCCGGGGCGGCCCTCCTGCACGCCGGTATAGAACGAGTCGCGGTTGAGGTAGTCGAGCCGGTCCATGTCGAGCTGGCTGCTCACGAGCTGATGGAAGAACGGCCGGTGGTAGGTGCCCTTGAAGATGGCAATAGCCAGGTCCAGCGCGCCGCCAAACTCGGCGTTCAGCTTCTGCATCAGGTGCAGGCTGATTTCCTCGTGGTGCACATCATGGAAAATGCTGCGCTCCAGCGCGTGGGAGAGGGGACCGTGGCCGATGTCGTGGAGCAGGATGGCAGCCTGGGCGGCCTCGCCTTCGCGCGCCGAAATCGGGATGCCCTTGTCTTTGAGCGTGCGCAGCGCCAGAGACATCAGGTGCATGGCGCCCAGCGCGTGATGGAAACGGGTGTGCAGCGCCCCCGGATACACAAACATGGTGAGCCCCAGCTGCTGAATGCGCCGCAGCCGCTGAAAATACGAATGCTCAATCAGGTCGAACAACAGCTCCGTCGGGATGGTGACGAAACCATACACCGGGTCGTTGAAGATTTTCTTTTTATTCATACAACGGTCCGCCAGACGTTGGCCTAGCGCATCAGTAAGGGGTGTTTTGGGCGTGGCGCCGAAGGAAACTGCGGCCCACCCGGCGGGCGTCCGGGCACGGTGGCCGGGAACCTAAACCAACTTTTTTTGGCTTCTTTACGGCGGAGTTACAGGCAAATATCTGTTTCCGGTAATTTTTTAGAATCAAAAACCTGGGATTGGGAGTAAAGCTACTTACGAAACTTCAGTTGCAACCTACATTCGCGCTTTGGCCTCTTTCGGGGGCCGCAAGGCGGAGCAGGCGGCAGCTGCTACGGCTCGTTTCATGCGGTGCGGAGCACATGCCCCGGCCATACCCAAGACCCTACATATGCAACAATACTCCATCCTCTGGGCCGATGACGAAATCGACCTGCTCAAGCCCCACATTCTGTTCCTGAAGGAAAAAGGATACGACGTCACGGGCGTCAATTCCGGGGCCGACGCCATTGAGGAAATCCAGGAGAAGACCTACGACATCGTCTTCCTGGATGAAAACATGCCCGGCCTGACCGGCCTCGAAACCCTCACCGAAATCAAGGCGGCCCGCCCCACTGTGCCGGTGGTGATGATTACCAAGAGTGAGGAAGAGCACATCATGGAATCGGCCATCGGGGCCAAAATTGCCGACTACCTCATCAAGCCCGTCAACCCGAGCCAGATTCTGCTGGCGGTGAAGAAGGTGCTCGACAACAAGCGCCTGATCAGCGAAGCCACCAACTCGGGCTACCAGCGCGACTTCCGCCAGCTGGGCATGCAGCTCTCCGACCGCCTCTCGCCCGCCGAGTGGGCCGACGTGTATAAGAAGCTGGTGTACTGGGAGCTGGAAATCAACGAGACGGAAGGCAAAAGCATGGCCGAGGTCTTCAACATGCAGAAGGACGAGGCCAACACGTACTTCGGCCGCTTCATCACGGAAAACTACGAGGACTGGGTGAACGGCGACGATAAGGAAGCCCCGCTCATGTCGCACCAGCTGTTCCAGGAGCGCGTGTTTCCGCTCATGAAGCAGACCGGCGATACGCCCGTGTACTTCCTGCTGATCGACAACCTGCGCTACGACCAGTGGAAGATTCTGGAGCCCATCATTGCCGAGCTGTTTACCGTGGACCAGGAGGAGATGTACTACTCCATTCTGCCCACCACCACGGCTTACGCCCGCAATGCCATCTTCTCGGGCATGATGCCCGGCGAAATCCAGAAGAAATACCCCAATCTGTGGGTGTGGGACGACGATGATGAGGGTAAAAACCTCAACGAGGCCGAGTTCATGGAAATCATGTTCCAGAAGGCTAACCAGAAGCAGAAGTTCAGCTACCACAAGGTGACCAACCTGCAGGCCGGCAAAGATCTGCTGGGCAAAATGTCGAACCTGCACAACAACTTCAAGCTGAACGCCATTGTCTACAACTTCGTGGACATGCTCTCGCACGCCCGCACCGACATGGCCATGATTCGGGAGCTGGCCGCCGATGAGTCGGCGTACCGCAGCATCACTCGCTCGTGGTTCCTACATTCGCCGCTGTATGAGATGCTGCAGGTGATTGCCGAGAAGAAGGGCAAGCTCATCATCACAACGGACCACGGCACTATTCGGGTAAAGCGGCCCTACAAGATTGTGGGCGACCGGAACACCAATACCAACCTGCGCTACAAGCACGGTAAAAACCTGGGCTTCGACGACAGCAAGGACGTGTACACGGTGCGCAAGCCGGAGCGTATTTTCCTGCCCCGCGAAAACGTGAGCACCGCCTACGTCTTCACCGTCGGCGACTATTTCTTCGCCTACCCCAACAACTACAACTACTACGTGAACTACTACAAGGACACGTTCCAGCACGGCGGCATCTCGCTGGAGGAATGTATCATTCCGTACATCACGCTCAGCCCGAAAGGGTAGGGGGGTAATGTTGAACAACTAAAAAAGGGCGCCCGTTTGGGCGCCCTTTTTTAGTCACATAGCCACTTGCCGGAATGCTTGTGGTGAAACGGAAGCTGCACGTCCGCCTCTTCCCGGCCCTGCTGAATCTGGTGTAAGGCTACAAACGTCTGCATCCGGTGGCGGCTCCATAGATGGCGCAGCAGCCACTTTCCAGGACGAAGGCTGTAGTAGGTTTCTTTGGTGTAGAACTGGATGCGGTTACGCTGGCGTGCCGTCCAGGCCCAGCGTTTTTTAGGTTGTTTCATCTGAATTGTAGGTTGATACCTACAATTCGTGGCAAGTGGAGAAGTAGCGTTTCATGATCTGTGAGAAGCGTGTTTACCGCTTGCCTGTCTTGGTAGTGATGAGTACGGCGCCATTTATGGCCGCTGGGCCGAAGCGTTCCACGGCCTTCTTGTCTTTCAGAATGTCAATCTTCTCTATATCATTGGGATTGATACTCTGAAGTGACTTTTCTCCTTTTAAGGGTTTGCCATTAACTACATAAAGAGGCTGCTGGTGAGGCAACAGGCGGTTGGGGCCACAGTATAGTTTGATAACCGTACCAGATTTCGGCTTCGGCTGCTGAATGGTATCGGCCTGCTGGGTGGACTGCGGTTGCTGCGTTTGCGCATGAGCCGCTGATGGAAACAGCAAAATAATGCCCGCTACGAAAGAAAGATGGAAGTTGGCCATAGCTACAGAATACGTGAGTGATAACGCTTGCTGAATGTAACCGCCTTACCAATAAAGCAGTGCCAGCGTTGTTCAGCCTAGATGCTGTTCACTGGCAGATTCCATATTACTTCCCCTCCCACACATTATCCGCCTTATTCTTGTCCGGTACCCAGGTGCTGCCCAGCTCCACGCGCTTCACGGCTTTGGTAGTGGCCACAGGCACCGTGACGCTGGAGTTGCCGGCTTGCCACACGGCAATGGTGCGGTGGAGCTTCTCGGTTTTGCCATCGGTGTAGGTGACGGTGAGGTCAACGGGGACGGGCTTGGTGCCTTTGGCCTGCACGAGGATGTCGTGGCCGGTGGCGGTTTTCGTGACGCTGGCAATGGCCAGGTCGGGATAGCCGCCGTCGAAGAACCAGCGCTGCCAGAACCAGTTCAGGTTTTGTCCCGCTCCCGTGTTCATGGAGTTGAAGAAGTCGTAGGGCATGGGGTGCTTGCCGTTCCAGTTGCGGATGTAGGTGTGCAGCGCCTTCGTGAACAGCTCATCACCGAGCAAATCCTTCACGTAGAGGTAGCCCAGCGCGGGTTTGGGGTAGGAGTTGAGGAATAGGGCCGTGCCGCTTTGCTGGGTGCTGAGCGTGGTGATGGGCACATCAAACTCCTGCGCCGAGCCCTTGGCGTAGGGCGCAATGCCGTAGTCGTCCTCGAAACCGGGCTTGATGATGCCCGAAATAATCCACTCGCCGATGGTGGCCCAGCCCTCGTCCATCCAGGCGTACTTGGTTTCGTTGGTGCCCATGTAGAACGGGAACATCGTGTGGAACACTTCGTGGTCGGTGAGGGTAATGGCGTCGTCGCGGGTTTCGACGGGGTTGTCGTTCACCATCATCGGGTACTCCATCTGGTCGAGGCCGTCGAATACGGTTTCGTGGGAGTAGGGGAAGGGCCACTTCGGAAACGTGTAGCTCATGGCCTGCACCGTCTGGCGGTTGAACTGCACCACTTCCTCGAAGTCCTTGTGCCTGGGGTTGTACACCGCATCCACGCGCGTGCGGCGCTGGGTAGCGGGGTCCACGACCAGGCTGCTGGCCTGCCATACGTAATGGTCGGTGGTGGCAAACACGAAGTCCGTCACGTTCCTGGCCTCGAAACGCCACGTGTTTTCAGCGTTGGCGGCCGTAATGTCCTGGCGCTTCAGGTCGGCTTCCGTGATGATGCTGGTAATGGCGTCTTTGCGCTCGGCATCTTGGAGGCGCCTGGCGTACTTTTTGGTCAGTACCTGGTCGGGGTTCTGCAGGTCGCCGGTGGCCCACACCACAAAGTTGCGCGGTACCGTAATAGCCGCCCGGAACGTGCAGAAGTCGTTGTAGAACTCCTGGGAGCCATTGTAGTCGAACACATTCCAACCGTCGATGTCGTCGTACACGGCCACGCGGGGGAAGAAGTATGCCACGAATGCCGCGTTGGGCTCCACCTCGCCGGTGCGCATGTGGGAGCCTTTGTTGAGCGTGTAGGAATACGCTATTCGCACCTTGGTGGCACGGCCCGAGGCCAGGGCTTTGGGCAGGCGCACGGGCATGTTAGTGGCCTGAATGCGCAGCTTGCTCACATCCTGCGGCTGCCCGTCGAGGGTCAGGCTTTCAATCTGCACGCCCTCATTCACGTCTTCGGGCGCAATGCGGCCGGCGCGGGGTGCCCCTTTCTGGTAGTAGTTGAGGTAGAGCTTGAACTGCAGCTGCCGCAGCGAGTCGGGGCTGAGGTTCTGGTAGCTGATATCCACGGTGCCCGCCACGCGCCGGGTGGCCGGGTCGAAGCGCACGGCAATGTCGTAGTCGGCGGTATTCTGCCAGTAGTTGGGGCCGGGCGCGCCGGTTGCGGAGCGGGTGCCCTTGGCGTAGGTGGCCTGCAGGTTGAGCGGCACCGGCAGCTGCTGGGCCAGCGCAGAAACGGAAAGGAGGGAAGCGGCGAGAAGCGCAGGGAATTTCATTCAAGAAAACTATCGGTAGATAAACTGAAAATGTTGCCTAATCTGCTGTTGAAGACTATCTGGTAATTCATGTGCATGACGTTGCAGTGCACTTTCAACTACTTGAACCTGTCTTCTTTTCTCAGCTGAAGTGTCAATAGAAACAATGTATTCTAGTGGCCCGCATCTGGTCAGCTTCAAATCAAGTGGCGTGATACGGTGCTTCCCATTTACGAAGTATATCGTAGAGCTGTGGGGGCTATTGCGCCGATTGACAGAAACAAGGCCTGCAGAATTCGCTAAAATCACTGGCGAAAGGTTATAAGACGAGACAATAGTGTAGCGCTTAACGTCGTCACATTTATCTCTGTCTTGCTGGCCTACAAATTTCTTGAGCCGCCAAAGTTGAATTTAGTTTAGACCGAGTTGCTTCGATGATACTCTTGAGTTTTGGTGTACTACCATACAACTGGAAAGAAGGCAGTTGAATAGTGAAGAAATAATAACGGATGAAAATATGTGCGGCGAGTAAAGTATCGGAAAGCAACAGACATAAATAAGAGTGGTATCACAAATAATTGTGCCCTGAAAAACCATCCAAAAACAGCTTCTCAAGGCACAACTACATTATTTCTGCTTACTTCAGCCGGACCAGCGTAGCGCCATAGCCGAACTTCTCCTTCTGCGAATCCTCGAAGAACTTGATGTCCTTGTTGCGGCTCAGCAGCTTATGGATTTCCTTGCGGAGCGTGCCGCTGCCCGAGCCGTGGATGAACACGATTTCGTGCATGTTGGTGGCCAGCGCACGGCTCAGCGCATCCTCGAAGGCTTCGAGCTGCAGCTTCAGGATGGCCGTGTTGCTCAGCTCCTCGCCGCCCTCGGGCCGCAGCGCCTCCAGATGCAGGTCCAGCTCGTGGGGCGGGGCCTTAATGGCTTTGGCGGGCTCCGGGGCCGGGGCTATAGCAGCGGGCTTGGCAGGGGCATTGCCCGTGAGCTGGGCCTGCAGCGCCTCGGCCAGCTTTTCAGGAGCAATAGCCACGGGCGCAGCCGGCTTCTCATCCAGCTGAAACAGATAGGCCTCGCGGCCCAGTACGGGTGCTTCGCGGCGGCTGCTATAGAAGCTGGCCGCCTTGAATTGCGTGCGTTTGGTGAGCAGCTCGTAGGCCGTGTCGCCGTTTACCTGGTGGGGGAGCAACTGCACCACCACGGCCGGCCACTGGTCGAAATCCTTGAGGTGCAGGTGAGCCAGCGCCCCGCTCACAGCTTTGGGCCCCAGCTTGTCGGAGCGCAGGCCCCGGTAGCGGCCCTGGTTTTCCTCACCGTAGGTGTAGAGCACGTCCCGGTCGGTGTGGTTGATGACGTGCACCGACAGCAGCTCCGGCGACTGGTGGCTCAGGGCGAGGTAGAGGCCTTTGGCGGCGGGCTGGGGCACGGTGGCTTTGGGCGGCGCGGGCTGCTCGGCAGCAGGGCCGGCTCCGGCTGCCTGCGCCGGCTGGGCGGCGGGTTTGGCGGGCTTGTGCTTGCCGGCTTTGGCGCGGTGCGGCGACACCGGCGGCGGACCCTGGCGGCCGAAAGCCTTGTCTTCGTCGGCGGCTACGACCACCACTTCGCGGCGCAACACCGGAATCGTAAAATCGTTATCAATGGCTACTTCTACCAGCTCGTCGCTGAGCAGACGGGTAACAATGCCTTGCTCGCGGCCGGTTAACAGGCGCACTCGGTCTCCTACGTTCATAGTGGTAGCGGTATCAGGTCAGGTGTGGGAAAGCAACAAAGGTAACCGGGACTTGGCTCCGGCCTACGGTTATTTCCCTGCTTACGCCTGGCTGAGGCAAAACGCTGCGCCGGTCTTGCGCTGCGGTTGGCTTAGTAGTAAAGCCCGTGCATCACGAAGCCGCGCCGCGGGTTCCATTCGAGGGCGGGGGCGGGCAGGTGGAAGATGCTGGCCACGTAGAACACCCGCCGCAGCAACTTGCTGCGGGTCGGGATATGGCGCAGGTCCAGGTCCAGGCTCAGGTAGTACTGGCGGTAGGCGCGCAGCCCGAGGGCCGCGTTGGCGGCCGGGTCGTTGTAGACCATCTGCTGAGCGCCATAGCCCACGGCCGGCTGCAGCCAGCGGGGCCAGCGCGAGGCGGCCGGCAGCCAGGCCCCGATGTCGGCGCACAGCCAGTAGGTCTGGCCGTTGTAGTCTTTCAGATGCTGCTCGGCCAGGCTGCGGCCCAGCACGTTGGGGCGCAACGCGGCGTAGCGGGTGGTATGGAAGGAGTACTTGGGCATGATGCGCACCTCGCCCCAGGCCAGCTGCTGCCCAATCAGGCCCGCTGAGCCCAGAAAGTTGGCCGCCAAGTCAGTCGCCGAAGCGCCGTAGGCCGGGTCGCGGCCATCGAGCAGCTCGATGGGGCTCTGGAGCAGAAAGCCTACGAACCCGCCGTACCAGATGGCCCGCCGCTCCGGCACGCCGGCCCAGCGCAGCATATCCACCGCGCCCCGGCTCTGGTGAAACGCGCCCCAGAAGTGCCCGGCCTTGTCCATCTGCTTCCACTCCGGCAGGTCGTTGAACCAGTGCAGTGGCACCCGCTCGCCGGTGTACCAGCTCTTGCTCAGGCCATACATCAGCCCCGTGTACGTAATGGCCAGCCCGCCCGCCAGCACGGGCAGCCGCCGGCTCAGGCGGTTGCTGTCCGGGGCGGCTTCGGACAAAGAGGCTGGCACCGCTACCGAAGAAACGGCAGTAGCTGCCGAGGGCGGCGCTGCTGCTAACGGTACCTGTGCCGCCAGCGGCCCCGGCAATGCCATCAGTACCGCGGCCAGAACCCAGAAGCCACCCCGGCGCAGCGGAGCGGGCAGCCGGAAACAGGAGCAGAAAAAGGGCATGGACGCAGGGAAAAACAGAGGCCGGTGTAGGGACGCCAAAGCTACGACAAAAGCAAGTTGTGGCTTGGGCCAGACAGCTGCCGTTGTGTATATTTAATGCCACCTTGCACTGTTTGAAGCTCATAAGCAAGTTAAAATGAGCAATGTGGCATTAGTTGCGTTTTCAGTCCCTTCCAAAAATCCCCCATCCTCACCTTCATGAAGACACTTCGACTATTTCTCACGCTACTGGCGCTACTGGCTGGAATGCCGGTTTTGCGGGCGCAGGTAGTGAGCACGCAACCCCTGTTTTTTCAGGATACGACGCCCATTACCCTGACCTTCGATGCCACCCAGGGCAATGCAGCATTAGCCGGCTTCACGGGCCCGGTGTATATCTGGACCGGTGTTATCACTAACCTCAGCACCAGCAATTCCGACTGGAAGCACGTAAAAAGCCCCTCGTTTACGGCCCCCGACCCGGCGGCCCTGCTGACGCGCAGCGCCACGAATCCTAACCAGTACAGCATCAGCTTCACGCCCCGCACGTTCTACAACGTGCCGGCCGGCGAGCAGATCCTGAAGCTGGCCATGGTGTTCCGGAACGCCAACGGCACCATTGTAGGCCGGGCCAGCGGCGGCGGCGACATATTCGTGGATGTGCAGCAGAGCGCGGCCCTGACCGTGCGCATCACGAGCCCAGTAGTGCCGGCCGGTGGCAACCCGCTGTTTCTGAGCCTGAACGACCAATTGAGCGTAACCGGTACGGCCTCGGCCAGCACGTCGATGGCACTGTACCTCAACAACGTGCTGGTGACGCAGCAGGCCAGCACTACCGCGCTCAGCGGTACCGTAACGGCCACCCAGGCCGGCCGCAACGTAGTAAAGCTGGTAGCCGGCACCGGGGCGCAGCAAGTCGCCGACTCGCTGGTGTTTGTGGTGCGCCCGGCCGTGAACGTGGCGGCGCTGCCGGCCGGCGCCAAAGACGGCGTAACGTACCTGAATGGCGGCACTTCGGTGCTGCTGAACCTGACCGCGCCCGGCAAGCAGTTTGTGTACGCTCTCGGCGAGTGGAACAACTGGCAGGTTGAAAACGCGGCCTACATGAACAAAACGCCCGATGGCAACCGCTGGTGGCTGCAGATCAATGGCCTGACGCCGGGCGTGGAGTATGCCTATCAATATCTGGTGGATGGCACCCTGCGCATCGCCGACCCCTATACCGAAAAGGTACTGGACCCGAGCAACGACTCATTTATTCCGGCCGCTACCTACCCCAACCTCAAGCCGTACCCCACGGGCCGCACTACGGGCATCGTGTCGGTGCTGCAAACCGGCCAGACGGCTTACCAGTGGCAGGTGACCAACTTCCAGAAGCCCAAGAAAACCGACCTGGTGATTTATGAGCTGCTGGTGCGCGACTTCATTGAGCGCCACGACTACGAAACCCTGCGCGACACGCTCAACTACCTGCAGCGCCTCGGCGTGAATGCCATTGAGCTGATGCCCTTCAACGAGTTTGAGGGCAACGAAAGCTGGGGCTACAACCCGTCGTTCTACTTCGCGCCCGATAAATACTACGGTACCAAAAACGAGCTGAAGCGCTTCATTGATGAGTGCCACCGCCGCGGTATTGCCGTGCTCATGGACATGGTGCTCAACCACAGCTGCGGCCAGAGCCCCATGGTGCAGCTGTATTTCGATGGCAACGCCGGCAAGCCCGCCGCCAACTCGCCCTGGTTCAACCAGGATGCCACGCACCCCTTCAACGTCTGCTACGACTTCAACCACGAAAGCCCGTTTACGCAGTATTTCGTGGAGAAAGTGAATGCGCACTGGCTGCAGGAATACAAGATTGACGGCTACCGCTTCGATTTGAGCAAGGGCTTCACGCAGCGCGTATCGGCGCAGCCGGGCCTGACATTCGACCAGCAGTCGGCGCTGATGGGGCAGTACGACCAGTCGCGCATCAACACCTGGACCCGCATCTACGGGCAGCTCACGGCCATCGACCCCAACGTGTTCTGCATTCTGGAGCATTTCGCCGAAAACTCGGAGGAGAAAGTGCTGGCCGATGCCGGTATGATGCTCTGGGGCAACATGACCCACAACTACAACGAGGCCACCATGGGCTACGTGGGCTCCTCCGACCTGAGCTACGGCTACTACGGCGCCCGCACCTGGAACCAGCCCAACTTGGTGACTTACATGGAAAGCCACGACGAGGAGCGGCTGATGGTGAAAAACCTGGCCTACGGCAACCAGGCCAACCCGGCGCACAACCCGCGCAATCTGGCTACGGCACTGGCCCGCAACGAAGCCGCCGCCGCGTTCTTCTTCCTGGTGCCCGGCCCCAAAATGGTGTGGCAGTTCGGTGAGGTCGGCTACGATGTGAGCATCGACTTCAACGGCCGCACCGGCAACAAGCCAATCCGCTGGACTTACTACGACGAGCAGCCCCGCCGCCAGCTCTACGACGCCTACCGCTACCTGATCGGCCTGAAAAAGGCTGACCCCGTGTTTGAAACCGGCACGTTTACGCAGAACGTAACGGGCGCTACCAAAACCCTGCACCTCAGCAGTTCCGCCCAGAACATCACCGTGGTCGGCAACTTCGACGTGACGGCCCAGAGCGTGAACCCGGCGTTTCAGCGCACCGGCAAGTGGTACAACTACCTCTCCGGCGACAGTATCACGGTGACTAGTGCCACGGCGCCGCTCACGCTGCAGCCGGGCCAGTATGCGGTATACACTACGAGCCGCGTGAAGAAAGCCAGCGTACTCAGCGCCCGGCCCCGCGCCACCCAGGCCCTGCGCCTGACGGCCTCGCCCAACCCCACGGCCACCACGGCCACGCTGCGCTACGAGCTGCCCAGCGCCGCGCCCGTCACCGTCACGGTGCTGAATCTGCTGGGAGCCACGGTGCGCACTGTGGAGGCCAGCACCAAACAGCCGGCCGGGGCGCATCAGCTGCAGCTGCCGGTGCAGGACCTGGCCAATGGCGTGTACATCGTGCAACTCAGCACCGGCCAGCTGCTGCAAACTACCCGCTTAGTGGTGCAGCACTAGCCGCCCCCGAGTTGCCAAAGATTACAACCGCCACCAAAAAGGGCCGCCTCCAACTGGAGGCGGCCCTTTTTGTGTATTAGAAAGCCGTAGCTGGCTATGCGTTCAGCTTACTTTCGTGGTAGCTCACCAGGTCGTCGATAGGGGAGCGGATGATTTTGCCGACTTCCATATTGTGGGCGCGGGCCACCTGGGCCAGCGCGTCGCGGAAGTTGTAGCCTACCGAGCCCACGCAGTTGAACGTGTAGTCCTGGTAGTTGGGGTAGTGCGCTACGATGTTGGCGAAGAAGGTTTCGAAGCCCTGCAGCACTATCTCGCGGCAGTAGCTGATGTTGTTGTGGTCGTAGGCGAACTTGCCGAAGCCGGCCAGAAAGCGGTTCGGCAGCGGCTGGTTGTAGAGCCGGTCCAAGATGTCGTCGCGGGTCATGTTGAACTCCTGCTGGAAGATTTCCTGCAGGCCATCGGGCAGCAGGCCGCGCAGGTAGTCGCGCAGCAGGCGCTTCCCGATAAACGAGCCCGAGCCTTCATCCCCGAGGAAGTAGCCCAGCGAATCGATATTGTGGATTACCTTCTCGCCATTGTAGAGGCAGGAGTTGGTGCCGGTACCCAGAATGGCGGCAAACCCGGGCTTGTCGCCGAGCAGGGCGTGGGCGGCGGCCAGCAGGTCGTGGTCTACTTTCACCTGCGCGTTCGGGAACGTCTGGCGCATGGCGGCGGCAATGCTTTCGGCCTTTTTGGCATTCGACACGCCGGCGCCGTAGTAGTGCACCTGCGTGACTTCGGCGCGGGGCAGCGCGGTAGGCAGGTTCTTGTCGAGTGAAGCCGCTACGGCATCGGTCTTCATGAAGTCGGGGTTGTAGCCCTCGGTGTTGAAATACACACGGTTGCCGGCCTCATCGAGCTGGCACCAGCTGCTCTTGGTCGAGCCGCCGTCAGCAATAAGAATCATAGAAGGTCTGTTAGGAAAGCCGCGCTGCACAGGCCGCCGGCTTCGGGGTGAAGGGAATTACGAAAGTACAGGAAGCCGCCGATTGCGCAAGCCGCCGCTGCCCACCGGTGTACGCTGGTACGGGGCAAGGCGGCCGGAAGGGAAAGTGAACTGCAGATAATGCCGCAAAATCTACAGTCGGCAAACTTCAAAAAAAGCCCCGCCAGGGAAGCTGACGGGGCTTTTTACTCGTTGCTGGTCAGCTACTGCCGCACCCGCTTAGCGGGCCAGCGTGTAGGTGTAGCTGCCGGGCGTGTTCAGGTTCAGGGTGATGGTGTAGGTGCCGGCAGCGGGAGCCGGAATGTCGGTGCCGCCGTACTCCAGCGAACCGTCATTGCCGGTGTCCCCGAAGTTGATGGTCCAGTCGTTGTTAGCGCGGAATTTCAGCGCACCGGCGCCCAGGGCTACCCGGCCGGTCCAAACCTTGTTGGCCACGTCGTAGGTGAGGGGCGTTTCGGTGTTCCAGCCGCCGGGCGTCGCGTCGCCGATAACGGCCCAGGTAGTTTTGGTTGCCGACCACGACATGTTGGCCAGATCTGCCTTAATCAGGTAGAAGCCAGCCCCCGTCGTGATGGAAAGGTTGCCGGCGCTGCCCGCGGAAGAAAGCGTGCCCGCGCCGGCGCCAGAGCCGTAGTTGGTGCCGTCCCAGCCCGCCTTCGACGTGAATTTGAACTCCGGTGTAGCCTCGCTCATGTAGATGTAGCCTTCGTAGGCCTGGGGCGAAGCCGAGTTGAACGCGCCCAGAATGGGGGCCCCCGCCGGCGACCAGCCCTGGTAGTTGCCCGGCACGTACAGCACCGACATACCGAAGGGAGTACCGGTCATCGTAATCGGGTCGGATACGCTCTGCGAGAGCAACGGCTTGGACGTGTCGATGCCGAGGCCGCGCACCCCGGATACTACCCGGGCCTGGAACTGGCCGGGGGTGTTAGCCGCTAGGCCCAGCCGCAGCAGGATGCCGTTCAGGTCGGCGGTGGAGAAGGTGCGCGAGGTGGCACCCGTTACTTCCGCCGACTGCACCGTTTTCACGGAGTCGAAGGAGCCACCGGCCTTGATGAACTGCAGAATGTAGGTGGGGCTGGCCTGGTAGCCATAGTCCTGGGCTTTCCAGGAGAATGTAGCGGCCGGGGCGTCGGGGGTGGCTTTGTCGAGCACAATCGTGTTGCTCGATACTTGTAGTGCGCTACCAGTGGTGGTAGGGGTAAGTACCAGCCGGTCCTCGTCCTTCTCGCAGGCAGACAGCGAGAACAGCGAAGCGGCGCAGATACCAAGTACTAGGGTACGCCAGTTTTTCATGAGTGAAAGCAGAAATGGTGGGAAAAAACCAGCCCGGCCGACTGTGGAGCAGCCAGCCGGGTGGCTCATCATGCTAGTTATAACCAGGGTTTTGCACCAGATTCGGGTTCGACGAAATGTCGGTCGTCGGAATCGGGAACAGGGTGCGGGTAGCGTCTACACCAGTACCGCCCTGCACACCGCCTTTAAAGGGCCATACGTAGGAAGCCGAAGTGTACTTGCCGAACCGGATAAGGTCGGTGCGGCGCTGACCTTCCCAGTACAGCTCGCGGCCGCGCTCTGCCAGAATAAAATCAGCCGCGTCAGAAGCAGTAAGCGTAGCGTTGGTGATGCGGCCCGAGGTATTACCATAAGCCCGGTCGCGCAGCGCGTTGATGTAGTTCACGGCCGTGCCCACGTTGCCGCCGGCGCCGCCGCGTACCACCGCTTCGGCGTACATCAGGTACACGTCAGCGAGGCGGAACAGCGGAAAGTCGGTGTCGGGGAAGGTGGGGTTGGAGCCGGGCGTGCCCGCCGCCGTCAGATTCTTGTACTTCGTGATGGTGTAGCCGTCGGTGAACGTGAAAATGTCGTTGATTTCCAGGTTCTGGCCGCTGGTGTAGAACATGGCCCGGCGGTCGGCGCTGGTAGCACCGCCCGGGAACAGGTTCACCAGGTTTTTCTTGGTGCGCGTGCCGCCCCAGCCGCCATCAATGCCATAATCAGCAGCCGACATAGAGCCGCCCACCGCTGCATGGATGATGAAGGTCATGCCGCCGAAGGTTTTGGTGTTGACACCGTCGAAACGCACGGGGAAGATGATTTCCTGCTTGGACGTTTCGCCGTTGTCGGCGCGGAACAGGTTGGCGTAGCTCGGAGCCAGCGCGTAGCTGGAGCTGATGATGCGGTTGCAGTACGTAATAACGTCGGCGTTGCGCTCCGGGCCGTTGGTGCCGCCCGCCACGGTGCTCTTGTACACCGGCGAGTTCAGGTAGAGCTTGGCCAGCAGCGTCCAGGCCGCCGCCTTGTCTACGCGGCCAAACTCGTTGGCGCGGGGAGCGGGCAACTCGGCGTCAATGGCTTTCAGCTCGGTCTCCACATAGTCGAACAGCGCCGACCGGGTGATACGGGCAGGCTTGTCGACACCCACCGACGAATTCTCATCGGTGAAGGGCACGTTGCCGAACATGTCCAGGGCGTGGTAGTAGGCCAGCGCGCGCAGGAAGCGGGCTTCCGCGCGGTAGGTTTTAATGTTGGCCAGGTCCGTGCCGGAAATGCCCCGCTCGCTCAGCTTGGCATCCGTGGTCTGCCGGATGAACTCGTTGCACAGCGAAATCTGGTAGAACAGCCGGTCGTACATGGCGCGCACGAACGTGTTCGAGGCGGTCCAGGTGAGGCGGTTGTACTCGGGCAGGTCGGCGTCGTTCCAGGCAATAATAGCTTCGTCGGTAGTCAGCTCCTGCGCCATCCAGTACTGGCGGATGTAGTTGGAGAAGCCTTCGTCAATGCCCTGAATATCGGGCTGGCCGGCCGGGCCCTGCTGCCCGCTCACGGCCAGCGTGGCGTACAGACGGGCCAGAACCTGCTTCACCTGCACCGGGTCTTTGTACACCGACTCCACCGTGGGCTCATAAGACGGCTCCTGGTCCAGGTCGCCCAGGCAGGAGGAGAAGGAGAATGCCGAGGTCAGCAGCAGGGCTGTGGCCAGGGTGCGGATAGATTTGTTTTTCACGGGGCGGGAAGTTTAGAAGCTGACGTTCAGGCCCAGCGTGATGGTACGTGGGCGGGGGTAAATAACATTGTCGATGCCGACGTTGGAAACCTTGCCGCTCGTATCGAAGCTGACGATTTCAGGATCGATGCCGGAGTAGTTGGTGATAACGAACAGATTCTGAACAGCTAAAGACAGGTTCAGGTTCGCAGTTTCTTTGTACAGATTGCCCACGTTGTAACCCACCGTCAGGTTTTCCATGCGCAGGAACGAGGCATTCTCCACGTAGTAGTCGGAGAAGTACTGCGGCGTGCCGAAACCGGAGTCCAGGGCTTCGCGGGTCGTGTTGTTGATAACGCCATCGGAGCCGCCTACCGGGAAGAAGGAGCGGGAGCGAATGTTGTTGTACACGTAGTTGCCCAGGTTGGCGCGCAGCGTGAAGGCCAGCGAGGCTTTGCCGTAGCTGAGGTTCGAGCCGAAGCCCAGCGAAGCACGCGGTACCGGCGACTTGTAGCGGTACTTGTCCCGGTCGTTTACCACGCCGTCACCGTTCAGGTCGGCGTACACGCCTTCCAGCGGCTTGCCATCCTGGCCGTATACCTGCTTGAACACATAGAACGTGTTCGGGGTGTAGCCAACCGAGTTGATCTGCACGTTGTTGCCGGTGCCGCCCGTAATGCCGCCCACGGCGTCGCCGAGGTAGGAAGCGTCGGTCGAGTTGGTCAGCTCCGTTATTTCGATGCGGTACGCGGTGGCGTTGGCGTTCAGCGTCCAGTTCAGTTTCTCGCCCCGGATGATGTCTACGTTCACGGAAGCTTCAATGCCCTGGTTTTCGAGCGAGCCAACGTTGGTAGTCAGCTTGTTCGACAGGTTAGAGCCGCCGGGAATGAACACGTTGTTGAGCAGGTCCTTGGTTTTGCGCGAGTACACGTCAACGGCACCGTACACGCGGCCATCGAAGAAGCCGTAGTCCAGACCCAGGTTATAGGTAGTGGTGGTTTCCCACTTGATGGGCTCGTAGTAAGCCGCGGCGCGCAGCGTGTTGTAGTACGTGTCGCCGAACGGATAGCGGGCCGTCTGTTCGCTGAGGGTGTAGCGGGCCAAGTAGGGGTACAGGTCGCCGCCGATATCCTGCTGGCCGGTCTGGCCCACGCCGGCGCGCAGTTTCAGGTCCGAAATGGTCGTCGACTCCTTCAGGAAGTCTTCGCCCTTGATGCGCCAGGCAATGGCACCGGAGGGGAAGTAGCCCCAGCGCTGGTCATCCTTGAAGCGCGACGAGCCGTCGGCACGCATGGTAGCCGTCAGCAGGTACTTGTCGTTGATGTTATAGTTGGCCCGGCCGAAGAACGAAATCAGCACGTAGCGCGGGTCGCGGAAGTTTTTACCGCTGCTCAGGGTCGGAGCCGCCGTCAGCACGGTGCCATCGGCCAGGTTGCTCGAGAAAACGTAGTTTTTGTCTTCGAAGCTCTGGTAGGAGTGGCCGGCCAGCAGGTCCAGGCGGTTGTTGCCCATCTGCTTGGAGTAGTTCAGGTAGGCTTCCAGAATGCCGTTGTTTTTGTCCTGGGCGTACTGGTTGTTCTGGCCACCGCGCGAAATCACATTGCCCGAGGCGTCATTCACCTGGTCGTTGTAGTTGGAGGCGGCGTTGGGCAGAATGAGCGTCGTGCCGCGGCCGCGCTGGATGTCGTAACCCAGGTTCAGGTTGGCGCGCAGGCCCTGCAGGAACGGCAGCTTGTAGTCGAGCTGAATGTTACCGATGCTGCGCTTCACGGTGCTCCGGTCGCGCTTCTGCTCCAGCAGACCCACCGGGTTGCGGGTAGCCAGCGTATTGAGCACGGTCTGGCCGTTGTCTACTTTCGTGATTTCCGTGAAGCCGCCGAAGGGGCTGCCGTTGCGGATGGTTTTGGTTGGGTCGTAGAATACGGCGGCGCCCACTGCGTCCTGGTTCGAGAAGTTGTTGTCGATCCAGGCACCTTTGATGTTCACGTCAATTTTCAGGTTGTCGTTGAACAGCAGCGGCGAGAAGCCGATAGAGGCCGTGTTGCGCTTGAGGTTGTTGTTCTTGAGCAGGCCTTCCTGCGACAGGTAGCCCACGGAAGCACGGTACGGCACTTTGCCGGCCGAGCCGGTGATGCTCAGGTTGTTGTCCGAAGTCCAGGAAGTGCGGTACACTTCGTTCTGCCAGTCGGTGTTGGCGTTGGAGTCGGTGTTGAGCAGGGCTTTCTGCTGGGCGTTGCCGCGGGTGTTCACCAGGTTGCGGAACTCATCCGCGTTCAGCACGTCCACAAACTTCACGGCTTCGGCGCGCGAAAGCTGCGTGCTGAAGTTGACGGTGGTTTTCTCGCCCTGCACGCCTTTCTTGGTCGTAATCAGGATAACGCCGTTGGAAGCGCGGGAGCCATAAATAGCAGTGGCCGACGCATCTTTCAGCACCGTCACGCTTTCAATATCGTTGGGGTTAATCAGCGACAGGGGGTTGGCCGTGCCCGACAGGCCGCGGTTGTCCACGGGCACGTTGTCAATCACAATCAGCGGGTCGTTGGAAGCCGTCAGCGAAGCACCACCGCGGATGCGGATAGAGGCACCGGCGCCCGGCTGGCCGCTGGCCGTCGTAATCTGCACCCCGGCCACTTTGCCCTGCACCAGCTGCTCGGGGTTGGTAATCTGGCCTTTCACGAACTGGCGCGAATCAACCGTCGTTACCGAGCCCGTCACGTCCTGCCGGCGCTGCGTACCGTAGCCAATTACTACGGCCTCGTTTAACAGGGTGGTATTTTCGTTCAGTGTAACACCGGGTACTGCCGTGTTCTGGCCGGCCGTCACCGTCACCGGAATACGGCTGGTGGTGTAGCCCACAAAAGACACAACCAGCGTCCGGGGGCCTGCTGGCACGTTCTGGATAGAATAGGTGCCATCCGAGTTGGTAGAGTTGCCGAGGGAGGTACCTTCAATCAGAACGGTTACGCCTGGCAGCCCTTCGCTTTTCTCATCGACGACGCGGCCACTCACGGAACCAGTCTGAGCGAATGCAGCGGTAAACCCGGCACAGACGAACAGTAGCAGAAACAATAGTTTCGCCAGGTATGGGTGTTTCATTGAAAAAGGGTTAGGAGTGAAATGGATTTTTCCGGTCTGACCGGAGTGGGAATTAGGGGCGCTCCTTGCGAGAAAGCTCGTTGTCAAAACGGAGGTAACATGGTTTTGCACAGTCCGTTTTAGGTTACTACAGCATCACTAAATCGTTAGGGAACTATACAAGTTAACCCCCCGCACCCGACAATTACAATGGGTGCAGTAGGCGAAACGGTATAGTGATAATTGGACTATGATACCGAAAAGTTGCCCGGCATCTGCCAAGCTGCTCAAGAGTTGGTACGCGCATAGCTGCGAGGGTAGCTCTTGCTTGCCCACTTCTCTCAAAAAAAGTCCCCTCAGTCAGGCAATAAGCTGAAATAGCCCGGGAATAATCGTTATTTTGCGGCCGATACGGGGGCAAAAAAGCGGTGTTATATTGACCGATTAGCTGCTGTGGGTAGAACGTGCGAGTGAACAGGGGAGAAGTTCGGCAGTCTTTGGCATCGTCTCGTATTTAAATTTATCTGCGGTATAGTGAAATTTACGCCATCTATTGAGGCTCTGGAAGTCTGGTGGAGTAGATTTATCTGACTTGCCAGTATTTGCAGGGGCAAGTAGTTGTCTTGACTCAGACTGTCAATATAGCACCGGCTGCAGCAGGGCGATTTTCCGGATTCCTTGCCCACTGTTTTGCATATATCTCAGGCAAATGTAAGTAGCTGGTCCTGCTGGCCTGCTCCGTGGTGAGTAGATCCTAACGAGTAGGCGCCGTAACCCGGGCCGCACCGACGCAACTCAGTCAGTATTACGGTTTCACAATGCTTTTCCCGGAAAAATACAGACACTGAAAATGGGATAAATTCGAATTCAAGCCGATGATTTAGCGTTTTGAAGCGTTGCTAATTTTGAAAAACCGGTGCTGTATTTGCCGGAGTGTGCGTGTACTCACCTACCCCTTATGTAATGAAGAACCTGTTGGCGGGAGCCTTGCTGCTAAGCCCCGGGTTTGTACTGTCCCAAACAGTGCTGCACCTGACAACTATTCCGGCCAACACGCCCCGCACCGATACGCTGTATCTGGCGGGGTCCTTCAACCAGTGGAATCCCGCCGATGCAGCGTACCGGTTGCTGCGCCGTCCGGACGGCACCTATCAGTTTCGGTTTCCGGCCGCCAGTCCCGGCACTGCGGAGTTTAAAGTCACGCGTGGAAGCTGGAGCCGGGTAGAAACCGACTTGCAGAACGCCGATATTGCTAACCGGCAGGTGAACCTTGCCAGCCGGACGGCCACCATAGAGCTGCAGGTTGCCAACTGGAAGGACCTGGCCGGTGGCGACAAGCCCTGCAGTAGTACAGCCCTGCAGCCCAATGTGCAGGTCGTCGGCACTGCATTCGAGATTCCGCAGCTGGGCCGCACGCGCCGCGTGTGGGTGTATCTGCCTATGGGCTACAATCCGCGCAATTACGCGCGCCGCTATCCGGTGCTGTACATGCACGATGGGCAGAACGTATTCGACGCCTGCACCAGCTTTGCGGGAGAATGGGGCGTAGACGAAACGCTTAGCCAGCTACAGCGCCAGAATCCGGCCAGTGCCTGCATTGTAGTAGCCGTAGACAACGGCGGCGAAAACCGGCTGAACGAACTCTCGCCTTGGCAGAACGCTGCGTACGGCGGCGGGCAGGGCGAGGCCTACGTGGATTTTCTGGTGCACACGCTGAAACCGTACATCGATGCCCGGTATCACACCCTCACAGCCCGCGAATTCACGGGTATTGCGGGCAGCAGCATGGGTGGCCTCATTTCGACGTATGCCGCGCTGCAGCACCCGTTGGTCTATAGCAAGGTCGGGGTGTTTTCGCCGGCTTTCTGGTTTGCCGAAGATTCATTGCGGCGCTACATCCAGCACCTCCAGCCCCGGCCGCCCAGCCAGCAAACAGCCTACTATTACGTGGCCGGCGCCCAGGAAAGCGAAACCATGGTACCGCTGCTGCACCAGCTGCAGGCGGCTGTGCAGCGCACCGATTCGCTTACCACGAGCAGCCAGGTGCAGGTGCGGCCCGATGGCCGGCATGCCGAGTGGTTCTGGCGGCGCGAGTTTCCGGCGGCCTTTCAGTGGCTGGCCGCGCAGCATACGGGTAGCAAAGGCGGCCGGGCGTTGCGGTGGGCTGCCTGGCTGGAGGCCGGTACGCGCCAGTTGCGCTTCGCCGCCGACAGTGCCCAGAACTACCGTGGCAGGATCGAAGTCAGGGTGTACAACCGCGAAGAAAAGCAGGTGAAGCGCAGCACTCAGGCCGCGGGCTCTACGCTGGACCTGAGCCGGCTGCCTGCCGGCGAATACCGGCTGCTACTGCAGCAAAAGCGTCGTAATGGCGGCCAGCCGCCGGCCCAGTGCCAGCAGTTGCTGAGCTTGCCGCCGACGAAATAATGTCAGACGATAATTGCTGAATTAGCAACAGGTTGTAATGCGGGTTGGAGAAATGTCAGAGAAAAATGGCTGTCTTTGCCATATTTTCTGAAAACCTGTTTTACCTTTGACCCGTTCAACGCCCCAATACTCATATCTGGCAATGACTTTTTCGACGACGCAGCATGCTTGGTGGTGGCCCTACGGAGAATCCGGACGGGACAACCTGTGCGTGCGCTGAAGCCTCGAAATACCTCTTCGCACTGACTCTACAGAAAGCCCGGCCACCTAGCCGGGCTTTTTTATTGCCCGGCGCTGCGTGCCTCCCCTCACTTTCACCCAGCTCCCCCAATGCACACCTACCAGCTCCATACCCGCCACCTGCGCGTGCTGGCCGACACCGTAACGCCGGTGGGCCTCTACCTGCGGCTGCGCGACCGATACCCCAACTGCCTGCTGCTGGAAAGCTCCGACTACCATGGCCAGCAGAATGCCTTCAGCTACCTGGCTTTCGATCCGCTGGCCAGCTTTGAGGTGCGCGGGCAGCAGCTGACGCTCACGCTGCCCGACGAAACCACTACCACCGAAGCCCTGACCGAGCCCGGCGCCGCACTGGCCCGGCTGCAGGAGTTTGCCGGCAGCTTCCAGACCACGGAAACCGGCTTTGATTTTATCCGCGGAGGACTGTTCGGTTATATCGGCTACGAGGGTGTGCAGCATTTTGAAGAGCTGCAGCTGAATCCGCAGAAGCAGCCCGCCGGCCAGATCCCGGACATGCTGTACCGTACCTACCGCTACGTCATTGCGCTCAACCACTTCCGCAACGAGCTGCACGTATTCGAGCACACGCTGGCCGGAGAGGAGCCTGATGAGGACGGCCTGACCCGCCTGGCCCATCTCATCCGCAGCCCCTCATTGCCCGACTACAGCTTCACGCTGGCCGAAGAGGAGCAAACCAACCAGACGGATGAGGAGTTTCTGCGGGTGCTGGCGGCCGGGCAGCAGCACTGCCACCGCGGCGACGTGTTCCAGATTGTGCTGTCGAGGCGCTTTCAGCAGGGCTTTCTCGGCGACGAGTTCAACGTATACCGCGCCCTGCGCTCCATCAACCCCTCGCCGTACCTGTTTTACTTCGACTACGGCAACTTCAAGATTTTCGGGTCGTCGCCCGAAACCCAGCTCCTGATTAAAGGCCGCGAAGCCAGCCTGTTTCCTATTGCGGGCACCTTCCGCCGCACCGGCCACGATGCTGAGGACGCTGCGCTAGCCCAGAAGCTGGCCGCCGACCCCAAGGAAAACGCCGAGCACACCATGCTGGTAGACCTGGCCCGCAACGACCTGGCCCGCCACGGCGACAATGTGCGGGTGAAAACCTTCCGCGAAATCCAGTTCTACTCGCACGTCATTCATCTGGTGAGCGAGGTGAATGCCACGCTGGCTCCAACGGCCAGCCCACTGCAGGTGGTGGCCGACACGTTTCCGGCCGGCACGCTTTCCGGGGCGCCCAAGCACCGCGCCATGCAGCTGATTGACGCGCTGGAGCCCACCGCCCGCGGCTACTACGGCGGTGCCATCGGCCACCTGGGCTTCAACGGCGACTTCAACCACGCCATCATGATTCGCTCGTTCCTGAGCACGGCCAGCCAGCTGTATTTCCAGGCCGGGGCCGGGGTAGTGGCCGCTTCCGACATTAACTCGGAGCTGCAGGAAGTGCATCACAAGCTGGCCGCTCTGCGCCGCGCGCTGCAGGAAGCCGAATCGGTTGGGGGCTAACCGTTAATAAGTAGCAACCAGCAGCAGACCATCACCTACCAACACCCATGAAAATCCTCGTCCTCGACAACTACGATTCCTTCACCTACAACCTCGTGCAGGTGCTGCGGGAGCTGGGGCATACGGATAATGTCACGGTCATCCGCAACGATAAGCTGGCGCTGGACGACGTGGAAGCCTACGATGCCGTGTTGCTTTCCCCGGGGCCGGGCCTGCCCGCCGAGGCGGGACTGATGCCCGAAATCATCCGGCGCTATGCCGGTTCCAAGCGTATGCTGGGCGTGTGCCTGGGGCATCAGGGCCTGGCGGAAAGCTTTGGCGGCGAGCTGTATAACCTGCCTGACGTGCTGCACGGCATTGCTACCGATGCCGCCGTAGTAGCCGACGACCTGTTGTTCGAGGGCCTGCCCCGGCAGTTCAAAGTAGGCCGCTACCATTCCTGGAGCGTGCGGCCGGAGTCGGTGCCGGCGGAGCTGGAAGTAACCGCCCTCGACAGCAACGGGCAGGTGCTGGCTTTCCGCCACCGCCGCTACCACGTGCGCGGCGTGCAGTTCCATCCCGAGTCCATTCTGACGGAGCACGGCCACCAGATGCTGCGCAACTGGCTGTCCTGAATCTGGTCAGGCAGTGGCTGCCAGTGGTAGCTCTCATTTCAACAATAAGCCAACAGCTGCTGGCTGGTAGCCAGCAGCGCGCCATATGAAACACCTTCTCAACCAGCTGTTCGAACAGCAGCTCCTGACCCACGCCGAAGCACGCGAAGCTATGCTGCGCATCGGGCAGGGCGAAGCCAACGCGTCGGAAATGGCAGCCTTCATGACCGTGTACCGGATGCGGCCTATTTCGGTGCCGGAGCTGGCCGGCTTCCGCGACGCGCTGCTCAGCCTCAGCCGCGACCCGGCGCTGGGCACCCACGACACCATCGACATCGTGGGCACCGGCGGCGACGGCAAAGACACGTTCAATATCAGCACGCTGGCCTGCTTTGTGGTGGCTGGCGCGGGCTACCAGGTTACCAAACACGGCAACATCGGGGTGTCGTCGGTGTGCGGCTCTTCGGATGTGCTGGCGCAGCTAGGCGTGACCTTCGAAGCCAGCAACGACGACCTGAAACGGCAGCTGGAGCAGGCTGGCATCTGCTTTCTGCACGCGCCCTCGTTTCATCCGGCTATGCGCCATGCCGGTCCGGTTCGGCGCGAGCTGGGCGTGCGCACCTTCTTCAATATTCTGGGTCCGCTCGTGAATCCGGCCCGGCCCCGCTACCAGGTGGCCGGCACGTTTAGCCTGGAGCTGCTGCGCCTCTACCACTATCTGCTGCAGCAAACCGACACGCGCTACGCTGTAGTACATGCCCTGGATGGCTACGACGAACTTTCGCTGACGGCCACGGCCCGGCTTGCTACGCCTGAGGGTGAGCGGGTAGTGGCCGCCGCTGACCTGGGCCTTAGCGCCCCGCAGGCCGCCGAGTTGGCAGGCGGCCGGACAGCGGCTGAGTCGGCGGCCATCTTTCTTGCGGTGCTGGAAGGCCGGGCCACGCGCGCCCAGCGCGACGTCGTGACGGCCAATGCGGCGCTGGCCATCAGCTGCCGGGAGCCGGGCTTCAGCTTCGCCGACAGCCTGGCTGCCGCGCAGGAGTCGTTGGACTCGGGGCGGGCCCGGCAGGCACTGCGGCGGCTGGTAGAGCTGCGCTGACGCCGCCACTACCGCCTGCCACATCACACCTTTTCTTTTCTGCATCATGACAATTCTCGATAAAATCATTGCCCATAAGCGCCAGGAAGTGGCCGAGCGCCAAAGCCTGGTGCCCGTGCGGCGCCTGGAGCAAAGCCCCTACCTGCAGGCCCAGCCCCTGAGCCTGAGCCGCTACCTGCTCCGCGACGACCTCAGCGGCATCATCGCCGAATTCAAGCGCAAGTCGCCCAGCAAGGGTGTCATCAATGCCCACGCGCCCGTGGAGCGCACCACGCTGGGCTACATGCAGGCCGGCGCGGCGGCGCTTTCGGTGCTGACGGATACCGAGTTTTTTGGCGGGCGCAACGAAGACCTGACCACGGCCCGGCGCTTCAACTTCTGCCCGATTCTGCGCAAGGATTTCGTGCTCGATGAGTACCAGATTCTGGAAGCCCGCAGCATTGGCGCCGATGCGGTGCTGCTGATTGCCGCCGCCCTGACCGGCGCGGAAGTGCTGCGCCTGGGCCGCTTCGCCAAAAGCTTAGGCCTGGAAGTGCTGCTCGAAATCCACAATGAGGCGGAGCTGGACAGCGCCCTGCACCCCGACGCCGTGACGCTGGTGGGCGTCAACAACCGCAACCTGCACGACTTCTCCGTCAGCCTCGACACGTCCGGGGAGCTGGCCCGCCGGATTCCGGCCGAATTCGTGAAAGTGACGGAAAGCGGCCTGACTTCGGCCGCCGAAATCGAAGCGTTGCGGGCCGTAGGCTACCGCGGCTTCCTGATCGGGGAAACCTTCATGCGCCATAGCCGCCCCGAAAAAGCCTGCGCCGCACTGGTGCAGCAGTTGCGGGCTACTGAGGCCATCACCCTGATGTAGGTTCCGCCACCATGTCTGACTTGCTCCACTCTTCTGCTCCGCAGCCTACTCCTTATATAAAGGTGTGCGGCATGACCGAGCCCGCCAACCTGGCGGCCGTGGCAGCCCTGCGCCCCGATTTTCTGGGCTTCATCTTTTACCCGCATTCCCGCCGCTACGTGGGGGCTCAGTTGAGCAAGCTTAAGCTGGATCAACTGCCTGCAGGCATCCGGAAAGTGGGCGTGTTTGTGGATGAGACTACCGCTCAGATTCGGGCGCGGGTGGCAGAGTTTGGGCTGGATATGGTGCAGCTGCACGGCCACGAAACCCCGGCCCAATGCGCCGAGCTGCGGCAGGCCGGCATTCCCGTTATCAAGGCGTTTGGCGTAGGAGCGGAGTTCGACTTCGCGCAGCTGAATCCTTACGTAGGGCAGGTCGACTACTTTCTCTTCGACACCCAGGGCAGGCAGCCCGGCGGCAACGGCACTGCCTTCGACTGGGGGCTGCTGACGCGCTACCGCCTGCCGGTACCGTATTTTCTGGCGGGTGGCCTTGCGCCGGAGCACGCCCCCGTTCTGCGGAACCTGCAGCTTCCCGGCCTGTTTGCCCTGGACCTGAACAGCCGCTTCGAAACCGCGCCCGGCCTGAAAAATACGGATCTGCTGGGCCGGATGCTGAACACGCTGCGTCCCTAATCACCCCGAAATTCTGCGACAGAAACCATGAGCACAACCTATCAGCAACCCACAGAGCGCGGCTACTACGGTCAGTTTGGTGGCGCCTTCATCCCGGAAATGCTTTATCCCAACGTGGAAGAGTTGCGCGAAAACTACCTCGCCATCCTCGCCGACCCGGAGTTTCAGCAGCAGTACCAGCTGCTGCTGCGCGACTACGTAGGCCGGCCCACACCGCTGTTTGAGGCCAAGCGGCTGTCGGCGAAATACAACACGCACATCTTCCTGAAGCGCGAAGACCTGTGCCACACCGGTGCCCACAAGGTCAACAACACGGTAGGCCAGATTCTGCTCGCGAAGCGGCTCGGCAAAACCCGCATTATTGCCGAAACCGGAGCCGGCCAGCACGGCGTAGCCACGGCCACCGTCTGCGCCCTGATGGGCATGCAGTGCATTGTATACATGGGCGAGGTGGACATGGAGCGCCAGAAACCCAACGTGTACCGCATGCGCCTGCTGGGGGCCGAGGTGCGCGCCGCCATGAGCGGCAGCCGTACCCTCAAAGACGCCACCAACGAAGCCATTCGCGACTGGATCAGCAACCCCGTGGACACGCACTACATCATCGGCTCGGTGGTGGGGCCGCACCCGTACCCCGACCTGGTGGCCCGGCTGCAGGCTGTTATTAGCGAAGAAATGCGCAAGCAGCTGCTGGAAAAGACCGGCTCCGAGCTGCCCGACTACGTGGTGGCCTGCGTAGGTGGCGGCTCCAACGCGGCCGGCGCGTTCTACCACTTCCTGGAAGAGCCTGCCGTGAAACTGGTGGCTGTGGAAGCGGCCGGACACGGCATTCATTCGGGGCACTCGGCTGCCACCTCGGTGCTGGGCAAGCCGGGCATTATTCACGGCTCCCGCACGCTGCTCATGCAGGACGAAGACGGTCAGATTACCGAGCCTTATTCCATTTCGGCGGGCCTCGACTACCCCGGCATCGGGCCGCTACACGCTTTCCTGGCCGATGCCGGGCGGGCGCGCTTCATCAGCATCGAGGACGAAGATGCGCTGAAAGCAGTAGCCGAATGCAGCCGGCTCGAAGGCATTATTCCGGCCCTGGAAACGGCGCATGCCCTGGCCGTACTGGGCCAGCTCGGAGCCGGCCCCGACGACGTGGTAGTGGTAAACCTCTCCGGCCGCGGCGACAAAGACCTGGAGACCTATGTCAAGTACGCCGACTCCATGCTGTAGCCTTTTCACGCAGGATTTCGCAGTGGTTGCCGCCGGGTTTCGGAGTGGCCGTTCACTGCGAAGCTCTGCGCCACCCACTGCGTGACACTGCGAGAACTTAACGTATGAACCGAATTCAACAGGCTTTCCAGAAGAAAGGAAAAGGCCTCCTCAACATCTACTTCACGGCCGGCTACCCGCGCCTGCACGATACGGTTCCTCTTATCCAGGCCGTGGCCGCGGCCGGTGCCGACCTGATTGAAATCGGGATGCCGTTTTCGGATCCGCTGGCCGACGGGCCGGTGATTCAGGCCAGCAGTACGGTGGCTCTGCGCAACGGCATGAACCTGCGCGTGCTGTTCGACCAGCTGCAGGGCATCCGGGAGCTGGTGCCCGACACGCCTATTCTGCTGATGGGCTACCTGAATCCGGTGATGCAGTTCGGCGTGGAAAACTTCTGCCGCAAGGCTGCTGCCGCCGGAGTAGATGGCGTGATTCTGCCCGACCTGCCCCTCGACGACTACGTGCAGGAGTATCAGGAAATTTTCCGCCGCCACAGCCTGCGGCCGGTGTTTCTGGTGACGCCCCAGACGGCCCCCGCCCGCATCCGCCGCATCGACGAGCTGACGGACTCTTTCCTGTACCTCGTGTCGGGGCCGGGCACTACGGGCGGCCAGAATACGCAGGCTGAGGGCGTGCAGGAAGCCTACTTCCAGCGGATTGAGGACATGCAGCTGCGCAATCCGCGCCTCATCGGGTTCGGCATCAGCGACAAAGCTTCGTTCCGGCAGGCCTGCCGCTATGCCGAAGGCGCTATCATCGGCTCGGCCCTCATCCGGGCTCTGGAAGACACCGAAGACGCCCCGGCCGCGGCTCAGCAGTTTGTCCGCTCGGTACTAGCCTGAGTCGGTTCTCCCTCATTTGCTTCTCTTTTGACATGATCATTCAACTCGAACCAACTATTTCAGAAGCCGCTAAAGCGGAAATTCTGGCGCAGATCAAATCCCTCAGCTACAAAGCCACCGAAGTAAAAACCCAACGGGCGCACTATCTGGTAGCCATTGGCAAAGCCGAAGTAGACCTGCGGACGCTGGGCCAGCTGCCCGGCGTGCTGGACGTGCACCGCGTGTCCGACGACTACAAGCTGGTGTCGCGCAAGTGGCGCGTGCGCCCCACCGTCCTCGACCTCGGCGACGGAGTCCGGATCGGGGAGGGGAGCCTCACGCTGGCGGCCGGCCCGTGCAGCATCGAGAGCGAAGCTCAAATGGAGCTGATTATGCGCCACCTCGTGGAAAATGACGTGCGCATCATGCGTGGAGGCGTGTTTAAGCCCCGCTCGTCGCCGTACTCGTTCCGGGGCCTGGGCATGGATGGCCTGAAACTGTTCCATCAGATGGCGCGGGCCCACGGCATCAAGATAGTGACGGAGGTAATGCAGGTGTCGCAGGTAGAGGAAATGCACGACTACGTGGATGTATTCCAGGTGGGGGCCCGCAACACCCAGAATTTCAACCTGCTGGATGCGCTGGGCGGCGTCGATAAGCCCGTGATGATCAAGCGCGGCATTTCGGGCACCATTGAGGAGCTGCTGTCGTCGGCGGAGTACGTGTTTTCGGGTGGCAATGAGAAGCTGATCCTCTGCGAGCGGGGCATCCGCACCTTCGAAACGGCCTCGCGCAACACCCTGGACCTGAATGCAGTGCCTATTCTGAAAGAAAAGACGCATCTGCCCGTCATTGTGGATCCGTCGCACGGCATCGGCATCCGCGAATATGTGCCCGCCATGGCTTTGGCCGGCGTGATGGCCGGCGCCGACGGCATCATCTACGAAGCCCACGAAAAGCCTGAGGAAGCCGCTTCCGACGGTGCCCAGACGCTCAGCTTCCCGGAATCAGCGCGCCTGATCCGCAACCTGCGCAAAGTGTATCAGCTGCGCCAAGAGCTGGAATAGCCGGCGGGCAGCAGCCCGAAACGGCAAGTGTTGCTGAGCGGCTTAAGCAAAAAAAGCCCGCATCGATACCGATTATTCGCAAAGTATTCTATATTTGCCCCACCATGATGCTACTAACCGCAACGCGTGCCTATCGTAATTCCTTCTGCCCCATGCAGACAGGAGTCGGGCTGTTTTGCCGGTATCGAAGCTAGACGCGCATCATGCAACTACTTCTCTGAAACCTCAAGATAAGCCCGACTCCTCCCAGGAGCCGGGCTTTTTTTCTGCCCTTTTTCTATGGTACAGCAACACTACAACCGGTATACCGCCCAGGACCAGCTGGTCTGGAAAGTATTGTTCGACCGCCAGACGGCGCTTCTGCACAAGCGGGCCTGCTCAGCGTTCTGGCAGGGCCTGGCGGCGGTAGGCTTCCACCGCAACGCCATTCCTGACTTCGCGGAGGTAAGCGGCCGCCTGCAGAAAGCCACCGGCTGGCAGCTGGAGCCGGTAGAGGGCATGCTCAACGATGCCGAGTTCTTCGGGCTGCTGGCTCAGCGCAAGTTCCCGGCCACGGTCTGGATCCGGTCGATGGAGCAATTCGACTTCATTGAGGAGCCAGACCTGTTCCACGGCGTGTTCGGGCACGCGCCCTTGCTCATGGATCAGGGTTTCGCCGATTACCTGCAGTTTTTGGGGCAGGTGGCGGTGCAGCACCTCGATGATGCGGCGGCACTGGCTCGTCTGGAGCGCCTGTACGGCTTCACGGTGCAGTTTGGGCTGGTGCAGGAGCGGGGTGAGGCCCGGATGTACGGCGCCGGCCTGCTGTCGTCGTCGGGCGAGATTCATCAGTGCAGCGGCGACGAAGCGCGCCGTCTGCCCTTCGACCTGGCCACGGCCCTGCAGACGCCCTACAGCGAGCTGCAGCTGCAGGAGCAATATTTCGTGCTCAGCAGCTGGGACCAGCTCACCGAAAGCGTGGCCGAGTTGTCGGCGCTGCTGGCTTCGGGCTGGCAGCTGGAGCCGGTTGGGCAGGCCTCAGAATAACCCTAACGCCGCCAAAGCCTCATTACGGGGCGCCATGCTTCCGCCTGATTACCTGTTACTCGTCTGACTACATGATTTTGATGACTGCCCGATATTACGCTTATGCCTATTACGCTTCCCTGGGAAGCGGAGCGGCCAGAGCGTGTCCGGGCAGGTAAAACCAGTGCCCTCCGACATTTTCCAAGCCTGTCTTCGCTCCGCGGAGGCAGGCTTTTTCTTTTTCCTCACTTTCTCTTTTTACCGTATGATGACTGCATTTGCCCCGGCGGCACCCTCTGTTCAACACTTTCTGGCCCAGGACTATAGCCACTACACCGCCGCCGACCAGCACGTATGGCAGCTGCTCTTCGACCGGCAGATGGCGCTGCTGCCGGGCCGGGCTTCGGATGCTTTTCTGGACGGTATTCGCCGCATCGGCTTCACCCGCGAGGCAATTCCGGATTTCCGACAGGTAAACCCTCTGCTGCAACAGCTGACCGGCTGGGAGTTGGTGGTAGTGCCCGGCATCGTAGACGACATGGTGTTTTTTGGGCTGCTGGCCGAGAAGAAGTTTCCGGCGACTACCTGGCTGCGCACCTTGGAGCAGCTCGACTACCTGGAGGAGCCCGACATGTTTCATGACGTGTTCGGGCACCTTCCGTTGCTGACCGATGCCGGATTTGCCGACTTTCTGCAGCGCCTGGGCGAGGCGGCGGTGCACCACTCTCTGCGCTGGCCCGGCAACCTGGAGCTGTTTACGCGCCTGTACTGGTTTACCGCCGAATTTGGCCTGATTCAGCAGCCCGACGGCCTGCGCATCTACGGGGCCGGCCTGCTTTCCTCACACGGCGAAGTGCGGTTTAGCCTGGGCCAGGAGCCGGTTCGGCTGCCTTTTACGCTGGATGGCGTGCTGGAAACGCCGTTCGAGAAAGACAAATTTCAGGACCTCTACTTCGTGCTGGACCATATGGAGCAGCTTCCGGAAAGTCTGGCGCAGCTGCAGGCGCGGCTGCTGGAATAAAGGCCTGGTACTAGGGGTTGTGCTGCCAGGAGAGCAGCTGGGCTGGCCTAATAGCGCCAGCCCAGCTGCCGGTAGATGAAGTGCAGCAGCCACAGCGGCCCGATAAGCAGAAACTGCAGGTCTTTCAGAAACGACGGTTTTTTGCCTTCCACCTTATGTCCCCAGAACTGCCCGATCCAGGCCAGCACGAAGATGATAAGGCAAACGGCCCACAGCGGGAGTGCCGCCTGCGCCGCTACCAGCCGCAGCAGAACCGCCATCAGCGCCCAGACCAGCACCATGCCCACGGCCAGCACCATTACGAGCGTCGCCCAGTTCAGCCACGGACTGAGCGCCCGCACCGGCCCCGGTACCGGCACCGACCAGAGCAGGCCCAGAATCGAGAACATAATCAGCGGCACGCACACCCAGTGCACCAGCTTGTTGGTTGGGTTCTGGTGGCTTTCACCGTACTCATCGAGCAGGTTCTGGACGGTAGGGCGGGCGGCAGAATACATGTGCAGCAGATGGTTGGAGGAAGGTAAAATATACGGGTTTATCGGCTTAGTTGCTGCCAGCTGCTTATTCAACCGCAAAGAGTATACTCGCAAAAAGGCTACCCACCGGGTAGCCTTTTTGGTTGCCGAAGCGCTGCTGCTACTTCAGTTTCAGATTCTTTTTCAGGTACGCTACCGATGCCGCGTGTGCATCCTCGGCGAAAGTCTTGCTGTATTTCGGGTTGGAAGGGTTGGCGAAGGCATGGTCGGCGTCGTAGGCTTTCACCGTGAGGCCTTTTTTGGCGGCGGCCATGTCCTTTTTGAATTGGTCTACCACTTCCTGATTAATCCATTTGTCCTGCTGGGCAAACACAAAAAGCACATCGGTATTCAGAGTTTTGAGCTTGGCTACATCTTTCTCGGGCATGCCGTAGTACGCCACGCAAGCCTTGGCTTGCGAGCCAGCCAGTAGCGCCGTCTGCATGCTCCAGCCTCCGCCAAAGCACCAGCCGATGCTGGCTACCTGCGCCTTGGGGCCCGCGTAGCGCAGCGCTCCTCTGATAATGCTCTGAGCCCGTTCCGTCTTCACACCCTGCATCAGCTTGCCGGCCTGCTCGGCATCGGCTGCTACCTGCCCGTCATACAAATCCAGCGCAATAACATTGACGCCGGGCAACTCCCGCGCAAAGCGTGCTGCTTCCTGCTTGATATAGTCGTTGAGGCCCCACCACTCATGAATCACGAGCAGGTACTTATCAGAAGGCGTGCTGCTCTTGATTTCGAAGGCCTTGCCGGCCTGGCCATCTGCAGTCCTGAATTCTATCATGCTGCCCGCGCCCTAGTACGTGAAAGGAAGGGGCGCATCGTGGCCGCCGGAAAATTCTTCGTTGGTAGCCAGCATGGCAAACACCTCGGTGGCAGCACCGGCCGGTGCTTTGGCGCAACAGCTCAGCGTTTGGGCCGAAGCCACGGAAACCACGCTCAGCAGC
The DNA here is from genome assembly GCF_900142395.1 of Hymenobacter psychrotolerans DSM 18569. Lineage (GTDB taxonomy): Bacteria > Bacteroidota > Bacteroidia > Cytophagales > Hymenobacteraceae > Hymenobacter > Hymenobacter psychrotolerans. The sequence goes on along the minus strand of NZ_FRAS01000006.1, from coordinate 82,309 downwards.
GCGGCGCAAAGGGTCCAGAATTTCTTCATGAAGCGGGTAAGTGAGCGTGAAAAGCAATGAAATAACCGGCATAGAACCCGCACCGGGGTATATGGTTTTTCCGGCTGCGTCTATAGCTTAAGCGGTGCGTATACTGGCTTGTAGCTCAGTAAGTAGCGCGTAGAGGCCCACGTAGGTACGATTCAGGTAAATGAAGTGCTCGGAGCCGCGGGGCTCCCGCTGCTGGCGTAGTTCCGGCTGCTGCATCAGGGAGTCGCCGAGGGCATACAGACTCTGCATGTAGGCCGGGTCGCCGAAGTCGAACGTGGCCTGGCGGAACGGACGCCCCACCAGTTCCAGGGAGGCTTGCATGGTACTTACGTAGAACGTGCGTTTAGCCGGGGCATCTTCGGGCCGCAGCACACCGGCTTCTTCCAGCAGCGCCGTGAGGCGGGTAGAGTCGGCGAGGGTTTCCGGGGCGAGTAGCTCCGTAAACAGCCGGTGCACATCGGCGGGCACTTCCTTCACGCAGCCAAAGTCCAGTACGCCTACGGTGCCACCGTCATCAGCCCGCAGCAGAAAATTGCCGGGGTGCGGGTCAGCGTGCACGCGGTGCAGCGTGTTTAGCTGATGCATGTAGAAGTCCCAGAGGGCCTGGCCCAGCTGGTTGCGTACGGCCTGGGGCGGGCCGGTAGCCAGAAATTCCTTCAGATGCTGGCCGGGCAGCCAGTCCATAGTAAGGATGCGGGCCGAAGACAGGGCCGGGTAATACTGCGGAAACTGCAGATGCGCCAATTCGGCGCAGGCCGCCGCAATTTCCTGGCCGCGCTGCAGCTCCAGCGCATAGTCGGTTTCTTCCAGCAGACGCGTTTCCACTTCCTGCATATACGGCCGCACGGTGGCCTCATCCAGCCCCAGCACGCGCAGGGCTATGGGCTTCACCAAGCGGATATCGGAGCGGATGCTGTCGGCCACACCCGGGTACTGGACTTTCACGGCCAGCGGCTTGCCGGCCAGGCGCGCCATATGCCCCTGCCCAATGCTGGCCGCCTGCCGGGCCTGGTTGTCGAACTCGTCAAACACCTCAAACGGCGACTTCCCGAAAGCATCCCGGAAGGACTTAACCACCAAGGGCCCCGAAAGTGGCGGAGTCTGGTACTGAGCCTGGGCAAACTGGTCGGCGTAGGCGCTGGGAAGCAGGTTTTTCTCCATGGCCAGCATCTGCGCTACTTTCAGCACCGAGCCTTTCATTTCGCTGAGGGTGCCGTATAGTTCGGCGGCGTTGGCAGCGTGCAGGTCTTCGGTGGTGCTTTCGGCGCCCACGGCCCGCCTGGCGTAGTGCTTCACGTAGTTGGCACCCACGTGCAGGCCGGTTTTGGCAAAGCGGGCCGCCCGCGCCACTTTGGTGGTAGGCAGGGAGTCGAGGGGCTTAGGAGAATCGTCCATGAAAAGAAGTTGCGTGAAGTGCGACTGGCAGCACGAAGCATTCCTGTCGCTATTTCTGCACCAGAAAGCGCACGAAATCCAGGGCCGAGTCGAAGGAGTTGCGGCCTATCAGGTCGAAGCTGAGCGTAACGGCTTTTTCCACGGCGGCATCGGTGCGCTCAAAGTCCACGGTATCATCTTTGGCGAAATAGCCCAGCACAAACAGCAGCTGCTGCCAGAACGCCCGCGGATACTGTTCCTGCACCAATGGGCGGCTGGCTACTTCCTCAGTGCGCCGCCCGTCCCGCAGAATTTCGTCTACGAATACCTCAAATTCCTGCCGAAAATCGTCGAGGACGCGGGAAGTGAGCCCGGGCATGCGGTGCAAAGAGCGGCGCAGCGCCTGCAACGCGTAGCTGCGGTTACGCTTCAGAATTTCGAGCAGCGTGTAGTAGAAGCTCAGCAGCTTCTCCCGGCTGCCGTATTGCGCCCATACCGGCTCCCGCTCGGCGGTAGCCCGCGCCTCACGGCCGAAGTCGGCCCACAGCTCACGGTCAATGGCGTCGAAGTTGGCATACACGCGGTAAAATTCCTGCTCCGGCAGGCCGAGCTTGCGCGTGAGCTTGTATACCGAAGCCGGAGGAGTGCCTTTGCGCAGCACGTACTCGAGGTAGGCCTGCTTGATGCGGGCTTTGGGCGATGGTTCTGCCGCCGGAGCGGCCGTAGGTTGCTGTTCCATAGTGCCTCTATAACCAGCGTACCCCCATAAGGTTGTGCTTTCGGCGGCCTATTCAGCGGCAATCCGCAGGTGGCAACGTTCCAGCCGCTGCTCTAGTAAACTGCCGCAAAAGGGCTGACGTACGGCTGTTTTTCAGAGAAAAAGAGACCAGCCGAAGCTGCTTCCGACTATTTGAGCCGGCCCATGCCGCCATCCACGGCATGCACCTGCCCGGTGATAAAGGAGCTGTGGTCGGAGAGGAGGAAAGAGGCCATATACGCCACATCCTGCGGCTGCCCGATGCGCTGCAGCGGATGCCGTTTGGCCCCGGCCTCTATTTTCTCCGGCGAGCTGAGCAGCGCGGCCGCCAGTGGGGTATTGGTGAGCGAAGGTGCCACCGCGTTTATGCGGATGTTGCTGGCGGCGTACTCAGCCGCCAGGGCGCGGGTCAGGCCCTCCACAGCTGCCTTGGCCGTGGCAACGCTGGTATGAAACGTCATGCCCGTTTCGGCCGCCACGGTGCTGAACAGGACCACCGAAGCGCCATTGGCTTTTTTCAGCCGTTTCATAGTAGCCTGAAGCACCTGCACGGCTCCCATCACATTCACCTCAAAGTCGGCCCGGAAATCATCCGGCGCAATCCGCTCGAAAGGCCGCAGCCGGATGCTGCCCGGACAGTATACCACGCCGTGCAGCACGTCAGGCAGCGCCTCCAGTGCCGGGCCCAGCGGCTGCGTGGCATCCAGCGGCAGAAAAGTGGTGCCGAGTTCTGCCAGCTCCGGCGACAGATGCCGGGAAGCGGTGTAGAGGCGGGCTCCAAGCTGAGCCAACAGCCGGGCGGTGGCCAGCCCAATGCCGGAAGACGCGCCCACAATCAATATATGCTTATCCGCAAATTCCATAGGTAATGCAGCTGCTGAAGTGCCATGAAAACTGAACTATAGGCAGAAGGTTTCAGGCTACCTGCCTGCCACGGTTACTGATTCAGCTCAGCATGGAAATAGGGTAGTGGCCAAGGCAAGCTGATGTACCAGCTGTGGGACAGAGAAAGATTTTGACTGGTTCAATTAATTGAATAGTTTTTATAAAAAGTATTACATTTATACGTCGTTTTGCTTCCTCACCTTACTTTACTGGCATGAAGTATTTTATCACGTTTGCATTACTATTCTGCTGTACGCTGCTGAACGCGGTGGCGGAGCAGTTGCAGGCTACTACCAACATCGTTGGTACGGTGCGTTCCGCTGACAATCAGGTGCTGGTTAAGGCGTCGATTGTGGTGGTGCATGTGCCCTCCGGCACCCAGAAAACCACTACCACTGACGCCGCCGGCAATTTTGCGGTAGACCAGTTGACCATCGGAGGGCCGTATATGGTCCAGGTCAGCCAGCCCCGCTACCAAACCGCCACTATCAACGACATCTTCCTGCTGAACGGCAAAACCGCCAGCGGCACCTTTGTGCTGCGCCCCGAGGAAAAGCGCGCTGCCTCGAAGAAAGAAAGGGCCCTGCAGGCTGCGGTAGCTGAAAATGCCGCACCGGCACCGGCTGCCGGTACTACCGGCGTATCCAGCGGCCCCACCCGCTACCACCTCACGTATATACAGCAGTGCCAGATGATGCCCGCACCAGGCGCCAAGTCAGTGCCGGTGGCTTCTCCGTCGGCGCCCCGTGCCATGCCGGCCAGCGCTCCAACTGCTTCGGTTTCGGCAGCGGTTCCGGCGGAGGTGTCCGCTACGAGCAAAGGTACTGCATTGCCGCTGGCAGCTGCCAGACCTGCTGGGGCAGCCGCCCCGGTAGCAGTTGCCGGGCGTGGCCCCGTACCGGCCCCATCACCGGCTACGGCAGCACCTGCGGCAGCTACCAAGCCGGCTGCCTACTCCGGGCCTGACAGGTCGTTCACCCCCAATCGGTATCCGGCCCGCAAACCAGCCAACCGCATCACTCCGCCAGTTGTGCCAGGGCATTACGACGCGAAAACCGGCAACTACATCTACCAAACCGGCGCTCCTACCACCCTGCAGCTAGCCAATGGCCGGAAGCTGGCGGGTGTGGGCATCAACTCCACCGAAAGCCTGCTGCACCGCTTCCTGACCAACCCCAAAGCCCAGATTGATACCGTAGACCTTACGCAGGGCTGGATGAGCTTCGACCGGGTATTCTTCGACAGCGGCAAGGCTACCCTCACCAAAGAATCCATGGCGCAGCTCCGGCACATTGTGGCCCTGCTGCAGGCTTATCCGAACGCGCGCCTCAAACTAGGCGGCTACACCGACAGCACCGGCACCTACAAAGTAAACCGGCAGCTGAGCGACGCCCGCGCCCGCACCGCTTGGGCAGCCCTGGTGGAAATGGGGGTGAGTCCGGCCCGGCTGGATGCCCGCGGCTACGGCTCCAACTATCCGGTAGCTACCAATACCACGGAAGAGGGCCGCGCCATGAACCGCCGGCTGAGTTTGAAAGTGCTGCAGAAATAGCCTCAGCACGCGTGTTTCGCTGAATTCTCGGCCGACTGGCAGCCGTACTCAGGGAGCGGCGGAGGTCTGGAAGATGCAGGAAGGAAACAGAATACAGGGAATTAAGTATAAGTAGCGAATTTTCGCTGAATCTTACTTCTGCTTTCTGTAGCTTGGCATCCCCTTCCTCACTCTCCACTCTTCCTCTCTATCCATGAATATCCGCAAACTGCTGGTCGCCAACCGGGGCGAAATTGCCATTCGGGTGATGCGTGCCGCTACCGAGCTGGGCATCACTACGGTAGCCATCTACACCTACGAGGACCGCTACTCGCTGCACCGCTACAAAGCCGACGAGGCCTACCAGATTGGGCGCGACGACGAGCCGCTGAAGCCGTACCTGGACATTGAAGGCATTATCAGCACGGCCAAGGCCAACGGAGCCGACGCCATTCACCCGGGCTATGGTTTTCTAAGCGAAAATGCCACCCTGGCCCGGCGATGCCGTGAGGAAGGCCTGGTTTTCGTGGGGCCCCGGCCGGAGGTGATGGAGGCGCTCGGCGACAAGGTAGCGGCCAAGCGGGTAGCCGTGCAGTGCCAGGTGCCCATCATTGAGAGCAGCGAGCAGGACCTGACCGATATTGACATAGCTAAGCACGAAGCCCAGCGCATCGGCTACCCGGTGATGCTGAAGGCTGCTGCCGGCGGCGGCGGGCGCGGCATGCGCGTCATCCGCGACGATGAGCAGCTGGAGCGCGGTTTTTTCGAGGCCCGCAACGAGGCGCTGAAAGCTTTCGGCGACGATACGGTGTTTCTGGAGAAGTTTGTGGAGCAACCCAAGCACATTGAGGTGCAACTGGTGGCCGACAACCACGGCGGCCTGATGCACCTCTACGAGCGGGACTGCTCGGTGCAGCGGCGCTACCAGAAAGTGGTGGAAGTGGCGCCTTCTTTGCATCTGCCCGACCACCTGCGCGAACTGCTCTACGACTATGCTCTGCGCCTGGGCCGGGCCGTGCAGTACAACAACGTGGGTACCGTGGAATTTCTGGTGAACCCTGAGCAGGACCGCATCTACTTCATCGAGGTGAATCCGCGCATTCAGGTGGAGCACACCGTGACGGAAATGATAACGGGCATCGACCTGATCAAGACCCAGCTGCACATTGCCGATGGCCGCCGCCTCTCCGACCCGGAAATCGGGCTGGGGGAGGGGCAGAAGCCCCCGAAAGTGGGCGTCGCCATTCAGTGCCGCATCACCACCGAAGACCCCGAGCAGGACTTCAAGCCCGATTACGGCACCATCACCACCTACCGCTCGGCGGGCGGCTTCGGCATCCGCCTCGACCAGGGCTCGGTGTATACCGGCGTGAAAGTGTCGCCGTTTTTTGATTCGCTGCTGGTAAAAGTGTCGGCGCAGGCGCCTACGCTTAAGGAAGCGGCTACCAAGATGGCCCGCACACTGGATGAGTTCCGGGTGCGCGGCGTGAGCACCAACATCCAGTTTCTGCAGAACATCATTGCGCACCCGGTGTTCATGGCCGGCGAAGCCAATGTAGACTTCATCAAGGACCACCCCGAACTATTCAAGTTCAAGGCCCGGCAGGACCGCGCCACCAAAGTCCTGAGCTTCCTCGGCGACGTCATCGTGAATGGCAACCCCGACGTGAAGGGCCACCTCGACCCTACGCGCGACCTGCGCAAGCCCATTCTGCCCGAGTACAATGGCGCGGCCGGGCCTCAGGCCGGTACCAAAAACAAGCTGACGGAGCTGGGCCCTGAAGGATTTGCCAAATGGCTGCGCGCCGAAAAGCAGATTCACTACACCGACACCACCCTGCGTGACGCCCACCAGAGCTTGCTGGCCACGCGCATGCGCACTTTTGATATGCTGAAAGTGGCGGAGCGCTTTGCCCACCAGCATCCCCAGACGTTTTCGCTCGAATGCTGGGGCGGGGCCACCTTCGATGTAGCGCTGCGCTTCCTGCACGAGGACCCCTGGGAGCGGCTGGCTAAACTGCGCCAGGCCGTGCCCAATATTCTGCTGCAGATGCTGATTCGGGGGGCCAATGGGGTCGGCTATAAAGCGTACCCCGACAACCTCACGGAACGGTTTGTGGAGCAGGCTGCCGAAACTGGCATCGACGTATTCCGCATTTTCGACTCGCTGAACTGGATGCCGGGCATGGAGGCCTGCATCGGCTTCGTGCGCAACAAAACCGACCGGTTGGCCGAAGCCAGCATCTGCTACACCGGCGACATTCTGGACCCCAAGCGCAACCAGAAGTATAACCTCAACTACTACCTGCGGCTGGCCAAGCAGATTGAGGACGCCGGGGCACACATTCTGTGCATCAAGGATATGGCGGGCCTGCTGAAGCCCTACGCAGCTCAGGAGCTGATTACCGCTCTGCGCGACACCATCAGCCTGCCGATTCATCTGCACACGCACGATACGTCTTCCTTGCAGTCTGCTACTTACCTGAAAGCGGTGGAGGCCGGCGTCGATGTAATGGATGTGGCGCTGGGCAGCCTTTCGGGCCTTACCTCGCAGCCCAATTTCAACTCTATTGTGGAAATGCTGCGCGGGCAGGAGCGTCACCGCGAGTTCAATCAGGAGTCGCTGAACGAGTTTGCCAACTACTGGGACACGGTGCGCGAGCATTACTACCCGTTCGAGTCGGGGCTGAAGGCAGGTACATCGGAGGTGTTTCAGCACGAAATTCCGGGCGGGCAGTACTCCAACCTGCGCCCCCAGGCCGCGGCGCTGGGGCTGCTCGATAAGTTCGAAACCATCAAGCACACCTTCGCCGACGTCAATCAGCTGTTCGGCGACATTGTGAAAGTGACGCCCAGCAGCAAAGTGGTGGGCGACATGGCCCTGTACCTCGTTTCCAACAACCTGACGACCAAGGATGTGCTGGAAAAGGGCGAGACACTAAACTTCCCGGAATCGGTGCGGGAGCTGTTCCGCGGCGACATTGGGCAGCCCGAAGGCGGCTGGCCCAAACAGGTGCAGCAGGTGATTCTCAAGGATGAGCAGCCCTTCACCGACCGGCCCAATGAGCACCTGGCCCCCATCGACTTCGAACAGGAATGGCAGAACTTCGAGGCCAAGTTCGGGCAGCGCGGCAAGTTCACGGATGTGCTGTCGTGGCTGCTGTACCCGAAAGTGTTTGAACAGTATTGGGCGCACGTACAGGAGTTCGGCGACGTTTCGGTGGTGCCGACCCAGGCTTTCTATTACGGCCTGCAGCCCGGCGAGGAGACGCTGATTGAAATAGCGCGCGGCAAAAACATCATTGTGGGCCTGCAAAGCATCGGGCCGGTCAATGAGGACGGGTGCCGCTCTATCTTCTTCAACCTCAACGGCCAGACCCGCAACATCGAAATCCGGGACAACTCGGTGGAAGTGAAGAAGGTGCAGAATCCCAAGGCCGACAAAGCCAACGGCAAGCAGATTGGGGCTCCGCTACAGGGCCTGCTTTCCCGGGTATTAGTGGAAAACGGTCAGCAGGTGCCCAAAAATGCGCCGTTGTTCATCATCGAGGCCATGAAGATGGAAACTACCATCACGGCTCCCGAAGACACGACCGTGCAGGCCGTGAATCTGCCGGAAGGCACCCGCGTAAACGCCGACGACCTAGTGCTGACCCTTGGGTAAAAAATCCAACGCCTCACGGCCACCGCCTATATAACAGACGGACCGTGAGGCGTTTCGGGTAAGGGTAGTCTATTATTTCAGATATACAGCGTGCAGCAGCGCAACAGGCTGCGTTACGGCTTCACCGTAAAGTCGTAGCGTGTCGCCGCTGATGCGGTAGGTGCGCGTGGCGCTAAGAGCCTGCATAAACCCCGACTCCGTGGCATTGCCTTCGGGGCTTGCGCAGGCCATCCGGGTGGAAAGTAAGTCGCCGAAGCGGAGCTGGCCGGCCGCTGGCAGAGTGAAGGCCCCCCGGAAACGGTTGCAGCTGCCATTGCCTTCGGCCGCGAGTTCTGTAGACCGGAGCAGCACATATGGTTCGGAGTTGGTAGGAGCCGGTACCGGCTGGCCGCCAAGTGCCCGCAGTACCCAGCGGGTATTGCGCAGCTCTGCATCGGGCGTTGTGGCATTGGCGGTAGGGGTCGGGGAAGGGCTGGTACGGGTGCCGGTGGTTGCCTGGCAGCCGCTAACTACCAGCGAAGCAGCAAGGCCGCAGTACAAAATAGGATTCATGGAGAGAAAGGTTGAGTGAAAATGCGAAGGAAAGTAGGGGCCGCGCGAGCTGAACTTTACCGCAGAGCGAGTAAAATGGTTATTTTGCGGTATGCGAAAATCCCCCCTCGTCGTTCTGTTCCTGTTTCTTGTAGCCAGCCCGCTCTTCGCCCAGAAAAAGCGTGCCACAGTGCCTGCAGCACCGGAAGTATCGGCTGCTACCGTTGAGCGGGTAGTCAAAACGCTGGCCTCCGATGAGTTGCGGGGCCGCGCCTCCGGTACGCCCGGCGGGCTGAAGGCGGCCCAGTTTCTGGCGGCAGAGTTTCAGCGCCTTGACCTGGCAATGCTGCCCGGCCTCAGCAGCTACGAGCAGGTATTTCCGGCCTACGAGTCGAAGGTAGCAGCACTATTTGTAACGCTCAATGGCACTCCGGTAGCAAAGGAAAAGGTGCTACTGAATTCTGCGCAGCCTCACCTCAACTGGACCGATGCCGACGAGCCGGCCACGCGCACGCTCATCGTGGGGCCCCAGGATAAGCTTCAGCCGCATATGCGCAGCATTGTGCGGCCGCGCGAAAACCTGGTGGTAATCCTCGACCCCGTGCACGAGAAGGACTTCAAAAAAGTAGCCGATTACTTAAGCCACGGCACGCTCCGCCTCGATAAAGCTGGCAATGCCTTTTCCAGCCTCGTAATCTTGGCAACGCCTCCCACGGATGGCAAAGTGAAGTTCCGGGTGGCTGGCAACACTACCCTGCGCACGGTGGAGCTGCGCAATGTAGTAGCGGTGCTGCCGGGCAAAGATCCGGCTTACGCAACCGAGCAAGTGCTGTTTTCCGCCCACTACGACCACATCGGGATTCTGCCGGCCGTGGCCGGCGACTCTATTGCCAACGGAGCCGATGACGATGCCAGCGGCACGGCGGCCGTGGTGGCTCTGGCCGAATATTTCAAGAAGAGAAATGACAATGCCCGCACCTTGGTATTTGTGGCTTTTGCTGCCGAGGAAATCGGGGGCTTTGGGTCGCAGTACTTCTCGCGCCAGCTGGATGCGGCCAAGGTGGTGGCCATGTTCAATATTGAGATGATTGGTAAGGTGTCGAAATTCGGACCTAACGCGGCTTTTATTACCGGGTTTGAGAAGTCGGATTTCGGGAAGCTGCTGCAAAGCAACCTGGTCGGGACTCAGTTCCGAATTGAGCCTGACCCGTATCCCGAGCAGAACCTGTTCTACCGCTCCGACAATGCCACCCTGGCCCGGCTCGGTGTGCCTGCGCATAGCATCAGCACCGACCAGATTCCGACCGATAAGCTCTACCACACCGTGGATGATGAGGTGGAAAGCCTGGACTTAGTGAACATGACGGCCGTAACTGCAGGCATTGCGCGGGCTGCCGCCGGCATTGTAGCCGCCCGGCAAACCCCCACCCGCATTGCACCGGAGCAGGTAGCGCCGCCGAAACCGTAGTAGCGCGGCTAGGCGGCCGCGGGCACCTGGGCCGGAACATCGGTAGTAGCTCGCATTCCGGCGGAGGGCAGTGTTACCCAGACCTCTGTGCCGCCGGTGGGCCTGTTGCGCATGCCCAGCGCCCCACCGTGATACTCCGAAAACGTACGGCAGAGCAACAACCCCAGCCCAGTGCCCTGCGTCGTGCGGCCAGCGGCCGGCCGGATCTGCGTAAGATCAGGCCGAAGAAGCTGCTGCATCTGGCTGGCGGGCAGGCCCGTGCCGGTATCCGTGACGGCCAAATGAATCTGGGTGGGGTCCGTCGGCTCGATATCGGCGTGCAGCCGCACGGTGCCGCCTGCTGGCGTGAACCGGAGCGCATTGCTGACCATGTTGCGCAAAATGGTACGCACCATATTGCGGTCAGCATAGATCAGCAGATTGGGGTCGGCCTCAAACTGGAGCTGCACTTGGTTGGCGTGAGCTGAGGTCTGGAACAGCTCGTAGCACTCCGAGAGCAACTCACGGACCGGCATCCGCTCAGGCTCGCACCGTAGCTCTCCGGTCTGGCTCGCCGCCCAGTTCAGCAGGTTGTCAAGCAGGTTGTTCAGGTTCTGGGCGGCATCGTGCACAATGGTTGGCAGGTGATGCAGGCTTTCCTGGTCGTTGGTTCGCTGGTAGAAGTGGATCAGGTCTGCCAGGCCCGAAAATGCGGTAATCGGCCCCCGCAGGTCGTGGGCAATGATGGCATAGAGGCGGGCTTTCGAGTCGGCCAGGTGTTGCAGTTGGGCGGCGGCGCCTTCCAGCGCGGTATTTTTATCGGCAATCATCTGGTTGCGGGCCGCCAGTGCTTCACGGTTGCGCAGCAGCTTTCCGTAGAGCACGCCACCCACAACCACCAGCAGCAACAAGCCACCCACCACTACGCCCAGCAGCCGGATCCGCTGCTCGTGCCGCTCGGCGCGCAAAGCCGTTACGCGCTGGCGCTGCGTGAGCAGCCGGATACGGTTTTCGCGCTCATGCGCATCGTAGCGGCTTTGCAGCAAGGCCATGGCTCGGGTGTTGGCCTGAGTCATGAGACTGTCGCGCAGATGCTGGAAGCGCTGTTGCATCTCGTAGGCGTTGTGGTATTGCCCCAGGTAGGCATAGGCTTCCGAAAGCTGCTGGTAGGCGTTCTGCATCCGGTCTGGGGAGCCCATCTTGCGGGCGTAGCGCAGGCCCAGCTGTGAGTTGGCCAGGGCCTGCTGCGGCTGCTGCAGCTTCAGCAACACCGCCGAGAGGTTCGAATACGTGCCGGAGGCACCGTACTCGTCGCCCAGCATCAGGTAGAGGCCCAGTGCCTCCCGCAGGCTGGCCCGGGCCGAGTCGGGCTGGTTGCTTTGCAGATACACGTTGCCCAGCGTATAAAAGCTGTTCGCCTGCCCCGGCAGATTGTTGAGTGCCGAATAGAGTTTCAGGGCCTGGCGAATGTAGCGGCCCGCCCGAGTGGGCTGGCCGTGCTGCCAGGTCAGGTCGGCGAGGTTGCTGAGGAACAGGGCTTCGTCGGCAGAGTCGCGCCGCTGCTCAGCTAAGGCCAGGGCCTTGAGGTAAAAGCTTTCGGCCGTCGCAAAGTCGTGGCGCAGGTTGTGGCAGTTCGCAATGCCATTGTAGGCGTAGCCCATGGCCTTCTTCATGCCCAGCTTCCGGAACAGCCGAAGCGCCATAAAGTGCTGCTGCAGGGCCTCATCAGCCGCGCCCACGAAGGAAAGGCACGTGCCCAGATCCTGGCGGCAGCGTGCCTCGCCCCGGGTATATCCTATCCGCTTGGCCAGCGCAATGCCTTCCTCGGCGTAGCTGCGGGCCCGCGGCAAATCCGCCCGGCTCAGGTTCCAGCACAGCTCGTCCAGCAGAAACACCCGTAGCGTGTCGTGGGCGGAAGTGGCTGCCAGCCGCCGCTGCAGGCTATCTATGACGTCAGGATGCGCGTTTTGAGCCCCTGCACCGACAGGAAGCAGCCATCCCAGTAAAAACAAATAAAATAACCGTATTGGCATAGCCAGACCTAAAGCCTTCAACTCACACCTCAAAGCTACTTAATTGTTGTTGAAAATATACAAACACATATTTTTTTAAGACTATATAAAATTTAATGTTGTGGTTATAGTGCAAATAAGCATCAGTCCTGTAACATTGTGAGGGTAGAATTACTGCTGAGCTAATACCTGCATAGTAGCCCATAAAAAAACGCCTTTGGCCGAAGGTCAAAGGCGTTCCAGAGCAGAGAAAAGGAGGGGGCGGCTGGCGGTATTGTAGCAAGAGGTGTGTAAAACAGAAGAGCAGCCAACAAATCGACCTGCTTCCATTCAGCTACCTAAAACTACGGCCTGATGCCCCCGCCGTCAATCACATAATCATGTAGTATAGTGCCACGTGTTTATTTAGGCAGCCGGACACTGATGCCTCCTCCCACGTACGGGCCGCTGGGCGCATACGGAGTGGTGGCCAGCACCTCGTAGCCGTTGAAGTGGGGCAGAATGACGTCCAGAATCACTAGGTCGTAGGGCTGGGCCAGGGCCAGCCGCCGGCCCGTGTCGCCATCGAACGCCACATCTACCGCAAACCCTTCTTCCTCCAGCCCCCGGCGAATAAAGGCCGACACCTTGGGCTCGTCTTCTACCAGTAGTATTTTCATGGGTTGCGCGGTATGGGAAGTGGGCAGCTGCGAAACAGCCTTGGGCTATACTTCGTCTTCGTAGTCGAGCCCGAGGCACTGGTTCAGGGCCTGCTGCAACTCGCTGGCGGCATGCATCTGGCCGGCTTTTCGGCTTACGCGCAGCCCTTCGCGGTAAACTTTCTCGGCCTCATCGGGCTTTTGTAACTGTTCGAGCAGCTTGCCGGCGTGGTAGTAAGTGCCCACGTAGTCGGGGTGCTCGGTCAGCAGTTTCTGGAAGTATTCCAGCGCCCGCAGGGGCTCAGTTGCCTTATACTCAGTGGCCAGCGCATAAATCGTGAAGGCGTCGTTCGGGTCGTCTTGGTAGAAGGCCAGAAGTTGTTGCAGGCGGCTGGGCGCAGTTTCCATAGGGCAGGAGTTTTCAGTATCTTCGCCCCAAATTTGGGGCTTTCCCGTAGTTTTATCCTCAACTCAAGCAGCCGTAGATGAAGTTTCTCGTTTGCATCAGCAACGTCCCCGACACGACCACCAAAATTACCTTCACTCCCGATAACAAGGAGTTCAACAAGGCAGGGGTACAGTTTGTAATCAACCCATGGGATGAATATGCCCTCACCCGCGCCATTGAGCTGAAAGAAGCCCAGGGCAGCGGCACCGTAACGGTGCTCAACGTGGGCGAAGCCGACACCGAGCCCAACATCCGCAAGGCGCTGGCTATTGGGGCCGATGATGCCATCCGGGTAAACGCGCATCCCAAAGACGCCTTCTTCGTGGCGCAGCAGATTGCCAGCATTGCCAAGGATGGCGGCTACGACGTGATTCTGATGGGCAAGGAAAGCATTGACTATAATGGCTTCCAGGTGCACGGCATGGTAGGCGAGCTGCTCGGCATCCCGACGGTAGCGCCGGCTATGAAGCTGGATATGAGCGGCAACACCGCTACGCTGGAGCGCGAAATTGAGGGCGGCAAGGAAATCGTGGAAGTAAACACGCCGTTTGTGGCCTCGTGCCAGCAGCCAATGTGTGAGCCCCGCATTCCCAACATGCGCGGCATCATGACGGCCCGCACCAAGCCGCTGAAAGTAGTGGAGCCCACCGCCGATGCGGCCCGCACGGAAGTGGCCGAGTACGCACTGCCGCCCAAAAAGCAAGGCGTGAAGCTCATTCCGGCCGAAAGCGCCGGCGAGCTGATCAAGCTACTCCGCAACGAAGCCAAAGTAATCTAATTCAGAACTGAGATTCTGGAACTTAGAGCCCAGCGCAGAAAGGATGCCAGCAGGCTCCCGGACTGGCTACGTGCCATCAGGCATTCTAAGTTCTTAGCTCTACTATCTAACCTCTCAGAAAATGTCTGTACTAGTTGTTGTTGAATGTGATGGTGGCGAGGTAAAGAAGTCCTCGCTGGAAGTAGCTTCCTATGGCAGCCAGGTAGCGCAGCTGCTCGGCACCACGGCCACGGCCGTAGCCGTAGGCGAAGCCACCGAGGCTAACCTGGCCAAACTCGGTGAGCAGGGTATCAGCAAGGTGCTCTATGATGCTGAGCCCCGCCTCAAGGACTTCGTGAACGGTGCCTATACCAAGCTCATTGCCGCCGCTTCGCAGAAAGAAGACTCGAAAGTAATCGTGCTGGCCAACTCCAACATTGGAGCGGCTGTAGGCTCGCGCCTGTCCATCCGGCTGCAGGCCAGCCTCGCTACCAACGTAGTCGAGCTGCCCAAAACCGATGGTGGCTCTTTCTCAGTGAAGCGTGGTGCCTTCTCAGGCAAAGCCTTCGCCGATGTGAAGCTGGACGGCGAGCGTAAGATTATTGCCGTTAAGAAAAACTCCATTGAGGCCCTGCACGAAACCGGCAAAACCGCTCAGGTAGAGTCGTTCTCGGCTCAGTTGTCTGACGCCGATTTCGCCGATGCGCCCAAGCAAGTAGTGATGCAGGACCAGGCCGGCGGCATTCTGCTGCCCGAAGCCGACAAAGTGGTATCGGGTGGCCGCGGCATGAAAGGTCCCGAAAACTGGCACCTCATCGAGGAGCTGGCTCAGGCACTCGGCGCGGCTACGGCCTGCTCCAAGCCCGTGTCGGACGTCGACTGGCGCCCTCACCACGAGCACGTAGGCCAGACCGGCATCACCGTGTCGCCGAACCTGTACATTGCCTGCGGCATTTCGGGCGCTATCCAGCACCTGGCCGGCGTCAACTCGTCGAAGGTGATTGTGGTCATCAACAAAGATCCGGAGGCTCCGTTCTTCAAAGCGGCTGATTACGGCATCGTTGGCGACGTGTTTGACGTACTGCCTAAGCTCACGCAGGCCGTTAAGGAGCTCAGCTAATAAGTGAATGAGGGAAACAGCGACTGAGTGCCAGCTTCACTCAGTCGCTGTTTTCACGTTAGACCTTCCTTCCACCCTCCAGTCATTCACTTATTCGTGAAGAAGATTCCGCTCGAAATACTTGGCTTGTCCTCCAGCCAGTCGCAGTCTGGCTCTTTTGCGCTCATTCTGGGCGAGAAGACCGGCAACCGGCGCTTGCCTATCATCATTGGCATGTTTGAGGCGCAGAGCATTGCCATTCAGATAGAAAAAATCAACCCGAACCGGCCGCTCACCCACGACCTGTTCAAATCCTTCGCCGAGCATGTGCATGTGGCCGTGCTCGAAGTCCTGATTTCTGACCTGAAGGAAGGCGTTTTCTACTCGAAAATCATCTGCTCCGATGGCGCCAGCACCTTCGAGCTGGATGCCCGCCCGTCCGACGCCATTGCCATCGGGCTGCGGTTCGGCGTGCCCATCTTCACGGTGGAAAGTGTGCTGAGCGAAGCCGGTATTATCCTTTCCGACCTTGACGAAAACGCCGATGAGGCCGACGACGAGGATGACGAGGACGATGACGACACCAACGAGGGCCCGGCCAAGCCGGCTCCCGCGCCGCGCGACCCCAGCGGGCAGGTGTCGTTGGACGAGCTGACCAAAATGCTGGCACAGGCGCTGGAACGGGAGGACTACGAGAAGGCCGCCAAAATCCGCGACGAACTCAACAAGCGCAACGGCTAAGTACCGTTTCGCAGACAATGCAAGTTTAAAAAGGGCTTCTCTGGTATAGAGAGGCCCTTCTATTTATGATATAGGTGGCTGTGGTATAGCTTCAATAGCAAGATTACTGAACACCGGCCGCTATCAGTGAAACAGACAGTATGAATTACTATACCTTGTTATTTCACGCCATTGTCAGGCTTGCTCGCCACATAAACCCACAAGTCGAAGATAAAGGACTATCAGACGGCGGATATTGGAGCGTAAACGCAGTAGCAGCGTTGTTTTTAATATTCATACTACGCGTTACGGGTGTATACTCAAAAGTCTTGTTCATGGCCTGCTGGGCCGTGGTTATGGTGGTGAACTACTGGGTATTCGCTCGTAATGAACGTTGGAAAATAATGGTGTCAGCATATGACGCACAACCCATCAGTTATATCAATAAGCATACGGCCATTCTTATAGGCTTACTCGTGTTTTCGTGGGTTTTGCTGGTCGCATTGTGGTATACCAATTATGTCCCGCATTAATCCCAAGTATTTGCCAGAAGTCACATCAACAAAGAGAACTTACGCGGAAAATCGGCCGTAAACGGCGGTTTTCCTTAAACTGAACTTCTCATGACCATTACTACTGAACCCGACCTGCGCTATCCAATCGGCCATCCGGTGCTGCCTGCCCACCCGCTGGAACAGGGTGCCCGCATGGCCTATATTGCCCAGATTGCGCTGCTGCCCGACCAGATCCGGGCAGCCGTAACGGGCCTGAACCCCACGCAGCTCAACACGCCTTACCGCCCCGGCGGCTGGAGTGTGCGCCAGGTGCTGCACCATCTGCCCGACTCGCACCTGAACAGCTACACCCGTTTCAAGCTGGCTCTCACCGAAGAAAACCCCGTGGTGCGGCCCTACGAAGAGGCTGCCTGGGCCGAGCTGCCCGATTCGCAGGCTACGCCGCCGGCCGTGTCGCTGGCACTGCTGGAGGCCTTGCACATCCGCTGGGGCGTACTCATGCGCCACCTCACGCCCGAGCAGTGGGCCCGCACGTTCCATCATCCGGAGAAGCAGCGCGACTATACGCTGGACCAGGCGCTGGTGCTCTATGCCTGGCACGGCCGTCACCATCTGGGCCACATCGCGGAGCTGCGCCGGCGCGAAGGGTGGGGCTAATTGGTACGAAAAAGGGCGGGTCGTTCCGAAGAACAGCCCGCCCTTTTTAACTGAAAGTAAGCGCCCTATACTTCCGATAGTGGTTCGCTGGCCAGCGCTTCGAGGCCACCTTCCGACTCTTCGTCCACTTTCTTGGCGGCGCGCACAAGGCTGCTGCTGAAGATGAACTCGCGCAGCTCCGGCACCTGCGCATTGAGGATTTCGTCTTTGGTGCCGTCCCAGAGCTTGAGGCCCTTGTGCATGAAGATGATATGGTCGCCGATTTCGACGACCGAGTTCATGTCGTGGGTGATGACGACGGTGGTGATGTTGTATTCGTAGGTGATTTCCTGGATGAGCTGGTCGATTTTGATGCTGGTGGCGGGGTCGAGACCGGAGTTGGGCTCATCGCAGAAGAGGTAGGTACACTGGGGCGCAATGGCACGGGCAATACCCACGCGCTTCTTCATGCCGCCGGAAATTTCGGAAGGCATCTTGTTGCCGGCATTTTCGAGGCCCACCCGCTTCAGGCAGAATTCCACCCGGTCGCGCCGCTCTTCCCGGCTCATTTCGGGCGTCAGCATCTTCAGCGGAAACTCGGTGTTTTCATACACCGTCATCGAGTCGAAGAGGGCGCTGCCCTGAAACAGCATCCCGATTTTGCGGCGGATTTCCTGCCGGATGTCCACTTTGTTGTTCGTGAACACCGTGCCGTCGAACGTGATGCTGCCCAGGTCAGGCTTCATCAACCCCACAATGCACTGCAGCAGCACGCTTTTGCCGGTACCGGAGCCGCCCAGCAGCAGGTTGCACTTGCCAGTTTCGAAGGTGCAGGTGATGCCCTTGAGTACCGGGTTGCCATCGAACGACTTCTGAATATTATGAACCTCAATCATGGGGTAGTAAGCTGATGGCTGATACGGGATGGCTGCTAGCTCTTACCAGAGCGAACCTGCTGGCTAACTGCTGGCAGCGAACAGCACATGTGTTACAGCAGAATGGCGGCCAAGGCGTAGTCGGCGAGCAGAATGGCAATAATGGAGTTGGTAACGGCGCCGGTGCTGGCAGCTCCTACTTCCAGGGCACCGCCCTGCGTGTAGTAGCCTTTAAACGACGAAATAGCCGACACGAGGAACGCAAAAACCACCGATTTTATCAGCGCAAACGTGATGTTGTACGGAATGAAGTCGGTGCGGATGCCTTCTACATACTCCTGCGCCGACATAGCGCCCGACAGGGTTCCGGCCAGATAGCCGCCAATGATGGAGAGGGCCATTGCCAGAATAACGAGCAGCGGAAACATCACCATGGAGGCAATGATGCGCGGCAGCACAAGGTAAGAAGCGGAGTTGATGCCCATTACTTCGAGGGCTGACACCTGCTCGGTAATACGCATAGTGCCCAGGCCTCCCGCAATGCTGGAGCCCACTTTGCCGGCCAGCACAATGCTGGTGATGGTGGGAGCCAGTTCCAGAATGGTCATCTCGCGCACCATGTATCCGATGGTAGACTTGGGAATAAGCGGGTTGATGAGGTTGTAGGCAATCTGCACGCACGTTACGGCCCCGATGAAGGCCGACACGATAGACACAATGAACACCGAGTCGATGCCGATAAGGATGCATTCATCGATGGTGCGCTTCCAGAGCACGGCAAACCGCTCTTTGCGGAACAGCATACTCTGCATGAAGAGTAGAAAAGAGCCGAAGGTCTTAACCATAGAAGGTGAAGTGAGATAGAAAAGCGGGAACTTGCAGCGCGGCCAAACCGGGCCGCAGAAGCCCCGAATCCTTACGTAAAAACCGAAACAACAACCAAAGGAATGGAAAAATATGTCGTGGTGACAGGAGGCAGCAAAGGAATCGGGCGCGCCGTAGTGTACAGCTTCCTGCGGGCCGGCTTTCCGGTGGTCACCTGCGCCCGCTCGGCCACCGACCTGGCCCAGCTGCAAACAGATGTAGCGCAACAAGTTCCCGGCGCGGTGCTGCACACGCTGCCCGCCGACCTGAGCCGCACCGAAGACTGCCGCTGCTTTACAGATTTTGTGCTGGGCCTGGGCGGTGCCGTGGAAGTGCTGGTGAATAATACCGGCTCGTTCCTGCCCGGCCGCCTCCAGGACGAACCCCAGGATGGCTCGCAGCTGCGGCAGATGCTGGCCGTGAACCTGCTGAGCGCCTACGACGTGACGCTGGCACTGCTGCCCGGCCTGATTGCGCGCCGGACCGGCCACATTTTCAACATCTGCTCCACGGCCAGCATTACGGCCTACCCCAATGGCGGCTCCTACGGCATTGCCAAGCACGCGCTGTACGGCTTCACACGCAACCTGCGCGAAGAGCTGAAAGTGCAGAACGTGCGCGTAACGGCGGTGCTGCCGGGCGCAACGCTCACGGCCAGCTGGGAAGGCGTAGACCTGCCCGCCGAACGGTTTGTGAAAGCCGAAGACGTGGCGGCGGCCGTGCTTGCCGCCTACACTCTCTCGCCCCAGGCTGTGGTGGAAGAACTCCTGATCCGGCCGCAGTTGGGGGACTTATAGCGGCAGGAGCGCGCTGTTACCGGCTGCTGCCCGTGATTCTAGCCGTCTTAATCCAGCTTCACGAACTTGCCTTTGCCTGTGATTTGAACGCCGGCGAAGGTGGGATTGCCGGAGTAGTAGATGGTAGCGCCGCCGGCGTGTGAGCCCTGCAGATACTGCGACGCATTGACGTAGATGTCGTTGTCGGCGTAGAGCGACAGGGACAGGTAGCAGGCGCGGGCCCGCATGTCGGTAGCGAAAAAGCGGCCCAGCCCGCCACCGGTCAGCAGCAGCTGGTCGGTGGTGCCGCGCAGCCGGTAGTCGCCCAGCTCGTACTGGTCGAGCCAGAGGTAGTTGCTGCGCAGGTCGAGGTCATAGTCGCCGGTGCCGGTCATGTGGATGTAGGCCGTATCGGCGCGGAACTGGCCGCGGGTGCGGATAGTGCCCTGGCCCAGGTGGTCCATATCCGTGAAACCGGGCAGGTGCAGCACCACTTCGTGCACTACATCGTAGCTGCGGCTCCAGTTGCAGCGGCTTTCGTTGGTGATATAGAGGCGGTTGCCGCGTACGTCCAGCTTCAGATCCGGCTGCAGATTGGCGCCGGTCCGGACCTCAGCATACGTTTCCGTGTCCTGCACCAGCGTCACGCTCACGTTGTCGTTGACGGTGATATCCTGGAAGGCGGGCAATTCACGGCGCTCCATAGTTTCGGCGCCGGCACTTTTCAGGCAGTCGTTGCTCTGGCAGGAAGCTGACAGCCCCAGAATCAGCCCCAACGGGAGAGCAGCACGTAAAACCCGCCGGGGGCTAGTAACTTGCAAGCCAAACGTACTCCGAAACATCATCCTACAGCTATGGAACTCAGCGGCAAGGTAACCATAATCACAGGGGTCAGCAAAGGAATCGGGCGGGCTACCGCCGAGGCGCTGCTGGCCAAAGGAGCCCTGGTAGCTGGCTGGGGCCGCACCGCCCCCGAGAACCTCACGCACGAAAACTTCCAGTTTTTCGAGTGCGACGTGCGGGATGAAGTATCGGTGCAGGAAGCCTTCGTGAACACCCAGCGCGAGCTGGGCAAAGAAGTACATGTGCTGGTCAACAACGCCGGAATCGGCAATTTCGGCCCGATTGACGGGTTTTCGTCGGAAGACTGGCACGCTATGTTTGATACCAACGTGCATGGCCTGTTCTACTGCACCCGCGCCGTACTGCCGCAGATGAAGCAGCAGAAACTCGGCCACATCATCAACGTAGCGTCTTTGGCCGGCACGGCGGGCACGGCCAACCTGGCTGGCTACTGCGCCACCAAATACGCCGTGCGCGGCTTCTCCGATGCGCTGTTCAAGGAAGTGCGGCCGCAGGGCGTGCGCGTGACCTGCGTGATGCCGGGCTCGGTAGAAACCAACTTCAACGGCGCTACACCCGGCCAGGAGCCCGACCCGCACAAGATACAGCCCGAGGACATTGCCGACACCATCGTGCACGCGCTGGAAGCCCCGCAAAGCACCATGATTTCGGAGTTGCAGATGCGGCCCACGCTGCCAAAGTAAGGTTATGACTTGGATTGCAGAGTGTTGTCATGCTGAGCTTGCCGAAGCATCTCTACCGCTTCGTTGGATTACTCTGGCAACGTCAGCACGCGAGATGCTTCGACAAGCTCAGCATGACCGTTCATTGCAAATGACCACTACTACATGGTTGAAATAACGAACCTCACCAAAACCTTCGGCGCGCAAACGGCCGTGAACGACATATCCTTCACGGTTGGGAAAGGCGAGATTCTGGGGTTTCTGGGGCCAAACGGAGCCGGCAAGTCCACGACCATGAAGATGGCTACGGGCTACCTGCCGCCCTCGGCCGGCACCATCGTCATTGAGGGCTACGACGTGCAGGCGGCCCCGCTGGAAGTGCGCCGCCGGGTGGGCTACCTGCCCGAGCACAACCCGCTCTACCTGGATATGTACGTGCACGAGTACCTCGAATTTATCGGGTCGGTGCACGGGCTGAGCGGCAGCGGGCTGCGCCAGCGGGTGCGCCAGTTAGTGGAGCGGGTAGGGTTGGGGCGCGAGCAGAACAAGCAGATTGGGGCCTTGTCGAAAGGCTACCGGCAGCGCGTGGGCCTGGCGCAGGCCCTCATCCACGACCCCGGCGTGCTCATCCTCGACGAGCCCACCACCGGCCTCGACCCCAACCAGATTGGCGAAATCCGCAGCCTGATCCGGGAGCTGGGCCAGGATAAGACGGTCATCTTCAGCACCCACATTCTGCCCGAAGTGGCCGCCCTGTGCAGCCGGGCCGTCATCATCAACCGCGGCCGCCTCGTGGCCGACTCGCCCGTGTCGGAGCTGGGCGGTAAGTCCGCGCGCGAAACCATCATCCGGGCCGAGTTCGAGCAGCCGATTGATACGGCGCCACTGCTGGCCCTGCCTGGTATTCGCAGTGTGGAAGTGGAAACCGGCAGTACCTACCGCATCCGGGCGGCAGCCGGCACCGACCAGCGCGGCGCTATTTCGCGGCTGGCGGCCCAGCAGGGCTGGGTGCTACTGGGGCTGCGGCAGGAAGAGCAGAGTCTGGAGCAGGTGTTTCAGCAGCTGACGCGCAGTGAATGAGTGATTGAGCGGATGAGTGAATGTTGCTGGTGACCTAGTGTACCTCCCCATTTGCTTATCCACTTATTCACTCAATCACTCATTCGCCCATTCACTCACTGACTAATGTTTGCCATTCTTCGCAAAGAATTCAACAGCTTTCTCAACTCGCCGGTGGCCTACGTGGTCATGGGCGTGTTTCTGGTGGCTACGGGCCTGTTCGTGTGGGTCTTTCCGGATAGCTCGGTGCTGGACTACGGTTTTGCCGACCTGCAGACGCTGTTCAACATGGCCCCCTGGATTTTCCTGTTTCTGATTCCGGCCCTCACCATGCGCACCTTCGCCGAGGAGAAGAAGGCCGGTACCATCGAGCTGCTGCTCACGCGCCCCCTCACCGATGGCCAGATAATAGGAGGGAAGTACCTGGCCTGCCTGCTGCTGGCGTTGCTGGCGCTGCTGCCCACGCTGCTCTACTACTACTCGGTGTACCAGCTCGGCAACCCGCCCGGCAACATCGACTCGGCCGCGACGGTGGGCTCGTATCTGGGCCTGGCGCTGCTGGCGGCGGTGTTTTCGGCCATCGGCATCTTCGCGTCGGCCATCACCCGCGACCAAATCATTGCATTTCTGGTGGCGGTGGTAGGCTGCTTTCTGGTGTACTCCGGCTTCGATTCGCTGGCTTCAGTGTTTGATGGCGCGCCGGCCTACTACATCGGGCAGCTGGGCATTGCGGCCCACTACCGCGACATCAGTAAAGGCCTCATCGACTCCCGCGACCTGCTGTATTTTCTGAGTTTGATTGCCGGGCTGCTGCTCGCCACGCGGCTGGTGCTGCAAAGCCGGAACTGGTAGCTGCTACGAACTAACATGTCTGAACAAACGACTATACCAGCCATTCCGAGCCGCAAGCGCCGCGACCTGACCCGTTTTTTTGTGGTAATCGGTCTGCTGCTGTTGTTCAATTTCCTGGGCCAGCAATTCTTCTTCCGCCTCGATCTGACGGAGGAAAAGCGCTATACCATGTCCGGCGCTACCAAGGCGCTGCTGCAGAATCTGAAGCAGCCCGTGACGGTGACCGTGTACCTCGATGGTGACTTTCCGCCCGCCTTCCGCCGCTTGCAGCAGTCGGTGCGCGAAACCCTGAACGAAATGCAGGTGTACGGCGGCTCCAATCTGCATTACGTCTTCATCGACCCGTCGGCGGCCGGCACCGAGCAGGCCCGCAACCAGTATTATGAGACGCTGCTCAAGAAAGGACTGCGTCCCACCAACCTGGGCGCCAACGAAAACGGCAAGCGGGTCGAGAAAATCATCTTCCCCTGGGCCACGGTAGAAGCCGGCGGCAAGCAGCAGCAGGTGCTGCTGCTGCGCGGCAACCAAGCCGCGCCCTCCGATGTCCGTCTCAACCAAAGCATTGAAGGGCTGGAGTATGAGCTGGCCAGTGCCATCCGTAAGCTCAGCCCCGGCCAGCGCAAGCGTATCGGGGTGGTGGAAGGCCACGGCGAGCTGACCAACCTGGAAGCCGGCGACCTGATAGGCTCCCTGGGCCAGTTCTACGACGTGTTTCGCGTGAATCTGGCGGCGTCGCGGCCTCAGGATTTGCGCACGCTCAGCGCCCTGATTGTGGCCAAGCCCGCCACCGCCTACACCGAGCCGGAGAAGTTTAAGCTGGACCAGTTCATCACGCAGGGCGGCAACGCGCTGTTCTTTATGGATGCCATGCGCGTAAACCTCGACAGCGCCAGCCGAGGCGGCATGCTGGCTTTCCCGCTGCAGCTGGGCCTCGACGACCTGCTGTTCAAGTACGGCGTGCGCGTCAACCCCGACCTGATTCTGGACCTCAACTCCGGCGTGATTCCGCTCGTGACGGGTACCGAAGGCGACAAGCCCAAGGTGGAGCCCATGCCGTGGCAGTTCTACCCGCTCATCAACAACTACAGCCCGCACCCCATCACCCGCAACCTCGATGCGGTGTACACCAAGTTCATCAGCAGCCTCGACACGGTGAAGGCCACGGGCATCCGCAAAACGCCGCTCATGTTCACCTCGCGCTATACGCGCGTGCTGCCGGCCCCCGTGCCCGTAAACCTGAACGACGCCCGCCTGCCGCCCGAGCAGAAGCTCTATACCTCGAAGTTCAAGCCGGTGGGCTACCTGCTGGAAGGGCAGTTCCGCTCGCTCTACGCCAACCGCACCGAGCCCGGCACCACCCGTTTCCAGCCCGAAACCTCGGCGCAGGCGCGTCCCGCCAAAGTGCTGGTGATTTCCGACGGCGACTTTGTGCGCAACGAAGTCGACCCCAAAACCGGCCGCCCCATGCGCCTGGGCTTCGACCGCCTCGCCAGCACCGAGTTTGCCAACCGCGAACTGGTGCTCAACGCCGTAGACTACATGCTCGACGAAAGCGGCCTGATTACGGTGCGCGGCAAGCAAATCACGCTCCGCCCCCTCGACAAGCTACGCGTAGCCGAGCAGCGCAGCCAGTGGCAGCTCCTGAACCTGGCGGCCCCGCTGGTGCTGCTGGGTCTGTTCGGTGCCGTGCGCGCCTGGCGCCGCAAGCGCCGGTATGCGTCGTTTTAACCAGCATGTAAGCTTGCTTTCCTGCTGGCTTACACGCGCCTGAATACTAGAATCAAGGGTGCATTTCAAAACAAATCGTCCTTGACCGGGGCTGTGTAAGGCTGGGGCGTAGCGGTGGTTTTGGGCAGGCCGAAGAAGAAGTAGAGCGTGCGGCGCGTGGTGCCAGTGAGGTGGTTTAGCTCGCCGCTTGGGCCCAGGTTTTTGGTATTGGTGTCGATGTTGAGGGCCAGCTTGGTGCCCAGCGGCGGAATGGCATCCAGAAAGGAAAGGTTGCCGACGGGCAGGGCCGGGTGCGGTACCACGCCCGAGAGGCCATAAAAGTCAAACAGCCGCACAAAAAGCCCCTTATCCGGACTGGCGATCAGGAATTTGCCTTCCACGGTATTCATTTCCAGCCACGCAATATCGGCGAAGTAGCCTTTGAATTCGGGGTAGAGCCAGGGCGCGGCGCCGGTTTGGGTGTTGTTGTAGGCGTTTTCCCACACATTCAGCCCCACGCCCTGCCGCCGGTTTTTCCAGACGCGGTAAGGGCCGTGCCCCAGCCACTTAGCCCCAATTACGTAGTTTTCGGGGTAGGTGAAGCTGATGCCGCTGAAGGCAAAGTCACCGTGGAGGCGGTAGTCGTAATCGAGGCGCAGCCAGCCGGTGGGCTGCATGGTCCAGCGTACCTGTTGTAGGTCGCCCTGGTAAGTGGCTTCCACCACTTCGTTGCCGTTTTCGGAGAAGTGCCGCAGTCCGCGGAAGGTGGCGGTACCGCTCACTAGAACTGGACCCTTGCCGAAAGAAAGCGGACTATTGTTGTTGCCCTTGATGCCGCGAAGCTGCCCGGTTTTCTTGTCGAAGCCGACCGTAATGCCGCTGGCCTGCAGCGTGAGGGTGCTGTCGGTTTCCGCCACGGCTACGGGCGGCAGCTTGTCGGGAGAAGTTGGCAGAATGTCGCGCAGGAGCTGGGCGTTGCTGCCGGTTTTCCAGGTCCACTTATACACCAGGTTTTTCTGCGCATCGTAGGCCGAGAGGACCAGCGCATCGTGCTGCTGCCAGTTTTTGGGCAGCTTAAGCTGCAGCTTGCCCCGGCCCAACGGCGCCACATTGGGGCTGGCAAGCCGGCCGCGCTGCGCAGCGGTAGCCCCCGTAAATGCCTCGCCGGGCTTGCGGAAATCAAGCAGCTCCCACTGGAAAAAGCATTGGCTCAGGTTGGTGAAATGGTAGCGGTTTTCCACCGGAATGTCACCTTTGAATTTGGCCGGCAGCTCCTGCAGCTCAATCTTAATAGGGGAAAAAACCTCCCGGATGGCGTAGAAGCTGCCTTCTTTCTCGCGGTGCGGCCCCAGCACGCCGTCGGGCGCATTCACGCCGTTCACGTCAATGATGTTGCGCTGGTCGGTGCGCACTAGTCCCTCATCTACCAGCGCCCACAGAAAGCCGCCGCCGGAGCGGGGCGCGGCCCAGTGCAGCTCCCAAAGATCGTGTAGCGCCGTGCCACCGCCACCATCATCCTGGCAGTGCAGAAACTCGGTGGGCATGTAAATCAGTGAATCGGCCAGGATTTTCTGGGTGCTGTAGTAGTCCTCATAATGGTTGGTGTCGATGCCGTTGAAGGCGTTGCCGGGCCGGTGGTGGGCATGCAGCACCGGCCGCCCCGAGGGGTCGTACTTGCCGAAGTCGCCGTCCAGCTCCTTATTGGTGCCGCCCTCGTTGCCGTTGCTCCAAAACAGAATGCTGGGGTGGTTCACGTCGCGCGTCACCATCTCGCGCACCAGCTTGCGGCCCACCGGCGTGCGGTAGGCTTTCTGCCAGCCGGCCAGCTCATCCAGCACGTACAAGCCCAGCGAGTCGCAGAGGTCCAGAAACCGCGCGTCGGGCGGGTAGTGGGCCATGCGCACGGCGTTCATGTTCATTTCCTTCATCAGCCGCACGTCCAGCAGGTGAATCGAGTCGTTGAGCGTGCGGCCGGTTTCGGGCCAGAAACTGTGTCGGTTGATACCCTTGAGCTTCACCTGCGTGCCGTTCACGAAAATGCCCTGGCCGCGCCGCACTTCAATGGTGCGAAACCCAAACTTCTCCTGCGTCTGGTAGAGTACTTGCCCCTCGGCCCACAACGATACATTGGCGCGGTACAGCGTGGGCGTTTCGGCCGTCCACTGGCGCGGTTTCGGCACGGTGGTTTTCAGTGTAACCAGCGTATCCGCAGGGCCTGCTGTGCCACGCGCCGTACCCACTACCGTGCCGGTGGCGTCCAGAATATCGGCCTGCACCGTGGTAGTCTGGCGCAGGCCGCGCACGGCCGTCTGCAGCGCAAACGTGCCATTGGCCTGCGCATTGATGGCCGTGTGGGCAATGAACTGCCGCGGATAAGCTTCCAAATACACCGGCCGGAAAATGCCCCCAAACACCCAGTAGTCAGCCAGCCGCTCGGCGTTGTTCACGGAGGCATCGGCCGACATCTTGCTGACCGTAACTTCCAGCAGGTTGGGCTGGCCGGGCTTCAGCTTGTCGGTGATGTTGTACCGGAATCGGTAGAAAGCGCCCTGGTGAATAGGCCCGGCCAGCTGGCCGTTCACCTTCACCTCGGTGTCCGTCATAGAGCCTTCAAACACGATGAAAACTTCCTTTTCCTGCCAGGCTGCCGGCACTTCAAACTGACTCCGGTACAGGCCCTTTTCGTCGGCGAAGCGGAAATTTTTGCCGTAGGTCTTGTAGTCGCGGCCGTAGTTGTAGCTACCGAAGCCCTGCTGCTCCCAGCAGGAGGGCACCTGAATGGTGGTCCAGGAGCCGCTGCGGCGGCCTCCGGTGCAGAAAAAGTCCCAGGTGGCGGTGCGGGTGTTATCGGGGCCGGAGAGGTACTGCACCTGTTTGCGGCCAGCAGACTGCGCAGCAGCCTCGCCCCCAAAGCAGAACAGCAGCAGGCTGGCAATGCGGAAGATCAGACGTGTTTTCATCGGGAAGGGTGGAGGAGCAGCCAACTTAAGCTCAATTCTGCGGCCCGGCTCCCTGTAGTATCCTGCCTTGCTCAGCGGCCTACAGCAAGTGCAGGCAAATAGTGTACCTTCGCCCTCTATGCTATTTCCTCATGCCCGACTCTAATTCTACTTCTGCTCGCGTGTCTCTGACCACGCTTCCCAAGGTGCCGACCGGCATTGAGGGCCTCGACGAAATTACGGAAGGCGGTCTGCCCAAAGGCCGTCCTACGCTGGTGTGCGGTAGTGCCGGCTGCGGCAAAACCCTGATGGGCATCGAGTTCCTGGTGCGCGGCATCGAGCAGCACAACGAGCCGGGCGTGCTGCTGGCTTTCGAAGAAACCGTAGAGGAGCTGGCCGCAAACGTGGCCTCGCTGGGCTTCGACCTGCCGCAGTTGCAGCAAGATAAAATGCTACGCATCGACCACATCCACGTCGACCGGTCGGAGATTGAGGAAACCGGCGAGTATGACCTAGAAGGACTTTTTATCCGGCTCGGCTACGCCATCGACACCATTGGGGCCAAGCGCGTCGTGCTCGACACCATTGAGTCGCTGTTTTCGGGCTTTCCCAACGAGGCCGTGCTGCGTTCCGAAATCCGGCGGCTATTCCGCTGGCTGAAAGACAAAGGCGTGACCACCATCATCACTGCCGAGCGGGGAGAAGGCTCCCTGACCCGGCAGGGCCTAGAAGAATACGTGTCAGACTGCGTCATTCTGCTCGACAACCGCGTAATCGACCAGATTACTACCCGTCGCCTGCGTATCGTAAAGTACCGCGGCAGCACGCACGGCACCAACGAATATCCGTACATCATCACGGCCGCCGGCATTTCCGTGGTGCCTGTCACCTCACTGCGGCTGGAGCATACTGTCTCCAACGACATCATCTCCACCGGTGTGCCGGGCCTCGACGATATGTTTACGCGCCGCGGCTTGTACCGCGGTACCAGCACGCTCATCACGGGCACCGCTGGCACGGCCAAAACCACGCTGGCCGTCTCCTTCGCGCTAGAGGCCTGCCGCCGGGGCGAGCGGTGCCTGTTTTTCGCCTTCGAAGAATCACCGGCCCAGCTTATCCGCAACATGCTTACCGTGGGCATCGACCTAGAGCCTTACGTGAAGCAGGGGCTGCTGTTCATTGAAGCTTCGCGCCCCACACTCAATGGGTTAGAGCAGCACCTAGTGACCGTGCACAAATTGGTGAAGGATAAGCAGCCGGGTACTATAGTAGTAGATCCGATCAGCAACTTGATATCGGTCGGCAGCATCTCAGAGGTCGGAGCTATGCTTACTCGCCTCATCGATTACCTGAAAGTGCAGGGCATCACGGCGTTGTTTACGGCTCTGATAAGCGGCCGCAACGCCACCCAGGAAATGACCGAAGAGGGCGTATCGTCGCTGGTAGATACCTGGATTCATGTGCGCGACCTGGAGGGAGTAGGGGAGCGGAACCGGGGCATCAGCATTCTGAAAGCACGAGGCATGGCGCATTCCAATCAGGTGCGCGAGTTTCTCGTCACCAGCGAGGGGGTGCAGCTGCTCGATGTGATAATCGGGCCTTCCGGCATCGTGACAGGTGCCAGCCGTCTGGCTCAGACTATTCAGGAACAGGCCCATGCCATGGCGGCCCAACAAGAGGCAGAACGCCGCGACCGGGAGCTGGAACGCAAGCGCCGGGTACTGGAAGCTAGCATTTCCAACCTACGTACGGAGTTTGAATCGGTGGAGGAGGAGCTGCGCCGCGTGACAGAAGAAGACCAGCACCGGCAGCAGGCCCTCACGCAAAGCCGCCAGCAAATTGCGCGCGACTTCGTGTCTTATCAGCCTCAGAATCCGTCCGACTCTCCGCTTAACCCGTAGTACCACATTATGAAGATGACTTTGGCCTCAGACCCTACTGCAATGGAGGAGGAAACCTGGGAATTGCGCCTATACGTAGCCGGGCAGACTGTAAAATCCATAACGGCACTGGCCAACCTGCGCAGCTACTGCGAAATGCACCTGAAGGGCCGGTATCAGATTGAAGTCATTGACTTGCTGCAACATCCGCAGCTGGCAGAAGGCGACCAGATTCTGGCCATTCCAACGCTGGTGCGCAAAGTGCCGGCACCTATCCGCAAAATCATCGGCGACCTATCGAATCAGGAGCGGGTGCTGGTAGGGCTTGATCTGCGGGCCATGGAGAAGAAGTAGGTCTCCAAGTATGGAATCAGAACAAGGCCCTGTCCCGGCCCCCGAGTATATATTGCACCTCTATATCACTGGTGCCACGCCCAATTCCAGCCGGGCGGTACGCAACATCAAGGATATCTGTGAGCGGTACCTGACTGGCCGATACGAACTGGTAATTGTGGATATTTACCAGCAGCCGGAAATGGCCCAGCAGGCGCAGATTGTGGCGGCTCCTACGCTGGTAAAGAAAAGTCCCGGCCTGATGCGCTGGCTGGTGGGCGACTTGTCGGACCGTCGCCGGGTACTCACGCTGCTAGGGCTTTCTCCTGACCCCGACGACCCGCATGCCCATGCCTGACCGCCCGATGCTTACTACCGCCGAGCTGATCCGCGAAAACGAGCAGTTGCGCCAGCAGCTGGAGGAGGCTGAGGACCTGCTGACGGCCATCCGCACCGGCACCATTGATGCCTTGGCCGTGCAGAGCGCCGACGGCCCCCGCATCTTTACGCTGGAAGGCGCCGACCAGAGCTACCGCACGCTCATCGAACAGATGAACGAAGGAGCGCTGCTGCTGAGCCGCGACACTACCGTGCTCTACTGCAACGCCTGCCTGGCCGGCCTGCTGGGTACGCCACTGGAATCGGTGATGGGCACCACTTTCGCCAGCTTTGTACCGCCCGAGTTCGAGAGCTACTGGCAGATGCTGCTGGCCAACGGCTGGGGCGGCAAGAGCAAGGGGGAAATGCCGCTGCGCGGCAACGACGGAATGCTGCGGCCTTTTGCGCTGGCTCTGAACGTGCTGACTTTCGACGAAACGTCTGTGCTGGCTGTCATCATCACGGATATGTCGGCGCAGCGCGAAATAAGCGCCATGCAGGCGCAGGTGAAAGAGCAAAACGCGCTGCTGGCCCACACCAGCGCCGCCCTCAAAACCCAGGAATCGGCGCGAATAGAAGTAGAGCGGGTGGCGGCGGAGGCCAGCCGCATGCTCGAAGGTATTCCGCAAATAGCATTTACGGCCAATCCGGCGGGAGAAAACACCTACCTCAACCGGCGCTGGTTCGACTATACCGGCACTTCCGCCAGCCAGGCGCTCAACAACCAGCTGGCGGCCCGCATCCATCCCGCCGATTTGCCGGTAGCCGTGGCCCGCTGGCAAGACTGCCTGCAGTCGGGCACGCAGCTGGAAGTGGAATGCCGGATTCTGGACCGGTTCGGCAACTACCGCTGGATGCTGGGCCGGGCGCTGCCCTCGCGCAATGAGGCCGGCGAGATAATTCAGTGGATTGGCACCTACACCGATATCCATGAGCAAAAGCTGGCCCAGGAGCGTATCGACCTGGCCCAGCGGCAGCTGCGCGAAAACAACGAGCAGCTTACCCGCGCCAATATCGACCTGGACAACTTCATTTACACCGCCTCGCACGATCTGAAAGCGCCCATCAATAACATTGAGGGCCTGTTGAATGCTCTGCAGCCGGAACTAGCCGCCAGCACCTCCGGCAACGAGCAGGCGCTGCTGCTGCTAACCATGATGCAGGACTCCGTGGACCGCTTCAAGCGCACTATTGAGCACCTGACGGAAGTAACCAAGCTGCAGAAGGAAAACGACCAGCCCGTGGCCGTAGTCAATCTGGCTACTCTGGTGCAGGAAGTGAGCCTGGACCTGGGGCCGCTGCTGCTGCAAAGCGGCGGGCAGCTGGAAGTAGACGTGCAGCAGTGTCCTACTATCTCGTTTGCCGAAAAAAACCTGCGCTCCGTCGTCTACAACCTGCTCAGCAACGCCTTCAAGTACCGCTCGCCTGAGCGCGAGCCGCACGTGCGGCTGCTGACCCGCCAGACGCCGCAGTACCACGTGCTGGAAGTGCACGACAACGGCCTGGGCCTCGACACGACCAATAATCAGAAGCTGTTTGCCATGTTTCAGCGCTTCCACGACCATGTGGAGGGCAGCGGCATCGGGCTGTACATGGTGAAGAAAATCATGGAAAATGCGGGCGGCCACCTGAGCGTGCACAGCCAGGTTGGAAAGGGCGCCAGCTTTTTTGCGTACTTCAAGCGCTAACAAGAAGCGCCGGTCCGTGTTACTGTTGTCATATCCTGAGTTTATGGACAGACTATCCTGCATTCTGCTGGTAGATGACGACCAGACGACAACGTACCTGAGCCAGCTGCTGCTAGAGCGCTGCAACGTAGCAGACAAGATACTGGTGGCCTCGAATGGCCGCGCCGCCCTGGACTTGCTGCTGCAGCTACCGGCCGGGGCAGCGCCATCCCTGATTCTGCTTGACGTGCACATGCCGGTGATGGACGGCTATGCTTTTGCGGAAGCCTACGCCCAGCTTCCCGCGGCCACCCGGCAGGCCCTGGTGGTCGTAATGCTGACCACGCCACTGCATCCGGCCAGCGCCGCTCGTCTGCAGCAGCACAACGTTCTGGCCTTTGTGCAGAAGCCTCTCAACGCCGACAAGCTCAGCCGGTTGCTCCGGACGCATTTCAGCGGGTCTGTTTCGGTGCGCTAAGGGTAGAGTAGGCGCTGGTTTGAGCAGATACGCTTGCTTCCGGCCACTGGCTGCGGCCCGGCCAGATTCGGCGGCGGCTAACTGCCGGCTGGCCCGGTTTGGCGCTAGAAAACCCCGCGCCGGTTTCCTATCTTTGTCCTCTTCTCCAAAACGCCGACAACCTCTTTTACTCTATGAAGTTCATCGTCTCGTCTTCCGCCTTGCTCAAGCAGCTCCAGAGCATCAATGGCGTGGTCACGAACAATCCCGTGGTGCCGATTCTAGAGAACTTCCTCTTCGAGATTGAAGACGGCAAGCTAACCATTACGGCCTCCGACCTGGAGACCAGCATGATAACGGAGCTGCCCGTAGAGGCTCGGGAAAGTGGCCGCATTGCCGCGCCCGCCCGCATCCTGCTCGATACGCTCAAGAACCTGCCCGACCAGCCCGTAACCTTCACGCTGGACGAGGAAACCTACACCATCGAAATTGCCAGCTCCAACGGCCGCTACAAGCTGGCCGGCGAAAACGCCACCGACTTCCCGCGCGTGCCCGTCGTGAAAGGGTCGGCGCCGCTGGAAATTCCGTCGTCGTCGTTGGCACGCGCCATCAACAAAACCATCTTCGCGGTGAGCACCGACGAGCTGCGCCCCGCCATGACCGGCATTCTGGTGCAGCTGGCCGACAACCAGGTAACCTTCGTAGCTACTGATGGCCACCGACTGCTGCGCTACCGCCGCTCCGACGTAGGCGCCGGCCAGACCGCCAACCTCATCATACCGCGCAAAGCGTTTAACCTGCTGAAAGGGGCGCTGCCCTCCGAAGCCACGCCGGTACGCGTCGAGTTCAACAACTCCAA
The DNA here is from genome assembly GCF_900142395.1 of Hymenobacter psychrotolerans DSM 18569. Classification (GTDB taxonomy): domain Bacteria; phylum Bacteroidota; class Bacteroidia; order Cytophagales; family Hymenobacteraceae; genus Hymenobacter; species Hymenobacter psychrotolerans. Next base: position 49,093 of record NZ_FRAS01000006.1, on the reverse strand, counting down.
CGCCTTCTTCAGCTTCAACCAGATGCGTCTCGTGTGCCGCCTCATTGACGAGCGGTACCCCGATTACGAGAACGTAATTCCGGTTTCCAACCCCAACAAGCTCATCATCAGCCGCCAGGAGCTGCTGAATTCGGTGAAGCGTATCAGCATCTACTCCAACAAAACCACGCATCAGGTACGCCTGCGTCTGGCTGGCTCCGAGCTGACGGTTTCGGCCGAAGACCTGGACTTCTCGAACGAAGCCAACGAGAAGCTGGCCTGCCAGTACGACGGTGAGGACATGGAAATCGGCTTCAATGCCAAATTCCTGCAGGAGATGCTCAGCAACATCGATTCCGAGGAAATTACGCTGGAACTGAGCACGCCCAACCGTGCCGGCCTGCTCATGCCTACCCTCGCCGACGACAACGAGAACATTCTGATGCTCGTGATGCCGGTGATGCTGAACAACTACGTTTAGTTTTTTAATGAGTGAATGAGCGAATAAGTGAATGGGTGAGTCTTTTTGATGGCCCAATTCACTTATTCGCTCATCCACTCATTCACTTATTGTACCCATGAAAAAATCCGAAATTCGGTTCAGCATTGCCCTCGACGACCAGAAAGTGCCTGAAGCCATCAGCTGGTCGGCCACTGATGCGGGGCCCGATATTCACTTTGCCAAAGCCATCAACGTGGCCATCTGGGACCGGAACCAGGATGGCACCATGAAAATCGACCTCTGGACCAAAGACATGCCCGTAGATGCCATGAAGTACTTCGTGGTCGACAACATTGGGGCTATGGCCGAAACCATCATGACGGCTACCAACGACGTGGTAATGGCCACCAAGATGCGCGACCTGTGCCGCGTGCTCACCGACCACATCGACGAAGAAAACAAGAAACAGAAGTAGCACTTCGGCCACAAAAAAGCCTCGCCAACTAAGTTGGCGAGGCTTTTTTTATGCAGTAAGTATGCTAGCGGGTCTGCGTACTAGTAGTACGGGCGGGGGCAATAACGGCTCCGCTGGAAGCAGGAGAGGGGTTTTGCACCGAGTTGATGAACGTTTCGCTGGTATTGGCCGAACGGGAGGCGTAGTCCCGGTCGAACTTATAGAACGCGGAGCGGGAGCTATAGTAGTCCGAGTACTGCTCGTTGGAGAGTACGGCTTGCAACTCCTGGTCGCGCTCCTTGCAGACGCCCTGGCACTGCTCGTCGATCAGCTTGTTGTTGCCGGCATTTTTGCGCTCAATAGCTGCCATCTTGGCTACTTTGTCTTCGTTGATGGCCCGCAGGCGAGTGGCCTGGTAGCCATTGAGGCGCAGGTCGCGCACCATCTGGTCGGAGAGGCGTTTAGCGCGCTCCTGTACCGGGCTCAGGCGCGGCGACGCCTGGGTTTTATCTTTCGGGGCCAGGGAAGGCTTCTGCTGAGCCTGCGAACCAAGAGTCGCGGCGAGTAGCAGAGCGGCGGTGGCAAGTTGCTTTCTCATCGTTCGAAATATCGTTAACAGGTCAGAAATCGGAGTGGGCTGGCGGCTGTGAAAACACTGGCAGCTGTCCTGTCTTAACGAAAAACTGTGCCAATGAGTTTATTACAAACAAAAAAAGCCCCCTTTCTGCTGCCAGTTAAGTAGCGGAAAGGGGGCTTCCGGGTGCGGCTAAAACTGGTTTTTCCACATCATCGATTCCACCGGTTTCACCGTGCGCTCGTTGTATTTCGCGTTGGCTTTGCGGTTGTAGAATGTCTCTACATTGCCCTGCACAGCGAAATAGATAAGCTGGCCTACAGGCATGAGGTGGTAGACGCGCACGGGCATCGAAACGCTGATTTCCAGCGTCCAGGTGTTGCAGAAGCCGATGTCGCCTTTGCCGGCCGTAGCGTGAATGTCGATGCCGAGGCGGCCGACACTGCTTTTGCCCTCCAGGAAAGGCACATGCGCGTGGCTTTCGGTGTATTCCTCCGTTACGCCCAGATACAGCGTGCCGGGTTGTAGCACAAAACCTTCTTCCGGAATTTCAAACACGTCTATTTCGTTGTGCTTGCGCGCATCCAGCACCGGGTCGCGGTAGGTGGCCAGGTAGCGGCCCAGATGCACGTCGTAGGAATTGGTGCCGAGGCAGGCGCGGTCGTAGGGTTCGATGACAATGTTGCCCCGCTCAATTTCGGCGAGAATCTGCTGGTCGGTGAGAATCATGAAGGGAATGCTGAATTACAAAGTCTGGGCGCGACGTGCGATTAGGTTAGTTGGCCTCATCGTCCTCATACCGGTCCTCGGGCAACGCGCGTGACCTGGGACGGGGGGCGGGCTGCTGGTTATCCAGCTCGTCAGCCAGCCCATCGAGGCGGGCGCGCAGGTCGGGCAGCACGCTGGTGATAAGGAAAAGCAACAGCAGGGTGGAGGTGCCGGCCAGCAGCAGCGTCAGATAATCAACCCAGTCGTGGCGCACGGGCACATCGAGGGAGCGGGGGCTCAGGCGGTTGCTGCTCGTGACGGTAGTGGTGGTGAGGCTGGCTTCGGGCTGCGGGCTGGGGTCTTCGGTGGCGGCAGCCGTAGCAGCCGGGGCGTCTACATCGGCGGGCGGCACGGCGGCACCATCAGCGGCCAGGTCCTCGGCCACCGGATCTTCCGAGGCGTTGAACTGCGCCGCCCCCTGCCGGATGATGCGCTGCAGCGAGCGAATCAGCGCCACCCGCTCGTCGCGGGGCAGCACCCGGATAAAGAACTCGAAGTTTTTGTCTACCAGCGTGGCGTTGAGCTGCTTCTCGAACTCCACCAAGTCGGTGCGGCCCTTGCCAAACCGCGCCTTATAGCGCTCCGACACGCCGTTGTAGTTCTGGAATAGCTTCTGCAGATCGTCGCGGCCGTTGAAGTCGGTGAACTCGCGGCGGGCCTTGGCCGTGCGCAGCGTCACGGGGAACTTGCGCCGCGTAAACGATTTGTCGTAGACCGTTTCCATGGTCCGGAAGTTCAGCTCATCGACGGTACGGTCGAAAAGCTGCTTGTTGGCCGCGGCAGGGCCTTTGGCCTGCGCGAGCAGCATAGCGGGCATGGCAAGCCACAGCAACAGAAAAAGCGGCAGCAGTGGGCGAAATCGGGGCATGGCAGCACGGGTAGTTGCCGCAAAGGTAACACGCCGGTGCCAGTGGCAGCTGTGTTTTTGCGGTGGCCGGCTACTTCATAAAAAAAGTCTTCCGGCCAGCTGCCGGAAGACTTTTTCTTTCCACCCGTTGCCCAGCCCACCAAACAGGCCGGCTGATGGTACTTGCGGCTACAGGCCGTGAGCTTCGCGCATGGCTTCGCGGCAGGCCGTGAGGTAGGTGTCCACCAGCTCATCGGTAATGGCGGTGCTCACGAAAAGAGCCTCATACTGCGCCGGCGCCAAGTAAATGCCGCGGTTCAGCATAGCCCGGAAGTAGCGGCCGAAAGCTTCCGTATCGGAGGTTTTGGCATCCTCCAGGTTGGTCACGGGCTTATCGGTGAAGAACACGCTGAACATGGAGCCCACCTGATTGACGGTGTAGTTCAGGCCCAGCTCAGCGCAGATCTGGCGGGTGCCGTCGGCGAGGCGGGTGGTGATGCGGTTGAGCTCGTCGTACAGCTCGGGGTGCTCCTTGAGGTAGGTGAGCTGGGCAATGCCGGCCGCGGTGGCAATGGGGTTGCCGGAAAGCGTGCCGGCCTGGTACACCTTGCCGGCCGGGGCCACGTTGTCCATAATGTCCTGGCGGCCGCCATACGCGCCCACCGGCATGCCGCCCCCGATGATTTTGCCCAGCGTGGTCATATCAGGGGTGATGCCGTACAGCTCCTGCGCGCCGCCGCGGGCCAGCCGGAAGCCGGTCATCACCTCATCGAAAATGAGGACGATGCCGTGCCGGGTGCACAAGTCGCGCAGGCCCTGGAGGTAGCCTTCGGCGGGCGCTACCAGGCCCATGTTACCCACTACCGGCTCCAGAATCAGGGCGGCTACCTGGTCTTCGTTGGCGCCGATGATGTGCTCCACGGCGGCCAGGTCGTTGTAGGGAACCGTGAGGGTATCCTGCGCGACGCCGGCCGTGACGCCCGGCGAATCAGGAGTGCCCAGGGTGAGGGCGCCGGAGCCGGCTGCAATCAGAAATGAGTCGCCGTGGCCGTGGTAGCAGCCTTCAAACTTGATGATTTTGTTGCGGCCCGTGTAGCCCCGCGCCACGCGGATAGCCGACATCGTGGCCTCGGTGCCGGAGTTCACGAGCCGTACTTTCTCGATGCTGGGCACCATCTGCTTGATGAGCTCAGCCATTTCGACTTCGCGCTGGGTGGGCGCGCCAAACGACAACGAGTTCTGGATGGCGCCCTGCACGGCGTCCAGCACCACTTTGGGGCCGTGGCCCAGAATCATCGGGCCCCAGGAGTTGATCAGGTCCAGGTAGCGGTTGCCGTCCACGTCGGTCAGCCACGCCCCCTGCGCCGACTGCATGAACACCGGGTGCCCGCCCACGGCGCGGAAGGCCCGTACCGGCGAATTGACGCCGCCGGGAATGTGGTTTTTGGCGCGCGTAAACAGTGCGTCGGAAGTGGTGAGGTTCAGGCGGGGAGAAACAGTGGCTTGGGACATGGGTAGAAATTGGGCCGCAACTTGGCGGCGGGGTCAGCAAATCAGGAATAGAAAAGGCCGGGTTGAGGCATCCGGGGCTCGGTAGAACAACCTAGCGCAGGCCTACGGGGTTCAGTACTTCCACTTCCAGCCGTTCCAGCTTGGTGAGCGGCACGTACTGGTTGTCGTGGGCGCCGCCGGGGTAGCCGATGCCCTGGAAGACAGTGCCGGAAACCGGTCCGCTGGCGGCCAGATTCTGCTGGAACGCCGTGCCGTTCTGGTGCAGCTGCGAGCCGAAATAGTAGAGCAGCTCGAAGCCGGTGAAGGCAAACACGGAGGGCGGCAGGTTCTGGCGCTGCATGTACAGCTGGCGGAACCGGCGCACGCCGGGGCTGGCCCGGTCCAGGAATTTGGGGTGCACAAAGTACACGTCGCGGGCATCCAGCCGCCCCAGTCCAATGCGGTTGTTGTCGAGCCAGGAGCTGTAGGTGATGAGGGGCGGGCGGGCGTCCTGGGTTTTGAGCGCGCCCAGCGTGTACGGCCCAGCCTTCTTGGCGTCGGACGCAACCACCAGATGGCCGATGGACTTCAAATCGACTCCGGCAAAACCCGCTGCCAACGACTCTTCCACGTCGGAATTGATGCGGCGCAACTGAAGCACCCGGCCACCCAAGGCTTCATAGGCCAACTTGTACGCCTGCCCGAAAGCGGCTTCGTCCTTGGTGTCCTCGTAGAGCACCACGGCCGTGCGGGTTCCGCCCAGGCGCGAATAGGCAAACTGGGCCGCCTGCCGGGCCTGGGTGGCCGTGCTGGGCTCAAACAGATAGTGCCAGGAATTATCCAGCACCAAGTCGCCGTCCTGGGAGAGCGGGTTGACGCAGGTAATCTGCTTTTGCTGCGCGTAGCGGGCCAGAATCTTGGAGCCGGATTTATAAACCGGCCCGATGAGCATGTCCATGGAAGCCAGCTCCGGCAAGGCCAGCACCTGTTTCAGCTGCAAAGTGTCGGCGCCGGTATCGTAGGCGAAGAGCTGCACCGGGCGGCCCTCGCGCTGCAACGAGTCCTGGGCCAGGCGCAGGCCGGCGTACAGGTCCGTCACGAACTGGTTTTTGCGGCGGGTTTCCCAGCTGGGGTCACTGAACTCGAAGGGCAGCAGCACAGCAATGTTGTAGCTGGTTTTCTTCAGAACGCGGGGGCGGGGCGTGAAGCGGGTGCGGTCCAGCGAAAACTGCGTGATAAGCTGGTCAAGCTGGCCCCGGTCGGCGTCGGTGTACCAGCCGCCATTGGCCAGCTTCTCGGCGAAGGCGCGGCCCAGCACGGCATCCTGCGGGTAGGTTTTGAGCAGGCTCTGAAAAGTAGCCTTGTCCTTCACCCGCGACAGGTACCGGGCTTTCATGTTGGCAACCTGCGCGCTCAGGAGGTCGGGGGGCAGCTGAGCCAGCACGCGCAGTCCATTTTCGAAGTCGCCCTGCTCAAACGACACCTGGCCCTGCAGGAAAAACGCCTCGGGCAGGTTGGGCCACTGCGCATACTCGCTGCGCAGCAGGTTGAGCATCTGCTCGGCCTCGGCCCATTTTTTGGCGCGGGAAGCCGCCACCGCATACAGATAAGCGGCTTCCGGGGCCCGCTCGAACTTGTTGCCGGGTGCCGTCAGGGGTTCCAGCTCCTGCATGGCCAGGTCGTAGCGGGTCTGGTCGAGCAGGGTTTTGCCGTTTTTGTAGCGGGTCTTCAGGTCAGTGGAGCCCATGTTGGCGGGCAGGGGCGGGCCCGTTGGTTTGGCCGGTGCGGTGCTGGCCGGCTTGGGGGCCGCTGCCGGCGCTTTGGCGGGCGGCGTAGTTGCCGACGTAGCGGGCTTGGCCGAAGCAGGTGCTGTGCCGGAGGTTTTGGCCGGCGCAGCCGGTTTACTGGGTGCGGGTGCCGCCGTAGGCTTGGGAGCAGCCGGTTTGGCCGACGTAGCGGGCTTGGCAGCAGCCGGCGTGCTGGTGCGGCCTGGCTGCGCTACCTGGGCCGAAGCAGCCAGGGCCAGTCCGGTGCAGAAAGTAGCAAGACCGAGAGCAGAAAAGTACCTCATGGCAGAGGATGCGGGAGAAAGGACGGGAGAGAGGCGCAGATTGCCCGAAGGCGCTTTGCCCGGCAAAGGTACGCAGGAACCTGCGGGAAGATGTGTCCGCCCGCAACTGGTGTCTCGTACAGCGGCTTACCACGGAAGCCCGGCAATAGCGCTGCCGCTATGCTTTAATTTAAAATTAAGCTCCATTTAACACCATCTTAAGTTTTGGCTCAGACGCGCCCGGTAACTTTGCACCGGCTTATCTGGCAGGAGAAGGGAGCCGGTTAATCTTATGCCCTCTCAGCTTCTGCTAAAGGCCGGCCGGTGCGCAAGCACGGGTTTCGCTCTGTCTACACCACACTACCAGTACTCCGTATGGCTGACTCTTCCGGTTCTGCTCTCACCCCCGGCCAGCGCCTGTTGCGCCTGCTGGCTTCGGAGCGGCGCGATATTACGTACCTCTATGTTTATGCGGCGCTGGCCGGCCTCATCAACCTCTCCCTGCCGCTGGGCGTGCAGTCCGTTATCGGCTTCATCAGCAGCGGCCAGATAAGCACGTCCATCATTGTGCTGATTGTGTTTATCGTGCTGGGTACCACGCTGGTAGGTGGCCTGCAGGTAATGCAGCTCTACCTGGTCGAGTTTATTCAGCAGCGGCTGTTTGCGCGGCTGTCCCTGGACTTTGCGGTGCGCCTGCCCCGCGTCCGGACCGAGGCCCTGAACGGCCAGTACCTGCCCGAGCTGATGAACCGCCTGCTCGATACCCCGACCCTGCAAAAGGGAGTTTCTTCGCTGCTGATTGAGTTTTCGGCCGCGGCGCTCCAGATTCTGTTCGGGTTGCTGCTGCTGTCGCTCTACCATCCGGTGTTCATTGCTTTCGGCCTGCTGCTGATTGCGCTGCTGGGCCTGATGATCCGGTTTACGGGCGGCAAAGGCCTGAGCACCAGCCTCACCGAGTCGAAGTACAAGTACCGGGTAGTGGCCTGGCTGGAAGATGTGGCCCGCACCGTGCACACCTTCCGCCACCCGCCGCGCCAGGAAATGGCCCTCAACCGCACCGACGAGCTGGTGCAGGGCTACCTGAATTCGCGCCAGAGCCACTTCCGGGTGCTGCTCACCCAGTTCTGGGGGTTCGTGGCCTTCAAAACCCTGATTACAGCCGCCCTGCTCATTATTGGCTGCTGGCTGCTCATTGCCAAGCAAATCAATATCGGCCAGTTTGTGGCGGCCGAAATTGTTATCATCATGACCATTTCGGCGGTAGAGAAAGTGCTGCTGAAGCTGGACGTGGTGTACGACGCGTTTACCTCGCTCGATAAAATCGGGCACGTGCTGGACCTGCCCGTGGTGGCAACGAGCGTGGGCTCCGACCTGCCCCTGACCACCCAGCACACCGGCCTGCGGGTGGAAGTGCGGCACCTGACGTATCAATACCCGGGCGCTACCAAGCAGGCTGTGCAGCAAGTGTCGCTGGCGCTGCAGGCCGGGGAGCATATTGGCCTGGCCGGCACCGACGGCTCGGGCAAAACCACGCTGCTGCGCATTCTGTCCGGGTTGCTGGAAGGCTACACCGGCGTAGTGGCGTTTGATGGGCTGGCGCTGCAGGATATTTCGCCCGAAGCGCTGGGCCGCGTTGTCGGCGATACTATTTCGCACCAGAACCTGTTTGAGGGGACGCTGCTGCAAAACCTCACCCTGGAGCAGCCCGGCATCAGCCCCGATGACGTAACCTGGGCCCTGGAGCTGGTGGGCATGCGCGACGAGGTGTATGCGCTGCCACTGGGGCTGAGCACGCCGCTGGGCATCGGAACTCCGCTGGCCGACAGCTCGCGCCACAAGCTGCTGCTGGCCCGCACGCTGGTGCGCCGCCCGCGCCTGCTGCTGCTCGACAGTTTCCTGTCGGGCGTGGAGCCTGCCGAGCGCCTCCGGATTCTGCAGCGCCTGCTGAACCCCGTCCATTCCTGGACCGTGCTGGTGGCTTCCAACGATGTGCGGGTGCTGAGCCTGTGCTCCCGACTGGCCCTGCTGCGCGAAGGCAGTATCGTGGCCGACGGGCCTTTCGAGACTACCTCGCAACTGCCGGAACTACAAGCGCTGCTATAAGTATAAGCTGAAGCGTGCCCACGGCAGGGCGGCGGCACGGGCTTGGTTAGGAAGCTCCGCCTACCAGCCCCTGCGGCACTCCGGCTTACCCCCAACTCAGTCATTCTCCATTATGCCTTTTGCTGAACATCCATTAGCTGAAACCGACCCGCATACCGGCCGTTTTCGTTCCTTCGAGCAGGTGCAGACGCCGCAGGCCGGCCGCACCGTGGCCCGCTGGCTGACGGTACTGGGCCTGCTGGTGCTGGTAGCCGGCTTTATGCCCTGGACGCAGAACATCCGCTCTACCGGCACGCTCACCACCCTGCGCCCCCAGGACCGGCCCCAGATTGTGCCCAGCACCATTGCCGGCCGTATTGCGGCCTGGAAAGTAGAGGAAGGCCAGCAGGTGAAACAGGGCGACACGCTGGTTGTCATCACCGAAATCAAGGAAAAGTATTTCGACCCCGAGCTGCTGGCCCGCACGCAGGAGCAGCTGCAGGCCAAGATTTCGGCGCTGGAAGAAAACCGCGCGAAAGGCACCGCCCTCAGCAGCCAGCAGGACGCGCTGCGCAGCGGCCTGCGCATCAGCCTCGACAAAGCCCGCAACAAGGTGACCCAGAGCCGCCTGAAACTAAACTCCGACGAAGCCGAGCTGCAGGCCGCCAACAACGATTTCAGCATTGCGCAGCAGCAGCTGGCCCGCCAGGAGGCGCTGTACGCGCAGGGCCTCAAGAGCCTGACCGAGCTGGAGCAGCGCCGCCTCAAGTTTCAGGAAAGCACCGCCAAGCGGCAGGCCGTAGAAAACAAGCTGAACGCCAGCCGCCAGGAACTCCTCAACTCGCAGCTGGAACTGTCGTCGTTGCAGGCCGAATACCAGGATAAGATTGCCAAGTCGGAGTCGGACCGGCGCTCTACCACGGCGTACCAGTTCGATACCGAAGGCCAGATTGCCAAGATGCGCAACGAGCTGGCCAACCTCAGCATCCGGGCCGGCTACTACCACATCCGGGCCCCGCAGGACGGCTACGTGGTGCGGGCGCTGAAGGCCGGTATCGGGGAGATAGTGAAGGAAAGTGAGCCGATTGTAACCGTCATGCCCAACACGCCGGCCCTGGCGGCCGAGCTCTACGTACGCCCCATGGACGTGCCGCTGCTGAGCGTGGGCCGCAAGGTGCGGCTGCAGTTTGATGGCTGGCCGGCGCTGGTATTTTCGGGATGGCCTGGCACCAGCTTCGGCACGTTCGGGGGGCGCGTGGCCGTCATCGACAACATCGACAGCCAGGGGCAGTACCGCATTCTTGTGACGCCCGACCCGGAGCTGGAGCCCTGGCCCAAACCGCTGCGGGTGGGCTCCGGTGTATATGGCTGGGCGCTGCTCGATGATGTGCCGATCTGGTATGAGCTGTGGCGCCAGCTCAACGGTTTCCCGCCTGATTTTGTGGGCAATTCGGGCGCAACCGGCACTACCGGCACGCTGGGCACCAGCAAAGGCGCGAAAGCCAGCAAGGGCGCAAAAGATGGTGGCGGAGAGGAGGAAGACGCAAAATGAAACGGCTCCGATTGATAGTAGCAGCGGCATTAATGACCCTGGCTGGGCCAGTAGGCGCGCAGCGGCCAGCTGGGCTGATACCTGCGGTGCCTTCGTCGGCTCCCGATGCCGCCTCCGATTCCGGGCAGGTGTTCAGCCTTTCCGACCTGCTGACTTTTGTGGCGCTGCGGCATCCGGTGGCCCGGCAGGCCGGGCTGCTGCCGGAGCGGGCGTTGCAGGAAGTGCGCTACGCCCGCGGCCTTTTCGACCCCGCTGCCACCAGCAAATACTACGGCAAAACCTTCGGCGGCAAAGACTACTTCCACGACTGGGACAGCCAGCTGCGCGTGCCGCTGTGGTTCGGAGCCGACCTGAAAGCCGGCTTCGATAGGGGAGTAGGACCCTACGTGAATCCGGAGAGCTACACCTCGCCGGCCGGGCTGAGCTATGTGGGCCTCTCAGTGCCTCTGGCCCAGGGCCTGCTGATAGACGAGCGGCGCGCTTCCGTGCGCCAGGCCCAGGCGTTGCAGGGCCTGGCCGAAGCCGAGCGGCGCGGCGCCCTCAACAAGCTGCTGCTGCAGGCCGCCAAAGACTACTGGGACTGGAGCCTGAACTACCAGCGCCTGCAGCTGCTGGACCGCAATACGAGCCTGGCCAACACCCGCTTCGAGGCCGTGCGCCAGCGCGTGCGCCTCGGCGACCTGGCCGCCATCGACTCGGTGGAGGCCCTGACGGAACTGCAGAACCGGCAGGCCACCCTCACGCAGGCCCGGGTGCAGTTCCGCAACTCCACGCTGCTGCTTTCCAACTACCTCTGGAACGAGCAAAACCAGCCGCTGGAGCTACCCGAGGCCACCCGCCCGCAGGTGCTGCCCGGCCCCGCCGCCTGGCAGCCGCTGGCCCCCGACTCGGTAGCGGCTCTAACCGAGCTGGCCCAGCGCATTCATCCGGAGCTGCAGAAAAGCCGGGCCAAGATCAGCCAGTTGGGCGTGGAGCGGCGCCTGCTTTCCAACAAGCTGCTGCCCAAGCTTTCCGTCGATTACAACCTGCTGCAGGCCGGCCAGCCCTTCAACCCCGAAAAACCGGCCAGCCTGAGCGGCAGTTACCTGCAGAACAACTACAAGCTGGGCGTGAGCTTTGCCTACCCGCTGCTGCTGCGCCAGGAGCGCGCCAAGCTGCAGCTCAACCGCCTGAAGCTGCGCGAAACCGAGCTGGACCTCCAGCAGGATACCCGCGAAATCCAGACCGGAGTGCGCACCGTGGCCAATGAGTGGGAAGCCCTGCGCGAACAGCTGCGCCTGCAGGAGCAGGTGGTCGGCAACGCGGAGCGCCTGCGGGCCGGCGAGCAGGTGCGCTTCGAAAATGGGGAAAGCTCCGTGTTCCTGCTCAATGCCCGCGAATCGTCGCTGGTAACAGCCCGCGTAAAGCTGGCCGAGCTGCAGGCGAAATATGCCCAAACCCAGGCGACGCTACGCTGGGCCGCCGGTGGGGTAGAGCCGTAGGGGCCAGCAGACCATAAATAGCGCGTATTACCCGGCCGGCCCGGAACAGGCAGGGGGGGCGTAGGTGTTAGCAGTCAGTACTTAACCTCTCTACTATATGGGTCTTCTTCCGGAATTGAAGCGCCGCCCCCGGCTGCACAGCGGCACCCCGCGCGACACTGGCAAATGGGGATGGTATATCATGCTGGTTATCGTGGCGTTTTGGCTGATCTACTCTATCTGGCTGAAATAAGCCGGTTTCAAGCAGCGCGGCCGTGTGGCTGCAGAAGCTGCGTAAAAGAATAGCCTGCTGGGCAATACGTTGGCAGGGGTGTCGTTTTCAAGCCCGGAAATTCCGTACTTGTAGCTATGCCCCTGCCAATATCCTTTGCCCTGCCCGAGTTTCGCCAGCGCCTGAGTTTGCTGCTGGTACTGGGCGCGTCGCTGACGCTGAGTGTGGTGCTGATAACGTTCCGCGTAGTCCTGACGCACCAGCTCACCTTCGTGTTCCTGCTCTGGAACCTGTTTCTGGCCCTGATTCCGTTCGGCCTGAGTACCTTGCTTAGTCTCACGGCGGGCCGGTTGAAGGCGCGGGTGCTGCTGCCGGTAGGGGCGGTGTGGCTGCTGTTTTTCCCCAACGCGCCCTACATCCTCACCGACCTGTTTCACCTGGAGCCCCGCCAGGGAGTGCCCTACTGGTTTGATCTGGCCCTGATTCTGAGTTGCGCCTGGAACGGGCTGATGCTGGCCTACGCCTCCCTCACGGATATGCAGGCGCTGGTCGTGCGCCGGCTGGGCTGGAGCGCCGGCTGGGCGTTTGCTACGGTAGCGCTGCTGCTGAGCAGCTTCGGCATCTACCTGGGCCGCTACCTGCGCTTCAACTCCTGGGACATCATCACCAACCCGCTGGCCCTTTTCTACGACATTCTGAGCCGCATTCTGCACCCGGCATCGTATACCGGCACCTGGGGCGTCACGCTGCTGTACGGTGTGTTTCTGGTGCTGGGCTACGCCACGGTGCGCCTGCTGGGGCGCCGCGGAGAAGACCCCGAAGGCCGGACGTTCTAGCTCGGGTCGCGGAACAGGCGCTTGTCGGCCCAGAAGGTGCCCAGCGGCACGAAGGAAGCAATAAGGGCCAGGGCCGTCTTGCGCACTCCCCAGCTGTGCTCCAGCGCATTTTGCAGCACGAGCAGTACATAGGCCACAAACAGCACACCGTGCGCCATGCCCACGTAGCGCACCGCCAGCGGCTCGCCGGCCAGATACTTGAGGGGCATAGCCACGAGCAGCAAAATCAGGAAAGACCAGCCTTCCAGAAACCCGACCACCCGCAGGCGGCCCAGAGAAGTTGAGAACAGAGAAGAATCCATGGGCCCAAAGATACGGCCTGATAGTTGCCTGAACGCCGGGCAGGCGGCGCGGTAGAGCAGAAGTGAAGCGGGTGTTTTACCTTGCCGGCCCCATGATGCACCTCCAGACCGATTCTTCCGCCGACGCCCCCGCCATGAGCTGGGAGCGGCTTCTGAGCCGCCGCCGCTACCCCGAGCAGCCCCAGCTGCACCTCGTGACGGATGCGCCGCCCGTGCGCGGTGCCTTCGTCGCCGACTACGACCGGGTGGTGTTCAGCTCCGCATTCCGGCGGCTGCAGCGCAAAACCCAGGTCATGCCGCTGCCCGAAACCGACTTCGTGCACACCCGCCTGACCCATTCGCTGGAAACGGCCTGCGTGGGCCGCTCTCTGGGGCGCCTCGGCGGCCGGCTGCTGCTCGAAGAAAACGCCGCCCTGGCCGCCGCTCTGCCGCACCTCGACTCCGACTTTGGCGACATTGTGGCTGCCGCCTGTCTCGCCCACGACATTGGCAACCCGCCGTTCGGGCACTCTGGCGAGGATGCCATTTCAGCTTATTTCCGCAGCGCCGCCGCCGAGCCATTTGTGCGCATGCTCAATGCCTCCCAACGCGCCGATCTGCAGCAGTTTGAGGGCAACGCGGCCGGTTTCCGCATCCTCACGCACACCTACGCCGCCCACAGCAGCGGCTCGGCTGGCCTGGGCCTGACGTATGCCACGCTGGGCGCCTTCACGAAATACCCGCGGCCCTCGGTGGTGGAAGAAGCCAGCCAGACGCGCGGCACCAGCGAAAAAAAGTACGGCTACTTTCAGACCGAAGCGCCGCGCTTTCTGGAAGTGGCCCGTGAGCTGGGCCTGCTCAGCAAGCCACCCGGCACCGACATCGGAGGCTTTTATCACCGGCACCCGCTGGCTTTTCTGGTGGAGGCCGCCGATGACTTGTGCTACCGCATCATCGATTTTGAAGATGGCCTGAAGCTGGGCCTGATTCCGTGCCAGACCGGGCTGGCGCTGCTGCGCGACATGCTGGGCGACGCCCCTGGCCGCCGCGGCTCCATAGAATGGCGCGACTGGCGCGAGGAGCTGGGCTATCTGCGCGCCCGCCTCATCAACCGCCTGGTGCAGCAAACGGCCCGCCTTTTCGCCGACCGCGCCGACAGCCTGCTGCGCGGCCGCGCCGACGAGCCCCTGGTCCAGCAGCTCGACTGCTGGGAGCAGCTCCAGCAGGTGCATCGCCTCACGGTGGAGCATCTGTACCGCAGCCGCCCGGTGCTGGAAATAGAAGCCGCCGGCTTTGAGGTGCTGGCTGGCCTGCTCGATGCGTTTCTGCACGCCACCTTCGACCCGCATAGCGGGCCCCGTTCGCGCAAGCTGCTGCATCTGCTGCCCGAGCAGTTCCGGGCCGAGGGGCCGCAGCAGGATGCCACTGCCTACGAGCAGATCATCCTGCTCACCGATTATATCGGGGGACTCACCGACCAGAATGCCCTGAGCCTGTTTCGCACCATTCGTGGTATCGACCTGCCCAAGGGCTTCTAGCAGGCGCTTTGGCCGGGTAATAAAAACCAGAAGCCGACGGAAAAGCACTAAGCCCGGCAGCGGAGAAAAATAGTAGCTTTGTAGGGCTCCGGCTTTTATCCCTATTCTATTCCTGCTTAGCTGCTTGCTTTGAAATTCTGGCCCTTCCTGTCGCTTCTGCTCGCTACGTCTGTTGCTACCGCCCAGACCCCCGTGCTGGAAAAGCTGCGGGCGCAGGTTGAGGCTCATCCGCAGGCAGATACGGGGCGAGTAAACCGTCTTAACACGCTGGCATTTGAGCAGCGCTCCAAGGCGCCCCGCGAGTCGAGAGCCACGTTTGAAGAGGCGTTGCGCCTGGCCCAGCAACTCGGCTACCGGTTCGGCGAGGCCAAAGCGCTGCTGGGGCTGGGTTTCTACTACCGCAAGCGCAACGAATACGGCCCCGCCCAGCTGTACACCCAGCAGGCCCGGCAGAAGTTTGCAGCCCTCAACGACCAGCGCAACCACCTGGCCTGCAGCTACAATCTGGCATACATCTGCTCCGGCCAGGGCAACTACACGCAGGCGCTGGACTTCGCGCAGCAGGCTCTCACTCTGGCCGAAACCCTGAACGACCAGCATTGGCTGGTACTGATGAATGCGCAAATGGGCATCATCAGTACGGAAGTAGGCGAGTATACAAAGGCCCGCAGGCATCTGGAGCGGTGCCTGGCGCTGGCGCGGCAAACCAACAATCAGCCCGGCATATCGCAGGGCCTGCGCGGCCTCGCCGACCTGTACCGCACCCAGGGCAACTGGGATGCTGCCCGCCGCTATTACGAGCAGGATGCCACCCTCACTAAGCGCCTGGGCGACGAACCGGGGTTTCTGGTGGATGAGATGAACGTGGCCGATATGGCCGAGCGGCAGGGCCGCCTCACCGAAGCCTTTGCCTACAGCTACCGGGTGCTGCACAAGCTGCGGCAGCTGGACGTGGTAGGCTATCTGCCCTGGACGCAGCTGGTGCTGGCCCGCGCCCACCTGCATTCCAACCGCCCCGATAGTGCCGCCTTCTACGGCAAGGCCAGCCTGCGGGCCAGCCTCCGCAGCGGCGTGAAAGAGAATATCCGGGACGTGAGTGAGGTGCTGACGCAGGCCAGCGTGCAGCTGGGCCGGTTCCCGGACGCGTATCGGTACCAGCGGCTGTTTGGCATTTACCAGGATAGCCTGAGCAGCCGGGAGCTGATCCGGCGGCTAGCGGCCGTGCAGTACAGCTACGAGCTGGCCCGGCGGCAGGCCCGCATCAGCCAGCTGACCCGCAACGAGCAGCTGATCCGGCAGAAAAACCGGCAGCAGCAGTGGCTGCTCGTCGTTACGCTAGTGGGGCTGGGGCTGGTAGGATGGCTGAGTGCGGTGCTCTGGCGCAGCAACCGCCAGAAACAGCGGGCCTATGCGCTGCTGGAGCAGCAGCAGGCCGAGTTGCTGGCCACGCAGCAGCAGCTGGTAGCGGCCGAAAAATGGGCTTTCGTGGGCGAGTTATCGGCGGGTATCGCGCACGAGCTGCAGAACCCGTTGCACTTCATGCGCAATTTTGCCGAGGTGAGCGTGGCCCTGCTCGACCAGGACAGCACCCGCCCGGTGCCTGCCACGGCCGACGGCCTGCAACGGGAGATTCTGGCCGGCCTCAAGCAGAATCTGCAGGAAATCAGCCAGCACGGGCAGCGGGCGTCCTCCATCATCACGGATATGCTCACGCACGCCCGCACCGGCACCAGCCCGCAGGAGCCAGTAGCCCTCAATGCGCTGGTAGAAGAACAGCTGCGGCTGGCTTACCGGAGCGCCCAGGCCACTCACCCCACCCTGCAGGTGCATCTGCACACCTCGCTCGATGCCACCATGCAGGAAGTGCGGCTGGTGCGCACGGAAATAGGCCGGGTGCTGCTCAACCTGTTTACCAACGCTTTTCACGCCCTGGCTACCCGGCAGGCTGCCCTGGAGGATGCCTACCTGCCTACGCTGGAAGTCAGCACCCATCAGGTAGATGGTCATATTCATATTCGGGTGCGCGACAACGGAACGGGCATGCCGGAGGTGGTGAAAGAACAGATTTTCCAGCCCTTCTTCACGACCAAGCCCCAGGGCGAAGGCACGGGCCTGGGTTTGTCGATGGCGTACGACATTGTCACGAAGGGTCACGAAGGCTCGTTGCGGGTGGAAAGTGAGGAAGGCCGGTTCACTGAATTTACGGTGACGCTGCCGCGCTGAGCCTTTCCTTATTGCAGAAGCCGCAGGGTGGTATCCAGCTTCTGGGTGCGCAGCAGCTCCTGAAACTCCTGCTGCATAGCCTGCCGGTTCAGGCGCTGCTCACGCTTCTGGAACGGCCGGACTTTGTAGCGGCTGCGCGGAGCCCGGCTCAGGTTCAGATACACAAGGCCGCGGCTGCGGCGCTGGGCGGCCTCTCCGCTGCGGATACGCTCAATGCGCTTCTCGTTGTTGCCGAACAGGGCCTGGAGCGGGCTTAGCCCCACATACAGGTTGGCCTGGCCGTTGAGGTAATACTCGCCGCTCACGCTCATGTCGGTGAGGTTGCTGTTGAGCTGCAGGTCAGGAATCAGCAGGCGGCCGCCGTCCAGGATAAATCGGGGGCTCACCGGCTCGAAATACAGCCGGCTGGTGCGCTCCTGCCGCATAAACCGGAGGGCTTCCATCAGGGCTTCCACGTTGAGCAGCTCCAGCTCGTGCAGGTCGGTTTTGAGGAAGGCACGCGTCTGCATCAGGTTGGGCAGGAAGGTGTTGTCCAGCTGCGTGTGCAGGTCTGTTTCGCCGTTCATCGTGCCCCGGATGTTCTCGCTGCCCAGCACATCGAGGCCCAGGGTAGTAGCCAGCCCAAACAGCTCCGGTAGCTGAATCCGGTGCAGCCGTAGCTGTGCGTGCAGCGGATGGTACGCCCCTTCGGTGTAGGTTTGCAGCACCCCGCGCAACGAAATGTCGCCCCCGAAAGCCCGCAGCGAGCAGTGCTCTACCCGCGCCGCGCCGGCTTCCAGGCTGCTCACGAGCCGGAAAGCCTGCCCCCGCAAGGCGCCGTACCGAATCTGGTCGGCCACCACGTTCACCCGCCCCGTGATGGTGCCATCAAGAAAAGGGGAGGAGCCGCTTGGGCGAGCAGTGCGGCGTGAGGTAGAAGCGGGGGCGGGGGGCGGCACAGTGCTCAGGGAAGCCAGCAGCTGAAGCAGGTGCTGCACATCGAGAGTGGAGTAGCGCAGGTCCAGGTCGGCGCGGGCCTGAGTCAGGTGCGTGCCGCTGAGTTGGGCGCTGGCACTCAGGCGCCCGGTGCCGCCGGAGCTGGACCGGAACGTGAGAGCCGGCACCTGGAAGCTGGGGCCGTTCTTGTCGATGCGCACCCGTACGTTGGTCAGGTTGTTGCCGGCCGGCAGCACCAGTTTGCTTACCAGCACGTTGGCCTGGCCGTTAGCGGCCAGCAGCACTTCCCGCAGCGTAGGGTCTTTGGCCGCGCCCGGTGCCCGCCGCGAGGGGCGCGTCAGGCGCGTCAGGAGCTGCTGGTAGTTGAGCGAGGCAAACCGCACGGCCAGCTGGGCCGCCACCGGCTGCAGGTCGAGCGTGTCGGTGGGCCAGCCCACGACGCCGCTCACCTGCCCGCCCCACACGCGCATGTGCAGGTCGCGGAGCTGCACAGTGCGGCCGTTGTGGCGCACCGTGGCTGCCAGCTGTTCCAGCGTATCAGAAGCCAGCACCAGCAGGCCGCACCGCAGCCGGATACTGAGGCGCAGGCCCGGCGGCAGCAGATTCAGCGCCTTGGTAGCCAGCTCCTGGTTGGGCGTGCGGCCCAGGCGCGGCGTGCGGGCGGGTGGGCGGCTCCGGCCCTGCGGGGCGGCCAGCAGCCGGCTCAGCTCTTTCAGGTGCAGCTCATCTACCGCAAACGTGCCCACTACGGTCGTCACCGGATGCTGCCCGCTGAAATACGCCAGCAGATACGTAGTAGTGGCGTTAGCCCGCACCCGCATCCCATTGAGCTGCCCCGATAAATTTTCCAGCGTCCATAAACTGTCGCGCAGCCGGACACGCACGTTTAGGTTTACCATATTAGCCTGCCGGTCTGGAATGCTGAACGAGGCATTTTCGAGCTGTACTGTGCCGCGGGCTGCAATGGGGGGGAGCAGCGTTTCGGCGCGTAGTGCCCGGCGGGTAGCGCGGTCGGGTATTTCGGGGAGCGTGCCATCCAGCTTCAGGTCGATGGTCGCCTGGCCGTGGCGGGCGCGCCAGAGTTTCGGGACTACCACCGAGGCCAGCGTCTGCAGCTCGGTGCGGCCCCGTACGTGCCCCTGCAGGTGCGGCTTCGTGAAGTCAGACACCGTCAGCTTGGCATCCAGCTCACCAGCATTCGAATAGATGCGGCACTGCTCAAACGACAGGCTGGTAGTGCGCGGCGAGTGGCTGGGGCCATTGTCGAATACGCCGCGGGCATCCCAGCGCCGAATGCGCCGCGCCGAATCGGCCCACTGCACCTGGGCGTTGCGCAGGGCAAAGCGGAGCACGGTGCGGGGCCGGGTGGTAGGGCCGCTGACACCCCGAATGCTGTACCAGATATGCGCCCGGCTGGGGCTGCGGGCATCGTCGAGGAAATGGTCGAGGCTACTGGGAAGGGCCACGTGCAGCACTTCCAGCAGCGGCTGCCGGCCCTCGAAGCGCAGGTTGAGGCGGGTGCCGCGTGACTCATTGGGAGCCGCGCCCCGGTGCGTGCCGTTCACCAGCACCGTGTCGCCGTTGAGCGTGGCCCGGGTACGCAGGAAAGTGCCTTCGCGCCGCCGGAAGTCGTAGCGGTAGCGGATATGCGCCACCACGGGTTCCTTATCGAACAGGTTGCCGCGCCCGCTGCGCAGGTAGTCCAGCTGCCCGTCGAGGAGGCCGGTGGTAGTGGCCAGGCCTTTGCGAACCTGCACCACCAGCCGGCCGTGTTGTACCCGGGCATGAAAGCCACTGTTGTGCAGCTCGTTGCGGTCCTGCACGCTCACGTTCACCAGCACCAGCGAATCCACATCGAGGTTGGGCGGCACGCTGGGCGTGTGGCGGCGCGGACCCTTCCCACGCAGGCCCCAGTCGTGCCCGAGCGAGTCGGTCAGCTGCCGGAACTCCGCATCACGCAGCGTCAGGTGGCTTACCCGGAACTCGCCGCGCCAGATGTGGCCCAGCTCCAGCCGCGCATCGGCCTGCCCGATACGCAGCACTGGCACCGCCCGCCGGAATGACGTGTCGGTGAGCAGCACGTGCCGCAACGACACGGTGATGTGCGGAAAATGGCGCAGCGCCGAAATTTCCACCTCCAGCGGTGCCAGCACCAGCGTAGAGTTGCGGGCCAGCCGCTCCCGAATAAGCTGCTCCAGGTGCCGTTGCCCCCAGCGCGTGCCCAGCAGCCAGGCTGCCCCTGCCACCGTCAGCACCAATCCC
Source organism: Hymenobacter psychrotolerans DSM 18569 (assembly GCF_900142395.1). GTDB lineage: Bacteria > Bacteroidota > Bacteroidia > Cytophagales > Hymenobacteraceae > Hymenobacter > Hymenobacter psychrotolerans. Next base: position 29,086 of record NZ_FRAS01000006.1, on the reverse strand, counting down.
AGCACAGCAATAGCCAGAAATTGACGAAACGAAGGTTTTTTCATGGGTAGGAGAAGGCAGAAGGCGGCCGCCAGCGCTTTGCCTAGTACGTAGAAATAGCTGCTGTGATACGGGGGGTCGCAGCTCGGCCGGAAAATAGGGAAGAAGCCGGAATAGTATGTTTCTTGTGGCGCAGTCTCTCCCTATACCCTTATGCGCCTACCTTCCCTGCAGCACCTGACCGCCCAAGCGGCCCGTGCCGTGCAACGCTTTCCGCTACCTCTGCTTTGCAGCCTGCTGCTGGGCGCCGTAGCCATCTACTACCAGCGCCTCGACTACAAGCAAAGGGATGCGCTGGACTGGCTTTTTCCGCTAGTGTCGGCGGCGGCTCTGGGGCTTACGCTCACGCTGAGTGTGGCGCTGGCCGGGGAGCGGTACCGCTGGTCTGCGTTGGCGCGGGTGCTGGTTAACGCGGGGGCAGTAGGGCTGCTGGGGCTCTGGTACGTGCTGTGTCCCACCGAGCCAACCTCGGAATGGGGGCTGCGCCTGCTGCTGCTGCTGCTGGGCCTGCACTTGCTGGTGGCCGTGGTGCCCTACCTGCCCGAACTGCGCCGTGAGGCCGATACGCCGGGCTTCTGGCGCTACAACGAAACGCTGTTTCTGCGCATTCTGACCGGCGGGTTGTACTCAGGCGTGTTGTTTGCGGGGTGCGCGCTGGCGCTGGTAGCCGTCGAGAATCTGTTCGATGTAAAGCTTGACCGGCACATCTACGAGCATCTGTTTACGGTGCTGGCGACAGGGTTCAACACGTGGTTTTTTCTGGCCGGCGTCCCGCACGATTGGAAGGCCTTGGAGCAGGATACCACTTACCCGAAGGGCCTGAAGCTGTTCACGCAGTTTGTGCTGCTGCCGCTGGTGGTGCTGTACCTGGTGATTCTCTACGCCTACCTGGCCCGCATTGTGGTGCTCTGGACCCTGCCCAAAGGCTGGGTTTCTACCCTGATTCTGGCGTTTTCGGTGGCGGGCATATTTGCGCTACTACTCATTCACCCCATCCGTAACGCGGCCGAAAATACCTGGATACGGACGTTTGCGCGCTGGTTCTACCGGGCGCTGTTTCCGCTGCTGGGGTTGCTGTTCGTGGCCATCGGAACGCGGGTAGGGGCGTACGGCATCACCGAGGAGCGCTACTTCGTGCTGATACTGGCGTTGTGGCTGGCAGGTATGGCCGCTTACTTTCTGCTGCGCAAAGGGCGCGGCATCATCTGGATTCCGGCCTCGCTGGCGGCGGTGGTGTTTCTGTCGGCGGCGGGGCCGTGGGGCGCGTTTGCTACGGCCGAGCGCAGCCAGCTCAGCCAGCTGCGTGAGTTGGCCGCGGAGTACAAGCTGCTGAAAGATGGCAAGCTGGACGGGGCGGGCAAGCGGGTGCCTAAGCTGCCGAAAGAGGCTGCCCGGCGCATCACGTCCATCTTCGAGTTTTTTGTGGCCCGCGACAAACTGGCGCAGCTGCAGCCGTTTTTCGCCACCCGTTTTTCGCTGCCCGATTCGCTCCGTAGTCAGGCAGAATGGAAGCAGCGCAGCTGGCTGAACGAACGGCCATTCGCGGCCAGCGGCCTGCCTCGCTGGGTAGACTATGCAGTAGAAGTGGCCCCAGAGCGGTGGGTTTCGTTTTCAGCCGAACAGCCCGATGCCCAGCCGCTGGGGCAAGGCCGCTACTGGCTGCGGCGCTTGGATGCATCCCAGCACGAAAATAACGACACGCTGGTCACGCTACGCCTGCCGGAAGGGACATATCGGCTGCGAACCACCGGCAACCACCACCGGCTGCTGCTGGAGCGGCAAGTAAACCGGGAGTGGCAGCGTGTGCTGGCCATGCAGCCGGGCGCAGTGGCCGATTCATTAGTACAGCAGCGCAAAGCAAACGCGCTGGAATCCACTGAACTGATTCCTGAGCAACTGACCCTGCGCGTTCATACCCCAAAAGCCTCGCTCAGCCTCTATCTGCGCAGTCTGCAGCGGCAAGCCGAGGACGACAAGGTAACCTACTCGTTCTATGGCGACGCCTTGCTGGAACTGAAAGAGTAACTGGGTAGCGGAGTAACTGAATAATTGCTGGGCTGATAAAGCCAGAACGATTACTCAGTTACTCCGCTACTCAGTTACTCGCTATTCCCACTCGATGGTTGCGGGCGGCTTACTCGAAATATCATACACCACGCGGTTGATGCCGCGCACCTGGTTGATGATTTTGTTGCTGATTTCGGCCAGGAACTCGTAGGGGAGGTGGGCCCAGTCGGCGGTCATGCCGTCCACGCTCGTTACGGCGCGCAGGGCCACTACTCGTTCGTAGGTCCGCTCGTCGCCCATCACGCCTACGCTTTGTACGGGCAGCAGCATCACGCCGGCCTGCCACACCTTCTCATAGAGGCCATGCTCTTTCAGGCCGTTGATGAAGATGGCATCGGCGCGCTGCAGCAAATCCACTTTCTCCGGCGTGATGTCGCCGAGGATGCGGATGCCCAGGCCGGGGCCGGGGAAGGGGTGGCGGTGCAGAATATTCACCGGCAGCTCCAGCGTGTGGCCTACTTCGCGCACCTCGTCCTTAAACAAGGCCCGCAGCGGCTCCACAATCCGAAGGTTCATCTTCTCTGGCAGACCACCCACGTTGTGGTGGCTCTTGATAGTCACGGCCGGACCTTTCACCGACACCGACTCAATAACGTCGGGGTAGATGGTGCCCTGGGCCAGCCAGCGGGCGCCGTCCACTTTCTGCGCTTCCCTATCGAACACCTCAATGAAGGTGCGGCCAATGGCCTTGCGCTTCAGCTCGGGGTCCGTGAGGCCGGTGAGGGCCGCGTAGAACTCCTGCGAGGCGTCCACGCCGCGCACGTTCAGGCCCAGGTCTTTGTAGGAGTGCAGCACATCCTCGTACTCATCTTTGCGCAGCAGGCCGTTGTTCACGAAAATGCCGTGCAGGCGCTTGCCGATGGCCTTGTGCAGCAGCAGCGCCGCCACCGAGGAATCGACGCCGCCCGAAAGGCCCAGAATCACCTGGTCCTCGTCGCCAATGGTGCGCTGCAGGGTTTCCACCATGCTGTCCACGAAGTGCTCCGGCGTCCAGCTCTGGTCCAGCCCGCAGATGTTCACCACGAAGTTCTGGAGCAGGGTTTTGCCGTCGGTCGAGTGCGTTACTTCCGGATGAAACTGGATGCCGTAGGTTTCCTGGCCATCAATCTTGAACGCTGCCACTGCCACCTCAGGAGTGCTGGCAATGATGTCGAAGCCACCAGGCAGGGTCTTAATGGTATCACCGTGCGACATCCAGACCTGCGACTCGGTGGGCACGCCGTGCAGCAGGGCCGAATCGTGGTGCACGCGGGCTAGGCGGGCGCGGCCATACTCCCGGATGGTGGCCGGCAGCACTTCGCCGCCCTGCTGGTGGGCCAGCAGCTGCGCGCCGTAGCACACGCCCAGCACCGGCACGCGGCCCAGGTAGCGGCTCAGGTCGGGGTTGGGCGAGTCGGCGTCGCGCACGGAACACGGGGAGCCCGAAAGCACAACGCCCCGGATATCCTCAGTGAGGTCCGGGGCGTGGTTATACGGGTGGATTTCGCAGTAGACATTCAATTCCCGGATGCGCCGGGCAATGAGCTGGGTGTACTGCGACCCAAAATCGAGAATCAGGATTTGTTGAGGCATGGAGCAAAGGTAAGCAGGGCGGTTGGTGGCGCCAAACCTGCTTCCGGCCACCTTCGTGGCTGGGTTATACTATATATAATTGATTTTGTGCTATAAATACTCATTTTCCAACTTGTTGTCCGCATTTTAACCCTTAATAGTGTAATTTGCGTTAGTAAGCTGTATTCGTTTCTGTGTTGATTTCCTTTCGCCTATGCTTTCCTTCTCTCTACTTCTCTCTTTGTTGTGCCTGACACCCACGGCAGCGCCCATTAGCGTGCCAGGGACAATGCAGCAGGCGCCGGTGTATCAGTTGGTTGGCTCCGTAACAGGGCAGGCTGGCAAGCCGCTGGCCGGGGCTACCGTTGCGCTGGCTAACAACCGCAACTCGTCGGTGATTACCAATTCTGTGGGGCAGTTTCTGCTGCCGAGCCCGGACGCTACGCCGGCGCTCCGCTTCAGCTTTGCCGGCTACTATGATACCACGGCCGTAATGCCCGCCACCGGCACGCTGGTAGTGGAAATGCGCCCCGTGGCCCGCTACAAAAAGCAACTCAAGAAACAGGTGAAATCGGCGAAGAAAGCCTGGGAGAAGGCCTAGCCCCCGGGCGGAAACACGAAAAATTACCGGCCGTTCCGGCTGGCATGTGGCAAGTATAAGACTTGGGGTATATTGCGTAAGTAACAGTGCTGGCAAACTGCCGGTGCTGCCTTCTTTCCACCCCATCCTTCTTTCACCTGCTGCATGAAAAAACTCTTACTCCTTCTTTTGCCCTTCGGTGCCGGACTTCTCGCCCCGGGCACTGCCGCCGCCCAGGTCGTGACTATCGTGAACGGCACGGCCACGTCGGCTTCGGCGCCCCTGGGTTATGGGTCGCCTTATTCGGCCAATGAGGCCATTTACCTTGGCTCCCAGATTACGGCTACCGGCTCCATTACGCGCGTCGCCTTCGATAAGGTGGAGGGTAGCATCGTGACGCCCATCGAAAACGTGGTGATTTACTTCAAGACCACTACGGCTACTGAGCTGACCGCCGGCACTCTCGACACCACGGGCTACCAGCGCGTGTTCAAGGGCAGCCTCACCAACAACGCGCCCACCGGCTACATGGAAGTGGTGTTGAACCGGCCTTTCGCCTATACCGGTAGCAGCAACAACTTGGCCGTGTTGGTGCTGCGCAACGGCGGAGCCACCAGCTCCACTACGGGCCAGCAGCCCAAATACCGCTACGGCTTCACAACGGGCCGCAACAGCACCCGCCGCTACACAGGATCTACGGCCCTCACCAGTGCCACCGCCCTGGCCACATCCACGGCGCTGGCCAACATGCGTCTCACCTTCGGCACGCCCCAGTCTACGCAGGCCGCCCGCAACACACTGGCTGTTTCACTGTATCCCAATCCGGCGGCCGGCAAGCTCACGCTGCAGCTGCCGGCCAGTCGCCAGGTAGCCAGCCTGCAGGTGCTGGACATGCTGGGCCGGACGGTGCAGCCCATCGTTCAGGTCCTGCCCGGCGCCAGCGGCACCGTAGAGCTGCCGCTGGAGAAGCTGGCGGCCGGCAGCTACCTGCTGCGCGTGACGCAGGGCGAAGCCGTAGCGGTGCAGCACTTCACAAAAGAATAACGGGCCATTGCTCCAAGGCCGCGTGGCAGGCAGGAGACGAAAAATTGTCCCTGATAATCAAACAACAAGCCTGCGCACGTGGCCCTGAAGGCGAAATTGTGCACCCAGCTCATCGAAAACCCAAATATGTGCGTACCTTTGCAACGGCGAGTCAGAACGACCAGCTCCTGTTGAACTCCCCCAGGACCGGAAGGTAGCAAGGGTAGACGGTTGAGCGGTGCGATTTTGGCTCGCTTTTTTTTGCCCTTTTCAGTCAGATTCATAAGAAGGTGCCCCGAAGAAAGCCGCGCGGCTTGTTTGCCCGCGAATGGCTAGCTTTGGGGCATCTTTATTTCCAACCTACCCGCATGAAATTCTTCATTGATACTGCCAACCTGAAGGACATTCAGGAAGCTGTGGAGCTGGGCGTGCTCGACGGCGTGACCACCAATCCTTCGCTGATGGCGAAAGAAGGCATCCGCGGCACTGATGCCGTGATGAGCCACTACAAGCAAATCTGCGAAATCGTGGACGGCGACGTGTCGGCCGAGGTAATTGCGACCGACTACGACGGCATCATCCGGGAAGGTGAGGCCCTGGCCGAGCTGCACCCCAACATCGTGGTGAAAGTGCCCATGATCCGGGACGGCGTAAAAGCCATCAAGTATTTCTCGGAGAAAGGCATCAAAACCAACTGCACACTGATTTTCACGGCCGGGCAGGCGCTGCTGGCCGCTAAAGCCGGTGCCACCTATGTGTCGCCGTTCGTGGGCCGTCTGGACGATATCGGGGCCGACGGGCTGCAGCTGATTCAGCAGATTGTGGATATTTTCTCGAACTACGGCTACCCCACGCAGGTGCTGGCCGCCTCGGTTCGCCACGTGCCGCACCTGATTCAGTGCGCCGAGCTGGGCGCCGATGTGGTGACCTGCCCGCTGAACGTCATCACCGGCCTGCTCAACCACCCGCTCACCGAGAAAGGCCTGGCTACCTTCCTGGCCGACCACGCCAAGGTAAATGCCTGATTGTTGAGTGCTGGTTGTTGATTGTTGGACGCTCAGGCGTAACAATCAGCAATCCACAACCAACCATCAGCAATCAACCCCATGTACATCATCAAAGTAAAGGGCAAGGCCAAGATTCCGGACTATATCCAGCTGCGCGACGAAAACTTCGTGCTGATTGCGTATTTCCGCGCCGACCGGCCCCTGAAAGACCTGCACCGCTACGGCCTCGAAAACAAGGAAGTAGCGCTGGCATCCGTCATTGAAGGGCTGGAATTCGGGAAGCTCCAGAAGCTGGAAATCTGAGTTTCTGCCTTCGCGCATCCTGTTCCGGGTGAAGCGGAAGTACAGCACAGGCCATAATGTATCGGCCGGCTGGCTTTTGCTTCACCCGGAATAGTATTTTCGGGAAAGCCCGGCTCCTGTATCTTCGCCCTTATGCCTACTGCCTCCAACCCGGTTATTGAGTTGCACGACGCCTACATTATGCAGGACGTGAATACCGTGCTGCAAAAGGTCACGTTTACGCTCGACAAAGGCGAGTTTGCCTACCTCGTGGGCCGCACCGGCTCCGGCAAAAGCTCCCTGCTTAAAACCCTCTACGCCGACCTGGCGCTGGGCGGTGGCACGGGCACCGTGGTTGGGTTTCCGCTGCCCAAGCTGATGGGCAGCAGCAAAGTGCCGTTCATGCGCCGCAAGCTGGGCATCATCTTCCAGGACTTTCAACTGCTCTTCGACCGCACCGTGGCCGAAAATCTGCTGTTTGTGCTGAATGCCACCGGCTGGAGCGGCAAGGCCCGCAAGCAGCAGCGCATTTCGGAGGTGCTGATGCGGGTAGGGCTGGCCAACTCGGCGGCCAAGATGCCGCACCAGCTTTCCGGCGGCGAGCAGCAGCGTGTGGTAATTGCGCGCGCCCTGCTCAACGAGCCCCTGCTGCTACTCGCCGACGAACCCACCGGCAACCTCGACCCGGATGTGGCCGACAGCATCATGCGCCTGTTCGTGGAAATCAACAACTCCGGCACGGCCGTGCTGATGGCCACCCACAACTACCAGATCATCCAGCAGTACCCCAAGCGCGTGCTCAAGTGCGAGCAGGGCCAGCTGGTGGATTCCGAAACAACGCCGTTTTCCCTGACGGCTATCAGTTAAGATATAGCCGCAGCAGGCCTGCAACGGCTGCGCTGCTCCCTTCTCGCCAGATAGTAGAATGGTTTTTGCTTACCGTGAATCGAGCAGAGCAATTCCATTGCACCATTAGATAGCAAGCTGTACGTGAATTCCCCTGGGCTGTCGGTACTGATTCCGGTGTACAACCGCGACGTGACGCCGCTGGTGCATGCACTGCTGGACCAGGCTGCCGGCTGGCCCGGTACGTTGGAAATCCACTGCCTTGATGACGGCTCCAAAGAAGCCCTGCGCCTCCCAAACCGCGCGCTGGCCGCGCTGCCCGGCGTGTGTTACCAGGAGTTGCCCTGCAATGTAGGCCGCGCCGCCATCCGCAACCAGTTGGCCGGCGCCGCGAAACAGGAGTGGCTGCTGCTGCTCGACAACGACAGCCTGCTGCCCGACGCGCAGTTTCTGGCCCGCTACGCCGCCGCCTGCCACCTGGCACCGGTGCTGGTGGGAGGCACCGCCTACGAGCCGGCGGCCCCGGCGGCCACGGAGCTGCACCTGCGCTGGCTGTATGGCCGCCGCCGCGAGGCCCGGCCGGCGGCGCTTCGGCAGCGCGCCCCGCACGGCCAGCTTGCGCTCAACAACATGCTGGTGCGTGCCGACCTGTTTCGCCGTTTTGGGCTGGATGAGAGCCTCACACGCTACGGCCACGAGGACACTAAATTTGGGTGGCTGCTGCGGCAGGCGGGCGTAGAAGTGCTGCACCTCGACAACCCCGTGCTGCACGACGGGCTGGAGCCGGCGGCTCAGTTTCTGCAGAAAACCCACGATGCCGTGCGCAACCTGGCCGGCTTGTACCGCGCCGAAGGCCTGGGCGCCGACACCAAGCTGCTGAAAGCGGCGCTGCAGCTGCACCGCTGGGGGCTGGGAGAAGCCGTGCGCGGCGCGTTTCAGCTACGGCAGCAGCAGGTACGGCGCAATCTGCTTTCAGCCCAGCCCAGCCTCCGCCAGCTCGACGCTCTGAAGCTCTACTGGCTCCTGACCGAGCTGAAATAAGGCCGCGTTACCAAGGCGTCTGCACGTGCAGACAGCAACCACAGTTCGTCATGCTGACTGCAGGTGGGGAATCTAGCGTGCTGAGGTTGTGATAGTAAGTCCTTTACTGGCGAGATTCTTGGGCAAGCGCGGAATGACGTGCTTTTTCAAGCTGTATTGCCCCAAATGAAAGAGCCGGCTCCCTCGCGGAAACCGGCTCTTACCCTGGGTGGGTGCTGCTAGGCTTAGTCGTTGTCAGTGTTCTTCACTTCCGACTTCACTTCCTTGTAGGCGCCTTTCACGGCCCCGCCCACTTTCTTGCCAACATTGGCTGCGCCCTGGCCGACGTCTTTGCCGGCTTCCTTCACGTCGGAAGCAGTGTTGCTGGCGGCCTGGCCTACTTTGCTCCGTTCGTCGGCGGTTTCGGCTTTCACTTCTTTGGCCTCGCCGCTCACGGCGTCGGCGCCCTGGGCTACGCGGGCTTCCGTTTTATCGAACGATTTGAAAGCGGCGTATTTCAGCTTTTCCTTCTGGATTTCAGCCAAGTCCTTGGCCGGGATGTCGCCTTTCACTTTGTCGTAGGCTTCATCCAGCGCGCGCCATTCCGAGTTGATATAGCGCCAGTCGTCGATGTCGTATTTGTCTTCGTTCTGCTTGATGTTGCGCACGAAGTTCTCGTAGGTAGTGCGGGCGTTGGCGGCCGTAATCTGCGCGGCCGGGTTCATGGGCTTGTAGTACTTGCCCACCTTCATAGTGCCGCTGGTAGCAGTGCCACCCGAACGATTTTTCCAGGACATTTCGCGCTTGTCGTATGCCGTGGTGTAGCGCGTGCGCAGCGCCTCTATTTCCTGGCGGCGGGCGTCGTCGTACTGGTCGGCGTACTTGTCTACGGCGGCTACTTTCGCGTCGAAGTCGGATTTGAGCTGCGCGGTTTCCTGGTCGTAGTCGGCTTCCGCTTCGTTGGCTACGGCGTCAGCTTTAGCTTCCGTATCCGATACGAACGTGGCGAAGTCGTTATAGGCCTGGTCGCTTTCGGCCGACACCTCTTTCTTCTGGCCTTCGGTGCAGCTGGTCTGCGTGAAAGCAACGCCTCCCATCAGCAACATGGCCGACAGCGCGTGGAGGGTGAGAGTTTTCCTGAACATAGTAGGGAGAAAGTTAAGGGAACATATAGCGCAGCTGCGATGTAGCTGCCCCTGGCTCGCTTAACGCAACCAGAACGCTGCAGGTTGCGCCCCGGCGGGTGGTGCGGTTGCTGGCAGCGTGCTTCTATCTTTGGGCTGTAAAACTGCCTGCCATCCGTGCCCGATACTCTGCCGCTTCCTTCCAGTCCTATTCTGCTGCTCGATTTGCCGGCCCAGCATGCGCCCATCCGGGCCGAGCTGGACGAGGCCCTGCGCCACGCCCTCGACGAAGCTGCCTTCATTCAGGGGCCGGCCGTGCAGCAGTTTGCCCAGGAGCTGAGCGCCTATCTTGGCGGCCCGCACGTGGTGCCCTGCGCCAACGGTACCGATGCCCTGCAGCTGGCTCTGATGGCGCTGCGCCTGCCGCCCGGCACCGAGGTGATTGTGCCCGCCTTCACCTACGTGGCTACGCTGGAAGCCGCCGCCGTGCTGGGCCTCGTGCCAGTACCCGCCGACGTGCGGCCCGATACGTTCAACCTCGACCCGCAGGCCGTGGAGGCCGCTATTACGAGCCGGACCGGCGCCATTGTGGCCGTGCACCTGTTCGGGCAGTGCGCGGATCTGGAAGCCTTGCGCACGCTCGCCGACCACCACGGCGTGGCCCTGATTGAAGACAACGCCCAAGCCATCGGCGCTACGTTCACGACCAGCGGCGGCGCCACCTGGGTGGCGGGCACGGTAGGAGAGGTAGGCACTACATCGTTCTTTCCCAGCAAAAACCTCGGTGGCTTCGGCGACGGCGGCGCCCTGTTTACCCGCGACGAGGCCCGCGCCGCCTACCTGCGCCAGCTCGCCAACCACGGCCAGACCCGCAAGTACCACCACGAGCACATCGGCCTCAACTCCCGCCTCGATACCCTGCAGGCGGCCCTGCTGCGCGTGAAGCTGCGCTACCTGCGCCAGTGGACTGCCGCCCGCCAGCACGTGGCCGCGCAGTATGATGCCACTCTGGCCGACGTGCCGGGCCTCGCAGTACCAGCCCGCGACCCACGCAGCACCCACGTCTTCCACCAGTATACCCTCACGGTAGCCGACGAGCCCGGCCGCCGCGACGCCCTGCAGCAGCACCTGGGCGCCCACGGCGTGCCCAGCCAGGTGTATTACCCGCTGCCCAACCACCTGCAGCCTGCCTACCACTACCTGGGCTACCGCGCCGGGCAGTTTCCGGTGGCCGAGCGCCTGTGCCGCACCGTGCTGTCGGTGCCCATTCATCCTACGCTCACCGAAGAGCAGGTGGCGTACGTGGCGGCGGCGGTGCGGGCCGGGGTGTAGCACAGTACCCCGAAGCGCCGCTTCGGGGTACTGTGCTGCCAGGTAGCCTTGGCACTGTTTTTTCTTTTCGCCGTATAGACAGCACTTTTTCCACGTCTCCACTTCCCGTTTATGCGCCGTTCTTTTCTGACGCTGCTCCTGCCGCTGGCCGGCGTAGCGGCCCTCACCACTGCCGCCATCAGCAAGCCCAACCAGGGCTTTAGCCTGTTTTCCATTCAGCAGGACATTGACCTGGGCGCCCAGGTTGCCCGCCAGACCGACTCCACCTACCGCGCCAAAGGCCAGCTGCTGGAGCGCTCCAAAAACGCCCGCGCCTACCAGCTGCTCGATGGCGTGGTGAAGCGCGTGCTCGACAACGGCAACGTGAAATACCGCACCCAATTCCCGTGGGACGTCAAAATCATCAAGGACGATGCCGTGCAAAACGCCTTTGCCACGCCCGGCGGCCACATCTATGTATTCTCGGGCCTGATCAAGTTTCTCGACAACGAGAGTGAGCTGGCCGGCATCCTGGGCCACGAAATTGCCCACGCCGACCGCCGCCACAGCACCCAGATTATGCAGAAGCAGTACGGCACCAGCCTGCTGCTGGGCATCGTGCTCGGCAACCGCTCGTCCAGCCAGCTCGTGCAGCTGGCCGCCGGCATCGGGCAGCTCAAATTCAGCCGCGACTACGAGCTCGACGCCGACAAGTACTCCACCATCTACCTCAACGGCACCCGCTACTACGACTGCGACGGCGCCGCCGGCTTCTTCATCAAGGCCGAAAAGCAGGGGGGAGGCGGCACGCCCGAGTTCCTGAGTACGCACCCCAACCCCGGCTCGCGCATCACCAACATCCAGAAAAACGCCCAGGCCCTGGGCTGCGCCAGCCGCACGGTCAGCAATACCAATTTCAACGAGCTGAAGCGCCTGCTGTAAGTCCGGCTGCCGCTCATCTACCCGCAACAAAGCCAGTTTCAGTCCTTCCGCAGGCCCGAAGCTGGCTTTGTCGCGCTACGCCGATACCTCGTGCCCAACGGTTTCCACACCGTGCCCAACGATTCCCGGGCTGTGCCCAACGGCTTCCATGCCGTGCCCAACGATTCCCATGCCGTGCCCAACGACTTCCGGGCTGTGCCCAACGACTCCCGGGCCGTTCCCAATGACTTCCGGGGCGTGCCCAACGGTTTCCGGGCCGTGCCCAACGACTTCCGGGGCATGGCGGGGAAGGTGCAGGAGAAGCGCACGTTTTTTCGCAGCTTGCCGAACTTTCCCTTGCCCCGAACCCCGCCTGCCTTGGCTGATTCTCTTCCTGCCGTTCGTTTCGTTATCTGCGGTGTGGGCCACATCGGCCACCGCCACGCCGCCCTCGTTTCGCGCCACCCCGGCGCCACGCTCACCGCCCTCATTGATGTGCGGCCGGAGCTGCAGGCCACGCTGGCCGCCGAGTTTGCCGGCGTCCCGTTCTTTCTCTCCTTAGAAGCCTACCTGCAGCACGGCCCCGCCGCCGACGTCCTGACCGTGGCTACGCCCAACCACCTGCACGCCCCGCAGGCCATTCAGGGCCTGCGGGCCGGGCTGCACGCCGTGGTCGAAAAGCCCATTGCGCTGCGCAAGCGCGATGCCGAAGACCTTGTGCACACGGCCCTGCAAACCGGCCGCCTCGTGTTTGGCGTGATGCAGAACCGCTATTCGCCGCCCGCCGCCTGGCTTAAGCAGGTCTACGACGAAGGCCGCCTCGGCGAAATTTATCTGGTGCAGATCAACTGCTTCTGGAACCGCGACGCGCGCTACTACCAGGCCGGCGGCTGGAAAGGCACCCGCCAGCAGGACGGCGGCACGCTCTTCACGCAGTTCAGCCACTTCGTGGATTTGCTCTACTGGGTGTTCGGCGACATCGACAACATTCAGGCCCGCTTCCGCGACTTCAACCACGCCGGCCTCACCGACTTCGAGGATTCCGGCCTCGTCACCTTCGATTTGGTGCGCGGCGGCAGCGGCACCCTGCAGTACAGCACCGCCGTCTGGGACCGAAACCTGGAAAGCTCCCTCACAGTGGTAGCTGAGCGCGGCAGCCTGCGCCTCGGCGGCCAGTACATGGACAAAGTGGAATACTGCCACCTCCAGGACTACCAGCTCCCCGCGCTGCCCCCCACCAACCCCGCCAACGACTACGGCCCCTACCAGGGCAGCGCCGCCAACCACGTCCAGGTCATCGAAAACGTAGTAGATACCATCCAGAAGCGCGGTTTCGCCACCACCAATGCGTTGGAAGGAATGAAAGTGGTGGAAATAATCGAACGGATATACGGGTTGAAATAGATGCAGTGGCTCAATGAATTGTCAGCGGACTGGGCCAGACAAGGCATGAGCGTGCAACCCGGCTGCACTGCCCATGAATTGCAACGCTGGGAGCAGCACGGAATCAGGCTGCCACAAGAGTTCAGGCGCTATTTCGCGCAAGCAAATGGTATGGACCCGTTCACTGCAACTGGCACAGACAAACGGGGCTTTTACTTTTATGCACTCAGTGAATTGCAGTTCTACCCTCAGGTAGTTGACTTCGCACTAGAGCCACCAGTGCCAGCTTTAGCAGGCAAAAAATGCCTGTTGTTTGCTGATTACATGCACAAGAGTTGGTGGTACGGCCTGCTATTCGCGGGTGCTGCGTATAGTGTAATCGAAATAGCTGCGCCAAACACGTATGCGGTGGTAGCAGATTCGTTTAGGGAATTTGTTCATCTCTACCTAGCCGATGCCGATGAATTATACAGCGCCAGAGCAACCCGCCCGTGACGAGCTGCACGCCTGGCAGCGCCGGATGCAGCAGCCACCTTCGCTGCTCAACCGGGTGGCGCGGCGCGTGCAGGCGCGGCTGAATGCGTTGCTGCCCGAAAAGCTGCACAAGGCCATTACCACGGCCATCAAGCAGATGGTGCGCGGCGTGTTGTTTGGCTCCGAGTACGTTACGCAGAAGCCGCGGCAGCAAGGTACGCTGGCGGAGCGGGAAGAGACTGTGCGCCGCCGCATCCGGGCCTACCGCAACACGGCCGCCGCCGAAGGAGCCGTAACGGGCGCGGGCGGATTCCTGCTCGGCCTCGCCGATTTTCCGCTGCTGCTTAGCCTCAAGCTCAAGCTGCTCTTCGATGTGGCGGCCCTCTACGGCTACGATGCGCGCGACTATTCCGAGCGGCTATACCTGCTGCACATCTTCCAGCTGGCCTTCAGCAGCCAGCACACCCGCAACGAAACCTACCAGCGCCTCGCCACCTGGGAAACCTACCGCCACACCCTGCCGCCCGATGTGCACGACTTCGACTGGCGCACCTTCCAGCAGGAGTACCGCGACTACATCGACCTGGCCAAAATGGCCCAGCTGGTGCCCGTTATTGGGGCCGCAGTGGGAGCGGTGGCCAACTACAAGCTGCTGGAGCAGCTCGGCGACACGGCCATGAACTGCTACCGCCTGCGCTGGTTTGCGCAGCAGGAACCAGAAAACACCCTGTCCTCCTAAGTAGAGCGCCGGTCATCCTGAGCGGAGCGAAGGACCTTCTCACGTCAGCCCGATTGTGTTCCACGTGCGAAGGTCTTTCGCTCCGCTCAGCATGGCAGGGTGTTGTCGAAATCAGGGAGCTAATGCACAAAAAAGCCCCGCCGAAACCGGCGGGGCTTTTTTGTGTCGTCATTGCGAAGGTTAGCCTTTGGCTTTGCGGTGGCCTTTGTGCTTTTCGGCCTTCTCGGCGCGCAGCTGGGCGTATTTCGTGTATTGCTCGGCGCTCAGGATTTGCTTGAGCTGGGCTTCGTAGCGCTCCTTGCCGGCCTTCATTTCCTGGTGGCGCTGGGTTTTGTCGGTAGTGGTGGCTACCTGGCCGCGCTTGGCCTGCATTTCCTTGTGGCGGGCCAGGTGCAGCTCCCGTACCTGCGCGGTTTGGGCAGCCGAGAGGCCGAGCTGTTTGGTGAGGCGCTGGGCAGCCTGGTCGGCGCGCTGCTCAGGCGTTTTCATGGTTTTGCCGGCTTGTTCCATTCGGGCTTTGCGGTCGGGTTTGGCAGGAGCCGTCTGGGCCGAAGCCGCACCAACCGAGAAAGCAAAAGCAGCGAGCAGAATGAGGGTCTTTTTCATGACTGGGGTATTTGAATTGTTGAATTTGCGAAGAAGTACAGCGGCTGTCTGGAAACCGCCTTGAGGCTTGTGAAATCGGTATACGCAACTGAAATGCCAGTTTTTTGCATTCAGTGAGTTTTTGATAAAATAAAAAAAAGTCAATCCGGAGCTTAAACTTCCCGCGCTACAGGCAGTCGGCGGCCGGAAACGGCGCTGCCGCGCACTGCGGGCCGGTTTGTTAATGCGCGCCGCCCCGACGTACCTTTGCCGCATCAATTCTTTACCGACAAAGGATTGTTTTTATAAAGAGGCGCTGAGAGACAGGCTCTGAGAAGCGTCGGCAACCACCCGGACACTGCCGGAACGGTGCCAATTCCTGACCATATAAAAACAAGTTGCCGTGGATTTCCTGCCTCGCCTTACTGCCCGTTTCTCTGTTGCTGCTGTTGTTCCGCGCCCCTTTGCGGCGGAAGCCTGCAGCTGTTGTAGCACGGGCTGTTGTTGTTGCTGAGTGCGCCTGAAACGGCCGTTTGAGGCTGGCTGCGGCCGGCCCGAAATGGGCTAGGCTGATGCCGGCCTGACTTTCCCTTTTCCTCGTATTTCCTGGCTGTCCGGCCCGTTTGCTCCTGCGGCAAGCGGCCCCGCGCTTCTGCCCGTGTCAGAAGGCACCGGCCTATTTACCCATTCACGAAGCCAGGCTTCGTGCTGCCTTATTGTATGCTCAAAAAATCATTGGAACTGTTGCGGCAGGAAGCGGCCGAAACCGGCGCTAACACCCTCAAACGAACCCTGAACGGCTTCAACCTCATCACCATCGGTATCGGGGTGATTATCGGGGCGGGTTTGTTCTCGCTTACGGGCATTGCCGCTGCCAACAACGCCGGCCCGGCCGTTACGCTGTCGTTTCTGGTGGCGGCCATCGGCTGCGCCTTTTCGGCGCTGTGCTACGCCGAGTTTGCGTCCATGGTACCGGTTTCGGGCTCGGCCTATACCTACGCCTACGCTACCATGGGCGAGCTGTTTGCCTGGATTATCGGCTGGGACCTGGTGCTGGAATACTCGGTGGGCGCCGCCACCGTAGCCATCAGCTGGTCGCAGTATCTGCTCCGGTTTCTGGGCAACTATGGCATTCATGTGCCGCCGCAACTGGTTATGTCGCCGTTTGAAACGGCCAAGCTGGCCGATGGTACCCTTGTGCATGGCTTCGTGAATGTGCCGGCCATGCTCATCGTGCTGGCCATCACCATGATTATCATTCGGGGTACGCAGGGCTCGGCGTGGTTCAATGCGCTGGTAGTTACGCTGAAAGTGGCCGTGGTGCTGGTGTTCATCGGGCTGGGCTGGCAGTACATCGATCCGGCCAACTATCAGCCCTACATCCCGCAGAATACCGGCGTGTTCGGGGAGTTTGGCTGGAGCGGCATCCTGCGCGGGGCCGGCGTGGTGTTCTTCGTGTTCATCGGCTTCGATATTGTGGCCACCATGGCGCAGGAAACCAAGAATCCGCAGCGCAACATGCCCATTGGCATCATCGGCTCGCTGCTGGTGTGCACGGTGCTGTTTATGCTGTTCGGCCACGTCATGACCGGGCTGGCCAACTACACCGAGTTCAAAAACAGCGCCGCGCCCGTGGCCATTGCCATCGAGAAAACACCTTATGCCTGGCTGTCGTCGGCCGTGATTCTGGCCATCATCATCGGCTACACCTCCGTGATTCTGGTGGATTTGCTGGGCCAGAGCCGGGTGTTCTTTTCCATGGCCAAAGACGGGTTGCTGCCGCCCGTTTTCTCCCGCATCCACGCCCGGTTCCGCACGCCGCTGCAGTCCAATCTGCTGCTGGGCCTGTTTATTGCGCTGTTTGCCGGCTTCGTCCCGATTTCAGTGGTCGGCGAAATGACGAGCATCGGTACGCTGCTGGCCTTCGTGATGGTGTGCGTCGGGGTGCTGATTATGCGCAAGAAGGAGCCCGATGCGCCGCGCGGCTTCCGCACGCCTTTCGTGCCGCTGGTGCCCATTCTCGGCATCCTCACCTGCGTACTGATGATGGTATCGTTGCCGTGGGAAACGTGGCTGCGGCTGGCCGTGTGGCTGGCGCTTGGGCTGGCCATCTACTACGGCTACGGCCGCAAGCACAGCAAGCTGGGCCAACAGGCGCGGCAAGCCAAGTAGAGTACCTGAAGCGTAACGCAGCAAGAGCCGGGGCAGATGCTCCGGCTCTTGCCGTTTGGGGCCGGCCGAAGCAGGCTGCTAAGGGGACATTGCAGCAAGGCGAATGAGTATAAAGAAAACAGGATTAATTCATTTATAATCTTGGTTTAACTCCTCTTTAATAGCGCGGCTTTTGGTTTGCAGACCAGAAGCCTGACGTGTGGCAGGCCTCTTTTCTACCTAAGGCCGCCAAGGCAAGAGACAATGAAGAGAATCGTAATTCCGACAGACTTAAGCTTGTATTCTGTACATCTGATCCGCTATGCGCTGAACCTGCTACAGGGCCAAACCTGCCATATCACGCTGCTGCAGCTCACACCCTTGCCCGACTCCATCACGGACCTGCTCACGCTGCCCCGCCCCGACCGCGCTCCGCTGGAAAGAAACCCGGAGTTCGGCAAAGCCATAGCGCGGCTGCAGCGGCACTACGCCCTCGAGATAGAAGCCATTCAGGTGGCGCACCTCTACTACGATGGCGCCCAGCAGCTGAAGCAGTACCTGCAAGAGCTCAGCATCGACCTGGTGCTGGCTCCCGTGCCACTTACCCGCCCGGCCAAGGGTGCCGCGCACCTGCATCGGCTGCTGACCAATGCGCCCTGCCCCGTGCTCTACATCCCCGAGTATGGGGAGGCCAGCAAGTTCCGCCGCATTGCGGTGGTGCTGGATGTGGAGGCCAAAACGCCGGAACTGCCCGAGCAGGCGCTCATGGAGCTACTCAGCCGCAACGAGGCCCGCCTCACGTTTTTGCTGGTATTCAAGCCGGGCCGGCACACCGACCAGCTGCAGCGCACCCTCGGCCTGCTGTATTCGGCCCCGCAGCTGGCCGGCATCACCTACTCGGTGCACCTGGTGCAGCAGCGCGACGTGACGGAGGGAGTGCTGGCCTTTCTGGGCGAGTTTGATATCGATTTGGTGGTGGCCAGCGAGAAGAAACGCGTGCTTGGCTCCCTGCGCGCCGGCTCCGGCAGCGCCTTCCGGCAGGCGGCCATCACGGCAAAGGTGCCCTGCCTGGCCGTAGCCTGATTGCTGATAGATAAGGTAGTATAGAAAGCGTGCTTTACGGTTGATTGTCATGTTGTTAAAAACGAAAATGCCGCTCTCCTACGTCTTTGGAAAGATAAAAGTGGAGCTACTGTTTGTGTTTGTATATGCTTCTCTGATTGCCATAGAAGACCGGTTTTTCCATCTCATTTCTATTTCGCTGCCGCTGAGCGTGCCTATGGTGCTGGGTACCGTACTCTCGCTGCTGCTGGCCTTCAAGTCGAACCAGGCCTATGACCGGTGGTGGGAAGCGCGGATTGCCTGGGGCGCCATCGTCAATGATTCACGCTCTTTCGTGCGCCAGGTGCTGTGCTTTGTGGAAGAGCCCTACGACTCGGCCGCAGTGCGGGAGTGGGTCGAGCGGGTCACGCACCGCCAGATAGCCTGGAGCTACAGCCTGGGCATGTCGCTGCGCCACCGCATGGACCTGTCGGTGCTGCAGAAATACTTGTCGGCTGAGGATATGGCCTTCGTTTCGAGGCACGAAAACGTGCCGAACGCGCTGCTGGACCTGCACGCGCAGGACCTGCGCTTCGCCCTGCAGGAGGGCTGGCTGAACGCCTATCAGCAGGTGGAGCTAGACAACACGCTCACCCGCCTGACGGATTCGATGGGGCGCTGTGAGAGGATAAAGAACACCGTATTTCCGGTGACTTACACCCTCTACATTCATTTTTCGCTGTTTTTCTTCGTGCTACTGCTGCCTTTCGCGCTCATCGAAATATTCGGTGTGCTGGAAGTACTGATAGTGCTGGCCATTTCGTCGTCGTTCTTTCTGATCGAGAAAATGGCCATTCATCTGCAGGACCCCTTCGAAGGCAAGCCCACAGACACCCCCATGACGGCCATTGCCCGCACCATTGAGCGCAACCTGCGGCAAATGATTGGGGAAAGGGACACCAGCAAGGAAACGGCGCGGGCCGACAGCACCTATTATGTGATGTAGCTCCTTGCTGCTCAATGGCCTTACCGCTTCCGGACGCGCCTCCGGAGCTTCAGCAGCACCTCCCGCACCTGGGGCTCGGCGTTGGTAAGCAGCAGCAGGCCGCTATATACCACCGTCAGCAGGGAGGAGCGCAGCAGCATCGTGACGAAGAGCGAATGCACGAACGGCACCAGCCAGGCCGCCAGACCGGCGGCGGCGGCCACCAGCAGGATCAGCGGAACGCGCCGGTCGAAGGGCTGCAACCCGAAGCTGTGCCATACAAACCACGTGCGGGCTATGTTGATGGTAACCAGGGCAATGGCCGCCGCTACAGCCGCGCCGGTCAGGCCCATACGCGGAATCAGCAGCAGGTTCATGAGCACCGTGGCGGCGGCCAGCGAGGCATTGAACAGCAAATCGTAGCGGTAGCGCGGCGACGTGACGACGATAAGCCCGTTCACGCCCGTAATACCGTCGAAGAGGCGGCCGGCCAGCAGAATCAGCACCGAGGTGGCGCCGGCAGCATAGGCGGGTTTCATCTGGGCAAAGATGAAGTCGAGGTTGAGAGCAATGCCCAGCGCCAGATAGCAGCCCAGCAGCGTGTTGAGGCGGGTAGTGCGCTGGTAGAAATCGGCCATGCGCGGCAGGTCCTGGTCTTTCCAGTAGTCGGCCAGCAGCGGAAAGGCAATCTTGTACAGGGCCCGAAACGGCAGTACCAGCGCTGTGCTGATGAAAAATGCCACGCTGTACACGCCCGCCCCATCGAAGTTCACCTTCGAGCCCACCATCAGCGAGTCGATGGTGGTGATGATGACGCCAGACACGTTGCCCAGCAGCGCAAAGGCCCCGAAGCTGAGCATCTCGCGCAGGGGCCGTACGCCCAGCACTGCCCGCGTGGGCCGCAGGTGCAGCTCCCCGATAAAAGCCGTGTAGACCGTGAGCAGCAGTGCAATACTGCTATTGACGCCGATGTACCAGAGCACGTAGCCGTGAAAATCGAGGTAGCCGCTGCCGAAGAGCAGCGCGCCGGCCGTAATGAGCAGGCGCAGAACTATTTCCTGTGAGAAAGAGGAAAAGGCGGTGTGGTAGAGGGCTTTCAGGTAGGCGTCCTGCAGGTTGAGCAGCAGCGTAAACAAGGCCAGCACCAGGCCCCACCCATAATACTGGTTGAGTAGCGCCGCGTCATCGTCGTACCAGCTCAGCACCAGCGGCTTGCCGAGCAGGTATAGCGCCGCTACCAGCGCAAATCCCAGCAGCGGCACGCCCAGCAGAAACGGCAGAAACCCGTGGTGCCCCGCCTCACGCTGCCGGAAATATGGGAAAAACCGAATGCCCATATTGCCGAATCCGAAGGCCGATACCTGCGCAAACATGGTGGCCAGCGCCACCAGCACGCTGGTCAGGCCTATCTGGTGCGGCTCCAGCACTTTGGGCAGCACCAGCACCGTATTCACGAAGCCCAGCGCCAGCCCGACGTAAGAAATAACCGTGTTGCGCAGCCCCTGCCGCCGAACTATGCCCAAAATAGTGGTGAGGTGAGGTGGTAATGAGGTAATAGGTCTGTTTCCTTCGCGCCGCTCAGGATGACAGATGGCGCATTGTTGCGCAAATATCTGCGCCGTTGACGAAGGCCGTGTTACGGCTGCGAAGGTACTGCATCAGTTCCGCGAACTGGCGCGGGCCGGTGGTTTCGTTGGCCGGGTCGAAGTGGTCGTTGTGCCAGAGCAGCGTGCACACGCCCCCAAACCGCTCAATCTCCTGGAACATGGGCGTGAGAGCGGGCAGAATTTCCTCCGGCCCCAACTGCAGGTAGTTAGGATGATGCAGCGTGGCATCCATCACATTAAGTGGGATTTCCAGGAAGTCGAAAGGCTTGCCGGCCAGAAAATTGAACGGCTGAAACGGCAGGCAATAGGAGTGACGGAAGCCGAAATGCTCCGCAAATCCCAGCGTCGAGTCGTAGGCAATTCCGGTCTCAGCCAGAACGAAAGGGGTAGTGCGCGGCTCCCAGTACAGGTAGTGAAACCGGTTGCCAAGCACTTTTCCGGGGAGCTGAGCGCATTGCTTCCGCAGTTTCTGGGGGTTGGTGGAGGTGCCGATGCTGCCATGCACGGCCAGTTCGGCCCCGTTTTTCAGCAGCTCAGCTGACCGCCGATAGATAGTGGAGAAGATATAGTCGGCATTGGGAGTACCGTTTGCTGCTTTCTGGTGTTCCGGCAACAGAAAAAAGGTGCTTCTGGCACCATATCCGTGAATTATTTTTTGTACTATCTCTAGATTGTTCCAGGCGTCAGGTTGGGTGAAATGACGCCAGATATGCTGCCCGAAGCGTAGCCAGTTGCGCTGGTGCAGAGCCGCTTTGGCAGGCGCCTTCCAGGCACTGTGCAGCTCGTCGATATCGTGCGTGATGAAGGTGGCGAAAGGCGCGCCATCTACCCAGCAGCGCGGAGTCAGGGGTTGTCCTGCCGCATGCTCTACGGCCGTTTTCAGGATATCGAAGTAGTGGTTTACTACTGGCACGGCCACGAAGCCGTAGCGCTGCTGCACGCTGGCCGCGTACGGAAAACGGCCGTGCCGGTCCCGTTCATCAGAGAAGAACTCCTGCCAGCCGCTGAGCAGATAAAAGGCCGCCGCAAACAGGTCGAAGTTGATGCGCGCGCGGTTGCCGGGCAGCAGCTCCAGCAGTGGCTGCTCCGGATGGGGGGCGAAGAAAAACGGCAGCTCTCGGCCCCGCCAAGTCCGATGTGCCGGAGCGGCAGGGTAGGGTTCCTGGCCCGCAAAAAAACCGTCGGCGCAATCAGCTATTTCCACCTGTGGCTGCTCACTCGCGTAGCCTATAGCTACACCAACCGGTACGGACTCATAAGCCTGCCAGAAATGGTGCAGCACGTACGCTCGCCGCACTTCGGCTGAAACAGGTGCCACGGAAGGAAGAGGAGGGAGTATCACGCCAAGTTGGAAATGGCCGGCACCTGCCAGCGGCTGCCAGTGCTGCTGAGAGCAGGCGAAGCTAAGCCTTACGCCACAGTTTTCAGCCACTCATCGAGCAGCCGTGCCGCGCGCTGCTGGCTGTGGCCTTCGTCAGGGGTGCCGAGCGTGGCATTGTAGTAGGCCGCACGCTGGTACAAGTCGGCCGGTTTGTACTGCTGATAGCGGCGCAGCAGCGCTGCCAATTCCGGCAGTGTGCGGGCGCGCTCTACCAGGCCACGCGCCACGTAGCCATAGTAGTCGTCGGCCACGGCATGGGTGCCGAAACGGAAATACAGGCTTGCTACATTCAGCAAGGTAGCTTCCAGATGCGTGCTGGTGTCGGCGGCTATCAGGGCATCCTGCTGCTGCAGAAACTCGAACACGTTTTCGTTGCGTGCATCCGAAAACAGCAGTTGTGGGTGCTGGTGGCCTAAAAACCGAAAGTCGCGCGGGTCGCCGGGGTGGGGGCGGAAGGTGAAAACGAGCGTCGGAAATTCGTCCACAAGATACGCCACCGTTTCTGTAATAGCCTCGGTGCTGTCCAGCGTGTTGCACGCAATTCCCACCCGCTGCACCCGCGGATGCTGGTTTTTGCGAGCTAGAAAAGCATCCGCTTTCGGCATTCCTATCAGCTCTACTCGGCCACGTACCGGCCCGCACTGCCGGTATTTGTCCAGCGCATCCTGGCCTTCCAGCAAACTCAGGTCGAAGCCCAGCGGCGGGAAGTTGGTGCTGACGCTGGCGTGCTGCACGTAGGCAGTCGGGATGCCTTCGGTCTGGCAGGCCAGCAGCAGGGCGCGCGCATCGTCGTTATGGTCGTTGGCGAAGACCACCGCTTTAGGTCGATAGTGACGAAGAGCCCTCCGGTATACCTCGTAGTAGCCGATGGCGTTAAAAACAAGGTCGAAAAACCGCCAGGCCCGCGCCCCTTCCGTGCGCCGCAGCCCAAGTAGCGCCAGTGGAAACTGCCAGTAGTATAGCAGCTTCCGCCGCAACGACAGCCGGTTCACCACCGCGTTGTAGCGCCCAATCTGCTTGCTTTGGCTGGCTACCAGCACGGCGTCCGGCCGGGTGTCCCGCAGAAATTGAAGCGCTTCGTAGTTGTTCTGGCTCACCACGTACAGCCACACCGCCCCCCGTAGCTGCTCCGGGTTGCGCACGGGCTGAAATACGTTGCCTACCAGCCGTAGTCCCGCGTAGCCCAGCACCTTTGCCAGCCGCTTCAGCGGATTTGCCGGCGAAATGGGCTCCAGCATACGGGGCGGCAGGGCCGCAAACAGGTCCGTGAACCGCAGCTGCAGTATGTCGCGCAGACGGGCCGTAATAGTGGGCGGTACGGGAGCAGCGGGCATAAACTGGCCTACAGAGCGTCCCAGGTAAGCGGCGTACCGGCCGCCAGATTCTGCCGGGCGGGTTTGCCCAGCAGCTGGTCGTAGTAGCGGGGGGGCAGACCGTCACCAGGGCGCACCACGCGCAGGTTTTCAGTCGTGAACAACTCGCCGGCCCGGATGTCCTGGGCCACGTAGAGGCTGCGTTTGTAGAGGCGGCTTTTCTCCTCGGCGCGCTGCACCCCATACTGCACCTGCCCCAGCGCCTGCCAGGCTCGCTCGGTTTCCGTGACCAGCTGGGCTACTTCCTCAGGTTCCAATGAAAACGCCGAATCCACGCCGCCATCGGCGCGGCGTAGGGTTACGTGCTTTTCTACCACGCAGGCTCCCAGAGCCACGGCGGCTACGGCGGCGCCCACGCCCATGGTGTGGTCGGAGAGGCCTACCAGGGCATCGGGGAAGAGCTGCTGGAAGTGCGGGAGGGTGCGCAGGTTGGTGTTCTGGGGCGTGGCGGGGTAGGTGCTGGTGCACTTCAGCAGCACCAACTCGCGGCAGCCGGCTTCGCGCAGCACCTGCACCGCCTCGGCCACTTCGGCCAGCGTGCTGGCGCCCGTGCTCATAATCACGGGCTTGCCGGTAGCGGCCACGCGGCGCAGCAAGGGCCAGTCGGTGTTTTCGAAGGAGGCAATCTTGTAGGCCGGCACGTCCAGGGTTTCCAGGAAATCCACGGCCGTTTCATCGAAAGGCGAGCTAAACGCCAGCATGCCGTGCTGCCGGGCCCGCTCAAACAGCGGCTGGTGCCACTCCCAGGGCGTGTGCGCCTCCTGGTACAGCTCGTGCAGCTCGCGCCCAAACCACAGCGAATTGGGGTCGTCTATGCGGTAGGCGCCGGGCAGCGTCATCGTGTCGGCGGTGTAGGTCTGCAGCTTAATGGCGTGGGCACCAGCCGCGGCCATGGCATCCACAATGGCCAGGCCGCGGTTGAGGTCCTGGTTGTGGTTGCCGCTGAGCTCGGCAATAATAAGCGGCGGCTGGTCGGAGCCAATGAGGCGGGAGCCAAAGGAGATATTCATACTGCAAAGAAACGAAGGCCGCACCGAAGCGCCGCGGCTCCTGTCTAAACTCCTGCAGCTTCCCAAACAAACGAGACAGAGTTGGGGGCCGGCGTGAGGGGCTGGGTAGATAAGCGAAAGCCAGCCCGCTCGAAAGCCTTTAATGAAGCTGTATTAGTGGTTTGCACGTGCCCCAGCACCTGCTGTGCCTGCGGGAAATGCTGCACCGCTAAGCGGGTGCCCGCCAGCAGCAGCAGCGGCGCCAGTCCCCGGCCCCGGTAGGCAGCATCAAGCAGGTAGCTGAGCGTGGCTTGCGTGCTCTCCAACTGAAACCGGATCAGCCCTACCGGCCGGCCCGACGCAGCGTCTTCGGCCACCAGCAGTAAGCTGTTCGCGTCGGCGAGGCGAGCGGCAAACCACCGTTCGTGCTCCGCCTGCGGCACCGGGTTGGGGTTGAATGAATGCTGCCGAACCGTGGGGTCGTTGGTCCAGGCCAGCAGCTGGGCCGAGTCGGTGGGGCGGGCGGGGCGCAGGTGAAACGGCGGAGCCGGCAGCTGCAGGGCCCGGAACTCCTGGCGCAGCCGCACCGGCGCCAGGCCATCAAATACCTGCCGCTGCCGTTGCCGTAGCTGCGCCGCCAGTTTGCCCGCTTCCGCCGAAGTCAGCACATTCGGGGCGCTGGGGTAGGGCAGGGCCAGCCCTGTTTCGCGCAGATACTGATTGATATCGTGCTGGTTATCGGCCACGGGCAGCAGCAGCAGGATGCCGCCACCCGCCGCGCAATACTCGTAGCTGACGGTGCTAGGCGAGCACACGGCCGCCCCGCACCGGCGCATCAGCCCCACCAACTCGTCCGCCGGCAGATTGCGGTGCAGCACGAGGCGAGGCTGCTGCACCGCCCAGGCGTGCAGCTCGTCCCAGCCGGCATAGGCACTGCCCAGCACGGCGTGTACCTGCACCACCGTGGGCAGCGCCAGCAGGGCCGCCGCTACATGCCGCGTCTGGTGCGTGGGGTCGGCCCCACCGAGGCAGACCAATACGGTATCGGGCGGGGCAGTGGAGGCGGGCTCTTGGGAAGCCTGACGGAAAACCCGCCGCAGCGGCGCGTAGGCCGGGCCAGCCAGCAGGCGCGCGCCGGGCTGGCGCATTTCATACTGGCTGAGGCTGATGCCGCCTGCCGGATTCAGAACCATATCGGCGGCCAGCGGAAAGCTGTGCAGATCATCCAGGTACACGAGGCGGGCCACCGCGCCGCGCACCGTATGCTGGTAGCTGTAGGTGAAAGCATAGCCGTCGAGCACCAGAATATCGGTAGCGCGCAGGATGTGGCGTACCAACCACGCGGCTTCTTCGGCCAGCGGCTGCACGGGCACTTCCAGCACGGTGCAGCCGGCCGCTGCAAGCTGGGCCTGTAGCTTCGGGCCGGGTTCCCGCACCAGAAACAGGCACTCAGTGGCTTCCTCGCGCAGGATTTCCGCCAGCGCCAGTAGCCGCATCACGTGGCCCAGCCCAATGCGGGAGTTGCCGTCGGCGCGCAGGAGCAGGCGGGGAAGAGGCATCAGAGTTTTTTCTGTTCGATGTGAGCGTTCAGGGCCACCAGCTCGGGGTGCTGGTCCAGCAGCGCAATCAGGTCTTCGGCGGAAAGCGTGGCGGCCCCGTAGGTTTCTATTAGCTGCCGCATCAGCTCGAAATCTTCGGCCGTATCCACGGTGAGGCGGTAGCTGCTGCGGTCAGTGGGGCGCGTGATATGCCGGAACCGGACGCGGCCGGAGCGGTTCTGATGAATGTACGGCGTCACATGCTCCCGGTCGGAGGGCAGCGTGGCCCGCTCGAAAGCTTCTTCCAGCAGCTCCCGCGAAAACACCTCGAAGTCGAAGCCGCGCGGAAACGTGCGCTCCAGCACATTTGACAGGTACAGGCGCGGATCGTTGGCCTGCAGGTATTCCTGCACCCCTTCGGCCAGTACCTCGCCATCAAGCAGCGGACAGTCGGAAGTCACGCGCACAAGTACGTCCAGCTTATGCTGGACCGCGCACAACCAGTAGCGGCTCAGCACGTCGTGCTCGTCGCCGCGGGTGCAGGGCAGCTGGTAGGTTTCGGCAAAAGCCGCCAGCGGATCATCGGTGGCATTCGTGGTAGTAGCCAGATACAGCGGTAAGCCGCTGGCTTGCAGCCGCGCCACGTGGTAGTGCAGCAGAGGCTGGCCCGCCACCGGCAGCAGCACTTTGCCCGGCAGCCGGGTGCTGGTCATGCGGGCCTGCGAAATGATGCCAACGTTTTGCAATGAGTGGATGCGTGAGTGAGTGGATGAGTGAATGGGCGGAAGCTTGAAGCAGGTATTCGGCTACTTCACGTGTGCTTATTCAGCCACAATTTCCCGAATGCAGTCGATGACGTACTGCTGCTCCTCATCTGAGAGGCTGGGGAAAAGCGGGATGCTGAGGCAGTGCGCATAATAGGTTTCAGCCAGCGGAAAGTTGCCGGGCTGCCAGCCCAGGTCCTGGTAGTAGGGCATCGTATGCACCGGAATGTAGTGCACCTGCGCAAAAATCTGCCGCTCGCGCAGCGCGTCATACAGGGCTTTGCGGTCGGGCACCTGAATCACGTAGAGGTGGTAGGCGTGGCCCTCAGTGGCGGCCAGCGGCTGCACGGCGGGCATTTCGGCAAAAGCGGCATCGTAGCGGGCGGCCAGCTGGCGGCGGCGGGCCAGGCCCTCGTCGGCGCGGGTCAGCTGGCTGATACCCAGCGCGCAGAGCATGTCGGGCATGCGGTAGTTGTAGCCCAGCTCCTGCATTTCCATGTACCAGCCGCCGTCGTTGCGGCTCATCTGGCCTGGGTCCTTCGTGATGCCGTGCGTGCGCAGCTTCAGCAGCTCCTGGTACAGGTCTTCGCGGTTGGTCGTGATCATGCCGCCCTCGCCAGTCGCAATGTGCTTGACGGGGTGAAAGCTGAAGATGGCCAGGTCGGCAAACTGCCCGTTGCCGCAGCGCTGCTCCCGGCCCTGCGAGTCGGTGAAAAAGCCGCCCGGCGCGTGGCAGGCGTCCTCGATAATCCAGAGGCCAAACTCGTCGGCCAGCTGCCGGGCTTGCTCCAGATTCACGGCCAGCCCGGCAAAGTCCACCGGAATCAAACCGTGGAAGTGGCCCTTGGGGTGGCTTTCCAGCAGCCGGCGCACCGCCTGTAGGTCAATCAGGGCCGTGGCTGGGTCAATGTCCGCGAAATGTACTTCACCGCCGCAGTAGCGCACGCAGTTGGCAGAGGCCGCGAAGGTGATGGGCGTGGTGATGACGCGCTGGCCGGGCTGCACGCCCAGCGCCAGCGCACACAGGTGTAGCGCTGCTGTGCCGTTGCTCACAGCCACCGCATACTTCACCCCAATGTATTCCGCGAATTTCTCCTCAAACTCAGCCACCTTCGGGCCCTGCGTAAGGTAGTCGGAGTGCAGAGTTTCCACCACAGCCTGCACATCCTCATTGGTGATGTGCTGGCGGCCGTAGGCAATGGGACGGGAGGGCTGGAAAGTGGGCATGAGGGCAAAAATACGCAACCGGGCGGCATTGCATACTTCCTGGTTTCGGTTAATTTTACCAGTATCTGTTGCTATCAGAATATTAGGTTGGCTATATGAAACAACTATGCCCCATCAGCCTGCTGCTCGGTCTGCTTTGTGGCTGGTTGCAGCCCGAAGCTCTGGCGCAACGGGAGTATTACAACTGGTATTTTGGCAATAGAGCCGGGATAAGCTTTCTGAGTGGCGCGGCCGCCCCGCTTCCCCTAGGCGCGCCAGACCTGTACCGGGATGTCTGCTCCGTTTCGGATAGTGCCGGTACGCTGCAGTTTATAGCAGAAGGCAACCGAATCCTGAACCGCAATTTTCAGCTGATGGTCGGAGGGCAACTCGGCGGACCTGTATATTTCGGATATGAAGTAATGGCGCTGCCCCAGCCCGGCCGGCCGGGGCGCTACTATGTATTCACCCCTAAGCACTGGGTAGATATCGGTTTGACCACAAATTACCCGCCGCCCAACCTCACCTATTTCGTGGTGGATATGCGTCGGCAGGGAGGCCTGGGAGAAGTAGTAGCCCGAGACAGTCTGATACAACTGCCTCAGGGGACTGTTACTGGTAATCAGGGCTTGGCTGCAACCGACATTGCTGCCGTTCGGCATGCCAATGGCCGGGATATGTGGTTAATCATAAAGACAGACCAACAGAATTACCTTAGCTTCCTGCTCAACGATACCGGCGTGCACCCGCAGCCCGTCATTACAGTAGACCTAATTCGGAAAAGGTGGCTAAGTTAATCCGCGAGGAGCAGCCGTAGATTTGGGCATGGATTACCGTGCCTTACGCGAGCGGCCCCGGCAGTTTCTGGCCCTGACCAGCCTGCACGTGGCCGAGTTTGACGACTTGCTCACCGCCTTCGCGCCGGCCTGGGAGCGGCACCACCGCTGGCATACGCTGGCGGGGAAGCGGCGGCAGTTTCCGGCTCACCGCGAACGGCCGACGGCGGTGCTGGCGGGCAGCGATGTGAAGCTGTTTTTTCTGCTCACCTACCTGAAAAGCAATGCCCTGCAAGAACACCAGGCGGCCAGTTTTGGCGTTT
>NZ_FRAS01000023.1 GCF_900142395.1 Hymenobacter psychrotolerans DSM 18569 | reverse complement strand
CCTGCCGCCAGGCAGTGTACTGCGTCAGGACCTGGGTCTGGTGGGCCATACCCCGGCCGGCGTGGTGGTGGAGATGCCCCACAAGAAGCCGCCGAAGCGGGAGTTGACCTTCGCTCAGCAGCTGTACAACCACTTGCTGAGCCCCTTACGCGTGGTCATCGAGCATGCCCACAGCGGAATGAAGCGCTTGCGCATGGTACAGGACACGCTGCGCTTGCGCGGCCAGTGGCGGCGCGACACGGTCATCGTGGTCGCCTGCGGGCTGCACAACCTACGCGTGCGCAGTCCCCTGCGCCTCTACGCGCCCGATAAATTCCCCAAACTGTCCGAATAAGGTTTAGTAAACCCGGTCGGCCGGCGGCTGCCGATGGTAAATCCGGGCGGACTGATAAAGGCTTCATCGGACGGACGCCGGCTGGCCTGCAGCTTTTTCTGCTTTCTGGTTGATGCACGCGGCAATTTCAACGGAGTCCGCCTGCCCTACCAGGAAGTGGCAGAGTTCGATAACCGAAGCGGGCGTATTGCCAGTGCCTACATTATTCCGGATACTGCCCGCTACAAGCTTGCCCCCAGCAGATGGTCTGGCGGCACTGGCGGACTGGAATTTTCTCCGGACGGTTCTCGCCTGTACGTTGATACGCTGGCTGGCCGCGAAATCTGGCAGTATAATCTGAATGCGGGGTCGCCGGCGGCAGTGGCTGCTTCCCGGGTGGTGGTGGCGCGCCCCGTTGCCGGGGCAAAGCAGTCTGGCGCCGGTAATAATCTGCAATTGGGGCCTGACGGGCGTATCTACCATGCGAGCACCCTCGTCAACCGGGTAGGACGATTCGAGTCGCCCAACGCTTTGGGTAGCGCGACCAGGTACCGCGACACTGCGCTTGTCCTTACAGCGGGCGCTACCACGTGGGCTGGCCTGCCTCGTGCCACCAACGACCTGAACCTGCTACCCGTCGTGGTAGCAGGCCCCGGCAGTATCAGCGTCCAACCTGCCTGTGCCGGTACGGCCGTGCAGCTGAGTTCCTCACTCAGCCCGTTTGTGACTGCCACTGCCTACGCCTGGAATTTCGGCGACCCGGCATCGGGCCCGTTGAATACTGCCAGCGGCCAGGCACCTGCGCATCAGTACCAGACCGCCGGCACCTACACCGTGACGCTAATCGTGACAGCGGCTGGCGGCGGGCAGTATTCCACTACTCAAACGGTGCAGGTCAGGCCACGCCCGGTCGTTGATATGGGGCCCGACGTGAGACTGTGCGCCGGCGAAACCCAAGTGCTCAGCCCAGGTCCACAACCGGCAGGCAGCACTTTCCGGTGGCAGAATGGCAGCACTGCCGCCGAGCTTACGGCCGCTACTGCCGGCATATACAGCGTTACAGTAACCAGCCCCAGTGGTTGCGCGGCTACCGACGAGCTGATAGTGACGCAAGCCAATTGTGCCGGTTCGCCCAACGTGCCCGATTTCACCAATCTGCCCAACATCATCACGCCCAACCAGGACGCACAGAATGAATATTTTGTGCTAAAAGGCCTGAAAGCCTCCGACTGGAATATTGAAATATATAACCGTTGGGGCCGGCAGGTGTACCGGAAAGCTGGCTACGACAACAGCTGGAATGCCACCGGGCAGCCCGAAGGTGTCTATTACTACCTGCTCCGCCATGCTGCTACCGGACAGCAGCACAAAGGCTGGATGGAAGTGAGCCGATAGGACAGAATGCCCGTAAGTACATAAAGAAGGCCGCTTCCAGTGAGGAAAGCGGCCTTCTTCTTTACAGGAGTAGGGAATCCGTTACACCGCAAACTCCGGGTCCACATGCAGACGGATTTCCTCGCGGATCTGCTCGGCGCTCAGCCAGTCGTCGTTGTTGGCCGAATCATAGTGGAAGCCTTCAGGCACGCGCTTGCCATTGAAGTGGGCAATGAATTTCTCCACGTCCCACTGCGGTGTGAAAGGCAGAATCACGTAATATTTAGCCAGCTCTACTGTGCTTAGCGCATCGGTTTCGGTTATCATTTCCTCGTGCAGCTTCTCGCCGGGCCGAATCCCCACGATTTCCTGCCGACAGTCGGGGCCAATGGCTTTAGCTACCTCCGTAATAATGTAGCTCGGAATCTTGGGCACGAATATTTCGCCGCCCCAGCTGTGCTCCAGCGCATACAGCACCAAGTCCACGCCCTGCTCCAGCGAGATGTGGAAGCGGGTCATGTCGGGGTGGGTGATGGGCAGCACGCCGGTTTCGCGTCGCTGCAGGAAAAACGGTACCACCGAGCCGCGCGAGCCAATTACGTTGCCGTAGCGCACTACCGAGAAGCGCAGGTCGCGGGCCCCTTTCATGTTGTTGGCCGCCACAAACAGCTTGTCGGAGCAGAGCTTGGTGGCGCCGTAGAGGTTGATGGGGGCGGCGGCCTTATCGGTGCTCAGGGCCACCACGTCTTTCACGCCACAATCCAGGGCCGCGTTTATCACGTTTTCGGCCCCGAAGATGTTGGTCTTGATGCACTCCATCGGGTTGTACTCGGCGGCGGGCACCTGCTTGAGGGCGGCAGCGTGCACAATAATATCGATACCCTCGCAGGCCCGCTTCAGCCGCTCGCCGTCGCGCACGTCGCCGATAAAGTAGCGAATGGCCGGGTACTTACTCTGCGGAAACGTCTGCGACATTTCGTACTGCTTCAGCTCGTCGCGCGAGTACACCACGAGGCGCTTCACCTGCGGAAATTTCTCGAACACGGTCTGCACGAACTGCTTACCGAACGAACCGGTGCCGCCGGTTACCAGAATAGATTTGTGGTTGAGGTCGAGAGACATTCAGGTGATGGGGTGATGGGGTGATGGAGTAAATGGTGACAGGTAACAGGTAAACGGGGATAGGTAAATGGTAAAAGATAGTGGGTAACAGGGATGAGCAAAGGTAAGCGCCTGCGCGCAGCCCGGAAAGGGCTGGCCCGCAACAATGCATCCATCCCAAAATTTCTCAACGGCAAGCGTGTCACCTGTCACTATTTACCCCATCGCCCCATCACTGCCCCGCACCAGCGCCACCAGCTGCTCGGTAAGGGCGCGGCGTGAGTAGCGGGCGTGGCCCAGCGTAGGCAAATCGAGGTTGGGGTTGATGCGCCACTGTGCTACCAGGCCTTCCAGGTGCTCCAGCATCGCCTCGTAGGCACCATACGGAAAGGCCTGCCCGGCCCCGCACTCCCGCAGCAGCCGGTCGGCATCGGAGCCGGCCGGGCCGATGCAGATGACGGGCTTGTTGGCGGCCAGATACTCAAACACCTTGCCCGGCAAGATGCCCAGGTTATGCGGTACGTCCGGAATGGCCATCAGCAGCACCGTGGCCCGCCGCAGGTAGCCCACCGACTCGTCGTGCGGCACGAAGGGCACCAGTTCGGTGCAATCCAGCAGGCCGTTGGCTTCCACCTGCCGCCGCACTTCCTCCGAAACTTTGCCCACGAAGCGCAGCCGCAGCGGCACCGCGGGGTGGCGGCGGCGGCACTCGGCCAGCGCGCTCAGCCACAACTCAACGTGGTAGGTTTCGGAAATGGTGCCGGTGTGCGTGATGAGCAGCGCGTCGGTGGGTGGGGCGGAAGGCGCCTGAAAGTCGGCTTCGTCGTAGCCATTGGGCAGCACGTGGAAGTTTTCGGGCCGCAGCGCCTTTGATTTTTCCAGAAACAGCCGCCGCGTGTCGGTGCTGGTGGTCAGCACGATGTCGGCGTTTTCCAGCACCTGCCGCTCGTAGCGCGCATCGAGGCGGCGGGCCAGCGGCGTCTGGTTCAGCTCGTGATGATAATAAATATCAGTCCACGGGTCGCGCAGGTCGGCCAGCCAGCGCAGGCCGTAGCGGCGCTTCAGTTCCAGCCCAATAAGCTGGGTCGAATGCGGTGGCGAGCTGGTCAGCACGGCGTCAAACTGTTCGCCCTGGGCCAGCAGCTCGGCTACGGCCCGCAGCGCGTGGCGGTTCCAGCCGCGGCGGGCATCCGGAATGAACAGGTTGCCGCGCACAAACTTGAAAAACCGCTGCGTGAGGCTGGTTTTGTTTTCGCCCACAAAGCCGCCGTACGGAATCTGCTGGCGCCCCGTCAGCTTCTTGTAGCTCCCGAACGGCTCGGAAGTATCGGTGCGGATGACGCGCACGCCGGCCGGAATTTCAGCCGCCAGGGAGTGGTCGAGCACCGGATACGCGCCTTTCTCGGGGTCGACAGTGATGACCGTAGGCTCGACGCCCAGCGCCGGCAGGTGCTTCACAAACTTGAGGCTGCGCTGCACGCCGGCCCCGCCCGAAGGCGGCCAGTAGTAGGTGATGACAAGCAAACGAAGCGGACGGGCAGCAGACACAGGCAGGCAGAATGGCGACAGAAGCGCGAAGGTACGCAGGTGCGGCCTTTCGGGGTTTTCTGGTTACTTTTGGGAAGCCAATCAACGCGGCAAACCGCTTCTTGCGGTGGCCTGCCGTTGAGCGGCAATTCATTTGCTGCAGCAGCTCCATCCCCGATACCCGGCCGCCCCAGCATAGTAGTTCGTTAATACTCAGCACATCACCCGATGTTCGATAACCTCAGTACCAAGCTCGACCGCGCCTTCAAAACCCTGAAAGGCCAGGGCAGCATCACCGAAATCAACGTAGCGGCTACCGTAAAGGAAATCCGCCGTGCGCTGGTGGATGCCGACGTTAACTATAAGGTTGCCAAAGAAGTAACCGATAAAATAAAGGACGAGGCCATGGGCCGCGACGTGCTCATCAGCGTGTCGCCGGGCCAGCTGATGACCAAAATCGTCTACGATGAGCTGACCCAGCTCATGGGCGGCGAAAAGCAGGACATCGTCATCAAGGGCGAGCCGGCCGTGGTGCTGCTGTCGGGTCTGCAGGGCTCGGGTAAAACCACGTTTGCGGGCAAGCTGGCCAGCCACATCAAAAAACAGGGCCGCAATGTGCTGCTGGTGGCCTGCGACGTGTACCGCCCGGCCGCCATCGACCAGCTGAAAGTGCTGGGCGAGCAGATTAGCGTGGACGTGTACTCGGAGCCGGAAAACAAGAATCCGGTGCAGATTTCGCAGAACGCCATTGAGTTTGCGCGCAAAAACAACAAGAAGGTCGTCATCATCGATACCGCCGGCCGCCTGGCCGTGGACGAGCAGATGATGAACGAAATTGAAGCGGTGAAGCGGGCCATCAACCCGAGCGAAACGCTGTTCGTGGTGGACTCCATGACCGGCCAGGACGCCGTGAACACCGCCAAAACCTTCAACGACCGGCTGAATTTCGACGGCGTGGTGCTCACCAAGCTCGACGGCGACTCGCGCGGTGGCGCGGCCCTCTCGATTCGGGCGGTGGTGGAGAAGCCCATCAAGTTCATCTCGACGGGTGAGAAGATGGAAGCCCTCGACCTGTTCTACCCCGACCGGATGGCCCAGCGCATCCTGGGCATGGGCGACGTTATCAGCCTCGTGGAGCGCGCCCAGCAGCAGTTCGATGAGGACGAAGCCAAGCGCATCAACCAGAAGATCCGCAAAAACCAGTTCAACTTCGACGACTTCCTCTCGCAGCTGGAGCAGATCAAGAAGATGGGTAACCTGAAGGACCTGGTGGGCATGATTCCGGGCATGAGCAAGGCCATCAAGGACGTGGACATCGACGACGACGCCTTCAAGCCGATTGAAGCCATTATCCAGAGCATGACGCCCGCTGAGCGCGCCCAGCCGGAACTGCTGAACGGCAGCCGCCGCCGCCGCCTCGCCAAAGGCTCCGGCACCGACATTCAGCAGGTGAACAACCTGATGAAGCAGTTCGAGGACATGCGCAAAATGATGCGCACCATGAACAAAATGAGCCAGACCAAAGGCGGTATGCAGCAAATGGCCCGCATGATGGGCATGAAAGGCCCGCTGCGGTAAATCATACTGACGAGTATTAAAAGAAAGAGCCCTGAACGACATCGTTCAGGGCTCTTTCTTTTAATACTCGTCAGCTTACTGGCTCAGAACTAATACTCGGTCTTGCCTTCTTTTTGCTCCCAGGCGCGGAAACCGGCGCTGGCTTCGTCGCGGAGCAGCTCGGTCATGGAGAGGCGGCGCTGGTCGAGGGGCTTTTCGATTTCGTCGTAGATGAACTGGTCGTCGAAGCCGATGGCGGCGGCGTCGGCTTTGGTGTTGCCGTAGAACACGCGGCGCGGACGAGCCCAATAGATAGCACCCAAGCACATGGGGCACGGCTCGCAACTCGTATATAGGTCGCAGTCATCGAGCTGGAAAGTGCCCAGCACGGCGCAGGCTTTGCGGATGACGTCTACCTCGGCATGGCAGGTGGGGTCGTTGGTGCTGGTGACCTGGTTGAAGCCGCGGGCAATGATTTTACCGTCGCGCACCACAACGGCGCCGAACGGGCCACCGTGGCCGGCCTGCATTTTTTCAACGGAAAGGCGAATTGCTTCGCGCATGAAATCGGGGTTGGGAGCTTCCATAGAATCT
This sequence comes from Hymenobacter psychrotolerans DSM 18569, assembly GCF_900142395.1. GTDB lineage: Bacteria > Bacteroidota > Bacteroidia > Cytophagales > Hymenobacteraceae > Hymenobacter > Hymenobacter psychrotolerans. The sequence continues at coordinate 64,399 of NZ_FRAS01000023.1, read as the reverse complement.
GGGGGAGGAAAAGTACTACTACGCCTGCTGGGGCAGGCGAAAAAATAAACGGGCTGCGAAGGACGCAATTTTATACACAACTCTAACGCAGCTAACCTGTAGTACTCTACAAGTGGCGCACGCAACCTGCTGCCTCACTGTTACTTTCAATTCATTGTTTACTTCCATGAAACAACTTCTTACTCGTTTGCTGCTGCTGTGCGCCTTTCTGAGCAGTAGCACTGGCTTTGCTGACCATCTGCGCCCGCATCTGCTGCTGGGAGCTTCCCTCAGCGGAGGCCAGGAAGTGCCCGCCGTAGCCACTGCAGCCCGCGGCGCCGTCAGCTTCACGCTGAACGACACGCGCGACACATTGTTCATTTCCGGGGCGTTTAGTGGGCTGAGCGGCCCTGTCACAATGGCGCATACGCACCTTGGCTTTCGGGGCGTGGCCGGGCCAGTCGTAACGGACCTGTTTCGCTTTATCCGGGGCAACCGCATCCAGGGCTACCTGACTGGGGCCGACATCGACCGCGCCAAGCTGGACCGGTACCTGCGCGGCGGCTATTACATCAACATCCATACGGCCGCCAACCCCAGTGGCGAAATCCGGGGGCAGATTGAGATAGAGAAAGATGAGGAGTTTGTAGCGTCGCTGTCGGGGGAACAGGAAGTGCCGCCCGTTACGACTGCGGCCGTGGGCATTGGTACCTTCAACCTCGCTCAGAACCAGGAAAAGCTGAAATTCCGGGTGGTAGTAGCGGGGCTGAGCGGCCCAATTACGATGGCGCATTTCCATCAGGGTGCTACGGGTGTGGCGGGTCCGGTGGTGCTGGATCTGATGCCGCTGGTGTCGGGCAACGTGATTGAGGGCGAAGTGACGCCGACCCCGGCCATTGTAACCGCTATGCTGGCTGGCCAGATTTATATCAACGTGCACACGGCTGCTAACCCGGCTGGCGAAATCAGGGGCCAGCTGATCCGTGATGCCCGCTACCTGAGCCATGATGCCCGCTTCGATGGCGCCCAGATGGTACCGGCCGTAACGACAACAGCGAAGGCAGTTTCCTTCCTGCGGCTTAATTCTACATTCGATACGCTTCGCATTTTTGTGGCGCACACCGGCCTGAGCGGCCCTCCCACGAGCTTGGCGCTGTTCCAGGCCGATGCCGGGCAGGCGAATACATCTACGCCCCTTACCACCGTTACTATTCCGGCAGGTACTGCCAACGCCTTTTCGGTTAGCCTGACAGGACTTAATACCGCCGCGGTGAATCTGTTCCTGCAGGGTGGGGTGAACATGGTCTTCAACACGGCTACCAACCCCAATGGCGAAATCCGCGGGCAGGTGTACCGGCTGGCGCGGGAGGGCTACGTTTTCTCGCTCAATGGTGCTCAGGAGCGCCCTACGCCGGTTTCCAGCCCCGGCTACGGCTCCGGTTTTGTAAGCATGGACCGGGACCAGAGCAATGTGCACTTCAGCATGGCGTGGGGCGGCCTGAGCGGGCCCGCCACCATGGGGCACTTCCACACGGGCCTGCGTACGCAGGCCGGCCCAGTTGTCTTCGACCTGATGCCGTTTTTTGATACCGCCACACCGCCCCGCGCCGCAGAAGGCTTCTGGCTGGCCACCAATCCGGCCCCGAATGCCGCTCGGCCCTTCACGGCCCGGCGTGCCCTGCAGTTCCGCCGCGACAGTGTGTATGTGAACCTGCATACGGCCGCTAATCCGAATGGTGAAATTAGGGGCCAAGTATTCCGAGGCGCCCGGGACCTGAGTGTGGTGCTCTCGACGCAGCCCGCAGCACTGGTCGCAGAAAGCTTCGCTACGTTCCCCAATCCGGTGCAGGAAGCGGCCACAGTTACTTTCGAAGCCCGCAGCGCCGGCAAGGGCACGCTGGCAGTAACCGACCTGCTGGGCCGCACAGTAGCTACTACGCAACTGGCTGTCCGGGCTGGCGCCAATCGGCAGACAGTGAGTCTGCCGGGAGTGGCACCGGGCGTATACCTGCTCACGGTAGAAGTAGGCGGTAGCAGGCTGGTGAGCAAAATTGTGAAACAATAGCAAGTAGATGAATAGAAAAAGCCTGTCGGAACGTATCCGGCAGGCTTTTTCTATTCTCATGCCACAGCGTGACTAGTTGTGCACCAGCGGCAGCATCAGGTTCTGACCCTGGCCGCGCAGGCTGAGCAGATAAGTGCCCGCTGGCAGGCTGGTAAGCGGTAGCTCCTGGCTGATAGCGCCCTGCAAAATCAGTGTCTGAACGCGGCGGCCGGTCAGGTCGAGAATCTCGCCCTGATAGATACCGGCCGGCAGCGCGGTTAGGTCCAGCGTGGCCTGAGCCGGCGCCGGGTTGGGGTAGAGGCTCACGACTCCTTTACCAGCCGAAAAAGCCACCACCCGCACAGGGCTCAGCGACGAGCTTTCATCGTTATCAACTTGCCGGAGGCGGTAGTACACCACCTGCAGGCCCAGCTTGCCCACGCCGCCATCGAGGTAGCGGTAGCTGGTGCGGCGGGAAGTAGTGCCCTGGCCCTGCACGCTGCCAATCCGCTCGAAAGCGGAGCCGTTGAGGGAGCGTTCTATTTCAAAGCGGGCATTGTTCTTTTCAGAGGACGTAATCCAGGTCAGCAGGGCATCGGCACCGGAGGCTTTGGCTTCGAAAGCAGCCAGTTCTACCGGCAGGGGCCGGGCGATGCGCACATCTTCGGTGGTGTTGCTGGCGCTGGCATAGTTGGAGCCTTCCACCGGGCCGCCGCTGGTGTAGGTGCCGCCCGGGCTGACGAGGTCGGCGTTCTGGTCGCGGGTGGGGTCGGCGTAGGTGACGGTGGCACTGGCCTGGTAGAATACCTCGTCCTGCGCGCTGGCCGCCACTGCCACCCGGAACGAAATCAGCAGAGTGGCGTCGCTGGGCAGAAAAATGTTGCCGAACGTGGGCGTGTTGGTACCAGTGGCCGGTACGGTGTAGCCGCTCGGCGTGAAGGTGCTGCCATCGGCCCGCCGAATAGTAACGGTAGTGGTACCCGACGCATCGTAGCCGAACAGTCCGGCAGGCAACGCAACGCTTGCCACTACGCCTGTAGCCGCGCCGCCGCCGGTGTTGGAGATGATAAGCGAGTAGGTGGCAGGCGCCACGCGGCTGCCCGGTCCGCCGCTGCGGGTGAGAGTAGGTGTGCTGGTAGCCAGCGTGGTGTTGAGCTCAGGCAGGCAGCCACCCGCGCCGGCAATGGTATAGGGAATGCCCCGCCCGGCGGCCGTAGAGGAACTGCCAGCGGCGCCATTGGTTGCGCCGAAAGTAGCAGAACTGGTGGAAGTGCGCCCGGCCGTGCCCCCTGTCACTGATACGGTAGCGGTGCCATTGGTATAAATGAAGCCGCCACCACCGCCACCGCCCGGGCCATAGTTAGCCGCTGCCCCTGTATTCGCACTGCCGCCTGTTCCGCCGTTGGCCTGCAGGGTCAGGTTGCTCAAACCGGAGGTCAGGTTAGCCAGCACCACAATGCTGCCGCCCGCTCCGCCACCGCCTGCCCCTTCCGTAGCGGTAGCCGTGCCGGGCGCATTGCCGCCATTGGCCCGCAGCGTGCCGGTGCCGCTCACGGAGCCGGTGCGCAACAGCAAGATGCCACCGCCTACGCCGCCGCTGGCCGGCGCAAAGTTGCTGGAGCCCGTGCCGGTCCCGTTAGCCGAACCCGCTCCGCCGCCGCCGCCCAGCGTGATGCGGGTGGTGCCGGCCAGTGCCACTACCGCGCCCCCCAGGGCCCGTGCACCACTGCTGTTCGAACCAAACCCGTAACCACCTAAGCCGCCAGCCCCACCGTTGCCGCCACCGGCCCCGCCAGCATTGCCGGAGTTGGTGACCGGCGTAAAGTCCGTGGCGCCGCCGCCGGCATTGCCCGGCGCACCCCGGCCCGTAGAGCCGTTCCGATACCCCGCAATACCACTGTTCACGATGGCCGAGCTGTTGTAGGCATATTGAGGAGTGCCGGCCGTGCCCTCGCCTTTTGCTCCATGAGCCCCCGAAGTTCCGCGGCGGTAATCCGTGTTCTGCGCGCCTGTATTGCCGGGAGTAGCGCGCCCGCCGCCGCCGCGGAAGCCCTTGGCCGTCAGGTCAACTACCGCGCCTGTGGCAAACGAGGTCAGGCCGGATACATCCAGGGCCAGCACGCCGCCGGTGCTGCCATTCCAGGCCGGAGTAGCGGCTGCCGTACCGCTCACGTCCAGATCCGAAAACTGCGGCACCCGAATCACCTGGAAGCGGCGCTGCCCGGTGGCCGTGCCCGCGTCGTCGTAGGCCAGGTTCTGGTAGCTGCGGGTGAGGCCGTTAACCAGCTGTAGCGTGCCTCCTGTCAGCGGCAGGTCGGTGGCGGCAATGCCGTATTCGTACTGTCCGGCGGTGAAGTCGGTGGTAGAGTTACCGGTGCCGGTTGCGTTGTTGGCCCCATACGACACGTCGTTGGCCGGCGTGATGGTGGCCCCCTGCATCTGCATCAGCAAGACCAAGTCGCCGGCCGAAATGGGCGTAGTGCCGGTTTCGGCGGCTCCTACCGTGACGGTGGTGCTGCCCGTGGCTGCACTGCCCGTGCCGGGGAAATACGTATTCGGGACGGACGTGGCCGTGAGCGTGCCCGGACCGTCTTTGCCCGGTGTGGCGCAGGTGGTAGCTACCCGCACGGTCAGGTTGGCCAGGTTGGAAGTTGAGTTCAGGATGGAGTTTACGCGGTACGGAATCCGGACAACGCCGGCAAAGGTGGGCGTGGGGTCGAAGGTGACGATGCCCGCTGTGTTGACCGTGAAGGTGCCCTCGCCGGCCACGGTATACGTGCTCTGAATGCCCGACAGGCTGGGGTTCAGGTCGACGGAAGCCGCGTCGATGCTGCTGCCCGGCGCCTGGTCGTTGCCCACTACATCAAACGAAACATTGGTATCCAGCAGCGTGGCCGCTTGGTCGTTGGCCGCTACGGGCGGCAGCACAATCTGCAGGTTGCGGATTTCGTGGATATTGGTGCTGGCCCCCGTCGCGCCGCTGAAGCCCACGCGTAGCGTGCTGGGCGGCGCCGATACCACATAGTTGCTGACGGTAGTAGTTACCTCGGTGCCGTGCTGAATCCGGATGGTGATGCGGTAGGTGCCGCCGGACGCAATTACGTCGATGAAGGCGCGCCGGTAATCGGCGGAGCCGTTTTGAGCCCGTGGCGTGGTCACGTCGAGGCTGAAGGGCAAGGACTGCGTGCCGGTCAGGTACGGATACTGGTCGGCGCCGGACCCGTTGCCCGCGCCCCGGATGGCTACCGCGTCCGGCGTCAGGTTGCCGGGGTTGATGCCGCCGTTGCGGCCTTCAGACGCGTTGGAGTAGTTGCCCCATTCATCAATACCGATGCCGACGTAGCCATTGCTGACGCCCGGAACTCCCGTGCGCTGCGCATACCCCAGCGAGCCGCCCGATGCCCCAATGTTGAAGTTCTGCGTGCTGCCGTCAAGCAGAAATACGCTGAAGCCGTCGGCGCCCGGGTTGGTACCGCCATAGGCGAAGTATTCAAAGGAAATGCTAAAGCCCTGCGTGGCCGGAAACGAGCTGTTATCGACGGCATAGCCTGCCTGGTTGGTGGTGGCCTGAGTCAGGCGCAGGTAGCCTTCGCCGACGGCATCGTTGCCGGCCGCGCCATTGCCGGTGAGGTAGGCACTCCCGCCGATTGTCCAGCCGGTAGCAGTAGCGTTGCGGAACGTTTCAAGGCGCGGAAACTGTGCCTGCGCAGGCCTGCCTATGCATAAGAGAAGGGCGAGTAGGGCCGCATAATACGTAAACCAATTCAGTGGCTGGGTAAGCCAAGCAGTAAATCGTGCTTTCATATATGAAATGGAGAAGTGGAAGGAATTTTTATGATTATACCGTTGTAATGAAAAACGGTATTTAAGTTTGTTATTAAAATAATTAAAGTATCAAGGCTTTCAATAGGCAATTATAAAGCATTTTGATTGGTATGTTAATAAATGGCGTGTTAAGTTTTTATGGACTTATCAAATGTAGATACATTGTAATGTTGCGCGACGTATGCCCTCTTTGATAGAGTTGCACTACCGTCGGACAGTTGGCCCGGTAATTGATATGAGTAAGGCAGAAAGAATAATTTTTAGGTGTTTTGGTTGTGGGATTGAGGCGGGCCATTGGTTCGCCTTAATTTTTTACCTGTATCCCTAACGCTCACTTGCTCAGGTACCCAAAGCGGCCGGCAAGCACAAACAGCCGCGCCCTACGGGCCCACCTCGTAAAAGGCAGGCCCGTAGGGCGCGGCTGGTAAGTGTTCGGCTATGAGCCGGGGTGTCCGGGGCTCGTTAGTGGATGACGCGCAGCTCGTACGTATCGGCCGCGTCGGCTACCCGAAACGCGCCGACGCGGCTGGGGCCGTAGCCCAGGTTTACTTTCACCCATTCGTCGCGCGCGGGCAGCATCCGGATGATTTCCTGGCGCATCAGGTCCAGCTCTTCCCGCAGGTTCTGCAATTGCTGCTGCACCTGCTCGGTATGCTGAGAAAAGCTGCCGGCAGCCGGGCGCTGCTCAAACTGCAGGGCGGCGGCCGCCTGCTGAGCCTGCTCGGCCGGCAGGTTGATGGCCTCCAGCTCAGCCTGCTTAAAGTCTTTTTCAGCCTCCAGATAGGCTTTCACTTTGTCTTCGAGCGGGAGCAGAGCCGGGTCGAGGTAGTCGAGGTTGGTAGACATAGGAATTGGGAAAGAATCAGGTCAGATACTTGCCAAACGCAACCGGCGCCAGAAGGATACGCCCGCCCCGGAAGCTCCGGAGGGCCATGTGCTGCCGCCCGGCGCGGTGCGGGGCTGTTGGCAAAGCCGTAACTTGCGCGGCCGGCACCCCGTCAGTGCCCCAACTATTCTGCCTATGTCTGCTACCACTTCCGCGCCCGCCGACCCGATGGGCCATGCTCTGCTCGACTACCACCGGGGCCGCCTGGATGCCTCGCTCACGGTGCACAGCAACGTGGCCGAAGAAGAGCCCCTACCCGCCGCGTATCTGTTTCGGAGCCTGTGGGAAATGCCCGAGCTGGAACGGCAGGCGCTGGACGAATGCCGGGGACGCGTGCTCGACCTGGGGGCCGGGGCCGGCTGCCACGCGCTGGAGCTGCAAAGCCGCGGCCTGCAGGTGAAAGCCATTGACATTTCAGCCGGCGCCGCCCAGGTAATGCAGGAGCGGGGCGTGCGGGAAGTCGCCAGCCACGATATTTTCGATGCCGCCCTCACCCACGAAAAGTACGATACGCTGCTCATGCTCATGAACGGTATCGGGCTGGTGGGCACGCTCGAGGGCCTGGCAAAGTTTCTGCGCCATGCCCGCACGCTGCTGGCCCCCGGCGGCCAGATTCTGGCCACTTCCTCCGATATCAGCTACCTCTACGAAGATGAGGACGGGGCACTGGTATTCGACCTCAACGGGCCTTACTACGGCGAGGTGACGTATACCATACAGTACGGCGAGCAGCACGGTGCCGAGTTTCCGTGGCTTTTCGCCGATGCCAGCATCGTGCAGGATTACGCCGAAGAGGCCGGCTACGAGGTGGAGTTTCTGGGCGAAGACGAGCAGCAGCAGTTCCTCGTGCGCCTCACGCCCCTGATGGAGCGCGACGCGTAACCAGCCGAAAGCCTATTCTAAACCGAACCACCGCTACATGACCTACAGCAAAACTTTCACGGTGCGCTGGGCCGATATGGACCCCAACGTGCACATGCGCCACTCCGCCTACACCGACTACGCGGCCCAGGTGCGGCTCGATTTCCTGGCCGATCAGGCGTTTCCCATGCGCCGGTTTGCCGAGCTAGGCATCGGGCCGATTCTGTTCCGCGAAGACACCCGGTTCCTGAAGGAAATTCACCTGAGCGAAACCATCCGGGTGACGGCGGAGCTGGGCGGCCTCAGCGCCGATGGCTCCCGCTGGCGCATCGTTCACACCATCTACAAAGCCGATGGCCGCGAAGCCGCCGTGGTAGCCGTAGATGGGGCATGGCTGGATCTGAAGCTGCGCAAGCTCACCATGCCGCCGGCGGAGCTGACCACCACCTTCACCCAGATGACGCGCCACGCCAGCTACACCGACATCGTGCGGGAAAAGAAGTAGCGGGGCGCTACAGTACCTTGGCGTGCCTGCCCCGGAGGCTCGCTCTACTTCACTGCCCGGCTGATACGCTCCAGCTGGCGCTGGTGGTGCAGCACGTGGTCGAGCATAAAATCCATAGTCTGGTAGATGGTGAGCATGCCCGAGCGGGGGTGCTTGAAGATGGCCCGGTCCAGCAGCTTGCCCGGATACTCGTTCAGAGTCTGCTCCAGCCGCCGCCGCACTGCCTGCCATTCGTCGCGGAGCTGCGGCAGGGGCGCTACCTGCTCCGGCGTTAGCTCGGCGAGGCGGGCCGGCGCCTTAAAGCGGGTAAACGGCAGCCGCAGCAGCACACGCAGCAGCGCTGACTTAAGCGTGTGGCCCAGCCCGGCCTTCTCCAGCTCTTCCGATTGGTGCAGCTTCTTCTCGATGTACTGTCCGATGCCCGTTTCGGCCACAAGCAGATGCTGCACCACCTGCGCCGCCGACCACTGCCCCGGCCCCGGCGACTGGTGGGCTTTGCTGCCAAGGGTTTCGGCCGTTTTCAGCAGGTGGTCGGTGGCTTGTTCGAGCTGCTCGAAGCGCAAGTGCAGACGATGATTCATGCAGGAAAGTGGGGGTAGGGGAAACGTGGCGTAGCTTTGGGCAAAAGGTACGTAAAATCCTGCCCGAGGGCCCAAAATGCCCTGCTGCCTACCCTATGCCTGAGCTGAAACCGTCATTTTCTTCCTCCTCGACAAGCAGCCGGCCGGAAACGACCCCCGGTTTCTGGCAGCGGGAGTGGCCGCTTTGGCTGCGCATACTGGTGGTGGTGAGCTTGTACGGTGGCTACTTCCTGCTGGGCGGCGGCCTGACCGGGGAGCGGATGCCCTACGACGCCGGCCATTACTGGGAGCTGGCCGTGTCGTTTCAGCGGCAGCACAAGGCCTTTTCGCTTCTGTACTTCGACACGCCTACGCGCGGCTATCTGGCGGCACTGCTGCATTTTCCGGCGCTTATCATCCGGTTTTTCACTTCCTGCACGATGCCCCAGGCCGCCAAAGCCATGGGCGTGGTGTGGGCCGCGGCGCTTTTCGCCTGGCTGATTCCGGCGCTGTGGCGGCAGCTGGTGCCGGGCCGGGTGGCCGGTATCCGCTGGCTGCTGCTGGTGCTGCTGGCTTTCGTGTTCTGGCGCGACCATTTCAGCTTCACGATGATTGATATGCCGGCTCTGGCACTACTGTTGCTGGCCTTGTGGGCGTGCGGCCGGCGCGGCTTGGGCTGGTGGCTGGTAGCCGGACTCTGCCTGGCCGCCGCCTTCAATAGCCGCCCGATGTATCTGGCCGCGGTGCCGCCGGCCCTGGCCCTGGCGGGCTGGTGGAGCTGGCAGCATGGCCGCCGGGTAGTCGGGCGCTGGGCGCTGCTGCTGGTGGGCCTGGGCCTGGCGCTGGCTCCGCAGTTGGCCATCAACCGGCTGCACTTTCAGCAGAACACACCGCTGGTGCTGGCCCGCGTTTCGGATACGCAGCAGGAGCCGCTGTACCTCAAGCAGCTCACCTGGGGCACCCGCCTGCTCCGCTACGATGCCGACCTGAGCAAGCGGCTGTTTTTCGTGGACCCGGCCGGGCTGCAGGTGTTGCGTGAGGCCGGAATCAGCCAGTATACTTCCTACGGCCAGTTTTTCAGCATTGCCCTGCGCAATCCACTCGACTACGGTTGGCGCTACCTGCGCCACCTCTTTAATGGTCTGGACGTGCAGCAGCCAGCCCCATATCTGCTCCGCGACTATGGCCCGGAGCGGCACCTGCTGCAAATGCTGAACTACATGGCGCTGGGGCTGGCGCTGAGCGTGATTGTCGGAAGTCGGACGGGGCGCTGGCTGAGTTGGCCGCGCGCGCTGGTGCTGCTGGCCCTGCTGCTGCCCTGCGCGGTAGCTATTCCCACTGCCATTGAGTCGCGGTTTGTGCTGCCGCTGCACCTGCTGCTGCTGGCGGTGGCCGCGTTCCGGTTTTCTCTGCGGCCCTGCCAGGAGTGGTGGCGGGGCCGGCCGTTGCGAAAAGTGGTGGCGCTGGTGGGGGCGGGCCTGTGGCTGGGCAGCTGCTTCTGGCTTTCTGCAGCCACTTTCCGCAACTTGCAGCCCGACCCCGGCAAAGGCAACTCCTTGGTGGATGATTGAGCGGCTTCGATAACTATTAGATTCTCTTGCTGACACGACTATTATCGGAGCAGGGCCGCCCGTGGCTCCCGTACTGGCGCCTGACGCTGCTGCTGCTGCTGGCGTACTTGCTGTATCTGCCGTTTTCCGGCTACACGCGCCTCTACCACGACTCGCTGAATTACTGGTTCATCTCCATCTTTTTCCATAAGGAAGGCAGTTTCTCGCTGCTCAACTTTCACGACAGTTTCCGTGGCTATCTGCTGCCGCTGCTGCTGCTGCCGCTGCGGATTGTGCAGTTCTACACTCATCTGCCGCCCATTCTGTTTGCCCGTGTGTTTGGAGCAGTATCAGCAGCGGTGGGGTTTGGGCTGATTGGGCCATTGCTGTGGCAGGCCGTGCGGGGGCAGCAGGAGCCGCTGGCCTGGGGGCGGCGGCTGGCCTTCGCCGTCCTGGGTTTTGCCTTGTGGCGCGACTATTTCAATTTCACGCTCACTGATTTCCCGGCTTTGTGGGCGCTGGCCTTGGGCCTGCTGCTGCTATACAGGCGTAAGTGGTGGGCAGTAGCTGGCGCCGGAATGTGCCTGGCGGCGGCCTGCAATATGCGGCCTACGTATCTGATTGCCGTTCCCTTTTTCCTCGTGCTGGCATTGCTGCTGGCTCCTCAGCGCAGCGTGGCGTGGCGCGCAGTTCGCGGAGTGGTGCTACTGGCCGGCATGGCGCTGGCGTGGCTGCCGCAACTGCTGATCAATCAGCACCAGTTTCAGCAAAGCTCGCCGCTGGTGCTGGCTCAGCATGAAAACCTGGAGACGGACAACCTCTACCGCGAAAAGCTGAAATGGGGCCTGCTACACCAGAAATACGAAACCACTATTCGCACTGACTACTACGAGCCCGTCATGATTTTTCGGGATGCCGCCGGCGAGCAGTTGGTAAAGCAGGAGCACATCGGCTGGTTCGATTCCTATGGTAGCTACTTCCGGCTGGTACTACGCCATCCGCTCACGTTCACCAAAATGTACGCATGGCGGCTGTTCAACGGCCTCGATGTGCAGTATCCTACGCCCTACATCAAGCAGGTATACGTGCCGACTTGGGGGCTGGCGTGGCTGAACTATACGGTATGGTTTGGGGCGCTGCTGGTGCTGTTGCGCGTCCGGTTCTGCCGGGTGCACTGGCAACAGTGGCTGGTGCTGGCCGTGCTGCTGGTGCCCTGCATCCCGATGCTGCCCATGAGCATGGAATGCCGCTTTCTGCTGCCGCTGCACCTGCTGCTGTATGCCGTGCTGTGTTTCGGCTGGCCGGCGGCGTGGCGCCCGGCTTTGGTGCCGCGCCCGGTACTGCTGGCCACCGGCGTGGCGTATGTGGTATTCTTAGGGCTATGCTTCTGGGCTTCTGCCACCGCACAGGCTACGCTTGAGCTGGGGCCGCGCAGTCTGTGGTAGCAGAAGTTGCGGAACTCAGCTGCAAGCCAACAAAAACGCCTCGCCGGAAAAACCGGCGAGGCATTTTTATCTAATTGAGTCAGCAGAGCCAATTCCGCGAAATTTAGGCTTTCTGATACGTCACCTCACGCACCGCATTGATGGTGCGGGCCACGTTCGGGAGCGAGGCTTCGATGAGGGTAGGAGCGTAGGGCAGCGGCACATCCATGCAGGTTACGCGAACTACGGGCGCATCGAGGTAGTCGAAGGCGCGGCGCTGCACGGTGTAGGCCAGCTCGGAGCTGATGCTGGCCAGCGGCCACGCTTCCTCTACCACCACCATGCGGTTGGTTTTCTTCACCGAGTTTACCAGCGTGTCGTAGTCAATCGGACGTACGGAACGCAGGTCAATTACTTCGGCTTCGATGCCTTCCTTGGCCAGCTCATCGGCGGCAGCCAGGGCAATTTTCATCATCTTGCCGAAGCTCACCAGCGTCACCGATTTGCCTTCGCGCACCACGTTGGCCTTGCCGATTTCCAGCACATACTCTTCCTCGGGCACCTCGCCCTTGTCGCCGTACATCTGCTCCGACTCCATGAAGATTACCGGGTCAGCGTCGCGGATGGCGGCTTTCAGCAGGCCTTTGGCGTCGTAGGGGTTCGATGGAACCACCACTTTCAGGCCGGGCGTGTTGGCGTACCAGTTCTCGAAGTTCTGCGAGTGCTGGCTGCTGAGCATGCCGGCGCTGCCCGTAGGCCCGCGGAACACGATGGGGCAGGAGTACTGCCCGCCCGACATCGAATAAATCTTCGCCGCCGAGTTGATTACCTGGTCGATGGCAACGAGCGAGAAGTTGAAGGTCATGAACTCAATGATGGGCAGCAGGCCGTTAATGGCCGCGCCCACGCCGATACCGGCAAAGCCGAGCTCCGCAATGGGAGTGTCAATTACGCGTTCCGGGCCAAACTCGTCCAGCATGCCCTGGCTTACTTTGTAGGCGCCGTTGTACTCGGCTACTTCTTCGCCCATCAGGAACACGCGCGGGTCGCGGCGCATTTCTTCGGACATGGCTTCACGCAGGGCTTCCCGGAATTGGATGGTCCGCATAGTCTGTTGCAGTTCGAAAGTCAGAATGAAAAAGCCGGGCGAGCCGGCGCGTAAAGCTACAACGGCTAGCCGGGACGGGCAAATAAAGGCGGCTTCTGAGTGGAAACTGGCCTGAAAAGCAGGCTATAGCTTCTCCAGCCTTCGGCCGGTATCAGCCATTACTACCCTATATAGCTGTTTTGCGCACCTGATGTAGCGCGTGGTTTCGGGCAGCTCCATTGTATTCGCATGCTGGCGAAGAAAGGCGCCTTTTCTGTAAGTCAGCACCAGCGTATCACCTCTTTGTTCTTGGCTGGTGATACTGGTTTGCACAGCGGAATTCAGGGACGTCACGATAAGCTGCCGATTATTCAGAAGCAGCAGTAGCGCGCTGTCTGGCTCAGTATGGGGTACTTTGGTGGAAAGACAGCCGGTAAATAGTACTGCCGATGCCAGCAGGGAATACGCTCGTTTCTTCATAATTCAGAATGAAAAAGCCGAGCTAGCCGCCACGTAACGCTATAGTAAGTAGCTGGGATGGGCAAATAAGAACGACTTCATCGTATCAGTATAGTGTTAGGCAATCCATAGTTGGAATTAGATATAATAATTCATCACACAATCATTGTTTAGTGTCAATATAAGCATAAGCCTATTGTAGGCAGAATAGAATTGTTACAGGAATAGATGCCAGCACATAGAACAGGCTTAAGTAGTAGATCCATTTATGTAGTGCTGATTTTGGGCTACGGTTTACGTAAGCAATGATTCCCATAATTAGTGGTGCAATAAAAAGCAGGTAACACATGACGACGGAGGCTTGTCCAGACCAAGTCTCTGTTAATGCGCATAACAAAACCACCACAAGGCTCCCATATGTTATAGCTAAGCCAAGGAATTCATAGATGGGAAAACGTGCAGATCCACTACTTACGACTTTCATTCTAAATTGAGGAAAGAAAATGGTGCTGTTGATCGAAGCAATAATTTATTAGTTACCGCAGCACTTCCAGAAACACTTTGCCTTTGGCGTATTCGGCAAACTCCAGGTCCTCAACGGCGCGGCTGGCGAATTTCCGGTCCAGCTGCACGGCGCGGCGCAGATTCTGGCCCATCTGAGCTTCATCCTTTTGGCGGGCGGCCACCACGGCCAGGCAGTAGTAAGCTAGTGGGTCGTTGGGTTTCAGGGCCAGGGCTTCCTGGTAGATGCCGGTGGCGCCAGGGTAGTTGCCTTTCAGCAAATAAATGAGGGCCCGATTCATGGTGTTCTGGTAGCTTTTCGAGCTGTAGCTGAGGCTGCCCAGCGCGTCGTCCAGCTGCCCGATTTCGATTTCCAGCGCCGCTTTATCGGCAAACACCTTGTCCAGCACCGGGCGCGGGCCGCCGAGCTTGATGGCGTAGTCGTAGTTCTGCAGGGCCTCCAGCTTGTCGCCGGCGCGGTGGTAGGCGGTGGCGACGCGGTAGAACATGTTGGCGGTGGGGTTGCGGTGCGCCGCCAGCGTGAAGTTCACGGCCGAGCGGCGCAGGTAGGCCCGGCGCACCTTGTCGCTCACTTCTTTTTCAGAGCGCTGCAGCAGCACCACGCCCAGGTTGTGGTAGGCTTCCCAGCGGCCGGTAGTAGCGGCCGACGTTTCGTAGATGCGCTGCTTTTCAGCCAGCAGCGGCGTGAGTGTAGCCGAGTAGCGCAGCTCCTCCGGCGTCAGGGCATCGGCTTCCAGCTGCTTCTCCACAATCTTTTTCGAGAGCAGATAGATTTCCGAATCGTAGCGCTTAGGGGCCGTGTACTGCACCGCTACCGTCCCGAAGCGCATCACCGGGTAGATGTATTGCTCCAGATAGTCGAAGTAGGAGAGCTTGTGCAGGCTTTTTTCCTTCTGGGCATAGGTGCCGGGCGTATCGTTGATGAGCAGCAGCACCGAATCCACCTGCGCGGGCTTCAGCGCCGACTGCTGCACCTTGCTCAGAAACAGGTCCCAGCGGCGGTGGTACGCTTCGGTTTCGAAGTCGATGTCGCGCACGCGGTTCAGGTAGGAATCCGTATCGACGCGGTTTTTGTAATACTTCTGCAGCGCCAGCACGCGCTTGTCGGCCAGGCGCTGGTCGTGGGAGTCCAGCGAGTCGGGCGAGTGGCCGGCCACTATCATCACCTTCTCAGTACGCTGGTTGGCTTCAATGAAATCTTCCAGCGCCGCTACGTTGGTGCCCAGGTAGTTGCGGATTTCGGCCTTGCCGGCATCGAAGAAGAACGGCAGCACGCGGGTGCCGCTCATGTTGTTGTCTACGTTGTCAACCAGCAGCGCAATGGCCATATCCTGGCGCACCACCAGTTGGCCCGTACTCACGATGCCCCGCGCCACCCGAAATTCCTTGCCTTTCACCCGTTTGCCTTTGGGTTTCAGCTCGCGGGCTTCGGGCAGGGCCAGCAGCTCGCCGGGACTTTTGGCCGGGGTGTAGGGGAATGCCAGCTGCTTTTTCAGTACCAGCAGGTCTTTATTTTCCTCGTCGTACACATACTCGCCCGACACGAAGGAGAGGCGGCCGAGGGTGTCTTCGCGCAGGCCAGTATCGTAGGCGTAGCGCAGGTTGAGGCCATAGGCCGCGCCTTTTTTCAGATGCCTGGCCGGTACGCGGGCCGTCACCTCGAAGAGCACATTTTCGCCGTTACTTTCCAGTACCGCCGGCTGTACGCTCACTTGCTGGCCGCTTTGCGCAACCTTCAGCATCTTAGGTAGCGTACAACCGGGCAGCATACCGGCCGTAGCTAGTAGCACAGCAAGCGTAATCGGGGGCGAGAGGCTTCTCATAGGGCGGGTATCGGGCGGAATTTCAGACAACAAACGGAAAACCGCGTTCAGGAGACGTATCTTCGAAAGAATTTGCATCGCCTGAGCTTGTGCAGGCACACGTATCTTGTTATTTTGTACCAGGTTAGCAACACTCCGACTTTACAACAGGATGCTATGAAACGTCTTACCGACTACATCGAAAAGCAGAGCTTCGGCGTCTGCAATGCCTTGGGCAACCGGTTGGGCTTTTCCTCCACCAGCGTCCGGCTTTCGTTCGTGTACGCGTCGTTCTTCACGTTCGGCTCGCCGATTGTGCTCTACTTTGCCCTGGCTTTCTGGATGAACGTGCGCCGTGCCATGCGCCGGCAGCGCAGCACGGTCTGGGACCTGTAGCCCGCGCCTGGGCGTTTGGGTTGCTGCCTGCTCTTGTTTCAAGGGCGGGCTTTTTTGTGAGCTGCCTGCTCCAGGTGCGCAGCGAGGCCCAAAACGGCGGCACTCAGGAGAGCAGGCGCGCATCCAGCTCCGAGAATCTGCGTTTGCCCTGCCCGAAGTACGCCCACACCAGACTGCCCCGATACACCCCCGGCCGCTGCTGCGTGAGGCGTGGCGGATACTGCCGGCGCTTCTGCTTCCAGTACGAGAGGCGGCGGTAGAAGTCCCGGTGGGCCCGCAGAATGGCGCGGGCATCGGCAGTTTCGCCCTGCAGCAGAAAGCGCAGTGCCGCTACCCAGTCCAGCGTGAGGCGGGTAGCCAACGTACCGGCCAGCTCCGAGGCGTGCGTGTTCTTGTACACCAGCGCCAGGCCGTTGCGGAAATTGAGGTAGGTTTTGCGAGGATTCGATTTGTGCAGTGTGCCGCCGCCTACGTGGTAGACGATGCTGCTGCCGTGGTACCACACCTCATGCCCGGCATTCCAGAGGCGCCAGCATAAGTCTATTTCCTCCATGTGCGCGAAGAATTCCGGTTCCAGCCCGTTCAGCGCGTGCCAGACGCTCAGGCGCACCACCATGCAGGCGCCGGTGGCCCAGGCCACCGGCCGGGCGTCGTCGTACTGGCCGTGGTCGGGTTCCAGCGTATCGAAGAGGCGGCCCCGGCAGAACGGATACCCCAGCCGGTCGAGGTAGCCGCCGCCGGCCCCGGCGTATTCGAGCATCTCCGGCTCGGCCTGGGCGCGGATTTTGGGCTGCACGGCGGCCACCGCGGGGCGCTCTTCCAGCAACTGCCGCAGCGGCTGCAGCCAGCCCGGCGTCACGGCCACATCGGAGTTGAGCAGCACGGCATACCGAAGGTCTGGCGCCAACTGTTTCAGCGCCTGATTGTAGCCCTCGCAAAAACCCAGGTTTGCGGCGTGCGCAATCAGGCTTACCTGCGGAAACTCCTGCGCCAGCACCGCTACCGAGTCGTCGGTGGAGGCATTGTCTGCCACAATAATGCGGGCCCCGTTGCTGTGGGCAAGCACTGACGGCAGAAACCGGCGCAGCAAGGCCGCGCCGTTCCAGTTCAGAATGACCACGGCCACATCGGCGCAGGAAGCTGCTTCGGCAGCAGAGGGCGGGGAGCTGCTAGAGGCCAAAACCGCCGAGGTCGAGGCCGGGAATGTTGGGAATCAGGCCGCTGGTTTTGCGCTTCAACTCTTCTTTGGCCTTGTCGCCGGCTTCGTCCAGTGCCTTGTTCACGGCCGCTACCACCAGGTCCGACAGCATTTCCTGGTCGGAGAGGAGGGTTTCGTCGATTTCGAGCTTGATTACGCGGCGCTGGCCGTTGGCCGTGGCGCGCACCAGGCCGCCACCTGCCTCGCCGGTGGCCGTCACGAACTGCATTTCCTGCTGGGCCTGCTGCATCTTTTCTTGCAGCTCCTTCATTTTGCCCATCATGCCCATCATATCAAACATAAGTCTGTGTCGTTGATTCCGGCACGCCGGAAGGTGGTATGGCTTGTCAGCGGAACACAGCGCCTGTGAGGGCAGTCTGCCCGCTTTTGCCAAGGATAAGAAAGTGCGGAAACCGGACTGTTGGTTTCTGCCGGTGCTCAGGCTGCCTGGTGGCAGGAGCCGGCGCAATTTAGGAAGAGCTGCCCATTCCGACAGCCCGCACGGCAGCGCCCGGCCACGACTTAGGCCGTACCAAACCGGATGCGGAACGTGGCCCCCTCGCCGGGCTGGCTGTCTACCTCGATGCTGCCCCCATTAGCTTCCACGATGCGGTACACCAGATACAGCCCCACGCCGGTACCAGCTATATGGGTGTGCAGCCGCCGGAAGAGGTGAAACAGCTCGGTACCGTGCTTTTCCGCGTCGAAACCCAGGCCGTTGTCTTCTACCACCAGCACCGGCCGGCCCTGCTCTACCCACATCGACACGTGGATGCGGGCCGCCCGTGCCGGATCGGCGTATTTGAGCGAGTTGCCCAGCAGATTGAGCAGGATGGTGCGCAGGTTGGCGCGGGCAAACGACAGGGCCGGCCACGCCTGAAAATCGGTGGTGATGCGGGCGCGGGCCACGCGCACCTGCGGCTCCAGCGTGTTGACGACGTCCTCGGTCAGGTCATCCAGCGAAACCAGCTCGGCGTGCGTCTGGCTGAACTGCTGCGCCTGGCCCAGCGCGGCCAGATCATCAATGGTGATGCTGAGCTGCTGCAGGGCCTCATGCACCAGCGGCACCAGCAGCTGCTCCTCGGCCGCGTCGGCAAAGGTGCTGCTGCGGCGCATCTCCTCAAACAAGCCTGCCAGGTTATTGACCGGCTGCTTCAGGTCGTGGGACGCAGCATACACAAAGTTGTCCAGGCCCTGATTGGTGCGGGTGAGCTGCTCGTTGGCCTGCTTAAGGTCGGTGATGTCGATGGCCGAGCCTACGTAGCCATACAGGTCGCCGTTGGGGTAAAAGCTCGGCGCCGCCTGCGCCAGCAGCCAGCGGTACTGCCCGTCGTGGCGGCGCATGCGGTGTTCCAGCCGGTACTGCGAGCGGGTTCGGATGGCCTCGGTCAGCGTGTGCTGCGCCAGTTGCAGCTCCTGCGGCGGCAGATACGCCGACCAGCCCGTGGCCACGTACTCTTCCAGGCTCACTCCCACAAAGTCCAGGAAAGCCTGATTGGCGTAGCGGATGGTGGAGTCAGGATTTACGGCCCACACCTGGTTGGGCGCTGCATCGGCCATGATGCGGAAACGGGTTTCACTCTCGCGCAGTGCGGCCAGGGCCTCGTGCTGGGCGCGGGTGCGTTCCGCTACGCGGGCTTCCAGCTCCCGGTTAACCTGCCGGAGCTGCTGCTGAGTATCGAGCAGCTCGGCGCTGGTAGCCTGGTGCCGGTCTAGCCCGGCGGCCAGCAGCGTAACATCCGACACGCTATGCAGAATGTGGCTTACGCGGCCCTGCTCATCCAGGATGGGCGTGTTGCGCGGCAGCCAGTGGCGCTCCACAAACTGGCCCGGTCGGCTGGGGTCTGGCACATCGTAGCGCTGCTGGAGCATGATGTGCGGTTGTCTGGTAGCCAGGACCTGCTCCAGCGAAGCGCGCAGGTTGCGCACGGAGTGAGCTTCCGGTGTGGCCGGGTTATCGGGAAAAACCTCGAACATGCAGTGCCCCAGCAGGTCTTCACGCCGGGTAAGCGTGGCCGCCAGATACGAGTTGCTGACGGCCTCAATACGCAGTTCGGCAGACAACAGCAGCGTGGCGTCGGGTAGCGCGCGAAAGACGGAAAGCAGCGAAATAGTGGGATACACGCCGAAAAGTAGCTAGTGGGGTCAGGGGAGCGGCTGCCGGGCCACGCGCACGCCGGAACCAGGCGGAGGGCCCTGGCGGCGCGGGCTGAACGGCAAAAGAAAGCAGCGGCGTCGGACCTTCAGGAAAGTCATCAGCGCCGCATACCGCACGTAAGGTAGGCGGTTTATGCCTGGCACCTGTACCCAGGGCAGACGCCACACCGGGCAACCCTGCTTCAGCTGGCCAGAAACGCAGTAAGCTCCCCCGAATAGGTCAGCGTGAGCTGGTGCATGGCCCGCGTGCAGGCCACGTAGAGCATACTTTTGTCTACTTCGGTTTTGTAGGAGTGGGCAGACACAAAAGGCACCACCACGGCGTCGAATTCCAGCCCTTTCGCCAGATGCGCCGTCGTGATAATGATGCCTTCCTTGAAAGACGTGGATTCCTCCGTGAGCAGATGAATGCCGGGAGCCGGCAGCGCCTCGTGCACCCGCTCGGCCTGCCGGAGCGTTTTGCAGATGATGCCCAACGACTGGTGGCCGGAGCTGCCAAACGCCGCAGTCAGCTGCCGGATGGCGGCCAGCTCTTCGTCTGTGCCGTTGCAGCGTCGTATTTCGGGCACCGGCCCATGCCGCTCCAGAGGCAGGATATCGGGGTTGGGCCGGAGCTGCTGCGCAAAGGCCGTAATTTCCAGCGTGGAGCGGTAGCTGCGGTTGAGCCGGACTACTTCGGCCTGCGGGAAGACCCGCTCAATGGTTTCGGCCGAGGAGGCGCTGTAGGGGTTCACCGTCTGGCTGACGTCGCCGAGGATGGTTTTGCGGCACAGAAACAGCCGCGACAATACGGCGTACTGCACCGGCGTGTAGTCCTGCATTTCGTCCACGAGCAGGTGCTTGACGTGCTCATACACGGTAATGCCTTCCAGCCGCAGGCGCAGGTAGATGAGAGCAAACACATCGGCGTACTCCAGGGGCTGGCGGTGGTCGATGCGGAGCAGTTCGGGCCGCCCGATCCACTGGTAAAAGTCGCGGTACAGGTCCAGCACGTTAGTGAGCCGGAACATGCAGGGTATGGCTTCCCCGATAGTGCCTTTTTCCTGGCCCGTCAGCTTGCGGCCGGCCGCGTCGCGCACGTACGCGCGCACATCGTTGGCTACCAGCGCAAACCGCTTCAGCAGCGGCACGCGGTGGTAGGCCTTGAATTTTTGCTGAAGCAGCGCCGCCGGTACCACGGTGCGGCCCACCCGCAGCTCCCGCACTGAGAAATAGTTGTTTTCTATGTGGAGCAGATACTGGTTCAGCCGGCTCAGAAACTCAAACGAAGACTTGAACCGGATGCGCTCAATAAACGCCGCATCGTGCCGCTCCAGCAGCGCCGAAACCTGCTCGAAAAAGGTCTGGAACGGATACCGGTTTTCCAGCAGGTCGGCCGCCAGCTCTTCCATGCCCATCTCCGGAATGTGCTCTTCGCCCAGCTCGGGCAGCACGTTCGAGATGTAGTCGGCAAAAACCTTGTTGGGCGAGATGATGAGGATGTCCCGGGCCGCTATGGTTTCGCGGTAGCGGTAGAGCAGAAACGCAATGCGGTGCAGGGCAATGGAGGTTTTGCCCGAGCCGGCCACCCCCTGAATAACCATGACCGGGGCGGTTTCGTTGCGGATTACGGCGTTCTGGTCGCGCTGTATCGTGGCAACGATGGTCTTCATTTTGTCGTCCGAGGACTTGGCCAGCTCGCGCTGCAGCACGTCGTCGTGGATATTCACGTCGTTTTCGATCATGAATTCCAGCCGCCCGTCCCGGACCTTGTACTGCCGCTTCCGCTCGATGGTGCCGCGCACCGTGCCCGAAGGCGTGGGGTAGGAGGCCTCACCCAGCTCGAAATCATAGAACATCGACGAGACCGGGGCGCGCCAGTCGTAGATCAGGTTGGCGCGCTGCTGCTCATCGAAAAAGGAGTACATGCCGATGTAGACCGGCACGGTGGCCTGGCCCTGAGCGGCAAAATCAATGCGCCCGAAGTACGGCGACTGCATGAGCTTCAGGAGCTTGCGTTTCCGGGTTACGGCAGCTTCGCCCGTAAAGGCCATGCGGTTGATGGACTGGCCGGCCGCCACCATATCGGCCTCATCCATGCCGGACTGGTGCTCGTGGATGTAGCTTTTCTTCTGCCGCAGCTCGTTGGACGACTGTTTGACGGCTTCATCTACCCGGACAACAGCCCGCGTCAATTGCTCCTTGATGTGTTCCAGGTACTCTCGCTCTTCTCGTTCCGTGGCGTTCATTCTGATCGGCTCTTGCAAAAGGGACCTTAAAGGTGGCACCAAATTCCGGTCGGGAGAAGCCGCCTGCGGTTTTTCGGGGAAAGCGGCCGGCCAACAGCCCGCGGCCACCGGCTAGGCCCGGACGGCGGGAAGCGCCCAGCGTTTGCGGATAGCCAGCAGCCGGAAGCCGGTTATCACGCCCACTGCCAGCAGGAACACGAGGGTAGGATGAAGGCCCAGCGGCAGCAGCAGTACGTAGGCCACCGCGCCCGTCAGGCAGGGCGTAGCGTACAGCTGGCGCTCAAACACCAGCGGCACCTCATTGGCCAGCGTATCCCGGATAACCCCGCCAAACAGCGCCGAAACGATGCCCAGCAGAACCGCCGCCCACGTATTGACGCCCGCGTTCAGTGCCTTTTCCAGGCCCATAATTGTGAAGATGCCGATGCCCAGCGTGTCAAATAACAGCAGCGGACGGTGCAGAATGCCCAGCCACCAGCGGCGGCAGGCAATAGCTATGACTACGCCCAGAGTAATGACCGTCAGGTAGTTGGCGTCGCTGATCCAGGCCACCGGATAGGCCTGAATGATGACGTCGCGCAGGGTGCCGCCCCCAACGGCGGTTACAAACGCGAAAATGAACAGCGCCAGCACATCGTGGCTCTTGTTCTTGTTCAGGGCCGCCAGCGTGCCGGATATGGCAAACACGCCGGTTCCGAGCAAATCCGTCAGATAAATTATGTTCATGCAAGGTCTGCTGAATGGCCGGCGCACAGGCACGGTGTGGTCCTGTGAGGTAGGTCGGTTGATACTGGCTGCCGGGCTACAGGCCTACCGTGGTGTAGCCCAGCACGGCGGTATCTCCTTCGTCGGAAAGCACGAAAGACTGGCTTGACGCTGACATTTCGTAGCGCACGACCACATCCGTTTCGAACGCCACGAAGTAGCTGCACAGCAGTTTCAGGGCCCGCGACTGCCACGTGTCCGGCGCAAGGTAGTGCTGCAGCTCCGCCGCCGATAACGACTGCAGGCTGATTTCGAGGGCCGGCAGCGTTTCGTGGTAGGCGCCGCTCAGTACAAAGTCGCGGCCCAGCTCGCCCTGGCCCAGCGCCACCCCGGCGGCCCCAAGGGGCTGGCTGGTTTCGGGCTCGAAGGTGAGGGGCGCAATGGTGCGCAGGCGCACAGGTACTTCCAGGATGCTTTCGAAAACCTGTCGCGTGCGGTCCAGGTCGCCGGTGATGCGGTGGGCCAGGGGCAGCAGGTAGAGCAGCGCCGTCACCTGCTTGGGCGGCAGCTGCCCCGAGAGCTCCCAGAAGCGGGCCAGCACCTCGTTGTACCACTGCGCCGACAGGTTGGTCATGTAGCGGCGCTCCTCCTGCTCCAGCAGCACCCGGAACCGGAAAAACTCCTGCTCCAGAGGAAGAAAAAACCGCCGGGTGGCTTTTTCGCGGCGGCGCTGGGCCTGAATGTCTTCTACCATAGCCCGCGCGCCCTGCTGCGGCGTGGGGTCGCCGGGATGGTGAAACAACTGCTGGGGCAGCGCGTCGTAGAGCCCTTCCCGATGCACCTCGATGCCGATTTTGGGACTGTGCCACCGGTCGGTAGGCTCCTCGGTTATGGCCCCGATGTCGCGGCGGTAGCGCCGGGCAAACAAACTGGCGGGGCGCACCACAAACTCATCGAGCTGGTAGCCGTGTGCCAGCAAATCGGCCAGTACCACTTCCAGCCGCAGGTCGATGGGTTGGCGCCGCAGCTTTTCCAGCAGCAGCCGGGCCGAGGTGGGCGGGGGGCTGGGCGGCGCGGCCGGCGCCGGTGCCGCCCAGCCGAAGAAGTGTCCAAATGGGCTGTGGTTTGGCATACTATCTTTTTTCTGACAACTTACAAACGGATGAAGCCGGCCCGGGATACGGAACAGGTAACCTGCAAGCCTAAAACTAGGTAAAGCAAGGTAATCTGTGGCGTTACGTGCTACTTCGGCTGCCAGCCGATGTGGTCTGCCACTACTCTCTGTTTTCCGGGTTGCCAGCAATTGATACGAGTGTTTTTTACTTACTAAAAGCCAGAACAACTTATGCTGACTCCCAACCCGGAAGCTCAGGCGCGCAGTGCAGCAAACAATATGTTTTCCTCGGCGCGGTCCGGCCTGCAGCAGAATCCGACGTTTATCAGCGTTTTTCTATACCTATTGAGTAGCCTGGTGCTGTTTGCGCTGCTGGGAGCCGGCGCCGTATACAGCCCGTTGCCGTTCAAAACCACGTTTCTGCTGCTACAGGCGGCTTCGGTGCTGCTGGGCTGCTTTCATCTGTATGCGCAGCAGCAGTGGCTGCCCTGGTTTGATGCCGACGAGTGGGTGCACGGCACTGTCATGACCACGCTCGGCTGGATGGCCGGGGCGCTGGGCGTGGCGCTGCTGGTGTGGCTGCCGGGGCTGGAGGGCCGCACGGCGCCTACCGCATTCGTGATGGCCACGCTGCCCGCCGTCATTCCCTACTTCTTCTACGAGGCCTACCGCAGCTGGCAGCGGATTCCGCACCGCGCCTACAAGCTGTGGTACTACCAGGCAAACGCGCCCGGCCCCGACCTGGCCCGCATGGACCTGAACAACTTTATGGTGGTCCACTTCTGGATGTCGCGCCGCTTCGGCGAGTCGCTCTACCACGATTTTTCGTCGAAGGCGCCCTACGAAATGCACTTCGCCGACCTGTTTCAGATCTTTCTCACCGACTACAACCTGCTCAAGCCTGAGCAGGCCATTCAGTATCTGGATGAGCAGGGCCAACCGTACGGCTGGATTTTCTACCCCAAGCAGCGCTGGTGGCAACCCCGGCGCTATCTTAACCCCGATTATAGCTTCCGCGACAATTTTCTCAAGCAAGGTGACATCATTGTGGCTCAGCGCGTGAAGCGCTAAGCTTCGCTTTTCCGGCAGCCCCTGCTCCGGCTGCCGCGTTACAACGGTTCTTCTTTCGCACTTCTCTATGCTACCCGAAATCAAGCACTATCCCGTGAACTGGGTTGATGGAATGAAAATTTCCCGGCGCCACTTCACCGAGCTTGAACAGTTTACCACTGAGCACCTGCGCGATGCAACGGCCGTAGGGCTGAGCGCACACTGCTACGGTCTGCTGCCCACCGATCCGCATGGCCTGTCTTCGTTTGAGCTGCTGCTCAGCGTAGACCAGCAGCAGGGCGTGCAGGCCCGCCTGACGCACTGCCGGGCCGTAACGGCTGGCGGAGCGCGCATTGAAATTACCGGGGGCAGCGAGCCGCTTACGCTGCGCACCAGCCTCGCCCAGCTACTGACGGACTTCAACCTGCCCACGGCCACCGAGCAGCTGCGTTTCAGCGTGGTGGTGTCCGTGAACCCGTACGTGCGGGTGCCTATGGGCCAGCCGGCTCCCGAAGAAATACCACCGCGCCACCCCTACACCCGCCCCGAGTACCAGCTTAGCGTGGTGCCAACGCAGCAGGTGAACACCTCCGCGGTCAGCTCTTTTCATCTGGTAGTAGGAGAGTTGGTGTACGCGGAAGGCGCTTTGCGGCCCGTTACGCAGTTTATTCCGCCCAGCACCGCTCTGAGCAGCCACCCGGCCCTGCTGAAATGGCTGCACCAGCTGGAGCACTTGCTGCAGGAGATTGAAACGGACGGCTTCAAGATCATCCATAAAGTAAAGCAGCGCCCCGACAAGAAAAGCCACCTCGGCGAGCAGGTACAGTTTCTGGCCGAGCGGGCCGTATTCGCGCTGGCCGGGCACCTCACCACGTTGCACCTGAGTGCCGCCGCCCAGCCCCCGCTGCACCTTCTCGACACACTGCTGCGGCTGGCCAAACACGTAAAAACCGCCCTCGACTGCCTGACGGAAACCGAGCGGGAAGAAATGCTCAAATACTTCGAACAATGGACGGAAACGCAGCCCGCCACGCTGCTCAACGCCCTGAGTGCCGCCGTCACGATGCGCTACGACCACCACCGCGTGCACGAGCACCTGGCCCAGCAGTACGCGCTGTGGCAGCTGATTGCCAACGTGTTTCGGCAGCTTACGCAGCTGGAGTATATCGGCAAGAACAAAGAAGGCTGGAAAACCTTCATCAATGAGAATCCCGTGGCCCCCACGGCCGCGCCGGAAAAGCCTGTTACGCGCTGGAATCCGTTCTAATTTCGCTCTTAGCTCCTCACTGCTCCCGCCTGCATGAAGCCTCTCAACCACGCCGAACGCACTACCCGCCTCTGGAAATTCCTTGTTTTCTATGTGCTGGCGCTGGCCCTGCCGCTGCTGGCATCCTATTACCTGTTTTCGGATGGCTCGATTGCCGATGAAAACCAGAAGCTGAAGCGGGAGCTGGAACGCACGCGCAACGAGCAACAGAAACTGCTGGTACAGCTCGATACGCTGACGGGCTACCTGCAGCGCATCGAACTCAACGACCGGCAGCTGCGCGCCGAAAGCAACGACCTGGTGGTAGGGGAGCTCAACAAGCGGAGTCAGGACTACCTGAACGCCATTGCCGTAACGCTGAGCGAGTTGCGGCGCGACTCCAGCCGCATGCAGTTCATGACTAACAAGCGCCTGGCCCACAACGTGCTGCGCGACTTCGACCTGTTCCGCAGCAACCGTAATACAGTGGATTTCCTGCGTCAGTCGCTTGATAAGAAGGGGATTGACGTGTCGGGCAAGGAGCAGCTGGCCGCCGAGCTGGCCCAGACCAAGCAACTGCTGGCTACCTACCAGGCAGCAGCCTCCAACCGGCCCGCGCCCGTGATGATCAGTGGCGGCGGTGGCGGGGGAGGTGGGGGCGGCGGCCGTACTGCCGACCTGCAGAACCGCCTGCAGGAAAGCAACGAGCAGGTAGCCCTGCTCACCGACCAGGTGCGGTTCAACAACGCCGACTGCCTGCGCCTGCGGGCCTCGGGCATGAGCAAGGAGCAGCGCAAGGAAATGCTGGAACAGGCGCGCAAAGGCTTCGTGGCTATTCTGCAGGACCCTAATTCCACCTCCGGCAACATGAAGGAAAGCGTGGAGAAGATGATTGACTCCATCGACAAGGAGCTGGGCCGCAAGCGGGGAATCTTCGGGTATAAATAAACCGCTGGCTGCCGCCCTGGTGCACATTATGAGCAACGAATACTACCGCCTGCCCCTGAACTTTGAGGAACTGCTGCAGCGCCGGCCGCTGGCCCGCTGCTCGGCGCAGGAGTCCATTGCCCAGCATCTGTACCTGATGCTCACTACGCACTTCGGCGAGTCGCGCTTCGACCCGGAATTCGGCTGCGTGGTGTGGCAGCAGGATTTCGAGGCCATGACCAACATGCGCTGGAAGGACAACGTGCAACGGTCGGTGGAGAAAGTCATTGCCGGGCGGGAGCCGCGCCTGGAGCAGGTAAAAGTGCTGGTCGGGGTCGAGGATTTCGAGATGAAAGGCGTGAGCCAACGGATCCGGAAGCGGCTGGAAGTAACGGTGCGCGCCGTGCTGCACCGCACCAACGAGCCATTTGCGTTCCGGGCCAGCCTGTTCGTGGCTCCGCTATCCGTCGTGTAAGTAAAGTTTACCTGAGCCGTATCCGCAATGCAGTCTTCCGAGGATTTCACCAAAGCCGGTATCAAGAGCCGCCTTATTCAGAAAGCCGCCGACATGTGGGGCTACACGGAGGCCGACATGGACGGCTTCGACCCGCTGGTGGAGCTGCTGCTGGAAGCCTGCGCCGTGGAGCTGGAGAAAATCGGGCAGGAAATCAATAACACCCAATACCGGCTGGTGGAGCGGCTGGCCAGCCTGCTCAACCCCGACGTGGTGGATGCGCCCCGGCCGGCCCACGCCATTGCGCAGGCCCCGCCGCGCGAGCCGCAGCTGCTGTTGCCGGCCGAGGCGCAGTTTCTGTTTTTGCGCGCCGGAGCGGGCCGGGCAGCCACCGGAGCCGGCATGTTCTTCTCGCCCGTGCAACCCACCCGCCTCACCGATGGCGCCGTGCGCTACTTAGCCACCGACGACCAGGTGTGGCGTGTGGAAGGAGCGGGGCAGAAGGTGCCAATGGCGGCCGCCACGCACTTCGAGCCCGCCGAGTACCGACGCCTCTGGCTGGGGCTGGAGCTGCACCCGGACGTGACGTCGCTGGCGGACCTCCTGTTCTATTTCGACTGGCTGAACGAGCCCCGCCGCGAGTCTTACCTGGCGTATCTGCCCGGAGAAGTGTGGCGGCTGGGCGACCGAAGCCTGCCGGTGGCGCAGGGCCTGGATGATTCTTCGCAGGCTACGCCGCTGCTTCATCAGGAATACGACTTTCTGCAGCGCGTAGAGCAGCACGTGCGCAATCTGTACGCGCCCAGCTTTGTGCGGCTGCTGCCCACACCGGCCACCGACCTGCAGTTTTACCTGCGCGAAACGTTTCCGGCGGCCCTGGCCGCCCGCTTCGCGCCGGAAGTGCGCGAGAAGTTCGTGCAGCCTCTTATCTGGCTGGAAATGCGCTTTTCGCCGGCTCTGCCGCCCGAAGCCCTGGCTTCGCTCACCTGCGGGCTCAACTGCTTTCCGGTCCTCAACCGGCGGCTCCACAAGCACCTGTTCCGGCTGCAGCCTGCCCTCAATATCTTTCCGCTGACTTCGGAGGAGGCGTTTCTGGCCATCAGGGAAGTGTACAGCCTGCGCAACGTGGTATTTCGCTCCACTACGCTCAGCAGCCTGCAGGAGCATGAAACCGACACCTACACGCTGCGCTACGGAGCCGGCCGCTTTGATGCCCGCTCGGGCAAGGAAGCCCTGCTGGAACTGCTCGATCTGCTCCGCGACGAAAGCCGGGCCTTTACCGCCACCGGCACCGATTTTGTGGCCAATACCTTGCGCGAGCTGAACCAGAACCTAGCCCGGCTGGAAGAACGCCTCAGCCAGACGGAGGCAGAAGCCAGCGGCGACCCGACGCCCTATGTGATGCTGCGCCCGCGCGACGCCAACGACAGCGTATACCTGGAGTATTGGTCGAGCGACGGGGAGGCCGCCAACCGCCTGCCCACCGGAACCCGCCTGCAGGTCTACGACGGCCACTACCTGGAAAGCGTGCACCTGCTGACTTCCACGAGCGGCGGCCGGGAGCGGCCCCGCCCCGAGGAACGGGTGCACGCGCTCCGCAAAAACCTGCTCAGCCGCAACCGTATCGTGACGCAGGAGGATATCCGGGCGGCATGCTGGGCCGAGCTTGGCAGCCAGCTTAGCCAGGTGCACATCGGGAAGGGCTTCCGCAACGGCGCCACACCCACGGCGGGTTTTGTGCGCTGCATTCAGGTGCAACTGACGCCCGCGCCCGGCAGCCGCCTTTCGGCACCGGAGTGGCAGCGCGCCGCCCACGATTTGCAGGTGCTGCTGGCCAGCCAGTCGGCCATGAACCTGCCGTATGAGGTGAGCGTAGCAGCGGCCGGTATGTAATCGGCGAAGGCGCGGGCTGCCGGCTACGAGCCGGCAGCCGCTACGCTACTTGGAGGGCGTGAAGAAAGGCGGCTCCGGTATGCCCTGCTGCTTCATCCAGGTTTTCATGGCGGCAAACGCCTGGTCTTCCTGCTGCGTCTAGGCCTTGCCCACTACCTCGGGCTGGGCGCCCAGCGCATCGAGCTTCTCACGCCAGGCGCGGCCCTCGGGCGTCTGTTCCCATTTGGCCCGGATGGCAGCGTAGCGTTTCGCCCCCGACGAAGGCACCGGGAACTTAACGCCGCGGGCGAGTAGCAGCTGCTTCACCTTGATCTGCCACCGGGTTGCCTCAGGATTGCCGACGCTCTTTTCCTGCGTGCTCAGCGCTACTTCGCCGTTGTTAAGTCGCCAGTCGGCGCCGCGCTCCAGTAGGTAGTGTACCATCTCGAAGTTGTTGAGGCTGGCCAGCGTAGCTGCTGCCGTTCCGCCGGCGCTGTCTGTGCCATTGATGTCGGCGCCATGGTCGAGCAGGATCTTCATGCGCGTGTAGTTGTTGCTATACACGGCGTTGAGCAGAGCGGGCATCTTCCGCTCATCCTTCGCATTCGGGTCAGCACCCAGCTCCAGCAATGCCACCAGCAGCTCGTCTTTGGGGCCTTCGGTGGCAATATTGATCAGGTGCGTCGTTTCGGTGCCGCCTTTGCCATCGGGCAGGCGCAACGGCTGATTTACATTGGCTTTATGCGCCACCAGCGCCCGCATGGCGTTGGTGTGGTGGTGCGAATACGCCCAGAACAGAAACGTGACGCCCTGCTTGCCCGGTTGGTTGGGGTCGAGGCTGGGGTGTTGCTTGAAAATAGCGTCAATCCTTACTGCATCATCCTCCCGAATGGCCTGGGCCAGCGTCAGGGCCGGAGCGGTGGGGAAGTATTCCACGGGCTTTTGCCTGTATATCGTATTAGCGGCTGATTCCATCGGGGGACATTGGGCGAAGGAAAAGAAGATCCAAAGCCAACTGGTAAACAGGGGCGTTTTGCCGGTGCGGTTGAGAAGTATATGTACCATGCAACTCCGGCGGCGGATGGGCCCCACATGACGCGTTTCAACTCCCCGATTCGATCTAAAGCTGCCTCTGCTGCCGTAGGCGTATCTGGCAGGCACGAGCGGCATCCGTCGGTTTATAAGATAAACTCACGGGGGCCAAGTATATAGAGAACCTTGCGGGTTGTGTCATCTAGTTTGATAAAGAACATTTCTTGGTCGAAAAAGCCTGGGTTGGTCAGGAAGGAAACAGTCCAGTGCCTGATCGGCTGGCCTTCAAAGCCAAGTAGGCCCGTGCTTGTGCCCTCGTAGCGGGCCTGCAGCCCGGTAGTGGTATCGTAGGCAATCTGGCGGTCTGCCAAGGCTTGTGCAGCCAGTTGCAATACAGTTTCTTCAGTAAGGGAAGGAAGTGAGGACATGAGGCTACAAGTGTTCGGTGTTTGTCGGGGCAAGGCCGCTGGCTTGGCGTATATCGTTGATGTAGGCCGTTGCATGTTTTATTTCTTGCGGGGTGAGGGTTGGTTTTTGCCTCATGAGCTCCTCATATACATACGTTTCTTTCTGCAATCGGCTTTGCCGGGCATAGTCATCAGCGCCTAAGCGGTGCCACTGTTCGGCGTGCGCAGCTTCGTGCAGCATTTCGTAGTGCGTGGGGCCAGGCCGCAGGTAGATAGCGGCAGTCCCGGCCTGAAAGCCTCCCTGCTTTTTGTGTTGATCCATGTAAGTGAGAATAGGAGAGCCTTTCGACAGAATTTCCAAGCGTACTCCGTATGAGTTGGCCAGCTTATTAGCCCATCCGGCTATGGCGCGGCGAGACAATTCCCGGCTACCCAGAAAGCCATCTTTGCTGCGAGGCTTGCCGACCCATTTTTCTTTGTCTATCCACTCAAGAGAAGCGGGTTCTTGCTGCACAAGCTCCGCTACCAGGCCTCCCGCGGCCAGCGTCTGCGTTGGTGTGGCCTCAGGCCTGGGCCTGAGGCCTTTGGCCGCCGTGCGCGTGAGGGCGGGCTTGTGCCAGCGCTGCTCCAGCACCTGCCCATCCAGCTCCAGCTGCTGCGCCGACAGCACCAGCAGGCACTGGTGCGCTGCCTCACCGGCGCCTGGCACCAGCTGCACGTGCTGATGCACGCAGCGCGCATCCGTAAAGGCGAGCGTACGCCGGGGCTGGCGGGCATCGTCCGGAAAAAACACTACCTCGCCACTGCGCAGGCTGTCGGGCAGGCCGGCCCACTCGGCCAGGGCGGCGCCTTCTTCGCCCTCCAGCAGCAACTGCAGGGGCGCGCCGACCACCTTGGAATTGGGCCGGCCGCGCTGGTCGGTGTTCTGGTGAAAGCCAAACGTGCAGGCTGCCAATGGATACGTCTGGCCCGCCAGGTGTAGCTCAGCATGGATATACGCCATACAGTAACCGATAAAACTAACGTCGCCGCCTGATAGGAGTCCAGCTGTATCCGGGCCGCCGCTAGGGCAGCGTTTCGGCCGGAGTGGGGGAGGCTTCCGGCAGCTCAGTAGTTTGCGCCGTCGGTTCTTCGGGAGCCACTGCCACTTGCCAGGTCAGCTCCTCGGCTTCCGGCGCTTTATCCAGCGAAATAATGGTGCCTTTGCCTGCTTCCCCGGCAATAATCATCCGGGAAATGGGCCGCCGCAGCTGCTGCCGAATCACGCCTTTGATGGGCCGGGCACCGTAGCGCGGCGTAAAGCCCGACAAGGCCAGGTGCGTGCGGGCGTCGTCTGAGAGGTGGAGGGTGATGCCCTGCCGCCGCAGCTGCTCCTGCAACGGGCGCAAATGAATGTCGAAAATCTGCACCACGTTTTCCTCGGAAATAGGCGCAAACGGCACAATTTCGGTGAGGCGAGCCAGGAACTCGGGGCGGAAATGGCGGCTCATGGTTTCCATCAGCGTGTTGGTGGCCGGAATCTGCCCTTCGCCAAACGACTTGATAATCTGCTCACTGCCGATGTTGGAGGTGAACAGAATGACGGCGTTGGAAAAGTCGCCTTCCCGGCCCAGCCGGTCGTGCAGGCGGCCTTCGTCCAAGATCTGCAGGAAGATGTCGAACACCGAGCTGTGCGCCTTCTCGATTTCATCGAACAGCACCACCGAGTAAGGCTTCTCCCGAATCTTGTTCACGAGCATGCCGCCTTCCTCGTAGCCCACATAGCCGGGAGGCGCGCCGTAGAGCAGGGCCGCCGAGTGCTCTTCCTTGAACTCCGACATGTCAAACCGAATCAAAAACGACTCGTCGTTGAACAGGAAATCGGCCAGGGACTTCGCCAGCTCGGTTTTGCCGGTGCCGGTGGGGCCCAGCAGAAAGAACGAGCCAATCGGCTGGCCGGCTTTGATGAGGCCGGAGCGCGACTCCAGAATAGCCTCGCACAGGGCCTTCACGGCGTGGTTTTGGCCCACTACGCGCTGCTGCAGGGTCTGGTCCATGTTCAGGAGCTTGTCCCGCTCGTTGGTTTGCAGCTTGCCCAGTGGAATGCCGGTTTTGCCGGCTACCACGGCCGCAATATCAGCGCGCTCCACACTGTCTTTCCTGGTAGCCGACAGCGCCACTACCGCCGCCAGCAGCTCCCGAATGTATGTTTCCAGCGCCTCAAAGGTTTCCAGCGTGTCGGGCTGCTGCTCCTGGTCGAGCTGATTGAGCCAGAGGTGGCTGACCTGGTTTTGCACCTGATACAGAAACCAGCGCAGCTCTTTCAGGCGCTCCGCCTCCGGCTGTTCGCGGCTGGTTTCCACCAGCGTCTCGAAGTCCTGCTGCAGTTGCAGCAGCTCGGCCCCGGCGTGGTCGTCGAGCATGCGGATGGCGGCCATGGTGCGGTCCACGAGGTCGATGGCCGAGTCGGGCAGCTGCCGGTCTTTGATGTAGCGTTTGGCCAGGCGCACGGCCTCCTCCACAGTGCCCGTGCCCACCTGCAGGCCGTGGTGGCTGGCGTAGTAGGGTAGCACGCTGCTCACCATCCGCTCGGCCACTACTACGCTCGGCTCTTCCACCCGCAGCACGTCAAAGCGGCGGTTGAAGGCTTCGTCGGCCTCGATGTATTGGCGGTACTCGTCGCCGGTAGTAGCCCCGATGACCGTTATTTCGCCCCGCGCCAGCTCGGGTTTCAGCAGCTGCGCAATGCCCGCGCCGGCCGAGCCTTTGGGGTCGAGCAGGGCGTGAATCTCGTCGATGAACAGAATGGCGCGGGTGTACTGCTTGATTTCGCTCAGCACGCTCCTAATCCGGTCCTCCACTTCGCCCTTATAAGACGCGCCGGCCACCAGCGTGCCCAGGTCCAGCTCAAACAGTGTCACCTGCTGCAAATGGGTTGGCACCTTCTTCTGTACAATCTGCTGGGCAAACCCCTCCACCAGCGCCGATTTCCCGACGCCCGGCTCGCCCACCAGCAGCACGTTCGGCTTGGTGCGGCGGCCCAGAATTTCGGCCATCTGGCGCGTTTCCCGGTCGCGGCCCACAATCGGGTCCAGCTTGCCGGCGGCGGCTTGTTCGGTTTTATTCACGCAATAGGTCGCCAGCGCGCCCTGCTTGCCGGCCGGCGCGGCGCGGTCGGTCAGCGGCGCCGACTCCTGCCCATCGGCGCCCACGGCTACGGGCTGCAGGGCGTCGGGCTCGGCGGCTTCCACCACTTCGCGCTGGGTGAGCGGCAACGATTTCAGCTGCTCGGTGGTGTAGGTGAGGCCCGGCCGGAGCAGGGCCGCCAGCGCACAAAGCGGGTCGGTCTGGTCTTTGGACAGCTGGAGCGCCACCAGGTCGGCCACTTCCAGCACCGGCTTCAGGTCTTTGTCGGCGGTGGGCATTTCGGGCGGGCGCACGGCTTTGGGCAGGCCTTCGAGGCGTACTTCAGCCCATTCGCGCAGGTAATGAATGTCTTTGCCGAGGTCCACGGCCAGCCACGAAGCCAGGCCTATTTCGTTGTGGAGCAGCGCCGTAAGCAGGTGAGGGGCAGCGTAGTATTCGTGGCGGTACTCGTGGGCCACGGCTTGCGCAATGTGCAGGGCGCGTTTTAACTCGTCGGTGTAGGCCATAGGATAGTAATGGAAAACAAAGCCGCAGAAGTATCAGCATAGCTGCCTACGCAACAAAGAGGTAGGACTATGGTGGTAAGGTAGAAGAATATCATCAACCATAAGTAGCCCGGGGCAGCAAAGCGGCCACTCTGGTACTGGTAAGGCGTCGTTTCCGGGATATGTAAAATAATTAGGAACCACAGTATTTTCTAAGACGATATCGGAATTTCCTGTACCTTACTTCTCGAAGCCCCGTATACGGAGCAGTTGATAGTGAAGCATCAAGCGTAATCCTTTTCTTATGTACAACTACGGAATAGGCGGCCAGGAGCGCAAACTAGATAATGCTCAGGAGGCCATTACTGATATTCCCCTCAACCGGACCTTACTGGTACAGAAACTCACCGCCGACCCGCCTTTGCGGGCACAGGTAGTGGAAGGACTTCGCACCCCGGAGGCCGTTTTCGCGCACTTCAAGCCAGAAGTGGACGTGGAGTTTGAGAAGGCTGATGGCACTTCCATCCCCGAAACACTGCGGTTTGAGTCGCTCGGCGACTTTGGCAAGAAGGGTATTATCAATCAGAGCCGCTTTCTGCAGGATCTGAGCACGCAGACTGATGATCTGCAGAAGCTGCTGCGGCAGCTCAAGTCCAACAAAATCCTGAAGTCGGCCCTGGATACTCCGGAAACCAAAGCCGCGTTTTTGGCGGCCATTCAGGCCATGATAGAAGAGCTGGATTAGCCGCTGGCTTACTCCTCTATCTGTTTCCTTCCTTCTACTAAACTCTGTAGAGCCTCCTCTCTATATGGCGACTGAACCTCAGAAACCTGCTGTTGCGGGCTCCCGCGAGCGGGAACACGCTCCCAGCCTGGAGCAGAATACCCAGACCTTGGCTAAGTTCGGCGGCTTCGACCTGCTGGAAACTACCATTGACGGCGCTTCCAACCTCAACCCGGAAAAGAAAGCGCGCAAAAAAATCTTCCTCACCGAAGACAGCAAAAAGGCCGACCGGCAGCAACTAAAAAAGCGGCTTGCGCTTTGGCACGAAATGCTCAGCCAGGCAGACTCAGTTGCCGATGCCGTAGAGCAGTGCGAGCAGCAGGTAGAAAGCTCGCAAGCACAGCTCACCGACAATCTCAGAAAAGCCATTGAGGCTACTCATGACATGGAGCAGTCTTACCGCTCTATGGCGCTGTTCTACCGCAATACGGATCAGGATGAGGTAAAGAATATCTCTATCCTGAACGCCGACAAAGACCAGCTGCAGGACCTGGACAATACTACGTTTATTGACGCGGTGTCCAACGAGCTGGAGCAGAACTATGACCGGCTTGACCTGCGCGACAACTACTCCCTGCTGGTAGTGCCCGGATATCTGGGCTCCAACAAAGTGGTGGACAAGTGGGCTAAGATTGCGCACAAGAACAAGGTGATGCTCGTCACGGACTTCGAGCACTACGATACGCCCGACGACGTAATCGAACTGTTTGAGGAAGCCAACCTGACAGGGGCTGATTCGCACAAGTCCAACGTCATTATGGCCTGTAACTGGTTAGTAGGCCGGGGCAAGCTGGAGGAAGTAGGGGAGGAGGAAGACCTGTTTGTACCTCCCTCCTCAGCACTAGCCGGCCGGATATACAGTACGCTGGCCTCGCAGGTGACGGCAGGCCGCAAGCACGGTACGCTGAACGAGGTAGATGGTGTACGGTTTCCGTTGCGAAAAAGCGAAATTGCCAACCTCGAAAAGCTGGGTCTGGTACCCATGGTAAACGAGTACGGCCGGGTAATGGCTTTCTCAGCCAAAACGCTGTTCAACGGTGACAATATTGGCCTGCAGACCTATTCAGTAGTGCGGGTATTCGACTACGTCACGAAGGTGCTGATAGACTTCCTCAACCGCCGGGCTTTCGAAAACTGGGACCACAACATGCGCATGGACATCCAAAGCCAGATTGTACGCTTCCTGGATGGTATTGCAGGCCCCGGAAAACTGATTGAGAAGTTTTCCATCAAAAAGTTTGAGCGCGACCCGAACCAGAAGGACCGCATTCTGCTCGATATACACATGGTGCCGTATTTCCCGGCTAAAACCTTCCTGGTGTCGCTGGATGGTACTAAGGGCGACGACCCGGATGATCCGGGCCGCGACTGGAACGCTGAATACAAACAGCAGTAGAGGGAGAATACGTGTGACGATGTGCTGTGGTAGTGAGGCAAATGACCGGAAGTAGAATTATTCTTTTTCTTTTCAACCATTTTTCAACCTTAACCAGTTTGTAGTATGGCCTCATTTAGTGCATTCTTCAATGCCGCTGGCAGCGGCGACTGCGAAGTAGTAAGCTGCAGCTACTCCTTCGACCAAGCCATCGACGACAAAGGTCGTCCTTCCTCCAAAGTGCAGGGCGGCACTATCAAAGTGACTATCGTTTCTACCGATAGCGCCTCCTTGACCAGCTGGATGCTGGACCCCTACAAGCGCGAAAGTGGTAAAATCACCTTCAAGCGCATCGACCAGGATTCGACGCTGAAGGAAATTTCCTTCGAGGAAGCCTACTGCGTAAGCTACGCCGAGCACTTTGATGCCCGTGGTGCCGATACCAATACGTCGATGACGCTGAGCCTAACTATCTCGGCCAACAAAATCAACGCCAACGGTGCCGTACTGGACAACAAGTGGGTGTAAAGTAAGCCTGCAATAAACGCAAAACGCCCCAGCTGCTACTAGTAGCTGGGGCGTTTTGCGTTTTGAGGTGGTCTAGGCAAGGCGGACAGAAGAAGGACGTATATTTCTTCTGTTATGGCAGCAAAAACCAGCGGGGTGTCGCCCGACAAACGGCGTAAATACGACGAGGCGTTCAAGGTCGAGGCCCTGCGCCTGGCGTCTGAGAGCCGCAGTACGCAAGCCGCGGCCCGCGAGCTGGGCATCAGTCCCAAGCTGCTTTACCGCTGGCAGCAGGCCCAGCTCGTGGCCGAGGTGGGCAGTGAGGAAGTGGCCCGTGACCCGGAGGTGCGCGCCCTGCGCGCCGCCAACAAGCGGCTGGCGCAGGAGCTGGATATTTTAAAAAAAGCCTTGGTCATCTTCGGCCAGCCGACCCGGTGAGCACCTACCGCTACATCGCCCAGTGCCAGGTGCGGGTGCCCGTGCGCCAGCTCTGCCGCGTGTTGCACATCGCGCCCAGCGCCCACTACGCCTGGTGCCGGCGGCAGGGCCAACCCGTGCCTGAGCCGGCCTGGCAACTAGCCGTACGTCAAGCCTTTGTACGCCACAGCCAGCGCTACGGCACGCGCCGGCTGCGGGCCGAGGTGCAGGCCGAAGGCCACGGCGTGGGCCGCTGGCGCATCCGCCGTGTGCTCCACGCCCACGGCTTGCGCGCCCAGCAGCCCCGCTCGTTCGTGCCCCGCACCACCGATTCCGACCCGGCCGTGCGCGCCGCCCCCAACCGCCTGCTCGGCCAACCGGCCCCCACCGCCCCGAACCAAGTGTGGGTGGGCTCTCGTCACGTACCTGCCCCGCCAGGGCGGCGGCTGGCTCTACCTGGCCGTGTGGCTCGACCGCTGCTCGCGCAAAATCGTGGGCTGGGACGTGCGCTTTCGCCATGCCCGAAGACCTCGTGAGCGAGGCCCTGCGCCGGGCCCTGGTCGTGCGCCGGCCCTCGGCTGGACTGGTCGTGCACTCCGACCAGGGCAGTCAGTACACGGCTACCCGCTTCAAAGCCCTGGTCGCCCAACACGGCCCACTGCAAAGCATGAGCCGGCGCGGCAACTGCTACGACAACGCGCACGCCGAATCGTTTTGGAGCCGCTTCAAAGCCGAACTGCTCGACGGCGGCAGCTTCCCCGGCCTGACCGAAGCCAAACTCGAAATCAGCTACTACAACGCCGAGCGGCGGCATTCCGCGCTCGGATACCTCGCGCCTAATCACTTCGAAACCCACCTTCAAACAACGTCCCAACTCTGTCCGGCTTAGCTAGACCACCTCAGTTGCGTGCATTGCGGCTAGGCTCGAACGAGCTTGCGGAAAATGGCGTTGAAGCGCCTACCGTAAAGCTGTTCGTAGTATATGTGTTAGCGCTAGAGAAAGTAGTGGCGGAAGGCTGTACCGACTGGGCATTGCCAGTGCCAACCGTCAAAACAACCCCATCAATAAGGAACTGCAGCCGCTGGGTGTTAGTGGTGCCGGCAGGGTAATTGCGCTGAGCTGTTCGTACGCGCAAGCGGTATGTACCGGCGCCCAGGTTCAGGGTCTGCTGAATTTGTGTTGCGTTCTGCAAAAAAGCTACCCGGGTGCCCTGCGGAGCTGAAGGCGAATTGAATCCACTGCTGTTACCTTCTACGGAGATGCCGGAGCCTCCACTAAAGCTCCAGCCGGCCCCGGTAGGCACATAGCCAAAGTTGGTGAAAAACAGGGGATCAGAAGTTTCGAAGCTGTTATTGAACACAGCAGCTCCCACTACAGTGGTGCCCGAAGTGCCGGATAGAATTTCTATCTGATCAACAAACGCGGTGTTGTCGCCGGTGGTTGATAGGCCTTTGATGGTGAGCACAGGGTTAGCTGCCTGAGCCGAAAAAGAGGCCGCTATGAGGCTAACGGCAGCAGCTGATAATCGTATGCGTGTTTTGATTCGCTAGGAATTGTTGAGAGCTGTGCGATTTCGCTAATGCATTAGATGGTAGG
The DNA here is from genome assembly GCF_900142395.1 of Hymenobacter psychrotolerans DSM 18569. GTDB lineage: Bacteria > Bacteroidota > Bacteroidia > Cytophagales > Hymenobacteraceae > Hymenobacter > Hymenobacter psychrotolerans. Next base: position 25,818 of record NZ_FRAS01000023.1, on the reverse strand, counting down.
ATGTAACGAGTGTTCTGCACTGCAAAATTAGATAGCAACGAGTGGAAATTTATGCCCTGAAATTGGATATTACCGTTGTGTCGCTCTTTTTAGCGGACCATTTTTAGAAACTCAGAACTATTATGCGAATTTAGGTGAGCACACCGAAGAACCGGCCATTCTGCCTTTGGTTACAGCCCGTACTGCTCACTGCGCGACACGCAGGAATTTACAGCGGAGAGTGTCCAAGTACTGTGATGACCTGTTGGCACACAGGCTGAAGAAAATGAAGCTGTAGTACTATAACTTAAGATGGCCGTTACGCGTAGCACAGCATACAGCCCATCTGGAAGCCTATACAACGCTGATAATAGCAGGGGTTTGCTTTCTGCTATTAATAGCCTTAGGCTTTCTCGAAATGCAGGAAAGTAGTTACATTGGCCAGCGAAAACCCTGGTTTCCCTCAAATCACCCTAATCAACATTCCTCTTACCATGAAAAAAACGCTACTTAGCCTTTCTTTCCTGCTCGGACTAGGCCTGCAAGGCTACAGTCAGACATTTACACCGCAGAACTCCACGCTAGCTCCGGACTATCAGTTCCAGTCCATTCAGGCTATCGATGCCAACACGGCCTGGGGTCTGGCTGGTACGGTTGTAGGCACTTCTTTGAACGCGAATACCTACGTACGTACTTCTAATGGCGGCACTACGTGGCAGGGCGGCATCATTTCGCCAACAGGCCTCTCGGGCTACACTGCCGGTGGTATGTATGCCCTGGATGCTAACACTGCCTGGGCTGCCATGTACCACGGCTCCGACGGAACCGGCCTGATTGCCAAAACCACCGACGGCGGTGCTACCTGGGTTCCTCAGACTACCCCCGGCGCCGCAACCACTCCCGGTGTGCAGTTTGGCTCTCCCAATGGCTTTGCCAACTGGGTACACTTCTTCGACGCCCAGAACGGCGTTTGCCAGGGCGACCCCAACCGCACGGCAACCAGCTCAGTGAACTTCTTCGAGCTATACACCACCAACAATGGCGGTACTACCTGGACCCGAGTGCCTCGCACTGCTAACAACACGCCGCTGAACGCCAACGAATACGGCGTAGTAAGCCAGTATTATGCCGTGGGTAACACGGTGTGGTTCACCACCTTGTTTCAGGGTGGAACCGGCGCGCCGCCCATTACCACGCCTTCGCGCGTGTTCAAGTCAACTGACCGTGGCCTGACTTGGGTTGCGCCTGCCAGCACCGGCATTCCTACCTCGGTTTCGGGTATTGCCTTCGCCGGTGACGCGCAGCACGGCCTGGCCTATGACGGCACTGGCAACCTGGTGCGCTCCAATGATGGTGGCGCAACCTGGGCTCCCCAGGCCTATTCCACGCCCTTCCATCGGTACGATGTATCTGGTGTACGCGGCACAAATGCCTTCGTTAGTGCTGGTCTGGACGGCCGCGTAACGACTCCTACCGCCAACACGGAGTTTGGTATTTCCATCAGCACTGACTTTGGTGCTACCTGGAAAGATATCGATACCGGCACCTCCTACACGGCCATTAGCTTCGCTTCGCCTTCAGTAGGCTACGCCGGTGGGTTCTCCAGCACGACCGGTGGTGGTGCTATCGGCAAGTACACGGGCTCCAACGTTCTGTCGAACCGTAACACGGAGCTGCAGAAGTCGCTGTCGGTGTATCCTAACCCCAGCAGCAACGGCATCTTCACGGTGCAGCTGGCTTCGGGCCTGAAATCGGGTGCTTCGGTTCGCGTGTTCGACGTAGTAGGCCGCCAGGTAGCTGCCCAGACGCTGAACGCTACGGCTATTGCTGCCAAGGCTACCACCGTAGACCTGAGCAACGAGAAAGCCGGCATCTACACGCTGGAACTGCGCACCGAAGCCGGTGTAGCTCAGCAGAAGCTGGTAGTAGAATAAATCAGTATTGATAGAAAAAGCCTCCACTCTGCCTGAGTGGAGGCTTTTTCTATGAATGCTAGTCCCCAGCCAACCATTCGGGCGCACTGGCGCTCTAGTACTAAACCTGTAAATCATACTTCACCTTCCTTGACATGAACAAACACGTACTTCTGCTCGCCGGTCTGCTATCAGTAGGGGCAACCGCACAAGCCCAATGGGCGACGCAGCCCATCGGCTTCCCCAATTCTTTTGCTACGCCTTACTTCGTGAAGGGCGTGGATGCCAACACTGTCTGGACAATCGGCTACGACCTGGATGAAGGCAGCGGCAGCGACTACGCCCGTAGCACCAATGGCGGTGTAACCTGGAGCGCCGCACGGTAACCGGTGTGACGCCCGCTACTGGTATTGTAACGGCACTGACGGCTATAGATGGTAACACGGCTTGGGTTACAGTGCTTGGGAATGGAAGCAAGATCATGAAAACCACCAATGGCGGCACGTCGTGGGTAACTCAGGGCACAGCTTTCTCGTCCACCGACAGCTACCCTAACTTGATCCACTTCTTCAATGCCAACGATGGTGTGGCACAAGGAGACCCTCTCACGGATGGGGGTCCGTTTGAAGTATATACAACCAGTGATGGCGGCACTACCTGGACGCCGGCCACTACCCCAGCTACCCTGAGTGGGGAGTATGGTGCCGAAGCCCAGCCTGCAGTATCTGGCAACACTATCTGGTTCGGCACCCTTGAAGGACGCATCTTCCGCAGCTCTGACAAAGGCCTGACCTGGAGCGTTTCCAATGCTGCTCTGCCGGATGGCGTGTTTGCGCTGGCTTTCCGGGATGCACAAAATGGCCTGGCCAATAGCTTCAACCTGGATTCGGGTGCAAAAGTGCTGAAACGCACAACCGATGGCGGGGCCACCTGGACAACGGTTTCCTACACCGGGCTATTCCCTGGCTTTGGTCTCGACAACGTGCCCGGTACCCAGCAGTACATTGCCACCGGCCTGGATGTGGCTGGTACCGGCAACTCAACCGGCTCCTCTTATTCGCGTGACAACGGCCAGACCTGGGTAACGCTGGAAACGGCCATCAGCCATACGCGCGTAGACGCCGTGAGCCCCACCGCCATCTGGTCGGGAGCTATTGACGACAACACGTTTGGCGGCCTAGGCATGAACCGCCTGACCACTACTACGCTGGGCTCCCGCGCCGCTTCGCCGGAGCAGCTCGGTTTCAGCGTATATCCCAACCCCAGCACCGATGGCCGCTTTGTGGTGGGCTCGAAGGTAGCCCGTACTGGCGTGGAGCTGCGCGTGTCTGATGCTTTGGGCCGCGAAGTGACGCGCCGCGCCTGGCAGGGCAGCACCGCCACACCCTTCACCCTCGACCTGAGCCAGTACAAGGCCGGCGTTTACACGCTGGAAATCCGCTCGGAGGCCGGCACCAGCCACCAGAAACTAGTGGTGCGCTAGGCTGACGCAAAATGGACAAGCCGGAAATACCTCAGTTTTGCGGCATTGCCCGGCTCGTTTTGCTGCGAGACTGTATAGCTGGAGTAGAACAGCCAGCCATAGTGGTTTGTAAGACCAGCTAATATTTATTCTGACAAGTCATGAAAAAGAAGTTGCTCGTATTGGCAGGGGTGTTGGCTGTTTTCTCGGCCAGCGCCCAGGCGCAGTGGATCAATCAGCCGGTAGCCCTGCCAGCACCAGCTGAAATTGTATTTCAACTCTCCGCCGTAGATGCCTCCGCCGCTTGGGCTACCACGTTTGATACGGCTGCGGGGGAGAATACCAAGCGGCTGGTGCACACCCGCGACGGCGGCCAGACCTGGAATTCACTCATTGTAAGCGGCTTGTCGGCCGACGATTACGTGACGTCCGTGTGCGGCCTTGATGCCAGCACGGCCTGGGTTTCGGTAGGCTCCAGCTCGTTTTCGGCCGGGGGCAAGCTGCTGAAAACCAGCAACGGCGGCCAAACCTGGACGGCCGCCTCGGGGGTGTTCATCAACAACGGCAGCCTGCCCCGGCAAGTGAAGTTTTCGGATGCCACGCGCGGCATTGCGGTAGGGGAGGGTATTAACTCAACCAGCGCCTTCGAGGTGCTGACCACCAGCAACGGCGGCGCCAGCTGGCAGCAAACCATTGCGGGCAGCATCCCCGGCCGCATTCCGGGCGAGCAGCTGGTGGCGCCGGTTCCTACGCTGCAGGTGCTGGGCACGCGCGTATGGTTCGTGACGGACAAAGGCCGCCTGTTCCGCTCGTCGGACTTCGGCGCTAACTGGAGCGTGTCCGTTATCGGCTTGGGCAATGACGTTGTCAACCTGGCCTTCCGCGACGCCAGCAACGGCGTGGCAGTGGATGAGGACGGCAACATCGCTCGCACCAGCAATGGCGGCCTGACCTGGAACACCCTTGCGCCTAGCGGGCCGCTGCACGCCATTTCGGTGGCGGCGGTGCCCGGCACCAGCACCTACGTGTCGGTGGGGATTGACGGGGAGCCAGGCGGCGCGGGCTCGTCTTACTCCACCAACGACGGCCAGACTTGGACGGCCATCGAAAGCACCCGCAACCACGCCCTGGTCAGCTTTGCCAGCGCCACGGTGGGCTGGTCGGGCAGCCTTCTGGTGGATGCGAACGGCGACATCCGCAACAACGGCGTGCTCCGCTACACCGGCGCCACGCTCAGCACCAACACGGCCCTGGCTGCTTCTTTGGGCCTGGAAGTGTATCCTAATCCGGCCTCTGATGGCCGGTTTACGCTCCGGGCGCCGGGCCTGAAATCAGCCAGCCGCTTCACCGTGCTCGATGCCCTGGGCCGGGTAGTAGCCACGCAGGTCTGGAACGCCGCGGCCCTGGCCCCCGCCTGCCTGGACCTGAGCGGCCAGGCGCCGGGCGTGTACGTGCTGGAACTGCCCACGCCGCAGGGCGTGGTGCGCGAAAAACTGGTGGTGCGCTAGGCCGCCGGCGCCTGGCGCTGGCCGCGTCACTGCAAGCCCCGCTTCGCAACCCGAAACGGGGCTTTTTGCCTGAAAAACCGCCGGGATTTTTCTGGGGTGCCAGACCGGGTAATTCGGGGCTGACGCTAGCGAAAACGGGATATTTTCGGTACTTTTGTAGGATAGCATCCTAGCTAAACCTACGCCCGAAACATGAGCGAAACACAAGAGATAATCGGTGCCTCGGACTACTCCGCGGATAGCATTCAGGTACTCGAAGGGCTCGAAGCGGTACGCAAGCGTCCTTCCATGTACATCGGCGACACTGGAGCCAAGGGCCTGCACCATCTGGTGTGGGAAGTTGTCGACAACTCCATTGACGAAGCCCTGGCCGGCCAGTGCGACCATATCGAGGTGACCATTCACCCCGGCAACGCCATTTCAGTACAAGACAACGGCCGCGGCATCCCCGTTGGCATCAACCAGAAGTTCGGCAAATCGGCCCTCGAAATTGCCCTGACCGTGCTGCACGCCGGCGGCAAGTTCGATAAGAACAGCTACAAGACCTCCGGCGGCCTGCACGGCGTAGGCGTATCGTGTGTGAATGCTCTGAGCACGCACACCCACGTTACCGTGAAGCGCGAAGGCCACATCTACGAGCAGGAGTACACCATTGGCGTGCCGCAGTACGATGTGCGCCAGATTGGCGACACCACGGAGCGCGGTACCCGCGTGTGGTTTCAGCCCGACCCTACCATCTTCGACGAAACGCTGGAGTATTCCTACGAGCGGATTGCTACCCGTCTGCGCGAGCTGGCCTACCTCAACCGCGGCATCCGCATTGTGCTCACCGACCTGCGCGACGCGGCGGTCGGTACGGAGGGCGAGCCTCAGCGCACCGAGTTTTACTCGGAAGGCGGCGTGGCCGAGTACGTGCAGTACCTCGACAGCAGCCGCACCGTGCTCATGACCAAGCCCGTGTACGTGGCTACGGAGCGCGGTATTCCGGTGGAAGTGGCCTTCCAGTACAACGATTCGTACCAGGAGCACATCTTCTCCTACGTCAACAACATCAACACCCACGAAGGCGGCACGCACGTAGCGGGCTTCCGCTCGGCCATCACGCGGGTGCTGAAGGGCTACGCCGAGAAATCGGGTGAAGTGGCCAAAGCCAAAGTGGAAATTCAGGGCGACGACTTCCGCGAAGGCCTGACGGCCGTTATTTCGGTGAAGGTGGCCGAGCCCAAGTTTGAGGGCCAGACCAAGGGCAAGCTGGGCAACTCCGAAGTAAGCGGGGCCGTGAACCAGGTGGTGGGTGAAATCCTCAACCAGTACCTGGAGGAAAACCCCAAGGAAGCCCGCGTTATCGTGGAGAAGGTGATTCTGGCCGCCAAAGCCCGTGTGGCCGCCAAAAAAGCCCGCGAAATGGTGCAGCGCAAGTCGGTGCTGGGCTCCAACTCGCTGCCCGGCAAACTCGCCGACTGCTCGGAGTCTGATCCGGCTATCTGCGAGCTGTACCTGGTGGAAGGTGACTCGGCCGGTGGCACAGCCAAGCAGGGCCGCAACCGTGCGTTCCAGGCTATTCTGCCACTGCGCGGTAAAATCCTGAACGTAGAGAAAGCGCAGGAGCACCGCATCTACGAAAACGAGGAAATCCGGAACATGATTACGGCCCTCGGCGTGAGCTTCGAGAAGAAGACCGACGAAGATGATGGCAGCAGCAGCCGCTCCCTGAACCTGGACAAGCTGCGCTACCACAAGATCATCATCATGACCGATGCTGACATCGACGGCTCGCACATCCGGACGCTGATCCTGACGTTCTTCTTCCGCTACATGCCGGAGCTGATCGAGAAAGGCTATATCTACATTGCGCTGCCGCCGCTCTACCTCGTGAAGCGCGGCAAAGAGGAGCGCTACTGCTGGACTGAGCAGGACCGCATGACCGCGCAGGAGGAGCTGGGCCGCGGCAAGCCCGAAACGGTGAACGTGCAGCGCTACAAAGGCCTGGGTGAGATGAACGCCGAGCAGCTCTGGACCACCACCATGCAGCCCGATACCCGCTCCCTGAAGCGCGTAGACGTGGATTCCGGCGTTGAGGCCGACCACCTCTTCTCCATGCTGATGGGCGACGAAGTAGCCCCCCGCCGCGACTTTATCGAGAAAAACGCCAAGTACGCGAAGCTGGACGTATAACACTTCTAAAAAGGCCCGCTTCCGGCGGGCTTTTTTATTATGCTTTGCTTCACTGCGGGCGCAGCACACGCGTATTAATTTATTCAGAGGTACAACAGAACGTGCAGCGTGAGCGTGTATCTTGCCAGCCCGCCTCATCAGCGCCATTTCTGCTATGAAACTCTTCAAATCTGCCGACCTCATTCGTAAAAGCAAGTACATCAGCCGCGACCTGAGCTGGCTGCGCTTCAATTACCGCGTGCTGGACCAGGCCAAAGACTCGGGCCGCACGCTGTTCGACCGGCTGCGGTTTTTGAGCATCACGTCGTCGAACCTGGATGAGTTCTTCATGATTCGCGTCGGCTCGCTCTACAACTACCTCGACTACGGCAAGGAGCGGGTAGACTACTCCGGGCTGCGTGAGCTGCCCTTCCGGCGCAAGCTGCTCGACTTTGCGCACCGCTTCGTCAACGACCAGTCGATGACGTACCTGAATGAGCTGAAGCCGCAGTTTGAGAAGAACGGCTTCAACATTCTGCGGATGGAAGAACTGACGGAGCTGGAGCTGAAAAAAGCCGACGGCTACTTCAAAAACACCATTTTCCCGCTGCTTACGCCGATGGTGTACGACTCGTACCACGGCTTCCCGCTCATGATGAACCAGATGCTGATTCTGGGCGTAGTGACGCGCACCGGTACCGGCGACCTGGAAACCGAGAAAGGGCAGGAGCGCCTCACGTTTGTGCAGCTGCCGCAGAATCTGACGCGCTTCTTCGAACTGACGCGCAAGGAAAAGGTGCTGTTCGTGCCGATTGAGGAAATTGTGCGGGCCAACCTGCCCAAATTGTTCCGCAACGTCGAAATTGAGTCGGCCAACCTGTTCCGTATCACCCGCAACGGCGACTTTACGCTGGAGGAATCGGAAGACATTGATACTGACTTCATTAAGGAGCTGCAGCAGGGCCTGAAAACGCGCAAGCGGGGCCGCGTGGTACGGCTGGAAGTAGAGCCCAACGCCTCGCCGCTACTGATGTCGGTGCTGAAGGAACGGTGGATGATTGACAACGGCAACGTGTTCGTCATCAACTCGCTGATTGATCTGAAAGGCCTGCTGCAGATTCTGAAGCACCCCAACTTCCGGGGCAAATCGTCGAGGCAGCCGGCCCCGGTGGCGCCCCTGAGCCTGCCCGAAGGTGCCGACGACAACCTGTTTGAGTACCTCAAGCACCACGACGTGCTGCTGCACCATCCCTACAACAGCATCGAGCCCATGGTGCGGCTGCTGGAAATGGCGGCCGAAGACCCGCACGTGCTGGGCATCAAGCAAACCATCTACCGCCTTGCCGACGACTCGCGCGTGACAGCCGCGCTGCTGAAAGCTGCCGAAAACGGCAAGCACGTATCGGTGCTGTTCGAAATCAAGGCCCGCTTTGATGAGGAGCGCAACATCCGGGAAGGCGCGCGGCTGGAAAAGGCGGGCTGCTTCGTCATTTATGGCGTGAGCAAGTACAAGACACACACCAAGATGCTGATGGTTATCCGGAAGGAAGGCGAAAAGGTGACGCGCTACGTGCACATCGGCTCCGGCAACTACAACGAGCAAACCAGCAAGCTCTACACCGACGTAAGCCTGCTCACGACCAACGACGTGTATGGCCACGACGTGTCGGAGTTCTTCAACGTCATCACCGGCCACTCGCAGCCCGACGACTACGAGTACCTGATTACGGCGCCCAAGGACATGCGCCAGCAACTCATCCACCTGATTCGGGAGGAAGTGCGCAACGCCAAGAAGGGGCTGCCCAGCGGCGTGGTGATGAAGATGAACTCACTGGAAGACAAGGAAGTAATCGATGAGATTTACCGGGCTTCCAAAGCGGGCGTGCCTATCTGCCTGATTGTGCGGGGCATCTGCTGCCTGCGCCCCGGCCGGCCCGGCCTGAGCGAAAATGTGGAGGTGCGCAGCATTGTGGGGGACCTGCTGGAGCACTCGCGCCTGTTCTATTTTCACCAGGCCGGCCAGCCGAAGGTGTACGCCGGCTCCGCCGACGTGATGGTTCGTTCCTTCGACCGGCGCATTGAGGCGTTGTTCCTGATTGTAAATCCGCAGCTCAAGCGGGAAGCCATCAGCATTCTGATGCTGAACATGCTCGACAACCAGAACTCCTACATCATGCGGGAAGATGGAGCCTATATCCGGCGCGAGCCGGCCCCCAATGAGCCGGCCGTCAACGTGCACCGCGACTTTTATCGTCGGGATGAGGAGCGCCTGGCCGCTGCCACGCCCGAAGGCCTGCGGGCTTTGCTGGAGCAGCAGACGCAGAACAATGCCGCGACGGCCAAGGCAACCAAAGAAAAGGATGCCACTGCCGAAATACCTGGCGAAGTGTGCGCCGCTGACGAAGACGACTCCGACACTGCGAACGGGCTTGGCGAAACTGCTGCTGGCAGTGATACTGCCGATAAGCACGGCGCACAGGACGCGGTAGTATATCCGGCGGGCGTAGCGGAGGGCGAAGAAGGCGCTCCTCATCTGCCCAACATATAAGGTTTGGCCAGCGCCCGGTGCTTTGTCCTGCGAGGGCACTCGGGCGCTGGTCACTTTGTAGTAGTAGGGGAGAAGTACAGTAGAATCGGAGGAATGCTACTAAATATTGGGAAGATCTAAGAAATTGCTTTAGCTTCGGGCCGCCTACTTGTAGGGCCGTGCTTTCCTGTTGGTTCAGCTTCTCCTGCTATTCGCGTTTCTATGAAAAAACTCCTACTTGTTGCCAGCCTGGGGCTGGCTTTCGTCGCAACGCCAGCACTGGCCCAGTACACGCAGGTGTCTTCCCTGAATGCCGGCCGCAATCCGGGGGCTCTGAATGAGGACGAGGAGTATCCGGTAGATGGGGGCGTGCTGACCGGCTGGGCCACGCTTTTTGCGGGCTCCACCGCCTCATTCAGCACACCGGTATGGTCGCAGTCGGCCGGTATTCCGTTTTCGTTCTACTTCAATGGGCAGGCAGTTACGAGCTACAAAGTGTCGAGTAGCGGCGTGCTGACTTTCACTACGAGTGCAACGGCTGTGCCCGGTGCTACCAATACCGCCCTGCCTTCACCTCAGATTCCGGACAAATCGGTGTGCGTGTGGGGGCTGGGCGCTACCACCGGCGACTTTATCATTACCAAAACCTTCGGGGCGGCTCCTAACCGCCAGCACTGGGTGCAGTTCAACTCGTACAGCAAGCCCGGCAATACCAGCCTGTTTACGTATTGGAGCATTGTGCTGGAAGAAACCACCAACCACATCTACATCGTGGACCAGCGCACCAGCGCCACTACCGGGCTCGACATTACGGCCGGCGTGCAGGTGAATGCCACCACGGCGCTGCAGGTGGCCGGCTCCCCCACGCTGGAGTCGCGCACGGCGGGCAGTCCGCTGGTCCTGGATAACTCCTACTGGAGCTTTTTGAGTGCTCCGCTGAGTACGGCCAAGACGCAGGGCGGGCAGTCGTTCGTGCTGGCTCCCAACCCCGCGGCCGGCCGCACGGCGCTGCACTTCTCCCTGCCGCGCCCCGAAACCGTGCAGGTTGAGCTGCTGGATGCCCTGGGGCGCAGCGTGCCGGTGGCAGTACCCGGCACGCTGGGCAGTGGTTCGCATGCGTTGCCGCTTCCACTGGCAGGGCAGGCCGCCGGGCTGTATCTGGTCCGGCTGACTACGTCGGAAGGAGTGAGTACCCGCCGGCTGGTACTAGAATAATAGACTGCCAGTAACGCCCCGAGGCCGGGCTGCTACGGAAGCAGCCCGGCCTCGGGGCGTTAGTGCGTATTGGCGGGCGGCAGACACTGCAAAAACTATTCTATCCCGGTTGGGCGGCCCTGCACTGGCGGAGCGGCCGTGATATGGGAGAGGTCGGTGCGGGGGCTAATTTCGTCGAAGTGGTCCTCGAAGAGCGTCTGCAGCATACCGTCTTTCAGGCCGATGTCGGGCACTATCATCTGGCTGACATTGGCCCATTCCATGGCGGAAAGATAGATGTGGCCGGCTGGCACAATGACGTCGGCCCGGTCGGGGTTGAGCAGGGCCAGGTTCACCCGCTCGTCCATGCTCATGCTGGTGAGGTGGTCGAGGACGGTGGCAATGCGGCGGCGCGTAACCGGTTTGTCGAGCTGGGGCTGCGCCAGGCTGTAGAGCTTGTTGATGTTGCCGCCGGTACCAATGGCGCGCGTGACGTGGTAGCGGCGGGCGTTTTCCGTGACCCACTCCTCCATGCGCTGCCACAGGTCGTTTTGCGCATCGGAGCTTTTCAGGCCGCTTTCTTCCTGCTGCATGCGCCGGATAGAGCCGATTTCGAAAGACTGCGAGGCTACTTTGCGCCGGTCGTGGTAGATGTTGAACTCGGTGCTGCCTCCGCCGACGTCGATGTGCAGGTAGTGTTTTTTGTCTTCGAGCAGATGCTCAATCACACGGTTGATGTAGGCAGCTTCGGCCTGCCCGTCAATCACCTGCACGGTCATGCCGAGCTCCTGCTGAATGCGGGCCGCTACGGCCGCGCCGTTGGTGGCCGTGCGCATGGCTGAGGTAGCGCAGATCAGGTAGTGGTTGGGAGCTACGTCGTGCACTTCCATCAGCAGCCGCAGCGCGTGCAGAAACTTGATGAACTTCTCCTGCTTCTTCTCCGAAATGGTGCCCGTGGCAAACACGTCTTCGCCCAGGCGCAACGGGTAGCGCACGTATTCCACCCGTTTCAACCGGTACCGGTCGCCGTAATGAAGCACCGCGGATATCTGACAACGAACGGCGTTTGAGCCGATATCAATAGCGGCGAGCTTCAGTAGCGGGTAATCCACGGGCAGCAGGGTTTGTGTAGGAAGAGGGGCAAAGATAGCCGTTTGCTAAAAAACATTCTAAAGCATAGTGATTGATGTATATTATTTATATATAGTAACTTATGTGAGTTGTTAATCTGTGCTGCCGATGCTCTCCGATCTGACCTACCTCGATACCCCGGCCCCGCTGTGGCTGGCGGCATTCTTTGTAAGCACGCTGCTGCTGGCTATTGGGCTGCTGTTGCACTTGTGCTACCGGGCCGACCTGTGGCTGCTGCCGCCGGCGCTGCTGGTGTTTTGGTGGCTGCTGCTGCAAGGGGCGCTGGCCTACACCAGCTTTTACACCGACCTCTACGCCCGGCCGCCCCGGCTACTGCTGTTCGGGGTGCTGCCGCCGGCGCTGGCTCTGGGGGGGCTGGTGCTGACGGGTGCCGGCCGGCGCCTGCTCGCTCGCTTCAGTCTGGTGGATCTGACGCGCCTGAGTGTCGTGCGGATTCCGGTGGAGCTGTGCCTGTATGCGCTGGCGGCGCGTTCCCTCGTGCCCGATACCATGACCTTCGCCGACCAAAACCTAGACCTGGCGGCGGGCCTCACGGCACCGCTGGCCGCCTACTGGTTTCGTACGCAGCTCCTGGACCGGCGTCTGCTGCTGATCTGGCACGTGGGGGCGCTGGCTTTGCTGCTGAACGTGGTGGTGCTGGCCGCCCTGAGTCTGCCCACGCCGTGGCAGCAGATGAGCTTCGGGCAACCCAACGTGGCCGTTCTGCGCCTGCCGTTCGTGTGGCTGCCTACGTTTATTGTGCCGCTGGTGCTGTTTTCTCACGTGGCCGCGCTTCGGCAGTTGCTGGTGCCGGTGGCTCATACCACTGCCCGTCCCTCCGGCAGGGCCGGGCAGTGGCACCTCGACCCCTGGTTTATTGATCAAGCCGGAAACCGACGCCGAACTGGATTAGGCCGCTTTCTTCGTCCGAGAGCTGATAGGAAACCGACAGGGCCAGCTGCTCGGTGACGGGGGCGAGGTAGAAGCCCGCGCCGTAGCCGCTGTGCCAGCCGCCCGGCGAGCTGCCTTTGTAGTACACCCGGCCCCGGTCATAGAGCCCGAACACGCCGTAGGAGAACGGCAGGAAGTTGTTTTTCACCCGGCCCAGCGCAAAGCGCAGCTCGGAGTTGAAGTACAGGCTGGCGTCGCCGGTAAACCGGTTGCGAACGTAGCCGCGCAGGTTTTCGCGCAGCCCCAGGTAGGCAAACTTATAGAACGGAATTTCATCGACGGGGCCGTAGGTTTTCGCGCCGCCGCCCTTCAGCACCAGCGTAACCGGAATGCCGAGGCGGGCTGTGCCGTAGTACTCGGCAAAGCCCTGCGTGAGGCCGAAGTTGCTTTGGTCGCGGTTCAGCTGGAAGTAGGTGTCGTGCTGGGCGCGCAGCCGCACGCCGCGCTGCGCGAAGCGCTGCCGGTCGCGCAAGTCCAGGTCGAGCAGGGCGTTCAGGCCTAGCAGGCGCTGGAAGCCGGTGTTGGGGCGCAGGTCGGTGGTGGCGGGGTTCTGCTCCAGCTGGCCCAGGTAGCTGGTGCTGGCGTAGTTGGAGGTGTAGTGCTCGTAGCCGCCGCCCAGCCGCACGAGGCTGCGCTGGAAAAACACCCGTTCCGTAAACAAACCGGCCGTGTAGCCTTTGTAGCGGGCTTTGTAGAAGTTGGCGTCGTAGAGGTCGTCGTTCTTGGTGGTATTGTTGCCGAGCCCGAAGAAGTTGTAGAACTGGAAGAAGTTGCCGTATTCGGTGCGGGCGCCAATGTCCCAGAGGCCGATGGCGTGGCGGTGGCGCGAGGCCAAGCTGACCTGGAAGTTGCCGTTGGCGGTGCCCTGAATATCGAAGCTGTACAGGTTTTTGTAGCCCGGCTTGCGGAAGCCCTGGCGCACAAAGTCCACGCCCACACCGCCGCCCAGCCCGTCGCTCTGGTTGAAGATGACGGTGGCGCGGGGCTTGTAGCCGTTATACTGGAAGGCCTCCTGGTCGTAGTGGTTTACGGCCGGGTCAGTGGAGGTGCGGTTGTCCGACTCCTTGCTCAGCTGCAGGTCCGTATCCGGCACGTCGTACACCTTGGTAAGGGTGCGCAGGCCGCTGACGCGCGAGTTGTCGGTGATTTTGTCCTTGCCGTCGCCGCCGATGATGCGGATTAGCACGCTGTTTCTGGCCGTGCCAGTTACGGTAAAGACGTCCTTGCCGGCGAGGCCGTAGAGGCTTACTTCCTGGGTTTCCTTGGGTGAGAATGTACGGTCGAAGAGCGGTTCGCCGTTGGGCGTGTCACCGTCCTTGCCTTTGTCGAACATGCGCACGCGCACGTTGCCATCGGCCTGGCGGTCCACCTGAAACACCTCGGCCTTGTTGGAGCCCACCACATCCACGCGTTTGGCCAGCAGCAGGTAGTAGTCATCGAGGGCTTTGGGTAGGGCCTGAATGCGGGATTTGAGCTTACGGTTCAGGTCGTTGCCAGACAGCGGCATCAGCTCGGGTGGCAGTTGGGCGGTGGCTTCGTCGATGGCTGCGGGCGTGATGCGGGCCTGCATGTACTGCCCGATTTTCTGCCAGTCGTCGCGCGTGAGGCTTTGCAGCAGCAGCCGGTCCAGGTCCTTGGCGGGCCAGTTCAGGCTTTTCAGGTCGTGAAACTCGCTCTGAAAATCCTCAATGCTGGGCACGGCCCATTCGCGGTTGGCCAGGTAAGTCAGCAGGCCGTTCCAGAGCGTGAAGGCCTGGTCCCGGTCGCGCGGAATGGGTTTGTATACGGTTTTCTTGCCATCCTTGAAGCCGGCCCACTTCCAGTTGTCTTCGTGCTTACCAAAGTCAGCCACCAGCATATCAAAGGCGCGGGCCCGCCCAAAAGCCCCGGCGTCGATGCGGTTGTCGTGGTCTTTGTAGAGCTGGCGGTAGAAGCTGAACGAGCGGCGCACGTCGTCGGCGCCACCGAAGCCGGGCAGATTAGGCTTGGGGTCGGTGGGGCGGTCCTCGAGGGTGCCCAGCAGGCCGGCGTACTCCTGGCGGTAGGGGCCCAGCGTGTTGTTGTCGGGCAGCACAAACAGGCGCGGCCGGGCGTGCAGAATGTCGGTTTTGTCGAGCAGGGAGGTGATAACCAGCGCCGAGTAGGGGTGGGCCGTGGGCGTAATGCCGCGCAGCACGTCGGCCGCCACCGAGTTGCGCAGCTCCGGCGGTAGAATCTTGGTTACGTCCTTGTCCACGGACCGGAACACATATTCCGACGAGTCGGCGGCAATAAGCTTGAGCGACGTAGTCTGGCGGCCGCCGCCGCGCCCGAATACCCGCAAACCGCCTTTTTCCGTGGCTAGGTCGAGGGTGCGCACCTGCACCGGCTGCGTCCAGGACGTACGGTACAAGTCACCCAGAAAGAAGTGGGAAGCGCCCGAGCCAGCGTACTGCTTGCCGGCGGCCAGTGTCTGGGTGGGCTGAAACGGCGCGTCGGGTTTCACATCAGCTACTCCTTTCGGGGCCGCGGGGCACTCCGGAATAAAGCTGTTGACCGGTACGCCCGGCAGGCGCGGCTCCTGGCACGCCGACTGAAACAGTACCGCGTTGTACGCCTCGGTAGTGGCCGTGCCGGCTGCATCGAAGGCGTAGAAACAGGCCTTTACGGTGCCGTCGGTGTAGTATTCGAGCTTGGAAAAACCTTCTTCCGACTTGTTGAACTGCGAAATTCCGTCGGCGCCCACGTGCTGCTTTTCGGCAAACGAGCCCGACACCAAATGGTAGTTGTCCTCGAAGCGGGTGAGCTGCAGGCTGTAGTCGTGGGCGGCGGCGTATACAGCGCCGGGGTGTTCTTTCAGGGTGGCCAGCATTTCCTTGCGGAAGACTTGGTAGGCCGGGTTAGCCAGGTCGCGCGGGGTGCCCACGTTCTGGCGGTAGGCGGCGTACACCGAGCCCAGCACGGGCGGGAGCAGGTGGCGGCTCAGCGGCTGCTTGCCGCCGTACACGCCGTTGCTGATAACGGGCTGGTGCCCGACCAGCAGCACGTTGCGGCCTTTGGTTTCGTCCAATACGTCCTGTAGCTGCTCCCGGAACTCCTGCTGCGTCAGGGTTTTGCAGTCGGTGTCGGGGGCCTCGGGCCGGTCGAAGGGGTGCGTAAACCAGGGCGAGTTGAGGGCCACGAGGCGCACGGTGGGCGCCACATCAATTACCTCGGGGCCGGGGCAGCCGCCGGTGGGAGCAAAGGCGTTCTGGCCCGGCAGGCGCTTCTCAATGTAGCTTTCCAGGCGGCGTACGCGCTTCAGGCCATCGGGGCCGGAGTTGGCCCAGTCCCGGTCGCCGGGCACGAAGTAGAGCTTGCCGTTGGGCAGGCCCTGCACCAGCGCAATCAGGGCGTCGGCGCGGGTGGTTTCGTCGGCCCGGCTGGAGTCTTTTTTGGTGCCCAAGCCCTCGGGTCCCGCTATGTCGCCGAGGTGCACCAGCGTGAAGGAGCCCGCCTGCTGCTCCAGCGTGCGGCGCAGGGTCTGCCAACGGGCCGCGGGCAGGTCGGCGGTAGCGGTGTTGCCGAACAGGTAAACGGTGTGGGCGGGTGCCGAAGTAGTTTGCGCCAGCGCAGGCTGCGTTACTGCCAGACCCAGCGAAGCCAGCAGCAAACGACGGTAAAATGAATGCATAGAAAGAGAGCTAGGCTCCTCCATACGCAGAAAATAGAAAAGACGATTTAATCTGAATTTAATTTCGTCCTGAACCGCCAGCTTTAGCTATGGGTAAGCGTACGGCTTAGCCGCGTAAGGCGCTGCCCGACCAGCAGCAGCACGCACGGCACCCCCACCCACAGCACTTCACTTTTCAGAACCCGGGCCGCCCATTCGCCCACAAACTTCTTCACCCCAATCGGCGAAACCTGAATGGGCCGGAACCCAAAGAAGTAGCGCTGCTGGTCGAACGGACTGTAGAAGGCCACACCTTCGCCGCCGGTGGTCATGGCGTCGAGCACGCCGTGGGAGGCGGTAGCCAGAAACAGCAGCAGCCACAGCCGGCCGGCCGCTGGTGCTTCGGCTGAGCGGCGCAGGCCATTCAGTCCTGCCAGAGCAGTTGCCAGCAGGGCCGCGGCCACGATGGAGTGAGTAAGCCCCCGGTGGCCCCACAGGCTGGCGTAGGGGACGTGGAATTTAAAGCCGATAACATCGGCATCGGGCAAAAAGGCGCAGGCCGCCGCCAGCACCCAGTAGCGCCAGTGCTGCCGGTCGGGCAGCAGGAGCTTGCCCAGCGTGGCACCCAGCGCGCAGTGCCCGAAAATAGAAGCCATAAGAGAAAGACAACCTGAAGCGCCGCTTCAGAAACAAGATGGCAGGAAAACGGAAGAGGAATTATCCTTGCTGAAGCAGCTCGGCCGCGACGCGCGGCACGCCGGTACTGGCGGGCTCCGTGATGAAGTGCAGGTTGCGCCGGGCCGTAAGCGGCGGCTGGTGCGGGTCGATGATGTAGATGGGGCAGCCGGTAGGGACGTAGCTGACCAGGCCCGCCGCCGGATACACCTGCAGCGACGTGCCGATTACCAGAAACACGTCGGCGGTGGCGGCTTCCTCCATAGCGCGCTCCATCAGGGGCACCGCCTCGCCAAACCACACAATGTTGGGCCGCAGCTGGTGGCCCTGCTCGCACAGCTCGCCTAGCTCTATCCGGTCGGAGCTCATTGGGTAGATCAGCTGGTCGAAGTGCGAGCTGCGGGACTCGAACAGCTTGCCGTGCAGGTGGATGACGCGGCCAGAGCCGGCCCGCTCGTGCAGATCATCCACGTTCTGCGTCACGATGACGACCTCGAATTCCTGTTCCAGCGCCGCCAGCGCCAGGTGGCCTGCATTGGGCTGGGCGGCCCGGGCGGCAGCGCGGCGCTGGTTGTAGAATTCCAGCACCAATTCGGGGTTGGCGGCCCAGCCTTCGGGTGTGGCAACTTCTTCGATGCGGTGGCCTTCCCAGAGGCCATCGGAGCCCCGAAACGTGGCCAGGCCACTTTCGGCACTGATACCGGCCCCGGTCAGGGCAACAATCTTCTTTTTCATGGGCAACAAGCAAAGCAGGCCAGCCGCAGGATACAGCCGCCCTTCCAACAACTTCTGACGAAGCTAGTACGCGGCCGGCTTAAAAACGCTTCAGGTCTTCCCGCGCAAACGTCCATTCGGGAGTGCTGAAGCGGGCTTCCTGCGGATTGACGGCAAACCAGGCTCCCAGCGCCGCCTCGCCCCACACGTTGCGGAGTACGTGCATCTGCTGGGCGGGCATGTAGCTCTGGGCCAGCAGCACGTAGCGGCGGCCCGTGCTGCCGTGCTGCGCCACATCGAGCACCAGCACGGCGTGCCCCGGCGAGCCGCCCCGGATGAGCACGTCGCCGGGCTGGACCTCCGCCAGTGGCACGGGCGTCAGCTCCCGGCTCAAAGAAAGAGTGCCGGCGTAGGTGAAAATCTGGTCGAGGTAGCGGCGGAATACGGTGTGGGTGGGTTTTTCCACGGGGCGGGGCGCAGGCAGCACCTCGTCGCCACTCACCCGGAAACCCTGCCCGCCGTACCAGTCTTCGAATCGGATATCGTGGCCGCTGGTGAGTTGGAAATGTACCTGCGCGGGGTTGTGGGTGAACTGGTATTCGGCCCGCAGCCGGATAACCGCGTCGGCGCACTGCTGCAGGTCGCGGGTGCCGGCGTCGATGTTG
The DNA here is from genome assembly GCF_900142395.1 of Hymenobacter psychrotolerans DSM 18569. Taxonomy (GTDB): domain Bacteria; phylum Bacteroidota; class Bacteroidia; order Cytophagales; family Hymenobacteraceae; genus Hymenobacter; species Hymenobacter psychrotolerans. The sequence continues at coordinate 7,314 of NZ_FRAS01000023.1, read as the reverse complement.
AGGACGGCCGCGTGCACATTCTGTGGGTCTTTCAGTTGGCCGTTGTACAGCTTCACGGGCGTGCCGGCCGGCAGCAGCGGCAGGTAGCGCAGCCAGTGCCCGAAAGAGCCCGGCGCCACGGCTACGCGCTGGCAGCCGGCCGGGGGCGCAAACCGGTGAGCCACGCTTTGCTTCGCGGTATAAGTGCCTTCCGGAAGCCAGGCGTAGCGGTTGGCCGCTGCCGCCGCAGCGTCGGTGGCATTCGGGGAGGCGGCAGGCTGGGAGGGAGGCACGGAGGCCGCCTCTACGGCCGGAGCCGACTCTGTGGAGCCGCAGGCCAGCACCCCCATCAACAAAGCAGACGGCACGAAAGCACGCATCAGGAGCATAAACGCAAAGAATAAGTAGCGCCGGCCAAGTACGGTAAATGCCGGCCTTTGCACAACGGCTGCCACCTGTTGTTTCGCGTGCGGGCCCCGGCAAATCGGGTGGGCACCACACAGTACAGGACAGTTGGCTTCGCGCAAGCCGCTTCCTTGTGCTATCGTCCTGCCTTTCCCACCCCACCTGAATGACCAATTACCTGCTTTCTGCTCGTTTCCTGTTGCTGCCGGTGCTCTGGCTGGCGGTAACTGTGGGCGGCCGGGCGCAGGCCCCGGCCGCCCCGGTGCCCGACAAGCTCGTGGTACTGACTTTCGACGATGCCGCCCTGAGCCACGCCACCTATGTAGCGCCGCTGCTGCAGAAGTACGGGTTTGGGGCCACGTTTTTCGTGTGTGAGTTTCGGGAGCCGGCTTTTGCGGATAAGACTAAGGGAAAGCCAGTTCATCAGCTTCCTGGCGCCGCGCTGGATGGACATGCTGCAGCATACGCTCACGGAAGCCGGCCGGCTGGGGCTGGGCGTGGATATGGCACAGGCTTCGGGCTGGCCGTTTGGCGGGCCCTGGGTGACGCCCGAAGACGCCTGCAAGTACGTGGCGCACCAGACCTACACCGTGCCGGGCGGCGGCCAGCTGACCGAGGCGGTTCGGTTCGTGCAGAAGCCACTGCTCAAAACCGTGGGCCAGCCCATCGATATCAAGCAGCTGGCCGACCCGATTGCCAAAAACGCGAATCTGCAGCTCCACGCCTTCGACCAAGTGCGCTTCGAGAAGCCGCTGCCGCTGCAGGCCCTGATGGCGTACTCCGACAAAGGACAGGCCCTCGACCTGACCAGCAAAGTAGTGGCCGATGGCAAGCTGAGCTGGACGGCGCCGGCCGGTTCCGTCTGGATGCTCTACGCCGTGTTTGAGGGCTGGCATGGCAAGCAGGTAGAGCGCGCCGGCCCCGGCGGCGAAGGCGACGTCATCGACCATTTCTCCAAAAAAGCCACCCAAAACTACTTGGCGCGCTTCGATGAGGCCTTCAAGGGTCGCAACGTGCAGGCCATCCGGGCCTTCTTCAACGACTCGTATGAGGTAGACGACGCGCAGGGTGAGGCCAACTGGACGCCGCTCATTTTCAGTGAGTTTCAGAAGCGCCGCGGCTACGACCTGCGCCAGCACCTGCCGGCGCTGTTCAGTAAAGAGGCCGAAAACCAGCAGCACCAGCGCGTGCTCAGCGACTACCGCGAAACCGTGTCGGAGCTGCTACTCGAAAATTACACCCAAACTTGGCACGACTGGGCCAAAACGCAGGGCGCGCTTATCCGCAACCAGGCTCACGGCTCGCCGGCCAATATCCTGGACCTATACGCCGCCACCGACATTCCGGAAACCGAAGGCGAGGACCTGCTGCGGCTGAAGTTTGCCTCCTCGGCGGCACACGTCACGGGCAAGCCGCTCACTTCGTCGGAGTCGGCGACCTGGGAGAATGCCCACTTTCTCTCGAAGCTGAGCGACGTGAAAAAGGCCATGGATCTGATGCTGCTCGGCGGCGTCAACCATACGTTTTACCACGGCACCAACTACTCGCCGCAGGCCGCGGCGTGGCCCGGCTGGCTGTTCTACGCGGCCGTGCATTTCAACCCCAACAACACGTTCTGGAACGACTTCGGGCAGCTGAACCGCTACGTGGCGCATTGCCAGAGCTTCCTGCAAGCCGGCCAGCCCGCCCACGATGTGCTGGTGTACCTGCCCATCTACGACTCCTACGCCCGCCCCGGCAAAGTGCTGCTGCAGCACTACGACGGTATCAAACATGGTTTCAAGGACATGCCCGTCGGGCCCATCGGGGAGGAGCTGCTGAAACAGGGCTACGGCTTCGACTTTATTTCCGACAAGCAACTGAAGCAGGTGAAAACCACCGGCCGCACGCTGCAAACCGGCGGGGGCACCCGCTACCAGACCATTCTGCTGCCCGATGCGCGCCTCGTGCCGCTGGCCACGCTGGAGCATTACCTGCAGCTGGCCCGCAACGGCGCCACGCTGGTAGTCCAGAACCAGCTGCCCACCGACGTGCCCGGCCTGGGCCAGCTCGATAAGCGCCGCGCGGCCTTCAAAAAGCTGCTCGCTCCGCTGAAATTCAAGCCCAGCGGCTCCGCCGGCGTCGAAAAAGCGGCGCTCGGCAAAGGCGCGGTACTGGTGGGCAAAGACGTGAACCGGCTGCTGGCCACGGCCGGTGTGCAGCGCGAAGCCCTGACCGACAGCGGCCTGCAGTTTGTGCGCCGCCGCCACGACAACGGCCACTACTACTTCGTGGCCAACTGGAGCGACAAGGCCGTGGACACGTGGGTGCCGCTGCAAACCGCCGCCAAATCGGTGGCCCTCTACAACCCCATGACTGAGCAGCTCGGCTTGGCCAACTGGCGCACCTCAGCCAAAGGCACGCCCGAAGTGCGCCTGCAGCTGGCTCCCGGCGAGTCCTGCATCCTGGAAGCCAACAGCGGCACGTTGTCCGGCCCGGTGTATGCCTATCAGCAGGCTACCGGCCCCGCGCAGCCGGTGCAGGGCACCTGGAACGTGCGCTTCGTGTCGGGCGGGCCGGAGCTGCCGGCGCCGGTGCAGACGTCGGAGTTGAAATCGTGGACGGAGTTTAAGGGGGAGGCGACCCGCAAATTCGCCGGCACGGCAGCCTACACCATCAATTTCGCCATGCCTGCCGGTGACGGGGAAGGCTGGCTGCTGAACCTGGGCCGCGTGGCCGAAAGTGCCCGTGTGCAGCTCAACGGCCAGGATCTGGGCACGCTCATCGGGCCTACGTACCAAATCTTCATCCCGAAAGGCCAGCTGCAGGCCAGCAATACGCTCACGGTAAACGTCAGCAACGGCATGGCCAACCGCATCATCGATATGGACCGTAACCACGTGTCCTACAAGAATGCCTACAACATCAACATGTCGTCGAAGCTGAAGGAAAACCGCGGCGCCGACGGCCTGTTCACCGCCGAAAAATGGACTCCGAAAGAGTCCGGCCTGATAGGCCCCGTGACACTGACGCCCATGGCAGCTAGCACTGGCGCCGCTGGTAAAATGCAGTAAATCGAAACGTCCATAAACCTTGTCACGCTGATATGGCGAAGGATCTTTTCACGTCTGAGCTAGTATAAAACGCCTCGTGCTCACGTGATAGAGCCCTTCGCTTTGCTCAGGGTGACAGCTATTTTCAAGCTCTATCTATGCCTACCCGCCGTCAGTTTCTGGCCACGCTGGCCCTTGCGCCCTTCGCCCGAATGGCCGCCGGTTTTGCGGCCGGCCGGCTCATCGATTTTCCAAAGGCAGACTTCTCGAAATTCAGCAAGAATCTGAAACCGGTGGGGCGGGCGTTGGAAATGGAGGGCTACTACGTGTGGTGCAACAGCCCGATTTATGGGCCTGATGGCCGGGTGCACGTGTTTTTCTCGCGCTGGGATGCCAAAAAAGGCATGGGTGGCTGGCTCAACGGCTGCGAAATAGCCCGCGCCGTGGCCGATACGCCCGCCGGCCCGTTTGTGTACCAGGAAACCGTGCTGGCCCCGCGCGACCCCGGCTTCTGGGACGCCACCACCTGCCACAATCCCAGTATTCAGCTCGTGGATGGGCAATACTGCCTGCTTTTCATGGGCACCAGCAATGGCAAAACCGATACCAAGCGCATCGGGCTGGCTACCGCGCCTACTCTGGAAGGCCCCTGGACCCGCCCTGATGCGCCGCTGCTGCTGCCCGGCGAAACCGGCGCCTGGGAAGACCACTGCACCACCAACCCGGCCTTTGTGAAGCACGAGGGCAAGTACTGGCTCTACTACAAGTCGTGGAATACGCAGGAGTACGTGACGTCGAAAGACCCCACGATTCGGGGCAACCGCAAGTACGGGCTGGCCGTGGCCGACCAGCTCCAGGGCCCTTATGTGAAATATGCCGGCAATCCGGTCATCGACTTTTCGAAGCAGGGGCACAACAAGCAGTTCGAGGATGCCTTTGTGTGGCGGCAAAACGGCCGGTTCTGCCTGCTGGCCCACGACATGGGCGTGTACAATCACGAAGTCGGCCTCTATTTGGAGTCGAAGGACGGGAAGGAGTGGAGCTACCCTAAAATTGCCTTCCTCGCCCTGCGCGACTACGGCGTGCAGGAGCCGCCCGCGCCGCCCAAGCTTAAGCGCTACGGCCGCCTGGAGCGCCCGCAGCTGCTGATGCGCAACGGCAAGCCCGACTACCTGTTCTGCGCCGCACAAGGCGGAAAATACATGACGGCGTCTGCGTTTGTGCTTAAAGTGGGGTAGCAGCAGGCTCTGGATTTGGCGCCGGTCTGCCCGCTGCCAAATCCAGAGCCTGGCGAAATTGCGCAAGCCGCCGCTGTGGTAGTACTTTAGGCGAACTGGCGGCGAGGCTTTCCGCTGCTCAGCTGGCGTTCTAACCTTTCCCTTTATGCGTCGCAGTTTCTGTTTTCTTCTCGCGCTTCTGGCGCATTCCGCTTTTGCCGATGTCACGCTGCCGGCCCTCATCACCGACAATATGGTGCTGCAGCAGAAAAGCACCGTGGCGCTGTGGGGCTGGGCCACGCCCGGCGAAGCCGTAACCGTAATGGGCGGCTGGCAGAAAAAACCAGTCAAGGCTACCGCCGACGCGCAGGGCAACTGGCTGGTGCGCGTGCCCACTGGCAAAGCCGGCGGCCCCTATACGCTCACGGTGCAGGGCAACAACCAGCTCACCATCAACAACGTGCTGCTGGGCGAAGTGTGGCTGTGCTCAGGCCAGTCGAATATGGCTTTCCCCATTTCCAAAGGCGCTTCCAACTGGATGACGGGCGTACAAAACGAGGCCGAAGTGCTGCCCAAGGCCACGTACCCCGCCATCCGGATGTTTACGGTAGCGCAGAAAGTGGCCGACGAGCCCCAGCGCGACGTCCAGGGCAGCTGGGTGGTGTGCAGCCCGCAGACGGTAGGCACGTTTTCGGCGGTGGCGTACTTTTTCGGGCAGGAAATCCATGCCAAGACGGGCGTGCCCGTGGGCCTGATTCATTCGTCGTGGGGCGGCACCCCGGCCGAGTCCTGGACGCGGCGCGAAGTGCTGGAACAAAACCCGGAGCTGCGCCCGATTCTGACGCGCTATGCCGACGGCCTGACACAACGGCCCGCCTACGAAACGGCGCTGGCCGCCTGGAAACGCGAGAAAGAACGCAACCCCAAATCCACCAAGCTCAAACCCGCCGAGCCGCTCAGCGCCACCAGCAATAAGTCGCCGGCCAAGCTCTACAACGGCATGATCCGGGGGCTGGAGCCCTACACGCTGCGAGGCACTATCTGGTACCAGGGCGAGAGCAACGCCGAGCGGGCCTACCAGTACCGCACCCTGTTTCCGGCCCTGATTGCCAGTTGGCGCCAAGCCTGGCAGCAACCCACCATGCCGTTCTATTTTGTGCAGATTGCGCCGCACAAAGGCCAGAACCCCGAAATCAGGGAGGCGCAGCTGGTAACCTGGCAGACGGTGCCCAACACCGGTATGGTCGTGACGACGGACGTGGGCGACTCGCTCGATATTCATCCGCGCGACAAGCAGACCGTGGGGCTCCGCCTGGCGCGCTGGGCCCTGCGCAACGAGTACGGCCAAAGCAAGCTGGAAGCCTCGGGGCCGCTCTATAAGTACATGAAGAAGGAAGGCGACAAGGTCCGCATCATATTCGAGCACGCCGAGGGCCTGCAGAAGACCAGCGGCCTGCTGCGCGAATTCACGGTTGCCGGCGCCGACAGCGTGTTTCACCCGGCCCAGGCGCGCCTCGATGGCAGCACGGTGGTAGTCTGGAGCGAGCAGGTGCCGCAGCCGGTGGCCGTACGCTTCGGGTGGAGCAAGTCGCCGATGCCGAACCTGTTTAACGCGGCCGGGCTGCCCGCTTCGCCCTTCCGCACCGATGCCTGGCCTACGCCCACACAAGGCAAGAATTAAGTACTCACCAACAAAATTTCTGCAAACAGCAAATTGCAGGTGAGTGCGGGAGGGTGCCGATAGAAGAAAATGGCAGCTTTGGATATTCTTTGCCCTGGGCCTGCTGCTGGCCGGCTCGCTGCCGGTAGCGGCCCAGACGTCCGCGCCCATCAACCGCCAAGCCGTGGTAGAGCGCCACAAGGTTGTCAACACCACCACCGATATGCTGTCGTCGGTGTCGGTCGGCAACGGGGCCTTTGCGTATACTGTGGACGTCACGGGGCTGCAAACCTTCCCGACCTACTATGAGAAGGGCGTGCCGCTGGGTATGCAGTCGGAGTGGGGCTGGCACAGCTTCCCCAACACTAAGGGCTACACGTTTGAGCAAAGCCTGCGCGACTACGACCTGAACGGCCGCAAGATCAGCTACTCGGTGCAGCGCAAGGAGCCCGCCAACAAAGAGGCCGTAGACTTCCTGCGCGCCAACCCCCACCGCCTGCAGCTCGGCAACCTCGGGTTTGTGCTGCTCAAAAAGAACGGCCAGCCCGCCACCATCCAGGACCTGCGCGACGTGCGGCAGGAGCTCAACCCCTGGACCGGCGAAATCAAAAGCCACTTCTCGCTGGAAGGCACCGCCGTGGATGTCGTGACGGTGGAGCACCAGCAGCAGGACGTGGTGGCGGCCCGCGTGGAGTCGGAGCTGCTGAAATCCGGCCGCGTCAAGGTGGCGCTACGCTTCCCGTGGCCCACTGCCGGCTGGGCCGACATGGGCACCGACTACAGCCATGCCGAAGCGCACAAGTCCGGCATCGTGCAAAAGAAAAAGGTTGGAGCCTTGATTATGCATCAGCTTGACACCACCAAGTACTATTTAACCCAAGTTGCGGAGAAGGTTGGGGCTAAAAAAAGTCTGTTCCGCACGGGAAAGACTAGGTTTGAAGTATTCGACCCCTTCAAGCCCCCTTCCTATGACAGAACAGACCGTGGCAATGTACTGCTTCATCGACGATTTTCTGCGCGC
>NZ_FRAS01000010.1 GCF_900142395.1 Hymenobacter psychrotolerans DSM 18569 | reverse complement strand
TTCCGGTGGCCGTGTGCCACAACACGCGCATTCCGCGCTGCAAGCTCTTGACGGGCAAGGCCTACCACGGCCGCTGCGCCAGCAAGCGCAGTTGGTTTTACGGCCTGAAAGTGCAGGTGGTGGCAACCAGCGACGGCATTCCCGTCGAGTTCCACATCCACGCCGGGGCCGAGTCGGAGCAAACCGGCCAGCGCGGGCTGCCGTTGGACCTGCCCATCGGTAGCGTCCTGTACACCCATGCCGGCTACACGGACTACGTGGCCGAGGACCTCTTCCACGAGGCCAGCGGCAGCCAGCAGGTCACGGCTCGCCGCACGAACAGCACACGGCCGCTGCATCCGGCGCAAGTCTTTCTGCTCCAGTATTTTCGCAAGGGCATTGAAACCTGTTTCAGCCAGCTCACGGCCCGCTTTCCCAAGCAGATTCACGCCGTGACAGCCGCCGGATTCGCTCTGAAAATTGCCCTCTTCATTTTCGCCCACACCCTCCACCAAGCCGGCTTATAGCCCGCAACTTGGGTTATTATAGCATTATCACTATTTTAAGCTAGATTTGAGCAGTTCCGCCTTGTCTGCCGGCCTACACGCCTGCTTCCGCGTTTTTCTCGCCCACCATGCTACCACAGGAATACATATTGAGCGGGGCCCTGGGCCTGGCGCTGGCCGCGTGCAGCGGCTTTCGGGTATTTGTGCCGCTGCTGGCCGCCAGCCTGGCTTACCGTACTGGGTTGCTGGCTCCTTCCGCCGGCTTTGCGTGGCTGGGCAGCTGGGCCGCGTTGGGGGCGCTGGGCACGGCTACAGTGGCCGAAATTCTGGGCTACTACTTTCCGGTGGTCGATAATGTGCTGGATACTATCACCACGCCCGCATCGTTTATTGCGGGCACGGTGCTTATGACGGCCGCCCTCCCCGACCTCGACCCAGTGGTGCGCTGGGGCCTGGGCGTGCTGGTAGGTGGCGGCACGGCGGGTATGGTACAAACCGGCACGGCGCTGTTGCGGGCGGGCTCTACTGCCACCACCGGCGGCCTCGGCAACCCCGTACTGGCCACCGCCGAAAACACCCTGGCCATTCTGGGCTCGGCGCTGGCACTGCTGCTGCCGGCGCTGGCCGCCGCCGTTATGCTGGCGCTGGTGCTGTATATTGCCACCCGGCTGCGGCGCTGGCGCCAGCGCCGCACGCAACGCCGGGGAGCGGCTTCGGCCCTGGCGGAAAGCTGACTTACCATTTACCTGCTTCGTTTGCATGGCTTCTGACTCTCTTCCTGCCCGCGACCTGCTAGAGGCGTATACCGGCCAGGTACGGCTACGTGTATGCGGGCTGCTCGTGCACAACGGCACGCTGTTGCTCACCGCGCACCGCGGCCTGCTGCCCGATGCGCGCCCTTTCTGGTCGCCGCCGGGCGGAGGGTGGCAGTTCGGCGAAACCATTCAGGAGTGTCTGCGGCGCGAGTTTCGGGAAGAAACCGGATTGGAAGTAGTGGTGGGCCGGTTCCTGCACCTGCACGAATATCGAAGCGACGACCTGCAGGCGCTGGAGCTGTTCTTTGAGGTAACCCCCACCGACCCCACCGCCGTGCCCCGCCTCGGCTCCGACCCCGAGCATGCTGCGGACGCACAACTGCTCACGGAGCTGGCGTTTGTGTCTACCCGGCAGCTGGTGGTGCTGCCGGCTCCGCAGGTGCACCCCGTTCTGCGCCAGATTATCAGCACCGACGACGTATTTATTCCGCAGGTTCGGTTTCAGCGGTAACGAACGGCAGTGTCCTGGCTGGTAGTAGCCGCCATAGCTGCCTTTTGTACCTTTACCCCTTCCCGCGCTCCTGCTGCTTCGCCTTACTATCTGGTTTCCGTGTCTTCTGCCTTTCCCGCTTCTACTGCCGTGCCCGCGTTGTCTTCTTTGCCTGCCCCCACGGTGCTGCACCGCCTGCGCGATGAAACGCTGACTCCGGCAAACCTGGCGGCCTACAACCTCTACCTGACCGCCGGCCCGGCTGGCCTGCGGGTGGGCATTGCCGATGTGCGCCGCAACAAGTTTGTAGTGCTGGAAGAATACGCGCCGCAGTCGGCTACGTCGCTGGGCGGGCAGTTCCAGGCGCTGGCGGCCCACCACGACCTGCTGGGCCTGGCGGGCTGGAACCACGTGCGGCTGGCCGTGCAGAACCGGCACTTCACGCTGCTGCCCGCGCCCTTGTTTCGCGCCGGCGACGAAGCCGCGTATCTGCGCCTGCACCACTCCGTCGATGCGCAGCACGAAACCGTGCACTCGTACGCGCACCCGGGGCAGGAGCTGGTGAGCATTTTCGCGGCCGAAAAGTCCCTGACCGATTGGTTTCGTACCGTCTATCCTACCGGCACGCTCCTGCACCAGACCAGCAGCCTGCTCGAAGGCCTCATGCACCAGAGCGACCCGGCCGCCCCGCGCCGCCTCTACCTGAGCATCGGGCACCTGGAGCTGACGGTCGTGGTCATCCGGGACAAGCGGCCGGAGTTCTGCAACGTTTTCGCCTTCAGCTCGCCGGAAGACCTGATTTACTACACCATTCTGGTGATGCAGGAGTTTCAGCTCAACCCCGACCAGGACCCCATAGTTGTGTGGGGCGACCTGATGCACGATTCGGAGCTGTTTACTATTCTGCGCAAGTACATCCGCCATATCAAGTTCGGCAACCGCCCCTTCGACCTGGGCTACAGCTACCGCCTGAACGAGCTGTTTGAGTACCGTTTCTTCGAGCTCTACAGCCTGCACCTCTGCGAGTAAGTGAGTAGCTGAGCAGCGGAGTAACTGAGTACGAACATACTCAGTTACTCCGCTGCTCAGCTACTCTCTACTCAGCTACTCACTTACTCAGCTACTCTCCATGCGGATTGCCCTTTTTCCCGGCTCCTTCGACCCCTTCACCAACGGCCATCTGGATGTGGTGCGGCGCGGCACGGTGCTGTTTGATAAGGTCATTATTGCCATCGGCAACAACAGCAGCAAGAACCGCTACCTGCCCGTAGAGCAGATGACGGAGATGATAGCCGAGGTTTTCCGCGACGAGCCGCGCGTGGAGGTGCAGTCCTACAAAGGCCTCACCGCCGATTATGCCCGCGAAGCAGGCGCCCGGTTTCTGCTGCGCGGCCTGCGCAACACCACCGACTTCGAGTACGAAAACACCATTGCGCAGGCCAACCGCCACGTAAACCCCGAGCTGGAAACCGTATTCCTGATTACGTCGCCGGCGCTGGCGGCCATCAGCAGCACCATCATCCGTGAGATTCACCGTTTCGGCGGCAACGTCGATGATTTTGTGCCGTTCAGGCTGCCGGCTTTCGAGGGCTGAGTGCGAGCAGACAAAAACGAAAAAGGGCACCGCGCTAGTTACGCGGTGCCCCTTTCTGCTTGCTGGGAAGCCCGATTTAGTTGTTTTTCGTGACGCGCAGGCCTACGGTGCTGCCAGGGTTCTGGGGGTCGGTAATGGGCTGCACGGTGTAGCTGGCATCGGTCAGGCTGAGGTTGGCGCGGCGCATGAGCTCATCTTCGTCGCTGCCCAGCACCACCAGGTTGTTCACTTTGCGGGTACGGGCGTTGTAGGTGGCCACTATGGTGGTGCCGTTCTTCTCGAACGTATTCACCCAGTCCTCCCCTTTCGTCGCCTTCATCTGCTCGGCAGTAGGCTCCAGCCCGATTTTCTGGTCCTTGGTTTCGCGCGGAGTTCCCAGGCTGCGGCGCACCTGGTCGATGTTGCGGCCAACGAGCAGCGGCAGGTTGAGGCCGCCGGGCGCTACGGCTTCGGCGCGGCCCGTGGCGGGCGTGTCGGCTTCGGAAGCAGTCTGGGAACCGGTGCAGGCGGCCAGGCCGCTCAGCAGCAGCGCGGCAGACAAAGAGAGAAACGAAAGGCGCATGGAGAGTAGAGAGCTAAAACTTAGGTGGCCGATGGTTCGCTGGCGGGCGTCGAGCCCATTACTTCGCTGAGGTAGTGGCGCATGACCAGGGAAATGCTCGAATACGACTCTTCCAGCACGGCCAGGGCCTCCTGCGGCGTCATCCAGCGCACTTCCTCGATATATTCTTCCGCCTGGGGTTTCATCAGCGTGTCGTCGAGACAGCGCATGACGTACCAGTTGGTTTTCTTCAGGATTTTGTTACCGTTGTAGGCGTAGGAGTGCCAGGTGCTGGGCAGTTTCTCGCCCAGTTCCACCGCGATGTTGCACTCTTCTTCCACTTCGCGCAGCGCCCCAATGGCCGGGTCTTCTTCCTTCTTGAGCTTGCCCTTGGGCAAATCCCACTTCCCAAGTCGGTAGATCATCAGCACTTTGCCATCTTTCACCACGAGGCCGCCGGCCGCTTTCACGATGCGGAACTGGTCTTTGAGATGCAGAATCAGCCGCTTTTTCTTGCGGGCCAGCATGGTCAGCGACTTGAGCTTCTTAAGCTTCTTCACTTCCATCAGGCGCAGCAGCCGGTCCACAAATACGTCCGTGACGTCGCGCACGAGCACATCCCCTACCAGATCCTTGGAGATGAACTCATCTTCCGGATTCAGGATCAGGTCGTACTTGTGCTTGTATATTTTCTCGCTGTTTTTCTTGATAATCAGCGGAATATCGTTGATGAAGACGTTCATCGCGGGGCAAACAGGAGAAGCAACAAAAAGAAACCAGAGCCAGGGGCGGCCACAAAGCACAGCATAAATATCGGCAAACGAAAACCGGCCCCAGGAGGGGCAAGATACGGGATGCGCACCGTTGTGTTGTGGTGGCCCCCACGAATATCGTGAACCCGGCTGCCCCGGTGCCTGCCCGTGCCCAGGGCCCCGCCGCCACCGGCCGGCCAGCGGAGCGGGCCACCACCCGCAACGTGCTTGGCAGCACGCAGAAGCCGGGAGTTTGCCGGGCACGGGCCATTTCCGGTCCGCCTCGGCAGCCTTACCTTCGCCTTATGAAAAAAATTGGTCTGCTCTCCGACACGCACAGCTACCTCGATGACCGGATTCTGCATCATCTGCGTGGCTGCGACGAAATCTGGCACGCCGGCGACTTCGGGACCAGCGCCGTGGTTGAGGAACTGGAAACGGTGGCCCCTCTGCGCGGCGTGTACGGCAACATCGATGGCCGCGACGTGCGCCTGACGCAGCCGCTGGTGCAGCATTTTGAGCTGGAAGGCCTGTCGGTGCTCATGACCCACATCGGCGGCTACCCGGGCCACTACAGCCCGGCGGCCCGGCCGCTGCTGCAGGAGCACCGCCCCGGCCTGTTCATCAGCGGCCACTCGCACATCCTCAAAGTGATGCCCGACCCGCGCCTGCAGCTGCTACACCTGAACCCCGGCGCAGCTGGCCGCCACGGCTTCCACAAGGTCCGCACGCTGCTGCTGTTTGAAGTAGCGCAGGGCAAAGCGCAGCAGCTGCAGGTAGTAGAGCTGGGGCCGAAATAAACCGCCCAACGGCTGCCCGGGCACAAAAAAAGCGTCTTTCCCGGGTGGGAAAAACGCTTTTGAAATTTCTGACCAAAACCCACCGACACCGGGGGCAGGCTGCCAGACGGCGCTTGCTTACGCAGCCGTCGTAGCTTCGCTCTTGTTGAAGCGGGCTTTCAGTTCTTCGATGTCCACGTTCTTCAGAACGGGAGTCAGGAGGAGTTGCTTAATCACGCGCTGCTTGTTGTTAGCGCGGGCAATGTTCTTGCGGTGCTTCCGCTTCAGACGGGTAACGCTCATTTTTTCCGGGTCGGTTAAGGTCTTTCGGTAATTGAGGGGCAAAAGTAACGACTAAATTTGACACCGGGAAACCTTTCCCCTATTTCCGTTCTCTAAACTCATGACAGATTCGATAATTGACCTGCGTTCTGATACCGTGACGCGCCCCACGCCAGCCATGCTGGATGCTATGTTTCAGGCCCGCGTCGGCGACGATGTATACGAAGAAGACCCCACCGTACGGGCGCTGGAGCAGGAAACTGCCGCTCGTTTCGGGCTGGAAGCCGGCCTGTTCTGCCCCTCCGGCACCATGACCAACCAGATTGCCATCAAGGCCCACACCGAGCCGCTGAGCGAAGTAATCTGTGAGCAGACCTCGCACATCTACCTCTGGGAAGTGGGCGGTATTGCGTTTCATTCGGGCGCTTCGGTGGCGCTGCTGCCCGGCGAGCGGGGCCGCCTGACGGCCGCGCAGGTGGAAGCTGCCATCCGGCCCGTAAACGTACATTACCCAACCACCAGCCTCATTTCGCTCGAAAACACGCACAACCGCGGCGGCGGCAGCTGCCACGAGCTGGCTGAGCTGGAAGCCATTGCCGAAGTAGCCCGGCGGCACCGCATTCCACTACACCTCGATGGCGCCCGCATTTTCAACGCGCTGGTAGCTACCGGCCAGCAGGCCACCGAGTACGGCCGCATCTTCGACACTATTTCGGTGTGCCTGAGCAAGGGGCTGGGCGCGCCGGTGGGCTCGGTGCTGCTGGGCAGCCAGGCGTTTATCCAGAAAACCAAGCGTATCCGGAAGGTGATGGGCGGCGGCATGCGGCAGGCGGGCTATCTGGCCGCGGCCGGCCTCTACGCGCTGGAACACAACGTGGAGCGCCTCCGCGACGACCACCGCCGCGCCCGCCAGCTGGGCAGCATCCTGCAGGCCCAGCCCTACGTAGCCGAGGTGCTACCCGTTGAAACCAACCTCGTGATATTCCGCCTGCGCCCCGATATGCCGGCCGAGAAGTTTCTGGCGTATCTGGAGCAGGAAGGCGTGCGGGCCTCCTCGTTTGGGCCGCAGATGATTCGCTTCGTAACGCACCTGGACATAGACGACACGATGCTGCAGCGCGTAGAAAGCGTATTGCGGCACCTGGCATCCTGAGGCGCCCGGTAGCTTTCATGTAACCCCTTCGTCTGTTGGAACTCTACAACACCTTCGCGCTCCTGCTGGTCGTGGCGGCCTCGTTCGGCTACCTCAACCACCGCTTTCTGCGGCTGCCCGCCACCATTGGTATCATGGTGCTGGCCCTCATTTTTTCGCTGGGCGCCGTGGCGCTGGGGGAGTTGCAGGTGCCGTGGGTGATGCAGGTGAGTGAGATGGTGCGCAACCTCGACTTTCATGCCGTGGTGATGCAGGTAATGCTGAGCTTTCTGCTGTTTGCGGGGGCCATACACGTGGATGTGCGCGCGCTGGGCAGCCAGCGGCTGCCGGTAGCGGCATTGGCTTCAGCGGGCACCATTCTGTCCACGCTGCTCATCGGCACTACGCTTTATTGGCTGCTGCCCGTGTTCGGGATGCCGCTGGACTACGTGTACTGCCTGCTGTTCGGCGCGCTCATCTCCCCCACCGACCCGATTGCCGTGATGGGCATTCTGAAAGAAGCGCGCATCGACAAAATCCTGGAAATCAAAATTGTGGGCGAGTCGCTCTTCAATGATGGCATTGCGGTGGTGCTCTTTGTGAGCTTGTTTCAGATAGCCGAAGCCGGCCGCGAAGCCGCCACGCTCAGCGTTGTCGGGCAACTCTTCCTGCGCGAAGTGGTGGGTGGTCTGGCCTTGGGCGCCGTGCTCGGCTACGCCACCTACCGCGCCCTGCGCACCATCGACAACTACCAGGTGGAAGTGCTGATTACGCTGGCGCTGGTGATGGGCGGCACGGCCCTGGCTGCCTCGCTGCACACCTCGGCGCCGCTGGTAATTGTGGTGGCCGGCCTGATTGTGGGCAGCAAGGGCCGGCAGGCCAGCTCCGATGAGTCGCGCGACTACTTGGATAAGTTTTGGGAGGTGCTCGACGAGATTCTGAATGCCGTGCTGTTCGTGCTCATCGGGCTGGAGTTGCTGGTACTGCGCATCAGCCGCACCACACTGCTCATTGGCGCCGTCACTATTGGGGTGGTGCTGCTGGGCCGGCTGCTGTCGGTGGCGGTGCCGCTGGGGCTGCTGCGCCGCTGGTACTTTTTCGACCGGCCTACGCTGCGCATCCTCACCTGGGGCGGGTTGCGCGGCGGCATATCGGTGGCGCTGGCCCTTTCCCTGCCCGATACCATGCCGCGTGAGTTGATTGTGGGCATTACCTACGTGGTGGTGATATTCAGCATCATTGTGCAGGGCCTCAGCCTGGGCCCGTTGGTGAAGCACCTGGGACTGAGCACGGGGCCGCCTGCTTCCGAAGAATCCGGACACTAATCAGCCTCCGCAATGGCCGCACAGGACGTATTTGTGATTGGGGACGTGCACGGCTGCCTCCACACGCTGGAGGCGGTGCTCCAGCATTGGCGGCCCGAATCGGAGCAGCTGATTCAGGTCGGCGACCTGATAGACCGGGGCCGTTACAGCCCCGAATGTGTGGCGCTGGCTATCAGTTTGGAAGTGCGCCATCCGGGTCAGACGACTTTTCTGAAAGGCAACCACGAGGCGGCCATGCTGCGCCACTTCGGGCCGGCCGGGCCTTATGCGGGCTGGTTGCGCTGGGGCGGCCGCAGCACGGTGCAGCAGTATGAGGCGTGCCCGGCGCTGCTCGAGCCGCACCTTGCGTGGCTGGCCCGCCGGCCCCTCTACTGGCAAAGTCAGCACCTGCTGATCAGCCACGCCGGCTTCGCGGATACGCCCCACCAGCTCGACGAAGACCATCCGGATGGCCTGCTCTGGCGGCGCGGGCCGCTGCTGAACATGGGCCGCCGGCAGGTTATCGGGCACACCCCCACCAACGGCGACCCAACGTATGATCCGGCCACCAATGTGCTCAATATTGATACCGGGGCGTGCTTCGGGTTTGCGCTGACCGGCGTGCGGCTGGCGGCTACGGGCGAGTTGCTGGAGGAAATCATCATTCACACGCACCGCGCCGATATTGCTGCTGAGTAGCGTTTTTCTATCCAGTTTCTCTGAGCTATGGCTTCTGTTCCCCATACCCCGGCCTTTGCGCCAACCTCCGCCGAACCATCACCCGATGAGGCTATCCGCCACCTTTCGCAGGCCGACCCGGTGCTGGCGGGCATCATTGCGCGGGGCCGCCCGATTCAGCCATCTGCTCACGAAGATTTGTACCTGGCGCTGCTGCGGGCCATCGTAAGCCAGCAGATTTCCACGAAAGCCGCGGCCGCTATCTGGCGCAAAGTGCAGGCCCTGTTTCCGCCCGACGGCTACCCCGAGCCGCTGGCGCTGGTTGAGCTGACCGATGAGGACCTGCGCACGGCGGGCATCTCGCGGCAGAAAGCGGGCTATCTGCGGGCCATTGCGGACTTCGCCCTGCGCGACCAGCTCGACCACGCCCACCTGAGCCAGCTGCCGGAAGACGACTTCACGCGGCACCTCACCCAGATAAAAGGCGTCGGCCGCTGGACCGCTCAGATGCTGCAGATGTTCGCGCTGGACCATCCCGACGTATTTGCGGAAGGCGACCTGGGCGTGCAGAACGCCATGCGTCGCCACTACGGCCTGCAGGAAACCGACCGGGCGCTGCTCAGGCGCATGACGGAAATTGCCGAGCCCTGGCGGCCCTACCGCAGCCTCGCCTGCAAATACCTGTGGCAGTCACTGGACAATACGCCGGCCCCGGAGCAGTAAGGCCGGCTACCGGCGTTTCTGCTCTTCCTCGGCGGCCTCCTCGCGGCGGGCGTCGCGCACAGACAGGGCCATGGCCACGAAGATGCCCAGCAGCGGCAAACAGAACCCGATCAGCAACCAGCGCAGCAGCGGCCGGCCGTGCATGTGGGCAATGTAGGCCGTTACCAGCGCCGAAAACGACGCCACCAGAAACAGACCAACGGCAAACGCAAATTCATCCATAGCGCAAAGTTAGCGCACCTTGCCGCGCTTCACCAGATACGCGTACAGAACCTTGTCGAAAGGCTCCCGGATATCGACGGGCACGAAGTCAATCTTGTACTGGCCGCAGCGCAGGGCCAGCTCATGCTCGTAGGTGCGCATGGCGGCGCGGTACTGCTCCCGCACCTGAGCCGGCTGCAGCTTCACGGTTTCGCCCGTTTCGATGTCCTCAAACACGTACGGGCGGTCCTGGAAGTCGAAATCGGCCTCCGTGGCGCGGTCCATGACGTGGAACAGCAGCACTTCGTGGTGCTGGTGGCGCAGGTGCTGCAGCGCGGCCAGCGTGGCGGTTTGCTCCTCCGGGGCGCGGCCCAGCATATCCGAAAAGAGGATTACCAAGGAGCGTTTCGGAATCTGCTGCGCGATGGTATGAATGACACCCGACACGTCGGTGGCGGCGCGGGCCGGGCCGGCCGGGCGCTCCAGAAGCTGCTGCAGGGCCAGCAGCAGCGTGTGGCGGTGGGTGCTGGTAGAGCGCACCGGCGTCTGCAGCTCCACTTGGCTGGCAAATGTCACTAGGCCCACGGCGTCGCGCTGCTTCTGGAGCAGCGTGGTGAGGGCGGCCGCGCACAGTACCGCAAACCGCAGCTTGTCGTGGCCGGGCTCGGGGTAATACATGCTGGGGCTCACATCGAGCAGCAGGTGGCAGCGCAGGTTGGTTTCCTCCTCGTAGCGCTTCACAAACAGCTTATCGGTGCGGGCAAACACTTTCCAGTCGAGGTGGCGCGTGCTTTCGCCCGGGTTGTAGAGGCGGTGCTCCGAGAATTCCACCGAAAAGCCGTGGTACGGCGACTGGTGCAGCCCCGTAATGAAGCCTTCTACCAGTTGGCGGGCCAAAAATTCCAGGTTTTCGAAGGAGCGAACAGCCGCCAGGTTAAGGGGTTGAGCCATACAATATCAGCAAAAAAGCAACGCAGACCGGCCGGAAAAGAGAGGCCGACACACCAAAGAAACAAAGAAGCGGGAAAGGTGACACAGGTATAGGCACAATTAGATATACCGCAGATTCCGTCTTTCCATATTCCAACAAATAGCTGCTTCTGTGGGGCCGCCTACCTATCCATATATTAAGCTTCTTCAAGATAATCAAGGATTTATAACAGAAACAGTTACTCGAAATTTTTATATCATCGGGAGTAGTTGTACTTTGGGCTGAAATTCAAGCATCTTGGAATAACAAAACTTTACTGAAGTTCCCGTGGAAGACCGTCACGACCAGGAAGAAATCTACTCCCAGCGCATTAAAGCAGGCAAACGCACGTACTTTTTCGATGTGAAAGCCACTCGCGGCCAGGACTATTATCTAACCATTACGGAAAGCAAGCGCAAGCTCCGCGACGACGACACCTTCTCGTATGAGAAGCACAAGATTTTCCTGTACAAGGAAGATTTTCTGAAGTTCGTGGACGCCCTGCAGGATGCCGTGGAATATGTGCGCGAGGAACTGCTGACTGCCGAAGAGGTAGCCGAGCTGGACCGCCCCCGCCCCGCCTACGAAGAGCGGGAAGCCGGCTTCAACCCGAACCGTGCCGACGACAACTTCTAAGCCTCCGCCAGCCTAGCGAAACAGCCTTACAAAACCACAATTTGTTTTCAGCAACACGGCGCGCCCGGCTTCGGCCTCGGCGTGCCGTGTTGCTTTCCGGCCACCGGCCCCGTCTGTGCTCGATTAGCCTTGCGGTAGCAGACGGTTCGTTTGCACCGTGCTTTCCCCGGAAAAGCCCCGTACCTTTGCCCCCGAATTGCGCGGCTCTGCCCCATTCACACATCTATTCATCCTCTCACTCACTGTTATATGGGTCTCCGCTGCGGTATCGTCGGCCTGCCGAACGTCGGCAAATCCACGCTCTTCAACGCTCTTTCCAACGCCAAGGCCGAATCGGCCAACTACCCGTTCTGCACCATCGAGCCGAACGTAGGCGTGATTACCGTGCCCGATGAGCGGCTCCAGATTCTGGAGGCGCTGGTGAACCCCAAGCGGGTGCTGCCCACCATCATCGAGTTTGTGGACATTGCGGGCCTGGTGAAAGGCGCTTCCAAGGGCGAAGGCCTGGGCAATAAATTCCTGGCCAACATCCGCGAGGTAGATGCTATCATCCACGTTATCCGCTGCTTCGACGACCCCAACATCGTGCACGTAGCCGGCGGCGTTGACCCCGTATTCGACAAAGACGTTATCGACACCGAGCTGCAGATCAAGGATCTGGAGAGCGTGGACAAGAAGCTGGCGAAGTCGGAACGCTCGGCCAAGGGCGGCGACGCCGTAGCCAAGAAGGAAGTAGCGGCCCTGCAGAAGTTTAAGGCCGCGCTGGAAGACGGCCAGAACGCCCGCGCCGTGCAGGCCACACCCGAAGAGCTGGAGGCCGTAGCCGATTTGCAGCTGCTCACCATCAAGCCCGTGATTTACGTGGCCAACGTGGACGAGGCCAGCGCCACCACTGGCAATGCCCACACCGCCGCCCTGCAGGCCCACGTGGCCCAGGAAGGCGCCGAGGTTGTGCTGGTATCGGCCGCCATTGAGTCGCAGATTGCGGAGATGGAAGACCCCGAGGAAAAGGAGATGTTCCTGGCCGAATATGGCCTCACCGAATCGGGCCTGAACCGCCTGATCCGCGCCTCCTACTCCCTGCTCAACCTGATTACGTACTTCACGGCCGGCGTGCAGGAAGTACGCGCCTGGACCATCCACAAGGGCGACAAAGCCCCTGCTGCGGCCGGCGTTATTCACTCCGACTTCGAGAAAGGCTTTATCCGGGCCGAGGTGATCAAGCTCGCGGATTACCAGGAGTACAAAACCGAGGTAAAAATCAAGGAAGCCGGCAAAATGGCCGTGGAAGGCAAGGAGTACGTGGTGCAGGACGGCGACATCATGCACTTCCGCTTCAACGTGTAATTGAACATACCTGCCCGTCATGCTGAGCTTGCCGAAGCATCTCTACCGCTTCGTCGTAGTTCTGATTAGTTAGCACTGCGGTAGAGATGCTTCGGCAAGCTCAGCAGGACGTTCTTTCACTCCCCTCTAACCGACTTTTCATGGACGTAAAAGACAGCAACGGCAACCTGCTCGCGGAAGGCGACTCGGTGACGCTCATCAAGGACCTGAAAGTGAAAGGCTCGTCCTTGACACTCAAGCGCGGCACAGTGGTCAAGAACATCCGTCTCACCAACTCACCCGCCGAAATTGAAGGACGCGCTGGTGGCAGCACAATGGTGCTCAAAACCGAATTCCTGAAGAAGGCCTAACACCACTGTTTCTTCAATAGCAACTAGTAATTTAAACGCCTCAGCCAAATAAATCGACTGAGGCGTTTTTGCTTGTTGACCTATTCCAAATGGCTACTTCCTCGACATTAGAGCAGTATATCACAGCCCCCTTGAAGTTGGCTTTAGGCCAGACATTAACGGGCGTTTTCTACCACGATGTAGCTGAAAAACAATGGCTAACCACTAATTTTCAAGGTACTGATATAATAGCCCAACAGGTAGAATTAATCTTTGGGTCAGGCCTGCGCCTGTATTGTGGTTGGGATACTGTCAAAGAATGGAGCCAGTACAGCCTTTGCGTATCGCAGCAGAGCTTTTGTCTGGAAGCCATTGTTTTTACGGCTAGTCCAGATTACTGGCAGCAACGCATTGGCAAACCACTCACGTCTTATTCAGTGTATGGCTATAAAGAATCGACATGGCATACAGCAGGTGGCTCAGTTGAGAGAGTACATCTTAATGAACCACACTTAATTGTTTTACATTTCGATTCTTCCTTGGTTGCAGTTGCAAATTATACCGCCGAAGAAGATTTTCATCCACGATTTCCATTCGGTGACGATGTATGGATTCTGTTCGAACAAGTGGAAATTGAAGAGCATATACAAAGGCTAGGCTTCGATAAACTTGAAGCATAACGCTTTTTTCTTAAAGCCAATTATCTGCTACTTCCCTACTACCTTAAACAGCATGCCGGCCGTCATTTTATCGGAGGTTTTCATGCCGTTGAGGATGGCCATTTCCTCGTGGCGCTTCGATGGGATGCCATTAGCGGAGAGGGCCTGGGCCAGCGTCTGGCCGGCTTTGGCGGTTTTGATGCGCACCTTCTCAGGCTGGCGGTTCAACTTGGCAGCATCCGTCAGGCGCTTGTAGCCCTGGGCCGTGCGCTGGAACTGCGGCGCGTAAGTGTTGAAATCGTTAGGCGAGGTGAGGCCGACGAAAGCATACAAATTCTGGCCGTCCTGGATGATGAAGCTGAGCGTGCGGGCCGTAATGGCCTGCTGGCCGGTTTGCTGGTCCTGCCCCACCTGGTCGCCCTGGATGGCAATAGCCTGGAAGCCGTTGATAGTCGTTTTCTGAGCCTGGGCGTTCTGGATTTTCAGCTGCTGCACCAGAGCCTGGGCCGTTTCATCGAGGCCTTTGTTGCCGGCGGGCAGCAGCACGATAACCGCTTTGCCGTTGGGCTCGGCCATCTGAAACTGGCTGGGCGAGTTCTGCGACTTCCAGCCCTGCGGCACCGGAAACTGGAATTTCAGGTCGGGGTGGTAGAAAACGCTGCTTTCCACGTAGCCCTCGCGCGGGTTGTCGCCGTAGGGCAGGCCCTCAATCATGCGCAGGTACTGGTCGCGGTTGACGGCCAGCTGGCGGCCGGCCTGCTGCTCGGCCTGCAGCGCCATCTTCTTCACATTCTGGTACCGGTCGGCGGAGTTGGGGTGCGACGACAGGAACGTGGGCACGGTGGCCGCGCCGCTGCTTTGCTCGGTGCGCGCAAGGGTCAGGAAAAAATCGGCCATCGAAGCCGGGTCGTAGCCGATGGCGCTGGAGTATTTCACGCCCAGCTTATCGGACTCGTTTTCGTCGTCGCGGCCATATTTGAGCAGGCCCAGGCCCACTACCTGCGAGGCCGGCTGCGCAATAGATGCTACCCGCTTCGACAGGATGGAGCCCAAAATCAGGGCGCCGTTGGCAATGGTGGAGCGGGTCTGCTGCTTCTGGCCGTGGCGGGCCGTAATGTGCCCGATTTCGTGGCCGAGCACCCCGCTGAACTGCGCCTCATTGTTGAAATGCGCCATGATGCCGCGCGTGAAATACACGTGGCCATCGGGCGTGGCAAAGGCGTTGATGATGGGCGAATCGACGATAGTGAAGCCTTTTACATCAGCAGGGCGGTCGGAAATCCGACCCATCTGCATGCCTTTGGTGTCGATGTAGCTCTGCAGCTTGCTGTTATCGAGCAAGCCGAACTGGGCAATAACCTGCGGATCGGGCTGGGCACCCTGCACCGGCAGCACCGGACGCGTAAGAACCCGGTGAGAGACGGCCGGGCGGGCGCTGCCCAGCGGCAGCAGTACGGCCAGCAAAGCACCGGCGCGCAGCATGGAAGAGAGAGTAGGTTGCATGGCAGGGAAAGTAGAGCGGGAAAGGAATAGGACTGCAACGAACCTCAACAGGGCAAAGGTTACGCTGCTGCCTCAGGCAGATGCTACTACTGTGCCAGTTTCCCCCGCTCCGGCTCGGGCACTAGCCCACTACGCCCCAAGCGGCTCAGGAAGCCGGGCGTTTTTCCTGCTCCTCGAGTTGCTGCTCCTCCAGCTCCAGCGCCGTGGGGCGGCCGTGGCGGCGGTCCAGCCAGTCCATGACGGGCGTGGCCAGGGCACCGTGCAGGATGATGGAAGTGAGGACGGTGAAGCCGGTGATGGCCCAGAGCTCAGGAGCGTTGGGGAAGTCGTGCTTGCTCAGCGCGTAGGCCAAGTAGAAGAACGAGCCGATACCACGAATGCCGAAAAACGAAATCACCAGCCGCTCGGGCCAGCTCACGCGGCTGCGGCCCAGGGTCAGGATGCCGCCGATGGGGCGCAGAATCAGCAGCAGAAACAGGCCCAGCGCTGCCCCCGACCAGGTGAGGGGCGCCAGCAGCCCGCGCACGAGTGCCCCACCGAACAGAATCAGAATAACCACGATAAACAGCCGCTCCAGCTGATCCGTGAATTCGTGCATCTCGGTGTGGTATTCGTGGCTTCGCTCGTGCCCCCGCAGCGTAACGGCGGCAATAAACACGGCCAGGAAGCCGTAGCCATGCAGCAGCTCAATCAGCCCGTAGGCCGTGAGCGTAACGGCCAGCGCCACAAACCCATACGCTTCGGGGTTGATGCGTATGCGGCGGGGCAGATCAAAAATCAGGAAGGACAGCACCTTGCCCGCCAGCCAGCCGCCCCCCACGCCCACGGCCGTGCGGTACAGCACATCCATCCAGGCCCAGTGAAACAGCTGCTCCGAAAAAGGCAGCAGCGCCGCGGGCAGCAGGAGCGCCGCCAGATGCACAAACGGAAAGGCCAGCCCATCATTGAGGCCGGCCTCGCCGGTGAGAGCAAAGCGCACGTTGTCTTCGCCGCCTTCGCCGGGCTTGCCCACCTGCACGTCGCCGGCCAGCACGGGGTCGGTGGGGGCCAGCGTGGCGGCCAGCAGCAGCGCCGAAGCCGGTAGCAGCCCGCCCAGCCGCCACGCTACCACCGCATAAATACCGATGGTGATGACCATGAGCACCAGCACCAACTGCAAAGGAGCCCGCCAGCGCCACAACGAAAACTTCCGGTCAATCTTGAGGCCGGTGCCGGTCAGGGCCACCGTCACGCAGATTTCGGTGAGGTGCGTAACGAACGAGGAATGCTCGATTGGGTCGGGGTTGGGCAGGCCCAGTGGCAGCCAGAATACCAGCGCCCCCAGCGCTACAAATACGATAGGATAGGAAAGCGGGTACTTGCGCAGCAACGACGGCAGCCAGGCCACCGCCAGAATAGCTACGCCCAGCACCACCAGAATCAGATTGTAGAGCGACATAGGCAGGGAGAGTGAGCAGAACAGTCCTCCCTTTACGCAGCCTCACCGCATTTAGCTACCCCACGCGGTCCGCCCCAACGCCTGCCCCGCCCCGACGCCGGAGGCGTCGGACCAGTTGCCGCCTGCCCGGCCCTCGGCTTGGCCGCCTGTTTTTCACCCACCGCAACGCTCACAACGGCCGGTTATCGTTGCTCCATCTTTGGCCCGGCCAGCAACCTGAGGCTCCTTACCGCTCGGGCAACGACCGGTCGGACGCCTCCGCGTCGGACCGGGGTGGGCTCCTTACGGCCGGCGACTGTTAAAGTCGATACTCTGGTAGCCGATCAGCAGGTCGGCGCGGGTGCCGGGCGGGCGGTAATACACCAGCAGGTCGTACTGGTTTTCGGTTTCCTGGTGGCTTCCCTCCCACTGCACGCTGTTGGGTCCCTGCGGGGTCTGGGTGGCGTAGATGAAGTTGTAGTAGCCCTGCTTGAGCAGCGCGTGGCCGCTGTAGAGCTGCTTTTCGGCGTCGTAAGTCAGCCGGAACTCGTCCTTGAGCTGCCAGTCGGTGAGGGCGCCCAGCACGTATACGGGGCCGGCGGCCGGCTGCGGGGCCCGCAACTGAAACGTCACGTCGAGGTAATCGGCGTTGGTGGCGCCGTTGCCGTACTCGCGGCTCTCAATCACGCGCTGCCCGTTGATGTCCTCGAACTGCGTGTAGCCCTGCCCGTTGCGCGAGGCATCGGGCTGCAGCAGCGCCTGCCGGGGCGAGGCTTCGGCATTGAGCCCCGCCACCCCAATGCCGATGGAGCGGAACGTGCGCAGGTCAAAAAACCGGAACTCGCTCAGGGCCGGGAAGGCGTTTTCGAAGTTGAAATACTGGTAATCGAGCTGCCGGTCGATGTCGCGCACGAAGGTGGGGCGCAGGTTGTACTTGGCATTGTCCCAGCGGAAATTCTGGCGCAGCACCACTTTCACTTCCTGCGCCGGATTCACGAGCTGCATGCTGTAGCGGATGCCGAAGTCAATCTGCTGCAGGGTGTAGCGCTCCTGCCCGCCCACCGGAATGCCCTGCTTCATCGAAATCTGCACGCTGTTGTCGTACACCAGCAGGCGGCGGCTGAGCAGCGGCGTGCCCCCGGCACCCTGCACCACCAGCAGGTAGTTGCCGCTCAGTTTCACGCGCGGCGCCCGCATGCTGTAGTGGTAGTAGGGCACTTTCGTGTTGACGGAGGTGCGGTAGTTGGTGATGAGAATGTCGTTTATCTCGCTCAGAAACTGCATATCCGTCAGGATGGACGGCTTCCAGTCGGCGTCGCAGTGCACGAGTTTGGCCGTCAGGCGCTGGCTCTGGTCGCCGAGCAGGTCGAACTCCAGCACAATCGGCTGGTCCTGGCTGAGCGGCACCACGGGCGGCGTAAATATTTCGTTGGTCGTGCCCGACTGCACGTAGCACAGCACGGTGCGCACGTTGGGGTCGTACACGTAGTCCTGATAGCGCAGGGTTTTGTCGGCGTAGTACTCCGTGGAGGCCACCTGCCCGGTGGTGGCGGGCCGGCGCGCGGCGTTGGGGTCGGTGATGGGGGTGCCGAGCGGCACGCAGGCCGCGGCAAGCAGCAGAAGCGGAAGCAGGAAGGCAGAAAGACGCATAGCGGCGAAGGTAGCGCGAAGCTTTTGCTTCGCGTCTCGGTGAACGATGAATAGTGGCAGGCCGTGGCAGAATAGCTGTTTTCCGCTACTCCCCTTCTCTGGTGTGCGATGACCGGCACAGCCACAGCGACGTGCTACCCGCTGCGCCCCACCACCCGGCGGCAGCCCCCAACGGCGCGCCCACTCCCTGCTACGCCCCCAGCCCGGCCCCCGAACCCCCATCCGCCCCGCCCGAAACCCTGAAAACATCTGTTGAAAGACCTTCGGTTGCTGTTGAAACAACTTCGGTCACTGTGGAAAGAGCTTCGGTTGCTGTAGCTAGAGCTTCAGGCATTGTTGGAAGACCTTCGGTTACAGTGGATGGAGCTTCGGTTGCTGTTGCTGGAGCTTCGGTTGTGGTGGATGGGCTTTTGGTTGCGGTGGATGGGCTTTTGGTTGCGGTGGCACTTTGTACAACGGCCATTATCCTGCCCTTTGCCACGCATCCGTTGGAAAGCAGCGCCATCGGCTGTCTTCCGCTATGGCACCTTCGGTAACTGTCCCGAATGGTATTCGCAGTTTCGGTAATAAGAATGGCACCACTTTCGGGTAACTGTAACCCATTGACAGCACTAAAAAAGCCCCGCCCGAAGCATGTAGCTTCCGGCGGGGCTTTTTAAATAGGCGAGGCTGGCGTTTACATTTCGGCCAGCATTTCCCAACGGTCGTTGAGCTGGGCCAGCTCCTTCTTCACCTGCTCGAATTTGAGGGTGGCATCTTTGAGCTGGGCGGCGTTCTGGTAGATCTGCGGGTCGGCGAGCTGGGTTTCGTAGCGGGCCAGCTCCTTCTCGCTTTCCTCGATCTTCTTCTCTACCTCGGCCAGCTCCTTCAGGGCTTTTTTCTGGTCGGGCGACGGGGTTTTGGCGGGCGCGGCTTCTACTTTCTTCTCCTCCCTGGGCAGCGGCTTGGGGGCCGAAGGCGAAGGCAGGCCGGCTTTCTTGGCGGCCTTTTCGCGGTCTTCCTGCCACTGCTCGTACTCGGCGTAGGTGCCGGGGTACTCCTTCAGCTGGTAGTCCTCGATGTACCAGATTTTGTTGGCCACATTCTCCACGAAGAACCGGTCGTGGCTAATCACGATGTAGGTGCCCTGGTACTGGTCGAGGGCCTGAATCAGGATGTTCACCGACTGCATGTCCAGGTGGTTGGTCGGTTCGTCGAGGAGCAGGAAGTTGGCTTCCGAAATCAGGGTTTTGGCCAGCGCCACGCGGCTTTTTTCACCGCCGCTCAGCACCTTGATTTTCTTGTACACCTCGTCGCCGGTGAACAGGAACGAGCCCAGCACCGAGCGCAGCTCCATTTCCGAGCGTTTCGAGCCGGCTTCCACCATTTCCTGCAGAATCTCGTTCTCGATGCGCAGGCTTTCCAGCTGGTGCTGCGCGTAGAACGACATGATGACGTTGTGGCCCAGCTGGTGGTTGCCGTTGGTGGGCGCTTCCTGCCCCGCCACCAGCCGCATCAGCGTGGACTTGCCCTTACCGTTGGCTCCGATGAGGGCAATTTTGTCGCCCCGCTCGATGTGCACGTGCGTGTCGCGGAAGATGATTTTGTCGCCGTACTTCTTGCCCACGTGCTCCATGCGCAGGATGTGGCGGCCGGGCGTGACGGTGAAGTTGAACTTGATGTTCACTTTGGCGTCGTCGCCGGCCACGTTTTCGATGCGCTCCAGCTTATCGAGGGCCTTCACGCGGCTCTGGGCCTGCTTGGCCTTGCTGGCTTTGGCCTTGAACCGCTCAATAAACCGCTCAGCCTGCTTGATCTGGGCCTGCTGGTTTTCGAAAGCGCCTTTCTGGATGGCGTTGCGCTCCTCCTTTTCTTCCAGATAGTAGGAGTAGTTGCCGGCGTAGGGCACCAGCTTGCCGCCTGTCACTTCCACGGTGGTGTTGGTGGTGCGGTCCAGGAATTCCCGGTCGTGGCTGACGATGATAACGGCACCTTCGTAGCCGGCCAGGTAGTTCTCAATCCACTTGATGGAGGGCAGGTCCAGGTGGTTGGTGGGTTCGTCGAGCAGCAGCAGCGAGGGTTGCTGGAGCAGGATTTTGGCCAGCATCACGCGCATGCGCCAGCCCCCCGAAAACAGCTTCAGCGGACGCTGCAATTCTTCGGTCGTGAAGCCCAGACCTTCCAGAATCTCTTCGGCGCGGGCCTGCATGGTGTAGCCGCCCAGCGCCTCGAACCGCTCCTGCAAATCGGCCAGCTTCTCCACCAGGTCGTCGGTGTAGTTGGTTTCGAACTCTACCAGAATGGCGTCGATTTTCTTCTGCAGGTCCAGCGCCTCGGCAAAGGCCTGCATGGCCACCACCAGAATGGATTCGTGCGAGTCGTAGGAGAGCAAATCCTGGTTCAGGAAGCCCAGGCTTACGTCCTTGCTCATGGAGATGCTGCCGCCGTCGGGCTTGTACTCGCCCACCAGAATGCGCAGCAGCGTGGATTTGCCCCGGCCGTTGAGCCCAATCAGGCCAATCTTATCCTTGGGTTTGATGTGCAGGCTGGCCTTGTCGTAGAGGGTACGGGAGCCGAAATGAAAATCTAAGTCAGTAATCGAAATCATCCTACTTTGCAGAGCTTTGAAGCCGCAAAGGTACGGGTTTGGCGGGAGGGCATTACTGTTTCTGTAGCGTATTACGCGTTTACCAACCATCGTGACCGGAACCATTCGTCTGCTGCTCACTGCCTTCCTCCTGCTATCGAGCAGCATAGCTTATTGTCAGGGTGTTTCTGAGCCGTTTATTCTGCAGCAGTTGCTCGATTTGCCAGAGCTGCAACAGTATTTTCACATCGATTTGCCCGGCCGACTGCCACTCAAACTGCTCCGGAACTCAGATGAGTCGCAGGGCTTACAGCTAGAGAAATTTGGCCGGCCAGTACTGCTTCTTACCCCTGCCCAGGCAAAGCAGCAGGCAGTGAAAGACTACGTAAATATTCGGAAGATACCCGCCCACGCTACCGCTGACACGCTCACGTACACGCTGGCTTATCCTATCGAGGGGGCACTCTGCCGGGCGCGCTTCGTTAGAAAAAAGGCGGGCTGGATTATGTACGACTATAGTTTAGTAGAGCAATAGGCACGGCCGACACCCGCAAATTCCCATCTTTGCCCTACATACCTGCCCTCCATTTCGTACCGTTCCGCATGAAACCGTTCCTGCTTGCCTCGCTACTCCTGACTCTGGCCGCCTGCAGCTCCACCGAACGGGAGTCGTCGGGCCGGGGCATGGCCGAAACCATTCCGGCTGATATCAAGAGCGAGGAATCCACGACGGAAACCGTGGGCGAAACCGGCCGCAACCACGGCTACATCCGGCGCTTCTATCAGCAAGGCGGGCAGTATTTTGTGGATGTGGACTACATCCAGTTTCTGAGCGGTGAAGCGGCCGTAGCCGCTGCCCGTCGCAAAGGCGACGCGGCCGTGGACGTGGTGAACGGCGACACCGTGTACTCGGTCTTCAACGACTATTACATCGTGAATGACAATGCGCAGGTGCGCACGCTCCGGCTGGACGATGAGGCGAAATTCACGTTCTGGCGCACCGGCGAAAACGGGCTGGAACGCTACCCGGCCACGGCCGCCAAAGTGCAGGCCAACGTGCCCAAGGTGCTCACCCTCTCTCCGTTCATCATTGAAACCCGTCAGGGCGTTGTAACCAGCCTCTCAGAGCAATACGTGCCGTAAGTGGTACAGAACGGCGGGCCGAGTTGGCTGTAGTGTGCGGAAGGCTCGTATAGGAGTGCATCTATCCATCCCTTACGCACCCAGACTATGGCAACCAACGCCCCCGCCCAGACGCCCGAAGAAAACGATGACCGCACCGCCCAGGCTGCCAAAGGCCAGCAGGACGGCGGCACGGTAGGCCAGAGCAGCGGCCGCCCCAGCTACGGCAGCGGCGGCTACGAGCTGAACCTCGACGATGAGCAAGGCGACGAAGGGGGCTCCGGCAGTGCGTCTTCCGCCACCAGCAAAGCCCCGCGCGAGGCGTCGGAAGACGACAAATAGCTTGCTGCTATATCTACAAAAATGCCCTCTGAGCCTTGGGTTCGGAGGGCATTTTTGTTGCGTGGCAATCAGGCAAGGGGGCGGCTTAGCCTACGAATGGCGCCCGGAACTCGGGAGCGTTGCGCTGCTTCGAGGCCTGCTCGTAGGCATAGGCCAGCGCCAGCAGCACCGGCTCCTGATACGCGCCGCCCACAAACGAGAGCCCCACCGGCAGGCCGTGCGCCTGCCCCATCGGGACGGTGATGTGCGGGTAGCCGGCCATGGCCGCGGGCGAGGAAAAGCCGGGGCCCTTCCAGGAGTCGCCGTTGATGAGGTCGAGGCAGGGCGCGGGGCCGTTGGTGACGGCTACTACAGCATCGAGGCGGTTTTCGCGCAGCACGGCATCCAGCGCCGCCTGGGCGCCGCCGTGCGACTTGCGTAGGGCGGCCTGATATTTGGCGCTTTGCAGGCCCTCAGTCTTCTCGGAAGCTTCCAGAATTTCCTGCTGGAAAAACGGCATAGCCTTCGGCTTATTCTCAGCATTGAACCGGATAACATCAGCCAACGATTTGACGGAGGCATTGGCGCCGGCCAGGTACTTGTTCAACCCGTCCTTGAACTCGTAGAGCAGCACGTCGTATTCCGCCTCGCCCAGCGGGTCCGTCAGCTTTTCCACCTCCACTTCTACCACCGTGGCGCCCTGGGCCCGGAGCAGTGCCACGGCCGCCTGCAGCAGCGGCACTGCGTCGGAGTTGCCTTTCAGGTGGCCTTTTTCCACGCCCAGGCGCTTTCCTTTCAGGGCGCTGGCATCCAGAAACTTCGTGTAGTCGGGCTGGGCTTTGCCGGCACTTTGCTGCGTCACGGCATCGGCAGCATCTACTCCGGCCAATGCGCCCAGCAGCAGCGCCGCGTCGCGAACGGTGCGGGCCATGGGGCCGGCCGTGTCTTGGGTGGCGGAAATCGGGATGATGCCGGAGCGGCTCAGCAGCCCTACCGTGGGCTTGATGCCGACCAAACCGCTGCACGAAGCCGGCGACACCACCGAGCCATCGGTTTCGGTGCCGATGGCCACGGCGCACAGGTTGGCCGCCACCGCCGCACCCGAGCCGGAGCTGGAGCCGCTGGGCGTCCGGTCGAGGATGTACGGGTTTTTGGTCTGGCCGCCGCGGCTGCTCCAGCCGCTGGTGCTGCGCGTAGAGCGGAAATTGGCCCACTCGCTCAGGTTGGTTTTGCCCAGCACAATGGCACCCGCCTCGCGCAGCTTTTTAATGATGAAAGCGTCCTGCGCGGCTTTGTGCCCGGCCAAGGCTACGGAACCGGCCGTGGTTTGCTGCTGGTCGGCCGTATCGATATTGTCTTTCACGAGCACCGGAATGCCGTGCAGCGGGCCGCGCAGCTTGCCCGCTTTGCGCTCCTGGTCGAGCTGGTCGGCTATGGCCAGGGCGTCGGGGTTGGTTTCCAGCACCGCTTTCAGCGTGGGGCCGGCCTGGTCGATGGCAGCAATGCGCTTCAGGTAGAGCTCCGTGATGGAGCGGGCCGTTTGTTTGCCGCTGCTCATCAGCTCCTGCAATTCCGCAATAGTGGCCTCGTGCAGCGCAAACGTGTCGTTGGGCGCTACTCCGGTAGCAGCCGCGGCAGCCGCGGGTTTGTCCTGCGACGAGCAGGCGTCAAGCGCAAACGTGGAAAGGGCCAGCCCGGCCAGGGAACTGTTGCGCAGGAATATTCTTCGGTTCATGAGGGAATTTTTCGGGTAAGATAGAACAGATAGGGGCGCCGTGGCAGCCACTTCAGGGGGCTGGAGCCGGGAGTGGTTTCGGGCGGTTGCGCTGGCACTTTTCGCCGCAGTATTTCACCTCCTCCCAGCTGTTGCGCCACTTTTTGCGGTACTCGAATGGGCGGCCGCAGGTGAGGCAGATTTTGGTGGGCAGGTTTCCTTTGACGGGCTTTTTCGGGCTGGGCATGAGGCGGGGCTTTGCCTTAGCCCAACACACTGGCCGGCGAATAGTTGGCTGACCAGACACGGCACGGCGCAATCTTACACGCACCTGGCGCCGCCCCTTTCCCGTGTCCGCTAGCAGGTGTTATTGCCTTATCAGCTACCGTTACATGTCCTCTTTCCGGATTTCCCCTCTTTTCGCCCGCCTGGCTGCGCCTGTTGTGCTGGGCGGCCTGCTCATTACGGCCTGCAACGATGACGACGACCGGGTACCGCCCGACCCGGCGCCGCTGCCGGAAGTCGTAGCTTTTACGCAGCCCAACCTCTACCCCGAAGGCGTGCAGTACGACGCCCAAAACAGCCGCTTTCTGTAGGCTCCCAGACGGCCGGCACCGTGGGTTTCGTGCAGGATAATGGCAGCTATACGCCCTTGGCTACCGACGCAGCATTGGTTTCCAGCATCGGCATGTACCTCGACGACAGCCGCAACCGGCTGCTGGTGGCCGTATCGGACCCGGGCTACAACCAGCAGCGCACCTCGGCGGCTACGCTGCGCAAACTGGCCCGCCTCGTTATCCTCAACCGCGACAATGGCCAGCTGATCCGGAGTGTGGACCTGGGCAGCCTGAGTTCGGCGCCCAACCATTTCGCCAATGATGTAGCCGTAGACACCCAGGGCAACGCGTACATCACCGACAGCTTTGCGCCCGTTATCTACAAAGTTGATGCGCAGGGCGTAGCTTCCATCTTCCTGGAAAATGCGCAGCTGGGCGCGCCGGCCGGCGCATTCGGGCTCAACGGCATCGTGTTTCACCCGGACGGGTATCTGCTGGTGGCCAAGTCCAATGAAGGCGCGCTGTTCAAAATCCCGCTCAGCAACCCTGCCGGGCTCACCCGCGTGACGACCAGCCAGAACCTGCGGGCCGCCGACGGCTTGCTGCTCCAGAACAACACCACGCTGCAGGTCGTGACCAACGCCCAGGCCAAAGTGTACCGCCTGACTACTACTGATGGCTGGGCCACGGCCACTACCAGCGGCACCTTCACTACGCAGCCCCAGTACCCCACCACACTGGCCCGCCGCGCAGGCGCCGACAGCTACGTGCTCTACTCCAACCTCAATGCGCTGCAGGCCAATCAGCAGCCTCCCGTGGCGCAGTTCAGTATTGTAAAAGTGACTTTCTAGCCCGTCTGGGCTGGAACGCACAAAAAAGGCGGCCTCTGCGTAGAGGCCGCCTTTTTTGCGTGCTGTAGGGCTGGGTTTATTGCTGGGCCAGTTGGCGGCGCAGCTCCTGCACTTCGCGCTCCAGCTCCAGGTTGCGGAACGTCACTTTCACTTCCAGGTCGGAGTAGGCGCGCTCCAGCTCCTGCTCCCGCTTGCGAAGCGCAAACTCGGTTTCCTTTTGCTCCTGAATATCGGTGCAGGTGCCGTACCACTGCGCTATCTGGCCGTTTTCGTCGAACTGGGGCTGGGCCTGGCCCAGAAACCAGCGGTAGCCGCCATTCTTGTCTTTGAAGCGGTACTCGATTTCGTAGAACTCGCCGGTAGCCAGGGAATGGCCCCATACGTCGCGGGCGCGCTGCCGGTCGTCGGGGTGCAGCAGGTTGTTCCACATGTCAGGCCCGACGCTGTCGGCCAGGGTATAGCCCGTAAAATCGGTCCAGCGCTGGTTGAAATAGGTGTGGAACCCGGTGGCGTCGGTGAACCAAACCAGCTGCGGAATAAAGTCGACCAGGAAGCGGAATCGGTCTTCGGCCTGAAGGCGCAGTTTTTCTTCGTTGGAGATAGATGCGGCGTTCATAAACACAAAAAGCTTAGCAAGGACGGGCGAGCTGGATTTCCATGCCCGACTGAAAATACAGGTTGAGTTGGCTGTGCTGGCCGTCGGTGGAGCGGCGCAGGCGGGTGATGAGGGCGCGGGTTTCTTCCCGG
The DNA here is from genome assembly GCF_900142395.1 of Hymenobacter psychrotolerans DSM 18569. Lineage (GTDB taxonomy): Bacteria > Bacteroidota > Bacteroidia > Cytophagales > Hymenobacteraceae > Hymenobacter > Hymenobacter psychrotolerans. The sequence goes on along the minus strand of NZ_FRAS01000010.1, from coordinate 125,490 downwards.
AGCAGGCTCAGCTCCAGATACGGCCGGCTCAGCAGTGAGTCGCGCTCCATACTCCAGTGCCCTGAGTCGTCCAGCTCGGAGGACTGCACTTGCAGCGTGCCGGGCTGCAACGAAACCCGTGTGGCCCGTGCCAGCGGCGTATCCGGATTGTTCCGATTCAGCACCCGGTCGGCCACGCACCAGTCGCCGGTGAGGTACTCCTCGGGCAGCTGCTGCAGGTTGACATCGAATAAGGTTTCAGACATAAAAGAAGCGTGGGTAGCGTGGGGTAAGTCTCAGCACGATTCAACAGCAGGACGCGTAATTCAGCCAATGCACAAAAATAGGGAAGAGTTCAACTCCCGGACTTCATCCGCTTCCGCCTTTACGGTTCAGCTCATAGCTCAAGCCTTTATTTTTTCGGCGGCAGCCGGCCCGCTTGTATGTAGCTGGTTGCTGCGCAAGGTTCTTATTCGGCTTCGCTGAGCTTTTTGGCCAAGGGCTTCGGCACGCCGGCGCTGTTGAGCAGCCCACTGACCAGCCCCTGCCGCCACAGCGAGAACACCGAGAAGCGCAGCTGCCGGTCCGAGTTCATCTGCCCGGTTTGCAGCTCCTGGCCGGGTTGGCGGGGGTTGTTGTCGCGCAGGAACACGCCGTTGGCCAGGGTAGTGCCCACCCGGTGCAGCACGCCGCGTTTGTTCTTTTTGTTGAGCAGGTCGAGCTTGAGGCCATAGTACTGCGCCCACATGGTGCCCCGGGCCTGCTGCCGGTCCAGCTGCATTTCAAACCGGATCTGCTCGATCTGGCCGCTGCGGAGCCGAATACCGCGCGTGGGCACCACCATGGGGTTGAGCATGGCCAGAGGAGCCGCCGAAAAGCCCCCCTGCAGCGTGTGGCGGCCGGCGGGGTCGAGCAGGTTGGCCTGCAGCCGGAGGCGGGCATGGCTTTTCTTTTGCAGCACGCCCGTCGCCTCGCCGGTCATGGGCGTAGCGGCGCTCATGTGGCGCGGGTCGTTGCTGATGTTGCGCAGAGTAGCCGTGAGCTCCTGAATAGCCATAACGCCGATTTGCGCACTGCGTGGGGAGCGGTAAATCATGCGGATTCCGGCGTTGGTAATGCGCGCCTGTCGCACATCTACCCGAAATGGCAGCCGACCAATGGCCTCAGGCGTAGCCACCGACTGCCGGGGATTGACGGGAAAGCGCCCGTCGCTGCTGGTGACGATACGGCCGTTCCGCAGGTCCAGCTGCCGGGCGCGCAGGCTGCCCCGGCGCAGCAGTGCCGGAAAATCGAGGCCCTGCAGCGCCAGCTCAGGTAGCCGAAGCGTAACGTGCGCAGCCTGATGCCCTTTGCGACGGGCCTGCTCTGCTACGGTCATGGTGGGCGCCATTTGCACCAGCCCCAGCACCAGGGTCTGCTGCCGCGTGTCCAGGCGCATCGAGCCGACAGCCAGGCGGTAGTACGGCGCGTTGAAAGCGACCCGGGCGCGGCCCGTCTGCACCTGCCAGGAGCGGGCGTAATAGAGGAAGCCGGGCGCGTTGTAGGCATTGGGCCCTATGTGCAGGCCGGCAGCACGGAGGTTTATATTCTGCACGGCCGGGGCCCACTCTGTGCCCGCCACGCGCAGGCGCCCTCCCGTCAGGCGCACGCCCGCCACCCTGATGCGCGGCAGATACGGCGCCAGCAGCTGGTGCGGCGGCGGCGGCGCCTGAGCCGGCAGCGTAACGTGCCCGTCACGCGCAGTTCGCCCAGGTCGAGGCGGATATCCGGTAGCGTGGTAGTGTCGGCGGCGGGGCTGGTGGCGGCGGTGAAGAGTTGCACGTGGCGCACGGTGGCGGCGCCTTGCCAGAGGCTGGTTTTCAGCTCCCCGATACGCAGCTGGTAGCGGCCCCGGCTGGCGGTGGCTACCTGGTCTTCGAGGGTGCGGTGCGGCCAGGGGTCCAGAAAAAACACGACGGCCACTACTCCCAGCCCAACCAGGGACAGCAGTAGCAGCAGAATGTTCCTGCCCCACCGGCGGCGCGGCGCGGTGGCAGTAGACGCAGCGAAGAAATAACAGCAGGCTCAGACACAAACCAGGTAATAGCCCTCCCCTTACGGAAGGAAACAGACTGATGGTTAAGCCAGCCAGCTAGTTATTGTTTTGAGCCGGCCTAGGCTGTATAGCCAGGTAGAGCAACCAGCTCCACAACAGGCCGGCATTCCTCGACAAGCTCGGAATGACCGTTTTTTCTTTGCTGTCCACACGCCCTGGCTGAGCAGAAGCCCGAATCCGAACCGAACGGTCTACCTTGGGGCCCGCTTACGCCCGCCGGCCTGCAGCGTACCACTTCCGCACAACCCTTCCGAGGCATAGTGCCGGCCCTGGCCGGCCGGCCGGCGGCTTGTCTTACCTCAGCATAGTGGGCTTCAGTCACTATTTTTAAGCCGGCGGCCGGCCCGAAGGCCAACCAACCACCTGTGTTAGCAGTTAGAGAACCTATGCTTGCCATCACCTCCCTTTTGAACCAGCAGAACGCGGAGCGTATCAACCGCCTCATCAAAAGTCTCGAAACCGAGTTCGGCCTTGATGATGTGCAGGCTACCCCGGACCCGCACATTACCTACCAGCTGGCGGGAGTCCGCAAGCTGTCGGCGCTGAAGCAGGTGCTGCGCGATGTGGCCCGCTCTACGCGGCCGTTTGTGGCGCATACCACCGGGCTGGGCGTTTTTCCGGGACCCAATCCGGTTATCTACATTCCGGTGCTGCGCTCCAACGACCTAAACCTGCTGCACCAGCGCATTCTGCAGGTAACGGCCCCTCTGTGCCTGCGCACCGACAAGTTCAGTGGCCCCGACTGCTGGCTGCCGCATATCTCGCTGGCTCTGCATGACACCACGCCCGAGCTGCTGGGCCCCGTGATGCAGTACCTCAACCGGCACACCTTCAACCTGAAGCTCAACATCAACAACCTCGCTATTCTGCGGCAGGAAGGCGAGTTATTTGTGCAGGAAAAGCGTTTTGCGTTCGAGGGCCACAAGCACGACCTGGCCCCCAGCCTGTTCGGAGACTCTGCGCAACCACAGAACCCGGGGCTCTCCTGCGAGGCCTGACCCGGCCGGCCCAAACGGCCGCAACCGCAAATTTCCCGGCAGCCGCGCGGCATTTTCGCCCGCGCCCCCGACCTTTACCGCTCAACTCCTCACCTACTGATTTCTGCTTATGTACTCAACCGTACTGCTGCTACACTCCTGGACGCGCTGGCTCGTCCTCGTTTTTGGCCTGATTGCTCTGTTCCGGGCCTTTGCGGGCTGGCAGGGCCGCAAGCCCTACCTGGGCGCCGACAACGGCATGGGCGCTGCCTTCGTGGGATCTATGCACCTGCAGCTGCTGCTGGGGTTGATTCTGTATTTCGGACTGAGTCCGTTCGGGATGAAGGCTTTCGAAACCGCCGGTGGCGCTGTCATGAAAGACCCAATGGGCCGCTTCTGGGGCGTTGAGCACCTGGTGGGCATGCTGCTGGCCGTGGTGGCGGCGCAGGTAGGCCGCAGCCTTTCCAAAAAGGCCATTGACCCGGTGCTCAAGCACAAGAAAGCCTTCACCTGGTTCCTGATTGCGCTGCTGCTGGTGCTCGTAATGATTCCGTGGGGCATCTGGAATCCGGAACGTCCGCTGTTTCGCGTGTAAGTACGCCCTGCCCGCAACGACAACGGCCGCCTTCCTACCCAGGAAGGCGGCCGTTGTCGTTGTGGGCGGGGCGGCAGAATCAGATGCCCTGCCCGCCTGATACTTCGATGCGCTGGGCATCAATCCAGCCAGCTTCTTCGGTGCAGAGGAAAGCTACCACGGGCCCGACGTCGGTGGGCAGGCCCACGCGGCCCATGGCCGTGAGGCTGGCAATATGGGCGTTTACGTCCTTGTTGTCGCGGGTGCGGCCGCCACCGAAGTCGGTTTCGATGGCGCCGGGAGCCACAATGTTTACGCGGATGCGGCGCCCGGCCAGTTCCTTCGCCTGGTACTTGGTGAGCGTCTCCATGGCGGCCTTCATGCTGGCGTAGGTGGCGGAATTGGGGTAGATGATGCGCGTCAGGCCCGAGGAGATATTGACGATACCGCCGCCATCATTCATCAGGGGCAGCGCCTGCTGGGTCAGGAAAAACGGGCCTTTGAAATGGATGTTCAGCATGTCATCGAACTGCTGCTCCGTCACCTGGCCGTAGGGTTGGTAGAGGCCCGTGCCGGCGTTGTTGATGAGGAAATCGAACCGGTCGGTGCCGAAGGTTTCGCGTAGCGTGGCCTTCACCTGCTCGAAGAACCCCGTGAAGCTGCCTACGTTGGACGCATCCAGCTGCAGGGCGGCGGCTTTGCGGCCGAGGGCCTGCAATTCGGCCACCACGGCCTCCGCTTCGTCCTTTTTGCTGTGGTAAGTCAGGATAACGTCCAGGCCTTTCTGGGCCAGGTGCTGGGCCATATTTTTGCCGAGGCCCCGGCTGCCGCCCGTTACCAGGGCTATTTTGGTGGTGCTCATACTGATCCGGTGCGGTTGAATGATGCAGGCAAAGGTCCGGCCCTGAAGCCGCACCGCTCTGGTGAGTAGTTCAGATTAACTGGTGACAGTTTCCGTTTTTTCGGCCCGCTGCCCGGCCCACAGCTCCTCCCGGTACTGCCGGGGCGTGACGCCCACGAAACGCTTGAAAAACTTGGTGAAGTTGGACGGGTCGTAGGTGAGGCGGGCCGCTACTGCCGCCACCGACTGGCGCGGGTCGCTCAGCAACTCCCTGGATACGGCCACCAGCTTCCGCTCGTAGATAGCGCAGGGGGCCTCGCCGGTGGTAAGTTTGAGCATGTTGCTCAGGTGCGTAGGATGAATGCAGAGCTGCCCGGCAAAATCCCGGATTTCCAGCGCCTCGGTAGCCCGCCCGGCCACTATATCGTCTATATGGGCGTGCACGAGGCGGGTGAAGTCGGCGGTAATCTGGTGCTGGCGCGCCAGGATTTTCCTGGGGATGGGAGTAGGCATTGTACTAGAGGCGAAGTGAGTGGCACTACTAAGCTGACGCACAAGCATGCCATATGTTGGATGAGTGTACCAAAACACGCAGCTCTACGTACTTCTCAAACCTGCCAGCTGCTGCACTATAGCCCGGTAAACGGCGGCCGAAAGTAGCGGCGGATGAGGCTGCTATGTTACGATTTCGTTTTCAGCTGCAATAAAACGGGCTCTTGCGCGTCTGCTTTTGTAGCTGCCTCACCTTCTAACCGATTTTCCTATGCTGTATCAATTCGCAAGCCTCGCCCTGAGCGATTCGCTGACTTATCAGGAAGCCAAGCAACCCCATAACAAGCAACAGTATTTGGCTTGCAACCAGCGCCCCGCGGAGCTTGAGCCCGACCGTAGTACCTCAGCTGCTGCCTCTCGGCTGCACAGCAGCAGCCGCCTCCCGGCCCCTGCAGAAGCTGCCACCAGCCGTGCCGCCTGACAAGGACCGATTCCTGCCTTTGCGTATGGCACTCGGCAAAAAGGACAGCGCGCGGGAGACCATCGAAACTACCATCAGCACGCCCGATAACATCGTATTTACAGTATATTAAAAAAGGCCCGCGGCGTAGCTGCGGGCCTTTTTTGTTCGTAATCCGAAGATTTACTGCCTTTTTTGCAGGCTGGTAGCCCCCGTTGCCTGAGCTTCCAGCCTGATTCGGAGCCGTATGTTGCAGGGGCAGCCCGGCCCGGACCGCTGCTTCGCTCACCTTTTTACGCCCTTTGCCATTGCGCACCGCTGTCCTTCTTGTCCTGCTTTTTCTGATTTCCGGTGGTGCTTTCAGCCAGTCCAAGGCCCGCAAAGCAGTAGCCCGCCGCGGCGACGGGGTGCAGGTGCTGCTCCAGCGCTACGGCCTCAATACCCGCCAGCAACAGCAGCAGTTTCGGCGGCTGAACCAGGGCCGGCTTACAAAAGCGGGTGGCCTGGTGGTGGGCCGCAGCTACGTGCTGCCGGCTGCCGCGCCTAAGGCAGCAACCACGGCGGCGAAGTCAAAAGCCGGCAGCCGGCAGGCCCGCAACCCTACTTCGCGCGGCATCAGTACCCAGCCACTGCTGCCGGCCAAGCTCTTCGGGCCCCGGTACAGCCCCGTGCCGGTGCGCGACCGGGCGTTGCGCGGGGCGGTGTACTACCTCTCGCCCGGCCACGGCGGCCCCGACCCAGGCGCTATCGGCCAGTACGGCACCCATAATCTGGCCGAGGACGAGTACGCCTACGACGTGACCATTCGGCTGGCCCGGGTACTGATGGAGCACGGCGCCACGGTGTATATGATGGTGCAGGACCCCAACGACGGTATCCGCGACGAAGCCGTGCTGGAAACCGACCACGACGAAATCGGCTACCCCAACCAGGTTATTCCGCTCAGCCAGGTATATCGGCTGCGCAAGCGCATTGCCGAGGTCAACCGCCTGCACACCCGCCACAAGGGTGCCTATCAGCGCCTCATTGCGCTGCACGTAGACAGCCGCAGCGCCGGCCAAAACATCGACGTGTTCTTCTACCACCACCCCGGCAACGCCCTGGGGCTGCGGCTGGCAAAAAACATTCATAAGGTGTTCACGGCCCGCTACAAACGGGCCCAGCCCAACCGCCCGTATTCCGGCAATGTGTCGGAGCGCGGCACTTTGTACGAGGTGCGCAACAGCCGCGCCCCGGCCGTGTTTATGGAGCTGGGCAACATCCGCAACAGCAAGGACCAGCGCCGCTTCCTGGTGCCCGACAACCGCCAGGCCCTGGCTAACTGGATTTACGAAGGCCTGCTGGCTGATTATACCAAACGGTGATTGTTAGTTGTCAGTTGTTAGTTGTTAGTGGTCAGAAAAAGAACGTCATGCTGAGCGAAGGCGCAGCCGTAGTCGAAGCATCTCTACTGCCGGGTAACTAATACTAGTACAACGAAGCGGCAGAGATGCTTCGGCAAGCTCAGCATGACGTTCTATTTCCTGACCACTGACAACCAGCAACCAGCAACTAACAATCTACTTCCTGCCCTTCCGGATGGCTTCGATGGCCCGGTCCCGGCCTTCTTTCAGGTCGACCAGCGGCTTGGGGTACTTGTCGGTGCCGTACTCGGGCACCCACTTTTTGATGTAGGCCAGGTCGGGGTCGTACTGCTTTTGCTGGGCTTCGGGGTTGTAGACGCGGAACCAGGGCGCGGCCACGGCGCCGGTGCCAGCCATCCACTGCCAGTTGCCCACGTTGTTGCTCATGTCGTAGTCGAGCAGCTTCTCGGAGAAATAATGCTCGCCCAGCGTCCAGTCGATGAACAGGTGCTTGACCAGGTAGCCGGCCGCCACAATGCGCGCCCGGTTGTGGATGTAGCCGGTCTGGTTGAGCTGGCGCATACCCGCATCCACGAAGGGCTGGCCGGTGCGGCCCTCGCACCAGGCTTTGTATTCCCTGGGCGCGTCGCGGTAGGGCAAGTGGCGCATTTTAGGGTCGTAGGCCTCGGTGGCGGTGTTGGGGAAGTGCCAGAGCAGCATCATGAAGAAGTCCCGCCAGATCATTTCGTTGAGCAGCTTCTCGTTGAGCTTATCGGCCTGCTGCATGAGGCTGCGGATGCTGACCGTGCCGAACCGCAAGTGCACCGACATGCGGGTGGTGCCCCGTTCCAGGGCGGGCGTGTCGCGGGTTTTGTCGTAGTCCTTCACCACGGCGGGCGGTGGCAGCTTAGCCGGCACCGTGTACTGCTCGTGGCGCTTGAAACCCATTTTCTGCAGCGTGGGCCGGGCTTTATCGGCGACAACGGGCTGGGCCAGGTTTTCCTTTGTCAGAAGCCGGGCCGACGGGTGGGGCTTGAAGTCCTCAGGCTTCATCTGGGCCTGCCAGGTTTTGGAGTAGGCCCCGAATACCTTGTGCGGCTTGCCGTTCTTGGTCAGCACCTCGTCCTTGGCGAAAATCACCTGGTCTTTGAAGCTGCGCAGCTCCGCGCCGTGCTTCTGCAGCAGCTCGGCCACGGCGGCGTCGCGCTCCGTGGCGTAGGGCTCGTAGTCCTCGTTGGTGTACACGGCGGCCACCTCGTAGTCCTTCAGCAGCTGCCGAAACACGTCCGACACCTTGCCGTAGCGGGCCACGAAACCGCCGCCGGCCGCGTGGGCCTCGTCAGCCAGGCGCTCTACCTGGTCGAAGATGAAAGTGAGGCGGGCATCCTCGGGCTCCAGCTTATCGAGGATGGTTTTATCGTAGATGAACAGGGGCAGCACGGGCTCCTCGGCCTGCAGAGCCGCCGCCAGGCCCGCGTTGTCCTCGAAACGCAGGTCGCGGCGGTGCCAGAAAAGACTGATTTTCATAAATACGCTAGCAGTAAAACGGCCGGGTAGCGGGCCGCTGGATACTGCTAACAACTGAGGTTGCGGCAGGGTTGGCTACAGCGGCTATTTCCTCCTGTCCTCCTACGGGTTCATCAGCAGGAAGAGCAGGTTGTGGTACAGGATGCCCTGCTCGCCGTCGTGGATACCGTCGAGGCCGGCATCTTCCAGCAGGGCTTCTACCTCGGTGTAGTCGCGCAGAAAGTCAATTTCCACTTCGCCCGTGTCGGCGTCCCGGGTGTGGGCCAGGTAGCGCCGGGGCGTTTCGAGCGTGATGTAGAGCTTCTGCAGGCGGGTCTGGGCTATCAGCAGGGCCTGGCAGGGGTAGGTAGCGCGGCCGTCGGGGGTATAGAGCTGCAGGGTGGTTTTCTCTGCATCGGGCGTGTGCTGCAGGAAGCTGGCAAGGTCGAGGGGCATGCGGGCGGGGCTGTTGAGCTGGCGAAGGTACGGGACGCCAGTAATCGGGCACAGGGTTCGGGAGAAAAGCTACCTTCGCAGCCATTGACCTTTTCCTCCCACCTACCCCCTCCGTCATGACCACCCCTTACGACCACGCCTGTATCAGCGGGCAGCGCCTCCACCCCGAAAGCCTGATGATGAGCTACGGCTACACGCCCGCCTGGAGCGAAGGCGCCATCAAGCCGCCCATTTTCCAGACGTCCACGTTCGTGTTCAAGAATGCCGAAGAAGGCAAAGCCTTTTTCGAGCTGGCCTACGGGCTGCGCCAGCAGGGGCCGGAAGAGGAAATGGGCCTGATCTATTCGCGCCTCAACAACCCCAGCCTGGAGATTCTGGAGAACCGCCTGTGCCTCTGGGACGGAGCCGAGGAAGCCGCCTCTTTCGCCAGTGGCATGGCCGCCATCAGCACTACCCTGCTGGCCCTGCTGCAGCCCGGCGACGTGGTACTGCACTCCGAGCCCGTGTACGGCGGCTCCGACTTTTTCCTGAAAAACGTGCTGCGCAAGTTCGGTATTGAGGCGCAGGGCTTCCTGCCCACCGCTACGCCCGAGGAGCTGGCCGCCCAGGCCGCGGCCATTGCGCCCGGCCGCCTGGCCATGATTTTCGTGGAAACGCCCGCCAACCCCACCAACCACCTCGTGGACCTGGAAGCCTGCGCCGCCCTGGCCCGCCAGTACAGCACCCCCGAAAAGCCCGTGCGCTTCGTGGTCGACAACACGTTCCTGGGACCCGTGTTCCAGCACCCGCTCAAGCACGGTGCCGATGTGGTGCTGTACTCGGCCACCAAGTTTCTGGGCGGCCATTCCGACCTGATTGCCGGCGCCGCGCTGAGCAGCAAGGCCCTGATGAAGGAAATCAAAGGCATGCGCACCTTTATGGGCACCATGTGCGACCCCAACACCGGCTGGATGCTCATGCGCAGCCTCGAAACCCTGAAGCTGCGCATGGAGCGCGCCGCTTCTTCGGCCCAGGTTATTGCCGACTGGCTCCGGCAGCACCCACTGGTAGCACGCACCTACTACCTCACCCACCTGGAGCATAGCCCTGTGCAGCAGGACATCTACCGCCGCCACTGCCTCTCGCCCGGCTCCATGATTTCCTTCGACATCCGGGGCGGCGAAGCCGAAGCCTTCCGCTTCCTCAACGCGCTGCGCCTCATCAAGCTGGCTGTGAGCCTGGGCGGCACCGAAAGCCTCGCGGAGCACCCCGCCACCATGACCCACTCCGACATCACGCCCGACGACCAACTGGAAATGGGTATCACCTCCCAGATGATCCGCCTGAGCATCGGCGTGGAAGACCCGCAGGACCTGATGCTGGACCTAAGCCAGGCGTTCGAGGCCGTAGGAGTGCCGCAGGAGGTGCGCGTGGCGGAAATGGCGTAAAACAGTTGCCTCCAGCGTTACAGAAAAGCCCGCCGCGAACATTCCGCGGCGGGCTTTTGTGCAGAATCAGGCAAGCAGATGCCTTAGTACCCCCTTCAGGCATATAAATATCTCTATAATGCATACCTCAACAATTCTTCTGCGTATGCGGCTATATTTCTCATCCTTTACTCCCAAAGCCCATGAGCCAGACCCTATTAGAGCTTGTTCAGAATTACTTCGGCGGCGACACGGTACGCCAGACCAGCACGGCGCTGGGCGAAAATGAAAGCGGCATTGGCACGGCGCTGCGCAGCATCATCCCGTTAGTTCTGGGTGGCCTGTTTGCCCGGTCGCAGCAGCCCGGTGGCTCCTCAGAGTTGTTCGGTATGGCCAACCAGGCCCACAGCAGCGGTATTCTGGGCAACCTGAGCAGCCTGCTGGGCGGCATGAGCGTGAACAGTTCGGCGCCGGCCACCGATGGCGGCTTGCTGAACAGAGGGGCTGAAATGCTGCGTTCTGTGTTTGGCTCGCACTACACTACCGCTGTGGAAGGCGTGAGCCAGCAGGCGGGCGTGCGCACCTCCACTACCAGCAGCCTGATGAATATGGCCGTGCCAGTGGTGCTGGGCCTCTTGGGCAAGCATGCCGCCGACAACCACCTCGATGCCAACGGCTTCAGCAGTTACCTGAGCAGCCAGAAGGGCAGCATCATGGGGGCGCTGGGCAGTCTGCCGGGCGGCTTGGGAACGGTGCTTTCCGGCCTGGGGCTGGGAGCCGCGGCTACGGGGCTGGGAAACGCCGCCAGCGCTACCGCGCACAACGTGGGCAATACCGTTTCGGCGGCGGCCAACCGTACCGGCGACGCCGTGCGCAACACTGCCCGCGACGTGGAAACCACAGCTGCTACCCCGAGCCGCTGGCCGTGGCTGCTGCTGTTGCTGGCGGGGCTGGCGGCGCTCTTCTACTTTATGCGCAACTGCAACAAGGAGCCGGAAAATACGGCTGCTGCCACCACCGAAACCCCGATGGCAGACACGACTATGGCCGCGGCTCCTGCGCCGGCCGCAGCGGCCGCTACCGGCCGCTACGACGAGGCCAGCGGCAACTACATCTACGATACGGGGTCGAATGCCGACATCACGCTGCCCGACGGCACGGTACTGAACGTGGGCAGCAACTCGTTTGAGTCGCGGCTGTTCAACTTCCTCAACGATGCCAACCAGACGGTCAGCGACGACAAAACGCAGGGCTGGATGAGCCTCGACCGGGTATACTTCAACACCGCCAAATCGACGCTCACCGCCGAGTCGCAGGCGCAGCTGAAGAATCTGGCGGCCATTCTGAAGGCTTTCCCGAACGCCACCGTGAAGCTGGGCGGCTACACCGATAACAAAGGCGCCGCCGACATGAACCTGACCCTCAGCGCCGACCGGGCTAACGCCGCCCGCAAGGCCGTGATGGACAGTGGCATTGATGCCAGCCGCGTAACGGCCGAGGGCTACGGCCAGGAGCACCCCATTGCCACCAACGATACGCCCGAAGGCCGCGCCCAAAACCGCCGCGTGGATGTGCGCGTGACTAAAAAGTAGCGCCGACCATCCCCACTCAAGAAAGCCCCCGCTGATGTGCAGCGGGGGCTTTCTTTTTTGCCAGTTCTCTCAGCATCCGGCGGGCTGAGTGGTGCATCTACGCCATTCTATACTGCTTTTCAGGTATATTCCCATTCTGTTCTCCTCCAGAGTTATACGCTATGGAAGCCCTAGCCCAAGCCGCCAGCCCGGCTACTACGCACCCCACGGCCACCCAACAGGCCTGCCTGAACTGCGGCACTGCCCTACATGACCGGTTTTGCGCCCACTGCGGCCAGCCTGCCAATACGCACCGCCTGACCATGGCGCATTGGCTGCACGACATTCCGCACTCTATCTGGCACGTCGATAAGGGGCTGCCCTACACACTGGGGCAGATGCTGCGCCGACCTGGCCCGGCCCTGCGGCGCTATCTGGCGGGCCAGCGGGTACCGTTTTTTCGGCCGCTTACCTACGTGCTGCTCATCACCGGGCTTATTACGTTCTGCTACGTGGTGCTGCATCTGCGGCCCTACAACACCCACGACCCCAGTATTCCGCCGGCCGTGCAGGCAATGCAGGAGCGGTTTCTGCAGTTCTTTTCCCGGTACATCAACTGGTTTACGGTGGCTTTGCTGCCGCTCACGGCCCTGGTGGCGCGGCTGTGCCTGCGGCGGGGCGGCTTCAACTACGCCGAGGCCCTGACTATTACTACCTACGTTACGGGCACCTACCACTTTCTTACATTACTGGTGCTGCCCGTCTTATATCTGCTCAATGGTACCCAGCAAGGGCAGCAGGTGATGGGTGGGCTGCTGCTGGTTTCGTTTGCCTACCAAACGTGGGCCTACGCCAGCCTGCTCCAGGGTACCAGCTTATCGGTGGCGGGGCGTGTGTGGCGGGGGCTTGCTACCACCGTCGGCTCCTACGCACTCATTCTGCTGTCGGCACTTGCGCTGCTGGTGAGCATCAACTGGGAGCAGATTATGGCGATGACCAGGCAATAGACAGCTTTCTGCCCTCCGACGGGCGGCGTTAAGACTGCTCACAGAAAGCCCGCCGCTGAAATCCAGTGACGGGCTTTTTGGTGGGTATACTTATGCGGACCTCTGGGATGTTGCCTCGGCATGCTTCACATCAGCCGCAGGTGTTAAACAATTTGTGGCTAAACAATTGCATTTTGTTTAGCCACAAATTGTTTAACTTGGTGAAACTGATTCATTCAACAGCCATGAATACGCGCGCGCTCCGCACTTTATTTGGACTTAGCCAGGACATGTTGGCCGAATGGCTGGGCGTGGCCCGGTCGAGTCTGGCCCTCACCGAGCGGGGCTACCAATCTACTACTGCCACCACGGGGGTGCAGCAGCTGCGCCTGGAGCTGGCGGCCCAGGGCCTCGTGTATAATGGGGCGGGCGGCACGTTCCCGGCGCCACTCCCGCTGCCCGAGCCTGAGCCTGACGCAGAGGAGCTTGGTTTTCGGCTGCGCCAATGCCGGCTCAAAATTCAGGGCCTGGAAGTGCAGTTGGAAACGCTGTACCGCCGGGCCGCCCCGCTCCGGGCACGGTTGGTGGCCGCCCCGGCCCTGCGGGCTTACCCCGGCCCCATTGTAAGCCCGGAGCAGGAGCAAAACTGGCTCACCATTTTTGAGCAGGAGGCCCGCCGCCAGCTTCGCACTACCTGCGGGGCCACGGCCATACGGCTGCTGGAAGCCCGCCTGGCCGGCCTGCGCTGCGAAGCGGATATACTGGCCGAGGGGTTAGACGTTGAGCCGCCCGCCGCTTCATAACCGGCAAAAACCCAACAGAAGGCTGCTGCCACAAAAAAGCCCGCCGCTGAAGCTCAGCGGCGGGCTTTTTACTTATTGCGTCAGGCAGAAACTATTGCCCCAGCACCATGGCAAACACCAGCGGCGCCACGATGGTAGCGTCCGACTCGATGATGAACTTGGGCGTGTCCTGGCCTAGCTTGCCCCAGGTGATTTTCTCGTTCGGCACAGCACCGGAGTACGAGCCGTACGAAGTAGTAGAGTCCGAAATCTGGCAGAAGTAGCCCCACAGCGGCACGCTGGTGCGGCCCAGGTCCTGGTGCAGCATCGGCACTACGCAGATGGGGAAGTCGCCGGCAATGCCGCCACCAATCTGGAAGAAGCCTACTTTGCTTTCCTCAGTAGCCTGCTGGGTATACCAGTCGGCCAGGTAAATCATGTACTCGATGCCGGTACGTACGGTGTGTACGTTCTTGATGTCGCCCGAAATAACGTGGCCGGCGAAGATGTTGCCCAGCGTGGAGTCTTCCCAACCGGGGCAGATGATGGGCAGGTTTTTCTCGGCGGCGGCCAGCATCCAGGAGTCCTTGGGGTCAATCTGGTAGTACTGCTCCAGCTCGCCCGACTTCAGGATCTGGTAGAAGAACTCGTGGGGGAAGTACCGCTCGCCGGCCTTATCGGCCTTTTCCCAGAACTTGAGCACCGAGTGCTCCAGGCGGCGCATGGCCTCTTCTTCGGGAATGCAGGTGTCGGTTACGCGGTTCATGTGGCGCTCCAGCAGGGCCTGCTCGTCGGCGGGCGTCAGGTCGCGGTAGTTGGGCACCCGCTCGTAGAAGTCGTGGGCCACCAGGTTGAAGATGTCCTCCTCCAGGTTGGCACCCGTGCAGCTGATGATCTGCACCTTGTCCTGGCGGATGAGTTCGGCCAGCTGGATGCCCATTTCGGCGGTGCTCATGGCCCCGGCCAGGGTAATCATCATCTTACCGCCCTCGGCCAGGTGCTTGTTGTAGCCCTCGGCGGCGTCAATCAGCGCGGCGGCGTTGAAGTGGCGGTAGTGGTGCTTGAGGAAGTTCGTTACGTTCATCAGATCGTAGGTTCAGTAAATGGGTGTCGGTGTTCTATCAAAAAAAGCCCCGGAATCGTTCAATACGGAAAGCGTACATCGGAGATTCTGCATAGTGTGCTATTGCGGCTGGGTTGCTCACAAAAGTCGGGGCACTACGTCTTACTGGTCGAAATGCTTTTTTAATAAAGCCGGAGGAATGGTAGCGCTCCACGCTTCGTAGTCCTCATCCATGGCATCGGCATAGAAAACAAAGTCATCGGTTTTGGGCAACTTCTCGAAAGTCAGACGCTGCATAGTAGCAGTTATCATCTGGTGAAACTGCTGGATTACTGCTTCGTTTTCTTCCTCATCGGCCTCATCGTCCAAGAACACCTCCTCGTACTCGCTCAGCAATTCTTCGGTACGCTCCGACAAAGGTGCATCTACGTGGTCGGCATATTGAAACCACGTTGCCGTATCATCCACGCTGATCTGCTGGGACAGTGCCCTCTGAGGAAGTATGAGACCATGCACGGAGCCCTGCGAATCAAAGTACAGGCTGAACCCTAGAATAGGCCCATCCTCGGGGTACTTCGCGGCGTACGAATCAATGAACTCCTGCGTGTCTGCCCGCAACGATTCGCCCAGAGCTTCGAAGTCAAATGCTTTCTTCTTCATACGGACCAGTTGAGTAAGCTGAATTTGCTTGACTATGTACCTGTTTGGGCAAGCTACTCCCCTATACCGGCTCCTCAATCATGAGGTTGTGGTTGGTGTATATGCAGATGTCGGCGGCAATATGCAGCGCCTCTTCCACCATCTGGCGGGCCGTGAGGTGAGGCGCATGCTTTTTCAGGGCCAGGGCCGCCGACTGAGCGTACATAGCGCCCGAGCCAATAGCGGCCACATCGAAGTCGGGCTCCAGCACGTCGCCGGTGCCCGCAATGATGAGCAGCTCGTCTTTGTCGCAGACCACCATCATGGCTTCCAGCTTGCGCAGGTACTGGTCTTTGCGCCACTCCTTGGCCAGCTCGATGGCCGCGCGGCGCAGCTGCCCGCCGTAGCCGTTGAGCTTCTCCTCAAACTTATCGAGCAGCATGAAGGCATCGGCAGTGGAGCCGGCAAAGCCGGTTACTACCTTGCCATCCTGCAGCTTACGCACCTTGCGCACGTTGCTTTTAGCCACGTGCTTGTCCATGGTGGCCTGGCCATCGGCGCCGAGGGCAATTTCGCCGTTGTGGCGCACGCCAAGCACTGTAGTCGAACGGATTCTCATGTGGGGCAGGATTAAAAAGTTGTCATCCTGAGCGGAGCAAAGGACCGTACCGCAGGCAGCGGGCCAAACGGCAAACCGCTCTGGCGTGGTAAGGTCTTTCGCTCCGCTCAGGATGACGGGCTTTTGTTACGGTTATACTCAGATGAGCATGCGCATCGGGTCTTCGAGCAGGCTCTTCAGGGTCTGCAGGAAGGCGGCGCCGGTGGCACCATCCACCACCCGGTGGTCACAGCTCAGGGTCACTTTCATCACGTTGCCGATAGCCAGCTCTCCATCCTTTACAACGGCGGTTTGCTTGATGCCACCCACGGCCAGAATGCAGGCATCCGGCGGGTTGATGATGGCCGTGAATTCCTCAATGCCGAACATGCCCAGGTTGGAGATAGTGAAGGTGCTGCCCTCCCATTCGGCGGGCTGCAGCTTTTTGCTCTTGGCTTTGCCGGCCAGCTCTTTCACCTCAGTGGCAATAGTCGAGAGGCCTTTGCCGTCGGCGTTGCGCACCACGGGCACCAGCAGGCCTTCGTCCACGGCCACAGCTACCCCGATGTTTACCACCTTGTTCTGGCGGATTTTGTCACCGAGCCACGAGGAGTTTACCGCCGGGTGCTGCTTCAGCGCCACGGCAGCAGCCTTGATAACCAGGTCGTTGAAGCTGAGCTTCACCGGCGACAGGGTATTGAGCTGCGTGCGCACTTCCATAGCCCGGTCCATGAAGATTTCCATGGTCAGGTAGAAATGCGGCGCCGTGAAGAGGCTTTCCGAGAGGCGGCGGGCAATAACCTTGCGCATCTGCGACACGGGCGTGTCGGTGTAGGTGCCTTCGGCTGCGGCCGGCGCGGGAGCAGCCGGAGTAGCTGCCGGCGCCGCTTCTGCTTTCGGGGCTTCCGCCTTGGGAGCTTCGGCCGGAGCCGCTGCAGGAGCCGGCTGAGCGGCCGGAGCGGCAGCGGGTTGTGCCGTTTCCAGGTCGCGGGAAATAATGCGGCCGTTTTCGCCGGAGCCTTTTACGTTGCTCAGGTCGATGCCTTTGTCTTTGGCAATGCTTTTAGCCAGCGGCGAGGCGAGGATGCGGGTGCCAGCGGGAGCCGGAGCCACGACCGTGGCCGAAGCGGCGGGAGCAGCAGCCGGAGCGGCGGGCGCCGGGGCAGGTGCGGCTGCAGCCGGGGCAGAAGCTTGCGGCTGGGGCGCTGCCTCAGGTGCCGGGGCAGCACTGCCGCCCGTCTGGCCGCCGAGCAGAGCCTGTACGTCGGCTCCTTCTTCGCCGATAATAGCCAGTACGCCATCTACTTCCACCGACTCGCCATCTTTCGGGCCTATGTACAGCAGCGTGCCGTCTTCGTAGTTTTCGAGCTCCATCGTGGCTTTGTCGGTCTCGACTTCAGCCAGCACGTCGCCGGACTTCACTTTGTCGCCTACCTTTTTGAGCCAAGAGGCAATCGTGCCTTCCGTCATCGTGTCGCTCATTTTGGGCATCCGGATGACGGTGGCTTTCTTGCCGTTGCCGGCGGCCGGAGCAGCCGCGGGGGCTGGCGCAGCCGGAGCAGCGGCCGGAGCAGGAGCAGCGGGCGCCGGGGCTTCTGCCGGAGCAGCTTCCGCAGCGGGAGCAGCAGCCGGAGCCTCGGCCGCCGGAGCCGCCGGAGCGGCACCGCCGCCGTTGAGGAGCGCGGAAATGTCTTCGCCTTCCTGCCCTACAATGGCCAGTACGCCATCCACGGGCACGGCATCCCCTTCTTTCGGGCCGATATGAAGCAAGGTGCCGTCCTCATAGTTTTCGAGCTCCATCGTGGCTTTGTCGGTTTCGACTTCGGCCAGAATATCCCCGGATTTCACTTTGTCGCCTACTTTTTTGAGCCACGAGGCAATGACCCCTTCGGTCATCGTGTCGCTCATTTTGGGCATTTTTATGATTTCGGCCATCTGCGTCTGCGGTTGAATTGAATGGGGTCAAAATTAGCCCGAAAATCCGGGGGTGCAAACGAAACTCTGTGTTCCGGGAACAGCCCGGGCAAAGCGAATTTTCGCCTGGGCGGGTTTAAACTGCTTTTCGGGCTATAGTCCGGCCAGTGCGCATGGGCCGGAGTAGGCGCATCCACCCCGCTGTCAATGTGGTTACGGCGGCAAGCCAATCAGTTGCCAGGCTACCCGCCCACATCTTATTCTCCCTGCAGATGTGCCACGTCCAGGAAACTGCTCACCGTGAACATCGAGCCCGAATAATGCAGGCGGTAGAGGCACAGGTTGCGGTGCTCAAACGAGTCCATGTGCTGCAGCGGGTAGTTGAGCAGCTGGCACAGTAGCACCCGCATGGCACGCCCGTGCATGCATACCAGCACGGTTTCTTCCTCGGGCCTTGACTTCAGCAGCTCAATGAAGGGGCGCTGGCGGGCAGCCACTTCGTCGGGACTTTCGCCGCCGAGGAGGCGGGCGTGGGTCTGGCCGGCCGCCCATTGGTCCAGCACGCCCTGGTATTCGGCATCTTCCTCGGGCGTGATGCGCAGGCCTTCGCGCACGCCCCAGCTGATTTCGTTCAGGCCGGGGTGGGCTTCGTGGGGCAGGCCCCTGTCCAGAAAGCCCTGCACCGACTCGTGGGTGCGGCGCAGCACCGAGGTGTACACTTTATCGAACGGCAGATGCGCGTAGGCCGCGTGAAAGCGCGCAGCCTGCCGGCGGCCCGTCTCGTTCAGGCTGGAGTCGACGCCGCTGCCCTGCACGATACCGCGCACGTTAAAATCGGTCTGGCCGTGCCGGATAAGGTATATTTTTTTGACGCTCACTTTCCCGCTAGCTTTGCTGGTTTGGGGGCAAAAGTAGTTTTCCGCCCCCGAAAACTCTGATTCGACATCTTACTTCTCCGCTAATGGATACGGAACGCCTTTCTCCTGATCTGGCCCAGCTGAACGCCTGGTGCCGCAATACGCTGGGCGAGCACCTGGGTATAGAGCTGACCGAGGTAGGTGAGCGGACGCTGACCGGCCGCATGCCCGTAGACCACCGCACCCACCAGCCCATGGGCCTGCTGCACGGCGGCGCTTCGGTGGCCCTGGCCGAAACCCTGGGCAGCATCGGCGCGCAGCTGCAGGTAGACATACGAAAAAAGGCCTGCGTGGGGCTGGAAATCAACGCCAACCACCTCAAAGGCGTGCACTCCGGCTACGTGGTAGGCAAGGCTACGGCGCTGCACGTGGGCCGCAGCACGCAGGTCTGGGAAATCCGGATAACGCACGAAGAAACGGGCGTGCTGGTGTGCGTGAGCCGCATTACCATGGCCGTTATTGATCTGCCGGCCGCGGCCCAGCCTCAGGCATGAGCAGCCCGCTGACTTGGCCCGGCCCGGGTTCCGCGCCGGAGCGGCTGCGGCAGCTGGTGGCGTTTGCGCTGCACCACCGGCTGCCCGTGGCACTGTGGCGCCTGCCGAATGCCGACGCCGTGCAGCTGTGCCTGAGCTTCTCGGCGGAAGCGGCTCTGATTGGGCTCACGCCGGCGCTGGAACCTACTGCGCCGGCCGGTTTTGCCTTCTTCCCCTTCCGCGACACCGACCACAACCCGCCCCTTTTCCTGCCGGCCGACGTGGTGTTTGACACCGAACACCCGGAGCTGCTGCAGGTAAACGAGGACGCGGAAGGCGCTGATACGCTGGCTCCGGCGCTGCGCGAGTGGCTCCACTCCGCTCCTGCTTCGGCTCAGCAGGCCGGTCCGGCGCTAGCCTGGCACGTTAGTCCGCAGCCGGTACCGCACATGGCGCCGCAGCAGGAGTATGCGGCGCTGGTGCAGCGCAGCGTGGCAGCCATCGGGAACGGCGAAGTGCTGAAAGTGGTGAGCAGCCGGGCCGCCAGCCAGCCGCTGCCGCCTCATTTTGATGCGCTGAATGCCTTCGGGGAGCTGACGCGCCGCTACCCCACCGCCTTCTGCTCGCTGGTGAGTGCGCCCGGCGCCGGCACGTGGCTGGGCGCTACCCCCGAAATCCTGGCCCAGGTAACGCAGGACGGCAAATTCTGCACCATGGCGCTGGCCGGCACCCAGCCGCTGGAGCCGGGCCACAAGCCCAGCGAAGCCATTTGGCGGCAAAAGGAAATTGAGGAGCAGGCCCTGGTGGCGCGCTACGTGGTGAGCTGCTTCAAGCAGCTGCGCCTGCGCGACTACCAGGAAACCGGCCCGCGCACGGTGGCGGCCGGCGAGGTACTGCATCTGCGCACCGATTTTATAGTGGACCTGCGCAAAGTGCCCTTCCCCACCCTCGGCACCGACATGCTGCGGCTCCTGCACCCGACCTCGGCGGTGGGCGGCATGCCCCGGCAGGCAGCCCTGGACTTTCTTGAGAAGCACGAAGGCTACGACCGGGCCTACTACAGCGGCTTTCTGGGCCCTGTGAACCTGCCACAGCCCGGCGCATCCCACCTGTTCGTGAACCTGCGGTGCTTCCAGCTGCGCCCCACCGAGGCCATTCTTTACGCCGGCACCGGCCTCACCATCGACTCCGACCCTACCCGCGAGTGGCAGGAAACGGAGCTGAAGCTGCGCACGGCCGGCGCCATTCTGCAGAAATAAGTCAGCCGGGCGCCTGGCCTTGTCGTTTAGGGTGGCAGGCTGTTACTTTTTTCTCTCCCGCCGGTTATCTGTTTCTATGTCGCTGCAAGCCATCCACAACATCCCCGAAATATGCGCCCAACTGGGCATTACGGACGTGGTGCTTTCGCCCGGCTCCCGGTGCGCGCCTCTCACTATTGCGTTTGCGCGCCACCCCGGCATACAGGTGCGCACAGTGCCCGATGAGCGGGCGGCCGCTTTTATTGGGTTGGGACTGGCGCAGGCGCAGCGGCGGGCCGTGGCGCTGGTGTGCACTTCCGGCACAGCGGGCCTGAACTACGCGCCGGCCGTGGCCGAAGCCTATTTTCAGCAGATTCCGCTGGTAGTATTCACCGCCGACCGGCCGCCGGAATGGGTGGATCAGCTGGATGGGCAGACCATCCGGCAGGCCGATTTGTACGGGGCGCACGCCAAAGGCTCGTTTCAGTTTCCGGCCGACATTTCTCATCCGGATGCGCAGTGGCACGCGGCGCGCATCGTGTCGGAGGCTATTGGCCTGGCCGAGCAGTTTCCGGCCGGGCCGGTACAGGTTAATGTGCCGCTGCGGGAGCCGTTCTACCCCACCCCCGGCGAAGAACTACAGTTTGAGGCCGTGAAGGTGACGCGCGAGCTGCCCGGCCGGCCGCAACTCCCGGCCACCACGCTGGCCGAGTTGCGCGACGCCATCCGGAGTACCAGCCGCGTGCTGCTGGTAGCCGGCCAGCACCCGGCCGATACGGAGCTGCTGCTGGCTTTGCACCGCTTCGCAGCTGCCTTCCAGGTGCCCGTGGTGGGCGACCTGATTGCGAATCTGCACCTGCCCGCCGCCCCCGACTACGACCAGCGCCTGCGCCCCTTGGGCCGCCAGGACGTGTTTATGGCGGTGCCGGAGCCGGGCCTGAAAGAAGCCCTGAAACCGGAGCTGCTTATTACGTTCGGCCAGTCGCTCATTTCCAAGGCCCTCAAGCTGTATCTGCGCAGCGCCCGCCCGGCTCAGCACTGGCACATCCAGCCGGCTGGCCCCGTAGCCGATACGTTCCAGTCGCTCACGAAAGTGGTACGCATGGAGCCGATGGACTTTTTTGCGGCGCTGAGCTCGAATCCGCTCATCACCTCTCACTATAAGGACCCTGCTGGTTCGATTCCAGTTGGCTCCACAGATTCTGTGGAGCTGCAGGGATTCGAACCTGGTAAAGCCACTGTCTCCCAGGGTTCGATTCCAATCATTACCACACCCGGCCACACGGCCGCCCTGGACGCCACGCGCGTAGCCAGGCCTGCAGTGCCAGCCGGCCCGCCGCGGCTGGTGTGGCCTGGCAGCGGCGGGCAGCTCAGCGACACTGAAGCTTCGGCTAAGGCGGCTTACCTCAAGCCCTGGCTGGCGGCCGAGAACTGGGCCACCGGCTTTCTGCAGGACTTCATGCAACAGCCGAAACAGCCCTTCAACGAGTTTACGGCCATCTACCACGCCCTGCAGCAGCTCCCCGACCATACCGCGCTGCACCTGGCCAACAGCATGGCCGTGCGCTACGCCAATATTCTGGGCGTGCCGGCCGGGCGGTTCGTGGAGGTGTTTGCCAACCGGGGCACCAGCGGCATTGATGGCTGCACCAGCACGGCCGTGGGGGCGGCGCTGGCCCAACCCGGCCGTCCGGTGGTGCTGCTTACCGGCGACGTGGCGTTTTTCTATGACCGGAACGCCTTCTGGCACAACTACGCCACGCCTAACCTGCGCGTAATTCTGCTCAACAACCACGCCGGTGGCATCTTCCGCCTGATTGACGGGCCGCGCCAGCAGCCGGAGCTGGAGGAGTTTTTCGAGACGCGCCAGCCGCTTACCGCCGCCAATACAGCCCGGGATTTCAACCTGCGCTACCTCACGGCCCAAAGCTTCGCGGAGCTGGAATCAACGTTACCCGTTTTCTTTGCACCCGAATCCGGCGCCAGTCTGCTCGAAATCACCACCGACAGCCAGACCAACGCCGAGTTCTTCGAACAGTACCGCGCCGCGGTGAAGTCATCTTTTGCGTAATACATGCCGTTGTCATCCTGAGCCTGCGAAGGACCTTGCACACTTCGAACAAGTATCGTAACAACGATTCGTAGTGACGTAATCAGGTCCTTCGCAGGCTCAGGATGACAGGTGTTTTTGTTTCTCTTTTCCTCATTTCCTATGGCCGAACAACTTACCTGGACTCCCATTAAGGAGTTCCGCGAAATCCTTTTCACGCAGGCTGGCGGCATCGCCAAAATCAGCATCAATCGTCCGCAGGTGCACAATGCCTTCACGCCACTCACGGTGCAGGAGATGATTGAAGCCATGGATATCTGCCGCAACCGCACGGATATCGGCGTCATCATTCTCACCGGCGAAGGCGGCAAAGCCTTCTGCTCGGGCGGCGACCAGAGCGTGCGTGGCCACGGCGGCTACATCGGCGAGGATACCGTGCCACGCCTGAACGTGCTGGATCTGCAGAAAATGATTCGCTCCATTCCGAAGCCGGTGGTAGCCATGGTGGCCGGCTGGGCTATCGGCGGCGGCCACGTGCTGCACGTGGTCTGCGACCTGAGCATTGCCGCCGATAATGCCCGTTTCGGGCAGACCGGCCCGAATGTGGGCTCGTTTGACGGTGGCTTCGGGGCCTCCTACCTCGCCCGCGTGGTAGGCCAGAAGAAGGCCCGCGAAATCTGGTTCCTCTGCGACCAGTACGACGCGCAGGAAGCCCTCGACATGGGCCTCGTAAACAAAGTAGTGCCCCTCGATAAGCTGGAGGAAACCAC
This sequence comes from Hymenobacter psychrotolerans DSM 18569, assembly GCF_900142395.1. GTDB lineage: Bacteria > Bacteroidota > Bacteroidia > Cytophagales > Hymenobacteraceae > Hymenobacter > Hymenobacter psychrotolerans. The sequence continues at coordinate 102,360 of NZ_FRAS01000010.1, read as the reverse complement.
GGTGGCCTGGTGCCACAAGATTCTGGAGAAGAGCCCTCTGGCGTTGCGCATGCTAAAATCGAGCTTCAACGCGGAGCTGGACGGGCAGGCCGGCATTCAGGAGCTGGCCGGCAACGCCACGCTGCTCTACTACCTCTCGGAGGAAGCCAAAGAGGGCAAAAACGCCTTCATCGAGAAGCGCAAGCCCGACTTCTCGAAGTACCCCAAGTTCCCGTGAGCCACGGCGGGTAGTCGCCCACAGATTGCTGCCTGCCCGCTTGCGGGCGGGCAGTTTTCTTTACCGGCTTGCCTGGCCATCATTATCTTCGCCCACTCAACGCTCAACCTCTCCGGCTATGAAATCTTTGTGGATGCTGCTTCTGCTGAGTTTTTCGACAGTTGCCACCGTGCAGGCTCAGTCCGCCGTCCCTGCCTCCAGCGAGCCGACGCCGCAGCCGGCCAAGCCAGTGCAGCAGGCGGAGGCGGCTTGCGGCCAATGCCGCTTCGGGCTGCCCGGCAAAGGCTGCGACCTGGCGGTGCGGCTGGAGGGCAAGGCCTACTTCGTGGATGGCACCACCATCGACTCGCACGGCGACGCCCACGCCGCCGACGGCTTCTGCAATGCCGTTCGCAAGGCCGAGGTGCAGGGCGAAGTGGTAGACAACCGGTTTCGGGCCACGTATTTCCGGCTGCTGCCCTAAGCCACGCTGCCAGCCGGCCGCAGCCCTTTTTCCACTTGCTAAATCCGCGACGTGCCGGACGTTTCTTTTCCTGCTTTCCTTACCGCACGGCTGCGCGGCGTCAGCCTGAAATACGGGCTGGCCGGCCTGCTGATGCTGACTGCCGGCGCTGCATTCGGGCAGGCACCGGCCTTTACGCCGCGCGTGCTGCGCCTGCCCCCGGAGCTGGCCAATCCCGGCAACCAGTTTTCGGGCCTGGTTGTGCACGACGCGCAGCTGTTTCTGCTGTCGGAGTCGCGGCTGCAGGAAAAAGCGCCCGCCCAACTCTACACCATTCCGCTGGCCAGCCTCGACCAACAGCTGCGGGATTCGACGCAGAGCCTGCCGTATCGCCGGTATGCGCTGCAGAATCTGGAAGCCCTGCGGAGCCGCATCAATGCCGCCGGCGAGGTGTACGAGGGGCTGGAGGCGCTGTCGATTACGGGCCGCGAAGCGTACTTCTCCGTGGAAACCACCACGGCCTCGCAGAACGGCTACCTGCTGCGCGGGCAGCTCCGGGATACTGTCGTGGTCATGGACCCCGACTTCCTGGTAACCATCCGCAAACCCACCCAGCCCGACGGCGCGCACATCTACAATGCGGGGTTTGAGGCCATTATGGAGCGCGGCTGCTACCTCTACGCCTTCTTCGAGTACAACTCGTTTCCGGGCCAGAACTCCGCCTACCGGATAGACAAGCGCCAGCCGAACGCCGCCCCGAAGCTGCTGCCGCTGCAGAAGCTGCCGTTCCGCATCACCGACGTTACGGCTACCGGGCGCCGACGCTTTACGGCCATCAACTACTTCTTCCGGGGCCCCGACGACAGCATCTACCGCCTGCCCGAAACGGAGGCCGAAAGCCGCCTGATCCAGACCAATGGCACCTACCGCAGCTACTGCCGGCTACTGGACGTGAAGCTGAGCGGCAACGGCTTCCGCTGGAAGCCGCTGGCAGAATTTCCGGCGCAGTACATGGCCTACAACTGGGAAGGAATTGCTGCGTACCGGGGCGGCTATTTCATTCTCAACGACACCTACACGCCCCAGAAACCCTACTCTTCGGTATTGCTGTATTTCGAGAAAACCCGCTAGAATGTCCCCGGTCCGACGCCTGCGGCGTCCGACTGGTTGCCGTAAGCTGACGTTGTGCAGGCGGCGCGTTCTAGAAGATGGAGCCGTAGGCGGCGCAGCCTTCGCACCACCCGAAGAAGTTGCGCAGCCGCTCGTGCCGGGCTTCTTTCTTGCGGCGCTTGCGGGCCTGGCGGGCTGCCTGAGCCGCCGGGTCGGGGGCCGGAGCCGCCAGGAAGCGGCGCAGCACAAGGCCGGGCCGGAAAACGAAGGTGCGGGCCGAGGCAAACGGGCTGGTGACAGAAGCAGTCATGGCAGTAGCGCGTTGGTGGGTAGTTTAAGGTAGCATTTTAAGCGCCTCGAAGTCAAGCAGCGGCCGGTTTTTCTGCCGTTTGGGCGGGCGCTTCGTATGCAGGTATCGTTGTTTCTGGAAACCTTTATCCTTCCGCTTCTCACTACCCCGCTATGGCTGCTACTTCCGCCGCTTCCCTGCTGCCCGATTCGCTGCTGCTCAACGGCCGCCGGTTCTACTACCACGACATCCGGCAGTACCCGGCCCAGGCCCCGCAGGACCTCAACGGCTACGAGGCCCGCGTACTCGACTTCTGCCGGCAGTGGCTGAACGGGGCCCTGGAGTTCGGGCTGCATACGTCCGGCTCTACGGGCCAGCCCCAGCTGCGCACCATGAAGCGCGAGCAGCTGGCCGCCTCCGCCCGCCGCACCGGCGACTACTTCGACCTGGGCCCCGGCGACCGGATGCTGGTATGCCTGAACTGCGAGTACGTGGGTGGTATCATGATGCTGGTGCGCGGCTTTGAGCGCAACATGCACCTGACCATTGTGGAGCCGCACGCCGACCCGCTGGCCCTGCTGCCCGAAGATGAGGAGTTCGACTTCACGTCGTTTGTGCCGCTGCAGCTGCGGACGGTGCTGGCCGCCGGGCACGGCCCGCGCCTCAACCAGATGAAAGGCATACTGGTGGGCGGCGCGGCCGTGGAAAAAAGCCTCGAGCAGGAAATCCGGGCGCTGACCGTGCCGGTGTACCTCACCTACGGCATGACCGAAACCGCCTCGCACATTGCCCTACGCCGCCTCAACGGCCCCGAGCCCCAGACCGCCTACCGCGTGCTGCCCGGCATAGCGGTGGCGCAGGACGCGCGCGGCTGCCTCACGGTGCGCGCCGACGTCACGGACCAGCAGCTCATCACCACCAACGACCGGGTGCAACTGCTCGATGCCCACACCTTCGAGTGGCTGGGCCGCGCCGACTTCGTGATAAACAGCGGCGGCGTGAAGGTGCAGGCCGAGAAGGTAGAGCAGGTGCTGGAAGTGGCCCTGATGGAGCTAGGCCAGAGCCGCCGCGCCTTTGTGGCCGGCCGGCCCGATGCCCGCCTCGGCGAGCAGGTCACGGCGTTTGTGGAAGGCGCCGGCCTGCCGCCGGCTCAGCAGGAGCACCTGCGTACGCTGCTCAGCCAGCGCCTAGGCAAGTACGAAGTACCCCGCGAGTTTGTGTTTGTGCCTGAGTTCCGCACCACCGCCTCCGGCAAGCTGGACCGCCCCGCCACCCTGCGGGACGTGGCCGGCTAATGGGGCCGGCAGGCAGCAGGCCATACACCATAGGCAGTAGGCAGTGGGGCCGGCAGCCAGTTCCTTAAAGGAGCTCCCTGCGGCAGCCCGGTAGCGTCCGGAGCCCCTGCGGGAGCTCCTTTCGGGTGGCCGGCCGGGCCCTGAGGGCCGAAAGGAGCTCCCGCGAGCGGCCAGGCTTCGGCCTCACGCAAAAAGGACCTCCCCCGAGCCGTCCGGCACAAGCCGGAGCGTCTGAGGGAGGTCCTTTCAGCGGGCCGGACCAGCCCGGTCTTGAAAAAGGAATAGTTTACCCCGGTACTGTCCGGTATCAGCCGGCCGGGTGCGGCTTGGGCACCGCGGCCAGGTTGGCATCTTCGGGCTGGCCGGTGGTTTTCGGGAACGGAAACAGGGCATAGGCCTGGGCGGGGTCCTGGTAGTGTGCATGGAGCAGGCCGGCATAGGCCTGGTAGAGCCCCAGGCACACAGCCTGCTCGGCCTCGTCGATGGCGGCGGAGCCCCCGCGCTGCTGGGCCCGCTCGGTAGCCCGCCCGCTCAGGGCCTGCTCCAGCAGCTGGTACTGCGCCTCGGCTTCGGCGGGCTTGATGCCGGTCTGGGCCCCGTAGTCTTTGCTGATTTTGTCGAGGTAGTAGCGGGCGCGGCTGAGCACGTTGCCCTGGTCGGCCCGGTAGAGGGCATCCATGCCGCCCGGAAAAATAGCAACCCGCTCGGGCTGGCGCGGGTCGGGGAAGGCCGGAAAAATCTTGGTGGTGTTGGTGAGCCTGGCCCACTGCAAAAACGTGCGCACGGTCTGGGCCAGCGTAGCCGAGCCGGCCGAGCGCCCCTGGGGCCCGCGCTGGGTGTGGGCGGCGCGCAGGGCGGCCACCTGCGGGGCCAGGGTGGCGGCATCGGCGGCGGCGGTGGCGTGGGCCTGCTGCTGCAGGTTGCCCAGCACCGTCTCGGCGAAGGCCAGAAACTCGTCGTCGGAGAGCGAGGCCGCCAGCGCATAAAAGAAGTTGGTGAAATACGTCTTGTTGGTCATGGGATAAGGAAAAAAGTAAGAAGGATGAGCGAAAGAAAAATGCAGCAATAAGAATGCAGCAACAGCCCCTGGCAGGCCGGATAGCCGCACGGCAGCGGCAGGGACGGAAATAACTGAGTTTTTCGCGAAAAACCCAGCGCCCGGAGCATCTTTTCGGGGCTGCCCCGCTAGGCTTACGCGCTGAAAACCGGTTACTTCACGGTTGGGGCGCCACCCGGCAGCCATAGCCCCGCTTTTCTCTCCCCTTTTTCCTCTCTCTATGCCCGTTTTTACCCGTGCCAGGGTGCTTTCATGGCCTCACAGGGCTGCTGCTTTCCTAAAGGGTTAGCGCATGAAAGCACTTTTACTTTCCGCCCTTCTCTGGGCTGCCATCCTCTCTGCACAAGCCCAGCCCACGCAGGCGTGGCAGCAGACGCATGGTGCCTTCGTAGTGAACGAGATTTTCCAGGATTTTATTCGGTTGAAGTCGAACAGGCTGGTTGGCATTGGTTTTTCGCAATTTCCTTCCGCCACGGGCAGAGGTACGCAGCCAATGCTAATGTTTTTCAACAACGCGGGTGACTCTCTGCGTACGGTAATGCCCCCACCGCCACCTCAGACGGAAAGTCGTAACTACTTTGCGGGTACAGCATTGAGTAATGGTGATATATTGTTAGTTGGGTCTAACTATGAACAAAACATCTATGCCAGCTTGCTTCATCTGACTCGTACCGACTCCATCGGCAACATTCGCTGGCAGCGTCCGCTCAATCTTCCTGGTTATGGCTGGGCTTATGGCTTTACGTCGCGCGCTTTACTAGCCTTGCCCGACGGAGGAACTCTATTGACCGTAGCTGATAGTTACGGTCCTTCTAGTCCTAGCTCACTGACACCGGTTCCCATTGCTACCGTCGTACGGTTAGATTCAGCCGGCGCTGTGGTCTGGCAGCGCCGCTACGGCAGCTTTCATGGCAATTTAGAAGTCATACAGGCCTTGCCCGATGGCTCCTATGCGCTGTGCGGCTACCAGCGGACCTCGCCCAACCAGACGCAGCTGCTGACCGGCAACGGCTGGCTGCTGCGCATCAATCTGGCCGGCGATACACTCAGCTCCCGCTACTTCGGCCAGCAGGTTTCTGATGAGTATCTGCACGATGTAACGCCCACGCCCGATGGGGGCTTACAGCTCTGCGGCGAGTATGTGCCGCAGGCCAACACCGGGCAGCCCGCCCAGGGGTGGCTGCTGCGCCTCGACAGCCTGGGCAACGAGCTGTGGCGCCACTACCTGCCCAACCCGGCCGCCGGCAAAAGCAGCTTGTTTCTGCGCAACTGGGTGTTGCAGGACGGTAAGGTGCTGGTATCCGGTGCCCGCGACCCGGCCGTAGTCAATGTTACTCGCCTGCGGGGCTACGTGGCCGCCTGGCAGCCGCCCACTACTGGGGCACCGCCAGTGTTGGCTTGGGAAACCTCGTATGGTCCTTTATCGTCAAACGCCGGCACCAACTCGCTTCTGGACCCCAACGGCGACCTGACGGTGTATCATTCCTACAACCCGCCCATCGTCGGCGCCAGTGGCCGCGACATAGGGCTCACCCGCTTCACGAACGTGGGGCAGCCCTACGTGCCGGACCTGTGCCGCACGCCGCCCGTGGCCCGCGCCACCTTCGCCACGCCCGCCCCCGATTCGCTGGTGGCCCAAGCCACGGCAGCCGGCGCCGGCCCGCGCCACGCCCAGCTCGTGGCCTGGCACTGGGACTTCGGCGACGGCAGCCCCGGCGCCAGCACCGCCACGGCCCGCCACCGCTACGCGCCCGGCGTGGCCCGGCCGGGGCTGCGCGTCACGCTCACGGTCACCAACAACCTGGGCTGCGCGCACACCGAGTCGTTCTTTCCCTTCGGCACGCTGGCCACCCGTTCGCCCCTCACCGAAGCCATCGACGTGTTTCCCAACCCCACGGCCGGCGCGGCCACCGTGCGCCTGGCGGGCCGCTACGCCGGCCCCGCCATCCGCCTGAGCCTGTATGATGCGCTGGGCCGGCAGCTGCAGCAGATGCCGGCGCTGGGCGGCACCGGCGCGGCGGGCGTGCGCGAGGTGCCGCTGCGGCTGCAGGCGCTGCCCGCCGGCCTCTACTGGCTGCGGCTGGAGGTGCCCGGCCAGCCCCCCGCCCTGCGCCGCCTGCTGAAACAATAGCGCGGCGCGGCCCGGCACAAAAGCCGTTGTTCCGGACCGGGGCAACGGCTTTTTCGTCCCGACATCGGGAAATAATCCGTTGCTTTGCGGCTGTTCCTTTCCTGCACGTAGTTTCATGAAGCGTACCCGTATTTCCGTGGCGGCGCTGCTGCTGGCTTCCCAGCTTGGCGGCGGCTGTGCCAGCACTTCCAGCACCACTACCTCTCCCACCGCCGCCGTTGGCACGGCTACCACTGAGGCCATGGGCCAGCTCAGCACCGCTACCGCCCCGGCTGCCCCCACCGCGCCGCCGTTCAGAGTAGTAAGCGAGCAATTTGCCGATGTGCGCATTCTGCGCTACCAGGTGCCCGGCTTCGAGGCCCTGAGCGCGCAGCAGAAAGAGCTGCTCTACTACCTGTACGAGGCAGCATTGAGCGGGCGCGACATCATCTACGACCAGAACTACAAGCACAACCTGCGCGTGCTGCGCACGCTGGAAGCCGTGTGGGCCGCCAACGAGGAGCGCCGCACGGCCAGCACCAACCAGCAGCAGATCGGGCACGCCAACGGCTTTGCCACCTACGCCAAGCGCGTGTGGTTCAGCAACGGCATCCATCACCACTACAGCACCCGCAAGTTTGTGCCCGAGTGCACGCCGGCTTACTTTAAGGAGCTGATTTTCGCTACCGACTCCAAGCTGCTGCCGCTGGAAAAAGGCGAATCGGTAAACCAGTTTGTGGCCACGATGACCCCCATTCTGTTCGACCCGAACGTGGCGGCCAAGCGCGTAAACCAGGAAGCCGGCAAGGACCTGCTCAAGACGTCGGCCATGAACTTCTACGAAGGCGTGAGCCAGGCCGAAGCCGAGGCGTACTACAAGAAGAAAATCAACCCCAAAGACCCGCAGCCCATTTCCTACGGCCTCAACTCGAAGCTGGTGAAGGACAAGCAGGGTGTGGTGCAGGAGCGGGTGTGGCGCACCGAAGGCATGTATGGCCGCGCCCTCAAGCAGGTGGTGCTCTGGCTGAACAAGGCCGTGGAAGTGGCCGAAACGCCCGAGCAGAAGCTGGCCTTGCAGAAGCTGGTGGAATACTACCAGTCCGGCGACCTGAAGAAGTGGGACGAGTACAATATTGCCTGGGTGCACGACACCAAGTCATTGACCGACGTGGTGAACGGCTTTATTGAGGTGTACGGCGACCCGCTGGGCTACCGCGCCTCCTACGAGTCGGTGGTGTCGTTCAAGGATCTGGAAGCCACCAAGCGCATCAAGGCCATCGGCGACGAGGCGCAGTGGTTCGAGGACAACTCGCCTATCAAGCCCGAGCACAAAAAGAAAAACGTGGTGGGCATCACGGCCAAGGTGATTACGACGGTGGTGGAAGCCGGCGACGCCGCGCCCAGCACGCCCATCGGCATCAACCTGCCCAACGCCAACTGGATTCGGAAAGAGCACGGCTCGAAATCGGTGAACCTGGGCAACATTGTGGATGCCTACGGCGCCGCCGACGCGGGCGGGATGCTGGAGGAGTTTGCCTACGATGAAGCCGAAATGCAGCGCGCCCGCCAGTACGCGGGCCTGGCCGGCAAGCTCCACACCGACATGCACGAGGTAATCGGGCACGCTTCGGGCCAGATCAACAAGGGCGTGGGCACGCCCAAGGAAACGCTGAAAAGCTACGCCTCGGCCCTGGAAGAAGCCCGCGCCGACCTGGTGGCCCTCTACTACCTGCCCGATGCCAAGCTCCAGCAGTTGGGTGTGGTGCCCTCGCCCGACGTGGCCAAAGCTGAGTACGACAACTACATGCGCAACGGCCTGATGACCCAGCTCGTGCGCCTGCAGCTGGGCGAAACCGTGGAGGAAGCCCACATGCGCAACCGCCAGCTGGTGGCCAAGTGGGTGTTCGAGAAAGGCAAGGCCGAAAACGTAGTGGAAAAGCTGACCCGCGACGGCAAAACCTACTTCCGCGTCAACGACTACACCAAGCTGCGCGGCCTGTTTGGGCAGCTGCTGCGCGAGCTGCAGCGCATCACGAGCGAAGGCGACTACGCGGCCGGCAAATCCCTCATCGAAACCTACGGCGTGAAAGTGGACCCCGTGCTGCACAAGGAAGTGCTGGCCCGCTACGCTACGCTTAACATTGCGCCCTACGCCGGCTTCATTCAGCCGCGGCTGGTGCCGGTGGAGCAGGACGGCAGAATCGTGGACGTGAAGGTGGAATATCCCACCAGCTTCGCCCAGCAGATGCTGGAGTACGGCCGCAAATACCGCCTGCTGCCGAACTACAACTAGCCGATAATTCAGCGTGTCATTCTGAGTCTGCGAAAGACCCTGCCACGGCAGAGCCGTGCACGTAACAAGGTCCTTCGCAAGCCCAGGATGACCTACCTTTTCTTCTCCCATCACAACCAACCTCTGCATGAAATACCTTTCCGCCTGCCTGCTTCTGCTGGCGTTGCTGCTGGCTTCTCCGGCGCTGCACGCCCAAACCAGCAGCCCCGCTGCCCGCTATGAATACTGTGAGCTGCACCTGAAAAGCGGTGACGTGTTCGTGGATTTCGGATTTGGGCCCGAGAAGCTGGGCGGCGGCTCGCTCTCCAAGCTGGAAGCCGGCAAGCTGCAGGTGTTTGCCACCCACATCAGCGCCCTCAACTACATGGGCTCTTTGGGCTGGGACGTGGTGCAGGTGTACGGCGACGTGGCCCAGGGCAACCTGCGCAACAAGGAGCAGTTTTTCATGCTGCGCCGCCTTCGCTCCTCGCAGGGCGTGAACGTGAGCAAGCCCTAGCCGTACTCCCCGCCCTGATCCTGAAAGCAGCAAGCCCCCATTCCGTTCAGCGGGATGGGGGCTTGCTGCTTTAATAGCTCCAGGCAATCATCTTGACAGAGGAGGGCGCTACCAGTCGGCGCGGCGCAGGCCCTGCTGCGTGAACAGGCGCTGGCGGCCCCGCATCACCTTATACACGTCGCCGAGGGACAGTTTGACGCGGCCGTAGAACACCGGGCCGTTCAGCTCGCGCTGCGTAAAGCGGTTGATGAACACGGGCTGGCGCCAGCCCACGCCCGTACCGAGGGCCAGCCAGCGGTACACCCGCATCTGGGCCATGAGCGAGGGCTCAACCAGCCAGATGACTTTTTTGGGAGAGCGAAGCAGGTTGCCGTCGGGCAGGGCGTAGCGGGCGTAGGTTTTCCCGACCCCGATCTGCAGCTGCGTGGCCAGCTCCCAGCGCGGGTTGCCCAGCACTACGTACTCGCCGTAGCCGGCCACGTAGCGCAGCCGCAGCTCCGAAACGGTAGCAGCCGGCAGCTCCGACGGCACGGGCTGGCGCGAGGGAATGCCGTTGCTGAGCAGGTACACGCCCAGCCCCGTACGCAGCCGGCCCCGCCATTCTATGCCCAGCTTCAGGCCCGGCACGGTCACGAGCTGATGGTTGATAATGGAGTTGCGAATGTCCAGCTGAAACACCGGGCGGCGGTGCGGCTGGCGCACGGGCACGGTCACGCTGTCGTCGGCGGTGGTTTGGAATGGGGGTTGCTGGGCGGGCCGCGCCAGGCCGGGCAGGTTCAGCCCCAGCCCCAGAGCCAGCAGCGCCGGCCGCCACCCGTATCGAAACAGCAGTACCACGGCGCAAGGTACGCGCAGATGCCGGGTAAGTTGTTCAGCCCGCAGCCCGCCGGGCCGTATGCCTCACCGGCCGCTGCCGCCGGCTGGCCGCTGCGCCGCTACGGTTCACCGTTTTTAGGAGGGCGCGGCGTGCAGGCAATGCGTAGTTTCGGAACATCAATCAGCGCCTGTTTCATGCCTCTCACCCCCGACTTCCTGTTTACCCTGGCCAACCCGCTGGCTCTGTTGGGCTGGGCGCTGCTGCTACTGGCGCCGCGCTGGAGCGTCACGCGCCGCGTGGTGCTGAGCGGGGCGCTGCCGCTGGTGCTGGCCGCCACCTACGCTCTGCTGATTGGCAGCCACTACCTGGGGCCGCACGCCTCGGAAGGCGGTTTCAGCTCGCTGCAGGACGTGGCGGCGCTGTTCCGCAACCCGTGGGCGCTGCTGGCCGGCTGGGTGCACTACCTGTGCTTTGATATGGGCATCGGTATCTGGGAAAGCCTGGATGCGCGGCGGCGCGGGGTGCCGCACCTGCTGCTGGTGCCGTGTTTGCTGCTCACGTTTCTGCTGGGGCCGGTGGGGCTGTTGCTCTACGCGCTGGTGCGGCGCTTCTACCGCCCCACCGATTCCTCGTCTTCGGTTCAGTAACTCACCTTACACCCGCTGCTGCCATGACTACTTTTCCGCTTCTGAAAACGAATCCGGGGCACGCGGCCGCGCCTGCTGCGGCCGGCTCCTGGCTGGGGCAGGCCGCGCAATGGCTGCGGCAGCTGCACCGCCTGAATCCCGCGCTGTCGGCTACGGGCTGGCTGAACGTGGCGCTGCTGCTGCTGGCGCTGGCGCTGCTGCCGTTTGATGCCCGCCAGGTAACGGGCCTGCCCGTCTGGATCAAGCCCATCAAGTTCAGCTTGTCGGTTATTGCCTTCGTCTGGACGCTGGGCTGGCTGCTGGGGGCGCTGCCGGCGCAGGTGCAGCGCGCAGTGCGCTGGCTGAGCGGCGGCGTGGCCCTGAGCATGGTGGCTGAGCAGGCGTGCGTGTTCGTGCAGGCAGCCCGCGGCACCACCTCGCACTTCAACATTGCCAGCGCCTTCGATGCCGGTGTGTTTCAGCTGATGGGCCTGATGATTATGCTGAACACGGCCCTGACGGCGTGGGCGGTGTATCTGGTGTGGCGGCACCGGCCACAGGGCCCGGCCGGCTACGTGTGGGGCGTGCGCCTGGGGCTGCTGCTGTTTCTGGCGGGCAGCCTGCTGGGCGGCATGATGATTCACCTCAACCAGCACACGGTAGGCTCCCCCGACGGCGGTGCCGGTCTGCCCGGCCTGGGCTGGAGCACCCGCGCCGGCGACCTGCGCATTGCCCATTTTCTGGGGTTGCACAGCCTGCAGGTGGTGCCGCTGCTGGGCTGGTGGCTGAGCCGCCGGCTGCCGCGCCGCGCCGTGCTGCTCACGTGGCTGGGCGCCGCCGCCTACGCCGGTTTGGTAGCGCTGCTGTTTCAGCAGGCTCTGCGCGGCGTGCCGCTGCTGGCCGGCCACTAGTCTTTATCTTCCCTCTCCACCTCTCTCTCCTACACCATGTTTCGTCTGTACTCTGCTTTTCGCCTCCTGCTGCTGGGCTTCGGCCTGCTGCTGACGGCGGTTTCTGCTTCCGCCCAGCTTCGGCCCGGCAAGCTCACCAACGGCCCCACTACCCTGCTCACTTCCGATTCGGTGCAGCTGTTTGTGCAGGTAGCGGGCCAGGGCACGCCGTGCGTGTATGTGCACGGCGGACCGGGCGCGGGCAGCTACTCGTTTGAAAAGCTGGGCGGCAACCGCCTCGAAGACAAGCTGCGCATGGTATACTTCGACCAGCGCGGCAGCGGCCGCTCGGCCAGCTCTAAAAGCCGCAACTACTCCATGACGCGCATGGTGCAGGATCTGGAAGAGCTGCGGCAGCACCTCGGGCTGGAAAAATGGGTGGTGCTGGCGCATTCGTTCGGGGGCACTATTGCCACGGCCTACGCCACGCAGCACCCCGAACGGGTGCAGGCGCTGGTGCTGGTGAATGCCGTGCTGAACCCGCCCGCTTCGCTGGAAAGCATGCTGCAATACGGTAACTCGCTGCTGCCCGCCGCCGCGCAGCCCAGCCCCACGTTGCCCACCATGCAGCGCGTAGGCATGATGATGGGCGCCCTGCAACAACAGAAACTCTCCTGGCAGCTGCAGTTTTCCCACGACTCCCTGGCCGCCCGCGCCAGCCGCGTTAGCCGGGCGGTAGCAGCCAATCAGGACTTTGCCACGCAGGTGTTCAGCGGCCGGCTTCCTGACTATGGCCAGGATTACGTGCCCGCCACCGCCAGGCTCACCATGCCCGTGCTGAACATCGTGGGCCAGGACGACCGCACCACGGGCGCCACGCCTACTACGTTCCGGTTTCAGAAGCTGCAGACCGTGACGCTGCCTGGCAAGCACAACCCGTTTCTGGAGCAGCCGGCGGCGTTCCGGCAGGCGGTGGTTAGCTTCGTGCAGAAACTTCCGCGCTAACTGCCCGCTGCATGCCCCTGCCCGCCGAACGCCCCATCACCTTCATCAACGACCGGTGGTTTCTGCTGATCGGCATTCCGGTGCTGGCGTTGCTGGCGCTGCTGCCCCGGGGCTTGCTGCAGGTGCGCTCCACCACGGAGGCGCTGGTGGGCTGGGCGCTGTCGATGGTGATTACGGCTACGTTCTGGCTGGCGGGCCGGGCGCTGTGGCGGGCGCTGCTGCGGCGCTTTCCGCACGTAGAGCAAACCACGCGGCGGCTGTGGTGGCTGGCGTTGCTGAATATCCTCATCACGGCCCTCGTCACGCTCGGCATCGGGGTGCTGTCGGCCTGGTCGCAGGGGGGCACTTTTCCCGTGTCTATCGGCCGCTTCCTGCCTGAGTTCGGGCTGAACATGGTGCCCACGGTGATTATTCAGCTCATCTACGAAAGCCAGCACCTGTTTCAGCAATGGGTCCGGGACATGCGCCGCGCCGACCAGCTGCAAATCGCCGGCACCCGCAGCCAGCTCGAAGCCCTGCAAAGCCAGCTCGACCCGCACTTTCTGTTCAACTCGCTCAACACGCTGTCGGCCCTCATCGAGCCCGAAAACGAGCCGGCCCAGCAGTATGTGGAGCAGCTGGCCGACGTGTACCGCTACGTGCTGCTGGCCCGCACTGCGGCCACGGTGCCGCTGAGCGAGGAACTGGAGTTCGTGGATACCTACCTGGCCCTGCACAAAGTACGCTTCCGCGACAACCTGCGCGTGACGACCACCGTTTCGCCGGCTGCGCTGGCAGCCCGCGTGGCCCCGCTCAGCGTGCAGCTGCTCGTGGAAAATGCCCTCAAGCACAACGTTGCGTCGCGGGAGTTTCCGCTGGAGCTGCGCCTCTCTGCCGACCCGAAAACCGGCTATTTCACCGTAGAAAACACCCTGCGCCCGCGCACGGCAGGTTTGGCGCCCGGTACCGGCACCGGCCTGCGCAACGTGCGCCACCGCTACGAGCTGCTCCGGGCACCACAGCCGGTGGAAGTGCGCACAGAAAACGGCTGGTTCCGGGTGCGGCTGCCGCTACTTCCGGCGTGGTAAGTCAGGGATATGCGAACATCTTAATCAGAATGCCATCAATCCCCCGTCATTCCGAGCTTACCGAGGAATCTCGCGTGCTGAGGTTGCGATGGTAATTATCATACCAGCGAGATTCCACGACCAGCTCAGCAGGACGTTCTAAAGAAACGCTTGCCCAGCTACCGATGGACTTTCAGGGGCTACTTTAGACATAGTATCTTCCCATCCTACTATTCTCCGTGTTCATGACCGTATTGCTGCTCGAAGACGAGTACCCGGCCGCCGAGCGGCTGCAGCGCCTGCTGCGCCAGGCCGCCCCCGATGCCCAGGTGCTGGCCGTGCTCGACAGCGTAGCCGGGGCGCTGGCCTGGCTGGACTCCAACTCCGCCCCCAACCTGATTATGAGCGACATTCAGCTGGCCGACGGCCTCAGTCTGGAAGTGTTTGAGCAGACTGTAGTGCGTAGCCCGGTCATTTTCACGACTGCCTACGACGCCTACGCCATCCGGGCGTTCAAGGCCAATAGTATAGACTACCTGCTGAAACCCGTGAAGCTGACCGAGCTGCAGGCGGCCCTCACCAAGCTGCACGAATGGCGCGCGCCAGCTCCCGCCAGCGCCGCGCTGCCATCAGCCCCGGACACTACCGCGCACCGTCTGGAGCGTCTGCTCGATGCGCTACCCCGCGCCGAGCAGCATTACAAAGCCCGGTTTCTGGTGCGCAGCGGCGAGCAGCTGCTACCGGTGCAGGCTGCGCAGGTGGCCTGGTTTCAGAGCCGCCACGAAACCACCACCCTCGCCACCACCGACGGCCGGCGCTTCGTGGTGGACTACACGCTGGAACAGTTGGAAACCCTGCTCGACCCGCGCCAGTTTTTCCGTCTCAACCGCCAGTTTATTGCGCAGCTGCCCGCCGTGCAGCGCCTGCACCCGCACTTCAACGGCAAGCTGCTGCTGGACCTACAGCCCGCTCCCAGCGAGGAAGTGCTGGTGAGCCGCGAGAAGGCCGGCGCCGTGAAAAGCTGGCTGGAAGGATAAGGTAACGAGGATTGCCCGCTTCAGCTCCCGGATAGCAGCCACATCAGTCCGCCGCCTGCCGCCCCACCAACTGCACTGCCCACCAGCAGCTCGGCCAGCGTGTGCCGGCGCAGCACAAGCCGCGAAGCAGCAATCAGGGCGGCCAGCACTAGCGCGGTGATGCCCCAGGTGGGCTCCAGGTGCAGCAGTACGCAGGCCAGGAAAAACGATATAGCCGCGTGCAACGACACTTTCAGCCAGAAATTAAGCAGGTAGCACATCAGCAGCAGCCCCCAGGCCGCCGCCAGGCCGTACCGGAACCCGCCATCGGCGTGCGGCTGCCAGAACAGCACGAGCGTGGCCAGCCCCAGCACCACCAGCAGCACCGGATAAAAGGAGTTGCGCTGCTTCCGCTCCGACACGTCGAAGTTGGTGTAGGCGCCGCGCCGCGTCTGGCGCAGGTTCCACAGGCCGATGGCCGCCACTACCAGCAGCACGCTGCCCATAGCCCACCCGGAAACCGCGCCCTGCCCCGGCCGCCCGGCCACGAAGGCCACCAGCGCCGGCACCAGCACCAGCGGGTGGCCCAGCCCGGATACTACCGCCGCCACCCGGCGCACCAGCAACGAGTCGAGCATAGGGTTAGCGGTCCAGCCAGGCCTTGAAAGTGGCTACCTTTTCGCGGCTGACCAGCACAGTGTCGTTGTCGGGGGCGGCGGGCTTGAGGATGGTTTGGAGGCGGGAGTTGGTGTAGTGGATGATGTCGTGGATGGCTTCGGCGTGGGCCAGGTAGGCGCGGTTGAGGCGGAAGAACTCGGTGGGGTCAAGCAGCTGCTCCAGTTGTTCCAGCGTGTAGTCCACCACGAAGCGCCGGCCCTCGCGGGTGTGCAGCAGCGTCACTTTTTCGAGGCTGGCGAAGTAGGCAATCTGCTCCACGGGAATGGCCTTCAGATGCTCGCCCACCCGCACCACAAACCGCGACTTGTACTCCTTGGCCGGCTGGGCCTGCTGCAGCACCCGCGCCAGCAAGGCCGCATCAAACTGGGGCGCGGCGGCTTCGCGCTGGCGCTGCAGCTTGGTTAGCGCGGCCGTCAGCTCCTCGGGCGCAATGGGCTTGAGCAGGTAGTCTACGCTGTTTACTTTGAAGGCGCGCAGGGCGTACTTGTCGTAGGCGGTGGTGAAGATGACGGGGCTGCGGATTTCCAGCCGCTCAAACAGCTCGAAGCTCAGCCCGTCGGCCAGATGAATATCCAGAAACAGCACGTCGGGCGCGGGCTGCACGGTCCGCAGCAGCGCCTCCGCCTCCGCCACCGATTCGGCCGTGCCCACTACCTGCACCGGCTGCGGCTGCTTCTGCAGCAGCCCAGCCAGGCGGCTGGCAGCCAGCGGTTCGTCTTCTACAATGAGGGCGCGAAGCGGTGCGGTAAGCGGAAGGGCCATGAGGAAAGGTAGAGGCTGGTTGGGGCAGGTAGAGCGTGTGAAGCTCATTAAAAATAAGCAGGCCGTCATGCTGAGCTTGCCGAAGCATCTCGCGTGCTTAGCTAATCAATCAGCATTGCACCGAAGCGGTAGAGATGCTTCGGCTCCGCTCAGCATGACGTTCTTTTTCCTGCACTTATTCGAGTTTCAGCAGCGGCAGCGTCACGATGAATTCGGTTTCGGTTTTGGTTACGGCAACCGGCTCTTTGGTGAGGAAGGCGTAGCGGGCGCGCAGGTTTTCCAGGCCCAGGCCCGTCGATTCGCCCTCGGCGAGTCGGCGCGGGCGCAGGGCGTTGCGCACCGTGAGCTGCCGGGCGGCCGGGTCCAGCTCAATGGCAATGCGCAGCGGGTCGCGCTGGCTGGTGGCGTTGTGCTTGAGGGCGTTTTCGAGCAGCAGCTGCACGGCCAGCGGCGGCACCCACAGCGTTTCCAGCGCGGCGGCGGGCGGCAGCTGCATCTCCACGTGCAGCCCTTCGCCCAGGCGGGTCCGCTGCAGAAACACGTACGATTCCACGAAGCGCATTTCCTCGGCCACCGATACCACTTCCTGCGCCTGGCTGTCGAGCACGTAGCGGTAAACCTGGCTGAGCTGCCGGATGAAGCGCGTGGCACGGGCGGGGTCGTGTTCCTCCACCAGTGAAGTCAGCGCGTTCAGCGAGTTGAACAGGAAATGCGGGTCGAGCTGGCGGCGCAGCGAGTCGGCCTGGGCCTGGGCGTTTTCCTTCTGCAGCCGCTCGGCCTGAATGGCGGCATCGCGCCAGCCCAGCAAAAACGAGCGGCTGTGCATGAACAAGGAGATGACCACCGTAATCAGCAGCGGCATGACGAAGGGCCGCCAGGTGAGTGAGCTAAGCGGCCGGTGGTGGTAGAACACCAGGAAACTCCCCGTCACGAGCAGAATGACGAGCAGCGACATCACCAACGACAGCCCCAGCGTGATGAGAAAGCGCCGGATGGGCTGGGCCGTCCAGTCCACGCGGCGGTTGAGCCACTCGCTGGGAAAGCCATTGGCCAGCCACAGCCCTGTTGTGTAGAAAAAGTTGTAGCCGAACGTCACCAGAAAATCTTCGCTCCAGAACGCGCAGCCGCCGCAAAACAGCACCGACAGCCCCAGCGACAACGCTACCATCAAGCTCAGCATCAGGACCCACCGGCGGTGCGGGTAGTACTGCCCGAGGCTGGCCCTTTTTTCGGCCGGGGCGGCGGGCTTTGCGGCAGGCGCGGGCTTGGTCAGCAACAGGGAATCAGCCATACAGTAGGAACGGCGCGAAAGGGCCGGAACAGGTGCGAAAAGATAGCAGATCAGCTGCAGATGTGACGGCCGTTCGGGCAGTCACCCTGAGTTATCGTTTTTTTCTGTCATCCTGAGCGGAGCGAAGGACCTTACCACGTTGAACGATAGAGGGAACAGCGACTCGTTTCTGGCGTGATAAGGTCCTTCGCTCCGCTCAGGATGACAGGTGTGATAAGGGTTGGGGCTACTTCGCGGAGGCGGTTTCGTAGGCTTTCAGGCGGCCCAGCACCTGCCGCTCGCCCCAGTTGGGCGCGGCGGCCGAGGCGGGCGTGAAGGCGGCGAAACGCTTTTTGGCTTCCTCGAACAGCGGCCGGGCCACGTCGGCGCCCCCCCCGAACATGGCGGGCGTGTAGTACACGTTATTGGCCTGCACCAGATAGATGCGCGGGTTGGCAGCGTTCAGCTTTTTGGCCTGCGCCAGGGTTTCATTCACCATGCCCGAGTACTTCATGGAGCGCAGCATCGGCGACACGCCCAGGCGGGCCTGGTAGATGTAGGCCTGCAGCACCAGCAGCTCCGATTCGTCGCCGCCCAGCTGGCGGGCCTGTGCTAGGGCGGCCTCGGCCTGGTCGAGGTACTTGTCCTTGATTTCGCCGTCTTCCTTGCTCACAAAGCAGGTGATGACGCGGGCATAGGCCTGGTAGTAGCGGGGCAGCCAGTCTTTGCCGTTCACGGCGGCGGCGCGCTCCAGCCTGGCATCGGCCTGCTTGAGCTGGGCCGGGTCGCCGGTGCTCATCAGCTCCTGCACGGTGGCCGCCAGCATGGTGGTGTAAGAATCGGAAGCCGCAGAAGCAGCCGCGGCAGGTTTGGGGGCCTGGGCCTGGGCCTGCGTGGTGAAGCTGGCGGCGAGCAGAGCGAGGACGAAAAGCGACTTTTTCATGATGGAGAAGTGGTTAGTGGCGTTGGAATGAATCAAAGGTGCACGGCGCCGGGCGGCCCGGAAACTTGCCGTTACTGAAGCGTCGGATAAGCCGGATGAAGCGTAGCTGCCGCCGCCTTATTCGGGCCGCTCGTTCACGTCGCCGGGGCTTTTCTTGTTGATGGAGAGGAACACGCCCACGAACAGCATGCGCGGCGCGGTGGGCGTAATGGCCACGCGGTTGAGCTGTCCGGTGGCGTCGGGCGAAGCGGCGTAGCGGTAACCGTAGATGTTCTGGCGGCCCAGCACGTTGGAGGCCGACACGTGCACGATGGTGAACTGCCCGAACAAACGCGTGAGGTAGCTGGCGTTCAGGCTCAGGTCCTGGTAGGTGGGCAGCACGCCCTGGTTGTAGCCGTCGTGCTGGTTGGGGTTGTGGTAGCGGCGGGGGCTGCCGTAGGAATAAGTGGCGCCGAACAGCGTGTTCAGCTTCGGCACCCAGTACTTGCCCACCACCGACACGTTGTGGCGCGCCGCAAACGTGGGCACCGCCGAAACGGGGTCCTGGCGGTACTGGCGGCGGGTGTCCAGCAGGCCGTAGCTGAGCCAGTATTCCAGGTTCTTCACCGTTTTCCGGTCGCGCCACAGCACGTCGAGGCCGCGGGCGTAGCCGGTGCCGCCGTTGTCGTAGCCGGCGGGGTTGCGGGGGTCGTGGCCGTCGAAGCGGGTGAGGTGGTCGTAGGTTTTGTGGTAGGCTTCGGCCTGCAGCAGGCGGCCATTGTGGGTGTGCTGGTAGGTGAGCACGGCGTGGCTGGCCTCCTCGAAGCGCAGAGCGGGCTGCACCAGCAGCAGGCGGTTGTCGGGGGTCTGGTAGAAGCGGCCGTAGGCGGCCGATACGGAGCTGTTTTCGGTGGTCTGGTAGGCCAGGGCCAGGCGGGGCGCGGCGTTGGCGCGGCCCAGCAGCGCCGAGTATTCAGCCCGCGCCCCGGCCCGGCCGGCCAGCCGGTCGTTCAGCTGGAAATCCACCTCCACGAAGCCCGCGGTGCGTTTTTCCAGGAAACTGGAGGTGTACTGAAGCCCGTCGGCCAGGTGGGGCTGGTAGGTTTGCGTTACGCGCTGGCCCACGGCTTCGGCGCCCAGCTTCAGGTTCCAGCGGGTGCCCACGGAGTCGTTGGTGAGCAGCACCCGGCCGACTACGGCCTCTTCCAGGGTGCGTAGGCGCAGCGTGTCGGGCTGCAGGTTGTTCAGGTCGCGGCTCAGGGCCACGCCGGTTTGCAGGCTCCAGCCGCCGCGCAGCGGGCTCCGAAAGCTGGTGTTGAGGTAGCCGTTGGCGGTGCGCAACGCCACCGTTTGGCGGCCGGCGGGCTCGGGGCTGGGCTGCCCGATGGTGAGCTGCTGCTGGCTCCAGGTGCCGTACACTTTCAGCATACCGGCCGGCCCGGTGCGGTGGCTGAGCTTGAGCGAGCCGCTGCCGCCGCGCGGGGCCCGTTCCCAGCTCACGTTCTGGGGCAGCAGGCCGGTGTAGGGCGTCAGGTTGGTGTAGTCGCCGGATACATCAAGCGACGTCCGTTCCCAGCGTTTGGTGCGCGAGGCCCCCACAAACACCGACGACACCGAAAGCCCCGTCTGCGTTTCGGGCGCCAGGTCCGTCGAGTTCAGCTGCACCACCCCCGACAGCGCCTGCCCATACAAGGCCGAGTAGCCGCCCGTGCTGAACACCGTGCCCCGAAACAGGGTGGGCGCAAACCGGCCCCGGGCCGGCACGGCGGGCACCGACCCGGCGTAGAAATTCTGCACCGGCAGGCCATCCAGGTACACTTTGGTTTCGGTGGCGGCCCCGCCGCGCACGAACAGCATGCCCTCCTCCCCTACTTTGGTGGTGCCGGGCAGCGTGTTCAGCGCCCCCGCCACATCGGCCAGTGCACCGGCCGTGGTCTGGATGTCGCGGGTGTTGAGGGCGGCGCTACGCTTCTCGTCGCTGGCCTCAAACGCGCCAGCCGTTACCACCACCGAGCCCAGCGCGTGCGGCGTGCCTTTCATCTTCAGCGCCAGCTGTAGGGGCTGCCCGGCCAGCGCCACCGGCAGCTCCTGGGGCTGGTAGCCCAGCAAGCTCAGCACGAGCACGGCCGCGCCGGTTTGCGGCGTAGCGAAGTGGAACGCGCCCAGCGTATCGGTGCTGGTGCCCTCGAAGGTGCCGCGCAGAAACACGTTCACGCCCGGCAGCGCCTGCCCCTGGGCGTCGCGGACGGTGCCGCTGAGGGTGGTAGTAGTAGGTTGGGCCCGCAGACCCAGCACGGGGGCCAGCAGCAACAGCAGCGCGAGTAGCAGACGGTTCATGGCGGTAGCAGCGAAGTGATGCCCAAAAGTGGGCGGCTGCCGGGGCCGTAGAAACTTGCTGTTACCGAAGCGTCAGATCAGGCGGATGAAGTGTAGATGGGCGGGTTGGTGGGTGCTCCTGGTCCGCTGAGTTGGGTGAGAACGAGCCTACTCATGGATGAAATAACTATCCGTTTCCTGCCCGTCATCCATCATCCTTACTTCAACATCCAGCAGGGCCTGAATTGCTTTTTCGCGCTTTCCCGGTTCAAGAGCTTCTGCTGCTATTTCGGTGAGCGGCCTGCATAATTTATCAACATCCAGCAGCTGATGCTGGATTATATACTGAATAAGCCTAACCACCTCCTGCGAAGGAACTTCTGCCTCTGTCATATACCACACGAAATCCTGCTGTTCCTCTTTATCCTCCCTATCATACAGCACTGTACCGAATATTCTATCAGAGCAACTCTCTCCCCACACAATATTTACAGCGCCTAACGCGCCCAGGTAGACTTTCAAAAATTCTTTTCGCTTCTCCATGCGCTCAATATATCCTACTGCGCCCTCGCTCGGCTGCGCCGAGTGAGTTCTACGCCTGATGGGCTATATCCCGAATCCGCCTGCGCCGCTTGCCCTGTGCCCGCAGACGCGCGCAGCATAGCTGCTGGAGCGTAGGCCTCACTCGGCGCAGCCGAGCGAGTGCGAAGCCCCTAAATCCCAGGCCGCCCCAGCTGCCGCTGCTGGCCGCCGCCCACGCCGTGGCCGTAGTAGCCGGGCGCCGGCCAGTAGCGCGGCTCCCAGCAGAAGCCAGCAGTTCATACAGCCAGGAAAGAGGGAGCCGGAAGCCGGGCAACAGCCCGATTTAGTGCGGGAGCTTTTCGCGCAGGGCGCTGTAGGTCCAGGTGCCGGCCAGGGCGGCCAGCAGCATTACGGCTGCGCCGGCCACGCCGCTGCCCAGCTGGGCGAACATCGGGCCCGGGCAGGCCCCTGTGATGGCCCAGCCCAGCCCGAACAGGATACCGCCAATCCAGGTGCCGTGGGTGTACTGCTTGTCGGCAATCTTAATCTCCTCGCCGTTGATGGTTTTCAGGCGGTTGCGCTTGATAAGCTGAATGGAAATCAGACCCACCAGAATGGCCGAGCCGATAACGCCGTACATGTGGAAGCTTTGGAAGCGGAACATCTCCTGGATGCGCCACCAGCTCACCACTTCGCTTTTCGTGAGGATGAGGCCGAACAGTACGCCCAGCACCAGGTATTTCAGGTTTTTCATGGGGCCAACAGGTTAGAACAGCAGCGGATAGAACACCCAGGTCATCAGCAGGCCGCCCACGAAGAAGCCGATGACGGCCACCAGCGACACCCACTGCAGATTGGACAGGCCCGAAATGGCGTGGCCCGAAGTGCAGCCCCCGGCGTAGCGCGTGCCGAAGCCGACCAGAAAGCCGCCCAGCACCAGGAACACCCAGCCTTTCCAGTTCGTGAGGTTTTCGAGGGCAAACAGCTCCTTGGGCAGCAGCCCCGAAAAGTCAGTCAGGCCCATCTGCGCTTTCAGGTCGCGCACGGTTTCCGTGGAAATGGCAATGGTATCAGGGTGGCCCAGCACCCGGTAGCCGATAAAGCCGCCCAGGCCGATGCCCAGCACAAACCACAGGTTCCAGACCTCCTTGCGCCAGTTGTACTGCAGAAACGGGATGCCCGCGGGCAGGCAGGCGGCACATATGTGGCGCAGCGAGGAACTGATGCCCAGGGCCTTGTTGCCCGCCAGCAGCAGGGCGGGCACCGTAAGCCCAATCAGCGGGCCGGCCACGTACCAGGGCCAGGGCTGACGAAGTAATTCCAGCATAGAAAGCGGATCAGAAGAAAAGTGGGGAAACGAAAGCCCGGTCGGCAGCAGGGCCGCCGGCCGGGTGGGTCAGTAGGTAAATAGGCTGGGCTAGTAGCCTAGCGCACCAGCGGGTGGGGCCAGTCGAGCACGCCGCCCAGCAGGTTGGCCACATCGGCAAAGCCGGCTTTGGTGAGCTGGCTGGCGGCCGTGGCCGAGCGGGCCCCGCTGCGGCAGTACACGTAGGTGGACTTGGTTTTGTCGAGGTCGGCCACGCGGCGGGCAAAGTCGGGGCTGGTCACGTCGATGTTCACCGCCCCGGGCAGGTGGCCGCCGGCAAACTCGTCGGGGCGGCGCACGTCCAGCAATACGGCCTTTTTCTGACGCAGCCCTTCGGCAAATTGAGCGGGCGTCAGGTTCTGGTAGGCGGGGGCGGCGGGTTTCAGGAAGTCAAACATGGCAAATGAGAAAAGGCAAATCAGTAAGGCGGCGGACAACCGGGGCCACCGCTCCCCTCAGGCGCGAAACCAGGCGTGCCCTAGTGCGCGGCGGCCGCCATCTGAAACGACTTCACGGCCTCGCCTAGGTCGTACACGGTATCCTCGGGCAGGGCATCGGCCACGATGCTGGAGCCGGCCGCCGAGCGGTAGCCGCCGGCGCAATGCACCACCACGGGCTTACCGGCGGGAATCTCCTGGGCCCGCTCCCGGAGCTCGGGCAGCGGAATGCTTAGTGCGCCGGCAAAAATGGGCTCGTCGCGGTGCTCGGTGGCGTTGCGGATGTCCACGATGGTGTAGTTCTCGGGGTGCTGGCGGAAAGCGTCCACGTCCAGCGGAGGAATCGTGGCCTCGGTAGCGGGCGTACCCACCAGCGCGCCCTGAATCAGGGCTTCGTAGCCGATTTTGGCGGTTTTCTGAATCAGGTCCTCGAGCGTGGCCTCGTCGGCGGCCAGCAGGTAAAACCGCTCCTCAGGGCCCACGATGGAGCCCAGCCAGGTTTCAAACTTGCCGCCCTGCTGGATGTTGATGGCCCCTGCCGCATGGCCCTGCTTGAATTCGGCCTCGGGGCGGGTATCGACCATGACCATGCCGGCTTCCAACTCGGTGTCGGCCTGCAGGCGCGGCACCTGCTGCACGCTCGGGGCGTAGGCAGGGGCCCCGGCTTTGTTCAGGGCCACGTCGTAGCCGAAGTATTTGGGAATGAAGGGCTGATCCTGTAGCAGTTCGCGCACGAATTCCTCCTCGCTCATTTCGCGCAGCATGGGGTTACCGAACTTCTCGTCGGCGATGGTGCTGCTGTTGGCCCCGCTCAGGGCCTTGCCGCAGAGCGAGCCCGCGCCGTGGGCCGGATACACCAGCACCGAGCCGGCCAGCGGCATCAGCTTATCGCGCAGCGAGTGGTACAGCTGCCGGGCCAGCTCCTCGCGCTTGGCCGTCAGGTTGCCGGCCTTCTCGCGCAGGTCGGGCCGGCCCACGTCGCCGATAAACAGGGTATCACCGGTAAACACGGCCTCGTCCCGGCCCTCGCGGCTCACCACGATGCTGATGGAGTCGGGCGAGTGGCCGGGCGTATTCAGGGCCCGGAACCTGAGCTTGCCCACGGTGAACGGCTGGCCCTCGTCGAAGGCTTCGTGGGCATAATCCGCGCCTAGCAGCTTGCTCACGCGGATAATGGCCCCGGTGGCCTGGGCAATTTCCAGGTGGCTGCTCACAAAGTCGGCGTGGGGGTGGGTTTCGATGACGCTCACAATCCGGGCGTCGTGCTGCCGGGCGTAGTCGTAGTAGGGCTGCGGGTCGCGGGCGGGGTCGATGAGCACGATTTCGCGGGCGCACTCGCTCAGGATGGCGTAGGAAAAATGGGCCAGGCCCTTGTCTTCGAACTGCTGGATTTTCATAACGGAAGCGGTTAAAAAAAGGCGATGATGGAGTAAGCGAACGAAATGCGGGCGTGTCGTAACAGCTGGGGCGGCGCGTTCAGGCGTGCTTGAAGACCAGCTCGCGCAGCAGAATAAACGTGCCCATGGCCAGCGTAAACCACCCGAAGGCCGGCTTGAGCCTGGCGCCCGGAATGAACCTTGCCAGGTAGGTGCCCAGCACGATGCCCGCGAGGGCAAAGGCCAGAAAGCCGAGCAGAAACGGCCAGGCAATGGGCGTGCCCGCGCTCAGGTCGCCGGTGAAGCCGATCAGCGAGTTCAGGGCAATGATGGCCAGGGAGGTGCCCACGGCCAGCTTCATGGGCAGGCGCGCGCCCAGCACTAAAGCCGGAATAATCAGAAAGCCCCCGCCGGCCCCCACGAAGCCCGTGAGCGTGCCCACTACCAGCCCAATGCCCAGTATCAGCGGGTAATTGAAGGAATGCTGCTGGTGCAGCTCCTCGTCCAGCGCATCTTCCGCCTGCTTGCTGCGAATCATGGCGGCCGCGGCTACCACCATCAGCACGGCAAAGGCCACCAGCACCAGCAAATCCTTGGTAAAGACCAGGCTGCCCAGGGTAAACAGCTCGTGCGGGATGGCCGGCATGAGCAGCTTGCGCACCGCAAACACGGCCAGCAGCGAGGGAATCAGAAACACCACAGCCGTTTTCAGCGACACCAGCCCTTTGCGGAAGTAGCCCGAGGCGCCCACCACGGAGGTGGAACCCACCACGAACAGCGAGTAGGCCGTGCTCAGCACCGGGCTGACGCCCATCAGATACACCAGCACGGGCACGGTGAGGATGGAGCCCCCGCCCCCCATGATACCCAGGGAGAGGCCGATGAAGATTGCCGCGAAGTAGCCGATAATATGGTACATGGATGAACGGGTGAACGTATGTAGTTATGAATGATTGTTCATGTATTTTGGTAAAAAAAGCCGGCTCCCGTTACAGGAACGTGCAGCCGGCCAGGCACTGAATCACATCGACCACTTCGCGCATCTTCAGCGAGTAGAAGATGTTTTTGCCTTCACGCGAGGAGCTCAGGATGCCCTTCAGCTTCATGCCCGTCAGGTGGTGAGACAGCAGGCTTTGCTCCACGCCCAGCTTCTCGCTGATGTCCGTCACCGACTGGCTCTCGTGGGTGGAGAGCAGCTGCACGATGGCAATGCGCGTCGGGTGGGCCGTGGTCTTGAGGATAAAGGCCACCTTCTCCATCTTCTCGGTGGTCAGGTTCAGATCGGCGGAGGTGGTGGTTGGTGTCATAAGGCGTTGCAAATGTATGATCATTTGTTCATGTATACAAGCTTGTCCCTGATTTTGGTTCCGGCACGTATCATTTTCCGGTAAGAAGGGTCCGAATAGGCAGATATTGCCGCTTTTAAGTCATTTTACAGCCATTCGCCAGGCCTTATCCTGTGGGGACGCGTGACAGACCTGCCGGGAGGCAGTATGCCGCGGCCCGGCATACTGCCCCTTGCGGTACACCCCTGCATTTCCTGAACATCCCATGTCGGTATCATCTACGTCGCTGCCAGAGCTGGCGCTGCTGTTTCTGCGCCTGGGCACTACTGCCTTTGGCGGCCCCGCTGCCCACGTGGCCCTCATGGAAGAGGAAGTGGTACGCCGCCGGGGCTGGCTCACGCAGCAGCAGTTTCTGGACTTGCTTAGCGCCGCCAACCTGGTTCCCGGCCCCAACTCCACCGAGCTGGCCATTCACATCGGGTATGCGCGGCGCGGCTGGGCCGGCCTGCTGGTGGCTGGTATCTGCTTTATTCTGCCGGCCATGCTCATCGTTATGGCCTTTGCGTGGGCCTACGTGCGCTTCGGTACGCTGCCGGCTATCACCGGCGTCCTCTACGGCGTGAAGCCCGTCATCGTGGCAGTGGTGGCGCAGGCGCTCTGGAGCCTGGGCCGCTCGGCGCTGACTACCTGGCCCCTGAGGATCGTGGCGGGAGGGGCGTTGGTGCTGGGCCTGCTGGGCATGAACGAGTTGATGCTGCTCTTTGCTGCGGGCTTGGTCATGGGGGCCGTGCGCTGGCCCACGCTGGCTCACAAATCCGTGCCGCCAGCCCTGCTCAAGCTGGTGGGCGCGGTGGCGGTTCTGGCGCTGTTGCCGCTGGTGCTGGGCCTGGGGCCGGGCCAGCCCGCTACGGCCGGGGCCGCCGCGCCGCTGGGGCTGCTGCCGCTGGGGCTGGCCTTCGCCAAAATTGGCTCGGTATTGTACGGCAGTGGCTACGTGCTGCTGGCATTTCTGGATGCCGACCTGGTGCAGCGTTTCCACTGGCTGACGCAGGCGCAGCTGCTGGATGCGGTGGTGGTGGGGCAGGTGACGCCGGGACCGGTCTTCACGACGGCCACCTTTGTGGGCTACGTGCTGCAGGGCTGGCGGGGGGCGCTGGTGGCCACGGCGGGCATTTTCCTGCCCGCCTTCGTCTTCGTAGGACTGAGCATCAAGCTCGTTGCCCAGCTGCGGCAGTCGCCGCTGGCCGGCGCGTTTCTCGACGGGCTCAACGCCGCCTCCTGGGCCCTGATGGCTGCTGTATCCCTCACGCTGGCCCGCACAGCCCTACTCGACCTGCCGACGGTGGCGCTGGCCCTCGTCAGCGCCGGCCTGCTGCTGCGCTACAAGGTCAACTCGGCCTGGCTGGTGCTGGGCGGGGCTCTGGTGGGCTATGGGTTACAACAGGCGGGTATGCTGTAAACCACCCTGCTGCTCAGCTGAGCAGCACCCCGGCGTGCCCGGATGCCTGCCCTGATTTCTTGAAACCCGTGTTTTCCCTTCTGTAACCTCCTGCCCGGTAGATGCTAGCGAGCAGATGCCCGATGGCCTCTCCGTCAGAGTCGAGCCCGGGCCGTCGGGCAAGGCATGATACATGAACGTTTTTTCATTTGTGTACTGTTGCCTTGCCAAATTCCCCGACCATGAATCGTAAAACGCTTTCCCAGTGGCTGCCGCTGGCTTTGTTTGCCCTGATCCTGTTCACCCCGCTGCGTACGCCGGTACTGGGTTTTCTGCAGCGCGGCCTGCTGGCCACGGGCCTGTGGAAGGCCGACGTGCCGGTAGCTGCGGCGCCCCCGGGTGCCGCGCCCGTCGTGCCCACGGGCGGCGCGGCCTACCCGCACAACCTGCCCCTGACCACGCTCGATGGCAAGCGCACGAACCTGAGCGAGCTGAAAGGCAAAGTGGTGTTCGTGAATTTGTGGGCCAGCTGGTGCCCGCCCTGCGTGGCCGAGATGCCCGGCATTCACGCCCTATACAAGAAGTTGAACCCGAAGAAGGTGGCCTTCGTGATGATTTCGCTCGACGAAAACCCGGCCAAAGCCCAGGGCCTGCTCAAGCGCCAGGGCTACACGTTTCCGGTGTACTTCCCCGCCGGCCCGCTGCCTTCCCCGTTCGACTCCAACTCCATTCCCTCCACGGTCATTCTGGCGCCGGATGGGCAAGTAGCCGCCCGCCACGACGGCATGGCCGACTACGATACCCCGGAATTCAAGACGGCCCTGGAGAAGCTGGCGGCCTCGGCCCACTAACCGAGGCCGTCCCGTCGTTGAACACTGCAACCGCTTCAGCCACTTGCTGAAGCGGTTGTTTTCGTTGGCGGCAGCCACTGCTGCGTCGAGCATACAGCCTGCTGGGTACCTCATGTGGAGCAAGTGGCCCGATTCAGTTGATGCGGCAGGCACTGATATTTTGCTGGTCACTCACATGCCGCCGCCGCTCAAACCGGCTGAAAGCTCGTTTACAGCCGATTTGAAAATATTACCAGCACTGCTACTCGGCGTCGCCTGCGCGGCTTTTCGTCGGAGCCCGAAAGTCGGGCCGGACTTCGGGGTGCATAATCTGCGCGCCCAGATTGCCGGTGCGGGCCAGCAGGCCGAAGCTGACGACGGCCCCGGCCAGCGTGAGGTACGTAAACAGCGGGGCGCGGGCGGCCGAGCGGCGGCGGGCCAGCAAACTCACCAGGGCCAGCGCGCCGGTGGCTTCCATGGCCCACAGGCTCAGCTCGGCGGCGGCTTCGTGCTCGTGAATCAGGGCGTGGGTCACGCCGGGACGGTCTTCCACCACCTCTTCTGCGCCTTCCCCCGTCAGCTGGGTCGGAATAGTCAGCAGGGCGGCCACAATCAGCGTTATCAGGCCCGCGTTGATGAGCACTTCCTGGCGTCGCACCACCGCAACCAGGAGCAACAGCAAGCCGAATAAGCTGCCCAAAATGGGCGTGTGATTGAGCAGCAGGTGAAGATGGGCGCCGTTCATATACAACAGGTTAGCGGGGAAAGTGAGAAGAAAAACAGTTCGGCTTAAGGCAGGCAGCTACGCGGCAGTGACGTTGAACAGATAGCCAATCAGGGCGGTGAGGCCCATAGCCAGCACCCCCCAGAACGTGACGCGGGCCGCCGCTTTCAGCACGCCGGAGCCACCCACATAGGCGGCCAGCCCCCCCAGCGCGGCCAGAAACACCAGCGACGTGAGCGACACCGTCCAGGTCAACAGGGATGCGGGCGACACCAGAATGACCAGCAGCGGCAGGGCCGCGCCCACCGTGAACGTACCGGCCGAGGCCAACGCCGCCTGAATGGGGTTGGCGGCGGCCGTTTCGGTGATACCCAGCTCGTCGCGGGCGTGGGCCCCAATGGCATCGTGGGCCATGAGCTGGGTGGCTACTTCGTCGGCCAGGGGCTGGGACAGGCCCCGCTCCACATAGATGGCGGCCAGCTCGCGGCGCTCGGCTTCGGGGTCGGCCGCCAGCTCGGCTCGCTCCCGGGCCAGGTCGGCCTGCTCGGTGTCGGCCTGGGAGCTGACGGACACGTACTCGCCCGTGGCCATGGACATGGCCCCCGCCACCAGCCCGGCCACGCCGGCCACCAGCACACTCTCGCGCGAGGCACTGGCGGCCGCCACGCCCACGACCAGGCTGGCCGTGGAGATAATGCCGTCGTTGGCGCCGAGAACGGCGGCGCGGAGCCAGCCGATGCGGTGGGTACGGTGGTTTTCGTCGTGTCGCATCGGATATGGGGTGCTGGAGGTGAAGTATTACCGGCTCATTGCTGCGCATTAGCAGTATACGAACCAGCTACGGTAGTCGCAGCCGGCGCCCTACGGTAGTACGCATTATGCGGGGGAAAGCGCCGGGCTAGGGCAGGATAAACGACAGGTCGGCGCTGATCAGGTTGGCGCTCAGGCCGGTGGTCTGGCGGTAGTAGGCGTAGCGTATGTCCAGGGCCTTGAATTGCGCCACGCGCCCCTTGAACGGCGTCTTGAAGCGCCCGATGCCGTACACCGGCGAGTAGCGCAGCCCCAGCCCCGCCTTGTGTGCCGCGAAGGCCGCCAGGTCGTAGTCGGAGGTGAAGTAGGTATCCGTAATGGAATGCTGCAGGTAGGGCGCGAAGTAGTCGGCCGCCGTCTGGCTGTGGTAGCGGTAGAAGGGATAAAGCACAAAAAACGGCGTCACTTTCACCGGCGTTTCCAGCTCAAACGTGTGGGCCGAAATGCCGAAGTTGTCGTGGTAGAACCGGTAGTAGCCGCGCACCTGCACCAGGTCGGTGGCATAGTAGGTCAGGCGCAAACCCACGGGAAACTTGTAGCGCTGCCGGGGCAGCACCTCCGCTTTGGCCGTGCCGAAGGCGCCGCCGGTTTCCCGGAAATACACCCGCTGAAACGGCGTGCTCAGCAGCCCTCGCTGGGCCACCAGCTCGGTGCTGACGGCCGCCTGCAGGCGCTGGCTGAGCACCTGGGAGTACACAATGTTCAGGTTGTAGCTCTGGCGGGTCGGGCCGCCGGGCAACTCCGGCGTGTTGCGCAGCTCGATGGGCCGGATCACGGTGACCTTATCGAAAAAGACCTGACCCGCCACGCTCAGCTCCCGGTTGCCGTCGGCGGAGGCGCGCGCCCAGGAGCCCGACACGTTAAACGACAGATAGTCGTACTCGGACGAGAAGCCGCCGCCCACGCCCACAATGGTTCGCTTGTCGGCCAGCTGGCGCGAAAGGCCCAGGTCCAGATGGTACCGGGTGTCGCTGGAGGAAGGCGAGGACAGCACCTGGTCGATACGGTCGGTGGACGCGGAGGCGTAGTAGTCCACTCCGAAGTTGGCCGCCAGACGCGTCACCGAGTCGAGCGGCACGTTCAGCAGGATGGTGGGCGTGAGGTCGGTGAGGTGCTGGGTGCCCTGGCCGCCTTCCACGGCGCTGTGGTTGCCATCCTGCTCGTAATAGCTGGTCAGAATATTGACCTCGGTTTCACCGCGGTTGTTAGGGTTGGCGGGGCGGGGCACCGTGGTAGCCGGGGCGCCGTAGCCATCCACCCGGTTGGGCGTGGGTGTGGCCTGCGCCCACACCAGAGCGGGTAGCACAAGCAGGGCAGCAGTAAGAACGGCGGGCGAAAAGGGGCGCATGAGTGAAGAATTGTATTGAGTAGTTAGTATTCAGTAGTGAGTATTTAGCAATCAGGTCAAGAATCTAAATACTTAATACTCACTACTGAATACTCAATTGCAGCCGCAGCCGCCGCCTACTTTGCCGCCATTGGCCCCGCCGGCGCCTTCGCGGTAGCTCTGGAAGTTGGTTTCGTACACCTCAATGCGCTTGTTAGCGAGCTTCATGTCCTCGTCGTTGAGGTACACTTTCTGGTAGGCCGCCACCGACACGCAGCCGCTCAGGGCGTTGCCGGCCAGCAGCAGCAGGCTGCTGCCCAGGGCCAGGCGGAGTATGCTGAATGATGTCATGGTTTCGGGGAAGAAGTGGCCGCCGCCGGCTGGCCGGGCGTGGAGTAATAGTTGATTTGCATGTTTTTTGAGGTGAGCGTGCGGCCGTCGTTGGTGATGAGCGTGCAGTCGACGCCCTTCAGCTTGTTGATGAAGGCCAGCCCTTCCTCGGGGCCCAGCACGAACACCACCTCATCCAGCCCGTCGGCCAGCTCCACGTCGGGGCAGATAATGGTGACGGAGCGCAGCCCGGTGGCCGGGTAGCCTGTGTGCGGGTTGATGATGTGGCCGTAGTACTGGCCCTGCACCGTGAAATACTGCTCGTAGTTGCCGGCCGTCACCACGGCCATGTCCGATACCGTCAGCCACGAGGACACGGACTGCGGATAGGCCGGGTCGCCGATGGCAATGCGCCAGCCGGAGCCATCCGCCTGCCTGCCCCAGCACGAGACGTCGCCGGAGCCGTTGATGAGCCCGCCCGCAATGCCCATCTGCCGCATCAGGGCCTGGGCGCGCCGCACGCCGTAGCCTTGCAGAATACCGGCCAGATTCATGCGCATGCCCTTGTCCTGAAGCATCACCGAATGCGTGGCCGGGTCGAGCAGCACTTTCTGGTAGTTGATGCGCGCCACGGAAGCCTTCACCACTTCCGGCGCGGGCAAGGCGGCGTGCTCTTTACGGTCGAACGTATAAATCTTCTCGCCGCCGGCGAAGGTGATGTCGAAAGCCCCGTTGCTGAGTTTGGAGAGCTTGAGCGTACGCGCAATCAGGTCGTACACTTCCTGGTCGACCACCACGGGCCGTATCCCGGCGGCGCGGTTTACCTGCGTGATCTGCGAGGTGGAATCCCAGTACGAGCACAGCCGGTCGATGCGCTGCGCCTCCCGGATACCCGCCCGAATGGCCCGCCACGCCAGCGAATCATCACTGGACACGGCCGTGAACGTGAAGTGGGAGCCCATCAAATGGGCCGAGCGGGTGAAGTTGCGCGGCTTGGGCACCGCCCCTGGGCCAGGGCCAGCCTGCGCGGTGAGCGGGGCAAAAAGCCCCAAACTCAGCACCCCGGCTGCCACCCAACCAAGAGCAACGGCAGCACGAAAAAGGCGAGGCATGGGACTAGTGCTTAGCTAAGAGCTGCGTCAGATACGCGTCGTAGGCGGCGGGGCCGCCAGGACGGTAGCCGGTTTTGGCCAGCACCCTGCCTTCGGGCGAAAGCAGCACGACCAGCGGAAACGCGCCTTCCTTGTTGAGCTGCGCGGCGGCTTGCTCGTTTAGCTTGGTCTGGGCAGCGGGCAGCTTATTTTTCTTGCTGCGCGGGAAATCAAAGCGGGCCAGCACCAGCTTGTCTTTGGCGTACTGCTGAAACTCGGGCTGGTCGAACACTTCCTTTGAGAGCATGATGCAGGGCTTGCACCAGTCGGAGCCCGAAAACACGGCCAGCACCGGCTTGTTCGTGGCTTTGGCCTGTTGCAGCGCTTGGGTGAGGTCCGTGTTCCAGGTTACGGGTGAAGGCTGGGCCTGCACGCCAATGGCCGAGAAGAGCAACAGCAGGCAAAACGAGAGGAAGCGCATGGCAGGAGAGGTAAGAGAGAAATTAAAATTCGGTTAAAGCCATAAACCGTGCTACCCTACGCAACCAGTTCCGCGACGGGGGCTTCTTAAGCAACTCTTAAGAATTGGCGCCCTTCTCGATGGCTGGCCGATGAGCCCCGACCGGGTGCTGGTGAGTAGTGGGCCAGCCGTACAAAGGACGAGCCGTGTCAGGCGGCTGAGCCACCAGGAGCAGGCTGCGCAGCACCGGGCCGGTCAGAAAATTGAACGCTGCGAATAACGAGGCTGGAGCAAAGCAAAAGGCGGATTCACGCTTAAGATTTGCTTAAAATGCGGCGGACGCAGCGCGGGGCAGCATCTTCGGCCAGGGAATAGCGTTAGGTTGGGACGCGGTACTCCGCCGGGGGCGAGGCCTGCGCCTGCGGTGGTCCATTCTTTAGCCTGACCCCGGTATGCGTATTTTACTGATCGAAGACGAGCCAGGCATTGCCCGCTTCCTCACCCAGGGCCTGGAGGAGGAGGGCTATGCCGTGGACGTGGCCGACACGGGCCCGACGGGCCTGGCGAAGGCGCTGGCCCGCTCTTACGACCTGCTGCTGGTGGACTGGATGCTGCCCGGCCTGACGGGCCTGGAGGTGTGCCGGCAGCTGCGGGCGGGCGGCCACGCCACGCCTCTCATTTTCCTCACGGCCAAGGACACGGTGCAGGATACCATTGCCGGGCTGCAGGCCGGGGCCAACGACTACATCAAGAAGCCTTTCCACTTCGAGGAGCTGCTGGAGCGCATCCGGGTGCAGCTGCGGCCCCGGCCCGCGTCGACGGAGCAGTTCACGGTAGGGCCCATCCGGCTGGATGTAGCCACGCACCAGGTGTTCCGGGGAGAGGAGGAAGTGAGTCTGACCCAGAAGGAATTTGCCCTGCTGGAGTACCTGCTGCGCCACAAGGGCACGGTCTGCCGCCGCCAGAGCATCATTGAGCAGGTCTGGGACATTCACTTCGAGTACAACACCGGCGTTATTGATGTGTATATGAACGCGCTGCGCAAAAAGCTGCGTCTGAGCAAGGAGGACGAATGCCTGCACACCATCCGCGGCGTCGGCTACGTGGCCCGCGACTGATATGGCCCTGACCTTTAAAAACCGCATCGCCCTGCACTATGTGCTGGCCACGGCCGCCCTGGTAGCCGCCGCTTACCTGGTCGTATTCGGGGTAGTGCGCCAGCAGGTATACGCCGACCTGGACGGGGGCCTGCGCCTGCAGGCGGCCAAGCACCTCAACGAGCTGTTCTTCGACGGCGACTCGCTGCGCTTTGCCCACAAGGGGGAATGGGAAGAGCAGGAGCACCAGCAGGTGGATGTGGCGCCGGTGTTCGTGCAGATCAACGATGCGCGGGGCCGGCTCATGGACCGCTCGCCCAACCTGAAGGCGAACCAGCTGCTCTTCCACCTGGCCGATGGCCGCCGCATGGTGGACGCTTCGCTGCGCGGCCGCGCCATCCGGCAGCTGCAGGAGCCCATTGTGCAGCAGGGCCGCGGGCGGGGCTACCTGCTGGTGGCCGTGCCCACCGAATCGGCTAGGCACGTGCTCGACAGCCTCGGCTCGGTGCTGCTGCTCTCGTTTCCGGTGGTGCTGCTGGCCCTCTACGGCACGGCCCAGTGGCTGGCCGGGCGCAGCATCGCGCCCATCGTGCACATCACGGGCACCACTGACCGTATCACCCGCGACAACCTGACCGAGCGCATTGCCCTGCCCCCCCGCCCCGACGAGCTGCACACGCTGGCCACGGCCATCAACGGCCTGCTGGGCCGCGTAGAGCAGGCCGTGGAGCGCGAAAAGCAATTCACGGCCGATGCCTCGCACGAGCTGCGCACCCCGCTGGCCGTGCTCAAGGGTACGCTGGAAGTGCTGGTGCGCAAGCCCCGCACCCCCGAGGAGTACGTGGCCAGCATTCAGCTCGGCATCCGTGAGATTGACCGCCTCACTCACCTGGTGGACCAGCTGCTGCTCATGGCCCGCTTCGAGAACCACGCCAAGGGCCTGAACCGGCAGGAATTGTCAGTGCTCAGCTCGGTGCACGACGTGCTCTACCGCCACCGGGCCGACCTGGAGGCCAAGCGCATCCGCGTGGACGTGGAAGATGGGGAAGCGCACGCAGTGGTGGCCGACCCTCACCTGGTGGATCTGATTCTGGATAACCTGCTCTCCAACGCCGTCAAGTATTCGCCCGCCGGCTCCACGGTCACCGTGGCCCTGACTTCCGTGGCTGGCCGGCTGCGCTGCACCGTGACCGATCAGGGCATCGGCATCCGGCCGGAGGAGCAGGCCCACATCTTCGATCCGCTGTACCGCTCGGATGCCCTGCAGCACAAGCACATCGGCGGCACCGGACTGGGCCTGAGCATCGTCGCCAAGGCCTGCACCCTGCTGGATATTGAGCTGACGGTAGCGAGTACCTTGGGCCAGGGCACCACGTTCACGCTCCTGTTTCCCGCGTAGACGGGACCCGGGCTGCCGGATACAGAAAAGCCCCGCGCACGGCAGTGCGCGGGGCTTTTCTGTGGGTCTGGAGGCGGCTACACCTTCGGCTCCGATGTGAGCTCCCGCTCCCAGAAGCGGCCGGTGGTCAGGTCCTGGATGAACTGCTTCGGCTTTCCGACGCTCACCCCGGGGCCGCCGGGCAGCGCCTCAGCCCCCGCGTAGGCGGCTGCTTTCAGCAGCGTTTCGCCCGGGGCCGCGGCGCCCACGGGCTTGCAGTGGCGGTAGGCTTCGTTGATAAAGTGTACGGCATCGGGCTGCTGCCGCAGGGTTTGCACGCTCTGCTCGCCGCCGGCCACATATACCCCGTCAAAGAGCACCGACGCGGTGGTTTGCAGGCTGAAATCAATGCGCAGGGCCTCGCCGCCGCTCACTTTCAGCATGCCCAGGTGCGGGGCGACCAGCTTGGCCGTAGCGCCGCCGGCTTCGAGGGCTTTTTTCAGGGCCGCAATGCTGGCGGCGTCGGCGCCATCGGCGGCCAGAATGGCTACCTGCTTGGTTTTGATATCCTTCTGCTTATTCACCGGGCTGAACTCAATGCTGAGCGCGGCCGACTTTCCTTCCTTGCCGGTGGCGGGCTTGGACTGGTGGGCGGCCACGTCGGCATCAGCGCCCACAATGTAGTTGAGCTGCACACCTTCGGCTGATGGAACTTCCAGGCCCAGGCCTTTGGCTACGCGCTGGGCCAGCTCGTCGGCCACGAGGCTCAGGTGAATCAGCATCCGCTGGCGCACCGATTCCTCCTCCACTTTGCCCAGCTCAAAGCGCAGGGCCTTCACGATGTGAGCCTTTTCCCAGTCGGCCTGGCTGTTCCAGAACAGGCGGGCCTGCGAGTAGTGGTCGATGAAGCTCTTGCTGCGGGCCCGTACTTTGCGGCCTTCTACCCGCTCCTGGTGGCTCACAAAGCCGCCCTCGCTCACCTTGGCCTGCTTGGGCGTGTTGTCGTTGAGCAGGTTGGGCGAGTAGCTGGTTTTGCCCACGTTCACCTGCTGGCGCATGTGGCCGTCGCGCTGGTTGTTGTGGATGGGGGCTACCGAGCGGTTAATCGGAATTTCGTGGAAATTCGGCCCGCCCAGGCGCGTGAGCTGGGTGTCGGTGTACGAGAACAGGCGGCCCTGCAGCAGCGGGTCGTTGGTGAAGTCGATGCCGGGCACCACGTGGCCGGGGTGGAAGGCCACCTGCTCGGTTTCGGCGAAGTAGTTATCGGGGTTGCGGTCCAGCACCATCTTGCCAATGATGGTCACGGGCACCAGCTCCTCGGGAATGATTTTGGTGGGGTCCAGCAGGTCGAAGTCGAACTTGTGCTCGTCGGCTTCCTCTACCACCTGCACGCCCAGCTCCCACTCGGGGAAGTTGCCCTGCTCGATGTTGTCCCACAGGTCCCGGCGGTGGAAGTCGGGGTCCTTGCCCGAAATCTGCAGGGCCTCGTCCCACATCACGGACTGGATGCCCTGCTTGGGCTTCCAGTGAAACTTGACGAACCGGGAGGTGCCCGCGGCGTCAATCAGGCGCCAGGTGTGAATGTTGAAGCCTTCCATGGTGCGCAGACTGCGCGGAATGGCCCGGTCCGACATCGTCCAGAGCACCATGTGCATGGCCTCGGGATTCACGGAAATAAAGTCCCAGAAGGTATTGTGGGCCGAGGCCGCCTGCGGAATTTCGTTGTGGGGCTCGGGTTTCACGGCGTGAACCAGATCCGGAAACTTGATGGCATCCTGGATGAAGAACACCGGGATGTTGTTGCCCACAAAATCGTAGACGCCCTCCTGAGTATAAAACTTCACGGCAAAGCCGCGCACGTCGCGGGCCAGATCCGTGGAGCCGCGCGAGCCGGCCACGGTGCTGAAGCGGGTAAAAATGGGCGTGCGCACGCCCGGCTGCAGGAAGTGAGCTTTTGAGTACTGGCTGGCATTGTCGTAGGCCTCGAAGTAGCCGTGGGCCGCCACGCCGCGGGCGTGCACCACCCGCTCGGGAATCCGTTCGTGGTCGAAGTGGGTGATTTTTTCGCGCAGCAGAAAGTCTTCCAGCAGGGTCGGGCCACGCTCGCCGGCTTTTTCGGAGTTCTGGTCGTCGTTGATGCGCACCCCCTGGTTGGAGGTCAGGAACTCGCCCGCGCCGTATTCACGGTTTTGCTCCAGGTCCCGCGACTTGGCGTCGGAGGATTCGTGGGTTGATTTACTCATGGGAAAGAGAGGAAAGGATGGTATAGCGCACCGCCGAGCTGGTATAACCTGAACCGGCAACTGCACGGCAGTTGGTACGCAAGCCGGGCGCCGGCAGCTGATTTTCCGTCTTTCTAGCTGTGCAGCCTCTATCAGACAGTAATCGATGTACGTAGTTAATATGCTTATTACTAGCTCGTTACAGAGACGACGAGATACAAGGCGAATTGGTTTTCGGAGTTCCGCTGGTAGTGTCAGGCCCGCACACTTAGCAGCAAACGTCAGCCGAAGACCAGCAAAACAGGCTAGGGTGAGTAACGGGCGTATCTCAGGCGGGCCCTGCCGCCAGCCTGCCCAAAAACAGGCCCACGGTGGGGCTTTCTGCGCTTAGAAAGAGTGGTTTCTCAACGGATTAGCTCAACGGCCAGTATTTTAGAGCTTCGTTTACGCCTTGGCTCTGCCCCTTCCTGCCCATGTTCCGCCTGTTTTCTTCAAAACCCAATGCCGCGCCCGCCGCGCAGATTGATCCGCTGCTGGCGTTCGTGCGCGAAATCGGGCTGGAAGTGCGCGAGGCTCCGCTCCGGCAACCCACGTTTCTGCCGGGGCTGCTGCTGGAGCGCGGCGCGCTGGTGCTGGACCGCACGCGCCTGCTCTACCCCGGCGACAT
The DNA here is from genome assembly GCF_900142395.1 of Hymenobacter psychrotolerans DSM 18569. Classification (GTDB taxonomy): domain Bacteria; phylum Bacteroidota; class Bacteroidia; order Cytophagales; family Hymenobacteraceae; genus Hymenobacter; species Hymenobacter psychrotolerans. The sequence continues at coordinate 64,342 of NZ_FRAS01000010.1, read as the reverse complement.
TCTGCACGAGGCCGGCCACCTGGCCGTGACGCCCGCCGCCGAGCGGCCTACCGTGGGCGGCAACATCACGCAAAACCACCCCGAGAAGGAGGGCGAAGAGCTGGCGGTGCTGGCCTGGAGCTACGCCGCCGCACGGGCGCTGGCGCTGCCGCCGGCCGTGGTCTTTCACCCCGACGGCTACAAGGGCCAGAGCGAGTGGCTGATCAGCAGCTTCGAGGGTGGCCAGTACATCGGGCTGCCGCTGCTGGTCTGGATGGGGCTGACCACCACGGCCGGCTTCCCGCGCATGGAGCGCTGGCTGCGCGCCTAGCGCCCCGTCCGACCGCTCCACCCCCGGTCCGACCGCCGCAGACGGTCCGACCGGTCGGCATACGGGCCCCAGCGGGCCATTCCCCCCTGCCCCTCCGCTTCGGGCCGAAAAAAACGTTGCCGCGCCACCCCACCCGGGCGACGCGGCAACGCGTGCAAAAACAAAGGAGCGCAGAGCTAGCGGGCCACCACCACGCGTTTGGTGAGCGTGGCCGTGCCGGCCTGCACGCGCAGCACGTACACGCCGGGCGCCAGGTCGGCCACCGACAGCTGGGCCTGCAGGCCGGTGCTGCCCAGCGGCTGCGTCAGCTCGCGCACCTGCTGGCCGAGGCTGTTGTAGAGGCCCAGTTGCACCCGGCTCACGCCACTGACGGCCGGCAGCTGCACCGTGAAGTTCTCGTGGGCCGGGTTCGGGTAGAGCCCGATACCGGCGGCCGTCAGGCCCGGCTGGGTAGCCAGGGGGCCGGCGGGGCCAAAGCGCAGCTCGAAGCGGCCGGGCAGGCTGGTGGCCGTGCCGGTGCTGAACGTGTAGCGGCCCGTCTGCTGCAGATCGATGGTCTGGTTGGTCTGGGCGTCGTGGAGGTACACTTGGGCGCCGGTCAGGTTCAGCAGGTCAGCGGCGGTGAGGGTGTAGCTGCCGGCCTGCGGCACATACAGCGTGAGGGGCACCACGCAGGCAGCCGTCAGCTGGGGCAGGCCGTTGATGGCGAGGCCCGTGCCGGCGGCCACGGTGGCCAGGTTCAGCCCGTGGGAGTTGGGCAGTTTCAGGGCATCGTATTCGGCATCAATGCCGGCCGTGGCGCCGGCCTGGAAATACACATAGGTTTCATCGAGCAACGAGCTGCCGCTGCCCTGCACCGTCAGGCGCACCAGGGGGCGCAGGTCGGTGCCGCGGCGCACGGGCGCCTGCTGGCTGTAGCTGGTCACGCGGTTCGGGTTGTTGAGCATGAGCGAGCCGCTGGTCTGGCCGCTGCTCACCCGCACGAAAAAGGCCTGCGCCGTGCCGATAAGCGGGTTGCCCACCCCATTGATGTAGCTCCGGTACTGCCCCACGTACTGCGCCGTGCTTTCGTAGGTGTAGAAAGCCGCGTCCATATTGACGCGTTGTCCGGCCGTGATGGTGCTAAAATCCAGGGGCGAAGGATAGGGGTTGCCGATGAGGTTCCAGCCCGCGTCGGCGGCCGTGGCGCCGCTGGCCCGGCTCAGCGAAATGGAGCCGCTGCTGTTGCCTACCTGACCGGTGAAGCTCAGCGTCTGGGCGCCCGGCAGCTGCACCGTGAAGCCATGGGTGGCCAGTTGGGCCGCTTCGGACAGGGAGCCGGGCGAAACCCAGCCCTTATCGAAAGCCGACAGCGTAGTGGCCGGCGAGGAGGCCAGCCGCGCCTGGTCGTAGGCAAAGATGGTGGGAAACGGCGTCACCTGGTTGGGCGTGGCCGAGGTGTTGTAGGCGGGGTTGACCACCAGCGTGGTGCCGCCCGAGCCGAAGCTGGCCGCCGTGGTATTGGCCACCGGAGACGAGAGGTGGCGGTAGCCCAGGCCGGGGTTCAGCGTGGGGTCGATGTAGCGCTGCACCGTCACCGTCGTGCCCGAGACGAAGCCAGCGCCCAGGTTGGCAATCAGGGCCGTGCCCGAAGCATCGGAAAGCAGCGTCAGAGTGCGGCTACTGAGAACCAGGTTGCCCGCATTCAGCGTCAGTACCTGCCGGATGGCCACCGCCTGCGAGAGAGTCAGGTTGTTGTTGTTGGTCGAGGTCAGGTTGCGCACCTGCGCGGGCAGGCCGTTGCCAGTCACCTGCACCGCCGTGCCGTTGTACACGTAGTTGGCGTCGGCCGAAAAGCTACGCGTGCCCGCCAGCTGCACCGCGCCGGTAGCGCCCGAGCTGGTAATGCCGGCCGCCGAGCAGATTCTGAGCGTGGCCCCGTCCTGCAGGGTAAAGGAGCCCGCGCCGGTCAGCGGCTGGCAGTTGGTGTTCAGCGAGCCACCGTCTTGCACCACCAGGGCGCCGGCCACGCTTACGGCGCCGGTCAGCGTGCCCGCGCCGGTGCCCGTCACGGTGATGGTATTGTAGCTGCCGGCCGGAATGTTCTGCGCCGTGCTGACGATGAGGTCCGTGAGCGGGTTCACCGTCACGGTTTGCTGGGCCGAGCTGGCGCAGGTGCCGCCGTTGCTCACCTGCACGGTATAGGTCTGGGTGCTGCCGGGCGCGGCCGTCACCGTGGCCGTGTTGGTGGCGCTCAGGCCGGTGGCCGGGCTCCAAGCGTAGGTCGAGGCCACAACGCTGCTCTGGCCGGGCGTCACGTAGGCCGGGGCATTGGCGAGCGTGCCGTTGTTGCTGCCCGTTTCGTCGGTAGCGGTGCTGCCGCTGCCCTCATTGAAGCGCCAGAAGCCGGCCAGCCCGGCAGTAGTGCCGGCCGGTGCGTCGAACAGCAGGCTCTGGATCTGGCTCTGGCTGCGAGCCGTGTTCCACACCCGCACCTCGTCGATCTGGCCCTGCCACGACTCGTTCAGGAAGCCCGGGTTGCTGCCGATGGTGAAGCGGTTGGTGGTGCCGGCCGTGTTGGGGCCGCCGCCATACACGTATTCCACCCCGTTCTTGTAGAAGCGGATGCCCGTGCTGCTATACACCACGGCTACGTGCTGCCACTGGTTCAGGTCGACGGTGGTGGGCTGCCACGCCTCCGTGCCGGTAAACACGCCCCAGCTGCTCGAATTGGCTTCGATGATGAGGCCACGGTCATAGCCGCCGTCGTCTACCGAAAACACCGTCTGGCGCACGGCGTAGCCCGTGCGCGTGGGGTACACCCAAGCTTCCCAGGTGGTGTTGGGCATTGCCGCGGGCGAGGCATTGAGGCTGGTCGTTACGCGCTGGCTGCTGGTGCTGTTCACGCCCGTAAAGCTCAGCGCCAGGTTGGGCCGGGCCGTCAGCGTTACTGAGCCGCCGGCATTGAAGGTCGTCGGGCCGCCGGCCACGATGCTGGGCGGCGCCACGTAGCTCACGGTAGCCGTCACGGCCGTGCGGGAGCTTTCCTCGCTGGCAGCCGTCACCGCGCTGACGTAGTACGTGGTGCTGGCGTAGAGCGTGGGGGTGGTGTAGCTGCTGCCGGTGGCTCCGCTGATGGCCGTGCCGCCGGTAGCCTGCGTGTACCAGCGGTACGAGCCGCCGGCCGGGGCGCCGCTGGCCGTGAGCGTAACGGGGCCCGCGCCGCAGCGGCTGGCGCCGCTGGCCGTGGGAGCTGTCAGGGAGAAGTTCAGGAGTACGCTGACGGTGTTGTTGTCCCGGTTGGCCGTCACGATGTCCGGCTTTCCGTCGCCGTTCACGTCGTCCGCCGCTACGCCCCAGGGCCGGCTGCCACTGCCGACCGGGTAGGTGGTGGCGGCGCCGAGCGTGCCGTTGCCCTGGCCCAGCAGCACGCCTACGGTGCTGCCGGCGGCGCCCGAAAGCGGCCCCATGTTGGTGGCCACCACGTCGAGGCGGCCGTCGAGATTGAAGTCGGCCAGGGCTACTTCGCGCGGGTTGGCCGCGCCGCTGCTGTAGGCAGTCATGAGGCCGAACGTGCCGCCGGCCTGCCCGAGCAGTACGCCCAGGTTGCTGCTGTTGTAGTTGGCCACCACCAGGTCGAGGCGGCCGTCGCCGTTCAGGTCGCCCAGCTTCAGGCCCGCGGGCGCCGTGCCGACGTTGTACTGCATCGGGGTGCCGAGCGTGCCGTCGCCCTGGCCCAGCAGCACCGACACCGTAGTGCCGCTGCTACTCTCGAAATTACTGACCACCGCATCGAGGCGGCCATCACCGTTCACGTCGCCCAAGTCCACGCCGTACACGCTGCCGCTGGATATAGCGAAGGAGGGTGTGCCGAGTGTGCCGCCGGCCTGGCCCAGAAACACGGCTAGTCCATTGCCCGAGGTAACTACCGCGTCGAGGCGGCCGTCGCTGTTCAAATCGCCGAGGGCTACGTTGTAAGCGCTGGCGCTGTTATTGGTCGGATAGTTGGTAGCCGTGCCAAACGTGCCATTGGCCTGGCCCGGCAGCACGCTCAAGCCCAGATTAATGCTGGTGTTGACCACTACCGCGTCGGGGCGACCGTCGCCGGTCACGTCGCCGAGCTTCAGCCCGAACGGCGCCGCATTGGCCTGCACGGGATAGGTGCTGGCGGCACCAAAGGCGCCGCCGGTCTGGCCCAGCAGCACATTGATACCACCCGCTGACAGGCTGCTCGCCACGATGTCGGGGCGGCCGTCGCCGTTCAGATCGGCGAGGACGGGGTAGCTGGGGCTTGCGCTAACGGAGTAGCTGACAAACGGCGCAAACTGGGCCTGGGCCGCGCCGCTGGCCCCGGCCAGGCTTAGTAACAGCAAGGTTCGGAGACTTGCCGGAACACAACTCTTACTGAAATACAGGGATGTGTACAGGTGTTTCATGCACAAACAGGATGAAATAGGGTGAAGGCAAAAAGTGAACAGCTCCCCTCCTTACCACCGAAAAACTACAAGGATAGCCCAAAAACACAGCAATATATTGCCTTTTACCGATAGACCCGGACTATACCCAGTCAGCTATGAAAAGTAACGGTCCAGCCCCCTGGGCCAATCAGCCCGGCAGCAACCTCTGCGCCCACAATGCGGTACAGCAGGGTACACCAACGCATCTGGCTATGAAACCCTTTGCTACTACTGCGGCCTCGCGCCGGGAGTTTATGCGTACGCTCTCGTTGGGGCTGGGCGCTACGCTCGCAGGCACTTCGGTGCTGGGCGGGCCGCTGGCGTGGCTCACGGAAACCGACTATGGGCCCGCTACACTCGACGCCCTGCAAACCGGCCGGCAGCTGGGCGTAGCGCTGGTGGGCCTGGGCAAATACAGCACCGGGCAGCTGGCCCCGGCCCTGCAGCAAACCCGGCTCTGCAAGCTGGCCGGCATCGTGACAGGCACCCCCGCCAAGGCGGCGCGGTGGCAGCAGCAGTACCGCCTGCCCGAGCAGAACATCTACGACTACAAGACCTTCGATAGGATAGCCGACAACCCGGCCATCGACATCATCTACATTGTGCTGCCCGTGGGGCTGCACGCCGAGTACGTGGAGCGCGCCGCCCGCGCCGGCAAGCACGTTATCTGTGAGAAGCCCATGGCCCCCACCGCCGCCGACTGCCGCCGCATGCTGGCGGCTATGCAGAAGTCGGGCAAGAAATTCAGCATCGGCTACCGCCTGCACTTCGAGCCCCACCACCGCGAAATGATGCGCCTGGGCCAGCAGAAAGTGCTGGGCCCCATCAAAAGCCTGGTGGCCGACAATGGCTTCCGCTTCAACAACGACACGCCCTGGCGCGTGGACAAGGAGCTGGCCGGCGGCGGGCCGCTCATGGATATGGGCATTTACTGCGTGCAGGGCGTGGTATACACCAAAGGCGAGCTGCCGGTATCCGTGACGGCGAAGCTGGCCCCCAACCCCGACCCCAAAGGCCTGTTCCGGGAGGTGGAGGCGGGCGTAAGCTGGCAGATGCAGTTCGGGGATGGGAGCGTGGCCGACTGCCGCACCAGCTACGCCGAAAACCTGAGCAGCCGCCTGCGCGCCGAAACCACCACAGACTGGATGGAGCTGGAGCCGGCTTTCGGCTACGGCGGCATTGCGGGCCGTAGCAGCCAGGGCGCCATGAGCCTGCAGAACGTGCCCCAGCAGGCCCGCCAGCTAGACGACTTCGCCGACTGCATCCTCAACGACAAGCCCACCCGCGTGCCCGGCGAAATGGGCCTCCGCGACGTGCAGCTGCTGCAGGCCATTTACCGCGCCGCCGAAACCGGCCGGAAGGTTTCCACCAAAGACGTGGTGGCCGTGCTGGACGAGGTGGGCAGCGGCCGGTAAGGCGGGCACTTCCTGCTTTTTTCAAGCCAATAAAAAAGCCGCCTGAACTTCTGTTCAGGCGGCTTTTTTGTGGTTAGCATATCGCGCAATTACGGCGTGATGGTGCCGAAGCTGCCATCGGCGTTGCGAGGCAGCTCGGCTACTTTTATGTTGCGCAGCCACGTCTTGCCCGACAGCTCGGTATCGTGGTAGAAGATGTACCACTTGCCCTGCTGCTCGATGATGGAATGGTGCGTGGTCCAGCCCTGCACCGGGTTCATGATAATGCCCTGGTACGTGAAGGGGCCGTAGGGCGAGGTACTGGTGGCGTAAACCAGCAGGTGCGTGTCGCCGGTGGAATAGGAAAGGTAGTAGGTGCCGTTGTGCTTGTGCACCCAGGCCCCCTCAAAAAAGCGCCGGGACTTGTCGCCGGCGAGCAGCGGCTTGCCGTCCTGATCCAGAATCTTCACCTCTTTCATCGGCTCGGCAAAGCGCAGCATGTCGGAGCTCATGCGGGCCACGCGCGGGCCGGGGGCCACTTCGTTGTCGGCGGGTTCCTGCTCTTTGGGGTTGCTGGCGTCGTACTGGCCGGTGCGCCAGCGCTGCAGCTGCCCGCCCCAGATGCCGCCCACGTACAGATACGAGCCGCCATTGGTGTCCGTGAAGATAGCCGGGTCGATGCTCATGCTGCCCTCAATGGGCTGGGGCTGGGCCTTGAACGGACCAGTGGGCGAGGTGCTGGTAGCCACCCCGATGCGGAACACGTCCTGCTTGTCTTTGGCCGGAAAGTAGAGGTAGTACGTGTCGTTTTTGAAGGCCGCATCGGGCGCCCACATCTGCCGGCCGGCCCACGCCACATCCTTGATATCCAGGGCTACGCCGTGGTCCGTGACCTTGCCCCCAATGCTGTCCATGGACAGCACGTGGTAGTCGCGCATGGCGAAATGGTCACCGTTGTCGTTTTCCGGCATCCCCGCCTCAATGTCGTGCGAGGGATAGATGTAGATTTTGCCGTCGAAGACGTGCGCTGAAGGGTCGGCGGTATAGATGTCTTTGATGAGCGGCTTGCTCAGAAACTTCGTGCCGGCCGAATCCGGGGCGGCACCGGCGGGCTGGGAGCCGGAAGCTGCCGTGTCGGTTTCGGGGGTATTGCTCTGGCAGGAGGTGGCCAGCGCCAGCGCCAGCGGCAGGAGCAGCGCCAGCGAAGGCAGAAGTCGGGGCAGGGGTTTCGACAACAAGGCGGGGAAGTTTTAGGGTGAGGTCAATGCTTTTCAGAAAGGCGGAGCGGGAACCGCCGCGCCCCCGAACGAGCCGGAAGGCGCGGCGGCTCCCGCCAAATATAGACCTCTCCCCTACTTGCTGGCCTATCAGAAACGCCCGGCCGCCGCAGATAAACTATCCAATCGTTTCCGATAGCAACCGGCGGGCTGCCCGGCTTCCAAGTGGCCTGCTATGGCTCAGGGGCAACTAATCGGCGTTGCCGGTGGCTCCTTCATCCACAAAATCGGCGGCGTTGCTGGGGTTGTGCATCGTGGCTTCAGCTACTTCGTTGGTGAGGGCCACATCTACCGGAGCCGGAGAGTTGGCGGGTTTGCGCTTTTTCTCCATATCGGCAGCCGAGCCGGCGGGCACGCTCCTGAACGGCCACTGGCCCCGGGTATAGGTGATGTAGGCCCCGGCAGCCGCGGCCAGCGAAGCGCCGATGAGGGCGGTGGTGGTTTTCTTTTTCATGAGATTGGGTAAGCGTATCAACTGAAATTCCGGGGACAGGCCGCACACAGGGCCGCCTTCTCCCGATACGGATTGTGAGCGGCCAGGGTGCCGGTTTCGGGCGGGCCGCTACGGGCGGGGCGCTACCGGAAAGGACTTAAACATGGCAGCAATGCCTTCATCAATGCGCGCGGACAGCTTTTCCGGGTCTTTGGAGAGGGTGCTGGCCGCCACGCCCTACCAGATTTGCTGGTTGCGGGCCGCGTCTACCACGTCTACGGTGGCGGTGCCTTCGCGGTAGGTTCCGGTGGGCACCTGCTGGCTCTGCCAGTGGTAGTTGCGCTGCCCGATGTAGCGCGGCCCGTCCCACTGGATGTTGGTTTCGCGGGTCTGGACTTTCTCTTCCGTCACTACCCCGATGTTCACCCACAGCTCGGGCGTGTCGGCCCGGCGGTAGCCCCGCAGCTCCATTTCGCGCGCCACGGCCCGCTTCAGCTCGTCCACGTTGGCACTGCTGCCCCGGAAGGCGTCTTCGTTGCGGGCCGTTACGTCCAGGAAGTTGTAGGTTTTGTAGGAGGCAAAATCAACGTCCGGCGCCTGCGTCGTGGACTCGACGCGCACCGGCGAGCAGGCCGCAACGGACAGGGCTGGTAGCAGAATCAGGAATGGCTTCATGGTACTGGATAAAGTGATAGTAAACAGGTCAGAGCCACAGGCCCTGGGCATTGGATTACGTAAAACTCCTGGCTCACAGCCAGTACAACAAGGAATTTCTGCCGCATCCGGCAACTTTAAGAGTAGCTTTGCCGCCGGCTGAGCAGGCGCAGGTTTCCGCTCATCGTCGTCGTTTCCATCCGCATTCAGGCCCCTTCCCGTTGGCTTCTCCCTCCCGATTTACGTTGCCGCCGCTGCCGGCCGTGCTGCTTTCCATTGTGAGCGTGCAGGGCGGGGCCGCCATTGCCAAAGGCCTGTTTCCGGTGGCCGGGCCGGCCGGCACCGCCAGCCTGCGCATCGGCTTTTCGGCGGTGCTGCTGGTGCTGGTGGTGCGGCCCCGGCTGCGGCAGCTGCGGCCGGAGCAGTGGCGGGCAGTGGTGCCGTATGGGGTGGTACTGGGGCTCATGAACTTTCTGTTCTACTGCGCCCTGGCCCGCATTCCGCTGGGACTGGCCGTAACGCTGGAGTTTGTGGGGCCGCTGGGCGTGGCGCTGGCCGGCTCGCGCCGCGCCCTGGATTTGGTGTGGGTGCTGCTGGCCGGGGCCGGCATTGCCCTCATTGCGCCGTGGCAGGGCCAGGGCATCGATATGCTGGGAGCAGGCTTTGCGCTGGCCGCCGGGGGCTGCTGGGCGCTTTACATCATCTTAGGACGCCGCACGGGGGCCGTGCTGCCCGGGCAACTGGCCGTCACGGTCGGAATGCTGGTTGCGGCTCTCACTATTTTGCCTTTCGGGGCAGCAATCGGCAACCTCTTGGCGCTGAGCCCTTATTTGCTGCTGCTGGGCGTGTTGCTGGCCATATTTTCCAGTGTGCTGCCTTTCTCGCTGGAAATGCAGGCCCTCCGCACCATGCCCACCCGCACCTTCAGCATCTTGATGAGCCTGGAACCGGTGGCCGCCGCCTTTTCGGGCTGGCTGCTGCTGGGCGAGCAGCTGACCAGCAACCAATGGCTGGCCGTGGCTTTTATCGTGGCGGCCAGCTTCGGCGCTACCCTGACCACGGCGCCCCCGGTCGGCGGCGAGTAGCCCCGCGCGGCCTCAGGAGAAGCCCAGCACCGGATGGGGCTGATACGGTTCTTCCAGCCGCCGGATTTCGTCCGGAGTCAGCTGCACCGACACGGCGGCCACGGCATCTTCCAGGTGGCCCGGTTTGCTGGCGCCCACAATCGGAGCCGTAACGGCGGGCTTGCTCAGGAGCCAGGCCAGGGCAATCTGGGCGTTGGGCAGGCCTCGCTCCCGGGCTATTTCCGTCACCCGGTCGGCCACCGCAAAATCGTCGTCGCGGCCGTAGAGGCTTTTGCCGAACGCATCGGTGCGGGCCCGTTCGGTTTCGTTGCGCTCCTTGCCGCGGCCGCCCGTCAGCAGCCCCCGCGCCAGCGGCGACCAGGCAATCACGCCGATGCTCTGGTCCTGGCACAGCGGCAGCATCTCGCGCTCCTCCTCGCGGTACACCAGGTTGTAGTGCGGCTGCATGCTCACAAAGCGGGTCCAGTTGTGCTTGTCGGCCAGGTACAGGGCCTGCGCAAACTGCCAGGCAAACATGCTGCTGGCCCCGATGTAGCGGGCTTTGCCGGCCTTCACCACGTCGTGCAGCGCCTCCAGCGTTTCCTCAATGGGCGTATCGTAGTCCCAGCGGTGAATCTGGTAGAGGTCTACGTAGTCGGTGCCGAGGCGCTTGAGGCTGGCATCAATGGCGCTCAAAATGTGCTTGCGGGACAGGCCGCGCTGGTTGGGCCCCGGCCCCATGGGGTTGTAGACCTTAGTAGCCAGCACTACTTCGTCGCGCCGGGCAAAGTCGCGCAGGGCCCGGCCTACCACCTCTTCGCTGGCACCATTGGAATACACGTCGGCCGTGTCGAAGAAGTTGATGCCCAGCTCCAGCGCTTTCTGGATGAAGGGGCGGCTTTGCTCCTCTTTCAGGGCCCAGGGCCACCGCTCGGTGGGCGTGCCGTAGGTCATGGTGCCGAGGCAGATTTTGGAAACTTTGAGGCCCGTGGCCCCTAACCGAACATAGTCCATACTTGCGAAGGTGGTGGCCGTAGAGAAACCAGCTATACGCAGGCCGCCGCAGAAGCGCTGCGGCCGGGCTTGCCCGCCAGGCACCGGATTTGGCGGCAGCACTGCCATCTTTGCGCCGTATCTGCTCATTTCTGCCGCCCCCATGACCCTCACCTGGACCACCCAGCCCTTTTCGGCCCTCACCTTACCGGAGCTTTACGCCCTGCTTCAGCTGCGTTCCGAAGTGTTTGTGGTAGAGCAAACCTGCGCGTTTCAGGACATCGACGGGCAGGACCAGGCCGCGCATCATCTGCTGGGCCACACCGAAGCCGGCGAGCTGGCGGCGTATGCCCGGCTGTTTCCGGCCGGCATCAGCTACCCCGAGGCCAGCATCGGGCGCGTGGTAGTCAGCCCGAAATTCCGGCGCTACGGGCTGGGCCGCGAGCTGCTGCAGCAGGCTATTGGGGCAGTGGAGCAGCTATTCGGCGCGCAGCCCATCCAGATTGGCGCCCAGCTCTACCTCCAGGCCTTTTATGAAAGCTTCGGGTTCCGGCAGGTCGGCGAAGGGTATCTGGAAGACGGGATTGCGCATATTCATATGGTGCGGCCGTAGCCAAGCCGCGCAGCCCCGGCAGCCGCTACGGGCAGCAGCCCGGGCACTGCCGCCAGGTACCGGTCTGCTACCTGCCCTCTGCTAAATATTTATTTTGTCCCGGGAATTTCTGTCGGCCGCTATGGTTGTGCTTGTGCTTCAGAACCCATGGCTGCCGGCGCGCTGAGAAACGTATTTGCGCTGGTAGCGCGCTTTTTTGCCGGCCGGATTGCTCTACCTTCGCAGGCTGCTTATCCGAGTGGTTGGTCTTTTCATTGTTTGTGCTTTCCGTATGACTTCTGCATTCCCGGTCGACTATCAACAGCTGTTTCGGTCTCTGCCCGAAAACTTTTTGCTTATCGCGCCTGATGCGGATGCGACCATCGTCGATAATACGGACAGCCACGAAGTAGTTTCGCTGAAAAGCCGGAAAGCCGTTTTGGGAAAGCCCTTTTTTGAGGCCTACCCCTCCACCGACGAAGAGTCGGCGGCCGTTATCCGGGAGTCGCACGAGCATGTGCGCCAGCACCTGACGGCCCACACCATGCCCCTGATCCGCTACGACCTGGAGCGGCCGGCGGCGCAGGGCGGCGGCCTGGAAGAGCTGTACTGGGAAGCCACGCACTATCCCGTGTGCGACGCGCAGGGCCGGCTGCAGTTCATTTTGCAGCGCACGCAGGATGTAACCGAGAAGTACCGGGCCGCCTTGCTGGCCGCTGAAACCGAGCGGGCCCTCGCCGAAACCCAGGAGCGGATGCGCTTTGTGCTGGAATCGTTGCCGATTCTGGTCTGGACTGCGCAGCCCGACGGCATACGTGACTATTTCAACCAGCGCTGGCTCCAGTTTACGGGCCGCGAGCTGACGCAGGAGCTGCACAACGGCTGGCTGGAAAACCTGCATGCCGAAGACCGGGAGCGGGTGCTGAAAAGCTGGGCCGACTCGGTTGCGACCGGCCAGCCGTATCAGGTAGAATACCGCCTGCGCCGCGCCGACGGGCAGTACCGCTGGATGCTGATGCGCGGCCTGCCCCGCCGCAACGACGACGGCGTTATTACGATGTGGGTAGGTGGCGGCACCGATATCCACGACCAGAAGCAGATGGTGCAGGAGCTGCTGGAAACCAACGAGCAGCAGGCCCAGCTGTCGGACCAGGCCTATGAGGCCTACCAGCTGGCCGTGCAGCAGCGCGAAACGTTCTTCAACCTGTTTATGCAGACGCCGGCCATTATCTGCATTCTGCGCGGTCCGGAACACCGCTTTGAGTTCGTCAACCCTGAGTATCAGAAGCTCTTCCCGAACCGCACGCTGGTAGGAAAAACGGTGGAAGAGGCCCTGCCGGAAGTGGTGGAGCAAGGCTTCATTACCCTCCTCAACAACGTGTACGAAACGGGCGAAACGTTTATCGGCAACGAAATTGAGATTATGCTGGACCACGCCGGTGACGGCAACCTGCAACGCAGCTACCTCAACTTCACCTACCAACTGTTCATGGAAGGCGGCCAGAAAGCCGGTATCACGGTGTTTGCTTTCGATGTAACTGACCTAGTGCTAGCGCGCCAGCAACTCCAGAACCCCGGTTCCTCTGCTCAATAAGATGGCATCCTTTCTTTTCACAGGCGACCATCTGAGCTAGTGCTATGGACATAACCAACCTGGATTTCCAGCAGGCCCGTATCAAGCAGGTGCTGTTTAAGTCGCGGCTGCGCTCCGTGCTCTACGGTGTGCGCGAAGCCGACGACTCCCTGTTTTCGATGCAGCAGAACCCACTGGGCGAGTGGCTGAACACGGTGGTGAAGCCGCGCTACGGCTCCTACCCGGAGGTGCGCGAAGTGGAGCGCATTCTGCAGCGCATGCTCGATACCGGCCGCTCCCTGGTGCAGCAATACCAGCGCGGCCAGCTGGAAGAATCGCGCACCGGCCTGGAGCAGATTGACACCTACGCCGACCAGATTGCTGCGCTGCTGCAAAAAATGGAGCAAAGCAACGCCGCCTGATTCGGCCCCAAGCAAAACCACTCCGCCCCGACTCTTTCCTGGAGTCGGGGCTTTTTGCTGGTTACGGGGCGGCCCCTTCCCAGCGGCTCAGAGCTACGCGGTGCTCCCGGTAAATCCGGCTCATCAGTACAGAGTCGGGCGCGGCCACCACGAAGATGGCCGTGCCCCGCTCGCGGGCAAACGGGTTGAGGACTTCCCCGACCTGCCGCAGGCTGCGGCTGTGCGCGGCCACCCCGCTGGGCTGGTCGTCTTCCACCAGCAGCAGATAGTGAAAGGGCTGAACGGGCCGCACCGGAAACCAGAACAGATACGACCCATTGAAGCTGTGCGCGCGAGGCATTCGGCGGTGCCGGTTGTAGTAGTTGATGGCGCCGGCCTGCCCGTAGTTGTCGCACTTGATGAGGGTGTGGGCGCGGGTGGCAGCAGGCAGCGCCTGATATGCCTGCCACACTTTGTCGGCCAGCTCCTGCCAGCCCAGCATATCGGCAAAGTCCTGGGGCAGCACGTGGTCTACGCCATCTTCCCAGCGCAGCACGCCCAGTCCCCGGTACTGCGGCCCCAGCATCCGCATAGCAGCCGGCGGATAGAGCGTGAACAGAAACGGCAGCAGCGGCAGCATAATGAGCACGGGCAAAGCCAGCAGGGCCGGCCGCAGCACGTTGCGCCGCCGCCGCTTCTCCAGCCACTGCTCCAGCCACAGCGCCCCAAATGAAAGCAGCACCGGATAGTAGCCCAAGCTGTAGTAGCTTTTGCCGTGCAGCACCGTCAGCAGCAGCAGGCCCGCCACGTAGAGCCAGCCCACGGCGCGGTAGGGCCGGAATGGGCCGTAGAACAGCAGCGCCAGCAGCCCGGGCACCCACACCCACACCACCGGCAGGCACATCAGCAGCTGGTCCTGCCAGAAGTCGGCCACCGACACGTGCACCAGCTGGGTGTCGTGGAGCAGGGCCATATGGTGCCGAAACGGAACACCGTGCGCCACCTGCCAGAGCAGATTCGGGAGCCAGAGCAGCAGCACCAGACCGGCCGCGCCCCACAGGTGGCGGCTGGCCAGCAAGCGGCGCTGCGGCGTGAGCAGCAGGCCGGCCAGCACAGCCGCGCCGTAGAAAAATGTGGTGTATTTGTTGAGCAGGCTCAGGCCCAGCACCACGCCCAGCGCGTAGAGGTAGCGGGGCCGGCCGGTCTGGAAATGGCGCACCAGCGCGTAGCTGCCCGCCGTGAAAGCCAGCACTTCAAAGGAATTGGGCTGAAACAGGAAGTTGAGCCGCGCATAAGCCGCCACCATGTATCCGATGCTGGCCAGCGCCACGGCCCAGCCTTTGCCGCCCAGCTTGAGCACCAGCCGCCCCAGCAGCAGCACCGTGAGGCTGCCCCAGAGGCCCGGCCAGAACTTCACCCAAAACCAGCTCCCGCCCAGCGCCAGCGTCAGCCAGCTTTGCAGAGCCGTGAGGGGCGGCAGTTCCAGGTAGCCCCAGGCCAGCTGCTGCCCATAGTCGAGGTACAGATACTCGTCGCGGTGCAGTTCGTAGGCGCGGCTGGCCAGCACGTAGCCCGACACAAACTTGAGCAGCGCAAACAGGGGCGGCAGGAGGCGAGACGGTTTCATACCTCAATATAGCCGCTTCCGGATGTAGCCGCGCAGACCCGTTTGGGCGGCGGGCCGCTACAGCTCTTCCGGCAGCCGGATCCGGTGCAGGTACTCGTTGAGGCCGCCGGGATGCTGAAACAGATGAATAAACAGGATATGGTCTTCGTCCAGCACGCGCCACTCCTCGGCGTAGAAGTCACCCAGCGCGTAGAGGCGCAGCGTGAAGCTGTCCTCGCGCCGCTCGGCCAGAAAGTGACCGTAGCGGCGCAGGCAGTCGGCCTGTTGGCCCATCGGGAGCTTTTTGAAGACGCGCAGGTTCATGGAGTAGCCAGCCAAACCCGAAGATACAAAAGCTGGATTAGTGGGGTGGTGGATTTGTGGGGTGGTGGATTTGTGGGGTGGTGGATTTGTGGGGTGGTGGATGGTTGAACGGCTCGTGCAAGCGGGGCAAGGTCCTTCGCAAGCTCAGGATGACATTCACTCACTCACTCACTCACTCACTCACTCACTCACTCACTCCACCAACCCACCAACCCACTACCCCACCACCTACCTTCACGGCATGAAGACGATTCGCTTTCCGCATCCGCTGGTGTTGCTCGTGGGGTTTATTCTGCTGGCCTGCCTGCTGAGCTACGTGCTGCCAGCCGGCGTATTCGACCGGCACCCCGACGCCGCTACCGGCCGCGACGTGGTAGTGGCCGGCTCCTACCACCGCGTGCCCGCCTCGCCCGTCAGCCCGCTGCAGGCGCTGGTTGATATTCCCAAGGGCATGGCGGACGCGGCTTCCGTCATTTTTCTGGTGTTTCTGGCCGGCGGCGCTTTCATGGTAGTAGACCAGACCGGGGCCCTGCGCCGCGGCGTCGATTGGCTGCTGACCCGGTTCCGGGGGCGCGAGGCGGTGGTGATTCCCATTATTTCGGCGCTCTTCGCTACCATGGGCGCCCTGGAAAACATGCAGGAGGAAATAGTGCCGCTCATACCCGTGCTGCTCATTCTGATGCGGCGCATCGGCTACCCGGCCCTCACGGCGGCGGCCGTCAGCATTGGGGCAGCGGCGGTGGGCGCGGCGTTTAGTCCGCTCAACCCGTTCCAGGTGGGCATTGCGCAGAAGCTGGCCCAGCTGCCCCTGCTTTCGGGGGGCGGCTTCCGGCTGGTGTTTCTGGCGCTGGCCCTGGCTATCTGGATTGCAGGCACCGTGCGCTACGCCCAGCGCCACCGCATAGCGCCGGAAACCGCCGAAGCGGCCGGCTCCTCGGCCTCAGCGGCTGAGGGCCGCAACCACGGCCTCGTACTGCTGCTGCTGTTCGTGGCCTTCGCCTTCTTTGCCTACGGTGTGCTCACGCTGGGCTGGGACTTCGAGCAGATGGCGGCGCTGTTTTTCGGGCTGGGGGTAGTGGCGGGCCTGGTGGGTGGCCTCGGCCTTACGGGCACTGCCGAAGGCTTCCTGGCCGGCTTCCGCGACATTGCCTTTTCGGCGCTGCTTATTGGGTTTGCCCGCGCCATTTTCGTGGTGCTGGAGCAGGGACAGATTGTCGATACCATCGTCAACACGCTGTCGGCACCGCTGGCTGGGCTGCCGGTGGCGCTTTCGGCCCTGGGCATGATGGGCGTGCACACGGCCCTGCATCTGCCCGTGCCCAGCGTCAGCGGCCAGGCCGTCCTCACCATGCCGCTGCTCGTGCCCCTCTCCGACCTCATCGGCCTTTCGCGGCAGGTAACCGTGCTGGCCTACCAGTACGGCGCGGGCCTCTGCGAGCTGATCACGCCCACCAACGGCGCGCTCATGGCCATTGTGGCGGCCTGCGGCGTGCGGTTTGACGAGTGGTGGAAATTCGTGCTGCCGCTGTATCTGCTGCTGCTGGCCCTGGCCGCCGGGGCGCTGCTGGTGGGTATTGCGGTAGGGCTGTAGAATAACTGAGCATCTGAGTAGCTGAGCAGGCTTCTGGTTCCCAGTATTTTCCAGTAGACAGGACAGCCTTTTCAACAGAGCAACAGGCGAATGAATGCCGGAACAGCGTACTCAGCTGCTCAGGCACTCAGTTACTCTATGCCTCGCGCAGCTCGTCGGCCTCGAAGATGCGCTTGAGCTTGCGTTTGCGCTCTACCAGCTGAAACCGGAACGTTTCGTTGGCTTCGTCCAGGTACACGTCCGAAATGAGGCCCTGGTGGGCGGGCTCGCCGGGCGCGGGGCGGGCTTCGGCCACTGTGTCGCCGAAGCTGAACGGCGGTTTCTGGTAGAGCTCCTTGAACAGCTCCCCGCTGACCTTGAACTGCTGCTCGTCGTAGCGCAGCAGAATCCAGTCGTCGGTTTCGTCAATCTTCTCGAAGACTTTGCCCACGGGTTCCAGCCACTCGAAGGTGCGGCGGTTGGCGGGATGAATGTAGCGGAAGCCGTAGTCGGGCGTCCAGGCATATAAGCCGTACACAACGGGTTTCGGACGGGGCACAGGGAAGCGGATAAGCAATGAAGAACAAGTCTTAAACAGCGTACAAAGGTAAAAGCTCCCTTCCTTCCCCGATTCTTTACCGTAAGTGGCTTCCGGTTTCCGTTCGGCAGCTTTACAACCAGAACGCTATAACCACAGTAAGAGGGCTGTCACTGTTGACCTGTTGTGCTGCCTTCTTTCTACGTAAATGCCCAAAACCGCTTCCCTTTTTACGCCCACGCTGCAAACCGGCATGGGGGCTATTCCGCATTCCCAGGGCACCACGTTCCGCGTATGGGCGCCGGCGGCTGAAGCCGTGTCCGTAGTAGGCCCCTTCAACGACTGGAACCACACCGCTCACCCACTTGCTCACGAAGCCGACGGCTACTGGGCCGCCGATTTCGCCGGACTGGGCCCTGGCACCGAATACAAGTTCTGGCTGCAGACGCCCGCCGGCGAGCTGCAGCGCAACGACCCCTATGCCCGTGAGGTCACGCATTCGGCCGGCAATTCCGTTGTACCGACCCACGATTTTGACTGGGAAGACGACCAGTTTCAGATGCCGGCCTGGAACGAGCTGGTCATCTACGAGTTGCACGTAGGCACTTTCTACGCGCCCGACCCCGACAAGCCCGGTACCTTCCTCGACGTAATCGAGAAGCTGGGGTTCCTGCAGGAGCTTGGCGTCAATGCCATTGAAATTATGCCGCCGACTGAGTTTCCGGGCGGGCGCAGCTGGGGCTACAACCCGGCGCACCCGTTCGCGCTGGAAACCGACTACGGCGGGCCGCTGGCGTTCAAAGAGCTGGTGAAAGCCGCGCACCGCCACGGCATTGCCGTGATTCTGGATGTGGTCTACAACCATTTCGGGCCCGGCGACCTGGATTTGTGGCAGTTTGACGGCTGGAGCGAAAACGACGGCGGCGGCATCTACTTCTACAACGACTGGCGCGCCGAAACGCCCTGGGGCCACAACCGCCCCGACTACGGCCGCGACGCCGTGCGCGCCTACATCCGCGACAATGCCCTGATGTGGCTGGAAGACTACCGCGTGGACGGCCTGCGCTGCGACTCCATCTCGCACATCCGCAACGTCGATGGCTCCTCCGACCCCAGCCGCGACCTGCCCGAGGGCTGGAGCCTGATGCAGTGGATAAACGAGGAAATCCGGCGCCACATGCCCTGGAAAATCACCATTGCGGAAGATCTGCTCGGCAACGAGTTCATCACGAAAGCGCCCGAGGAGGGCGGCCAGGGCTTCTCCACGCAGTGGGACTCGGCGTTTGTGTATCCCATTCGGGATGCCCTGACGACGCCCCACGACGCCGACCGTAGCATGCCGGCCGTGGCCGAAGCCATCAGCAAAGTCTACAACGGCGACGCCTTCCAGCGCGTCATCTACACCGAAAGCCACGATGAGGTGGCCAACGGCAAGGCCCGCGTGACCGAGGAAATCATGCCCGGCAACGCCAGCTCCTGGTTTCCGAAGAAACGCTCCACGCTGGGTGCGGCGCTGGTATTCACGGCGCCCGGCATCCCAATGCTCTTTCAGGGCCAGACCATGCTCGCCGACGGCTCCTTCTCCGACGACCAGCCCCTGGACTGGGGCCGCGCCGATGAGCACCAGGGCCTCGTGCATCTCTACCGCGACCTGATTGGCCTGCGCCGCAACCTGCAGGGCCACACGCGGGGGCTGCTGGGCCAGCATACCGAGGTGTTTCACGTCAATGATGAGGACAAAGTCCTGGCGTTCCGCCGCTGGAGCGACGGCGACGGCGGCCCCGGCGACACCACCATCGTGCTGGCCAATTTCGCCGATACCGCGCACGAGTCCTACACCATTGGCGTGCCCGGCGGCGGCCACTGGCGCGTACGGTTCAACTCCGACTGGCAGGGCTACGACCAGGAATTCGGCAACTTCGAAAGCACCGACACCCACAGCCAGGAAGGCGAGTACGACGGCCTGCCCTGCCACGCCGCGTTTGGGCTGGCGCCGTATTCAGTCCTGATTATTTCGCAGGAGCCCGCCTAAGCTACCTCCGGCGGCTCCCGAACCGAGGTTTGCGGCCGGGCTGATACCCGCTGCAAACCTCTTTTTTTCCCGGTTTTTCCAGTGTCAGGGGCGGCAGAAACTCCCGGCTTCCCATATCTTGCCGCCCCACCCTATTTCTTCCGCAATGCAAGTTCCCGCCTCTGCCCCCGCCCCTATTGCCCCCGATGCACTTCTGGTGGAAGTGGCCTGGGAGGTCTGCAACCAGGTGGGCGGCATCTACACCGTTATCCGCTCCAAGGTGCCGGCCACCGTGCAGGCCTGGGACGAGCGGTACTGCCTGCTGGGGCCCTACTTTCCGCAGCAGGCCCAGAGCGAGTTCGAGCCCTTCGACGACTACCAGCTTTCCACGCTTTCCGACCCGTTTGCCGGGGCCGTGCGCCGTATGCGCCAGCTTGGCTACGAAGTACACCTGGGCGTGTGGCTCGTGACGGGCCGCCCCCGGGCCGTACTTATCAGCCCGCACCAGGCGTATCCGCAGCTGGGCCAGATCAAAGCCGACCTGTGGCACCACCACGGCATCCCGACCCCCGACCACGACGACCTGCTGCATCAGGTGGAAGCCTTCGGGCAGCTAGCCAAGGAGTTTCTGAAAATTCTGGCCGCCGAGGTAGTGCCGCCGCAGCGGGTAGTGGCCCACTTCCACGAGTGGATGACGGGCGTGGCCATTCCGGCGCTGCGCCGCGAGCAGGTGCCGCTGCACCTGGTGTTCACGACGCACGCCACGCTGCTCGGCCGCTATCTGGCCATGAACGACGCCAACTTCTATGAGCATCTGATGCTGGTGGATTGGGAGGCTGAAGCGCGCCATTTCAACATCGAAACGGCGGTGCGCATTGAGCGGGCCGCAGCGCACGGCGCCCACGTCTTCACCACCGTGAGCGAGCTGACGGTGCGCGAGTGTATCTACCTGCTCGACCGGATTCCGGACGCGGTGCTACCCAACGGCCTCAATATTGAGCGGTTTGTGGCGCTGCACGAGTTCCAGAACCTGCACCAGCAGTACAAGTCCAAGATTCACGAATTCGTGATGGCGCATTTTTTCCAGAGCTACTCATTTGATCTGGACAATACGCTGTACCTGTTCACGAGTGGCCGCTACGAGTACCACAACAAGGGTTTTGACCTGACACTGGAGGCGCTGGCCCGCCTGAACTACCGCCTGCAGCAAAGCGGCCTCGATGGGCAGGTAGTTATGTTTTTCATCACGAAGCGCCCGTTTCACAGCATCAACCCGCAGATTCTGCAGAGCCGCGCCGTGCTCGATGAGGTGCACGCCACCTGCGAGGCCATTGAGCAGCAGGTAGGTGAGCGGCTGTTCTACGCCGCCGCTGCCAGCACCGACCACCGCCTGCCCGACCTGAGCAGCATGGTAGACGACTACTGGAAACTGCGCTACCGCCGCACGCTGCAAAGCTGGAAAACGACCAGCCTGCCCCCCGTCATCACCCACAACCTGGTAGATGATGCCAACGACGACATCCTCAACTTCGTGCGGCGGGCCAACCTCGTGAACAACCGCCACGACCGGGTGAAAATCGTGTATCACCCTGACTTTGTGTCGCCTACTTCGCCGCTGTTTGGTATGGAGTACGGGCAGTTTGTGCGGGGCTGCCACTTAGGCATTTTCCCCAGCTACTACGAGCCCTGGGGCTACACGCCGCTGGAGTGCGTGGCGCGCGGCGTACCAGCCATCACCTCCGACCTCTCCGGCTTCGGCGACTACGTGATGCAGAACGTGCCCCAGCACGAAGACAAGGGCATTTATGTGGTGCAGCGCCAGGAAAAAAGCTTCGATGAGTCGGCGGAAGAGCTGACGGAAATGCTCTGGAACTTCGTGCTGCTCAACCGCCGGGAGCGAATCATGCAGCGCAACAACGTGGAAAGCAACGCCGAAATCTTCGACTGGAAAAACCTGCGCATCTACTACGACCGGGCCTACCAGCTGGCCCTGGAGCGGCAATAGCCCACCCATGCTGTACACCGAAACAGAAAAGCCCGGCCCTCAAGTAAGAGCTGGGCTTTTCTGAAGTGTGAGTTTTCTTAAACCGGAAAGCCGGGAGTTTAGGGACGAATCACCTGGTCGATGACGTGCACCACGCCATTGGTAGCCAGAATATTGGCCGAGGCAATGTTGGCAGCGGTGCCGGTGCCGCCCCGCACCGTAAAGCCGTTGCCGGCCGCAGCTACGGTTATCGGGCCACCGAGCGTGGTAACCGTACCGGCAGCCAGATCAGACGAGAATACGCGGCCGGTGCCAATTACGTGGCGCGACAGAATAGCCGTCAGGTCGGCATCGGATACGGAGCTGAGCGGCGCATTGCCCAGCAGCGCGCGGAAGGCGGCATCGGTGGGGGCAAATACCGTTACGTTGGCGCTGGAGCTACCGGCTGCCGTCAGGATGGCGGCAGCGGCGGGGCGCTGCAGGGCCTGGAGCAGCAGCGTAAATTCGGGGCCGGTGGTGCGGCTGGCGCTGGCCGCCACAATGGCGGCAATGGTCTGGCTCGGGGGCATCAGCACATTATCAATGGCGTGAATGGTCCCGTTGCTGGCCGCTACGTCAGCCGTTACCACGCGGGTACCGCCGTTGATGAAGACGCCCGTGCTGTTCTTGGGCAGGTATAGAGTATTATCGTTGATGGTAGCGCCGCCCACGGTAGAAGCCGGGCGGGCCGTAGTAGCCGTGCTGCTGCCGTTGGCAATGTCGGCGGCCTTCACGTTGCGGCCGAGCACGTGGTAGAGCAGGATGCCCCGCAACGTAGCAATCTGGGCCGGATCAGTGATGGCCGTGATGTTGGCGGCGTTGTTGAAGGGAGCCGCCAGCTTGGCAAACGCGTCGTTGGTGGGCGCAAACACCGTGAACGGACCGATGCCGCTGAGCGTGGTGCCCAGGTCGGCTTTCGTAACGGCCGCCACCAGCGTGCTGAACGAAGCATTGCCCTGCGCTACCTGCACAATGTTCTGGGACGGGTTGGGAGTGGGCGTTATATCATCGTTGTCATCGTCGCAGGAGGCCAGTGTGAAGCTGGAGGCAGCAAACAGCCCCAGCAGCAACGTGCGCAACAGAACCCAGGATTTGGGGAAGGAAAATACGTTCTTTTTGTTTAAATTTTTAGGGTTAAAACTTAAACAAAAGTTACAATACTGACCAGCTCATCAGATGTTTGGTCGCCCCAAAATTTTGTAAGTCCTCCCTCGCTCATTCCTTGTGCCGGAGCTTCATCTTTGCGCATGCCCCGCCCCTTTCACTTTCGGCCCCGCATTTTCCTGCTCACCGGCGCCTGCCTGCTGGCCGGCTCCGCGCTGGCCAGTGAGTTTTGGCTGACAGCTCCCCGGTTTTTTGTGGCGCCTGGCAGCCTGCTCAACCTGCGGGTGCTGGTGGGCGAAAACTTTACGGGAAAGCGCTGGCCCGGCAAGAGTGCCCGCGTCACGCAACTGACGCACTACGCGCCCGACGGCCCCACCGACCTGCTGCCCGGCGCCGCCACCGCCGACACGCTGCACCCCGTGCTGCAGCTACGGCAGCCGGGCGTGCACATGGTGGCCCTAGCCACGAACAACACGTTCACCACCCTGGACGCCGACCAGTTTAACGCCTACCTGAAGGCAGCAGGCCTCGACCAGATTCTGCTGGAACGCCAGAAGCGCGGCAGTATCAGTAAGCCCGGCCGCGAAGCGTACCGCCGCTGTGCCAAAACGCTGCTGCAGGCGGGCACTCCCTCCCCTTCCGACACAGCCCGCGCCTGGAGCCGGCCGGCTGGCCAGCCGCTGGAATTCGTGCCCGAGCAAAACCCGTACACGCTCCGGGCCGGCGCCTCACTCACGGTGCGCGTCCTGGTTGGCGGGCAGCCCAAGCCCGGCCAGCTGGTGCAGATATGGCAGCGCAGCCCCGGCCGACCGGCCTCTGTTTTCAAGCTCTACAGTAACCAAAACGGCCGAGTCCTGTTTCGTTTACGGGAGCCCGGGGAGTATATGCTCAGCGCTGTGCAAATGCTCCCGGCCACCCTCGCCGAGGCCGATTGGCAAAGCACCTGGGCTACTCTCACTTTTGGATTTCGGCCTGTTTCGGGCCTTTAGAGCAACTTTTTCCGGGAATTTCGCTCCTTGCGTCATACACTTCCGGCGAACATTTTTTTTGTTACCTTCGCAACTCCCTTACACCCCGAACCACCGACGGCATGAAGTACTCGATTGATAAAAAGGAAACGTACACGATAATTACGATTGACGAAAAGAAGCTGGACACCACCGTGGCTCCTGATTTGAAATCGGAATTCGTGAAGCTGAACGCCGAGGGAATCAACAACCTGATCCTTGACCTCAGCAACGTGAAGTACACTGACTCGTCGGGGTTGAGCTCCATCCTGATTGCCAACCGGCTCTGCAACTCCACCGGCGGCCTGCTGGTACTCACCGGCCTGCAGGACCACGTGATGAAGCTTATCACCATCAGCAAGCTCGAGTCGGTTCTGCACATTCTGCCCACTGTGGAAGAAGGCATCGACCGGATTTTTCTGCACGCCATTGAGCGCGACCTTACGAGCAAAGAGTAGCTTTTCAGGTGTCCGTTGTTGGTTGTCAGTTGTCAGAGGCAAATTGCTGACAATTGACAACCAATTTGCATTTATGCGGTACCAACGCAGCTTGTTTCCGCCCGCCTACCGCCCACTGTCAACGACCAGCACACTTGGAGTTTGAGCTGAAAATCCTGGGTAGCGCATCGGCTACCCCGTTTCTGGACCGCCACCACACGGCGCAGGTCCTGACGGTGAGCGGCACGCAGTACCTGATAGACTGCGGCGAGGGCACCCAGCGCCGCCTGATGGAACACAAGATCCGGCACCAGCGCATTCGCACGGTGTTCATCTCGCACCTTCACGGCGACCATTTTTTCGGGCTGTTCGGGCTGCTGGGCACCATGCACCTGAACGGCCGCACCGAGCCGCTACAGCTGTTTGGCCCACCCGGCCTCGATGAGGTGCTGACCATGCAGTTCCGCCACTCCTACACGCAGCTGAGCTTCGAGCTGGAATTCACGGCCGTTGACACCACGCAGCACCAGCAGATTTTCGAGGACAAGAACCTGACGGTGCACACGCTGCCCATGCGCCACCGCATTCCGTGCTGCGGCTACCTGTTCCGCGAAAAGCCCAAGCGCCGCCCGCTGATCAAGGAAAAGCTGCCGCCCACTCTCACGCCGGTGCAGCTAAATGCCCTCACGCTGGGCGAGGATATCCTGGACGAAAGCGGCCAGCTGCTGCTCGCCAACGCCGCCGTCACGGCGGAGCCGCGCCACAGCCGCAGCTACGCCTTCTGCTCCGATACGCTTTACACCGAAAGCCTGGCCGACCTCGTGCGCGGCGTGGATCTGCTCTACCACGAGGCTACGTTCCTGAACGATATGCGCGAGCGGGCCGCCACCACGCACCACTCCACGGCCCGCCAGGCCGGGCTGCTGGCCCGCCGGGCGCAGGTGCAGCGCCTGCTCATCGGGCACTTCTCCAGCCGCTACCCCGACCTGCAGCCGCTGCTGGCCGAAGCCAAAGAGGTGTTCGAATGGACCGAGCTGGCCGTGGAAGGCTTGTCGGTTTCGGTTTAGCTATGCAGAGCATGTCGCACAAGAAACAGCAGCTCTACCTCGTGCTCAGTGGCATTTTCATCGTGAATGCGCTGCTGGCGGAGATTATAGGGGTCAAGATATTTTCGGTGGAGGCGCTGATGGGACTGCCCGGCAACCTCACGGCGGGCGTGCTCATCTGGCCCGTGGTGTTCGTCACAACGGACATCATCAACGAGTACTTCGGTAAAGAAGGCGTGCTGCGCGTCAGCTACCTAACGGTGGCCCTCATCCTGTTTGCCTTCGTGGTGATATATGCCACCACCAGGCTGCCGCCAGCCGCCTTCTGGCTCGACGTCAACAGGACCGACGACCAGGGCCACCCGTTCAACATCGACTTTGCCTACCAGAGCATTTTCCGGCAGGGCCTCGGCATCATCACGGGCTCCATCACGGCGTTTGGCATTGGGCAGGTGCTTGATGCCACCGTGTTTCAGGCGCTGCGCCGCGCTACCGGCGGCCGCTATGTGTGGCTGCGCGCTACCGGCTCCACGCTGGTTTCGCAGCTCGTCGATTCGTTTGTGGTGCTGTTCGTAGCCTTCTATCTGTTCGGCAACTGGACCTTGGATCAGGTGCTGAGCGTGGCCAACACGAATTACTGGTATAAATTCGCGGCCGCCATCCTGCTTACGCCCGTGCTGTACTTGGCCCACTTCCTCATCGACCGGTATCTGGGCGACGAGGCTACGCAGGAGCTGCAGCAGGAAGCCGCCGCCGATGCGGCAGTATAATTTTGAGCTGTTGGCGGTTGGTTAGCAGGTGCCGGTATGAGCATCGGGCGCCAACAACTGACAACTGACAATCAACAACTACTTCAATCCATGTCCCGCATCCTGACCGGCATCCAAAGCACGGGCCGCCCCCACCTGGGCAACCTGCTTGGCGCCATCCTCCCGGCCGTAGAGCTGTCGAAGAACACGGCCAATGAATCGCTGTACTTTATTGCCGATTTACACTCCCTGACCACCGTGCGCGACGCCGAAACGCTGCGCCAGAACACCTACGCCGTAGCGGCCGCGTGGCTGGCCTGCGGCTTCGATACCGACAAAAACCTGTTCTATCGCCAGTCTGATGTGCCGCAGGTGACGGAACTGGCCTGGTACCTGAGTTGCTTCACGCCCTACCCGATGCTGGCCAACGCCCACTCGTTCAAGGACAAGTCCGACCGGCTTTCCGACGTGAATGCGGGCCTGTTTACGTATCCGGTGCTGATGGCGGCCGACATTCTGCTGTATGACGCCGATGTGGTGCCGGTAGGCAAAGACCAGATTCAGCACCTGGAAATCACGCGCGACATTGCCTCGGCCTTCAACAACCGCTACGGCGAAACCTTCGTGCTGCCCCAGGCCCGCGCCGACGAGCAGCTGATGACCATTCCGGGCCTCGATGGGCAGAAGATGAGCAAGAGCTACGGCAACATCATCGACATCTTCCAGGACGATAAGGCCCTGCTCAAAACCATCCGCAGCATCGTGTCGGACAGCACGCCGCTGGAGGCGCCTAAAAACCCCGACACCGACACCACCTTCAAGCTGTTCTCACTGCTGGCCACGCCCGCGCAAACCGCCGAGATGCGCCAGCACTACCTGAACGGCGGCTACGGCTACGGCCACGCCAAAACAGCCCTCTTCGAGCTGATCCGGGAGAAGTTTGCCACCGAGCGGGAGCAGTTCCACTTCTATAGCCAGAACCTACCCGAAGTAGACCGCAAGCTGGCCGAAGGCGCCCGCAAAGCCCAGGCCTACGGTTCTGAAGTGCTGAACAAAGTGCGCGAGAAAGTAGGCTACCTGCGGCGGTAGCAGACAAAGCAAAACGGCCGTCATCCTGAGTGCAGCGAAGGACCTTACCACGTGTTCTGCACTGGCGTGATAAGGTCCTTCGCTGCGCTCAGGATGACGGCCGTTTTATATGTCGGTAACTCAGTACACCAGCCCATCGATGCTGACGGGGCGCTGCTCGTTGGAGAAGCTGAACCCCACCTTGCTGCCGCGGCTTACTTGCTGATTTTCCAGCTTCTGCTTCACCGATATTTTCTGGATATCATCTAGTGGTGGCGCAATCAGGTCGTTGTTAACGGCGGCAATCATGGCGCTTTCCACGAACAGCCGCAGGCCGTCGGCCGTCACCATGTTGTCCGACATGTCGTTGTCGGGCAGTTCCAGCTGCTGCACGCCCTCCAGGAAAAAGTGGCTGTCGATGTTGATCAGCAACCGGCCCACCAGGTAGCCGGGGTCATTCATGCGCTGGTACTTGATGCTGTCGGCCATGAAGTTGTAGGCCATGATATGACCGAAAAAGCGCCGCCGGAAGTCCTCTTCCACGTATTTGGTGGACATAGGGCCGTAGTCGTCGGGGAAGGTGACGATGTTGGAGTGCATCACGAACACGAGCAGGTCGCCGGAGAACCGGATGTGGAACTCCATCTCGTTTACGGGCCGGTACTCGATAATCACCGTAGAATCGACGGACGTGATGCGGCGGCTCAGCTCCAGCACCAGCTCCTGCGACACGGTGCGCAGCAGATCGAAGGTAGCGGCTGTGTTGCGGTAGATGGCCTGTTTGGCCGACGACTTCTGCTTGAGTCCCTCAAAAATCAGGTCGAGGCGGTCGGTGGGGTTGGCCCCGGGTGTGCCGGGCGCGTTGGTAGCGGTGTTATGGGTGTTGGGCGTGCCGTTGCCGGCCGGTTGAGCCGAGACCGGGCCAGGCGCGGGCACCGGTGGCTGGGCCTGGGTGGCGGTGGCGGAAGCAGTAGGTACGGGCTGGGTATCGTCCATCGGATATAGCGGGTCGGAGGCGCATCGGTACGTGGCGCGCCGAGTGAAAAACGGCCTTGAAACGGCAAAAATGCTTCTGCTACCTACGCAGAATAGCGCCGGCGAAGTTTCGGTAGCATAGATTTCCCCAAAACTTTACCCCGGAAACCAGCACCGGTAGAGCAGCTATGCGCCTGGCTGTGGCGGCGCGGCTACTTCGGCCGCCACCGGCCAGGCCGGGCTGCGAAAAGCCACCGTGCGCAGCCCCCGGTGCGGAAACGCCGGCTGCGGCGGCAGCAGCATATCCCGCGCCGACTCCTGCTCCAGTGCTTCCGCCACGGTACGCACGGCTCCCGCCGGCACGGCCCGCCGCTCCAACTCGGCCAGCAAAGCAGCTCCGCTCACTTCGGCTATCCGCTCGTGCAGCAGGGCTTCCAGTTCCGGGCGGTGCGCCACGCGGGCCGGGTTCGTTCGGAAGCGCGCATCCTCGGCCCAGCCGGGGCGCTTCAATACGGCGCAGAGCTGTTGAAACTGCCGGTCGGCGCCCACGGCCAGCAGCAGGCGCACGCCATCGGCGGCGCGGTACACGGTGCCGTAGGGCACAATGCTGGGGTGACCCGAGCCCAGCGGCTGCGGGTCGTGGCCCGTGACGAGGTAGGTGGCGGCCTGGTTGGCCAGCGAAGCCAGCGCGCTATCCAGCAAACTGACCTGCACCAGCGTGCCGCGGCCGGTTCGCTCGCGCTGATAGAGCGCCGTGAGCAGCCCCGCCTTCAGCTGATGCGCCGTGAGCAGGTCCATCAGGGCCACGGGCATTTTCTGGGGTGCTGCTTCGGGGCCGGCGGCGTTGAGATGCATGAAGCCGGCTTCGGCCTGCAGCACGGCATCGTAGCCGGCGCGGGCGGTGTGCGGGCCGTAGCCCGTGATGTGGCCGTAGAGCAGGCGCGGGTTGAGGGCCGCCAGGGTTTCGTAGTCAACGCCCAGCTTTTCGGCATCGCCGGGCTTGTAGCTGGCCAGCACGATGTCGGTGGTGAGAGCCAGGCGGTGGATTTCGGCGCGGCCGGCCGGCGTGGTCAGGTCCAGCACGCGGCTGTGCTTGCCCCAGTTGGCACAGGAGAAATACGCCGTTACGGGGGTGTTGGGGGCTTCGGCGGCGGTGCGCCAGGTGCGCGTCACGTCGCCGGCCGGGGCTTCTATCTTGAGGACTTCGGCCCCCAGCTCGGCAAAAAACTGCCCTACCTGCGGGCCAGCCAGCACCGAGGCCAGCTCCAGCACGCGCAGGCCCTGAAACGGCAAATCGGAGGAAGGAGAAATACGGTCGGACATAGGCCCGCAAGAAACGGAAACCCCGCGAACCAGCGGCACGGGTGAGGTGCAGGCGCCCTTACACGGTGCCCAGGCGCGCGAAAACCGGAAATACCACCTCCCGCTCGCCGGGGCCCCAGTGCTGCGTCAGCTCATCGGTGAGACGCAGTACCGGGTCGTGGCCGTGCTGCTTTTCGTACTTCACCACGCTGGACCAGGTGCGCAGGTAGTTGAGAAACCACGCCGCCGACCACTGCCGCGCCACCGGAAAGCGGGCTTGCGCGACATTCCCGAACGGAAACGGCAGCCGGGCATAGGCATCATCAATGTGCCAGCGGTTTTCGTCCCAGTAAGGGCGCATGGTGTCGGCGTAGAACGTGCGCAGCAGCGCATCGAGGGCCGGGTGCTGCAGCTGCACCAAGCCGTAGCCCCACTCGGCCACCACGCCGTCCGGCCGCAGCACACGGCGCACTTCCTGGTTGAAAGCAGCCATATCAAACCAGTGCAGCGCCTGCCCCACGGTAACAAGGTCGAAGGAAGCTGCGGCAAACGGCGTGTGCTCGGCGCCTGACTTCCGGTACGTGACGTGGGGCAGCGCCGGAGCCTGCGCCAGCTGCGCCGTGCTGATGTCGGTGGCCTCGACGTGCGCAAAGTGCCGGGCCAGCTCGGCAGCCACCTGGCCGTTGCCGGTGGCACAGTCCCAGGCCCGCTCCCGGCCCGGCACGCGGGGCAGCAGCCAGGCATACAGCTCCGGCGGATAGTTGATGCGGTAGCGGGCGTAGAGGTCGGCCTGGGAAGAGAATCGGTCGAGCATGGGTTGGGTTTTGGTGGGTGGTTTTTGGTTATTCGCCCTGGAAAGGCGGCCGGACTCGGGCCGGAACTCGTTTCACTTGGCTGTACGGGCCAGCTGCCGCCCCAGACCACCTATTGCTCACTAAAACCCGCTTATGGCTTCTCCTATTCAGACCGGCCTGCTGGCCTACGGCATGTCGGGGCGCATTTTTCACGCGCCTTTTATTGCTACCACTCCTCATTTTCAGCTGCGGGCCGTGGTAGAGCGCAGCCGAAAGCAGGCCGCCGAGCGGTATCCGGACGTGCTGAGCTACGGCAGCGTGAATGAGCTGCTGGCCGACCCGGAAATAGAGCTGGTGGTCGTAAACACGCCCAATAACACGCACTTCGGGCTGGCCCGGCAGGCGCTGCGGGCCGGCAAGCACGTGCTCATCGAGAAGCCCGTGACGACGACCGTGGCGGAGCTGGACGAGCTATTGGCCCTGGCCCGGGAGCGGAACCTGCACGTTTTCGGCTACCAGAACCGGCGCTGGGATTCCGACTTTCAGCTGGTGCGGCAGGTGGTGGAGAGCGGGCAGCTGGGCCAGCTCACGGAGGTGCACTTCCGCTTCGACCGATACAAGGCGACCCTCAATGCCAAGGCCTTCAAGGAGGACCCGGCCACGCCCGGCAGCGGCCTCAGCTACGACCTGGGCCCGCACGTGCTCGACCAGGCTCTGAGCTTGTTCGGGGAGCCGGCACAGGTGCACAAAACGCTGGCCAGCCACCGCCCCGGCTCCCGCGTCGACGACTATTTTCACCTGCACCTCGCCTACCCCGGCGGCCTGAACGTGTTTGTAACCGGCAGCCTGCTCACAGCCGCGCCGGTGCCGGCCTACGTACTGCACGGCACGCTCGGCAGCTTCCAGCAGCCGCGCACCGACGTGCAGGAAACCCAGCTCGACCAGGGCCTGCTTCCTACCGATGCCACCTACGGCCACGACCCGGCCGGCTCAGCAGGCGTGCTGACGGTGGTGGCAGAAAACGGCGAAAAGAACGTGACGCAGCTTGCTACGCCCCAAGGCAACTACCCGGCGCTGTTCGAGGCAGTATACCAGGTACTTCGCCACGGCCGGCCGTTTCCGGTGCGGGCGGAGGAGCTGCGCTGGCAGCTGCAGGCGCTGGAGTAGCAGAATGCTTTTGTGGCTGGCCGGAGTACTTCGCGTAGTAGCGTACTCCGGCCGGCCACAAAAGCTATTCTGCTGTGGTTACAGCCTGAATCGGGGAGCCGATGGCCTTCATGGCCTTTTTGATCGGAACCCAATCCGGGTCGGCCCCTTGCGTGGAGGCTACCACGGCTTCGCCGGGCCCGAGCCGATCTACCAGGAAGTGGTGCTCGGTGAGCAGGTCGCGGATGGCAATCAGTTGTTGCTCCTCCAGCGACTCAGGCAGCTGCAGGTGGTAGCGCACGAGTTGATTGCTGTTGGCGGCGGAATCGATAGGCATGACGATGTAGGAAAGGTACAGCCCCTGATACGCAGGCCCCGCAGGATATGGTGCCTGCCGATGGCTGTCTTGCCGGTTTTGCGCCTTCTGGCAGGCCCGTGCTGTTCTCTGGCGTGGCGCAGTATGGAGCCGGGCTCAGCATAGAGCCTATAACAGCCGAGCCAGAAGTACTGTCCTGCTGCAAGCGCTGAAGGTAATATACCCAGAGCCTGTAGTTCAATGCGTTGCCCTGGTTGAAAGCCGCTATCCGGTCAGTTATAAACCTTACGGTGGAGCTATTTCCTGCTGGTTCCGGTTAAGAGGTCGTAGTTTAGCCCTTCCTATAGATGTGTAGTGAAGGCGGTGCGGACTGCTCGCCCCGTTTTCCTTTGTGTATGCCCTCCACGCTCAAGTTTACCAACGCTGCCCGGTCCACCTTCTTTGCTACCGTGCGGGAGCGGGTCGACGCCTATTTCCAGAGCCGGCAACTCTCGCGCCACGCCAACGGGGCCATGTGGGCCAAAACGCTGTTTTTCCTTTTCAGCTTTGTAGGTCTGTATAGCCTGATTCTATTCGGCTCGTTCGGCCCGTGGGAGCTACTGGGGCTGGCGGGGCTGCTGGGTGCCTGCTGTGCCTTTATCGGCTTCAACATCTGCCACGATGCCATGCACGGCGGTTTTTCAGCCAATAAGCGGGTTAACCGGGTGTTCAGCCTGCTGTTCAACCTGATTGGCGCCAATCCTTACGTGTGGACCATCACCCACAATATCGTGCACCACACCTACACCAATATCCCCGGCCACGACGAGGATATTGAGGTTGCGCCCGGCCTGATCCGGCTCTGCGCCGAAGAGCCCATCCGGCCCTGGCAGCGCTACCAGCACCTGTACGCATTTCCGCTCTACGGCCTGGCTTCGCTCTCTTGGGTTCTACGCAAAGACTACCTCAAGTTCTTCAAAGACCGTATCGGGCAGCACCCCACGCCGGCGCACCCCCGGAAAGAGTACATCAACCTGTTTGCTTACAAAGCCCTGTATTACCTGCTCTTCATTGTGGTGCCGCTGCTCGTGCTGGACGTGACGTGGTGGCAGGTTGCGCTGGGCTTTCTGGGCATGCACTTCGTGGAAGGCCTGGTGCTGGGCCTCGTGTTTCAGCTCGCGCACGTGGTGGAGGGCACCGCCTTCCCCCTGCCCGACGAAGCAGGTGATGTGCAGGAGGCCTGGGCTGTCCATCAGTTGCAGACCACCGCCAACTTCTCGCCCAACAGTGCGCTGGTAGCCTTTCTGTGCGGTGGCCTCAACCGGCAGATTGAGCATCATCTGTTTCCCCGCATCTGCCATATTCATTATCCGGCGCTGTCCGGCATCGTCCGGCAAACGGCCCTGGAATTTGGGCTTCCGTACCTGGAAAATCCATCCTTCGCCGGGGCACTACAGTCCCATTACCGGATGCTGCGTAAGCTGGGCCGGTAGGCGTACTAGCTGCCCGGGCCGGGCCTGGTAGCCTGCAGCAGGCCCGGCCCGAATCATTTATCGGCGGCCGGGTGCCCAAACCCGGGCGGCCACCGTACCCGGCCGGCGATATAGCGGCACGAAATCCTCCTATCTTTGTTGTAAGACAAGTTACTGCCGCAAGCTGACCAGGAAACCAGGGTCAGCCATTCATCATCCTAACTCGCTGAACCTTGACGTTTCACGAATTCAACCTCCACGACGACCTGCTGGCCGGCGTGGACGCCATGAACTACCAGAATGCCACGCCCATCCAGGAGCAGGCCATTCCCAAAATCCTGGAAGGCAAAGACCTGATTGCCTGCGCCCAGACCGGCACCGGCAAAACCGCCGCCTACCTGCTGCCCCTGCTCGACAAGATTTCCCACGCCAAGCACGGCACCACTTCCACGCTGGTGCTGGTGCCCACCCGCGAGCTGGCCACCCAGATTGACGAGCAGGTGACGGGTTTCGGCTACTTCGTGGAAGCCAGCTCCATTGCCATTTATGGCGGCGGCAAGAGCGAAGGCTGGGAGCAGCAGAAGCGCGCCCTCACTTCCGGCGCCGACATCATCATTGCCACGCCCGGCCGCCTGATTGCGCACATGCAGATGGGCTACGTGAAGTTCGAAGACCTGAAGTATCTGGTGCTCGACGAGGCCGACAAGATGATGGACATGGGCTTCTCCGATGACATCCTCAACATTGTGCGGCAGCTGCCCAAAGAGCGCCAGACGCTGCTGTTCTCGGCCACGATGCCCAGCAAAATCCGCGACTTTTCGCAGCAGCTGCTCAAGAATCCGGAGGAAATCCGGCTGGCCGTATCCAAGCCCGCCGCCGGCATCGACCAGCAGTTCTACATGGCCTTCGACCGCCAGAAGATTTACCTGCTCGAGCACATCATCAAAACCCAGGACGTGCAGAGCATGGTGCTGTTTACGAGCCAGAAAGCGGCTGTAGGCGGTATTGTGCGGGCCATCAACAAGCTCGGCATTGAGGCGCGCGGCATCAGCTCGGACCGGACGCAGGAGGAGCGCGAGGAAATCATGCGGGCCTTCAAAAACAAGCAGTTCCCGATTCTAGTAGCCACCGATGTGCTGAGCCGCGGCATCGACATCGACTCGCTGAGCCACGTGGTGAACTACGACATCCCGCGCGCCGCCGAAGACTACGTGCACCGCATCGGGCGCACGGCCCGCGCGGCCACCAAAGGCACGGCCATCACCTTCATTTCCGACCAGGACCAGGACCGTGTCCTGAAGATTGAGAAGCTGATTGAGCGCGAAGTAGAAAAGCAGAGCATCACGGAGGCCATGGGCCTGGGCGAAGCGCCCGAGTTCGACCCCAAACGCTTCAGCGGCCTGCGCGGCAAGATTGGCGGCCGGCCAGAGCGGGGTGCCCGTTCCGGCGGCAGCGGCGGAAGCCGCGACCGGGGCCCACGCCCCGAAGGTGGTGGCCGTTCCGGCGGCCGAGAAGGCGGCCGCCCGCCCCGCGCCGATGGCAAGCCCGATGCCGACCAGCAGGCCCGCATTGCCAAGGCACAGGCTGCTTTGGCCGCCCTCGATGCCGGCCAAGCGCCCGCCCAGCCCTACCAGCGCCCACCCCGCGAAGACCGCCCGGAAGGCAGCGAATCCCGGACCCGGCGCGAGCCCCGCGCTCCACGCCCCGAAGGAGAAGCCCGCCCCCCGCGTGAGCCGCGTGCTCCGCGCCCACCCCGCGCCGAAGGGGAACAGCCGGAAGGCGCCGCCCCACGGGCCGAAGGCGAGCAGCCGGATGGCCAGCGCCGCCGCAAGCGTGGCGGCCGCAACCGGGGCGGGCGTGGGCCCCGGCCGGAAGGCAGCGTCCCGGCGCCTGCAGCCGCCGCCCCGGCCTCACCTAGCGCTGAGTAAGCACAGCCCCAAAAAGCCTCCGCTCATCAGTGGGGGCTTTTTTATGTACCGTCCTGCCGGGACGCCTGCCGCAGCTACTTTGTGCCAGGTAGTGCGCTAACGGGCATTGGAACTTATATTTATCTTGTGCGGGTTGCCCGCAGCAGCGATATACAGGCCTTTTTTATTCGGTTCTATCAGCAGTAGCAGTATCGTAACGCGGAGTTAATGGAACGAGAAGAGGAGAACTTTGAGGCGCTGAAAGCCGAAAATGCCCGTCTGCAGGAAACCATTGCACGCCAGCAGGCCGAGCTGGACCTGCTGCGCACCCGGCCGCTTCCGCCGCTGCCTGCTGCCTTATCGGCCCGGCCCGGGCTGGAGTATCTGGCCCCGCTGGTTCGGCTGCTGGAAAACGTGTTTTCATCGGTGCTGCTGACCGATCCGCAAAGCCATATTCTGTGGCTGAACCAAGGCTTTATGCGGCTCTGTGGCTGCACGCTGGATGACATAGCCGGGCGGCTCATCAAAGATGCCCTGCCCCACTACTGGCCCGATGAGCCCACGGCCGCGTATGTCGAGCAGTGCCGGGCCCAGAGCCTGCCGTATGAGTTTGAAGGCCCCAACCCGAACCAGAAAAGCCCTGTACGCTGGATGCGCGTGAAAGCCCAGCCGCTGCTGAACGCGCAAGGCCAGGCCCTTCTCTACATCAGTATGGTTGAGGACGCCACCGAGCAGCACGTAGCCCGGCAGGCGCTGTTCGAAAATGAGCAACGCTTCCGCAAGCTGATTGAGAAAGCCCCGGGTGCGCTCTACGAGTGGCGCGAAAACTACGACGGCACCTACTACGCCACCTACGCCAGCCCGAAGTTCCGGGAGCTGTTCGGCATCTCGCCCGACGAAGTGCTCCGGATACCGGAATACATCTACCCCGATGACCGCGAGCAGTGGCGGCGGTCGGTGGAGGAAGCCAACCGGCAGCGGATTCCCTGGGAGTTTGAGGCCCGGATGCTGGTGCCGGGGCAGCCGCTACGCTGGTGGCGCGCCTACGCCCTGGTGTCGGATCAGGATGACAACGGGCTGGTGTACCGGGGCATTATGCACGAAACCACGGCGGCCGTGGTGGCGCAGGAGCTGGTGCAGGCCAGCAACCAACGGTGGCGCACTGCCATGGAAGGCGTCGGCAACCACACCTGGGAGTATAACCTGCACACCCAGCAACTCCTGATTTCGCAGAAGTACCGCGACCTGCTGGGCCACGTTCCCGGCACCAACACGCAGTCGGCGGTGCTGCCTTACCTGGCCAACATCAGGGCGGAAGACTGGCAGGCTTCCGAGCAGGCTTTCCAGGCATACGCCAACGGCGAAACCGACTTATACTCCGTTATCTATCAGCTCACTGATGCGCAGGGAGAAGCCATCCGGATCCTGGCCCGGGGCCTGATTACGGAGCATGACGAGCACGGCCACCCGCTGATCCTGACAGGCACCTACACCGACATCACGGAAATCACGAAGGCCAACCGGGCCCGCGAGGCGTCGGCGCTGCGCCTGGCCAGCACCATTGCCAGCCTGCAGGGAGCGGTGCTGCTCGAAGACGAGAACATGAAAATCATTCTCGCCAACGAGGCGTTCTGCCGCATGTTTCAGCTGCCCCACCCACCCGAACAGCTGGTGGGGGCCGACTGCCGGGAACTGGCGCAGCAGGCTTACGTGGCTTTCTGCGACGAGCAGGGCTTTCTGCGTCGCGTTGATTCTATCCGGGAGCAGCGCCTGACGGTAAAAGAGGAAACCCTGACGCTCAAGGACGGGCGCGTGTTCAGCCGCGACGCGACGCCCATTTACGTGCAGGACGAGTACATCGGCTTTCTGTGGAAGTACGAGGACATTACGGAGCGCACCACCGAGGCCGTTGCGCTCCGGCGGCGCGAAGAGAAATACCGCAGCATTCTGGAAAACCTGCGGCTCGGGCTGCTGGAGATAAACGTAGAGAAGCAGATTGTTTTTGTTAACCAGAGCTACTGCGACATATCGGGCTACCGCGCCGACGAGCTGCTGAACGCGCCCATGTCGATAATAAAACCGGCGGAGGGCAGCCAGCATGTGCCGCAGGAAAAGTGGGCGCTACGAGCCGCCGGCGTTGCCGATACCTACGAAGTACCCATCAACACCAAAGCCGGCGACATCAAATGGCTGATAGTGAGTGGCGCCCCGCTCTACAACGACGAAAAACAGTACATCGGCTCGATTGCGGCGCACCTGGACATCACGCACCAGAAAGAGCTGGAAATCAAGCTGCGCGAGGCCAAACAGCTGGCCGAGGAGTCGGCGCAGGCCAAGGAGCTGTTTCTGGCCAACATGAGCCACGAGATTCGCACGCCCATGAATGCCATTCTGGGCATGAGCCAGCTGCTGGCCAAAACGCCCCTTTCCGGCCAGCAGAACGAGTATTTGCACGCTATAGCCACGTCGGCCGGCAACCTGCTCGTCATCATCAACGATGTGCTGGACCAGTCCAAGATTGAGGCGGGCAAAATGACCATTGAGCACATCGGGTTTGATGTGCGCCAGGTGTGCCGGCAGGTAGAAAAAACGCTGCAATACAAAGCCGAAGACAAAGGCCTGAGTCTGCAGGTACACGTAAGCCCCACTATTCCGCCAGTGCTGCTCGGCGACCCGCACCGCATCACGCAGGTGCTGCTGAACCTGGCCGGCAACGCCATTAAGTTCACGGAGCAAGGCACTGTCCGGATTTCCTGCGAGGCGCTGAGCCGCACCGATACCGAGCTGGAAGTGGAGTTCCGCATCCGCGACACGGGCATCGGCATTTCGCCGGAATACCAGGCCAGCCTGTTTCAAAACTTCAGCCAGCAGGATGCTTCTGTGTCGCGCAAGTTTGGGGGCACGGGCCTTGGGCTAAGCATTTCCAGAAAGCTGGTGCTGCTGATGGGCGGCCAGATTCGGCTCGAAAGTGAGCTGGGGCACGGTACCACCAGCATCTTTTCCCTGCGCCTGCCGGTAGGCTCGCCCGCCCACCTGCCCCGCCCCGAGCTGCTGGCCAGCCCCATAGACCTACGGGAAGCGTTGCGCGGCCGGCGTGTGCTGCTGGCCGAAGACAACGAATACAACCGCCTGCTGGCCAAGTCGTTTCTGGAGCAGGCCGGTATGCAGGTGCAGGAAGCCGAAAACGGGGCGCTGGCCGTAGCAGCCCTGCAACAGCACGCGTTTGATGTGGTGCTGATGGATGTGCAGATGCCGGTGCTCAACGGCCTGGACGCTACCCGGCAGCTGCGCAAACAAGGCATCCTTACGCCCATTATCGGCCTGACGGCCAATGCCATCAAAGGCGACAACGAAAAGTGCCTGGCCGCAGGCATGAACGACTACCTGTCGAAGCCCTTTCTGGAAATCCAGCTGCTGACCATCCTGCACGAGTGGCTGCCCACCCCAACGGGCCCAACGTCGCCGCTTTATCAGCTCAGCGGATTGCGGGAAATGGCTGGCCAGGATGAGCAGTTTGTGGCCTTCATGGTCAGCACTTTCCTGAAAAGCGGCGCCAAGACCTTAGCTAACCTGCGCGCTGGCCTGGCGCACCACGACCTGAACGCGCTGAAAGAAGCTGCCCACGAAATCAGGCCCAGCCTGGCCCATCTGCAGGTTCAGACTCTGCTGCCCCTATTCACGCAGCTGGAAAACTGGCCGAACGACTTGCACCGGCCCGCGCTGGCGGCGTTGGTGGAGGAGATAGAGCGGCGCCTGGGCCAGGTGCTGCAGCAGATGCGCCAGGATTATGGCGCAGCTGAAGGCGGCAGTAGCGCAAACCAGTAGCCTGCTACTGCCCTTCTGCCAGATGCAGATAGGAAGCCGGCACTTCATCGGTCAGCCACACACCATTGTCGGCGCGGTAGAAAGCGTGGCCGCCGGAGTGCATTTGGGCGGCGTCTATGGTCAGAATCACGGGGTGGCCGTGGCGGCTCCCTACCTGCCGGGCCGTGGCTACGTCGGCGCTCAGATGCACCTGCTGGCGGCTCATCTTCCGTAGGCCTTCGCGCATAATCTGCTCGTGGTGGCGGGTAGTGGTGCCGTGGTAGAGCACGGCCGGCGGCACCACCGGCTCGTAGCCCAGCGCTACCTGCACGGAATGCCCCTGGCTGGCCCGGATGCGTTGCTGGTCATCGGAGAAGCGGAAGCGCTGCTTGGCGTTGGTTTCCACGATGTGCACCAGGGCTTCGCGGGTAAGTGGCACCTGGTGCGCCTGCGCCTGACGCAGGAGTGTGTCCACTTCCACCCAGCCGTGCTCGTCCAGCGTCAGGCCGAGGTGGGCCGGATTGTGGCGTAGCACCAGACTCAGCAGCTTGCTGAGGCGGGTAGTTTCTTTGTCGGAGAGCATAGCGTCGTTGCTACAGCACCTGCCCTACTCCGAACAGCAGCGTAAACACCAGCGTGGTGAGGGCCATTTGCTTGAGGAGCGGGTCGAGTTGCATGGAGTCCTGGCGCTGCCACACGGCGCGAGCATTGCGCAGCAGCAGCGGCGCCGAAAGCACAAACAGCCACTGCCACGGCGAATGATACGTGAGGGCCACATACACCACGGCGCACCCAAAGCCCAGCAGCAGCAGCAGCCAGTGGTAGCGGCGCGCCCGCACCGGCCCCAGCCGCACCGGGATGGTAATTTTACCGGCCAGCTCGTCGGAACGAATGTCGCGGATATTGTTGACGTTGAGCACAGCCGTGGCAAAGCAGCCCAGCGCAGCCGCGGGCAGCAGCACCGGCAGCGGCAAGGCGCGGGCCTGCAGGAAATACGTGCCGCACACGCCCACCATCCCAAAGAAAACGAATACTGACACGTCGCCGAGGCCGGCATAGCCATAGGGCTTAGCGCCGGCCGTGTAGTTTACGGCTGCCCAGATGGCGGAAAGCCCCAGCACGAAAAACGTGGCAAAAATCCAGACGCCGCCCGTGCCCAGCGCCACCCACAGCAAAGCCAGCCCGCTCAGCAACGAAAGCGCCCCGAACACGCCCATGCCTTTTTTCATCTGCTGCGGCGTGATGGCGCCACTCTGCACGGCACGTTGCGGCCCTTCGCGGTGCACACTGTCGGCGCCGTTCTGCGAGTCGCCGTAGTCGTTGGCGAGGTTGCTCAGGATCTGGAGCAGAATGGTTGTAAGCGCGGCCAGGGCCACTACTTCGCCCCGAAACTGCCCGTAGCTGGCGGCCAGAAACCCACCTGCCATAATGCTGGCCAGGGCCAGCGGCAACGTGCGCGGCCGAAACGCGGAAAGCCAGGCTTTAGCGGAAAATACGGGAGCAGCGGGGGTGGCAGAAGACGACGCCATAGAAAAAAAGGAAGAAACAGCCGGGAAAGCACAGCCTCACCGGGCGGCCTGACAGTGAGGCAAAGGTACGGACTAGGCCGGCTCGATGGCCGCAATCCGCGCCGCCGTCAGCTCCG
This sequence comes from Hymenobacter psychrotolerans DSM 18569, assembly GCF_900142395.1. Classification (GTDB taxonomy): domain Bacteria; phylum Bacteroidota; class Bacteroidia; order Cytophagales; family Hymenobacteraceae; genus Hymenobacter; species Hymenobacter psychrotolerans. The sequence continues at coordinate 24,392 of NZ_FRAS01000010.1, read as the reverse complement.
AGAAATGCCCCACTACCAGGTCGGCGTGGCGCAGGTCCTGCAGCAACGAATGCTCGCTCTGGTACCCGATGCAGTAGATGCCCGCCGCTTTGGCCGCCGCCACGCCGTTGGTCGAATCCTCAATCACGACGCACTGCCGCCGGGGCACGCCCGACAAGGCCGCGGCGTGCTCAAATATGGCCGGATCGGGCTTGGAGCGCGGAAAATCCTCCCCGCTGACGAGGTGGGAGAAGTACGGATTCAGCGCGAAGCGCTGCATCACCCGGTCGATGGTAGCGCGGGAGGCGGAGGAAGCCAGCACCAGCTGTATGCCGTGCTGGTGCAACTCCTCAATCAGCTGGCGCACGCCGCCCAGCAGCTCTAGGTCGGGCTTCTCATCGAAGGCGCGGTTGAAAAACTCCCGCTTGCTCATCACCAGCTCCTGCACCGGGTGTTGCAGGGCGTGCTTGTCTTTGAGGTGCTGGTAAACGTTCTTGGTGGAGCGGCCCGTGAAGCCGGCGTATTCGTCGTCGGACACCTCGATGCCCAACTCCTCGAAATGGCGGTAATACGCGTACCGGTGCACCGGCTCGGTATCAACAATGACGCCGTCCATGTCGAAAATAACGGTGCGTATCATAAGGGCGGGGTAGAATTTGGCGGCGAAGGTAGAACCTCGCCGCTTGCTGATGGTAAACGCCACGGCCTGCCCCGGCGCGCTGCTGCCAGCACAACCGAAACAGGCCGCCGCAACATCAGGAAAGTCTTATTTCAGGATGGCCGCCACCAGCTCCTCGCTCATGGGTTTCACCTTCGACGGGTAAAACGCTACCACGCGGCCCTGCTCGTCCACCAGGTACTTGCAGAAATTCCAGCTCGGGGCCTCTCCCACCGCGCCGTTTCGCGACTTATCGGCCAGGAACTTATAAAGCGGTGCGGTGTCGTCGCCCTTCACCGACACTTTGCTGAAGAGCGGGAACGTCACGCCGAAATTCTTCTCGCAGAAGCTGGAAATCTGCTCGTTGGTGCCCGGCTCCTGCCCGCCGAAATTATTGGCCGGGAAGCCCAGCACCGTCACTTTGCTGCCGTGTTTCTTGTACAGCTCTTCCAGCTCCTTGTACTGCGGGGTGTAGCCGCACTCCGACGCCGTGTTTACAATCAGCAGCTTCTTACCTTTGTACTGGCTCAGCTTCACCGGCTTGCCAGTGATGTCGTTGACGGTGAAATCGTAGACGGTGCCGGTAGCCGGGGCGGTTGTTTCGGTAGCCATGGGAGTGGTGGAAATACTGGAGAGATGAGGAAATGACAGGCTGCCGGCCAGCAGTGTGCCCAAAATCACGAAGGCTTTCATAAGAAGAGCAGTAACTACACCGCGGCCAACTGGCTTCGGCAAGAGAAAACACGGCACCGCAGTCCGGTGTTGCGTCAAACCACAACAGTGGCAGAATGTTGGGGGCTACTCCCCGGTCCGGTGCGCAAATTGCCGGAATTTTACACAACCTCGTACGTCAATCCCCGAAAAGCCCCTACTTTCGGCCATTGGCGACCTTCACTTTACCACACACTGCCCATGCGTAGGACTCTCTATTCGGTCATTACCGGAACAGGCAGCCATATTCCTTCCCGCGTTATTCGCAACGCAGACTTCACCGCATCGTCTTTCTTTGATGCCGACGGGAAGCCGCTCACCAAGCCGGGTGCCGAGATAGTAGAACGATTTGCTCAGATAACTGATATCCAGGAACGCCGCTACGCTGAAGACGACCAGGTGACTTCCGACCTGGCATTTCTGGCGGCGCAAAACCTGTTCAATTCCTGCGGCGCCGACCCCGAACAACTGGACTACATTCTGGTGGCGCACAACTTCGGCGACGTGTCCAGCCACAACCGCCGCTCCGATTTCGTGCCTTCGCTGGCGGCTCGTGTCAAGCACAAGCTGGGCATCGAAAACCCAAAAACCGTTGCCTACGACCTGCCTTTCGGCTGCCCCGGCTGGCTGCAGGGCGTCATTCAGGCCGATTATTACCTGCGTTCCGGTGATGCGAAGCGCGTGCTGGTAATCGGGGCCGAAACCCTTTCCCGCGTCTGCGACCCGCACGACCGGGACAGCATGATTTACGCGGATGGGGCCGGCGCCGTGCTGCTCGAAGCCCGGGAAAGCGACACGCCTATCGGGATTCTGGCCCACGGCTCCCGCTCCGATACTATCCAGGCAGCTCATTTGCTGCGCATGGACAAATCGTATAACCCGGCCTACACCGGGGAGGAGCTGTTCCTGAAAATGGAAGGCCGCAAGCTCTATGAGTATGCGCTCAAAACCGTACCTCAGGCCATCAAGGACACGCTGGACAAAGCCGGGCTGCCCATCGGCAGTATGCACAAGCTGCTTATCCATCAGGCCAACGGCAAGATGGACGAGGCCATTCTCAAGCGGCTGTACGGCCTCTACGACCAGGCCACCGCACCGGCCGGCGTAATGCCCATGACCATTTCCTGGCTCGGCAACTCGTCGGTGGCGACGCTGCCCACATTGCTGGATCTAATTCTGAAGCACCAGCTACCCGAAAACGGCATTGCGCCCGGCGACAACCTCGTGTTTGCCTCTGTGGGAGCCGGCATGAACTGCAACGCTGTGGTATACCGTATGCCGGCATAAGGATGCATGCACATAAAAAAGCCCGTCCCGCTTTAGAAGTGGGACGGGCTTTTTTGTGGTTGCTATAGTGCTACCGAACTACGTCGTGCGGGGTGTGAGCCACTTTTCCAGCGCTACGGGCTGGTAGGCCAGCATTTCGTCGAGCAGGCCGTTGGGGCTGGGGTTGCTGAGCAGCTGGTTGCGGTTTTCGCGGCGCAGCAGGCTTTCGTCGGCCATGTGGTCGAGGGCGCGGAGCAGGTGGTCGTAGAAGCCGGCCACGTTGAGCACACCGATGGGCTTTTTGTGCAGGCCCAGCTGGCCCCAGGTCAGCACTTCAAACAGCTCTTCCAGCGTACCATAGCCGCCGGGCATGGCCACAAAGCCTTCGGCCAGGTCGGCCATCATCAGCTTCCGCTCGTGCATGCTCTTCACGATGTGCAGTTCCGTGACGCCCCGGTGCTCCACTTCCTTGGCCACCAGGAAGTCGGGAATCACGCCGATAACCTGGCCGCCGTGCGCCAGCACGCTGTCGGCTACGGCCCCCATCAGGCCCACGCGGCCCCCGCCATACACGAGCGTCATGTTCCGCTCGGCCAGTACGCGGCCCATTTCCTGAGCCTGCTGGGTGTACAATTCGTTGGTGCCGGCGCTGGCGCCGCAATACACAGCTACGCTTTTCATATAACGCTGAGTTGTTGACAAAAGAAAAACAGCAGCAACGCCCGATATGGCGTTGCTGCTGAGAAGAAAGGGATTCTGTGCCTGAATCAGGCTTACATACGCTCCGGCACCTGAATGCCGAGCAGGCCCATGCTGGCCTTGATGGTCTGGCCGGTCTGGGCCGAAAGGGCCACGTAGAAGGCGCGGGTAGTTTCGTTGGGTTCCAGGAAAATCCGGACTTCTGCGTAGAAGCGGTTGTAAGCGCGGGCCACCTCGTAGGCATACTGCGCCACCACAGCCGGCGAGAACGTGCGGGCAGCTTCCTGCACCACGCTCTGGTAGCGGCCCAGCTCCTGCACCATCTCCCGCGCCGCAGCCGGCAACTCGGTGAGCGTGCTAAGATCAGCGTCCGAAGAAATACCCATTTCGGCGGCTTTGCGCATGATGGCGGCAATCCGGGCGTGCGAGTACTGGATGAACGGCCCCGTGTCGCCTTCCAGCTTCACCGACTCTTCGGGATTGAAGAGCATGCGCTTCCTGGGGTCGACTTTCAGCAGGTAGTATTTCAGCGCGCCCAGGCCCAGCATGTGGTAGAGCTGGCCGAGCTCGTCGTCGGAGAGGCCTTCGGTTTTGCCTTTTTCGAGGGTGGCGGCTTTGGCGGCTTCCACCACTTCGCGCACCAGCTCGTCAGCGTCTACCACGGTGCCTTCGCGGCTTTTCATCTTGCCCGAGGGCAGATCCACCATGCCGTAGCTGAGGTGGTAGATGGCATCGGCGTAGGGCTTGCCCAGCTTCTTAAGCACCGCCTTCAGCACCTGCATGTGGTAGTTCTGCTCGTCGGCAATGACGTACACGCTCAAATCGTAGCCGAAATCCTGGTACTTCAGCTCGGCCGTGCCCAGGTCCTGGGTGATGTAGACGCTGGTACCGTCGGCGCGGAGCAGGAGCTTCTCGTCGAGGCCTTCCTCCTTGAGGTCCACCCACACCGAGCCGTCTTCTTTCTTGAAGAACACGCCTTTCTGCAGGCCTTCCTCTACCCGCTCCTTGCCCAGCAGGTACGTGCCCGACTCGTAGTAATACTTGTCGAAATCGACGCCGATGTTCTGGTAAGTAGCATCGAAGCCCTCGTACACCCAGCCGTTCATCTGGCGCCAGAGGCTTACCACTTCCTCGTCGCCGGCCTCCCAGGCGCGCAGCATGTCCTGGGCTTCCAGCATCATCGGGGCCTGGCGCTTGGCCACGTCGGGCAGCACGCCTTCGGCTTCCAACTGGCGCACCTGCTCGCGGTAGTGCTTCTCAAACAGCACGTAGTATTTGCCGGCCAGATGGTCGCCCTTGATGCCGGCGCTCTGCGGGGTTTCGCCGTGGCCGTACTGCTGGTAAGCCAGCATGGATTTGCAGATGTGAATGCCCCGGTCATTGACGAGGTTGGCTTTCGTGACGGTGGCGCCGGTAGCTTTCAGAATCTCGGCCACCGAGTAGCCGAGGAAGTTGTTGCGCAAGTGGCCCAGGTGCAGCGGCTTGTTGGTATTCGGCGACGAATACTCTACCACCACGTTCTGGGGGCCACCGGTGGGGATGGGCGCGCCGGCCGGCGCCTGGCGGAGCGCATTGAAGACGTTCACCCACTCAGCATCGGCAATTTCGAGGTTGAGGAAGCCTTTTACCACGTTGTAGCCCGATACCAGCGGCTCGTTGGCTACCAGCCACTCGCCCACGGCCTGCCCAATCTGCTCGGGGCCTTTGCCCAGCGCCTTGGTGAACGGGAACGTGACGAGTGTAAACTGCCCCGCAAATTCCTTGCGGGTGGGCTGCAGCGTAAGTTGAGCGGCGGGCACCTCGGTGCCGAATACATGCGTAATAGCTGCCCCAAGGGCCGCTTTGAGGGTTTGTTCGAGTTGTTGCACGGAAAGCAGAATGCGGAGGATGAAGCCGGCTGCAGGCTTCGGAATAAGTCGATTTCAGGCGGAAGCAGCGGAAGGGCGTAAGCATCTGCCGGGCCGGTAGCAGCGCGCCTCGCGTGGAAGCGTACCGGCTCACCTGCGCCAGCCGAAGCCTACGCTACATTCGTCGCCAAAGAAGCTGCCAAAAAACCGGTTTCATAAGCACTTAGCGCTGCAGCCACGCCGGGCCGCTGCGGCTACAAAGGTAGAAAGCCCGGCCGGAAGCCACCGGAAAAAGTTGCCGCCCGCAAGAGCAGCCCCGCCAGGTCACCGGCCAGACCTACCGGCGCTTTTCTGTGACATAGTTATGTCACACCTGTGACATAACTATGTCACGGTGGTGACATCACTATGTCATCAGCGGCTCACTACTTCCTCCATACGCAGCCGGTTCTGAATGGCGTCGGTGGCGGCTTCCAGAATATCGAAGGCGTTGGTCGCCATGGTGTTCATATTGTCGAGCGTGGGGTTGATTTCCACCATCTCGAAGCACACCACCCGGTCGTTGTCGAGCAGGGCGCGGCACAGGCTGATGGCTTCTTCCACGTTCAGGCCGTCTACCACGGGCGTGCCGGTGCCTTTCGAGAAGCGCGAGTCCAGCGAGTCCACATCGAAGCTGATGTAGACCATGTCGCAGAAGCGCAGCCGCTCATAAATCTCGCGGGCCACCTGGCGGGTACCCTTGGCCTTCACTTCGTCGAGCTTGTAATTTTTGATGCCCAGCCGCTCTATTACGGCGTCTTCCTCAGCCTCCGTATCGCGCACGACAACGTACACGAGGTGCTCGGGCGCGATTTTGGGGCCCGGCTCGCCGAGGTTTTTCAGCTTCTGCCAGAAAAACTCGGTTTCGGGTTCCGGCTGGTTGCGCTGGCACTCGCGGTTGTCGTCGCCGAGGCTGATGGACAGCGGCATGCCGTGCATGTTGCCCGAGGGCGTGGTGTAGGGCGAGTGAATATCGGCGTGGGCGTCTATCCAGACTACGCCCAGCGTTTTGTGCGGATAGGCCGCCTTGATGCCCGCAATAGTGCCGGAGGCGTTGCTATGGTCGCCGGCCAGCACCAGCGGAAACTCGCCGAAGCGGAGCGTCTGCTCCACGGTGCTGGCAATATTTTTCTGCACTGTATAGACAGAATCGATGTGCTTGGCCTTCGGAAAATGGTTTTTCTCGAAGAGCACGTGGTTCAGGTCCGGCACATTCACCGAGTTGAACCGACGGAAGTAGTCGGACCCTTTGTTGAGGCAGGCCACTTTCAGGGCATCTACGCCCATACTGGCACCACGGGTCCCGGCTCCCAGCTCGGAGCGGACTTCCAGAAGCTTAATGCGTCGCATATTACATTGGCAGGAAAAGGGTTAGGGTGGTTCTGATGCTTGCCGATTGAGCGGGTGGGAATTCCTCTCAGGCTTGACGCGCGCGGACCCTCCGGCGCAACCAACGAACAAAGCACAACCAAAACCCCCGCGAGGGGGTATCTTTGCACCGCAAGTTCAGCAAAAACCGCCGCGTTAAGAAATAGTAAAGCTGAACTCTGAAGCTGCCCTTTTTACGGCTGAACTTCTGCACCAGCGCAGCAGAACAGCCGTTTCTTCCTTATAGCCCCCTCTCCACACGTTTCTTTCAATGGATACCTACCACGACCTGATTTCCCAGACGTTTGACTTTCCTACCGATGAGTTTCAGGTAGAGCAAAATGAGCTGCGCTTCCACGACATTGACCTGATGGCGCTGGTGAAAAAGCACGGCACACCGCTGCGCCTCACGTATCTGCCCAAAATCAGTTCCCAGATTCAGCGGGCCAAGGAGTGGTTCCGGGCGGGCATCGAGAAAATCGGGTATCAGGGCAAGTATTCCTACGCCTACTGCACCAAGGCCTCGCACTTCAGCTTCGTGGTGGAAGAAGCCCTCAAAAACGGCGTGCACATCGAAACCTCGTCGTGGTTTGATACCAGCATCATCCGGGCCATGCACGAGAAGGGCAAGGTCAGCAAAGACACCTACATCATCTGCAACGGCTTCAAGCCGGAAGAATACAAGCGCGAAATCACCAGCCTCATCAACGACGGGTTTGTGAACTGCATGCCCATCCTCGACTCGCCGAACGAAGTGGAGTACTACCACGAAAACGTACGCGAGAAGTGCAATGTGGGCATGCGCCTGGCTTCTGATGAGGAGCCGCGCTTCCAGTTCTACACCTCGCGCCTCGGCATCCGCTACGCCGATGCTATTCCGCTCTACGAGCAGAAAATCAAGAACGACCCGCGCTTCGAGCTGACGATGCTGCACTACTTTATCAACACGGGCATCAAGGATACGTCCTACTACTGGTCGGAGCTGAGCCGCTTTGTGCATAAGTACTGCGAGCTGCGCAAAGTCTGCGACACGCTGACCACCATCGACATCGGGGGCGGCCTGCCCATCCAGACCAGCATCCAGAAAGAGTACGACTACCCGTACATGATTGAGGAAGTACTGCGCACTATCCAGCGTATCTGCGCCGAGGAAGGCGTGCCGGAGCCGGACATTTTCACCGAGTTCGGCATTTTCACGGTGGGCGAGTCGGGCGCTACCATCTACAGCATTCTGGATGAGAAGCTGCAGAACGACAAGGAGCTGTGGTACATGATTGACGGCTCGTTCATCACGAATCTGCCCGACACCTGGGCGCTAAACCAGCGCTTTATCATGCTGGCGCTCAACGGCTGGAACAAGCAGTACAAGAAAATCCAGCTCGGCGGCCTCACCTGCGACTCGCAGGACTACTACAATGCCGAGAAGCACATCTACCAGGTGTTTTTGCCGGAGCGCAACCAACGGTCGGCGTCAGCCAAGCCCGCCAAGGACACTGAGCCGCTGTATGTGGGCTTCTTCCATACCGGTGCCTACCAGGAAAGCCTCTCGGGCTACGGCGGCATCAAGCACTGCCTGATTCCGGCACCCAAGCACGTCATTCTGGACCGCGACGAGCAGGGCAACATCACCGACTACGTATTCGGCGAAAAGCAGACCAGCGACTCCATGATGCGGATTCTGGGCTATCAGGCTTAGAATATCAGGATTTCCGGGCGGCGCGGTTGGACGGGGCGCCCGGAAACCGTATTTTTGGACTTAACTCCTCTTTCTTAACCTGTTTCACATTTTCAATTAATGAAAAAGCTACTCCTGCTGGCCTCTGTGGCCGTTCTGGGTCTGAGCGCATGCAACAAGCAGAAGTGCCCGGCTTATACCAGCACCAAAGCCGCCAACCGTGTCTCGTCGCCGATTACGGCGTCTGCTGCTACCCCGGAAGCTACGCGCCTGTAAGCTACCGCCGGAAGCCAGCTTCCTGCTTTTGTAAAGCCAGCCCTTGCCTTGCGCAGCGGCTGGCTTTTCTGCTTGCCCAACACTTAACTTAACTCACAATCTGTATAATTTATAGAAGTTCATTTCGTTATCAGATGGAATGATCTAATCTTTAGCCCATTGCCTTAGTATCAATTTCCACCCTTTTTGCATTTAAAGATGAATAATGCACTGCTTTGCATAGTTATGGCACTCATGGTTCTGAGCTCGTGCCGCACCAAATGCCCGGCGTACAGCAGCGTAAAGCCTGACACTCAGCTGGCAGCACCCGCCATGACTGCCAGCCACGCGGAAGCCGCTAACCGGCAGTAGCCCCCTGCCCCCACCGCAACGCCGATTTCCTCAAGCGGAAATCGGCGTTGCGGTGGAAATACCTACCGAAAACCCGCCTAGTGGCTGGCCAGAATAAGGTCGGTGGCGGCGGCCAGGTGCGCTACGTGCGGCTGGTAGCCGTAGCCTTCGTCCTCGCCCACCAGAATGCCCTGCACCCCGGCTTTGGCCCCAGCCTGCATATCGCGCAGCCGGTCGCCTATCATCCAGCACTGCGCCGGGTCCAGGTGAAAGCGCGCAATAGCCTTTTCCAGCATCAGCGAATCGGGCTTGCGCAGCAGCGACTCCGACACGCTGGGGTGCCCCGGCGCGTAGTAGAAGGCGTCGATTATGCCGCTGCAGGCCTGCTGCAGCTTGTCGTGGCAGGCGTGCACCTCGGTGGCCGTGTAAAGCTTTTTGGCAATGCCGGCCTGGTTCGTGACGACGATGAGGTAGTAGCCGGCCTGCTTGAGGCGGGCCAGGCTCTGGGGCACCTCGTCGGAAACCACCAGCTTGTCGGGCTCCCACACATAGTCGCCGATTTCATTGTTGAGTACACCGTCCCGGTCGAGAAACACGGCTTTATTTTTCATGGCAGTTGATTTGGTTGGATAGATGGCGGGCCGCAAAGGTAGAAGTAATGCCAGGCACCAGCGGGCCAGTGCGGCCCCGTCTTACCTTTGTAGGCGCTGGTGCTCTTTCCCGTGACCTTCTTTTCCTGACTTCTATGACTGTAGCTATCCTCGGCGGCGGTATTTCGGGCCTTACGCTGGCCTGGCAACTGCAAAAGGCCGGCGTGGCCTACGACCTGTTTGAGGCCGACGACACGCCCGGCGGCTGCCTGCGCTCAGTGCAGCACCCGGCCGGCTACCTCATTGAAACCGGCCCCAACTCGCTGCAGCTCAGCGACGAGCTACTGGCGCTGCTGACGGAACTGGGCCTGAACGAGGAGATTGAGGATGCTGCCGCCGTGAGCAAGCACCGCTACGTGCTACGCGAGGGCCGCTACCAGGAATTGCCCGGCTCGCCGCCCACGCTGCTCACCAATGGTTTCTTCAGCCTGAAGGGCAAGCTCAATATTCTGCGCGAGTTTCTGCGGCCGGCACTACCCGTTAATCCGCAGGAAACGGTAGCCAGCTTCTTCCGGCGGCGCTTCGGGCCGGAAATTGTGGACTATGCCGTCAATCCGTTCATTTCGGGCATCTATGCCGGCGACCCGGAGCAGCTGCTGGTGCACAAAACCTTCAGCAAAGTAGCGGCCCTGGAGCAGCAGCACGGCTCGGTGCTGCGGGGCCTGGCCAAAGCGGGCGGCGGGGCCGGTCGTCGGCGCATCATCACGCTGCGCAAAGGCATCCAGACACTGACCGATGCGCTGGCTGCCCGACTTACGCACCGCCACACCGGGCAGGCCGCGCAGGCTATTTTCCGCACCAGCAACGGGCGCTACCAGGTGCAGACTGCGGCCGGCCTGAACGGGGGCTTCGCCTACGATGCCGTGGTTCTGGCGCTGCCGGCCTATGCGGCAGCCCCGCTCCTGCAGTCGCTGTTTCCGGAAGCCGCCGCCGCGCTGGCCGCCGTGTACTACCCGCCTATGGCCGCCATCTACACCGCCTACCAGCGCGCTGATGTGGGCCACGCGCTGAACGGATTCGGGGCGCTCAATCCCAAAATCGAGCAGCCTTATGCCGCCGGCAGCATCTGGACCAGTTCTATTTTTCCCGGCCGCGCGCCCGCCGGGCAGGTGCTCTTCACCACATTTGTGGGCGGCGCGCAGTACGAAGAGCAGGCCCGCCAGCCGGAAGCTGCCCAGAAAGCTGCGGTGCACGCGGAGTTGAGCCGCCTGTACAACGTGCGGGAAGGCGCGCAACCTCTGTGGCAATTCCGGTACTTTTGGCCCCGGGCTATTCCGCAATTCGACCAGCGTATTGGGCCGGCACATGCGGCAGCCGATGCGCTGCAGGCGCAGGGCATCTGGAGCGTGGCCAACTGGCGCGGCGGCGTGGGCGTGCCAGACTGCATCCGGCATGCGCTGCAGGTGGCCGCCGAGCTGACGAAATAATAAGCTGCCAACAGCCAGAAATTATCTGGCCCACTGTGCTATCAAACCGGCTGATTCGCTGTTTTACAAATTCCTGTTTCCGCTTTTCACTCTCTGCCTAACTTCTATCTTTGACCAATGAATGATGGGCTCGTCCTGATACCCACCTATAATGAGCGTGAAAATGCGGAACTCATCGTCCGTAAGGTATTCTCGTTGCCCAAGCCGTTCGATGTACTTATCATCGACGACGGCTCGCCGGACGGTACGGCGGCCATCATCCGGGACCTGATGGCAGAGTTTCCGGAACGCCTGTTTCTGGAAGAGCGCCAGGGCAAGCTGGGCCTGGGCACCGCTTATATCCACGGGTTCCGGTGGGCGCTGGATCGGGGCTATCAGTATGTGTTTGAGATGGACGCCGACTTCTCGCACAACCCCGACGACCTGGTGAAGCTCTACGACGCCTGCGCCCACCAGGGCTACGACCTGGCTATCGGCTCGCGCTACATTCAGGGCGTAAACGTGGTGAACTGGCCCATGAACCGGGTGCTGATGTCGTATTTCGCCTCGGCGTATGTGCGCTTTATCACGGGCATGCCCATCATGGATTCCACGGCGGGCTTTAAGTGCTACACAGCCCGCGTGCTGCGCACCATTCCGCTCGACCGGATTCGGTTTGTGGGCTACGCCTTCCAGATTGAAATGAAGTGGCTGGCGTATAAATATGGCTTCCGCATCAAGGAAGTGCCCATTATTTTCACCGACCGCACCCGCGGCACCTCCAAGATGAGCAAGGGCATTGTGCAGGAAGCTTTTCTGGGCGTTATCAAGATGAAGGTCAGCAGCTGGTTCCGCCGTTTCGAGCAGGTAAGGCCCGGCAGCGCGGCGCCGCTGGTGTCCGTAACCTCCGCTTCCGAAACCCGGTAAGCGTAGCGGCAGCTATTGTGGCTGTTGTTACCGTTCTTTGGGTTCACCCTGCTTCTGCTCATGGAAATAACTCCCCTGTTCTGGGTTGGCTTCAATGCCTTTGTGCTGGCCATGCTTCTGCTCGATCTGCTGGTGCTCAACCGCAAGGCACACGTCGTGAAGATGCGCGAAGCGCTGGGCTGGAGCACCTTCTGGATTGCTTTGTCCCTGTCGTTCAACTACCTCGTCTACCACTGGATGGGCCCGCAGGCGGGCATGGAGTTCCTGACGGGCTACCTGATTGAGAAGTCGCTGAGCGTCGACAACCTGTTTGTCTTTCTGCTCATTTTCAGCTACTTCAAGGTTCCGGCGCAGTATCAGCACAAGATTCTGTTCTGGGGCATTATCGGGGCGCTGGTGTTGCGGGCCGTCTTTATTCTGGCCGGGGCCGCGCTGCTGGCCAAGTTTCACTTCCTGCTGTATGTGCTCGGCGCTTTTCTGGTGTATACCGGCGTCAAGATGGCTACCAGCGGCGGCCAGCCCGATATTGACCCCGACTCCAACCCCGTCGTTAAGTTTCTGAGCCGGCACCTGCCCATCACCAACCAGCTGCACGGTGGCAAGTTCTTCGTGCGCCAGAACGGCACCCTGTTTGCCACGCCGCTGCTGGTGGTGCTGGTGATGGTAGAAACTACCGACGTGGTATTTGCCGCCGATTCTATTCCCGCCATCCTGGCCGTCTCGCGCGACACGTTCATTGTGTACACATCCAACGTGTTTGCGCTGCTGGGGCTACGGGCGCTGTATTTCGCGCTGGAAGGCCTGATGCGGCTGTTTCATTACCTGCACTACGGCCTTTCGCTCATCCTCATTTTCATCGGGGCCAAGCTGCTGTTCTCCGAGGTGTTTCACGTTTCGATGGGCTTGTCGCTGGGTGTAGTGGGCGGGCTGCTGCTGCTGTCCGTTGTGGCGTCGCTGATCTGGCCCAAGAAAGAGGAAGAAATTATTCAGCCGTAAGGGCGGCCCTGGCACAGAGGTTTATTCACAGAAAAGCCCGGCTGAAGTTGATCAGCCGGGCTTTTCTGTGCGGAACGGGAGCTACGGCTTGGGGGCCGGATTGGGGTTGCCGCCGGGCGGGGCGGGCACGTTGGTGTTCACGCCTTCGTCGGGCATGCCGCCCAGCAAATCAATCAGGTTCAGCGGCTCAAACTGAGTAGAATCGGAGGGCTGGAAAGCCCGTACGGTGTCGCGCACGGCCCGGAAGATGGAGCCATGGGCGCGGCCGGGGAAACTCAGGCTATAGCTCAGCGTGTTGCGGGCGTCTTCTGAAATCAGGCCTTTGCGCAGCATCAGATCCGCAATAAGCCGGTGGAAGTAGCGCGAGGAGCTGCGCATTTCGCCGTACTGGTTGAAGGAGTTCTGGTAGTATTTGGGCCGCGGAATGATGCTGGCCATATACAGGCTCTCGGACAGGTTGAGGTTGGCGGGCTGCTTATCGAAGTAGAACTGCGCGGCTTCGGTAGCGCCGTATATTTTCGGGCCCCACTCAATAATGTTCAGGTACACCTCAAACATGCGCTCCTTCGACACCAGTTTGGTATTTTCGATGAGCCACACAATCAAGGCCTCCTCAATCTTGCGGGTCACGGTTTTCTGCCGCGTCAGAAACACGTTTTTCACCAGCTGCATGGAGATAGTACTGCCGCCGCGCGCGAAGCGTTTCTCTTTGATATTCTGGATGGCCGACTTCACGAAAGCCTTTTCCATGAAGCCTTTGTGCGTGAGAAAGCGCGGGTCTTCGGCCGTCATGATGGCGGCCTTCAGGTAGTTGGCCACGTCATCGTAGGGCACAAACTTCGGGTTGGATGGCCCCACGGCAAACGCTTTGATGGAGTCGCCTTTGTCGTTGTAGGCCGTATAGATGAACTCCGTGTTGAGCTTGTTGAGGTCCTCAGCCCCCATGCGCGTGATGCGGAAGTTCTTCGGCGTCAGGCTTGAGTTGAATTCAAGGCTGTCTACGCGGTTCATATCCAGGTTGAGATGCATGCGGTACTGAAGCGTGCCGCTGCCCTGCATGCCTTCCAGCGTGTTGAACATGCCTTCGGGCAGCGCCGCGAAGAACGTGTTGGCCGGCGTTTCGGCCGACTCAATGTCGGCTTTCACCTGCAGGCCGGCCAGCAGCTCGCGGCGGTTGCGCACGCCGTTAATCGTTTTGCCCACCACCCGCTGCTCCAGCGGCAGCTTGCGGATGCTCATCACCGGATAAAACTCCATGCGGTTGAGCGTGACTTTCGTGCCTTTTTCCAGGGCCGCAAATGCCTGCCCCAGGCGCGCCGCAAAGTCGATGCCGCCGCGCGGGAAGCGCACGTCCCGGTCGGAGAGCTTCGGGTGATTGACAATAAAGTTGGCGGCGGAGGCAGTGCCGCGCAGCGTCAGCTCGTCATCGTCGAGCTCCTTATCGGCCACGCTGAAGCGCAACGTATCAAACTGCACGCGGGCTCCATAGCGACGCTGCACGAAGGGCAGCGTAACGGGCCGGCGGTCCAGCCCGAATATTTCGGCGTTCAGCGCATAGTCGCCGGGCTCGATGTGCCCCTGCACGCCCACGCGGTTTTCCACCGAGTCGATTACGGCCGTCAGCTGGCCCTGAATGTCGCCGTCTTCGATGGAGAGGCGGGGCATGACGATGCGGGCGCGGTGCCGGGGACTGTCGTAGGTGACCAGAAAATTCTGGAAATCGGCTTCGCCGGGCATGTTGTCGAAGCCGGCTTCGAGCAGCTGGTTGGCCAGCAGGCCGTAGTTGGTGCCTTTGGTCGTGTCGCGCGGCACGGCGGGCTGTTTGCCCTTCTTCCTGTAGAGAAACGAGTAGTTATCGGTGCCGGCAGCGGTTTTGCGCGCCGTAAAGCGGGCGTCGCTGATTTCGAGGTTGCTGAACACCGGACGCCCCGCAAACAACGACTTTACGCTCAACGAAACCGTCATCAGGCGGGCCTGCATCAGCGTATCGGAGGGCGTGGCATTGGGCACCAGGCTCATGCCGGCCACCTGCACCGTATTCAGGTCGGTGAACTGGGCCGGGCCCAGCGTGAGCGTAACCGGGTACTTGCGTTCGGCCTTGACTTTCACCTGCTGCAGTGCGTAATCGAGCAGCTGCTGCCGTTTGGCCAGAAACACCGCCAGCCCAATGCCCAGCAGGGCCACCAGGATACCTACGCCAATCCCTATTTTTTTCTTGGTTGCTGGAGTCACGCGAACAGTTCGGAGAGAGAAGAAAGTCGCGGCCCGGCTCGGCCAGATTCAGGCCAAATCCGCCGCCGCTCGGAGTACAAAGGTAACGAAAAAGGCCCTCGTCGGTTTCCGGCGCGCAGCGCCTTCGCTACCTTTGGCCTACTTCTGGCCAACCCTCTCTACGCATGAACGCTGCTGCCGACTACGCTGCCCTCACTTCGCTCACTGCCGTTTCGCCGCTCGATGGCCGCTACCGCTCTGCCACGGCCCCGTTGGCCCTTTATTTTTCGGAGCTGGCCCTGATTCGCTACCGCGTGCTGGTGGAGGTTGAATATTTCATTGCGCTCTGCGAATTGCCGCTCCCGCAGTTGCAGGCGGTAGATGCCACCGTGTTTGAGCAGCTCCGCGGCATCTATAAGAACTTCTCGGCGGCAGATGCTGAAGCCGTGAAAGCCCACGAAAAAGTAACCAACCACGACGTAAAAGCCGTGGAATACTTCCTGCGCGACCAGTTTACGGCGCTGGGGCTGGGCGGGTACCTGGAGTTTATTCACTTCGGCCTGACGTCGCAGGACATCAACAATACGGCCGTGCCGCTGAGCTTGCAGCACGCCCTCATCAACACGCTGCTGCCCGCCTACGCGCAGGTGCGCAACAGCCTGGCCGAGCGGGCCGGGCAGTGGGCCGAGGTGCCGATGCTGGCCCGCACTCATGGGCAGCCGGCCTCGCCCACGCGCCTGGGCAAGGAAGTGCAGGTGTTTGTGGCGCGGCTTGATGCGCAGGTGGCGCTGCTGGGGCAGGTGCCGTTCGGGGCGAAATTCGGGGGTGCCACCGGCAACTTCAACGCCCACAACGTAGCCTACCCGCAGGTTGACTGGCACCAGTTCGCGGAGGTATTCGTGAACAACCGCCTGGGCCTGCACCGCTCCTACCCCACCACCCAGATTGAGCACTACGACCACCTGGCCGCGCTCTGCGACGCCCTGAAACGGCTCAACACCATCCTCATCGACCTGGCTCGTGACGTGTGGCAGTACATTTCGATGGGCTATTTCCGCCAGACCATCAAGGCCGGCGAAGTGGGCTCGTCGGCCATGCCGCACAAGGTGAACCCCATTGACTTCGAAAACGCCGAGGGCAACCTGGGCCTGGCCAACGCCGTGCTGGAACACTTGGCGGCCAAGCTGCCCATCAGCCGCCTGCAGCGCGACCTGACCGACTCCACGGTGCTGCGCAACCTGGGCGTGCCGCTGGGCCACACGCTCATTGCCCTCACGGCATTGCAACGCGGCCTCAACAAGCTGGCCCTCGACGAAGCCGCCCTGCACCGCGACCTGGAAGCTAACTGGGCGGTAGTAGCCGAAGCCCTCCAGACGGTGCTCCGCCGCGAAAACTACCCCGACCCCTACAACGCCCTCAAGGCCCTGACCCGTACCGGCGAGGCCATTTCGGCTACTACCATTGCCGCTTTTGTGGATGGCCTGAACGTAGAGGAAAGTGTGAAAGCTGAGCTGCGCGCCATCACGCCGCAGAGCTACGTGGGTATCTAGGAAGTCCGATTGACGTGTTGTGCAAAGCCCGGTTGGCAGTTGTACCGGCCGGGCTTTGCTATGTGCTGGAGAGTCTTCCGGCAACTGCTTGTGTCCGTCTCCGCTCTTGCCTCGTAGTGCCGTGGATACATGTTCCCATTAGCTTAACACTAGGTGATTCTGGTTAAAATACCGAAAACTAGGTATTGCCAAGTAGAAGGAATTGGTGAAACTTTGGTACAAACTCGCCCTTGTACCAATCGCCGATTTGCATGTCAGACTTCACTTCTTTCGCTTCAGGCAGCGCTTCTGGTGAGCTGCCGGCCAGCACCCGCGACAAGCTGATGCCTCCTGCCGCCCAATGCACCGACTTGCCAAACTGGTACTCGGTGCGGCCCGCCTCCAGGCCCGCCGAATCTGACGCGCCAGGGAGCCATAATCCGGAGGCGCCGCGTATTCCGCAGCTACTTCCCCGTTAAAGGCTATACCCAACATCGGACTGGCTGGCTATCTTCGCGGTTCCTAACCGTGCCCCTTATGTCCGACCTTTCCGGCGTCACTGTTCATGCCGACTGCCGCTATTTCCGCGGCGACCTGCCCTGCCGCCCTAACAAGGAGCACGGCTACATCTGCCAGAGCTGTCCGGTGTACGCGCCGGTTCAGAAACGCATTCTGCTCATCAAGCTGGGTGCCATCGGCGACGTAATTCGGACCACGCCGCTGCTGCGCCGGCTGCGCCAGGAGTACCCGGGCTGCTATATTACGTGGCTCACGCTCACGCCCGCCATTCTGCCCCAGGGGGAGGTAGACGAGATTCTGAAGTTCGATTTCGCCAGCTCTCTGCAGCTTATGGCCCGGCACTTCGATGTAGCCATCAACCTCGACAAGGAAAAGGAAGCCTGCGCGCTGCTGCTCAAAGTAGAGGCGCCGGCTAAGTTCGGCTACACGCTGCGCGAGTACGACGGGGTAGCGTGGCCCCAGAACGAGCAGGCTCACCATAAATTCCTGACCGGCGTTTTCGACCAGCTCAGCCTGCAGAACCAGAAGCCCTACGTGCAGGAGATATTCGAGCTGTGCGGCTTCGATTTCCGGGGCGAAGAATACGTGTTCGACACGCACGAGGACAAGGGCTACCGCTGGGAAGCCCTCCCGGAGGGCCGGCCGCGCATCGGCCTCAACACCGGCTGCGGCGACCGGTGGACGACGCGCCTGTGGTCGGACGAGAAATGGATTGCCCTGATTACACAGCTGCAGGCCGCCGGCTACGCGCCCGTGCTCCTGGGCGGCGAAGCAGAAAACGCCCGCAACCAGGTGCTGCAGGCTGCCACCGGCGCCACGTATCTGGGCACGTTTCCGCTGCAGCAGTTCATCAACCTCATGCACCAAATGGACGGCATCGTGACGCAGGTGACCATGGGCATGCACATCAGCATTGCGCTGGGCAAGCCCACCATCCTGATGAACAACATCTTCAACCCTTACGAATTCGACCTCTACGGCCGCGGCCAGCTGGTGGGGCCGGACAAGCAGTGCGTGTGTTTCTACCGCGGCACCTGCCAGCTCGGTACCAGTTGCATGGAGGATTTGCCGGCTGAAAAGGTATTCGCCGCTGTGCAGGCAAGCGTACCGGTATAATGCCAGCTACACAGTAAGCAAAGAGCCTCCCGACTGCAGTGCGGGAGGCTCTTTTTATGCTACGGCTCAAAATACAAGCGCTGCTCAACTGGGGCTGGCGACTTCCTTCAAGGCCGTCACCATCTCGCTCCACGAGAATTCCTTTTTGCGCGCCCATACGCCGGCCGTAAACTCCGCTTCGCGCTGGTGTTCGTAGAAATCCACCAGCGCATCGGCAATAGCCTGGGGCTTCGGCGGTACTACGTAGCCGACTTCGCCATCCGGTATCAGCTCAGCCAGGCCGCCTACGTCTGTCACCAGCATGGGCCGCTCGAAATGATAGGCAATCTGCGAAACGCCGCTCTGCGTGGCGTTTTTGTAGGGCTGCACTACCATATCGGCGGCGCAGAAATAGTCTACCACCCGCTCATTCGGAATGAAGTCGGTGGCGCGAATCAGGCGGCTTTCCAGGTTGTGCTGCCGGATCAGGGCTTCGTAGGGCGCGGCGTCCTCGTAGTATTCGCCCGCTACAATGAGTTTCACGGGCAATGCGGCCAGGCGGGGGTCGGCAAACGCTTCCAGCAGAATATCGAGCCCCTTGTAGGCCCGGATAAAGCCAAAGAACAGCAGGTAACCGAACGCCGGGTCGAGGCCTAGGGCTTGCCGGGCCTCTGCTTTGGGCCTGAGCGGGCCGAAATTGTCGTAGAGCGGATGCGGCTTGTAGAGGGCCGGCTGCCGGAAATGCAGGCGGCGCAAATCGGCCAGCACCGCCCGGCTCATGGTCACGAAACCGTGGCAGGCTGCAAGGAAATACTGCGTGAGTGGCCGGTCGCCGGGGCGCTTCTCGTGCGGAATTACATTATCGGTGATGGCGACGAGGCGGGTGTGGCGGTTGCGGCGAATTACTCGCGCAATCGTGCCCAGCGCCGGCCCCATAAACGGCAGCCAGAACCGAAAAATCACCAGATCCGGCTTTTCGCGGCGTAGCTTATTGCCCACGCGCCACCACGTCCAGGGGTTCACGGAGTTGATGCTGACTTCGATATCGAGGTCGGCGGGGCCGGGCTCGGTGCTGAACTGCGTCTGGCCCGGAAACAGGAAATCGGGGTATTGCAGCGAAAATGTCACCAGCCGCACCTCGTCGCCGACTTCGCGGAAGGCGCGGGCCAGTCGTTCGTTGTAGGTGGCCAGCCCGCCCCTGAGCGGATACGCCGGCCCGATGATGACCACTTTCATAGGCTTCTGCAAAAAAGAACGTCATGCAAAGCTGCGGCTTCGCATGACGTTTCAGCTCGTGTTGTCTTACGTAAGGTTTACCTTGTCCCGCACCAGGTAGTCGTTGCGGTTGGCGCCGTTCAGCTGGATCAGCTCAGCCAGGAAGCCCGTCAGGAACAGCATAGCCCCAATCATCACGGCCGTCAGGGCCAGGAAAAACAGCGGCTGGTCTGTTACGTTGCGGGCCTCCAGGTTGTGGAAGGACAGATACACCTTTTCGCTCACCAGCCACAGCGTAATCAGCATCCCGAGCACAAACGAAATCATGCCCATCGTGCCGAAAAAGTGCATGGGGCGCCGCCGGAATCGGCTCACGAACGTGATGCTCATCAAATCGAGGAAGCCGTACACGAACCGCTCCAGCCCGAACTTGGTGGTGCCGTACTTACGCTCCTGGTGCTGCACCACCTTCTCGCCAATCTTGCGGAAACCTGCCCATTTGGCAATAACGGGGATATAGCGGTGCATTTCGCCATACACCTCGATGCTGCGTACCACGCGGTGGTCGTAGGCTTTGAGGCCGCAGTTGAAATCGTGCAGCTGGATGCCCGAAATCCAACGCGTGACGCCGTTGAACAGCTTGGTCGGAATGGTTTTCGACAAGGGGTCGAAGCGCTTCTTTTTCCAGCCGCTCACCAGGTCGTAGCCCTGCTCCGTAATCATGCGGTACAGTTCGGGCAGCTCTTCCGGCGAGTCCTGCAGGTCGGCGTCCATGGTGCACACCACCCGCCCGCTCGTTTCCTTGAAGCCCACGTTCAGGGCCGCCGACTTGCCGTAGTTGCGGTTGAAGCGGATGCCGCGCAGGTGCGTATCGGTTTCGGCCAGCTCCTCAATTACTTCCCAGGAAGTGTCGGTGGAGCCGTCGTCTACCAGAATCACCTCGTAGGTAAGCCCATGCTGGGTTAGCACGCGGTGTATCCAGCGGGTCAGCTCCGGCAGCGACTCGGCTTCGTTGAGCAACGGAACGACGATGGATAGCTCAACCGGAAAAGAAGGACGTTTACTCAAACTCGGGGCGGGCATGTTTGGTGATGGCAGATATCACCAGTGAAATGATGAGGCCAATAAGCAAGGCTCCCAGAACCGCGAATATCGTGGTAGCTATTGGCCCGGAAAACTTTTCCGCCATAGCCATAGCCTGGTCGACTTGGGCGTCGTCCATGCCTTTTTCCTCCATGCGTGAGCGGGTCAGGTCCATAACGCGCTGCATATAGGTAGGGTCGATGAACGTGAAGTATATGTAGCTGAACACCCCTCCAATCACTCCCGAAACTGTTGCCAGGATGGTGCCAAGGCTCACACCCTGGCCGTAGCTCATAAACCCATTATTAAGCTGCTTAAACTGTTTATGGGCCAGCCAGATGCCTACCGCAAGAATCACCAGACTCAGCCAGCGCAGCGGTGTTTCCGGATCGTCGATGAGGCTGAGTTGCAGAAACGAGAAAATGATGGATACCAGCCCGGTCAGCAGGCCATAGCGGATGGCTACGGCGCTGGTCGTAACAGGAGTAGTTGTGTTTTCCATGGGAAAGGTGTTGGAAAGTGGAAGAAAGAATTTGCAGGGTGCAATATTCTATTTCCTCAGGAATATCCCGCCTGGAATACTGATTAAGATGCCCAGCAGCATCTTCTTCAGAAATTCGTCCTGTGCAAAAGCCGCCGGAGTATGCGCCAGATTGCGCAGTGTAGCCTCAAATTGCTGCCGCCCGTTGGTCTGGGCCATATACAACGACTTGGCATTTTCCAGCAGCTGCCGGGCCTCCACCAGATGCTGCTCGATGAGGCTGGCATCGGCAGTGCGGGCGAACAGGTAGAGCCCGGTAGCGGCCAGCAGCGCAGTCAGCACCGTCACCAATACTCCCACGCCTACTGCCTTCCCCAACCCAGGCCCTTCGGCATAATACCTCCGCAACAGAATCTGGCTGACAACAGCGGCAATCGGAGGGAAGAAATCCGACAGTGTCCGTTTAGGACCGTATGGGTTGTTGTCGGTCAGGTACAGAAAGAGGACCCAACCAATGCAGAGCAGGCCAGCTACCGTGCCGCACAACAAAGCAGTGCGCAAAACCGGGCTGGAAGTAGGAGCAGTAGTTTCCAAGAGCAAATCAGATGAGAGCGGCAAGATACGACGCCTGCTTCCATTCTAGGCGGCCATGGCCACCGGCTCGGCGGTTTTAGTACGGTTCATGAAGCGCAGCAACAGCACTTCGGCCAGCAGGGAAGCCAGCGCGGCCCACAGGCAATACTGCCACAGCGGGGTGCCTACCCGCTCCGCCTTGTAGCGCGCCGCCACCGACTCACCCGTACTGGCGTCATACACCTGCACGTTCTTGCGGGTAGGCCCGATGAGCTGCCGCAATTCCTCCGCGGAGTAAGCCGCCAGCTCCGACTCTTTTTTGTCAATATTGAACGCCAACGTAGCCACCGGCTGGCTGCCACGCACCAATGTGTAGAAGCCCGGCTCGCGCATGGCAGCCGGCACTTCAAAGCGGAGCGTACCGGCCTGTAGCCGCTGACTGGGAATGTAGGTCAGGCTGTCTTTAATGAGCTTGAATACCTGCTCACCCTGGCCCGGAACGGCATCTACCGGTACCACAACGGTTCCTTGGTTGAGCCGATACGCCGGCTGCTGCTCACGCTGGAAGCTCTGCATTGCCAGCCGGTACATCACCGGCACAAACAAAGCGTGCTGCATAAAATCGGTACGCGCCTCATCAAACGGAGTCGAAAACAAGTAGACTGTTCCGTTGCCGCTGGTAAATGCCCCCAGAAACCCGTCACCGTCCTGCAGCCGCAGAATTTCGCTACCCGACCGTGACCAGCGCAACACCGGCGCCGCCTTAGGCATCACCGGCTGGCGGCTTTGCGCACTAAATACATCCCGAAAGAAGGGGTTGCGCCGCTCAGGTGTGGCCACGGAGCGTAACACCGGCGCGCTGGCCGCATCCTCCCATTGCACTGGCCCAACGCCAAGCTCTCGGAAAAGCAAATCGTAGGAAGCGCGCCCCTGCACATTACTGGTAGGCACAATTGCGACCGAACCACCACGCTGCACCACTCGTTGCAGACTCTCGCGCAGGCTGGCAGTTAGTTGACTCTGCCCTTGCACCAGTACCAGGCTGGCTCCCTCAATTGACTGATAGCTCAGGCTACCGGCAGTTGTGCGGCTGTAGCTGAACAGTGGTTCGTTGGAGTATAGTTGCTGCGTCGGCGGCACTTGCGGCCCGGCTATATCCAGTACGCGCACTTTGGGAGAGGGCTGCAGCGAGAAATAATAAGCGTTGTCGAACGTAACCGGATAGTCCTCCAACTCCACTCTACAGTAGGCAGGGGCAGCTGAGGTTATGCGCACGCGCGCAGTCACAGCAATTGGCTCTTTCGCCGGCACCGTCACCGTGAAGGCCGTAGCTTGCTGCTGGCCAACGAACAGTTTCACCTGGCAATTTTCTACTGGCTCTTTTCCGCCATTGCGTAGACGCACATGAACCGTTATATCGGTGTTGCTGCGCACAAATGCGTCATCAAGCCAGACACTATCCACAAAAGCATTGCGCGAATTTGCTCCACCTACCGGGACTAGAAACACTTGTTGCGTTGAGTCCAGCTTTTCCAAGCTCTGAACGGTAAACGCATTTCTCTGAAAGTCCGAAAAGACAAATATCTCCCCTGCCTTCTGAGCCCCCACACTAGCTCCGGCACGGTTGATCAAGTTAGTAAGGCTAGCGCTCTGCCCGGAAACCCGCAGCTTATCCAACGACTCCCGATAAGCTGCCGAGTTCAATGGCTGAAGTTGATCTTGAGCAAACATGAACTGCCCACCTGCTGAATAAGCATTCGGCAGATTCCTGGCTTGCTCTACTGCTTGATCGAAATAGTTGTCTGCTTCACTCGCGCCAGCCTGCATGCTAGGGGAAGAATCGACCACCACACCCACTACACGTTGCTTACTATCCTGTATTGGAGCAGCTATATAAGGCTGCACAAACATCATGACCAGAAACAAAACGAAGCTTAGTCGGGCCAGCAAAATCCACAGATGCTTGAGTTTACGCTGGCGAGCAGTAACTAGCCTGACTTCCTTGATAAACTCAACATTAGTAAAGACCACGCGCTTAGGCCGCCGCAGTTCAAATAGATGGATAGCTATAGGAATAGCTAACGCAAGCAGACCAAGTAGAAACCAAGGGTGAGTTAAGGACATGAGGAAGCATTGAAGCATGAAGATAGACATAAGCAGCCCGAATAAGGACGCTCCCCATCAATCGTATCTTCTCAACTACAGCTCATATTCAGGACTCCTGATTAATAGATAGGCCTTACTTCGTTACTATAGATTCAAAAGCATAGAATATGCATGACGTAAATTAGGTAACAACACTTATATATAATCTTAATTAGCAAACCCAAGTTGCGGGCTATAGGCCGGCTTGGTGGAGGGTGTGGGCGAAAACGAAGAGGGCAATTTTGAGGGCAAATCCGGCGGCTGTCACGGCATGAATCTGCTTGGGAAAGCGGGCCGTGAGTTGGCTGAAACAGGTTTCGATGCCTTTGCGGAAATACTGGAGCAGAAAGGTTTGCGCCGGGTGCAGCGGGCGTGTGCTGTTGGTGCGGCGAGCCGTGACCTGCTGGCTGCCGCTGGCCTCGTGGAAGAGGTCCTCGGCCACGTAGTCCGTGTAGCCGGCATGGGTGTACAGGACGCTACCGATGGGCAGGTCCAACGGCAGCCCGCGCTGGCCGGTTTGCTCCGACTCGGCCCCGGCGTGGATGTGGAACTCGACGGGAATGCCGTCGCTGGTAGCCACCACCTGCACTTTCAGGCCGTAAAACCAACCGCGCTTGCTGGCGCAGCGGCCGTGGTAGGCCTTGCCCGTCAAGAGCTTGCAGCGCGGAATGCGCGTGTTGTGGCACACGGCCACCGGAAACGAGTCGAGCACGT